>CAZEPI010000027.1:0-1571 GCA_964514115.1 uncultured Pirellulales bacterium | reverse complement strand
AGTTGGGCGTTCCAAGTCGAAGATTTTTGTTTAGGGTATAATCAGTTATAAGGCGGAACAGATGGCAATTTATAATGAAGTTCAACTCCAACGAATTTTCATCGGCAAGTTGAAACATGGTGGCGATTTACTCGAAGAGCTGACATCGGTCTGCGAACAGAACGGTATAAGCCTTGGTCGCATTGAAGCGATTGGGGCCGTCAAAAAGGCTCGACTTTGTATCTATAATCAACAAGCGCGTAAGTACGAATTCTTTGAAATCGAAGAGCCCCTGGAGATAACCGGTCTCTTTGGTAACATATCGCTGCGCGATGGCAAACCTGTGGTTCATGCCCACATAACCCTGTCCGACGCGCACGGCCGAGCATACGGTGGACATCTGGCGCCGGGCACTGTTGTTTTTGCGTGTGAGTTTACCATCGATGTCTATAAGGGACAGCAGTTGCGTCGTGCTTATGATGAGGAAACCGGCCTACCATTGTGGGAAATGTGATTCATTGTCGAGCGGCACAGAGTCTTGTGTTATCTTAGGAGTCTGTCATATTCGACTCTCTTTTGATAATCCAACAACCGAATACGCCGCCGGCCGTTTTGCCGGGGTGGGCCTGGAACCTGACCGTGACTTTGGTTTTGCCGGAGCTCAGCTCCTTTGGAATCTTGTAGTTGGCGAAGAAGAACTCGCCGGGTTTTTTGTTTTGCAGTCTCTGTGTGGCGATTTTGACGTCGTCGAGCAGGATATCGAATTCATGGCCATCCGAGTCGCCGCCCCAGTATCGCACAATCAGTTCGAGGGGCTTATCAGGCAGAACTTCCATCTCAAAAGAGAACCAGCCCCCTCGTATAGCATGCCGCCATCTCTGATTTTTGAAAGTCCCGGCCGACGTTTTCTCACCTTTGAGGTTGTGGTCGCGCTCGGGCTGCATTTCGCCGATACGGAGCATGTCCACCGTCCGCGCCTGCATCTGCCTGATTCGCCTTTGCTCAGCCTCGTGTCGGCGCTGCTCGGCGGCCCACTTATCAGGGGTGAAGCGGTCGAAGTAGACGTTGTAGCGTCGGTCGTGCATCTTATAAAGCGGGATGAGGCGGATGTCATCTGGTTTGCCGAGACCCTCTGTGATGAATTCGAGAGGCGCCAGGGCTGCCGGTTTTACGTGAGAGGTTATGTCTTTCGTCGGTGGCACCAGGACCGGAATCTTCTTATCACTGACCTCGGCGCAAAGCACTATGGGGCCATACATAAAAGCTATTATGTTCGGATTATCAGGCATAGATTCGGTCCGCAACTTCATGGGCATCTTCACTCTGACCTCGTCGCCGTCTCTCCATTTCCGAGTTACCCTGGCAAAGGAGCCGGGCTTACTTGCCGCCTTTATCTTCCGGCCGTTGACGGTGATTTTCATACCATCTATTGCCCAGTACGGATGGCGGATGTGAATCGGTATGCTAACAGGCTTCCTGCAGCCAATCTTCAGGACCGTCTCATCGGTTTGTGGGTATTGTGTCTCCTGCCGGACCGTCACTTCCTTCTGCCGCCAGTTCAACTGCGAGGCGATGAAAAGATTGACGAACAG
>CAZEPI010000026.1:0-5904 GCA_964514115.1 uncultured Pirellulales bacterium | reverse complement strand
TTTTTCAAAGATAAACTTGCCTCATCCACTCATCCACCCCGAGCCCCGTGGGCCGGGCAACGGGCCCCGCTCTTTTTCAAAGATAAACTTGCCTCATCCACTCATCCACCCCGAGCCCCGTGGGCCGGGCAACGGGCCCCGTCTCTTTTCATCGACCACATCAACCACAATGGCCTCGACAATCGCCGTGCAAACCTCCGCCTCTGCACCCACGCCCAGAACATGCGAAACCGAAGAAAAACCACCTCAAAAACCTCCTCACGCTACGTCGGCGTCACCAAACTCAAACGAAAACAAAAATGGCGCGCAAGAATACTCGTCGATGGCCGACGCATCTACCTCGGTGACTTCAACTCCGAATCCGCCGCCGCCCACGCATACGATACCGCCGCGAGAAAATACCACAAAGAATTCGCCGCATTGAATTTCAAAGACTATACATAACTTCCTTATCGCTTAGCCCCCAGCTCTGCTGGGGGTCAAATCCGTTTTGGATTTAGCCCCCACCCCGCGCGGTGGGGGTCGCACCAAGCTATCCACGCCCAATCTCACCACCCACCCTCAAACCTAACAACACCCTCCTTGCTTCCCCCCACCGCCCCGTGTTTAGCCCCCGAACCCCCCAGGGCGTTCGCGGGTTCCAAACTCCCACTATCACCCTCCGCCCCGGCGTAGCGTAGCGGAGATCCTAAGTTTACCCGCCGCTCCGTCTGGCGGGTTTATCCGCCTCCGGCGGGATAACGCCGCAAAAAAATATCACAAAGAATTCGCTTGTCTGAACTTTCCGAAGGAAAGTTAAAACTACGAGATACGAGCGACGAGATACGAGATACGAGTATGCCTCGGCCACTTCACCTCCGAACATGCCGCCGCTCATGCGTATGATACCGCCGCCCGCAAGCACCACAAGGACTTTGCAAATCTTAATTTCAACAAGTAGAAATATTTAGCCCCGCCTGCCCCGGTAAGTCGTAGGCCGGGGGTCTTCGGCCGGCGGTACCCACGTGAGGCACGCTTTTATTTAGCCCCACGTTCCACGTGGGGTCCGATTTAGCCCCCACCCCGCGCGATGCGGGTAAAAACCTCCTAAGAAATAGGTGACTGTCCCCAGTTTCCCCCAGTTTCCACCAGTTTCCAGTTTCCCTCAAGGGGTGAGAAACGAATCTTCAATGTTCGGTTCGGCTTCTGTGGCGCTTTCTTTCGGATTGGCCGCAAGGTAGTCATTGATGAATGCATGAATCATTTCATTTACTTCCTCTCCGACCTCCCTGTCATTCGCATCCCAAAAAGCGGCGTCCTGCCACCACAATAGACCTGTAGTCAGGACGCCTTTCCTTTTCAAATAGGCGTCTTCCGTGCACTCCACCCTTAGGGCGCACGAATACCTCTCTTGGTTCCCAAACTTGTTCGATAGGACCCACACGCGGAGCCACGGTCGCCCTTGGGCCGTGTTCCATTCTTCCTCGCTCAATACCTTAATGCCGGCCTCTTCCAGCTTCCCCCGTATCTTTTCCCTCAACACACTCTCCAGTTCACTCGGGCCCGGCCCTCCCAGATATACGCCTTCGGAACCCTCCAACCCGTTACAGTAGGCAAATATGTCGTTGGCATCGTCCATCCTCTCTAAAGACTCATCAACAAATCTTTTCAATTCTTTCCTCAGTCCAACCCTCATGAGAATCTCCTTAATACTCTCACTCGGTGCTTCCGCACTGAGGCAAACAAAACCAACAACCACGATGCTCCCAAATAGTGCTGCTCCCATCCACCGGTATTTCTTCGCCCTCATGGTCTCTCCTTTCCCGCTTTGGCCCGAATTTCCCTCCGTTTGGGTGTTGGCTGTGTAGTCATAATCAATTCCTAAATTGAGTGTTAGAAGATAAACCCCCTCACCAAAAAAATCAACAAGAAAGGTGGGCCGCCAGCCCGCACCCACAACCGGCGGCCCCAACGGACCGATCCTTATTGCTTGGCCAGCGAGCAGTCCGTACAATGGAGATTATTGAGCAAATAGAGTCCAAATGCAAGCGGAAAAACAGGCGCCGAGGCGGCCAGCTACCCTCCAAATGTCAACCAGAAACCCGACTTTTCGAGAGAGCCATCCCTTGCGATGCCTGCGGACCGTGCGTACAATCGCGATTACAAGTGCCGGGAGTACCGTCCGCAAGAACAGTGGCCAGTCGCACATTTTGGAGGCCAAGTCATGGAGACAAACGAATCTCAGGGGCAATCGCCGCCGTCGTCAAGGACGTCATCGCTGGCTGTGGCGAGTCTGGTGCTCGGCATCGCCGGTTTTTTCACGTTAGGGCTTACGGCCCTTTTAGGGCTGATTCTCGGGATTATCGCCTTGGTGGCCATTGGCAAGAGCGCCGGCGTGCTTAAAGGGCAGGGCCTTGCCATTGCCGGACTTGCCCTCTCTGCTGTAAGCGTGGTTTTCACAATGATAGTCTTGCTGCTGGCAGCTACCCTCGTCCCTGCCCTGCACGCGGCGCGAGAGCAGGGAAGAAGAGCGGTTTCAATGAACAATGTAAAGCAGTTGTGCCTTGCGACCGTGATGTGCGCCGACGCGAACCACGGGATTCTTCCTCGCGGGCAGGAGTGGGTAGAGGGCGGACAACGCTACGGCCTAAGCGAAAAAGTATGGTGCTCCCCGTTCGACCCGCATGCGGGCAGGGGCTATGCACTCAATAAGAACTTATCGCAGCGCCAGCTGAGGCGCGTCCGCGAGCCGGCTAAGACGGTGCTGGTCTTTGAATGTGCTGCGGGCAGCGGGCCGGCAGGAGGCCCCGAGCTTTTGCCCGATAAGCCGCGGACGCGATACGGCTACGTCATCGGCTTTTGCGACGGCCACGTCGAATGCGTCCCAACCGACCGCCTCGACCAATTACTCTGGGAACTTCCCCCCTAATCCGCGCAGCGACCAAGGCCGGCAATCATTCAGTCAGCTTTCATAAAGGTAACGAAGTTACCTGTGGACGAAGGCGCGCTTGCTCGGCGAAAGCTTGCTTTGCCCTCAGTCAGCTTCACAAATGAAGCACGTAAGTGATTCAGTGGCCGAAGTCGTAGTCTTGAAAGCAAGCTTGCTTAGCGCTCAGGCTGCGACAAAGCCGCCAAGCTGACTGAACCCCCTCGGCGTTCTCCGCGGTGAAACTTTTCTACCATTCGGGCCAATTGGTGCTAATTTATGCCATAGGTATTCGTGGTTCCCCCTTTTGGTGTCTTGGCTTGCCACGGCGTCTTGTCCGGCGTAGCGCAAGCGAAGTCGGAAGCCCTTTGGGCGAAGCCGGGTGCCTTAGTGGTAAAACAATCAGCGCAATCTGTGTAATCTGTGGTTAAAAATTTGTGTCTTTGTGGTGAAAAATCAGCGCAATACGCAATACGCAGCACGCGCAACGAAGAAGGCCGGCAATCATTCAGTCAGCTTCACAAATGAAGCACGTAAGTGATTCAGTGGCCGAAGTCGTAGTCTTGAAAGCAAGCTTGCTTAGCGCTCAGGCTGCGACAAAGCCGCCAAGCTGACTGAACCCCCTCGGCGTTCTCCGCGGTGAAACTTTTCTACCATTCGTGCCAATTGGTGCTAATTCGTGGTTCCCCCTTTTGGTGTCTTGGTGCCTTCGTGGTGAAACCAAACCTCTGTGGCTAAAAAAGGAGAGGCCAGCCCCTTTCGGAACCGGCCTTCGTAAATTCCTGGCGATGACCTACTCTCGCCTTTCGACTACCATCGGCCGCACACGTCGCTTAGCTTGTCCTCCCATTCGGCGCTGTGACAACGTGCCAGTCGAAAAGCTCCTTAAAGTCCTCGAAGCACATCGGGCAAATCCAGTGATAATCATCGAGCGTTGCATATCCTTCTTTCAAGCAATCGCTATATTTTCCTAAGCAAAATGTGGCCCAACAGAAATCACAGTGGTCATGGTTCCAGCCCGGGTTCTTCGGATTCTGCCTGTACTTGCGACAGATAAGCTTCGCACCTTTCAGGTATTTTTCCTGCCCGCTTAGACGCCAGTCATATTTTGTTCCCACCCATAGCCCCCGGCCAGTGCCTCTTGGGACATATGGCTTGACCTCCGGCTTTTCCATACCCACCGGCTGGGCTATTCCGAAATCGGTGACTAAACACGCCAGCTCGCCGCTTTCTGCAAAACCGAAGTATGAGGAATATACTCCCGCTCCGAATCCCGTTGAAAATACTATAAGATTGGACGCTTTCTCAAATTGCAAATTCGTACATAAGCAAGTGTTAGAGGCCTTATTCATTTCACTGACTATTTCGTCGTAGTATCCAAAGTCCCTGCCGTACCGCTGACGAATCGTCTCTGCAAGGGTCTTGTCCATAAAGCATCCCTTGCCCGAATATGAATTGTATCCATAAACTTCGCCATCTTTGATTTCAGATTCGTCCTGCTCGCTGAAGTAAGCTGGCTGCCAGTTCGCAGCGGGCTTTTCCGTAAACTGAATCATTGCAAATGCTACTCTGCGATCCGGCGTTGGCTCAAAACTCATCTTACTATCACGAACAACCGGCCAGTGCATTATCATATGCGCTATGGAAAGATAAACTGGATAACTTCCCGGCCGAACAGATGGACGTATGGCCTGTGCATTGTCAAGCAATGTCAATGGGTCTGATGCGCAAATGACCCCCGCGGGAAGATGGAGTTGACCAGCCGAGAATCGCTTTAGTTCGACGTCCTTTTTCCGAAAGGTGTCCTTTTCATCATCCGCGACCGAAAATTGCTTGGGGTCTAAATCTCCTGTCTGACAGGTGATCCTATAATCATCCACATAGGCCAGATTGAGAATTTCGTTTCTCATTCACCTTGCACCCAACAATATTAAATACATTCTCGCACATGCTATGGTAAAAAGCAAAGGTCTTGTGCTTAAATCGCCTTTTTATTGTCTTTCTCTAAAAGAAGTAGCTGCGGTTGACGCCGTCAAATCTGCCGGTCTTCATACAGCACTGCTTGAAAGCACTTGCCCGACCCGCATGGGCATAGGTCATTGCGCCCGAGCTTTTCTGTCAGCTCCTTGTTTCCATGCACTATTTGCACGCCGGCCTTCACCTGCTTCTCGGAAGGATAACCCTTGCGTCGCTTGCTCATTGTGTCAAAACCACTGCTCCTTGCTGTTTGTTCTTCTCTTTGCCATAGTACACCTCCTTATCTTAACTTAAACCAAAAAAAGGCGAGGCCCCGCTGCTGTCTTGCGACCGCAAGACGCGGGGCCTCGTAAATTCCTGGCGATGACCTACTCTCGCCTTTCGACTACCATCGGCCGCACGAGCTTAGCTTCTGAGTTCGGAATGGGATCAGGCGTTTCCCCGTACGTATAATCACCAGGAAACTCGTTATATCAGGCATTGCCTGATAAGTTCAAAAATCTGTGCTGAGCGAAGTCGAACTATCAAAGAGCAAAAATCAAAGTTGTTGAGCGCCGCTGCACGACGACTCATCTAACGCAACACGCAATTTCACCCGCCGTAGCTTCAGCGAAGGCGGGACGCAGTACGCAATACGATAATATGTGGATGCACAAAACGCAACACTTAGTCTTCTCACGAACAACCAAAGATTGATATGGTCAAGTAATCGAGCGTTAGTACCGGTTAGCTGAATGCATTTCTGCACTTACACACCCGGCCTATCAACCTGGTAGTCTTCCAGGGCTCTTCTGCCGTCCGAAGACGGCATGGAATCCTAATCTTGAGGTGGGCTTCCCGCTTAGATGCTTTCAGCGGTTATCCTTTCCCGACTTAGCTACCCGGCCGTGCCCCTAGCGGGACAACCGGTACACCAGAGGTCAGTGCTTCCCAATCCTCTCGTACTAAGGAAACATCCTCGCAAGATTCCTACGCCCACGGCAGATAGGGACCGACCTGGCTCACGCCGGTCTGAACCCAGC
>CAZEPI010000025.1:5897-12196 GCA_964514115.1 uncultured Pirellulales bacterium | reverse complement strand
ACACACCGCCCGTCAAGTGATGGGAGTTGGGAGTACCCGAAGTCGGGTTGCTAACCCCGCACCTACTTTGCGCAGCAAAGTAGGAAATTCTAATATCTAAATCTCAAATCCTAAACAAATTCTAATGACCAAATTTCTCAAATTCAAAACAGCGTGGTTTTGAACATTTGGATTTTGACATTGTTTAGTGCTTAGAGATTAGGATTTAGGATTTCTGCTTTTCTGTTCAAAGCAGGTGTGGGGAGGCGCCTGCCGACGGTAAGCCCGATGACTGGCACTAAGTCGTAACAAGGTAGCCGTAGGGGAACCTGCGGCTGGATCACCTCCTTTCTAGGGATATACTAGAACCCCCGCACCACGTTGGGTGCAGGGTGAAAAGTCAGGCGTTTTCGCTGCGATGGCTACTGTTTGCTTATAGGGGTCCTGCGGGAAGCCGCAGGGCCCTTCTTTTTTCTGGTCCCCCGACAGAGACATTCGGGGGCAAGCAGGCGTTCTTGGCCGAAGGCGTTCTCGATGCGAGCCCCGCAGAAGACGCCGGGATATTCGACATCTGCGACGCCTTGCGGCTTCGTCCGCCGAGACACTTTGTGTGTCGTTTGGGAACTGACCTGTTGGCTACTGTTACACGGATGCCCTTGCGGCGGGACAAGTTTGCACTGTATGGTCGGCCTAGGTGTCCATCACGAGGTCTTTTCTCGAAGCAAGCTTCTGTGAAAGCCCTCCGCTCTGTCCACTGAATCCCCGACATATCGGGGCTTCAATTGTGAGGCCGACCAGTTTTTGGCACGTGGGGGGTTAAAATGCAAAAATCAATCCTCCTTGGTGCGAGCAACCTTCGGCGGACTCAGGATCTCCGCTCCCCTGGGGATAAATGCGCTGCGAGATTTGGGGTTTGTTTGGATTTGACGCGGGGGCGGTTTTGGGGTATTTTGGGGTGGCCGCAGGGCAAGAAAAAGGCCGCAGGAAGCGGGTTACGCTCGCTACGGCGGTCGCCCGAAGGCAGGTGCCTGCGAATTTCACATCTTATTGTGAAAAACTCTCAAGCACCGGTCAGTTACAATTGGAGGTCTTTTTAGCTAAAGACGGAGAGCACGTCAAGGAAAAATTTAGAAAATTTTGGAGGTGAGAAATGGCATCTTACACACTCGGATTGGATATCGGGAGCAATTCGGTAGGGTCAGCGGCGGTAGCGGTTGCGGAGAAAAAAATCGTATTGGGAGACGGTGTCTTTCCTGCGGGAGTGGAAGAACGGGAGGACAAGCGAGGAGCGCCGAAGAATCAGGCAAGGCGAGGGCAACGAACGGTGCGGAGGATGACGAAGAGACGAGCCGAGCGGAAACATCAGATGCGGGGGTTTCTGTTGAAGAGGGCATGGATGCCGAATGATTCAGACGAGGAGAAGAAATGGCTGGCGGACAATAATCCGTGGCTGTTGAGGCGAGACGGGTTAAAGCGAGAGCTAAAGCCGGAGGAATTTGGGCGGGTGCTGCTACACATGGCACAACGAAGGGGGGCTTACGGTTTTGACGTGGATGAGGAGCAAGAGGATGCGGGCAAAATTAAGGATGCGATAAACGAAACGCGCAAGGCAATGGAGAAATGTCAGGCCCGGACATTCGGGGAGTTGATGGCCAGCAAATATGAGGAACGAAGGAGGGAAGCTGGGCAAAAGGGGAAGAAGATAGGGACGCCGATTCGGAACCGGACGAAGGCATCCGGGGAGGGAACTTATGAGTTTTGTGCGGACCGCAGGATGATACGGGAGGAGTTTGACAAGCTATGGAAAAAACAGGAGTCGTTCGGCGGAGAATTAGCGAAGCAACTTAGCGACGAATGCAGGCAAGAGCTGGACAATCCGAAGGGCGACGCAACCTGGCGGTACAAGGGGACACTTTTCGGGCAAAGAAAGACGTACTGGGACGTGGGGACGATGGCTCGATGCGATTTGGAGCCGACCGATATGAAGTGCCCGAAGGTGGACATGTATGCGCAGGAGTTTCTGGCCTTAGAGACGGTGAACAATATCAGGATAACGCCCCGCGGGGAATTAAAGCGGGCGTTAACGAAAGAAGAACGAGACAAGGTGATAGCCGCACTCGAAAAACAGAAGACTGCAACTGAAGCAACGATACGAAGGGCGCTGGGTATCGACAAGGGGCAAAAGAAGTCAGAGTACACACTTAGCGTGGAAAAAGACCCCAAACGAGGGCTCAACACAAGCTGGTTTAAGCGGGAGATTGTCGGGGCAATCGGCAAAAAAGAATGGGCCGAATTTGATGCGAAGAAGCGGGAATCAATAAACGCAGCTATTCTGAAGTTTGACCCGCAAGAGGAGAAGGACGTGCAGCGACTGATGGATGGTTGCGGGAAGTGGTGGGGCTTCGACAGCGGCCAGGCGGCGCGATTTATTAAGGCGTGGAAGGGGCGTCCGAAAATTGATGACCGAGTGAATTACTCACGGAAGGCGATTAAGAATCTGCTGCCTTATATGCGTGAAGGATTCACGCCTAACGAGGCGCGAAATCTTTTTGCTGAAGACGCAACTAACGGTGCAAGTGACGCGCAGCGCCAGCGTTATTCATTCGGAGCGCGGGCCGGGAACAGAAGGCTTCGACAATACATTGAAAAGCACCCCGACACGCTGCCGCCTGCGCCGGAGGATATCAGCAATCCGGTAGTTCGCAAAGCGATTCACGAGGTCCGACGGCACATTCAGGGATACATTCGAAAATTCGGGTGCAAGCCCGACCGAGTTGTAGTGGAGTTGGCGCGGGAGGCAAGGCAAAGCGCCATTGTGCGGAACAAGCAGTTGGCCAGAAATCGTGCGAGAGAGAAGGAGCGCAAGGAAATCATTGAGAAATTCGGGCTTGCGGGGGAGACGAGAACGCAGCAACAGAAGGCCATAAGGCGGGTTTTGCTTTGCCGAGAGCAGAAATTTCGTTGCGCTTACTCAGGCGAGACAATTAGTGAGAAGCAAGCAGCAGAAGGGACGGGGTTGGAAATCGACCATATAATCCCGGAGAGTCGCGGGGGAAACAGTTTTTTGAGTAACCTCGTGCTTTGTTTTGATGGGACGAATCGGGGTAAAGGCAACAAGACGCCGATGGAGTGGCTTACAAAGGAAGATTTTGCACTGCTGGAGCAACGGCTGAAGCATCTTGAAAAGGAAAACAAAGTTAAGTGGGACAACCTGCGCACGGAGGTCCCGGACTTGGATGGATTTGTGGCCTCGCAGTTGACGGATGCGGCTTATGCATCCCGCCAAGTAGTGGGCTGGCTCGAAAAGACGTTGTACGGAGAGAGAAACGACGGAAAGCGGCACGTTTTCACAACGAAGGGGCGATACACGGCGATATTGCGGCGTGACTGGGGACTGTTCCCGGACAAGAAGGAGGGGCGACAGGAAGACGAGAAGAACCGTGCGGACCACCGGCATCACGCGATAGACGCGGTGGCGATTGCGCTAAGTGGGCCTGAGCGGCTCAGTCAGCTTGCCAGAGCGGCAGAGGCCGTCGAGGTCGGAAGCGAGCCAAGAAGGAAGGCGATAGCCCCGTCGTGGGGAGATTTCGATTCGTTTCGTGCGGATGTGATGAAGGAGTATGATAAGATAATCGTTGCTCACCGTCCTGAGAGTCGGAAGATTACAGGGGCATTACATAAAGATAATCCGTATGGTCCTGTAGTAGATAAGAATGGGAATTTGACCGGTGAGTTTACAATACGCAAATTCGCGGCCGACTTGACACCGAAGCATCTGCGAGTTCCCAAGGGCTGGGACCAATTGCAAGCACAACTTGAGAAATGCAGTTCGAGAAGTGACAAGAGAAGGATACGCGCACAAATGCTTGCGCTGCGGGACGTCAGCGGCGGCATATCGGGGCTTGTTCGTGACCGGTGGTTTCGTGAAGAACTACGGTCAGCGTTGCGACGTGAGGGTTTAGACCCGGACCATTTCACCAGTAACGAGATGAAAGACCTCCTCAAGAGAAAAGAGTTGCTGCTGGAGAGCAAAGTGCCTGTGCGCCGGGTGACGCTGGTGCGAAGACCTACAGTCACACCGCCAATCATCCGAAGGCGTTGGAATGCGGTAACAGGACGGATGGAGAAGGAGAAAGACCCGCGCGCAAACCGATACTATGAGCCGCAGAACAATCACCATATTGAGATAAGGGAGAACAAAAAGGGCAAGTGGGTCGGCGAGGTTATTACCAACTTCGAGGCAGCGAAACGGGTGAGAGTTAAACGACCAAAACCTAAACCCAAAGGCTGGAGTCCTCCGCCAGCGGTGAACCGCGAGGATACGAAGAAGGGAAAGTTTGTGATGTCGCTGTCTATCGGTGAGATGGTATATATGAAGCACCCAGGCACCGGCGAACCAGATTACTTTGTTGTGTTCAAAATCGATGGCACGGGGCCTATTCATTTCACGCCGCATTGGGATGCTGGACGAGCGAGAGAGACGGAGAAGTGCCCCGCAAGAGAGGACATCAAATTGCCCGGCAAGAAAACCGGTGGGTTAAGCGCGACTCAACTTCAAGACCTTGGCGTTGAGGAGGGCAAGGGGCCGGAGAAGGTATGGGTGGGGCCATTGGGTGATGTGAAGGTTTTGCACAGGGATTGAGAGAAAAGAGAAAAGTCGGTCTTCTGGGTTGACGAAGTATGTCTGGTGGCTGGGGAGCCCAGAGGGTCGGCGAGATGATTAAGAGGATTATCGAAATATCGGAGAGTGGGCGGAGGTTATCGGTCCGTTACGGGCAGTTGCTGGTAAAGGCCGACGGCGAGAGCGCGAGCATACCTTGTGAGGACGTGGGGATTCTCTTGGTTGACCATCAGGGGGTCAGCTACACACATTCGGTTTTTACAGAGCTTTTACGCAATGGAGCGGCTGTGGTTTTGTGCGGGCAGGACCACCACCCGGCGGGGCTGCTTTTGCCTTTGGAGGCGAACAGCGTGCAGGCGGAACGATTCCGCTGGCAGATAGAGGCCAAGCGGCCTTTGAAGAAACGGCTGTGGCGGCAGATAGTCCGGACCAAGATTCTCCACCAAGCGAGGGTCTTGGGCAAGGATAGCGAGGGGTATCCGGGGTTGATGGAGCTTCGCCGTCAGGTGCGAAGCGGAGATGTGAGCAACGTCGAAGCGCGGGCCAGCCGACTTTATTGGCAGTACTATATTTCGGGGATGCGCTTTCGGCGGGACAGAGAAGGGCAGCCGCCGAATAACCTCTTGAACTATGGATATATGGTGATGCGGGCGGCGGTGGCGCGGGCACTGGTGAGCGCTGGGCTTCATCCATCGATAGGCATACATCACTGCAACAGGTACAATGCCTTTTGCTTAGCCGATGATGTCGTTGAGCCGTTCAGGGGATTCGTGGAAAGAAAAGTCAAAGAAATCGTCGAGGGCAGTGATTTTGACGGCCGACTCGACCAGCACACAAAGGCACGGCTCTTAGAGATACTCTACGACGAGGTGAGCATTGGCAAAATTAAGGGGCCTTTGATGGTGGGTCTGCACAGGACGGCGGCCAGTCTGGTCAGGTGCTTTGAAGGGCAGCAAAGGGAAATGGATTTGCCAAAGGTTTGAACCACGGATTCCTTCGACAAGCTCAGGACGAGTAACGCTGTTTTTTAGTTTGGTATTGAGGTTTGAGATTGCTTCGGCCTTTGGCCTCGCAATGACGGTGGGTTATGATATTGAGTGGATACCGAGCAATGTGGATATTTGCGATGTTCGACTTGCCGACGGATACGAAGAAGGCACGGAAGGACTATACATATTTCAGAAAGAATTTGTTGAAAGACGGCTTTGGTATGCTACAATATTCGGTGTATGTAAGGCACTGTGCGAGTGAGGAAAATGCCCAGGTTCATTACAATCGCGTTACGGCTTTTTTGCCGCCTGACGGGGAGGTTCGGCTCATCACCGTTACAGATAAGCAATTCGCGAGGATGGAGAGTTTTTGGGGAAAAATGCGAAAACCGGCACCTGCTCAGCCGCGACAGCTCGAATTATTTTAAAAACGGTCGCCCGCAAACCCTTAAACGAGAAGGCCTTGCGGGCGACGTATTGTAACTGACCGGTCCCTGAGAGCAAGCCACAACAGTATGATAGAAGGGCGTAATTACCGCTTTATTGTAACTGACCGGTCCCTGAGAGCAAGCCACAACGCGCATATTGCGGCAAGATGTTAGCCAATATTGTAACTGACCGGTCCCTGAGAGCAAGCCACAACGCCAAAGCTCAAGCAGACTATTCGGCCCGCATTGTAACTGACCGGTCCCTGAGAGCAAGCCACAACT
>CAZEPI010000025.1:0-5797 GCA_964514115.1 uncultured Pirellulales bacterium | reverse complement strand
ATTGTAACTGACCGGTCCCTGAGAGCAAGCCACAACTATCACGTCCTCGGCCTCCGGCCAACGGGCATTGTAACTGACCGGTCCCTGAGAGCAAGCCACAACTATCCTCCGTAGGTTGCGTAACGGCTTTTATTGTAACTGACCGGTCCCTGAGAGCAAGCCACAACTATCACCTCCTCGGCCTCCGGCCAACGCCCATTGTAACTGACCGGTCCCTGAGAGCAAGCCACAACTTTCAAAAATCAGGCCCGCAGCCCACCAGGATTGTAACTGACCGGTCCCTGAGAGCAAGCCACAACTACGATTATAGTCCAGCGCTAAAGACTTCATTGTAACTGACCGGTCCCTGAGAGCAAGCCACAACTCCTCTTCGCCGATGTCCTGGTGGGCTGCGATTGTAACTGACCGGTCCCTGAGAGCAAGCCACAACTATAAATCTGCTTAATACTCCATTTTTTGTATTGTAACTGACCGGTCCCTGAGAGCAAGCCACAACTGATTAAAGATTTGTTATACTTTGGTCGACATTGTAACTGACCGGTCCCTGAGAGCAAGCCACAACTCTTGTTCACATAATCGGCATTGCCAACATATTGTAACTGACCGGTCCCTGAGAGCAAGCCACAACTCTCCATTGTCTGGTTCCTTATCAATTATTATTGTAACTGACCGGTCCCTGAGAGCAAGCCACAACCGAACTTGATACCGACCCTGCGTGGAATATATTGTAACTGACCGGTCCCTGAGAGCAAGCCACAACCCGCAGTTCATGGTAATCAAGCTATTAAATATTGTAACTGACCGGTCCCTGAGAGCAAGCCACAACGCGATGTCCTTAGCTTCGGTGAGAGCTACATTGTAACTGACCGGTCCCTGAGAGCAAGCCACAACATGTCTCCTCAAGTGGTCTGCCACAGGAATATTGTAACTGACCGGTCCCTGAGAGCAAGCCACAACAAGAACAGGGGAGGGGCATGCAGAATAGAGAATTGGGAATTGAGAATTAAGAAGTGATTCCTTCGACGGTTCGACAGAGCTCACCACAGGCGGTTCCCCTCGACAGGCTCGGGACAGGCCCGTCCGCGTCCCGGCACGAAAGCACCCTACATAACAGCAGAGCGAAAGCAGCGTTGGTCATAATATGTTCTTTTGCTTAGCTTGCATCAACGACGACGCGGAATCCACAGCCATGGAAGTCATTATGTCCCTTTAGTCGGTAGAAGCGGCGAGCCGAGCGCAGCCCTGCGGCGGCACCTCCCCAGGCGCCTCCGCGAAGCGACCCTCGCCCTGGTCCCTGGCACCACTCCCAGACGTTACCGCTCATGTCATAGAGTCCCCAGGCATTGGGCAGTTTCCGGCCGACCTGATTCGTCCGCATGCCGCTGTTATCCTTGTGCCAGGCACAATCGTCGCGCACCTTCTTGCCCCAGTAATATGCCGTCGTCGAGCCGGCACGACAGGCATACTCCCATTCTTCTTCCGTCGGCAGGCGATACGTTACACCGTCTTTGTCTGATAGCCGCCGACAGAACTCTTCTGCATGCCCCCGGGCGACACCCTCTTTCGGATGATCTGCGAACATCGCCTCCATATCCTCACCGCCGCCCATGATGTAATAGTACTGCTTCTGCGTCACCTCGTAAGCGCCGATGTAGAATGGCTTTTCGATTGTGACTTCGTGCTGTTCAAGTTCATCGGGATGTCGTCCCAGCTCTCTTGGAGGGCTGCTCATAAGGAACCGTCCCGGGTCTACCAGCACAAATTCCATCGCAACCTCGCTGCCCAGAACGTCCGGCGTGAGTGAATTCTGATAATATGTCACTTCGACCGGCATGTCCCTATTTGGCATCGCCGCTGTGACCTTCACCGTTCGGCTTGTCCAGCCGTCAGGAAGGCCCGATTTTACAGAACCGCCCTGGTCCTTAACCTCATCGCCGGCCGGAGCCTCAACCACAACGCGGATAGTTATGTTGTTGTAACCGGTGAAAATGTCGGCATAGAATTGACGCACGTGCGACTTGAGACTCCAGTCGTATTCATCCACCGGGCCGCCACGCAGGTAGAACCCGTCCTTCGCCGAACCCTCAACCTCGGGTTCCGGCTCTGCGGTCACCCACTCCTGTGAGTTTCCCGCCATGTCGTACAGGCCCCAGGCATTCGGGAGCTTCTCACCGACGGTCTGCGGCCTGCCGCCACGGTTGCGGCCCCACCAGGCGCAATCTCCGCGCATATCTTCACCCCAGTAGAATTTGCCCGTCGAGCCGGCTCGGCACGCATACTCCCATTCTTCATCCGTTGCGAGGCGACACGTCATGCCCTCGATCATCGAGAGCTTCCTGCAGAAAGCCTCGGCTGCTTGCCACGAGATCTTCTCAACAGGATTGTTCGGCTTGTTCTTGAAATGAGATGGATTCTCGCCGACGATCTTTTTGTACTGAGCCTGCGTCACTTCACACCTGCTTAGAAAGAAGCCCTTGGTGATCTCGACGGGTCTCTGCTCCTGGCGCGTTTCCGGGTCTCCCATAGTGAATTTGCCCGCGCGGATATAGACGTACTCCAACTGCAGGTTATTCTTGCCGGGGACTTTGAGCTTGCCTTTGTAGTACATTATCTGCGTATCCATGTCACCATCGGGATGCGCAACCTTGACCGTCCGCGTCTCCGACGTCCAGCCGTCCGGCAGCTTCAGCTCAGCCGCCACCGCCACCGGTGATATCACCGAAGCCGCAAGCAGGATCAAAGCAGCCAAGCCGCCAAACCAAAGGCGGTCTCCGAAAGAACAGTCTCTTACATTCATAATCATTTCTCCTTCAGGCCAATGGCCAGTCCACAGTGCAGCCGATCCTATTGCTGCGGAACATAATCGACGCTCGTTCCGGGTTCGATGACCGGTAGGATAAGGCGAGACCTTGCGTCCTTCGAGGCGTGAACGCAGTTCTGCGCTACCTTCGCCTCGTCGTACGACTCGATCGCATCCCACGTATTCGGGTGCACCTCGAACCGCCCCGACCAACTGCTGCTCACATGCACCCGTATCTTGTGTCCCTTATCGAATACGTGCGCCGTGCTTATCCAATAAAGAGGAAGCTTGACCACCTCGCCCTTTTTCATTTTCTTTGCCTCGGTAACGCCATCCCGGAACCGCGTGATCGCCATACCCTCGAGCAGGATAGATTCCCAGCCGTCCGGGTACACATCGATCAGCTGCGCCGTGAACATCGTATCCGGTGCGTCACTGCTCACATACAGCTCCAGCTCCGGCTGACCGGTCACCTCGATGGCTTCGGTGAGCGGTTCTGTCTCGAAACGAAGGATATCCTTCCTGTCGGCCAGCGGGCGCTGGTCCATCATACCACCGCCCATGCAGGGGATCGCGGGGACAGGGTCCTTTGGGTCGTACGTATAGCACAGACCTTTGCCCTTGTCTTTTGGCGGCTTATTCTGGAGCTTTCCTTTCTCTGTCAGGTAGAATGACGTCGGTGTATTCTTCGGCGGCCAGTTGTGCGTCACCTTCCACACATTACCCGGGGCATCAGGATTGGTGCAGTCGCCTATTAAGTAGTAATACATCACCGACTCGACCTCAGAGTCATCCACTTCGTCTGTCAGCCACTTGAACGCCGGCATCTGCGACCAGAATATATCGCAGTCGCTGTAAGCCGGTGGCTTCCTGCTCTCAGGATTCACGGGACCGTGAGCACCAGAACCCATGATGAGCATCGCTTTACCGTTATGCCGCATCAGGTTCCACTCATCGATCGCCCCCTGCGTGAACATATCGAACCAGCCGGTCTTGTCCTCGTAGGGAATATCCAGGTCATTTGCGACCGCCTCGAACGGTCCTTTGTAGGGCTCTGGGAGTGCTTCGGGAGGAGTCCATCCGCCTTGTCGGCGTCTGCCCCAGCGTCTGCCTCTGCCGGCAGTGTACTTCGGGTCGCTCGTCAGCCCTGTTATGGAAGTGATGCACGCCTTCAGGTGAGGAGGATTCTTTAGCAGAGCCGACTTGGAGGTCATGCCCGCTTCGGAGTATCCGTTAATGGCGACACTGCCATTGCACCAGGGCTGAGCCGCTATCCACTCGATGGTATCGTAGCCGTCGGCCCCGGCGTCGCGCCTGCCGCTGCGGCGGTCGTAGCCTTGCGGGTACGAATCCTGTCCTACGAATGCGAACTCGCCGGTGGCGAGTATCGGGTCGCCAAAGTCCAGTGCACTATCGACGCGTCCCCTGCTGGTCCGGACGAGTATAGCCGGCCAGGGGCCGGCGCCTGCAGGCAGGTAGACTTCCGTTCCAAGCTTCTCTCCGTCGCGCATCTCCAGCATCACCGTCCAGTGACTGACGCCCTCGGGCATATTGTCAAACTCATGTCCCTGAGGTGGAAACGGGAACACCTGCTGCATGTGCCATATTGTCGCCTCGGCCTCGCCCAGCACCCCGTCATAATCCATATCTGCTTCCGGGAATTGCCTGAGCATTTTCTTGAGCCACCCGTCCGTCTCAGATGTCTTCTGTCCCGCCTTCATATCCTCCGGGACCTCGCCGGCCATCATTCGCTGCGCCTTCATGACATCCTCGCGCATGAAATACACCTGCGCATCGGCTTGCTGAACGGAACACAGCAGCGCACCGGCCGCACACACGGCTGCAACCGCCATCGCTGTCCTAAGAGTCGGGATTTCTCTGATTTGCATGATTACCGTACCTCCTTTCAATCGAATGAATTTGCCGGAACGTGCCCCATTCGAACACCTGCGATAGTGTACCAACTCCGGCCACCAACCGCAAACAGTCCGCTGGGCAACTCGTCGCTAATATCCCTGCTGCCGCTCAGCGGACAAAAAAACCCGTGGCAGCGATTTGAACAGAGAACCACGAGTTTTAGAAAGCTCTCAGTGTCGCCATGCTTACGACCCGCAATTATCCGTTGTATGCGCTGGTCTTGACTCATATTGGCTGCTTCTTTGCGCAATTTGATGACGTGGAATTCAGTGGCCCGGTCAAATCCATTTCGGACGTTGTCCTGTAGGAGGTGGTCAATGGTGTGGAGAGCAGAGGAAAAGGGGGGCCCCGCACCACGTAGGGTGCAGGGTTGCCCTGTACCACGTAGGGTGCAGGGTGAAAGGGGAAAGGGAAAATGTGGAAAAAGGTGGGGATTGGCTGTTGAAAAGCGGGGGAGTTGGTTTAGCCACCCCTTAGGGGTAAACTCCGGTCACAGAGGGCACAGAGAATTAAGTTTTCAGACACTGATTTACACGGATTTACACTGTTAGTTTCTTGCCAGAGAGACCACCCGTTCGACGAGCCCTTCGATAAACTCAGGGCGGGGTCAGGGCAGGCAGAGGGCACAGAGGGAGATGAAACCACGGATTAGACGGATTTGCACGGATTTCTTACCGCGGAGAGCGCGAAGCCCTCAGAGGGGTTCAGTCAGCTCGTGCGCCCGGCGCGGGGCCTTGCTCCAAACGTGGTTTGTGCGCCGGCCCTTCGCCTTTGCGCACATGAGCTTCACTCATCATAAGAGCTGACTGAACGAGCGGGGCTTGTATATACGTTGCGGCGGGGGGTAAACCCGCGAGAATGCGCGGCGGGCAAGATGTGGAAACCCTTCGACGCACTTCGTTTGCTCAGGGCAAGAAAGATGGGGATTGGAGGTTGAAAAGGGGGGACGGGGAGGACAGGACCCCGACTGGAAGTCGGGGCTAAATATAAGAGCGTTCCTCGTGTTTGCGCCCCCGGCCGGAGACTCCCTGCGGAAGGGACCCCCATCGCGCGGGATGGGGGCTAAATATATGGATTCCG
>CAZEPI010000024.1:0-18475 GCA_964514115.1 uncultured Pirellulales bacterium | reverse complement strand
GCTCAGGCCTCTCTTGCCTGCGTTCGCCCATCTGCCGCCTGAAATGCTCGCGCATGACATCGCGCATCTGGCGATGGAACTGCTGCGGATTCTCTTCGCGAAGAGCGGCAAGCTCTTCGGCACGCTGTGGGTCGGTCTCGGCAATCCGCTTGAGCATCTTGTCCATCGTCTCATCGGTCATCTCAAACCGCGGCCCCCTCGCCGCCGGCTCGTCCTCAACCCAGATGTCTTCTTCTTCGACCTCTATCTCCTGCGCCACAACCGCAAAAGGCCCCAGCACCATCAGACAAATCACCCCTAACACCGCTGTCTTCAAATATCCATATCTCATCGCGCTATCCTTTCCAAAACACGGTATCTATTTCTATGAACTCTGCTTCGAGCTCACTAAGTCCCCCGTTGCCGTTGCCCTCGCTTTCACCAAGCTCCAGCGCCACTAACTCCGCCTTCATCTGTTCCACCTCGGCGGCCAGAACTGCAAGCTCCGTATCATCGACAGCCACATCGTCACTTTCCCAGACCACACTTGGAATAATCGTGGCGTATTGTCTGGCCGAATCGGTGCCCCTCTCCTCGAAGAGCTTAACGGCCACCGCCGTGGCTATGAACAGAACAGCCGCAACTGCAACCACCTTGAAAAACGCGCCGGTGGTATTGCGTTGCCGACGCTTCTCGCACGCAGCAGCCACCCCGGCCTTCACAGCCGATATCACCTCGGCGCTCGGCCTAAGCGCAGCGTGGCCCGCAAAAAGCTCATCGCCTCGGCGAATATCCCCCGCTGCTTCTTGCGCATCCGCTGCATCGACGAAACGCTCAAAAAGCTCTGGTACATTTTCTTTGCGATTATCCATTTAGGTTACCCCATCAACTCCCTTAGTTTCTTCAGCCCACGATGTACCTTCGATAGCGTCGTCCCAATCGGCTCGCCCCGCATCGCAGCTATCTCCTTAAAGCCAAGCTGCGAATAATATCGCAGCAAAATAAGCTCGCGCACATCCTCGTCGAGCTTTCCAAGCTGCTCCTGCAATCGGTCAAGCCGGCCGTCGCCTTTTTCCTTGCCTGCTCGCTCGGCCCGGAGCCGCTCTTTGCGGGCCTCGATGAGTCGGTCGTCTCGCTGTTTTGCCCGCAGGTGGTCGTAAAAAATATTCGATGCAATCCGAAAGAGCCAGCTATCGAAATTTCCTCCCCTGTACGAGCCGAACTTCTCGACTAACTTTACAAAGAGCTCGCTGAGCAGGTCATCGCTGGTGGTTCGGCTGCCCGTCAGCCGATAAAAATACCCATAGCACCGCCCGGCATACAAATCCACAAGCTGCGAAAAGCTCTCACTGTCACCATTCCTGCACCCCGCGATAATCTTCTCTAACGCCGTTTTTCCCATACCCGGACGCTTTTTCTGATAGTTAAGACGCGTTGGCCACGGCTTTTATTGCATAGCAAAGAAAACCTGCTATCCTGTTCATCGACCTTTATGAGCATAAAAGAGCTGAAAAAATCGCCCGGCAATACCTGGCGGGCGAAGCTGCGCCGGACGGTGACCGCCTTTTTGCCGATTGAGAAAGGCCGACAGGGAAAGTGTATCCGCTGCGGCGCCTGCTGTAAACTGCCCAATCCGTGCCCGTTTCTGGACTTCGACGAGCAGGGTAAGGCCCTTTGCACGATATATCCCATCCGCCCACTTAACTGCCGAAAATACCCCCGCTCCAAAGCCGAGCACATCACCGAAGACACCTGCGGCCTACACTTCGACTGACCTCTATCCTCCCGCCCTGAGCTTGTCGAAGGGCCTCTCCCGAGCCTGTCGAGGGGCTTTCCTGTGGTGAGTCCCGGCGTCCCCCCGGCCCCAAGGGCGCGATTCGACGTTCCCGCTGCCCTCTTTTTCTTTTTCGCTGTAATAATATGGCACTGTGGGCGGAGATCGTGTAAGATATGCCTGCATTTGAGGATTTAAGTATGGCAAAGAGAAAGTACAGGCAAGGGCCGTTTTCGGATGCTGAGGTTCGGCTTATAAGGCGGCTCTTTCCCAAGACAGAGACCGTTGAAATGGCCGCTCGCCTCAACCGCTCCCTTACTTCTGTAAAGGCCAAGCTCCGCGAGCTTGGCCTTCGCAAGCGATACGACCATATCTGGTCGAAGCGGGAAATAGCCCAGCTAAAGCGGCTCTACCCAGCCACCAGCATGTGGACCATAGCCAATCAGCTTGGCCTTAAGTTCTCTCACGTCCGCAGGAAGGCCCGCCAACTCCGCCTGAGAAAAAAATAGCGGGCTATTAGCTCCGTCTGTCCTGAGCTTGCCGAAGGGCCTGTGGTGAGCGCCAGTCGAACCATTCATACATTTGTTTTAAACGTTTGTTTGAGCCAAATGCGCATATAGCGCCGACCTAAAATCCCACTTTCTGAAAATTTTTTTACTCCCTTCCCCACAACGACTTACGGCAATCAGACCTCCCCAAAATCCCCCGAATTTCGGACCAAATGCGCAAGTTCGTGCTTTTAATGGAGCGGGTGGTATGAACCGCTGAGAATGCAGAGGGCACAGAGATTCTGAGCTTCAGTCAGCTCGTGCACCCGGCGCGAGCCTTGCTCCAAACGTGGTTTGTGCGCCGGCCCTTCGCCTTGGCGCACATGAGCTTCGCTCATCATATGATCTGACTGAAGGAGGACCGGCCCGGCTTCGTCTCTGGCTACCCGGCTACGTGGTACTTCGCCGAGGTAAACGCCGCGGCTGACAGGATATCAGGATGCAGTGCGACGAAGGCGGCCCCACGGACCAGGGATAAAGTTGCGTGGCTGGGAACATCGAACGTTCAACGTCCAACGTTCAACAGGGAAAACAGGGTGACGGGCTCATAGTCCTAAAGACTAATCGAAAGGACTACGAGCATTTCAGGGAGGTCGTGTGAGGGTGGTGCTGGGAGGGCGGAGTTGAGGGTGAGAAGGGGACGCTGCGAGAACTGCGTATATGCCGCCCCGGTCGTCGGCGGCGCGGCTGCTGCCCTGGTCTGTGCGAACAGCCAAGCCCTTCCGGGACAGCTCCGCTTCGTTGAGCCAAAACATCTCTGCTCCCGATACATCCTCCGCCGCCTCCCCTCGCGCCGACGCACGAAAATCCGAAACCAGCCGGCCGACCCCACCGTCCGCTTCATCCCTCTCACTCGCGGCAAAGTCGCCATCGTTGACGCCGAAGACTTCCCGCGCCTCAATAAATATACCTGGTCTGCTCACAGGCGCGGCAGGAACAGATGGTATGCCTACGGTTCACAGCCTGATCGGACCCTCATTGCCATGCACCGCCTTATCCTAAATGCCCCCAAAAATCGCGTCGTTGACCATATCGACCGAAACTCCCTGAATAACACGAAGCGCAACCTCCGTCTCTGCACACAGGCCCAGAATTGCTGCAACAGAATCGCTAAGCACGGCACTTCCAGATTCAAGGGTGTTCACTGGTCCAAAACAAGAAAAAGATGGATTGCCCGTATCAAACGCAACGGCAAGTCCAGACAAATCGGCTCTTTCGAAAATGAAATCGAGGCCGCGAAGGCATACGACCGCGAGGCCCGCCGCCTCTTCGGCCGATTCGCCTGGCTAAATTTTGGTGATTAAGTGTCATTCCGACCGAGCCCGAAGGCCACCAACGATTGTCATTTCGACCGGAGTCCCGACTCGTCGGGACGCAGTCGAGAAATCCCATAAAAACAATCGCCCTCCAGGGCCTTCCTTATCGGTTAGCCCCCAGCTCGGCTGGGGGTCCTCCCTAAGAAGTAGGGCCGGGGCCAACTACCCCGGGACCCACAATCAAATGTTTAGCCCCCAGCTCTGCTGGGGGTCCTCCCTAAGAAGTAGCGCCGGGGGAACCCTTCGACGCACTTCGTTTGCTCGGGGCAAGAAAGATGGGCTTTGGGCGTTGAAAAGGGGGGGTGGGGCTAGGCGTCCGAGATAGAAGTGACGGACGTGGGTCTGCGACGAAATTTTTCGGAAAAATCTTACAATATGGTTGACAGAAAGATTGCCTAAGGGTAGATCTGTAAGAAACGCACTTAGAAAGAGTTGTGAGCCCAGAAGTATTAGGAGCACAATTATGGAAGAGTCGGAGTTCCGTGAAACTCTCATAAGGCGGTTAAATATACTGATCACGCTTGCGTTGGGGAACTCTGGTGACGGAGGACAAGTGGCCATGAGCACCAAGATCGTAAGATTGTCCGGGCTCGGTCTTCCCCCAGCGGAGGTCGCAGACATCATAGGAAAGCCAACCAACTATGTAACAGCGGTACTGAATCAAGCGAAGAAAACGAGGAAAAAGAGAGGCACACATGGCTGACGAAGGAAACGAACTGATCGAGCGGATAGAGAAACTCACAAGGCTGGTCGCCTGCGCAATTGTGGATGGGAGGCCTCAGATGGAGCAGATAGAACTGCTGTCGCGCGCCGGTCTACAGCCGAAGGAGATAGCAGCGATAATTGGGACCACAGCGAATACAGTGAGGGTTGGATTAACTAACCTGCGCAAGCGAGGAGCAAGGAAGCGGGTGCGCAAACGAAGGATAGGGAAGGTTGAGAGACCGTTCTCCCGGGAAGGTGTGTAGTAAATGCCGGAATTAGAAGCGGTAAGAGATATCGGAAACTAGTCTTCGGAGGTCAAGGGTCGGTGGGTCAGTGACCATTCTATGAAAGGACTTGAAGATGGCTCAAGGTGAAGCGGCAAAACAGAATGACATGGTGGCGCAGGCGGGGAATGATGTGGCGGCTATAAAGATGCTCCTTATGTTGATAGTGAAGAATTCCGGTCTCGAGACCAAGGATATTGCGAGAGCTTTGAACAGTTCGGGCATGAAGAACAAGGATATTGCCGCTGCGTTGGGAATATCAAAGCCAAGGGTCACGCAGCTTCTTAATCCGGAGAAGTACGAAAAGAAATGAGGGACAAGGGTTGAGGTATCATAGGAACGCGAGAGATGGAAGTATTGCGGAGAAGATAAAAATGGCAAAAAAGGCGGGCGGAAACGATGATTTAGAGATGGTTGTAAAACTACTACAAAACCTCCTTGCAATTGAGCTCTGGAGAAGCGGACTCTCGCAAGCCGAGATCGGGAAGCGGATGGGAATAGCCAAAGGTTCCGTAAACAAGATGTTGAAGGGCGTGAAGAAGGAGGTGGCGGTGAGGGATAATTCAAAGGAATAGGAGCATGCCGGTCCAAGTCACTGACATCCGGGCCAACCTGAACGAGAATATTGTGCACGCTGCCAATGTTCTTGGGCGGTCGGGTGACCGACGAAAGGTATTCGAGGCGATATATCATGGAAAGAGGAGAGTCAAGACTGTGGACGACATTGTCAGGGCAACGGGGCTGAAGAGCGTCAGAGTCTTGCAGGAGGGGGGGAAACTCCACGCTAACCATATTGTGGAGAAAACTAAGAAGGATGGACAGACGGCCTACGAGAAATACGATATATATACACAGCATAAGCCTAAGGTATTGGCCTTGGTTGATCATCCCGAAAAGGTGAAGAAAGTGCCAACTAAGCAAACTCCGGCTGTCTCCGAGGCTACATTCCATATAAGGGTGCCAGGGAGGAAGCCAAGGGCAATACCCGTTACGGTTGATGACATACATTCGTTCAGAAAAATAAAGAAGGTCACGAATATCGACTCTTCACTTCCGCTGGGCAAGATGGCGGAGAGCAAGCTAAAAGCAGGATTGAAGAAGATAATTGGAGAAACACACAGCTTTAAAGATTGGGGCGGAGAGAAGAATGATCTGTACACGAGCAAGCTCGTGTATGGAGGGAAGCGTAGGAGGGCTGCGTTCGCATTGAAAGGGAAGGGGACAAAAGGTCCTCTTACGCCGAAGAAGATGGGGAAGAACGGGGACCAAATTGCTCGTTTAGTCAGTAGCGCGGCAGATATGTTTTTCGTTCTTTATCATGGGAAAATCGACGAAAGCGTTATTTCTCAGCTGGAAGCGTTCGCGGTGGGGAAGGCGATTAGTGGAGGGGTTATCTACTATGGCGTGATAGATGGGGATGACCTAAACCGGCTCTATCAAGCGTATGGGGATTGTTTCAAGTAAAACGGTGAGGGAGCAGTTGGACTCAATTGGAGGCAAAGATGGGCAGGGGACACCTAGACCCTAAGATATTAGATAAAATCGCTGCGAAGGTTGGGAAAGAACGAAGAGCGGTCAGCGTGATGGTGAGCAAGAAAGCTGCGAAGCTGGGCATTTCCTCTGAGGCAGCGCTGGTTATCATCGCCAAAGAGCACGGCATTGGCACTGCTTGGTTCCAGAGAAAGCTCGACCTGGGGAAGCAAGCCGAGGTCCAGGCGAGCCTCCCACTTGTTTTTGCGGAGCCCGTACGTCAAGAGGCCAAGGGCGCAAGAAAGAGGCCCACAAAGAAATTAGCCGTCGCAAAGAGAGGCGGCCCCGTCAAGCTGGCCGTGCGATACTTGCTCCAAGACCCAGAATTAGTGGATAGATGTGAAGACCTTTTGGTGGCGAGGGGAAACTACGACCGAGCGATAAATCAAGGCACTTTACTCCTTGAGGACCGGATCAGGACAAAGGGACAGCCAACAAAAAGTCTGGTCGGAGAAAGCCTGGTCGGGCATCTTCTGAATGCAGATCCGAAACACACAGTGATAAAGATAAGCAACAACGCCGATGAGCAGAGAGGATTTGCCGGGATAGTAAGAGGGATGTTCCCTGCGTTTAGAAACGTCACACATCACCATGTTACAAAGAAGTTCACGCAGCAAGACGCGCTCCGTATATGTGGATTCATTGACGTGCTCTTGGGTGTAATTGACCGCTCGACAAAGGTTAAGGAGGTCTAATCCGGAAAGCGCGGGGGGAGTGGTGAGTGTTAATCGCCTGAGTGGCGGTAGATGGACTCTATCTTTGAGCCGGGATAGTAATACTGAAGGATATCTTCGTAATCCTTTCCGCGTCTGGCCATCGCCTCAGCCCCGAAATCAAAGTTCTGTCTTTTGCTCGGCTTCATATATGAAGGCCGTAGGCTTCCCCCCGGCCTAATAACTTTTCAGTCGGCTCTCACAAAGGTAACGAAGTTACCTGTGGACGAAGGCAGCCCCATGTCTTTTTGTCTGGCTTCAGGAATGAACGCGATAGGCGTTCGCGGACAAGCCGCAGGCCGGGACCCTGACCCGCAGACCCCTTGTACCGAGCACCACCAATCGGCCCGCCTTCGACCTCTTCGCCTTCAAATGCTCGTAGTCCTTTCGATTAGTCTTTAGGACTAGAAACCCGTCGTCGTCTTTTTGCTGTTGAACGTTCAACGTTGGACGTTCGACGTTGGCTGTTCCCTATACGCTGCACGCTATACGCTATACGCGATACGCTATACGCAGGATGCAGGACGAGGTGGGGCGTTTAAGGGTGGAAAAAAGCGGTTGCAAAGGCGGTGGGGGCGGCTATAATGCCGGCTTCGCATTTCGGTTTTATGAGCCAAGTGGTAAACGGATAAGGAGCAGATACAGATGGAATCAGAGCAGGTACAAACGCAAACGGCCCCGACCCAGGCGGGCCTCTTCGCCGACGAGCTGCCCTCATTAGCGGACATAAGGCGACTGTGCGGCCTGACGCATACAAGCGAGGCGAATATAATGAAGTTCGCCGAGCAGGTCGAAGCCAACATGTCCAGGACGGGCCAGAGCGGCCGACTCGCCACCGGCATCGGGCTGTATATCCTCGGCCGAAACAAAGAGGCCGTCGACAAGCTCGAAAAAGCTACCGACTGCAAAGAAAAGTACATCTACCTCGGCTGCACGCTTCGCCGCCTCGGCAGATTCGACGAGGCAATCAAGAGCTTCGACGAAAGCTCAAAGCACGGTGCCGAGAAGCTCTCTGTCACGCTCGAAAAGGTCGCCACCTACCGCCGGGCGCAGAACTTCGACGCCGCCCACAAACAGCTAAAGGGCTGCGCGAACTTCGAGAACGTAAGCGCAGAATACCACTACCAGCTCGCCCGACTCCTCGAAGCCCAGGGCCAGTACGACGACGCCACCGAAAACTACAAGCTCGCACTCGAGCTTGCCCCCGACCACCCCAATGCTCTGTTCCACCTCGCCTACCGCTGCGACCTCGCCGGCGACGAGGAAGCAGCCATGGATTATTACCGGGCGATTGGCATGAGCTCGCCGATGTATGTAAGTGCACTTTTGAATCTGGCGGTTCTGTATGAGGACGCCGAGAGATACGACAAGGCGGTGGGATGCGTCGATAAGGTGCTGGACAGTCACCCGAATCATAAAAAGGCCCTGCTCTTCAGGAGGGATATCGAAAGCTCGAAGACGATGGTCTATGACGAGGAGAGGGAAAAGAAGAGGACACGACAGGCGAAGATACTCGATACGCCGATATCCGACTTTGAGCTTTCGGTGAGGAGCAGAAACTGCCTGAGGAAGATGCATATTGATACTCTTGGGGACCTTCTTCGGATAACGGAGGCGGAGCTTCTGTCATATAAGAATTTCGGCGAGACATCCCTTCACGAAATCAAGGACATCCTTGAACCGAAAGGTCTGCGGCTGGGCATGGCTACCGAGGACGAGGCATTGGAGGAAGCCGAAGAGATGGAAGAGCAGGAGAGCGAAGAGGCGAGTCTTTTGAGCAAGCCGGTGGATGATTTGCAGCTTTCGGTTCGCGCGCGCAGCGCGCTTCAGCGGCTGGGTATCCGCATACTGGGGGACCTGACGCAGAAGACCGAGGCCGAGCTGCTGGGCTGCAAGAACTTCGGCGTGACGAGCTTAAACGAGATAAAGAAGGCGCTTACGAATCTCGGCCTGGGCCTGCGGATGCTGGATTAAGACGGCAGCGTGCAGGGCCCGGAGCGGATTCGCTTTTTGGCAGCGTATGCATAAGTGCGGCAGATTGGTGTTTGGGATTCTGGCGGCGGCGATTTTTGTCTTCGCCACGGCGGGCGGGTGCAAACCGAGGGGGGTTCTCGAAGATAGTCGGTATATGGAAGCTGCGCCTCAGTACTGGGTGCGTGTGCTTCTGCTGAATGACGTGAACAGTTGTCGTGTGAGTGTAGAGTCGGCTTTCGATATCGAGCATGAAGGGGCTCAGGGGTCGGCTAATGGAGCGCAGCATCGGGCGGGCGGCGTCGATGCAGATGTCAGCGTGGAGGAAGGTCGGCTGGTGTTGGGGGCGGAGACGTTTGCCAACCCGCAGGTGGTCATTGCGCCGAATGAGCCGCACATTTTCGCTCTGGATGGCCGGAAGTATCGCGGCAGGCTCGAGCTTCGCCCTGGCGCTGACGCCAACAGCTTCGATGCGATAAACCACGTGCCGCTTGAGGCGTATCTGGCCGGCGTCGTTGGTGCCGAGATGCCCAGCTACTGGGAGGGCGAGGCGCTAAAGGCGCAGGCAATCGCCGCAAGAACGTATTGTCTGCATATCAAGAAGCGGTTCGGCGGCGGGCGTCACTGGGACGTAACGGCGACGGCTGCCAACCAGATGTATCTGGGCGTCAGGGCCGAATCGCGCCAGGTCCACCGGGCCGTGAAGGCAACCGCCGGGCAGGTCTTAGTATGCAAGCAAAACGGCGATGATGAAATCTTCCCCGCATATTACAGCTCATCCTGTGGCGGACATACCGAGGACAGCAAGAATGTATTCGGCGACAGCTACCCGCCGTTGGCGGGTGTGGCGTGTCCATACTGCAAAGAGGTTGCGCGGGCGAAGTTTTTCTACTGGCCGATGGTACGAATCAGAAAAGCAGCCCTGCAGAGAAGATTGTTTGCCAGATACCCCGTTCTGGCGAAGCTAAGCAAAATAACGCAGATTGTTATTGAACGGCAGAGTGACTATGGGGACTTTTCGCGGGCGACGAAGATTACGATAGTCGGCCCCAACGAACAGAGCGACTGGCTGCGGGCAGAGGACTTTCGACTTGCAGCCGACCCGACCGGAGCACGCCTCCGCAGCACCAGCTTCAGAATTGAAGATGGAGAGGATGAGTGGGTGTTCCTTTCGGGCAGGGGCTATGGCCACGCCGTGGGGCTTTGCCAGTGCGGGGCTGAGGCGATGGCCAGACGCGGTAAAAACGCAACGGAGATTCTTTTCTTCTACTACCCCGGGGCGAGAGTCAAGAAGATTTACCCGCCTTCGCGGGCACAAGGTTACACTGATTTTGATTAGGGCGGATTAAATCTTGCAGTTTTAACTGGAATGGGTATAATTACCAGCCGGCAGGGGATTGGAGCAACCGAGGCCATGAAGAAAATCAAATATTAAAAATCAAAAATAAAAATTGTGGAATCCCTAAGGGATGACTTCCTTAATTTTAATATTTGCATTTCGATTTTTGAATTCTTCTCGTTATTTCAAAGGCAGTCTGCTCCCCCTAAGGGGTGCGCGACGATGGCTCGGGCCCTGCGGCCAAAAACTGCACGAAGTTACGGAAAAGATTTGTAAGGAGAAGATTGAGAGCTTTGCTTAGCCACAGAGAGCACCGAGATTTTCACCACGAAGGCACAAAGGCGCGAAGAAAAAGGAGAACCACGAATTAACACGAATAAACACAAATTATGGTTAGCCACAGAGCGGATGGGGTTCAGCCGGGGTGTACTCAGCGAAGGGCCTGCTCGCCGCAAGCGTCTATGCGGCCCTTTTGCTTCGGTCACGGAAGCGTGCGCTTCTATTTCGTCGGCTGAATCTGGCGTTGCTCTGGGAAAAGCCCTGCGGCGCGGTGCGAGGCCTTCGTCCACAAGGGCGGTTGCCCTTTTTGTGGGGCTGGCTGAGGTGATGGCTCGGGCCCTGCGGCCAAAAACTGCACGAAGTTACAGAAAAGATGTGCAAGGAGAAGATTGAGAGCTTAAAGAAATAGGTGGCTGTCCCCGTTTTCGCCCGTTTTCGCCCGTTTTCGCGTTTTCCGTCGCTGAAGCTACGCCGGGGCAAGCAGAGGTTTTTTAACCACGTGGCCTTGCCACCCCGAGGGGGGATTTTTTACCACGAAGGCACCAAGGCGCGAAGAAAAAGGAGAACCACGAATTTTCACGAATTACACGAAGCAAGGAGGGGTGCCAACCGGTCAGTTGGGTGTTCTCAGCCGAAGGCATTCTCGCTGCGAGCCCCGCAGAAGACGCCGGGATCTTCGACATCTGCGATGCCTTGCGGCTTCGTCCGCCGAGACACTTTGTGTGTCGTTTGGGAACTGACCTGTTGGCTACTGTTACACGGATGCCCTTGCGGCGGGACAAGAAGGCAAAAGGCAAAATCACAGTGTAAAATTCAAAAATTGTTTGGATTTGACGCGGGGGAGTTTTTAGCCACCCCTTAGGGGTAAACTCGCCAGACGGAGTGGCGGGTAAACTCGGGGCGCGGAGGACGCAGAGATTTTTAACCACAGATTACACAGATTGCGCTGATTGTTTTACCACTAAGGCACCCGGCTTCGTCGCGGACTTCCCGTCTACGTGATACTTCGCCGAGGTAAACGCCGTGGCAAGCAAAGACATGAAGAAAGGGAACCACGAATTTTCACGTGGCCTTGCCACCCCGAGGGGGAATTAGCACGAAGGGTAGAATGGGCAGATTGGCTTTGTGTTCTCGGTTAAGAGCCAGCTCTCCCGGCTCGCCGGGATGTGCGACTCTCTCACCTCGCCCACTGAATCACTTGCGTGCTTCAGTTGTAAAGCCAACCGGTTTTTTGCAGATGGATTTCTGCTCTCTGTTCGGTCTGTGGTCTTGAGTCTGTGGTCTGTATTCTGCGCACTGCTACTTATAGTCTCATAGACACCGCGCCGGAGGCGATCAATAATCCCTCACATGAAAAACTCAAAACTTCTCAAAACCTTTGCCCGAAACGTAAGGGCCTTGCGCCTCGAAAAGGGATGGTCGCAGGAGCAGTTAGCCCAGCGAGCCGACCTCCATAGAACCTACATCGGAAGTATCGAGCGGCAGGAGCGAAACGTCAGTCTCATCAACGTCGAGCGCATTGCCAAAGCCCTGGGTGTTGACATCAAGGAGCTGCTGTGAGGGCAGTGGCAGAACAATCCACCGTCAGGGCCAAGCCGTTTCTCAAGTGGGCCGGGGGAAAGGGCCAGCTACTAAGCGAGATAGACAAGCGCCTGCCCAAAGAGGAAATCAAAGCAGGCGAGATCGATACGTACATAGAGCCGTTTGTTGGAGGAGGAGCGGTTTTTTTCTACATTGCCCGGAAGTACCCGCAGGTTAAGCGCTTCTTGCTGTGCGACATAAATGAGGACCTGGTAAATTGCTGGAACGCCGTGAAGGAAGACCCTGAACGATTGGTTCGTAAACTTCGCGAATTGGAGAACGACTACCTCGCGCTCGATGAGTCCGGTCGACACAAGTTCTATTACGGTATTCGGCACGAATTCAATGAAAAAAGAAACCCAGCGCACCTGATTTTCCTTAATAAGACGTGCTTCAACGGCCTTTACAGGGTGAACCGTAAGAACAAGTTCAACGTCCCATTCGGAAGATACAAGAAACCGAAGGTATGCGATGTTGAGAACCTGCGCGCTGTCGCGCACGTCCTGCAACGGGCGGAACTCGTGACGTGTGATTTCCGAGATGTCGGAGAGCGTACCGAGACCAACGACAGGGCATTTTTCTACTTCGACCCCCCTTACCGGCCTTTGTCGGCGACCGCCAGCTTTACTTCATATTCGAGAGATAGCTTCTCAGAGCAGGACCAGAAAGACTTAGCCAAGCTGTGCAGAGACATCAACAAGAGGAGCGCAAAGTTTCTTTTGAGCAATTCAGACCCTAAGAACGAAGACCCGAACGACCACTTCTTCGAAGACCACTACAAGGGATTCAAGATAGAGACGGTCAAGGCGAATAGGGCGATCAACTGCAAAGCGTCACAACGAGGGCAAATTAGCGAGCTCCTAATAACGAACTATTCATATGCTCTAACCTGACGACCTGAGGAACGTTTCATGAAGTATGACAGAATTTTCGAGGATACGATTGGTTGTAAGACTGCAGCCAAGGTGTTCGAATATCTTATGAGGACTCTCAAGGATACGATCACTGGATGGGATTATTTTGTCAACTGGTCGAAGGTTTTGGGGAACGTCAACGATATCGAAATCGATCTGAATATTTTGAATTACCTGATAGGCAAGGACAATGTAAAGGAAGAGTTTAGCGCGTTGCTGGACAAGCATCCATCGGTGGCACGGCTTGTTCCAGTGCTTGTCGCGTGCCGAGAGACCCGATTTGAAATTCTGACCAATTACGACAAGAGCGGATTCACTCATGAGCCGTTTGATTTTGCAAAACCCGGTGGTTTGGACAAGGCCAAGGTTGTTGAGTTTGCCAGCTCGACAGGATTTCTTGATCTGCTCGGCAAGAAGAGGGTCAAGAGCATCGTTGACTACGTGATCGGAGTAGAGGTGGGGTTAGATTCGAATGGCAGGAAGAATCGTGGGGGCAAAGCTATGGAGGGGATCGTTGAATTCTTCGTGAAAGATGTCTGTGATAGGAATGCCTTGGAGTACTTGCCAGAGGCTTCAGCCAAGAAGGTCATGGAGAAGTGGGGCATCCAACTCAGGGTGGACAAGTCTTCGAGGCGGGTCGATTTCGCGATAAACAGATCTGGTCATCTGTTCCTTGTCGAGACGAACTTCTATGGGGGGGGTGGGTCCAAGCTGAAGTCGACCGCGGGAGAGTATAGGACTATGCACGATTTCTGGAAAGCAGGCGGCCATGATTTCATCTGGATCACGGATGGTCGTGGTTGGGTCTCCACACGATTACCGTTGCAAGAGACATTCAACCATATCGACTATGTGCTGAATCTGAAGATGGTGAGCAAGGGGCTTCTGGAAGCTGTGGTCTTGCGCCCGAGGGGATAACGGTGAGTGAGAAGTTAGGATCAAGATACACTCCTGAGTTTACGACGGTGTGGAGTTTTCCGGAGCGAGGGTCGTGGGCGACTCATAAGGGGGACTACAGGGGGAATTTCGCACCGCAGGTGCCGAGGAATCTGATAGAGATGTACAGCAAGGAAGGCGACTGCGTCCTTGACCCTATGGTCGGGGCGGGGACGACCTTAGTCGAGGCAAAGCTGCTCGCGAGAAACGCCTTGGGGATTGATATAAACCCGGACGCTGCTCGATTAGCGAAAGAGGCACTTGGATTCAGGCATCGGCCTGCCACGAAACAGGATGTCCGCGTAGGCGATGCGCGGGATTTGGCAGGTCTGGGGGACGAGTCGTTTGATTTGATTGTGACACATCCGCCTTATATGAATATCATCCGCTACTCCGGCGGCAAAATTGACGGGGATTTGTCGAATATATCGTCACTGACTAAGTTCTGCGACGAGATTGAGAAGGTAGCGGCCGAGTTGCTCCGCGTCCTAAAGCACGATAAGTACTGCGCAATCCTCATCGGGGATACAAGACGAGGCAGGCACTATGTGCCGTTAGCATTTAACGTCATGCAGCGGTTTCTCAAGGTCGGCTTCGTTCTGAAGGAAGATATAATCAAGGTTCAGCACAACTGCACAACCACCGGGCGATGGCGGGCAAAGGCCCTCGCCCAACAATTCTACCTGATAATGCACGAGCATTTGTTTGTATTTCGCAAGCCCACCACCGGCGAAGACCTCTCCCGCATAAAAGACAGCCGACACCACACACGCGACAGCGTCTAATCCACCACCGCCCCAGCAAATTTCCCTCAAAATCATTTCACGGTTCGACCAAGCTCACCGTAGGCAAGCTCAGGACAGGCGGAGCTAATAGCCCGCTATTATTTTTTGAGGCCGAGTTGGCGGACCTTCCTGCGGACGTGAGAGAACTTAAGGCCAAGCTGATTGGCTATGGCCCACATGCTGGTGGCTGGGTAGAGCCGCTTTAGCTGGGCTATTTCCCGCTTCGACCAGATATGGTCGTATCGCTTGCGAAGGCCAAGCTCGCGGAGCTTGGCCTTTACAGAAGTAAGGGAGCGGTTGAGGCGAGCGGCTATTTCAACGGTCTCTGTCCTGGGAAAGAGCCGTCTTATAAGCCGAACCTCAGCATCCGAAAACGGCCCTTGTTTGTACTTTCTCTTTGCCATACTTAAATCCTCAAATGCGGGCATATCTTACACGATTTCCGCCCACCGTGCCATATTGTTACAGCGAGAAAGAAAGAGGGGGATTGGTTGTTGAAGGCGGCGTTTTGGTTGTACCGTAAGGCATCCGCGCAGCGTGCCTGACGGTATGGGCGATTTGCATCGTGATATTGTCGGGGGCGGTGTTATGAGAAGGTCCAGCCGCTTGCAGCCGGCCCGGAAGAAGCTGCAGACTCAGAAGACTAAAGGCAGGTAAATTCCGATAGTAAAGCACTATGCTCTTTCACAAGCTGAGATAGCGGCCCTTCCTACCAACAAGGGAATCAACCAATGACTGTGGGGCGAATACGTTCATTGACCTTCTTGAAGTGGGACAGTGCACTCTCACGGTCCGGGAAGTCGTTGGTCGTAAACAGCAGAGTAGTCTGGCCGATACCTATCTGGTCGTCGTCGGCCAGAATGGTTTCGTTTTCTATCTTGCGGCCATTGATAGATACACCATGTCTGCTCTTCATGTCGAGTGCATAATATTGCCCGCCGTCGGCGGGCCGCGTGTCCTCAACTCAGGGACCCCTTGGAGCCCCACTTGCCCTTTTCAGTCAGCTTTTACAAAGCCCAACGAAGTTGGCTGTGGACGAAGGCCTCGCACCGTCTCGCAAGTCGAGGATCCCGTCGTCGTCTGCGGGGTTCGTGCTGCCCTCAGTCGGCCTCACAGACGCCAACGAAGTTGGCAGTGTATGAAGCCGTGGCCCTTCCGAACCCCTTAGGGGGAGAAAAGTGCCCGGCCAATACACAAAAGGCGCAGTCCCGCGATGTCTGTGGCGCCGACTGAACCCCTCCGCGTCCTCTGCCTGCCCGCCGTAGTTCCAACGAAGGCGGGTGACCTCGGTGGCCAAACAAAAAATTCTTGGTGTCTTAGTGGTAAAGAAAAATCAGTGTAAACTGCGTAATCCGCGATTGAATGAATCTCTGACCTCTGCCCTCTGTCCTCGGTTCCGCTACTGCTCAGCCCCCCAGTTCCCCGCAAGCACCGCAAAATCCTTAAAATCAATCACCGCATCGGCCACCATATCCGCCCGCGAATTCCACCGGGCCGAAAGCGGCGTCGTCAGCCACGCCTCCGCAAACGCAGACAAATCAACCAAATCAACCACCCCGTCCCTCACGTATGGCGCTATGTCACCGATGAGATGCGCCGGCAAAAACTCATACTTGATAAACGGCGGGCCCATCCCCGTTAACCCGCCCCCCTGAAGATAGAAATCCATATCCACAAAGAGATTCATCCCCAAAATCCCGTGCAGCATCCCGCCTTCCGGCGAGTCCACGTCCAGCATCACAACCGGCACATGCGTAAATTTAATCCACATCGGCGATGCGCTTACCTCGATTTCGTCAACGTACCACCCCGGCGCAATCACCGAACCCCCCGTCACACCCACGATTTCCACTGCGAAGTCATTCGGATACGCCAGAAGCTCTATATCGATTGCCTGCGCCTCACTGATAACCGTAATCTGCGCCCCCGTATCGACCATAAAATGCCTCTCGTCTGACTCCCTGTCCTTGTGCTTCAGGTCGGTTTTTGTGGCAAAAGGAAGACTCTGAGCCGAAGCAGCCCCCCATATCGTCGATGGCACCCCCGGCTCGCCGTCCCCATCCGGACAGTATCCCGGTATAATCTCACACGGAATATATTGCACCTTCTCTGCGTCTATCGGCCGAAGCTCTAACGGTATCTTGTTCAGACCGTAATCCGGCAGGCACGGGTCGTCATGCTCATAGACCCTTATACTCGGAGACCAGATTTCGTTGCCGTCGATCGTCCGACTGATCGGCTCGCTGTTCTCTATCAGTGTTGAAAAGAACATCGCCAGCGGTGTCCCTATTACCGTCGGAAGGTTCGGCGACTCAACAAGGTCCCCGGCGATAATCGAAACATTACTCTGCCCGACCATATTCGAATCGTCAAGCAGCCCCGTCCCGCCATCGATTGCGCCAAGACCGTCATAAAAAATGGCAAGCTGCCAGCTCACGTATGCGTCAACACTGCCAGTTGCTCCCAAAAGAGTGATGGGTAAAGAAGTAACATAATCTTCATACATACCGATAGTCCACGCATCTTCAGCATTCACTATATGTGCGCTGGCACCCGTATCGAAAATGCCGATGGCATAGTTTGTATCCGGACTGCTGGTAAGGTAGCTACCAACGATGTTGCTCTCGGGCACGGCGTCAATATCTAACCACCCGCCTGCTTCATCGGTGGCGTTGACGACGACGTAAGGCACAAACCCATCTATCGGCGGCGAGTCTATCACGTTGGCAAAGACCGTCCTCGTCACCGCCTTCTCATCGCCCGTCTTGCCCTCATCGACCGTGATGATTCTTTCTTCCACCCGTACCGCCCTTCGCCCCGCACGGTTTTTCAGCATCACAGGCCGCTCACCCTCAGGATAATATATCGCCTTGATTCGCCTGCCCCCCGGCCCACGCCACTCCACCTCCTCCTTACGCCACCCCACCCGCTTCCTATGCGCCACACCCGCCGACAACGCCTCCTCCTCCGGTCTCCCGGCTCGCTCCCCATACACCACAGACCCCAACCCCGCCACAGCGATTAACAGGGCTACCACAACCGGGCGTGTCATCTTGGCCGGCTTACCGATTTTCATCACTTCTAACGCCTCTCTGTATCATTATAGCATAAACCCCCCGTTCTTGTGCGTCCTATTCTCAAATACCTCCTTTTCACCCCAGCGCCTCTGCTCTTGACACAAAACCCCTCTTGCCGTAAGAAGTATCCTTATCCAGTCCCCGTAGCTCAATGGACAGAGCGTTGGCCTCCGGAGCCAAAGGTTGTGCGTTCGAGTCGCACCGGGGATAGTTGTTGCGTCCGTCACGGGATGGCGGTTCGTTGCTTCGGGAAATCTTGCAGGCGTCATCTGGACAGGCGTCTCAGACAAGAGTTCTCCGAGGGTGTATCATCGCCGGGCAACACGAGCGAGTGGCCGTTGAAGAAACCCATGGGACAGAGAGGACGGCCGCATTTGTAAGCTAAGAAGGAGGACTGAAATTCCCTAAAAGCCACTTTTTCAACGGCGCCATCGAAGCCGTTTACTTGTTTGCGGGTGGGTGGAATTTTGGTTTTTGATGTGGTTGATTGCGTGGATGGTTTTGGGTTTGATTGTCTGGTGGTGGGTGAGGATATTAAAAATCAATCCGCCTTCGGCCACAAGAGCTACGCTCATGATATAAGCTGACTGAATGATTGGATTGGCTCGGTGTTTGCCCTTTGGGCAGGATGTGTGCCAGCCGGAAGTCCTGCTCGATGCGAGCCCCGCAGAAGACGCCGGGATCTTCGACATCTGCGATGCCTTGCGGGTTCGTCCGCCGAGACACTTTGTGTGTCGTTTGGGA
>CAZEPI010000023.1:21174-26881 GCA_964514115.1 uncultured Pirellulales bacterium | reverse complement strand
GGTTAACGGTTCCATAGCAGATGCGGCTTTCGGCGAGGCGAGCGTAGCGAGCCGAGCCGAAAACCGCCGGCGACGAGAGATCGAGTGTGACCAGGTCCGCGAGGCCGTCACAGAGCGGGATCCTCGCCGCCGCTGTGGGACCAGCCCGAACAGCCGAAGGAGCCGCCGGCGACCCACACGTCCGACGAGCTCGCATTTGCAAGACCGGGAGATGACCATGGCAGAACCACTCTTTATCGGCATAGACGTAGCCAAAGACACATTTCACGTCTGCTCGGCTCCGGCCGCCATCAACCTTTCTATGCCCAACTCCACACAAGGAATCAGCCAACTGCTCAAGCGGCTCAAATCTCACAACATCACTCTGGTGGTGCTCGAAGCCACCGGCGGTTATGAACGCCCCATCGTCGCCGCCCTGCTCGAAGCCGACTTCAAGGTCGTAGTCGCCGCACCTTCTCAGGTCCGCCACTTCGCACGCGGTATCGGTGAATTTGCCAAGACCGACCCCATCGATGCACGCGTCCTGGCTCGCTTCGCCCAACTGGTCCAGCCAAAGCCAAGACCACGATTCAGCCGGCAAACCGACGAATTGGCCGACCTGGTCAGACGACGTCACCAGCTCACCGACCTGCGTACTCAGGAATTGAACCGACAAAAAACCGTCCGCCATCCCAGAATTCGCAAGAGCGTCACAAAGATGATCAGAACCCTCGACCACCAAATCACCGAAATCGACCAGCTCGTACAACAGCACATCAAAGCCGATGACGAACTTCGTAAAAAAGACTGTATCCTCCGCAGCGCTCCGGGTATCGGACCTCAAACCAGCGCAATGCTCCTGTCGCAATTGCCCGAACTCGGCCGCCTCAACCGCCAGGAAATCGCCGCACTGGTCGGCGTGGCCCCGTACGACTTCCGCTCCGGCCGGTTCGCCGGAAAATCCCGCATCTTCGGAGGACGAAAACAAATACGCAATATGCTCTACATGGCCGCCCTTACTGCAATGAGATTTAACCCGGTTATTCGACATTTTCCCGACCGCTTATTCAGCCAGGGCAAACTGTTCAAAGTTGTCATTACCGCCTGTATGAGAAAACTGCTGGTAATTCTCAACACTATGATTAGGAATCAAACTTCATGGCATCCCGAAAAAACCTGAAAAAACCCTTGAACCCAAACACAGCCGCTCTGTGGCTAAACCCTCCCCCGTTTTCAACAACCAATCCCCATCTTTTTCCGCATTTTCCCTTTTTCCTTGCTTCTCCTCCGCGCCCAAAAACAGCGTAAAATCCGTGTTACTTGTCCGGCGTAGCTTCAGCGAAGACGGAATCCGTGTCTAAACAAATCGCCTCCGGCTCAGTGTCCTAGGCCGATAGGCCCTGTGGGCCAAGCCGGAAATGTCCGCATAGATGCTCGCATCGAGCAGGACTTCCGGCTGGCACACATCCTGCCCAAAGGGCACACACTGAGCCAATCCAACCTTCGTGCCCTTCGTGTTAATTTATGCCATAGGTATTCGTGGTTCCCTTTTTTTGTGCCTTCGTGGTGAGCCTCCGCGGTGAGACTCTTCTACCCTTCGTGCCAATTCGTGAAAATTCGTGGTTCCCTTTCTTTGTGTCCTCGTGGTGAGCCTCCGCGGTCTCTGCGTCCTCCGCGGTGAGACTCTTCTACCCTTCGTGCCAATTCGTGAAAATTCGTGGCAAAACAATCAGCGCAATCTGTGGTTAAGCAAATCTCTGTGCTCTCGGTGTCCTCTGTGGCTAAACCCTCCCCCGTTTTCAACAACCAATCCCCATCTTTTTCCGCATTTTCCCCGCGACCCCTCGCAGCGCAGCGAAGACCCCGCCCATAGAAGACTGGCTCAAAACCCTGACCGGCCCGGTCAGGGTAGAGACCCGATAGCACCACCTTATCAAGCCGCACTCACAACCCCCCTATGTTAAACACCCCTGCCATTCCCTATCGGCCATCCCACGGCAGTGGGCTTTTGACGTTGACATATCGGACAATCGGCAATACACTGCTCTCGGCAGGAGATTTGCACCTCGCAACCTCCTCTACGGATACGGAGCGATGAATATGTCCAAGCAAAGCAGAAGAACATTTCTAAAGCACATCGGCGCCTCTACGGCTGTACTGATAAGCCCAAAATTTTTACTTGGCGCACAACCGCCTGAGCGAAAGCCCAATATAATCTTTATTCTCACCGACGACCTCGGCTACGGTGACCTGGGCTGCTACGGCCAAAAGAAAATCAAGACACCGAACCTGGATAAGATGGCCGCCAACGGCATCCGCCTCACCCAGCACTACGCGGGTAGCACAGTGTCTGCGCCGTCGCGATGTGTCCTGATGACCGGCCTCCATACCGGTCACGCTCGCATCCGCGGCAATGCGACGGTTCCACTGGAACCGGACGACGGCACGGTGGCCGAGCTGCTCAAAAAGGGCGGCTACACCACCGGCCTTATCGGCAAGTGGGGGCTCGGCGAGGCCGGCTCGACCGGGATACCCAACAGGCAGGGATTCGACCACTTCTTCGGGTATCTCAACCAGATTCGTGCACACAACTACTATCCGACGTACCTGTGGCGCAACGAAGAAAAGCACGAGCTGAACAATGAAGTCGTATATTCACCGGATGGCTACGCCAAAGGTATCGGCTCGGCGGCGACGAAACGCATCGACTATTCCCACGACCTGTTTGCCGCCGAAGCACTGGGCTTTGTCGAACAGCACAAGGACGGGCCTTTCTTCCTGTATCTGGCACTGACAATTCCTCACGCCAACAATGAGCACCATCTGGTAAATAAACACGGGATGGAGGTCCCCGATTACGGGATATACGAGGACAGGGACTGGCCCGATGCGCAGAAGGGACACGCCGCTATGATAAGCCGTATGGACACCGACGTCGGCCGGCTGCTCGACAAGCTCACCCAGCTCGGAATAGCGCAAAACACCCTCGTTATGTTCAGCAGCGATAACGGGCCGCATAAGGAAGGCGGCGCAGACCCCGATTTCTTCGACAGCAACGGGTCGCTTCGCGGAATAAAACGCGACCTCTACGAAGGCGGCATCCGCGTCCCCTTCATTGCATACTGGCCGAAGCATATCAAGCCGGGCACTACCTCCGACCACATCTGCGGCTTTCAGGACCTACTGCCGACCTGCGCCGAATTAGCCGGCGTAAAACCGCCCAAGGATATCGACGGCATCTCATTTGTCCCCACGCTGCTCGGCAAAGGCACGCAAAAAAGACACGAATACCTTTACTGGGAGTTCGATGAGCAGGGGGGCAAACAGGCCCTGCGAATGGGCAGATGGAAGGCCGTTCGTTTTCTCCGCGACGGCCGACTCGAACTCTATGACCTCTCCAAAGACGTCGGCGAACAAAACGACATCGCCGACAAACGTCCGGGCATGCTCGCCCAAATCGGACGCCGTCTCGACAAGGCCAGGACTATCTCAGAGCCGTTCCCCCTGCCTGTGCTCGACAGACACCCCGGCAAACCCGGCTAAGAACCGTCGCAGAGGCGTATGACAAGGCCGCGAGAGGACTGCACGGGCCCTTCGCGTCGCTCAATTTCAAAGACAGCACTTAGCGGCAGCCATATGCGTCTGGGGGATTTGCAGTTTTCCGAGTTTCCACCGTCCTATCTTCCATCGCTCTGTCGATGTAGAAATAGGTGACTGTCCCCAGTTTCCCCCCAGTTTCCCCAGTTTCCAGTTTCACCAGTTTCAGTTTCCGTGGCATTAAGGCTGTGCCTTAGCATATTGCTGGTTTATTTGCTTGCCACATCCGCATTTTGTAGCCTTCTTGGCGGCATGTCAAGACAAAATCCCGGGGCAAGCAACAAGGAGTTTACTTTATGGTTTTCAATGACGAACTCTTGAGGAAAATGTATGTTGAGTATTCGATTCCCTGCGACCGCTTAGTGAGCAATCCTTCGACGCTCTACCGCTTCACAAGGGAATACACTCAGCGAAGTGGGCAAGAAGCCGCTCCAGCCCACTTAAGTCATCGCTTGCTTAACCTCCGAAGATTAGGCGAAGGCAAAGGCGGCTTGTCCAGGCTGCGGCGCAACTATTTTGGCCGAAACTAACAGAATCACTGTTAAATTAAAAGGGTAATACCATGTGTGATGAGAACAATAAGTCCCCACCAACCCAAACAAAAAAGCTGACGGCAAAGCTCATTTCTTTGCCGCCAGCCAAGACTAATAGTATCGTGCCATCGCTAATAGTAGCTGGTCTATTAGTCCTGTCAAGACTTCCCTAAGGGTTTTTGACGGATCGATGATTTTTTGAAGGAGTATCTGAAATGCTTACTACAAAACAAATTCATACGCAGTTAATCACCGCGTTGGTCAAGACCTACAAAGACAAAGGGTACTATGTCAAAGCCGACCACATTAACCATCCAAACGGCGCGCCCGCCTCAATCAACGGGCATATACCAGACATCGCCGCCTACTCGCAAGGGCAACTCATCATCGTTGCCGAAGCAGAAACTTGCGACACGATCGGTGGCACAGAGACTTACAACCAATGGTCGGCTTTTTCGCGAGGCCGGCACAAGTTCCACGTGATAGTACCCCAAGCGTGCCTTGCCGATGCGCAGAACCAAGCCGCCATCTGGCAAATCACAGTTGACCAGTGGTGGTGGCTGAAAGTGTAGCTACACCCACCCGTTCTTCCTAAAACCGAAAGGCGCGAGTCATGTTGTCTCGCGCCTTTATTTTCAATCCGGGCAATCCACGTCTGAAAAAACTGTGTGTCCTCCGTGAGCTCTGTGGCTAAAACTTCTCCCCCATTTTCAACAGCCAATGGCCATCTTTTTCGGCATTTTCTGCGCCTTTGGCGGGATGGGGGGTGAATCAGACCCCACGTGAAACGTGGGGCTAAATATTTGGATTCCCGCGTTGCTTATCTGCAACCCCCGCCCCAATTTCTTAAGGAGGGACCCCTATCCCGTCACACAGCGCGCTGGCCCCACGGGCCAGGGGTAAACCCGTCACACGGAGCGGCGGGCAGGCGGGGCCCCTGCACCACGTGGGGTGCAGGGTGAGGGTAATTCAAACGGGCGTTTCAAACGTTCGTTTGAGCCAAACGCGCATATAGCGCGGAGGGAAAATCCGAATTTTTCAAAATTTTTTTAATCCCTTCTGCACAACGACTTACGTACTTCACCCTTCCCCGAAAACGGCGAAAAATCGGACCAAATGCGCAAGTTCGTGCTTTTAATGGAGCGGGTGGTATGAACCGCTGAGAACGCAAAGGATTTTCACCACTAAGGCACAAAGAGACAAGAAAGGGGAACCACGAATTGACACGAATTGGCACGAAGTTTGGACTGGCTCAGTGTTTGCCCTTTGGGCAGGTTGTGTACCGGCCGGAAGTCCTGCTCGATGCGAGCATCTATGCGGACATTTCCGGCTTGGTCCACGTGGCCTATCGGCCTGGGACACTGAGCCAGAAGAGGGCGCGGAGGTTTTTTTTGTTTAGCCACAGAGGGCACCGAGGGCACCCGCCTTCGTTGAAACTTCCGTCTTCGCTGAAGCTACGCCGGACAGGTCGGCGGGCAGGCAGAGGGCACCGAGATTTTCACCACCCCTTAGGGGTAAACTCCGGGCACAAAGGCGCGAAGAAAAAGGGGAACCACGAATTGACACGAATTGGCACGAAGTTTGGACTGGCTCAGTGT
>CAZEPI010000023.1:0-21074 GCA_964514115.1 uncultured Pirellulales bacterium | reverse complement strand
ACGTGGCCTATCGGCCTGGGACACTGAGCCAGAAGAGGGCGCGGAGGTTTTTTTTTGTTTGGCCACAGAGAGCACCGAGGGCACAGAGAGATTTTCGACGCTGATTGACACCCCTCTTCGCTGCGCTTCGCCGGGGCAAGCTGCTTTTGCTCGGCTTGGTGGCCTTGTCGCAGCCCGAGCGCTAAGCGAGCTTGCTTTCGAGACTGCGACTACGGCCACTGAATACCCGATACATCGGGACTTCAATTGTGAAGCCGAGCAAAAGACACGGGTTTGTCTCCGTCCGCGGGCAACTTCGTTGCCCTTTGTGAAAGCTGACTGAAGGGCGGAATACTCGGAGGGGATTTGAAGGTCACTATCACATTCGATATTCCAGGTTTGCTCGAGCGGGTGCTCGTTGCGCCTGTGCTGGTCTATCGCTTTTTGCGGTTCGGGTATGCCTTCCGGAAAATCCCGCTGACGCAGAACAAGTTCGCCATGGTTGACCCGGCAGACTACGCCTACTTATCGCAATACAACTGGCAGGCCCACAAGGGTGACCGGACGTTCTATGCGAAGCGCTGCAGTCGGCGTTCGGCCGGGGCCAAGAGAATAACCATCTTTATGCACAAGGAGGTGATGAGACGTGCGCTTGCGGGGTACAGGAAAGAACCCCGGGCCCCGGGGCTCGGCCCACGGCCCCCGAAGTTAGTTGTGGACCATGTCAATCACAACGGATTGGACAACCGCCGAGCGAACCTGCGATTAGCGACTGTCGCACAGAACGCGGTCAACCGACGCAAACGAAGAGGCCGGTGCAAATACAGGGGGGTGAGGCGCGGTAAAGGCAAAGAGACGTGGCGGGCGTCTATTGGGGTGAATGGCAAACGGCACTACTTAGGCACGTTCGAGTCTGTCACTGCGGCCGCAGAGGCCTACGATACGGCCGCTAAAAGACTACACGGACCCTTCGCATCGCTGAATTTCCCCAAACACCAATAGCAGGAGCCGTCCGCTGTTCGACGTTCAGGTTCTCCTCCTTCTGCCCTATCCGCTCAAGATCCGCCTCCTCTCCTTTGCTAATCCCGCGCGTTCCGAGCACAACTCGCGGATACGGCTTCGTTTTCACCTGCAAATCCACCACCACCTGACTACCTTCTGTCCGCTCCAGCCGCGCGTGCCTTGCCGTTTGACACCGCACCGGTATCCCCATATCCTTTCTGAACGTCGGCAGTGAGGTCTCGCCTCTGAGGACCTTACTCCACTTACCGCCCCTGATCAGCGGCCTGACCTTGTATTGCCCCAGTGCCGCCGTCACTTCCCCCGGAACAGCACCTTTCGCGTAAGACTTTAAGTCATCTTCGCTTCCTTCCTTCCCCTTTTTCTCCTTGCTCCTTTTGTGTTCCTCTTTCAGCATCTTCCACAACTGATTATTAAGCTTATCTATCGTCCCGTTCTTGTATTCCTTGCTGCCCTTTTTCCAACCCATCCGATATCGCAGGTATTCTTCGCTCACCGCCAGATTTGCCAGCCGCCACACTCGATACCGTATGTCTCGCAGAATCTCCCCCAGCTCATCCCAACTCATGTTGACCGGCTTGATAATCTCAAACTTCGCCGCCTTCACATTACGCTTTGGTTTTTCTGGCATCCCATTTGCCCCAACAAGTCTATCAATCTGAATTCTAACTTGCAGCACCGGCGTTTTCAACGGCGAATGCCCATCTTTTCCCGCATTTTCGTCAACCCCACCCCGCCCGAGGTTCTTCCGGGACCAACGTAGGGTTCAGCCGACCACAGGAAGCGCATGCTTCCGTGAACGAAGCAAAAGGGCCGCATAGACGCTTGCGCCGAGCAGGCCCTCGGCTGAGAGCACTCCGGCTGAACCCCCTTCCCTCCGTGTCCTGTGTGTACTCTCTGGCAAGAAACTGACAGTGTGAATCCGTGTAAATCAGTGTCTGAAACCTTAATTCTCTGTGTCCTCTGTGACTAAACCACTCCCCCATTTTTAACCCCCAATTCCCATTTTTTTCCGCATTTTCGTCAACCATAGCCGCCCATCCGATGCCAAATCGCCGGCGCCCCTTTACCAACCCGGATCGCCCATCGCGGCTCTCGCTGATATCCTGCTGCCCTGATCCCCACTGCCCGATTCCCTGTTTGCCAGATGCCCGCTTTCTGGACGACAGTGCATTTCAATCGCCTTTGTCGAAAGAGTGTGTTACTCTACCCGTGTTTTGCTCAGGAGAATCATTATGAACCACGCGCACTTTGCAAATGATGTCTCAGCCATCACCAGGCGTAGCTTCCTCGCCGACACAGCCCGCGCCGCGGCCCTTGCCACCTGCTCGGCCCCGCTGTCTTACCTGCTCACCGGCTGTGCAGCTACGGCGTCCGCACCAGGGCGGCGAATGAAAACAGCTAATATCATATTTATTATGGCCGACGACCTCGGGTATGCGGAGCTTGGCTGCTATGGCCAGCAGAAAATCCGCACGCCCAACATCGATAAGCTCGCTGACGAGGGCGTGAGGTTTAGCCAGTGCTATTCCGGATGCACCGTCTGTGCCCCTTCGCGAAGCGTCCTGATGACCGGCTATCATATGGGCCACACCTCGGTCCGGGAAAACAGCGGCGGCGTGCCCCTGCTTGACGAGGATTTCACTGTTGCCGAGCTGCTTAGCAAAGCCGGCTATACTACAGGATGTTTCGGTAAGTGGGGCCTGGGCGACATCGGAACCGAAGGTGTACCGACTAAGCAGGGCTTCGATGAGTTCTTCGGTTACCTTCACCAGGTCCATGCCCACTGGTATTACCCCGAATTCCTCTGGGATGGTGTTGAGAAATTTGTGCTCGATGGTAATGAAGACGATGGCCGAAAGACCTACTCGCATGATGTCATAATGGATAGGGCGCTATCGTTCATCCGTCGTAACAGCCACAAACCCTTCTTCTGCTACATGCCGGTGACTATCCCGCACACCGAGCTGCTCGTCCCACAGGAATCGCTGGCCGAGTACGCGGGGCAATTCGAGGAACCGACCCCGTTTGTCAGTGAAAACGGTCACGTTGCCGACCAGCCCCACCCGCGTGCAGCATTTGCAGCAATGGTTACACACCTCGACAAAGGCATAGGGAAACTGACGGCCCTGCTCAGGGAACTTGACATTGATCGCAACACCATCGTGTTCTTCACCTCAGACAACGGCGGCCAGAAGAGCGGCGGAGTGGACGCTGACTTCTTTTACGCAAACGGCCCACTTCGCGGCTACAAGAGGGACATGTACGAGGGAGGCCTGCGAGTGCCGATGATTGTTCGCTGGCCCGGATATATTGAGCCGGAGACTGTTAGCGACCATATCTGGTATTTTGCCGACATTATGCCAACGCTGGCCGAGCTCGCGGGGGCCGAACGTTTTCTCCCCCGCGACAGCGATGGCCTGAGCGTGGTGCCTATACTGCTGGGTCGGGATATCGCCGGCCGAAGACAGAGCGAACACGAATTTCTATACTGGGAGTTTGGCAGAGGCCGCTCGCTCCAACAGGCCGTCCGAGCGGGCAAATTCAAAGCCGTCCGTCACCACCCCGAAGGACCCATCGAGCTCTACGACCTTGTTGCTGACATCGGTGAGGCAACAGACACTGCTGACAAACACCCTGAAACCGTTGCGCAGATGCATAATTATATGCGCCGCGAACATACCCCTATGCGCCCTCAGGGTGAACCGCCCGGTACCCCGTGGCACTGGTCAATGCGACGATACGAATGATATTCATCGAGCTTAGTGACCTTGGATTGCCAAGTACCTTCTTTATTCTGTTCTTTTCTGTTCGAATCGTTTCGCTGTGTCGCTAATTAGTCCTCGCTTTCAGGCCCGCTCGTTGACATTCCGGACGCGCGGGCGTAGAATCTTCGATTCAAGTAAGCGATAGAAGAACCGTCGATTGAATAGGGATTTCGCAATGGCAAAAGAGGTAAGATTACCGCAGCTTGGTCAGACAATGGAGGAAGGAACTATAGTAAACTGTCTGGTCAAGGTTGGTGACCAGGTCAAAAAGGGCGATGTCCTCTTTGAGATAGAGACCGACAAAGCAACCTTAGAGCTGGAATCGCCTGCCGACGGCTACGTCAAGTGCATCCTCGCCGAGGTCAATCAAACACTGCCCGTCGGAGAGCCGGTTGCGGTTCTTGGGGACAAGGACGAGGAGGTCGGCGAGGACTTTCTTAAATCGCTTGCCGGTGGCACCGCCCCTTCTGCTCCGGCATCAGCACCGGAAGTCGTTAGTGAGGCATCGGCTCCGGCAGTGGCTGGCAAACCTGCACCAGCCGGGCCTGCGGGCAGGGTAATAGCCAGTCCACGCGCTAAGAAACTGGCCGCCGAGCTTGGTGTGGACCTCGCAGGTGTCAAAGGGACGGGCCCAGCAGGTAAAATCACCGAAGATGATGTCAAGAACGCCGCCGGTGCACCGGCCAAGCCCGCTGTATCTGCCCCTCAAGGCGAGCCAAAGCTTGGCCAAACCATTCCCGTCCCACGACTCCAGAAAATCACCGGCCAGAGGATGCTCCGCTCGAAGGCCGAAATCCCGTGCTTCTATCTGAATGTGAAGGTCGATGTGACCGACCTTGTCGCGCACAGGGCAAAAATGAACGAATCGGCAGCAGTCAAAGTCGCCTACAACGACTTTATCATTAAGGCGGTGGCCACAGGCCTGCAAAAGTTTCCCGTCATGACGGGTCAGCTCGAGGGGGATAATATCAAGCTCGCCGGCTCTATCGGCGTCGGTCTGGCAATATCAGTTCCTGATGGTCTGGTTGCCCCCATCGTAAAAGACGTCCAAGACAAAACCGTCATCGAGGTGGCCCGCTACAGCCAGCAGCTTATCGAAAGGACCAGAAACAATAAGCTTACACCCGACGACCTCGAAGGCGGCTGCATAACGGTCAGCAACCTCGGTGCCTTCGGAATAGACTCGTTTATCCCCATCGTTGTGCCGGGGCAGTGCTCCATCCTCGGAATCGGGCGAATCACCGACACCTGCGTCCCTCAGGACGGGAGTATCCTCGTGCGAAAGCTGATGAATATGACGCTGTCGGTTGACCACAAAGTCACCAACGGCGCGTACGCCGCTCAGTTCCTCGATTTCGTCAAACAACAGCTCGAAGATTCCGCCAACTTCCGATAAAATCTTTCCTTCCAACCCAGCCAGAGGCGGTCTTGCCCCCGGCCGACCCGGGTATCTCCTTGCCCCGCTCGCGTTCGAGACTGTTTACCCGAATCCCAGCGCGCCGGGACGGATAGCTGGTCTAAGACACCTTTTTTTATCGGCTGGTCCCATAAAAGGATAAAGTTTTCAACTTCTCGCTGCCGAATAATTTAATGGGCGATGGACTCCCTGACTTTGCCGTGCAGCCGTTGACCTGTGGCAATCGTTCTGCCCTTCCTTTGACCAAAGAAAATTTGGGGCCTCGACGGAACTATGAGAACTATAGCTGTTGTGAATCAGAAAGGCGGCTGTGGAAAAACCACTGTCTCGATAAACCTGGCAAGCGCGCTGGCTGAAGCCGGACAAAAGACCCTGCTTATTGATATGGACCCGCAGTCCCATTGTGCCGTTGGGCTGGCTGTGCCCGAGGAGCAAATCGAGCAGAGCATATACGACATCCTCATAGGCAGCAGCAGGAACGAGCCGATGAAACTCTCCGAAGTACTCTGGGAGATATCCGGGGGCCTTGAGCTTGCACCGGCAAGCATCGACTTATCTGCCTTCGAGCAGCAAACAGCCGGGCTGCCCCACAGAGAATCCTGTCTTAAGGACGTCCTCGAGACCTTAGACGGCGGGTACGACTTCGTCGTAATTGACTGCCCGCCTGCCGTCGGGCTGCTTACGTTCAACGCCTTAAGAGCCGCCACCGATGTTATAGTGCCCGTCGAAACCGGCTACTTCTCTCTTCATGGGCTGAGCAAGCAGCTCGAAACACTGGCTATACTCTGCCAACGCTGCAATCAAAACGTCAACGTCAGGGTCCTGGCGAGTATGTACGACATAAGGACCAAGATGGCCCGCGAAATCCTGGCTGAGCTTCGCTCACACTTCGCCGACAAGATGTTCCGGACCACCGTCAACTTCAACACAAAACTAAAGGAGGCGGCAAGCTTCGGGCAGCCAATCTGCGAATACGACCCCGCGAGCAGGGGGCACACAGATTTCGAGGCGCTGGCAAGAGAGGTAATAGGCGGCCCGCCGAAGCAGAAACGCCACGAAATCGTCGAATCCCTAAGCGACAAGCTCGATGCGATAAGCGCAACAGCCGAGCAGCTCCTGGAGCAAACAAAGCCCGAAATAGTGTCCGTCGAAGCACCTGCAGCAGCCACAGCAGCGCGGACCCGGCAGATAGAGCCCGTAAGGGTGCAAACACAACAGGCCAAGACCGAAACAGAGCGAACTCCAGACTTCGCAGAAACCGACGCAAAGCTCGCTGATTACTACGGTGTGAACCAGGTCAAAGACGCCGTCGTCTTCGTAACCCTGTACCCGCGTGCCAAAAGCGTTCAGGTCGCAGGGGACTTTAACGACTGGCAGCCGTCCAAAACGCCGCTTCAAAAGGTTGGGCAAAGCGGTGTTTGGCAGGCTTCAGCCAAAATGCCTGCCGGCAAATACCGCTACCGCCTCGTTGTGGACGGCCAGTGGCAGCAGGACCCCTACAATGAGATAACGGAGCTCAATCCCTTCGGCGGCTACAACTCCGTCATCGAAGTTAGCTAAACCACCCATAAGACGCGAATAATTCCCGGCTGCAGGTTGTGTTTGCACGTAGAGGGGGCGCGTTTGCGAAGCGCGGAACAATGAACGCTCAACATTCAACGTTCAACAAGGGGGCGGAGAACGCGCCGGGTAAGCCCGCCAAAGAGCGCGGCGGGTTGGGGGCGGCTACTTCGGGGGCTTTGAGTTTATTCGGATGGTGTCGGTTCCTTCGAACGGTGTCTGGTCGTTCAGTCGGCCTGTGACGGTCAGTTCGATGGGTCCTGGGGTGAGCTCGAGCAGGTCGGTGAGGTCGCGACAGTTGAATCTTGCGACGGCGACGTTTCGGCTTTCGATTATGGCCGTGCGGCCGGCAGGGATTTGCCCTTCGAGCATAACCGATGACTGGTCGATGTCGGCCACTTTGTAAGGTTCGGGCAGACGAATGACAGCGAGGATGAATCTTCCTCTGCTTCGCAGGTTGAGGACGCGCGGTGTGATGCGGATGTCGGCCTCGATTGGCGGGAGGTACTCGTAAGCACCCATATCGATTATGGCAAGGCCATCATTGTTGCCGTCGACGACACGGAGACAGCCGTCGAGGTCGGTCTCGTTCGGCTCGCCTACATAATTCGGGTCGCCGGTATCGATGCAGGGAGAACCGGAGAGGAGGTGATAGTCGCCGTCGACCCAGACGGCGTTCGGATGCGATGGCTCAACGATGACGTTTACGTCATTTACATCGCCCCAATAGCCGCCAGCTACAAAACACGGGTCGGCGTCGATATTGCCAGGACCCCAGTTGATGATGTAAGGATCGATGAGTTGGACTGCGCCTTGGCCACCCCTGATATTGCAGTGATTGATATCTGTGATGACATTACTGACGGCGAGCTGGCTGTCACCGGATTCCGTGCGGTTATCGGCAAATATGCAATTCTCCAGCTTGCCGAATATCCTGTAGGCACCGCCGCCCACGCTGCCAGCCCAGTTGGCCACAACGGTGCAGTTCGATACGGGGCCGCCGCCGGGTCCTATCGGCCCATAGCAATCCATAAGACCACCACCATTGCTTTCAGCTCTGTTGCCGCTGATAAGGCAGTTGCGCATCGTCCGAAGCCGCACACACCACCTCCGTCAATGCCTGCCTCATTGAAGTTGATTCTAGAAGTCGTTATCTCGCCGGGGCACCCGGCAAGACCTCCTCCGAATTCACCGGCAAAGTTGCCGATAATATCACAGCCAATGATCTTCCCGGAACAGGCGGCTACGCCGCCCCCTGCGACAGCAGCAGAGTTGCCCGCAACGATGCACTCGACGACGGGTCTGCAGGGGTCGGCACTGAACAAGAACGTAGAATCGAAGATACCGCCACCCAACCTTCCAGCGGCGTTGCCAGTTATACTGCACCGGTAAACCGGGGTGGAGCGACAAGCGAGGCCTCCCCCATCGTCCCCGGCGGCATTGTCTGTAATGTTACAGTCAACTATCGAACTGTAGGAAACCACCATGCCACCCCCCGACCCAGTGGCGGAATTGCCGGCGATCGTACAGTTGCTGGCGGCGAGATGGTCAGAGGCGATTGCTCCGCCGGTGCTGGCAGTGTTATTGTAGAATTGACACCACTCAAGGGCACCGTTCACGTCATGTGCGGCAAAAGCACCGCCGCCAATTCCGGTCGAATTCTCTTCGAATCGACACCTTGCGACGACGAAGATGTTGATTCCCCCGCAAAACACACCGCCCCCGTGGAATCGCGATGAATTCTGGGCGATGTTGCAGTCAACGATTGTGACGTCATTATCATCTAAACAAGCAACGGCGCCACCGCGATTTGTGGCGGTGTTAAGGCTCATCTCACACTGCTGAATTGTGACGTGATTGCCTCTGAGCGTAGTCAGGCCGCCGCCGTAGTCGGCAGAATTGGCAATTATAGAGCACTTGCGTATCGCTATATCAGTTCGATAGAGAAAGATGCCGCCGCCGTCTCCGAGTGCAGAGTTTTCAGTTATGACACAGTCGAGAACTTCCATGTTGTTGGTTTCAATAATGCATATAGCGCCACCGAGTTGAGCAGCATTATTCGAAAAAGTGCAATTGCGAATTCTAGGATTTGATGCCCTGCAGAAGAGGGCTCCTCCCAGACTATAGGTAGAGTGGTCAATGATTTCGGGAGGTGCGTAGCCGTTGGTTATGGTCAGACCGGCAAGAACTGAATTGGTATCTTCGGCGTTGTGGAAATAGAAGCCGCGATGGGGATCGGCTACAGTGCCATTGCAGTCGATGATTGTTGCGGCGACGGTGCAGGGGTCGTTCGGGTCTGTTGAACGAATAGTGATGGCCTTGCTGAGATAGTCGATGTCGCGATTACCGTCGCCTGTGTAGGTGCCGGGCAGCAGGATAATCGTGTCACCGTGGTTTGCATCGTTGACGGCGGCCTGGATGGTCGGATAGTCGCCGGTGCCGTTGGCGTCGACGGTGATAGTGGCGCAGTAGCCAGAACTGGAGAGGGTTAAGATTACGAGGACGAGAGCCGCGTTTCTCATTATACCTTCTCCTTGCGCCCCCCAGTAAAAAACAGTTATGGTGGTATTTTAGTGCAATAAGGCCGGGATGTCAAGCCTTTAATTGACGATTTATCGCCCCATCAACCCGGTTCGGCACTTCGACAAGCCCGCCAAACAGCGCGGCGGGTAAGCTCAGTGTAGGCTTTGCTCGGGGCGGGCCCTTCGACAACTCGACAAGCTCGCCAGAGGTGTCTTTTAGGATTTTTGAAGGATGCAGGTAATGTTTGCAGGTAAGGGGGGTGGATTTGCGCGGTGCAAGCGGCGCCAGGGACACCTTACGGCGCCGTCCCCAGGCGGGCCCGCGCGGGAATGACAGAATTCTCGAAGGGGATGTTTCAGAGGGGAAAGAGGGCAGGGAAAGGAATCCACCTACAATCGTGACGGACGTGAAGAATTTTCATATTTGCACATTTTTCCCTTGACATCAGCCCTCTTTTTTTGTAGGAAGAATACCGAACGGGGGAGAACCGAGTAGTCTGCTTGAGTGTTTCTATTGCGGAGATTGTATGATTGCTCGGTATCCCACGGCATGTCTGGCTGTTGTACTGGCTGTCGCTTATATGTCACCGTCCTCGACTTTCGGCGATGTTACCTACACTTACGGCGGCGACTGCAACGTGCCGCTGGCCGATTCACCCAGTCCCGGCGTAAGTGGCCTCACCGAAGTCACCATAGATATAAATGCCCCGTTTTTCATCGCCGATATTGATGTTCAGATTGACATAACGCACACCTGGATTACCGACCTTCAAATCTTCCTGGAGGGCCCTTCGGGCCAAAGGATATGTTTGAACCGGTACGATTCTGACGACATATTCAACGAAACCAATTACATAGGAACCATCTTCGATGACGAAGCGTCAGTCTCTATTGAGGATGCTGAGCCGCCTTTCACGGGCCACTTCAGGCCAGTTGACGATAATCACCTCTCCGATTTCGACAATGGACCGGTTGCCGGCACATGGCAACTGGAGATATTCGACTTGTACATGTCTGACACGGGCACACTCGATGCATTTCAACTCTTCGTTACGGTCCCCGAATGCTCCACTGTCATATTCTTTGGTCTCGGTCTTTTGGCCGTGCGAAGGCGGCGAGCGGCGTAGTCGCCTGCAGCCGGTCCTGCCGAGAAGCAAATTTCCGTCGGTCTTCGCCGTTTCCACCAGCTTTCTCGAAACGCAAAAGACAATAGAATCCCGCCTTGAGCCAGCCAAATGCCGTTATTGTGACAGACCCTCCTTTCTAAGCGAAAACCCCCTCGTAACTGTGAATTGGCCGCCTGGCTGGATATAACGAGCATCCTGGACGTCGCCTCACACAAAGGGCTGGCCAAATGCAAAATTTATCCCGCCGACCTGCTTTTTTTGTTGACCAATTGTCAAAAACCCTTTACCATAATAGGTAGTTTGCCGATGACAATGATGATTGTGGTTTGCCCTAAGTGTTATCAACCCTGATGCTGACCCCAAAGGGCACCCTGGACATGAGAGGGATTTATAAGCCCTTGTCCAGAAGGCAGTTAAGCTACAGAGACACTTTTGGCGTTTACAATAACGGCTTACTAACCGGAAGCGAGAAATTCCGATAAGACGTTCAAAAGTGAGTTCAGCGTGTGTTGCAGATGTGGACCCTGCTTGATTTCGCTAAGTGGCGAAGGAGTATCGCTGTTGAGCATAAGACCACCCAGGTTTGACACTCATCCGGGCATCGAAAGGGCAAAACCGCCCTGTCGAAGAGCAAGTTTGCCCTTGACTGGTTGATTTCCGGCTCCAGCGGAAGGGTTTTCGCACTAAAACAGCATTTCTTTGTAGCTTTCCTACCCACGGTCCCGCGATCCCGCTACGTTGAGCGGCAGGTTACCAACATTGTTTTGCTTATTGTGGAAGGGTTGGCAAAATGAACCACTTACTGTTGGCCATTGACCTCTCCGCCGTCCTTGCTGTCCTGGTCGGACTCGCCGTTGGAGTCAGCGCCAGCGTCCTTGTTTACCAGATTATCGCAGGAGCAAAGGCAAAAACCTTCAGGGAAGACCTCCAGCGACAAATCGACGGTGCCAAGAAGGAGGCGGAGAACATCGTCAAGGCGGCCCAAATTGAAGCCGCCGCTGAAAGCATTAAGAAAAAAGAGGAATTTACAAAAGAAGCAACTCAGATTCGCGCCGAGCTGAGAGAAACGGAAAACCGCCTTAGTAAACGCGAAGATATGCTTGACAAGCAGGTCGAACTCACGCGTGAAAGGGAAAAAGCCCTTGAGAACCAGTCGAAAGATATCGACAGGAGACTGCAAACTATCTCAGCCAGGGAGAAACAGCTTTCTAATCTGATGGCGCAGCAGAAAAACCAACTGCTTAAAATCACTGCAATGAGTGTTGAAGACGCCAAAGAGCTGCTGCTGCAGCGGCTTGAAGATGAATGCGAGCTTGAGATGTCGGCCTTGATACAGCGTAAAGTCGAGGAAGCCAATGAAACCGCCTCTGAAAAAAGCAGGGAGGTTATCAGCACCGCCATTCAGCGCTATGTTGCCGAGCAGACCTGCGAGGTAACGGTCTCCACCGTTGAGATTCCGAACGACGACATGAAGGGCAGAATCATAGGCCGGGAAGGCAGAAACATTCGCGCCTTCGAAAAGGCCACCGGTGTCGATGTCATTGTTGACGACACGCCCGGGATGATTGTCGTCAGCGGCTTTGACCCGGTCAGGCGAGAGGTAGCCCGGCTGGCTATGGAACGTCTTATTCAGGACGGGAGAATCCACCCGTCAAGAATCGAGGATCTCGTCGCACAGACCAAAAAAGAAATAAATCAGAAGCTACTCCAGTTGGGAAAAAACGCCGCAGTTGAAACGAACCTGCGGGGTCTGAACAACAGAGTTCTAAGTATGATAGGTGCTCTGAGCTACAGGACAAGCTATGGCCAAAACGTTCTGCGACACAGTATTGAGGTTGCCTTTCTCGCTCAGGTTATGGCCGATGAACTCGGTCTTGACGGCACAATCGCCAGGCGGGCGGGCCTGCTCCACGACATAGGGAAATCGCTCGACCACGAGATTGAGGGAAGCCACCCTGTTATCGGTGCCAATTTCCTAAAGCGTTTCAGTGAGTCCTCCATCGTATTGAACGCCGTTGCCGGCCACCACGGCGACATTCCTCCGGACAATCCGTACACCCCGCTTGTCGCCGCAGCAGATGCAATAAGCGCCTCACGTCCCGGCGCAAGACGCGAGACGCTTGAACGGTATATCAAACGGCTTGAGAATCTCGAAGAGATTGCAAACAGCTTCAAGGGCGTTGAAAATGCCTATGCTATTCAGGCCGGCCGTGAGATTCGCGTCATCGTTGACGCCGAGAAGGTCAACGACGAGGCCGCAACCAAAATCGCACGTGATATCGCCAAAAAGGTCGAGGAAGAGATGACCTATCCCGGTGAGATACAGGTAACACTGCTCCGCGAAGTGCGGTGCGTGGAATACGCAAGATAACCGTTGCTCGTCGCTCGGGACCCGTGTCTCGTGGTTTGAGTGCCTCCATACATTTGAGAGGCCAGTATGGCAAAAAAATCGACAGGTTCACGCAAGCTGTCCAAGAGAGAATATCTGGAAAGAATCGCGAGGGAAACGGCCAGGATGTCGTGGCCAGGCCACATGAATATGGTAGACGCAGGAACGAAAGAGAAGTTGGAAACGTTTTTCGTTGACACGTTTCCGCTGGAAGATTTGTGGAATGGGAAAAGTGTCGCGTATACTGACTACGACAGGTGGCACAAAAAGCAGACGCAAGACATGTCGAAACACGTTGTGGAAAATAAGCTAAAAAGAGAAAAAAAGCAGTACTGCGCAGATGCCGTGAGTGCGAAGTTTCTAAACACGTTTATGCATCAGCTTATGAAGTACGGGGAATTTCGTGGTTTGTACAAGTATTTGCACCTTCCTTTGGACAGTAAGGTCTTGCCGCTTCTTAACAAAAAGCTCAACAGAAGGGACTGCTGTGCCTACACGATGGACTATGTGGCCTACGCGAAGATCCAGAATGACCTTTGGGCTGTCGTGGAAGATTATAACAAGCAATTGGAAGGCACCGGCATCAAACTCCGGTCGAGAATAGACCTTAACACGATTTTGTGGGCCGGGGAGGCAAGCGGAAAAAGAAGCAAGAATTGACGGCTTCTCGCCGGCTGTTTATGAACGGTATTTCAGGGGATACTTATCGGGGCTTGTGAGGCAGGCAAGTTCCAAATCAACATCGAGGTCAGGCCAGCGGAGATGGCATCCGCGGAGAAGTTGAACATTGAGAATTTGCCTGACTGTGGCATTTTTGAACCAGGGATATTCCTCGAAGGGCAGAAAATACTCTTTGTTCTGGACGTAAAGCCGGAAGCCGTGTGCATCGATATTTGTAATCTCAACGTCTGAAATGCTTTTTCCACGCGCTTTTGATTTCATCGCGTCGTTCCTCAACGACCTTCTATACCAAAAGGCCGAAGTTCGGTCAAATAAATCACGGCGAAGAAAACACTTATGGCCAAGAAGCAGGTCAGCACCTATAATAGATGAAAAGTTTGTCAGAACAGAGGACCAATGAAGCTGAATATAGTTTGTATAGGTGATGTGGTTGGCCGGCCCGGAAGAAGAATACTGGCTGAAAGACTAAAATCGGTGGTTACGGAGATGAGCGTCGATTGCGTCATAGTCAATGCCGAAAACGCAGCCGGTGGCTCGGGACTGACGCCGCAGATATACAATAAGCTCCTTCGATACGGAGCCAATCTCGTCACCCTTGGCGACCATACTTATCGCAAGAAAGACATAATCCAAACGCTCGAAACCGAAGAAAATATCACCCGGCCTGCCAACTTCTCCGCCCACGCAGCAGGAAAAGACATCGCTGTCTATAAAACCAACAAAGGCCCGACCGTCGCCGTCGTCGCACTGATAGGACGCCTGTTTATGAAACCCGCTGACTGCCCCTACAATGCCATCGACAAGCTCCTGCCTCAGCTCCAGCAGCAGGCCGATGTTGTCTTTGTTGACTTTCACGCCGAAGCCACGAGTGAAAAAATTGCTATGGGTTATCATCTCGACGGCAGGGTAAGCTGCGTTTTCGGCACCCATACACATGTCGCGACCGCCGATGAAAAAATAATGCCCAACGGCACCGCATACATAACGGATATAGGAATGACCGGCGCCCACGATTCGGTCATCGGAAGAGTGGCGGGTAGCGTCCTCAAATCCTTCCGAACGCGGATGCCCGTGCCCTTTGAGGTTGCAACGGCAGACGTCAGAATCAACGGCATCATCGTTACCGTCGACAGCAATACGAAAAAAGCCGAACGAATCCAGCGAGTCAGAATTGATGCCGAAAGCGAAGACGCCACTCGCTATGACAGCGACGATGGAAAGCCGGAGTACTACAATAACTTTCAGTGACCTCTTTGCCCAAAGACAGAATCACGTGATTCAAATCCTGCCCTTGGCCCGAAGATGTTATCTGTGGCGATGCCCTCCGTTTTGACACGGTCGGTTTTATTTATCCTTAGGAGACTCGTCCGTTATCACACGCTTTGCCAATCGCAGCATCCGCGAGGATATTGTGAAACCTGCGTCCCGTGCGACAGCAAGATTGATCTCGAACACCGGCTTTTGCTCCATCGGGATAAAATTAATGATGCCGCCTGCCTCCAGAAACCTCGTTGTCTCTCCGACCGTCAGAATACCCTGGCTGTCTACCATCTTTAGAATTTCTCCCACATATTCTTTCTCCGAGTCGCAGACAAACAGCACGTGACAGGCACTCAGGGCCTTGCGGCTCTCATCGCTGACTTTCTGCCGGTCGTTTGGGTCCCTGGGCAGTTCTTCCCACCTGCCCAAATACCTGATGACTAATTGCTTGTCCTTTATCGGCTTATCTTTAACCGGGTCAAATGCGGAGGTGAAGTCGTCACCACCGAGTATGCCGACAACAATTTCGTTGCCGTCGCTGACTCTTTCCTCCGGCCATTCTGTGAACTTGATGAAGTTATATACCACCGCCGCCTTGACGACGTGTTCGCGGCGATGCTCATCGACAGAATCTGAGCCGGCGTGTGCGGTAGCCGCCAACGCGAGCAAAACTGCTGCCAGAACAAACTGTTTATCGACTCTGAGCTTCATCGCAATTCCGCAAGGTATCTGCTGTGAGTATAGACCCCCAGTATCAGAAAAGAAAGCAAGGCAGATACAAATGTTCTGTTTTTGCTTCGACAGACCGCAAATATAATGTTAACCCCCAAAAACATTCCCGCGCATATTCGAACTGTACTAATGCCACTGCCTTTAGGGATTTATCGGTGATGTGGGCAGAAGATGTTATGCTGGGGGGTCCTTTTCGCAAAAACCCTTAATTGAGGCCGGGCTTATGGCATATCTAAGCTCTTATCTTTGCGGGGCTTACGAATCCGTTGCGAAAAGCTCTTTGCCATTGCGATTGCAAGGCGCAGGGACTTATAGGACGGCGGAAACGTCGTCCACCGACTCAAATCGATGAGATATTAGTCAAGAGGTGCGTTCGTTTGGCCGTTCAGTGGCGGTCGATGATTTCAGATGCTGCTGGGCCCAGATTGCGATTCCTGAGCCGGCGAGAAGCACAATCCCGAAAAACCACTGCCCCGTATTCAGCGATTCGCCGAAGAAGAGGTACGAAGCGGCAAGGACGGTGAATGGCTGGCATAACAAAACCAGTGACGGTATTGTCGCCCCCAGCCGATGTATAGATGCGTAATAAAACACATGCCCAAGGCCGATGGCCACCACCCCCGAAATAACTACCGCCGCCCAGCCCCCCGCCGGCATCGCAGCGCTGTCCTCAACCCTTCCAAATGCCAGTGTCAACGCGAAAAGTCCCCCCACTGTGTAAATACTTATCACCGAAAACCCTATCCGCGAATCAATCTTCTTGAACGCTATTTTGACCGATACCGTATATACGCCCCACATCAAGGCGCACAACAAGATGATTATTGTGCCGGCAGTTGTATAGCGCTGTCCAAACCCCTCCTGGTTGACAAGCACGCCTATCACGCCCGCCGCCGAGAGAAGAAGCCCCAGCCAGAAACGCCGGCTTGCGACAAGCGGCCTCTCCTCGGGGAAATAGATGACTGAGAAAATCACTATCCATATCAGAGACGTCTTCGAGAGCAGCACCGCAAATGCCGGCTCTATGTAGTAGAACGCGCCGGCCCACAAGCTCTGCATGACGATATTAGCCGCCGCCGGCAACAAGGCCCACTTCCAAACATGACTTTCAAGCCGCCCGGTGCGCCAGCTCATCAAAAGGAAAGGCAGCCAGAACAGGCACGCACAGGCGTACCTGAGCAGATTCTGAGTCCACATATCGAGATAGCCCGTCAGGTACTCTATGAATATCGGCCCCGTTGACCAGCAAAGAAGAGTTGCCAGACAGGTCAGATTGCCTATTGCGTCGAAAGATGTACTTGTCGGTTTGCTCATCATTCGGCCTGCTGTTGCAGGAATGGGTTGTGCCTTCTTTCCCGTCCGATAGTCGTCGCCGGCCCGTGACCCGCATAGACTTTCGTCTCGTCGGGCAGCACCAGAAGCTTCTCTGTGATACTCTCTATGAGCTGCGACATATCGCCGCCGGGAAAGTCCGTTCGACCGACCGAGTCGGCAAAGAGGGTGTCACCCACAAAGATAATATTCTCACTCTCAGCGTACAGGCACATTCCCCCCGGCGTATGTCCCGGCGTGTGGAGAACAGTGAAACTCATCTGCGCCTCATTCACCTCATCTCCCTGCCCGAGCAGAAAGTCCGCATCGCTCGCGCTAAACGGCCGTCCGGTCATGAACGAAAGATTACCTCCTGTGTCCGAGAGCAGCGGCGCATCGAGCTTGTGAACATATACCTTGATGTTGGCGAATCGTCTCCGCAACGACTCCACCGCCGCAATGTGGTCGATGTGCCCGTGGGTGAGAACCACCGCCCTTGGCTCAAGCCGCTCTCGTTCCAGAAAAGCCAACAGATCTGCCGCACCTAAGCCCGGGTCGATAATCAGGCAATCTGCAGCCGATTCACTACTGCGGACTACGTAGCAGTTCGTCTCGAATTCACCCAGGACCAGACAGTCAATTTCCATAAGCTCCTGCCCCAAAAGCGGGCAACATAACAAAAACCGCTCCCGCGGTCAACAAAGCCGTTTGTTCTTGACGAGCCAGCCTTAGTCTGTTAGTGTTCGGCCCCTGCGCCGCCGTCGACCTTTGGCTTGTTTGGGATTACCGACGACCGCTGTTTCTCGGAAAGCTGTCGAATGAAATCATTCAAACGAATATTTAGTTACCTGTTGCCGCAATGGCCCCGCATCGTCGTTGTTGTCCTCAGCGCAGTGGTCGTATCCATGCTGCTGTCGCTGAGCTTCATGACCGTCATCCCTCTGCTCAAGGTCATGACCGGCGAAGAAGGCCTGCGAGGCTGGGTCAACAGAAAGACCTGCCAGCGGCGGTACGGCGTAAGTTTCTATGTGCCACGGACCTCCGATTTCACTCAGAACAACGCTCGTGGGGCCGTGTACTCTCTGCTGATAACCGGGGTTGAAGACGACAGCCTGGCAGAACAAGCCGGTATGAGGGCAGGCGACAGAATTATCGGTGTCGGTGACACTGCGGTTACCGAGCCTGCGGAAAGCACTCCATATCCGGTCATGTTGGAAAAGCTGGCGGCAGCAAAAACCGATTCGTTGGCCGTGTTGGTGAGGCAGGCCGATGATGAACGGGCGCTGTTCGAAGACAGGATACTGCAACTGAACAATATAGCCACGACCGGCGTCGAGTCCAAAGGTATTGCGCTTGCACGCTGGGCTGTCAGTTTCATGCCCACAGAGCAAAGCGAAGACAGCAAGACCAAGGCGATTGTGATTATCATTCTCGTAATAGGCGTCGTTACCGTGATTCGATGCATTGCCAAGTTCTATCAGGGCTACCTGGCTGAAAAGGTGGTTCAGGTCGGGATAAACAGACTTCGTGAAGACGCCTTCGTGCACGTGACGAATATGCCAATTGCGTTTTTCTCCAGTGAGCGACCGAGTGATTCGGTCAGCAGACTGGTACGTGACACCGGGGCGATGGGAAACGGTATCAAGGTCCTGCTCGGCAAGGCACTGCGAGAGCCGTTGAATGCCGCTTTTTTTCTCGGTGCAGCATCCTGGATAGAGTGGCGACTTACCTTGATATTCCTTTGCGGTGCGCCGGCTACGCTCTGGCTCGTTGCCTCCTTAGGCAGAAAGATGAAAAAGGCCTCTCGCAAGTCCCTGATGGCATGGTCGCAGATGCTCTCGAAGCTGCAGGAAACGATGGCGGGACTGAAGGTTGTCAAAGTATACAACCAACAGACATACGAAGAAAGTGTATTCAGAACCATAAATCGGAGACTGTTAAAGCAGTTATTGAGGATATCGAAAGTTGACGCAGCTACCAACCCGATAATGGAAGTCCTCGGCATGGCGGCAGGTTCTGTGGCGTTGATAGTAGGTGCAAGCTGGGTAACTCACAGCAAGATGGACGGCAGTGAGTTTCTTGCGCTCCTGATTCTGCTTGGGGCAGCGGCTGAGGCCGTCCGTAAAACCGGTGACATTTGGAACAAGATTCAGGAGGCCGATGCGGCGGCTGAGAGAGTCTTTGCTATGATTGATGAGCCGCTCGAAACCGAGATAGCCGGCGCAATTCAGCTTCCCGCATTGGGGGGCAGCGTCGAGTTCAGAAATGTCGTGTTCACTTACCCCGGCTCGACACAGGCGGTGTTGAGAGATGTCAACCTGACGGTCAAGGCCGGCCACAACGTTGCGATCGTCGGCCCGAACGGTTCCGGCAAAACCACCCTTGCCAATCTCATACCTCGTTTCTTTGACCCCGACAGCGGGCAGATCTTGATTGACGGCAGGGACATCCGCGATGCCACGCTTGCCAGCCTGCGAGGCCAGATAGGTATGGTGACACAGAACGTAGTCACGTTCAATGACACCGTTGCGGCCAACATCGGCTACGGCAAACCCGGCGCGAGCCGAGGCGAAATAGTCGCTGCTGCAAGACGCTCCTTCGCCCATGAGTTCATCGAACCTCTCCCGCAGGGCTACGACACCATCATCGGAGAGCAGGGCGCCGGACTCAGCGGAGGGCAGCTACAGCGGATTGTCATTGCAAGAGCCATTCTCAAAAATCCCGCAATCCTGATATTCGACGAGGCGATGAGCCAGGTCGATGCCGACAGCGAGGCAAGAATACACCAGGCCATAGAGGAAGTTATGCGAGACAGAACCAGCTTCATAATCGCCCATCGCTTCAGCACCATAGTCGCCGCCGACTTGATAGTCGTTATCGACAAGGGCCAGATAATCACCCAGGGCCGCCACGAACAGCTCATCGAAACCTGCCCCTTATACCAGAGCTTGTATGAAACTCAGCTCGTCAGAGCTTAAGGCCTCTCGCAGGGTGGTCTGTGTGAAATCCGACCAGAAAACGCTGATACATGGCCCCTGCTGCAATAAGGCGCCGGGTTCCGGTGCCGGTGAGCTTAAAATTGCTTTATTAGATTCTGTAGTCTTTTGCCGAACTTGCCGATGAAGATTAAGTGATACAGCCGGCCGGGGCGGTACCCCGACCGGTTACATTAAGGGAAAGCGTATGCCTAACCTTGAACGACAGAAAAAAGCCCACGGACTATTCAAAAGATACCAGCGCAATCCTGTTCTGACCACAGAGGATTGGCCGTACGCAGTGAATGCGGTCTTTAATCCCGGCGCCGTCCGGATGAATGCCCAGACATTACTTCTTGTCCGCGCCGAGGACATGCGCGGCTTCTCTCATCTGACCGTCGCGAGAAGTGCAGACGGCTTTACCGGCTGGCAAATCGACCCTGCTCCGACATTCGAGGCAAACCAGGAATCGAGAGAAGAAAAATGGGGCGTCGAAGACCCGAGAATCGTCTGGCTCGAAGAGCAAAAGCAGTTCGCCATTACCTATATCTCTTTCAGTGAAGGCGGCCCGGTCGTGTCGCTGGCCATCACCAAAAACTTTCGCACCTTCGCGCGGCTCGGTGCACTACTGCCGCCAGAAGACAAGGACGCCTGCCTCTTCCCGCGCCGGTTCAAAGGACGATTTGCCCTCATTCACAGGCCAATCGTCCGGGGCGAGGCGCATATGTGGATAAGCTTCTCACCCGACCTGAAACACTGGGGCGACCACAGAACACTCATAATGACTCGCTCGGCTTATTGGGACTGCCATAGAGTCGGCCTTGGCTGTCAGCCGGTTGAAACCGACCAGGGCTGGCTAATTGTCTACCACGGCGTTCGCAGCACCAGCGCCGGCGCAATTTACCGTGTCGGACTGGCGCTGTTGGACCTCGAAGAGCCATGGAAGGTCCTGCGAAGAAGCGACGAATGGGTCCTCGGCCCCAGAGAAACCTACGAGCGGGTGGGTGACGTGGGCGACGTGGTCTTCCCTACCGGTGCGGTCGTGCGAAAGGAAACCAAGCAGCTCAATCTCTACTATGGTGCTGCCGACTGCACGATAGCAATTGCAACAGCGAATCTAAGCGACGTAATGGATTACGTTCTGTCCTGCCCCGAAGGCGACTGACAGAACAGCGCCTTCAGTTCCTCTCTAATCCAAGCACAGAAGAAGCAGCCGTGGCCGAAGCCACGGCTGCACTCGTTTATCCCAGTGACAGCAAAGTCTAGTTGCTGTCGCAGGTTTCGACGTTGTCGGCTTCATTGTAGGTCAGGGTGTCGGTGACATCATCAACGC
>CAZEPI010000022.1:0-27812 GCA_964514115.1 uncultured Pirellulales bacterium | reverse complement strand
ATTTTTCCTGTCTTTGTGTTCAGCCATTCGGCTTTGTATTTTCCGTGGGGGATGTCGAGATAGAGGAGCATTTCACCGAAGCCAACGGCGTGTATGGCGTAGCAATTCGGCGGGTCTGCGAGGCACCAGGCGGTGCCGTTGAGAGTATGGATGCCTTTGAGGACTTCGTTTGCGGGTCGCATTTTGACAAGGTCGAGGGAACTGATGAATTCGGTGAGAATTTTGAGCTGTTCGCGGAGGGCGGCGGAGCCGCCGCCGGGGCTTCGGCCGGCGTAATCGAATGAGCCGTCTTCATACCCGACGGCGAAGGAGTAGTCGAGGTTGTTATACAGCGCGCCGCCTGCGAGGATGAACTGCCAGGCCTGTATCCGGTATGTGGAGTCGTCGCTGCCTGCGAAGCCGGTTTCGTTGAAGCCGATGGGCAGGTTGAGGTGGTAGTTGGCGGCGACGGCGGTGGGCGGCGAGGCGTAGTGGAAGTTGTAGATGGAAACGCCCGGGTGCGGGCGAGTGACGGTACGGAAGCCGTTGGCGAGGTTGAGGGAGACGAGGTGCTTCTTGGGCAGCGTCTTTTCAGTATCGGTGATGGTATCGACGATGTGGTGCTGCCAGGCGGTTTCCGCATTATGCACCCACGGCTCGTTCATAATTTCGTAGTAGATGTTGTCGAAGGCATTCAGCTCGGTGACTATTTTTCGGGTGAATCCGGTGTGGACTTTGACGATGTCGGTGTTGGCCATTCTATAAACGTCGGTGTAGGACAGGTCGCCGATGCCGTTGATATTGTTGTTTATGTTGAGCGGCGAGACGTTCCACAGTTCCTCCGAGTAGTATGGGCAGAAGAGGTTTATTTCGATGACGATATTTTTTTCTGCGGCCTTTTGGCAGAAGTCTTTCAGGCGGGCGAAGAAGCCGAGATTGAATTTGGTCAGGTCGAATTTGTTGAGCTTGTCGTATGCGCCGGGGGTATCGCAGCGCTGCCAGGCGCAGATGAAACTTTGGGGGTTGGGGGCGAGGGTGTTTGCCTGGATGCCGAACGAGCCAGCCACCTCGCGGTATGGGCCGACGAAGAGGCGTGTATGGTTAAGGGAGTCGGCGGCGAGGGTGTCGAGGTATTTTGAGTAATCGAAGTCGAGGTTTATGACGGCGCCGTAGTGCTCGGCGGAGGTGATGAGGACCGCGGGCCTGCCGTCATAGAGGAAGTAGTGTGGGTTTTCGGGATGGACGGCGAACGGCCGGGCCGATGCCGGGCTTGCAAGTAATACCAGGGCGGCAAACAGGATTAACCTTTTCATCTGAATTGTCCTTTCTGCAGTGCTTCGGATACGGTGGCTGAACTGACGCAGTGCTATTATATGCAAGGGTGGACGAATTTGAAGAGTTTCCTGGGAATTGGAAAAAGTGTGAGTAATTGGGGGCAGATGCGCATAATAGTAAGTGAGAGCAGTGATAATTGGCAGGATTGAGAGAGTTGGAACAGCGGCGCGAACAAGACTGGACGAGATTGGCAAGTGGCGACGGTGAGGTATGGCGGTTGTTTTTGGCTGAGCAGATACCGCGATTATATGGGCTGTTTATGCGTCGCTGGCCGAATCCGTCGCTGGCGGAAGAATTGGTTCAAAGAACGGTATTCGACGCCGTGCGCGGATTCGGCAGCTATGATGCGAGCAAGGGCAGTGCAGCGGAGTGGCTCTTTGGCATAGCGAGAAATCATATTCGGCTGGAGATAAGGCGGCGGGCGACTCGGCCGAAAGTGGATGGGGACATCAGCACTTATATCGATGTGATGGATAATGAGCTATTGCCCGATGAGGTTCTGGAGCAGCAAGAGACGGCGGTGGTTATTCGGGCGGCGTTAGAGAAAGTCGAGTCGAAGCAGCGCGATGTATTGACGGCGAAATATGTCGAGGGGCTTTCGGCAAGGCAGATATCGGAGCGGATGGGGGTAACGGAAAAAGCTGTGCACAGTTTGTTGTATCGCGCGAGGTTGTCGCTTCGTGCGGAATTAGAGCGGGCAGCACCTCTTTTGAAAGAGGAGCAGAAACAATGAAACGCAAAGATGACAATTTAGAAAAGAATATCTCGCGGCTGGTCAAGCTGACCGGTGATAAAGATAGGCCAGGTGAGGGTTTTACGAAATCGGTGATAGATGGTGCCCTGGGCGAGCTGGAGCAACGTGGGAAGCGTAGGCCGCGAGATAGAAGGAGCAGTATTATGAGCGGTAAGAGATGGTTTGCATACGCGGCGGCTGCGGTAGTGGTGTGCGCGGTTTTGCTGAGCTTTAGTATGCCTTCACTTTACAAGGCCAAGCGAAGCGGTCAGGTGGTACGGCAGGAGCAGAAGTCGCCGGTTAGCGAGAGGTTGTCTGATGGGCCGGTGGTCAGCAGCCGGACGGCGAGCGAAGAGCGGATGAGGCGGGCGGAGATTGAGTATACGCAGGTTGCAGGCAAAGAAGTGCCAAGTGGGCCGGCGGCGACACCGGAGAAGAGCGTGTTGGAAGGTAAGGTGGCAGCAAAACTGCCCGAGGGGGATAAGGTGGCAATGGACCGGTTGGTGAGTCTTGGATATGCCAAAGACAGGGAGGTTGCAGGGGATGCGAAAGGGATGTTTTATGAAGCCCAGCCGTCACCGGAGCAGGTTGTGGCGGCGGGTCAGCCGCAAAAACTTGGGGCGGTGAAGTTGCATTTTGGAAAAGAGGCGGTTTCGACAAGTGGACCGCTTGCGGACAGGCGGATAGTGGTGTTTCCGTGTGAAGAAGCACCTGTGGGTTATCCGATGGCTCACGGCGGGACGACGCCGCCCAACGGCGAGGACGTCGATGCGATGTTCTTCAAGAATTACGGCGTGAATCCGTTTGTGGATACGGAGGATGACCACCTGAGCACGTTTGCGACGGATGTGGATACGGGGGCGTATACGGTTTGCAGGGGATATCTGCACGATGGGCATTTGCCGCCTAATGATGCGGTGCGGGTTGAGGAGTTTGTTAATTACTTTAACTATCGATACGAGGCGCCGCAGGAGGATGCGTTTGCGGTGTATCAGGAGGCGGCGCCGCGGACCTTTGGGCAGGGCAGGAAGAACAGCTACCTTTTGCAGATTGGGTTGAAGGGCAGGCAGGTAAGCGATGAGAATCGCAAGCCGGCGGTACTGACGTTTGTGATTGACGTGTCGGGCTCGATGAATCGTGAGAATCGGCTTGGCCTGGTGAAGCGGGCACTTCGGATGCTGGTTGAGAACTTAGAGGCGGGTGACAAGGTCGGGATAGCGGTCTATGGCAGCAGGGGCAGGATTGTTATGGAGCACAGGGGCCTCGATGCAAGGGCTGAGATTTTGGCTGCGATTGAGTCACTTAGTGCGGGCGGCTCGACGTATGCAGAGGAAGGGATTCGCATCGGCTATGAGATGGCGGAGCGGGCGTACAGGAAGGGCTGTATCAATCGGGTGATACTGTGCTCGGACGGCGTTGCGAACGTTGGAAAGACCGGGGCGGATGGTATCCTTGAGGTAATTAAAGAAAGGGCGGCACACGGGATAACGCTTTCGGCGATTGGATTCGGGATGGGCAACTACAATGACGTGCTGCTGGAGCGATTGGGTGACAAGGGTAACGGCCACTATGCATACGTCGATACGATAGCAGAGGCGAAGAAGCTTTTTGAGGAGAACCTGACGGGGACATTAGAGGTTATTGCAAGAGACGTTAAGATTCAGGTTGATTTCAATCCTGAAGTAGTTCGCAGCTATCGGCTTATCGGCTATGAAAATCGTGATGTGCCGGACGACAAGTTCCGGGACGACAAGTGGGACGGCGGCGAGATTGGTGCGGGTCATTCGGTGACGGCGTTGTATGAGCTGAAGCTTTGGCCTGAGAAGGAAGGCAGAATCGCGACGACATACGTTCGGTATAAGCATCCTGAGACGGAGGCGGTGACAGAGTTTAAGAGCTCGATTGAGACGGGCAAATTGGCTGAGAGTTTCGAGCAGACGAGCGGGGCGTATCGGCTTGCGGCGACGGTCGGTGAGTTTGCAGAGATACTTCGCCAGAGCTACTGGGCAAAGGGTGCGAGCTTAGGCGATGTTCTGGCCGGTGCTCAGCAGCTCAGCGAGGAGTTTGCCGGTGATGCCGATGTCATTGAACTCGTTGACCTGATATCGAAGGCAAAGCAGCTTATGGAGGCGAAGGGCATGTCGGATGCAGGAGAAGTAACCGAGCTGGAAGAGCGATAGCGAAAGCACTGGAGGCGATTTGAGGGCCTGCCGATTGGCGGGCCCTTTTTTTATTTTGGGGTTTGGTGGTTGATTAAGGTGCGGGTAGGCGTTAAAATAGGCAAGAGGATGGAGAGAGGTATTTAATGGCTGATGAGAATAGAAAAGCAGATGTGTTGCGAGCGGAGGATATAATTCCCGGGGCCGAAACGGGTGATGAGAGTGAGGGGAAGGAAGTGAGGGAGGTGCCGAAGTTCGATTTGGCGGGGCAGATAATGGCAGAGCATCGGCGGGCGACGGCGGACCGGCGTAAGGGGCCCGGGGCTGGGGCTGTTAAAGAGGAGGTCGGACGCGTCGAACGAGTGGGCAGTCGTCGGATGGTGGTTGCAACGCCGAAGCCGGACGAGATAATAAGGGAAATTGTTGCAAGAGACATCAGGCGGTTCTGCGGCGAAGACGCTTGAGGGAAGTGCGATAAGATACAGTTAGATTGGTGGGCAGAAGAGTATGGCTGAGTCAATGGGAAGTGGTATTTTGTTGCAGTTGGACCTGCTGACGAACAAGTGGGTGATAATCGGTGCGGCGGGGGTGCTGGCTATCCTGGTGCTGGTGCTGATTATTGTGCTGGTTAGCGGGGGCAAGGACGAGGAGGGAGATGATGAGAAGGGCCGGAAGAAGGACAAGGGCAAGAAGAGAAAATCTTCGGTGATAAAACTTGGCGGCCAGGGGCCTGTGGAGGAGTGGTCGGCGGAGATTTACGAGCCGGTGCTCGAGCGGTTAAAGCGGAAGGGCAAGAAGTGCAAGAGCGTATTGTTTGCATCTGCGGGTGTTGAGGGTTTGCCGTCGGCGGTGTGTGTGAGTGTGGCGGGGATATTAGCGAAGGGGGGCAAGAAGTGTTTGATTGTGGACCTTGACCTTGTCGGCGACGGAGTGGCGAAGACGTTCGGGATAGATTCGCAAGAGCAGGGGGTAGAGCCGCGGGCGGTGCGGACACGGTTCAAGGACCTTTGGGTTTGGCCTGCGCATTATTTTTCGCGACTGAAGCATATGAACGTGGGCGAGATTGTTGACAAGGCGGAGGAGAAGTTTGATGTGACTATATTGAATGCGCCGGGCATGCTGGGCAGTCCGGACCGGCGGCATATTATATCTTCGGCGGACGGTGCGTTTTTGTGCGGGAAGGTCGCGGCTGCCGGGGTCGAGGCGGATTTTAGCGAGCTTGCAGAGTTAGTGAGAGAATCGGACTGTCGGCTGATAGGATGTGTTGAGATTTCGTGATGGCCCCGCCATCCCAAGGGGAGGGATTTTTCCGGGCGGGCCGTGGAGATAACTTGATTTACGCCGTTTTGCCGTAGTGCTGTTTTTCGTCTGTTTGGATAATGAGGTGAGGGGACGAAAGATGAGGCACACATACACGAAATGTAAGGATTGTAAGTGGTGGAGCCCGCTTTCGGAGCGTGGGCCGCAGTCGCAGCGGGGGGAGTGCAGGCGTTATCCGCCATCGGTGTTTTTCTCCGGTCGGGTGTATGAGACGTTCTGTGAGGTATCGCAGCATGGTTTCCCGGTGACGTCGGAGGACTGGTGGTGCGGGGAGGCGCACTTCTAAGGGGCGTGGTTCGTTACTTCTCTCGACGTTGCTCGGGACAGGCGTCGCTCGTATCTCGTGAAGCGTGAAGGGGGCAATCGGCTCTTTTGGGAAAGGTATGGTCGGGGGTTTTCTCGCCAAAAACGCCTCCACCGCCCGAAACCTTCCAGCTATCCCACCTGATAGGTGTTACATATTTATGATTTTGTCCATTCGCTTTGCGAGGTCGGTGAGGTATTTTTCGTTGCCGCCTTTTAGCTCTGCGGTAATCCAGCCGGTGTAGCCGATATCGTCGAGGGCACGGCGGACAGCGGGAAAGTTCACATCGCCGTCGAGCAGATTTAGCCACTCATATCCGTCGCGTTTGAAGTCTTTGACGTCGAGCTTGATGATGCGCTTGTTGAGGATGCGGATCCACTGCTCGGCGTAGCCGGTGATGATGCAGTTGCCGATGTCGAAATAGGCGCGGAGCTGCGGGCTCCCGAATTCGTCGATGTATCTCGCAAATTCGAGCGGGCTCAGGAGAAATTTGTTCCAGACGTTTTCGATTGCAATGGTGACATTGAGCTGCTCGGCGAGTGGGAGCAATTCGCGGACGTTCTGCTGGGAGCGTTTATAGGCATCATCATAAGAGACGTCCTCGGTAACCAGTGCGGGGACAAGCAGGACGGTGTCGGCGCCGATGGCATTTGCGCATCGCAGGGCGTGCTGCATACCCTCGATTCCCTTCTTTGTGACTTTCGGGTCGGGGTCGGAAAGAGGCGCGTGCCATCCGCCGAAGACCAGGCCGTGGATGGGGACACCGGCGGCCCTGGCCAGCTCGGCTTGTTCGTGCATCGCGTCAATGCTCTTGAGGGGTTCGGCGTCGATGCCTTCGAAGCCGCATTTCCTGGCGAGGGCGAACTTACCGGCATCGGAGCGGAACTTCGGGAGCATACCGATTTTGAGGGCCTTGCGGAGCTTTGCGGTGTCCTGCGGCTGGCCGGCGCGGCCTGGTGACTGAAGTAACGTAGTGGCTGCAACGGCGGCGGAGTATTTCAGGAACTCGCGTCGCGGCATTAGTGGTCTGGACATCCTTTTGTCCTTTCGGTCATAATCAGATTAACGGAGTTTTCCCGGGTACAGGGACCTCAAGTTTCGGTGCGGGGCCGAATTCGTGGCTTTCAGGCGTCAGGTCGAGTTGTGAGGCGTTCATGGCCCAGTCCCAGGACAGAGCCCGGCCGGTGTATGCACTCATACGGCCCATCATAGCGGTGAGTGTGGACTCGGCGATACGTTTTGCCTCGTTCAAGTGTTTTCCGCTGCGGATGGCGTCGATGTGGTCGGCGTGCTGTTTGATGACGGGGCTTGGCGCCGGGCCGTCATATTGCCACTCGTTTTGGCCGGTGAATTTTGCGATTGCAAAGTCGAGGTATGCAAAGCCCTTTGTGCCGGCGAGCCGCTGGTCGTTTCGGTCGGTACAGCCGTCGATTTGAGCACCCATATACTCGATTCGTGCGCCGTTCGGATATTCGTATTCGACGGAGAAGTGGTCGAAGATATCGCCGAACTCGGGGCCTGTCCGGACCTGCCTTCCGCCGAGGGCGACGCACTTGACGGGGTGGGCCTGAAGCGCCCAGTTGATTACGTCGAGGTTGTGGACGTGCTGCTCAACAATAAGGTCGCCTGAGAGCCAGTTGACGAAAAGCCATCTTCGAAGCTGCCATTCCATTTCAGACCATTCGGCTTTTCTTTCCGCCGGCCCCCAGTCGAGCATACCGGAGCCGATGCGGACACACTGGCCTGCAAGGATTTCGCCGATGTCGCCGTTGTGGATTTTCTCCATCGCGGCGACAAGGTGAGCGATTCTGCGCATCTGGGTCCCTGCGACGACGGTCAGCCCTTTCCGGTCGGCCAGGTCAGCCGATTCGATGACGTGCCGAACACCAACGGGGTCAACGGCGACGGGTTTTTCAGCGAAGACGTGTTTTCCCGCTTCGAGTGCGGCTCTTAGATACTGAGGCCGAAAGTGCGGCGGGGTAGTGAGGATTACGAGGTCAACGTCTTCACATTCGATGAGCTGCTTGTAGGCGTCCCATCCGACAAAGCATTTGTCTTTGGTGACCTTGAACTTATCGGGGAACCGTTGGCTGAGCTTGGCAAAAGATTCACCGAGTCGGTCCTTGAAGAGGTCTGCCATTGCTACGAGTTCGACGTTTTCGGCCGAACTGAGGCAGTTTGTGGTGTCGTAGCGGCCTCTGCCGCCGCAGCCAATCACACCGACTCGAATGGTATCGGAACCGGCGGCAAAGACCTTTGCAGAGCCCGCACCGAGTGCGGCCAGCGATGCAGCGGCGGAGGTCTTGATAAACTGCCTTCTCGAGAGAGGGGTGGTTGTCTGGGTAGATGAAGGGAGTGTCCTTTTGTTATCTGTCGCTTTCATAAACGGGCCTTTCAATTGTGTGGTCGCACAGTGTTTGTTTTGAAGCTGCAAAGACAGCCAATGCGATGGGGCACGAGCACCAGATGCTAGCCTATGAGCATATCACCTACGGCTGGGCCGGTCAAGGCCGAGAGGTGTCAGCCGACCCGCTATGGGGGCCCTTGCTGATTGTTGGCTTGTTCAAACTGTTCGGCGAAACGGACCCCGTTTCGGATATAAATGAGCATAGTGATAACCGCAGTTACGGCGGCGGACCACCACAGCAATCGAAGGAACCAAATCCAGCCAGCGATGAATCGAGAGACTTCGGGCGCTATGAGGACACCAGCAACCATTGAAAGCTGTAGCGTGGTGGCGAGCTTACCGACGAAGACAGGAGTGATTCGGACTTTGCCCGTCATAAGAAAGACGATGAGAAAGCCGATGGAAAGCAGCACGTCTTTTCCGATAATGAGGACAACGACGGTAGATGGGAGCAGAAAGCCGTGGACACCGGCTCGCTGGCTGGTTAACAGCAGGCAGGCGCAGGTCATCAGGAGCTTGTCTGCCGTGGGGTCGAGGAAGGCGCCGAGCTTCGTAGTCTGGCCATTGAGCCGGGCCAGCCAGCCGTCGAGGCCGTCGCTGACGGCCATTACAAAGAAGGCGGCGACGGCGGCGTAGCGGAAAAGATTGCGAACCGTCTCCGCTAAATTCGGGCTGTTGATTTTGAGCATGAATATGACGAACGGAACAATCAGTAAGATGCGGAGAATCGTAATTCGATTTGCCCAGGTCAGCTTCATATCCTTTTCACCGCGGAGAACACAGAGATTCCTAAGATTATTCAGCGCCGTCGCAGACACGTCAGGCAATGAGCGGCTGAACAATCAACGTCGCTGACGAGCTATATACAGGTAAAGGGCAAATAAAACAAGGATAAGGCAAGCTGTATATCGAATTTCCTTGATGGTGGACTGCACGGGGTTATAATTAGCGGCAGCCGAGGGAAAGATTATGGCGGTGTTGAATGTAAATATAGACCACGTTGCGACGGTACGACAGGCACGGCTGGCGGATGAGCCGGACCCGGTATGGGCGGCGGCCCAGTGCGAATTAGCCGGTGCAAACGGGATAACGGTTCATCTCCGCCAGGACAGACGGCATATCTGCGACAGGGACGTCTGCGTACTCAAAGAGACGGTGGCGTGCAAGCTAAACTTAGAGATGTCGATGACAGAGGAGATAGTCAGGATAGCCGAGCGGCTCAGGCCCGACCAGGTAACACTGGTGCCGGAAAAAAGGGCTGAGCTTACCACCGAGGGCGGGCTTGACTGCGCGAGAAACAAAAAGCGACTGGCGGAAGTGGTCAAGCGGATGCACCGCAAGGGGATATTGGCCAGCGCATTTATCGCACCTGATAAGGGGCAGATAGCAGCATCGGCTGATGCGGGCTGCGATGCGATTGAGCTTCATACGGGTATGTACGCCAATGCGAAAAACGAAAGGCAGATTCGCAGCCGATTAGTGGAATTAGAGGCAGGGAAGGATTTGGGCTTAGAGAAAGGGCTGATTGTTCACGCCGGTCACGGGCTTAACTTTCGCAACATCGCCCCTGTGGCGGCGATTGAGGGACTTTGCGAGTTCAACATCGGGCACAGCATCGTGGCGCGGTCGATGTTTGTCGGTTTGCGCCAAGCAACGTCCGAGATGATTCGACTGATAGAAAAGTACGGCAGAGCAGGTCAGGAGGTCTGAGATGTTTGCAGGGGCAATGGTAGCGCTGGTAACGCCTTTCAGCAACGGCGAGGTGGACTTTGAGACGCTTGAGGAGCTGATAGAGTTTCAGCTTGAGAACGGGATAGACGGGATAGTGCCGGTGGGCACGACCGGCGAATGCCCGACGCTCAGCCACGATGAGCACAAGAAGGTCGTCGAGCGCGTGGTCAAGACGGTGGCGGGACACGTGCCGGTGATTGCCGGGGCCGGCTCGAACTCGACGGCAGAGGCAATTGAATTGACGGCATTTTCGAAAAAGGTCGGGGCCGATGCAACTCTGCAGGTTGACCCGTACTACAACAAGCCGACGCAGGAGGGTTTCTATCAGCACTTTGCTGCGATAGCCGAAGAGGTGAATTTGCCGATGGTGCTGTACGATATACCGGGCAGGTGCGGGGCAGGGATGACGGTGGAGACGATAGTTCGCCTCAGTGAAGTTGAGAACGTCGTTGCGATAAAGGACGCGACGGGGCAGATGGACCACGTCAGCGGGATAGCGACGCAGTGCGATTTGACGATACTATCGGGTGATGATTCGATGACGCTGCCGATAGCGGCGGTCGGGGGCAAGGGGGTAATCAGCGTGGTTGCGAACATAGTGCCTGCGGATGTCAAGGCGATGACCGATGCGATATTGGAAGGGGATTTTGCGACGGCGCTGAAGTGGCACAAGAAGCTTTTTGCGCTAAGCAAGGGGATGCTTACTCTGGCAACAAATCCTATACCGGTCAAGGCGGCGATGTCGATTCTGAATATGTGTCCGGATGAGACGCGTCTTCCGATGACGCCGCTGGCCGAAGATAAAAAAGAGCTTCTCAGGAAGACTCTGCAGGAGTACGGACTTCTGGAGTAGCTTCAGCAACGGTCCGGTCTTTGAACCATTCCACTGCCTGGGAGTAAGCGTCAAGTGTGGCGGCGACCATTTGGCTTACCTTGTGGTTTTGCTTCAGATGCAACTGTGCCCGGGCGGCGATTTTTCTTGCCATTTCCTTTCTGTCGAAGATGTGCCTGAGGCAGTTGTAGATGCTGAGCTGGTCGTCGGGGTCGAAGAGGAAGGCGGTTTGGTTTTCAACGAGCAGGTCATCGACACCGCCTTTGCAGGCGGCGACGGCCACACCAACGCTCATTGCATCGAGCAGCAGCGGGTCGAAGTCGTATCTGGGCCGCGGGAGGATGAAGATGTCTGCCGCGGCAAGGACGGTTTGTCGGATGTGCGGAGCGGTGACAACGGTGACAGTCTGGAGCAGTCCGGTCTCCTTTAGGAGCTTGAAGAGGCCTTTCTCGGCCTTTGGTCCGCAGATAAAGGCAGCCATAAACTCGTGACCATCGACGGCGAGGTGTCGCAGGGCCCCGAGGACGTTTGCGAAATGCTCGAGCTTGTTGGATGGATGCGCGACCACGAGGCCGGGCAGACGCCTGGAGGCGGCGAAGCAGTTGGGGTGAGCGGTCACGAAGGTCCCTGCATTTATCTGTCCGATGCGCTCGGCGAATTTGGGACGCGCTGCCGAGAGGCCCCGTGCAATGGAGAGTGCGGGGGTGATTATTTTTGCGCAGCGTCCGGCTGAGAGCGAGAGAAGTCGCCAGTATTTGCGCAGGGAGTTGACGGTGAGGATGTAGGGCAGAGCGAGCTGCCTTGAGAGCCATCTCGTGAAAGCGGCCTGGTCTTCGCCGAGGCAGTGAAGGACGGTGGGGTTGAACTTGGCGAGGCGCTCGAGAAGGAGCTTGTTGCTGAAGTGACCGGTGAAAGGTATCTGTAATGCGGGGTGGCGGATGACCTCTACAGACGGCAGGATGAGCTGCTCAATGGGACAATTCGGGTGGCAGATAAGGGCCGCCTGGACCGACTCGTCGGCAAAGCCGACCAGAAGGCGCTTCAGGCAGGTCGAATAGGCGGCGACGGTTCTTTGGGAGCCAATCAGGGCCGGACGAGGCGCCTTTTCGCCGGCTGAGTTAGGGCGCTGCGTTGTCTTTTTGTCTTGCCGGCTGTCCATAAACCGCCTCGAATCCTTTCGTCAAATCCCGCGGCGAGCTGACCATATATTATCGCAAGGCAAGTCGGGTGGCTATTGCAAAATTCCGATGCCCGACCTGGGCAGCCAGGGGCGAAACCCCGTTAGCGTGAAGCGTTTTCCTGTCCGCTGCACGTCGAAGCGAAGTGGAGACTTGTCCGGCGCGCCGTGTGACGGACCCCTACGGGTGAGCAACCTTGAATCCACAAACCGGGGGCTGGACGCTATACGCTGGTATTCCGGGACTTGGGCGGGGTGATTTGTCTGCAGATGATTCGTCGTTCGCCGAGCAGGGCCTCTTCGGCAAAGATCTGGAAGCGGTACTCGCCGGGCTGCTGAAAGACCACGCCGCGGAGATTGACCGCCAGCGTTACAATCTGCCTGACGTCTTTGAATTCGACGGTTCCCTTCTGCTGGAAGACAACCCTGTCGTCACGGCTGGCATCCACGAGCCGGACCTCGGTATCGGTTTTTCCGTGCCCGTTGGTAAGCTCGCAGAAAAACACAAGCTGGTCGTGGCGGACCGGGAAGCGCGGAGCGTTGATGGTCTGGATGATGTTGATGATGCTCGGCATCTGTGAGAGCCGGTCGAAAATAACCCTGTCGCAGATGATTGCAGATAACAACACTGGTCCAACTTCAGCCATACGCAGCTCCTGAATTTCAAAGCATTATTTCGGTGGCTATTACTGCATCGGATAAATCGGCATCGCTCAGGGCAGTCGTCAGGGATCGGAGTTTAAGAGCTGTTTTAGTCGGTCGAGCTGCCCCGGCTTCATGGGATAGCTGTGGTCTTTGTCGGGATACTTCCGAGCGCGGACTTCCGCGGCATACTGCGTGACGGCTTTGATAGTGGCATCGGCGAGGTTTGCATAGCTCTTTGCGAACTTTGGCTTGCGGCCGGTGGTCAAACCGAGGATGTCGTGGGCGATAAGTATCTGGCCGTCGCAGCCGGCGCCTGACCCACAGCTAATGACGGGGACATCGGTGCGTTTGGTGATGATTTCGGCGACCTCGGCAGCAGTCCCTTCGAGCAGAAGGCAGACAGCCCCTGCCTGAACCATCTGGTCGGCAATTTCGATTAGCTCAGCGGCCATTTCGGCGGTGGTTGCCTCGGCTTTTAGCCGGCCGATTCGGCTGATGGCCTGTGGACGAATGCCGATGTGCGCCATAACGGCGATGTCGGCGTCGCTAACTGCTTTAATAACATCGAGATACGCGCTCGAGGCCTCTATTTTGACCATTTGTGCGCCCGCCTGCGTGAGAAACCTGCCCGCGTTTTCCACGGCCTTTGACGTGCCAAGCTGGTAAGATAGGAAAGGCATATCGGCAACAAGGCAAACATCGGGGGCGCCGCGGCGTACGGCCGCCGTTATCGTGAGCATAAAATCCATAGTCGCTGGCAGCGTCGAGTCATGGCCCAGAATGAGCTGCGCCGCCGAGTCCCCCACGAGCACCATCTCAACATCGCTCTGGCAGACAAGACGGGCCGTCGTGTAGTCGTAGCAGCTTACAGCAACGATTTTACGGCCCTGTCGCTTGGCATCAAACAGGTCGGCTACCGTCAAACCGGATTCCATATAAGGCCCCTCAATACGTAGATTTAACAGCCAAACGGTTAAAATATGAGAACAAACCCCCGTTGGCAAGCGTAAAATAACAGGGCTGATGACGCTGAATTCGTGCATTTTCCAAAAAAATACAGAAAAATTGGCTTTGTTGCGATTTAAACCTTGAACAAAGCGTCAAAAACTATAGTAGTCGGGCAAATTCGTTAAAGAATTGATGGCTGTATGCTCGATTTAACTAACAGAGGGCAGCAAACACTGTTGCGCTAAAATATGTAAGAATTATTGACGATTGGCTTTTCATCACCCTCCTCCGAAGCCAGATTCTGTCTTACGGGATCTGGCTTTTTTACTGCGCATTCCGACCAGCCATCCCTCCGGCAAGCGCGTTAAATTAGGCAAAATAGACAGCCGTCGGCCTATACCCCCTGCCATAGGTGCGCTTGTCACCCACGTCGCAAATGTCTTTCAGAGATAGGCAGAATCTACAGAACACCTTGGCGGTCCGGCGTCCTGCCGAATATCAACTATAACTATAGTCCCGACGACCATAATGGGCACACCCAAAATAAAAATATTGCTGCATCAGATAATTTTGGTTGACAAAGCGCGTATAGCCCTGTAATATGACAATAGACAATTTGGTATTGATAGTCGCTAAACTCGGCGCAAGTCCCGCCGGGGCCGCCTTGCGGCACTATCGCTTGCGGCTTTGTGAAAAATTTTTCAGAATCTACGGAACACTTTGGGCCTCTGCTGCATCCTTATAACTGGGCGTGATTACGAAACTGCGAAACTGGGCGAAACTGGGCGAAACTGCAAACTGCAAACTGTCAACTGGGGAAACTGGGGGGAAACTGGGGAAACTGGGAAACTGAAACTGGGGACAGTCACCTATTTTCCCTTGGGAAACTGGGAAACTGGGGGAAACTGGGGGGAAACTGGGGGGGAAACTGGGGGGAAACTGGGGACAGTCACCTATTTTCCCTTGACGTATTGTGGTTGTCGTCGTAGTTTTGTGTCATGCCAAGATTAGCCAGGACAGTGGCGGTTGGATGTCCGCATCATATCACTCAGCGTGGCAATAATCGCCAGGACGTTTTCTTTGTCGATGACGACCGGCGCGTGTATCTGGCGTTTCTCAAAGAGCAAAGCGACAGATATGGGCTGGAGATCTTCGGCTATTGTCTGCTGAGCAATCACATTCATCTCGTGGCGACGCCGCATGGGGAAAGTTCATTAGCCAAAGCCATCGGCCGGGCGCACTTTCGATATACCCAGTACATCAACCGCTTTCATAAACGCAGCGGGCATCTCTGGCAGGGACGCTTTTATTCGTGCGCTCTGGATGAGCGGCACTTCTGGCTGGCGATCCGGTATGTGGAGTTCAATCCTGTGCGGGCAAAGATATGCCGCAAGCCGTGGCGATATGAATGGTCGAGTGCAGCTGCGCATGTGGATGACGATGGCCAGTCGCAGTTGCTTGACCTGCATAAGTGGCAGGATATGATTTCTGCGAAGAAGTGGCGGGCCGAGCTGGAGCGGCGAATGGATGATACGGAGCTTGAGCACCTGCGGGTCAATACGCACACAGGCCGGCCGCTGGGTTCGGATGCATTTCTCAGCAAGCTCGAGAGAATCCTGGCACGCCGAGTGCGACCGCTACCCATCGGAAGGCCACGGAAAAAGAATATCAAACGCCGACTTCGCCCAACAAAATGAGTAGACTAAAACGGGTGACTGTCCCCGTTGTACCCCCCGTTGTACCAGGTGTTTTTGTGAAAGTCGTTTTAGGTTTTGTTAGAGTGCCTTAGTTATCGAAAGGAGCGTGAGCAAAATGGAGCGCGGCGAAGAATTTATCCGAGCGATATTGGCAATCCTGTTTGTTTGCGGTGGAGTGGTCGCGTGCGGGGCTGGTGAGCCGAACGAGCAGGATATTCAATTAGCCAGTGAAAAGATGCAGCAACTGCGCCAAGTATATAAGGAAGTGCAGCAGGCCGAGGCAGACCTGGTAAGAATAACCAAAGTAGCAGAGCAAAAAGAGCCCCTGCTGTGTCCCACCAAGGAGGCGCTGAAGGAAATGAAAGCCTTTCTTGAATCACAAGACCACCAAAGATTCCAAAAATACCTTAACAACAGCAAAGACCGTAAAGCGGCCTATTGGCTATACGAGAACTGCAAAACTGTTTTTGGCCAAAACAAGAGTGCCGAGTTGTTAAACGACCCAAATCAGGAAAGACTTATAAGAGAGCCGATGATTTACTATTTTCGACACCAGTCACCAACTTCACTTGACTTGCCCCCTTCCTTTGACACCAACGACCCAAACAGCGAAAGGTTGTGGGAAAACATCAAGCAGGTGTACTTCAGGCGAGCACCGGAGGAGTATCTACAACAAAAACGAGAGTATTATGTAAAGGAAAAAGGGGTCCCCGAATGGCTGCCTGATTATGCCGGTAATATGGCATTTGCCGATGGTATGATCAATATGTACGAAGGTGGAATGTGTCTGCTTACCCCTCAGGAGTTACAGGATGCCGAAAAGCGGCTGCTGGGGCTGTATCACAAAATGAGCTTGATTTACTCGGGTTGGTCTCAAATGCGACACCTTTTGGCAGACCAATATACTGAAGAAGAGGAGGCAGTCATACGTGCAGCACAAGAGCATATGCACCTTTGGCCCACGGTGCATAGAAGCGGGGCAGCCATCAAAGATTAAATGATGAACGTGGTGGGTATTTTCGGTGGTCGCGGTGCGATGTGTCAGTCCAATCCGAGTCGTTTTGCGGCGGCGGCGAGGTAGTGCCGGTTGTAATCCGGGATGAGGCCGAGGTTGTCGGGGCCGACGTTTAGCAGGAGGCTGGCGTTTGCACTTCTTGCTCTCTGGTACCAGTCGCATATAGTTGCGACGGAGGGGTGCATAAGGTAGTCGTCGGGTTTGTAGAACCAGCCGGGGGTGATGGTTTCTTCGAACTGCAGTGGGAGGAAGACTTCTCGTCCGTCGGGTTTTGTGAAGACGGGGTCAATGCGCGGCTGGCAGATTTCCCCTTTGTAGATGAAGTCGAAGTGCTCCGCGGTGCGGGCGTCGACGGGGTGGTATTTGATTTGACCGGGGCGGTCGCTGGAGGAGTTGTTGAAGACGAGGCAATCGGCTTGGAGCCTGTGAATCAGCTCATAGAGTTTGTCCCAGTGCCATCTTTGGCCGTGGAGCAGTCCAGAGTGGGGGTCTTTTTCCCAGGCGGGGTCGAAGGGCCAGTCGCCCGTGGGGTGGTCTTTTACCCAGGCACCGTCGAACCAGAGCTCGATGACGGGGCCGTAGCCGGTGAGAAGCTCGGTGATTTGGTTTCGGACGTATTCGTTGTAGAGCTCGTCATTATCAAAATGGGGGAAGTTTCTGTCGAGCAGGCAGTAGTAGAAGCCGGTCTTGAGTCCTGCCTTTCGGAACTCTTCGACGAAAAGGGCTGCGATATCTTTTTTGGCGGGAGAGTTTTTGACGGAGTATTCGGTGAACTTGCTGGGCCAGAGGCACAGGCCATCAACGTGCTTTGCGGTGAGGACGGCGTATTTCATACCGGCCCGGGCGGCGGTCTCGGCCCACTGGGCGACGTCGAGCTTTGGGAAGACGAGCTTTTCGGGCGGGAACTTGCCGTCGCCCCAGCCGACGCCTTCGATGGTGTTTGGGCCGAAGTGGATGAACATGCCGTAGCCGAGCTTCATCCATTCACGCTGGGCGATAGTCGGCTTTGGTTCGGCAGAATCACCCGCAGCGGCACCGGGAGTAAAAGCCGCGGCTGTCGCCGCCGCTGAGAATTTCAGAAAGTTTCTTCTGGAGAAATTGTCAGCTTGCATAGGAGGGGTCCTGAGATTTTTGGTTAGTCATTTTCACGGATGATTTTTGCGCCGACGGGATTAAGGCGCTGTTCGATTTTTTCGTATCCGCGGTCGATGTGATAGACGCGGTTGACGATGGTTGTGCCTTCTGCTGCCAGGCCGGCCAGCACAAGCGCGGCAGATGCGCGGAGGTCGGAGGCCATAACCGGTGCTGCGATGAGCTTATCTGCGCCCGCGACGAGGACTGTGGGGCCTTCCTTTCGCAGATTAGCGGCCATTCGCGAAAGCTCCGCGACGTGCATGAAGCGGTCGGGGAATATTTTTTCGATGATGACGCTGTTGCCGTCGGCCAGGGCCAAGAGTGCCATAAACTGTGCCTGGAGGTCGGTGGGGAAGCCGGGGTATGGCTGGGTGGTGATGTCGGCGGCCTTGACAGGGTCTTTTCGGGCCACGACACAGCCGCAGTTTTCCTGTTCGATGGTGACGCCGATTTGGCGGAGCTTATCGACGACGGCCATCAGGTGGTCGAGCCGGCAGTTCTTTAGATGAAGCCGACCTTTGGCAATGGCGGCGGCGACCATAAAGGTTCCTGCCTCGATGCGGTCGGGTATGACGGTGTGGTTGAAGGGTTCCAGCCGGTCAACGCCTTCGATGGTGAGATGCGGCGAGCCGATGCCGGTAATTTTGGCGCCCATTGAGTTTAGGCAGTTGGCGAGGGCGACGATTTCGGGTTCGCAGGCGGCGGATTCGATTATGGTTCTTCCTTTTGCCAGGGCGGCGGCCATAAGGACGTTTGCAGTGCCGAGGACGGTGGAGCCGAAGGGGCCGCCGAGGAAGATTTCCGCACCGGTGAGACCTTTGGGTGCTTCAGCGACGATGTATCCGTTTTCGAGGCGGACTTTTGCGCCGAGCTGCCGCAATCCGCGGATGTGGATATCGACGGGCCTGTAGCCGATGGCACAGCCGCCGGGCATAGAGACGCTGGCTTTACCACACCTTGCGAGGAGCGGGCCGAGGATGCAAATGCTTGCGCGCATCCTGCGGACGATGTCGTATTCACCGACGGGGTTGTCGATAATTCGGGCGTCGATGTGCAGGTCGCCGTTGTCGTCGCGGGTGACACTGCAGCCGAGGTCTTTCAGAAGCTCGGCACAGACGGAGATGTCGGCCAGAGCAGGTGCGGATTTGAGGACGGATCTACCGCCTGCGAGAATGGCGGCGGCCATTATCGGAAGCGCCGCGTTCTTCGAGCCGTTGACGGTCACTGAGCCGCAAAGCTGCGTCGGTCCTTCGATGCGGAATATGTCCATAAGCAATTCCCTTGAAAAATCAGGACTAATCTAATACAAAGCGTTTGCGGTTTCAAGCCATTAGCAGACGGGCAGACATTCCGGCGGAAGTAGTGAGACAGGAACGACGCGGGCTCAAAAACGAAGGGAGAGTTGATGAGGCGGTGTTTTGAGCTGCGCCGCGCCGGCGAGCTCTGCGACAACGTTTTACTTTGAAGGGGCGCAGTGAACAAGGTGTGCGGAGTAACAACAGGCCGGTAACGAGGCGATGGACACAGCAGAGACAACAGAGCATGTTTGGAAACAGGTGGGGATAACAGACTGGGTCGTCGTTATCGTCGGTGTGGCGATTTTTGCCACGTGGCTCGTGCGGACGTCGCTGGGCACGCGGGCACTGGCTGGTTCGAGGGCGCGTCGCAACAATATGCCGGTTTACTATCCGCTTGTCTTGGCTGTGCTGTGGGTGCTGCTTGTGTGGGGGGCGTTTTCAGCAAAGAGGCAGTGGCTCGGCGGGCTTTCACAACAGGCCAGCGCAATCGCCGACAATTTGATTTTGTGCATCGGCTCGCTGGTGCCGGGGGCGGTCATCCTGGCTGCGGCGCAAAGGCATTTTGCCAGAGGTCTGAAGGGTTTCGGATTGAGTGCAAGGACGGTGGGTAGGGACTTGTGGGCGGCGTTTGTGAATCTGCTTGGCATACTGCCGATAGTCGGGGCGATGATAATACTGGTGATGACCGCCGGCCAGACCGTTGTGGGCCCGGGCTACGAGATGCCGCAGCACGGTGAGCTTCAGCAGGCGGCCGAACGCCCCGAGGCGGTGGTGCGGGTGGTGATATTGATAACAGCTATCTTCGTGGTTCCCGTGTTCGAGGAGCTGCTCTTTCGCGGGATGTTTCAAACGGCGATACGGTCGTTTCTTGAAAGCCGACGGGGCCAATTGCAGAGCGGCAATGCGGCGTGGCCGGCGGTCCTGCTAAGTGCCTTTATTTTTGCAACGTTTCACCAGCATCCGGAGCATTGGCCGGCGCTCTTTGCTCTGGCGGTGTGTCTCGGCTATGCCTATGAGAAGAGCGGCTCACTGCTGCGCCCTATCTTCATACACTCGCTTTTCAACGCAACGGCGGTGCTATCAACGCTCGCTCAGTAACCCCGCGCCATACCGCCTGCCCTGAGCAAGCGCAGCGCTTCGCCTCTCCTGCTTGTCCCATAGGCCAGCATAGTCGAAGGAGTCGAACCGCCCGTGGTGAGCTTTGTCGAACCATCGAAGGAATCAATTCTCAATTCCTAATTCTCAATTCTCCATTCTGAATCGACCGCCTGTACTGAGCGAAGTCGGAGGACTGTCCTCTTTCAAACGCGCGTTTCAAACGTTTGTTTGAGCCAAACGCGCATACCGAAGCGAAGCGTAGGTCCTGAGCGAGGTAGAGCCGAGTCGAAGGATCTGGCCGTAAACACCTTTTAACTAAACGCGCGTTTTAAACGCGCGTTTGAGCCATTCGCGCAGGGGTCTAAGACCCAAAATCGCAATTTCTCAAATTTTTTTTAATCCCTCCCCCATAACGACTTACGCACCTCACCCCTCCCCAAAATCCCCCAAAAATCGGACCAAACGCGCAAGTTCGTGCAAGGGTGGGGGCGTGCTTATCTGATGAGGCACGAACCCTGAGCGAGTCCCGAAGGGACGAAGCAATCGTTTTGGGCATTTGAACATTCGATTTTTGAATTTGTTTCGGATTTGCTTGCACCCCGATGTCGTTTATCGGGGTAGTGCTTAGGATTTCGGATTTCCAGCAGCACAGGGATGAGGGTGAAAGTCGAGCTGACAATCAAAATTGACATACCTGAACGGCTGTACCGAATCTGCATCGCGCTGCTGCTGGCCTATCGCCGCCTCCGCTATGGCTATCCCTTCCGCCGAATCCGATTAACGCAGGGTAAGTTCGCCATCGTCGACCCGGAAGACTATCAGCGATTAAACAAGCACAAATGGTATGCCATCAAGGCCAAAAACACCTTTTATGCCGGCCGAAACTCCCGCGTCGGCAAAACCAAAAAGCGGCTCTACATTAAGATGCACCGCGAAGTCCTGCAAGATAAACTTTCCTCATCTGCTAATCCACCCCGAGGGCCGGGGGCCGAGCGACGAGCCTCGCACCTCGTCGCCGACCATATCAACCGCAACGGACTCGACAATCGAAAGGCCAACCTCCGCCCCGCTACATACGCTCAGAACATCCTCAACAGAAAATACAACTTCAAAACAAAACGTTCTCCCTCAAAATACAAAGGCGTTACCTGGCACAAACACACAAACAAATGGCTGGCACAGATATGCTATAACCGCAAACGCAAAAGCATCGGATATTTCGACAACGAAATCACCGCCGCTAAAGCTTATGATGAAGCAGCCAAAAAGTATCACAAAGACTTTGCATCATTGAATTTTTGTGACTGAACGCTGTCCGCTGTACGCTATACGCTGTAAAACCACCACGGTGATTTTGCGTCATTAAATTTCCCGTAGCGCAGCGAAGACCCCCGTGCCTTGCAGCGCAAGCTCCAACGGGGGCCTCACTCAACTTCCCTGACTAACCGTCATTTCGAGCGAAGTCCCGACCTGTCGGGACGCAGTCGAGAAATCCCGAAGCGAAGCGAAGGTCCTGAGCGAAGTCCGGCCGGACGAGTCGAAGGATCAAACACTCGCCCTTTAGGGCCTTCCTCATATTTAGCCCCACGTTCCACGTGGGGTTTGATTTAGCCCCCATCCCGCGCGATGGGGGTCCCTTCCGCAGGGAGTCTCCGGCCGGGGGCGCAAACGCGAGGTACGCTCATGTTTAGCCCTCGAACCCCGCCTTGTCCTGAGCCTGTCGAAGGAATGGGCGTTCGGGGATTGCCCCTATTTTCCCCCGCCTGCCCCCTTGTCCCCGAATGTCGTTGTCGGGGGGGCAAGTCGTTGGCAGGGGGTCCTTGCCCGGAGGGCAACCTGTGCCGAGCACCGTCGTAGCGCAGCGAAGACCCCCGTGCCTTGCAGCGCAAGCTCCAACGGGGGCCTCACTTAACTTCGCAGACGGCACTTAGGGCAACTCTACCCCTAAGTCATGGATCTCCCTCAGACTTGACTGACATCAGAAGGTGTAGTACAAACGGTTTGAAATATCGTTCTAAGGGGAACCGAAACATGCCAGATGTAAGGAAGTATGTCGATTTGAGGTCGCAGGCCTTGAACTTCTGGCCAGCCGACTTGGAGGAGAAGGAACGAGACGCGAGCGTAATCCCCATGCTCTTGGCTACTCAGGACAAGTTCATCAGTCTACTACACGTTGCCGATGGCTCGCCGGAGGCTTGGCGGGACGTGCTGCCGACGACAACAGAGCTTCCGCCCAATCTGTTTTTGAAGCACCTTATGATCCTTTCTGATGTCGGCGGCGAGAAATTGATGAGATTCAAAAATGAATTGCCTGCTTTCTTTGCTGACGGTAAGCTGCGATACACTTGGAACGCGAATGGGTATGAATACAGTTTTAAGACTCTCATAGCGAAAGCTGCTTGGAACAACAAGAACCTGTGCGTCGATGGCGAAGGACTTGCCGCGGCGGTCGCTCTTAGCGAGGCCATGGAAGACATTATCATGCTATTGATGCACGGAGCCGCATGTACAAATGAAGGCCTGCCGCAAGTGATTGCCGACCGATGCGTAATCGGTAATCTCTTGGGGAAGAAGGCGGAATTGGATGTATTCGTTCGCCAGAGATATATCTGGGTGAGCAGGATTACTGGTGGCGCAACCGCCAATAGAATGGGCTACCTTGCCCAGGATTATGTTAGGGAGCGACTTCAGAGTGAGTTGCCGAATTGGGATTTTTCCAAGAAGTCGATTCCGGGCGTCAGCCAAACAGGTGGCCGGACAGACATCCCTTTCGACATAGTTGCTGAGTCTCCCAAGGGCCGGTGCTGTGCGATTGAGATTAGCTTCCAATTCACCACGAATAGCACGATTGAGAGAAAAGCGGGACAGGCGCAGTCTCGGCAGTCCCGGCTTCACAGACGTGGACATCATATCGCTTATGTGATTGATGGTGCTGGTAATTTTGAACGAAGCTCTGCGCTTTCCACGATTCTTCAATACAGTGATTGCACGGTCACGTTTAAGGACACGGAGCTTAAGCACCTGGTGCAGTTTCTTAGACAGATAGAAGCGCGTAGCTGACAACACAGGGGTTTTCAAAGACTAATGGCGCACCAAAGTATAAACAGCAGTCCTCTCAAGCTGAAAAAATTGGCGCCAAAGTCTCCTGATGATCTGGCGGCTATCAGGGCAGGAGAAGCCGCGGTATGGCTTCTCATCATGCCGTACGACCCGGCGCGGCCGTTCCTCAATGACATGGATAAGTGGTCGGAGACGTTCAAGGAATTTGCTCGCAATTGCCATCAGCAAAGCGTAGTCTGTATTCTGACAACAGCCACGAATGCCGCCACTTTGTGGCCGGAGATTGAACACTCTCTTCACTACCAACTATGGGTGACAGTAAAGCTGGAAAACGTCACGCAGGTAACCGGAAAGCTACCTAATCACCATGCAGAACTGCTTGTACTCACGAAGTATCATGGAAGTCTGAAACACACCAAGACGCGCATCGCCTATACATACTGTCCACATTGCGACCGGACAACTAAGGACTACGGGGGGAAGAAACACACCTACCACGAGTACGGGACCCTAATTTCCGATGTTTGGCGAGATATCTCGTGTGATGTGGGCAAGTACCCAAGTGAAATCGTAACACGGCTTAGAGACTTGTTTGGCCTCGAGCCATATGAGACCCTTTACGCTGTTGACCTTAGACATGCTGCGAGGCCACGCTCCAACTCGTATCATCGCACAATAGATGTGCCGAAGACTTTGGGCAAGACGGCTAAACCGACTCAAACTGGGACGTTAGTCCATGGAGATTGCCTTGAAGTTCTGAGGGAGATGTCATCGGATAGCGTGGACTTCTGTTTTGCGGACCCGCCTTACAATCTTAGAAAGAAGTACGATAGTTGGGATGATACGCTCGAGATAAGGGAATATTTCGAATGGTGCGACAAGTGGCTATGTGAACTTGCAAGAGTTTTGAAACCCGGACGAACGCTGGCGGTGCTAAACATTCCGCAGGGGGCAATTAGGCACTACAGCTTCCTTAGCACAGTGCTTGACTATCAGAATTGGATCGTATGGGAAGGCCTGAGTTTGCCAGTTCGCATGGTGATGCCAGCTAATTACGCAATCGTCTGTTTCTCCAAAGGAAAAACGCGCGAGCTACCGGGAAAGAGCCACCACGTGAGTCCCATTGACAAGCGAGAGTTGCTTTCCCTCAAGGAATTGTACTGTATACGAACGGCTTGTGTCCGTGAACGAAGATTACTTGCAGTTGATGATAAGCGCCCTATAACCGACTTGTGGTGGGACATCCACCGGCTCAAACATAACAGCCGTCGGGCGGACCACCCCTGCCAACTTCCTCCAGGATTGATGAGGCGGCTCATAGCCCTGTTCACGCGTCCGAACGAGTGTGTCCTCGACCCTTTTAACGGTGTAGGAACAACAACATTGGCCGCTGAACTGCTTGAGCGATCCTTTGTCGGGATTGAGTTGTCGCCGGTCTACCACGAGACAGCGAAGAAGCGTCATGAAGAACTAAGGCAAGGCTTAGACCCCTTCCGTAAGAGACGGCGTACACCGCACGCAAAGAACAGTCCTGTACAACGATTGAAAAAACAGCCGTACGCTGTCCCAAAGAAGCAACTACAGCTGGAGGTTAAGAGAATTGCACTGGAACTTGGCAGGATGCCTAAACGAGAAGAAGTCGAATCTTTGGGCAAGTATCCAATCGCCTACTACGACGAATACTTCATAAGCTGGGGGGAGGCATGTGCGGCTGCAAGGACTACAGGTATGAGCGAAATCAGAAACCCTAAATCTCGTCAACCGCACCCAACGCTGTTTCAAATGTGAACAAGATGTCAGCTTTCGGCGCGAGAAGAACGCTACTTGGCTATTAGAAGGCACGCCTTCTCCCGGCCTCGAAATCTCGCCCATCCGCTTTCCCTCCGCTTGGGTGTTGGCTGTGTATCCATAATTAGCTCCTGTATTGGCCATTACAGGATAGACCCCCTCACCAAAAAAATCAACAGAAAATTCTCAGGTCAAATCCGTGTCTCCTTTGCTCGGCTTCATATATGAACGCCGAAGGCCTTTGCGGCCGAGCCGCAGGGGCTGCACAGACGCTTGCGTCGCGCAAGCCCTAAGCCGAGTACGCCAAGCCAAGCAAAAACAGCCTGCCCCGGCGAAGTCATAGACGAAGCCGGGCCCTCCGCTTTTCAGTCAGCTTACCAAATGCCAACAAAGTTGGCAGTGGACGAGCCAAGGCACTTTCGCAGATGCTCGCATCGAGAAAAGTGCCGGGCGAGTACACAAAAGCTGACTGAAATACAGTGTAAATCTGCGTCTAAAGAAAAAACCTCCACGGCCCTCCATCTCCGGAGTTTACCCCTAAGGGGCGGTGAGACTCTTCTACCCTTCGTGCCAATTCGTGAAAATTCGTGGTTCCCTTTCTTTGTCTCCTCGTGGTCAAAAACAGTGTAAATCCGTGTCCATCCGTGGTTTCGTTTTCTTCGTGCCTTTGTGTCTTGGTGGTAAACATGAATCTCAGCGCTCTCTGCGTTCTCCGCGGTGAAGAATCCGTGATAATCTGTGGTTGAATTTTCTCTGTTTTTTCCTTGCACCTTGCCGAAATAACCGTATAATAGTTACCGATGGCTGACAGCGTAACATTTCGAGCAATCCTCACAGGCCTCCTCGGCCTGACCCTGCTCCTGCGCCCTTAGGGCGCAAAATAGACTACCCCCACAATCCAATTTCCGTTTTTTAACCCCGCAAGCCCGGATTTTCTATAGCAATACAGCCGCCCCTGCGGCATAATGGCCTGCGTTAAGTATCGACCGACAAAGAGCTTGGAGAAAAGAAATGTCAGACCGCGACAAAGTGATAATATTCGACACAACCTTACGCGACGGCGAGCAATCCCCCGGCGCATCCCTTTCAATCGCCGAAAAGCTCGAAATCGCCCGGCAGCTCGCCGTCCTCGGCGTTGACGTCATCGAGGCCGGCTTTCCCGTCTCATCCCCTGCGCAATTCGAGGCCACCCGCCGATGCGCCGAGCAGGTCAAAGGCCCGACCATCTGCGCCCTCGCCCGCGCCCACGAAAAGGACATCGCCGCCGCCGGCAACGCCGTCGCCCCGGCCAAAAAGAAGCGCATCCACACCTTCATCGCCACGAGCCCCATCCACATGCAGTTTAAGCTCAAAAGAAAGCCGGATGAGGTAATCAAAATGGCCGTCGCCGCCGTCACCCAGGCCAAAACCTTTACCGACGACGTGGAGTTCTCGCCGGAGGACGCCTGCCGAAGCGAAATGCCCTTCCTCATCGAGGTCCTCACCGCCGTCATCGAGGCCGGCGCCACCACGCTCAACATCCCGGACACCGTCGGCTACGTCCTGCCCTACGAGTATGGCCGAATCATCGCCGAATTGGCCGCCAGCGTCCCCGGCATCGAAAAAACGATAATATCAACCCATTGCCACAACGACCTCGGAATGGCCGTCGCCAACTCGCTGGCCGGCGTCCGCAACGGCGCCCGCCAGGTCGAGTGCACCATAAACGGCCTTGGCGAGCGGGCAGGCAACGCCGCCCTCGAAGAGATTGTGATGGCCATCCGCACCCGCCCCGACTTCTTCGCAAAGGCGGTCCACGACCACCCCGCAAAACCTGATGAGGCAGCGAGGCCGCTGACGACGAATATCAAGACGAAACAGATTTACAAGACCAGCCAACTTGTATCCCGGCTGACAGGATTTGCCGTCCAGCCAAACAAGGCAATTGTCGGGGCCAATGCCTTTGCGCACGAGAGCGGGGTGCACGTCGATGGTGTGCTCAAAGAGCGGACGACGTATGAGATTATGACACCGGAGACGATAGGGCTTTCGGGCTCGCGGATGGTATTAGGCAGGCATACGGGCAGGCACGGATTTGTCGAAAGGTGCAGGCAGTTGGGTTATAAGCTGGGCAAGGACGAGATCGAGCATGCGTATAACCGGTTCGTGGAGATAGCGGATAAGAAGAAAGAGGTCTACGACGAGGATTTGATTGCGATTATCGATGATGAAGTGCGCGTTATTGAGCATACGTATGAACTCGAGCATCTGCGGGTGGTAATTGATACCACTACGACGCCGAAGGCGAGTGTGAAGATTCGAACGAAGGAAGGGCTGCGCGAGGCGGAGGCGGAAGGTGATGGGCCTGTGGATGCGGCGTACGAGGCGATAAAGCAGGCAACGGGGCATTCGCCGAAATTAGAGAGCTACTCGATACGTGCGGTGACCAGCGGGAAAGAGGCGCTCGGCGAGGCGACGGTGAAGATAAAAGCGGACCCTTCGACTTCGCTCAGGGCAGGTAGCAGGGCGCATATCGGGCGCGGGATATCTACGGACATAATCGAGGCGAGCGCCAAGGCATATATCGATGCGATAAACCGGATGGTGGCGGTGAAAGATAAAGGCGAAGGGCCGGAGCTGAAAGTGGAGCTTTAGACGTTCACCGCCCCTTAGGGGTAAACTCCGGGCACAGAGTTTTTTTGCCACCAAGACACCAAGACACGGAGAATTGTAACCACGGATTAACACGTGGCGCAAGCCACCCCGAGGGGGGATTTACGTGAATCGACACGAATATTAAGACAGGACAACAGGATTATTTTGTTAATCCAACAATCACCACGGATGGACACGTCCGCAGGCCGCCGCCGTAAGGCGTCCCATACGGGACTTGCGGTGGATTAACACTGATTTTTGAAAAAGCTCAAGGGCTGAGAGATAAAAGATAACATCTCGTAAATGCATGGGCATTATCCTTCGACTTCGTGTCCGTTTGGGACACTACGCTCAGGATACGCTGTTGGCGTAGTGGGCATTGTTGGGTCCTGCGAATTTGGAATATGGTATTTAGTTTTCAATTGCTCGGTCAGTAGTACACAAGGGGGGAAGTTGGGTGTCAAGAAAAAAACAGAAGACAGGGGTCAGGGGTCAGGGGTCAGGGGTCAGGGGTCAGG
>CAZEPI010000021.1:0-32607 GCA_964514115.1 uncultured Pirellulales bacterium | reverse complement strand
GTGTGCGTCGGTAGGAGTCGTAGGCAACCGCGGCCGAAGACCGCGGCTAAATATTTGGGATTTGCGTGCGCAGAAATGGCAGTGGAATTGGTGGGGCAAGGCCCAGCGTACCAAAGACTTAAATTCACTGGATCCCCGACAGAGAAGCAAGTAAGCAACAATCGAGGATATTCGCTACACTTCGAGAAGCTGCGCTAGGAGCAGCCCATTGAGTTTCCGCAATTGTAGCACTTATAGCACATTCCATTTCGGACGGTGATTGCGCCGCAGATATCGCAGACCGGCGCATCGTCCTGAAAATGCCCAAACTGTGCGTTGAACAGCTCCATCAGAGCGGTTTCAGGCTGCGATTGGTCGGACGGCTCGGCAGCGGTTGACCCAACCAGAGCACCAATTCGGTCAGCCAGAGCGGAAAACCTGCCCTTCTGACCCGCGTCGGGCTGATTAAACACCTGCTTTTCGAGCAAAGACGCATCTTTGGCCTCAACTGCCTTTTCCTTGACCTTTATCGTGGTCTTGGCCTCGGCAAGTTTCTCGGTCAGGTCTTTGGTCTTCTCTACTAACTTCCTGGCCGTTACAGCATCTTTATTGTCCGGCGGAGCCGGTGGCGCCATCCGATTGGGCATGTTCTTGTCAGCGTAGCCGGGTATGAACCTGCAGCCAAGCCAGCAGAAAATGTAGTCAATCAGGCTTTTTGCGAATGGTATGTCCTTGTTCGAGGTCATTCCAGACGGCTCAAACCGTGCATGTCGGAACTTGTCCACCAATGTGATAAGGGGCACGCCGTACTGGAGCGCCATCGAAGTACACGTGCCGATAACATCCATAAGGCCCCCGACGGTGCTGCCCTCCTTGGCCATAGTGATAAACACCTCACCAGGCTGACCGTCCTCATATAGCCCCACCGTCAGGTAGCCTTCGTGCCCGGTTACCGAAAACTTGTGCGTTATGCTGCTGCGGGTATCGGGAAGCCGGCGTCTGAAAGGCCGCGCCTGAGCCGATGCCTCAGCTCCCGCTTTGGCCTTAGCTTCCTTATGTTTAGCCGTCGAGACCGGCTGAAGCCGCTTGGAGCCATCGCGATATATCGCCACCGCCTTTAAGCTCAGCTTCCAGCCCTGCATATAGGCCGCCGCTATCTCCTCGCTCGTCGCCTCCTTAGGCATATTTATCGTCTTGCTGATGGCGCCGGATATGAACGGCTGGACGGCGGCCATCATCCGCAAATGAGCCATATAGTGAATATGGCGTTTGCCGTTACGCGGCTTAAACGCACAATCGAAGACCGGCAGATGGGCCGGGTCGAGCCGGTCGGCACCTTCAATAGTCTCGTGCTGGTCTATGTAGTCGCTAATCGACTTGATTTCATCTGCGCTGTAACCAAGACGCTCCAGAGCCATCGGGACCGTCTTGTTCACAAGCTTGAGCATCCCGCCGCCTACAAGCAGCTTATATTTGACCAGCGCGATATCCGGCTCTATACCCGTTGTGCCGCAGTCCATCATAAACCCGATAGTCCCCGTCGGCGCGAGCACCGTTGCCTGGGCATTCCTGAAGCCCATCTTTGAGCCGGCGTCAAACGCCTCGTCCCACGCATCTTTCGCAGCGTTCCGCAGGTAGTCGGCGCAGTGAGGCTCAGGAATGTCGTAAGCGTGCTGGCGGTGCATATTAATCACCTTGAGCATCGCCTCCGAATTCTTATCGAACTGCTCAAACGGCCCCTTCATCGAGGCAATCTCAGCGCTGACACTGTAAGCGGTGCCGGTCAATATCGCGCTTATCGCGCCTGCCAGAGCACGCGCCTGGTCGGAATCATAGGCAAGAGCCAGACTCATTATCAAAGAGCCGAGGTTCGCATAGCCCAGCCCGAGAGCCCTGTACAGATGACTGTTGACCGCTATCGGCCTATCGGGGTAGCTGCTGTTGTCAACTAATATCTCCTGAGCGATGATGAATATGCGAATGGCCTTTTTGAAGGCGGCGACGTCGAATGTGCCGTCTTCCTTGCGGAACTTCATCAGGTTGAGTGAGGCGAGATTGCAGGCAGAATCATCAATAAACATATACTCGCTGCACGGATTCGAGGCGTTTATTCGGCCCGAGTTCGGGCAGGTATGCCAGCGGTTTATGGTCGTGTCGTATTGAATGCCGGGGTCGCCGCAAATCCTTGTGCCTTCGGCAATTAGCTGCATCAGCTCCCGCGCCGAGTGCTCCCCTGCCTTCTGGCCTGTTGTAACCGCGCAGGTTGACCATTTACCATCCTTCTCAACGGCCTCCATGAACTCGTCGGTGACGCGAACCGAAAGGTTCGAGTTCTGGAACATGACGCTGCCATAAGCCTCGTTGTTATAATCGTCGCTGTATCCCGCCTCTATGAGCGTCCATGCCTTTTTCTCTTCTTCGGTCTTGCAGGTTATGAACTCCCTGATATCGGGGTGGGTGACCTTGAGCGATTGCATTTTCGCTGCGCGCCTGGTCTTGCCGCCGGACTTTATCACCGCGGCTATCTGGTCATAGACCCGCATAAAGCTCAGAGGCCCCGACGGCTTGCCGCCACCGGAAAGCTTCTCCTTGCTGCTTCGAAGAGTGGATAAATCCGTCCCGGTGCCCGAACCGTGCTTGAAAAGCATGGCCTCGCTTGTGGCAAGGCGCATTATGTCTTCCATGGAATCCTTTACCGACTGGATAAAACAGGCCGATGCCTGTGGATACTGGTAGCTATTCTCACAGGCGACCGCCTGACCCTTGTCCCGGTCCCAATGATAGTTGTGCTTGCTGCCTTCAATGCCGTAAACATCATACAGGCCAACGTTGAACCACGCCGGCGAATTGAACGCCCCGTACTGATTCACACAAAGCCACGCCAGCTCGTTGTAAAATACCTCCGCATCCTCGTCCGTCACAAAGTAACCATCCTGCCTGCCGCGGTTGGCAATAGTGCGGCAGACACGATGAACAAGCTGCTTAACCGAATGCTCACGCCGGCCCGTATCCAAATCACCGTAGAAATACTTGCTCGCAACAACCTTTGTCGCAAGCTCGCTCCACGAACACGGAACCTCGATATCACGCTGTTCGAAAATCGCCTCGCCTGCATCGTTGGTAATCCTGGCAGAACGACGGTCCCATTCAACCTGGTCAAAGGGATGGACGCCGGGCGTTGAGAAGTAATGTTCCATTCCAAGGCCTACTAAATCAGCCGAGCGGACGGCTACATCGCGCGGCACCCGTTCCGTTTTGAAAGGGTTCTCAGGGTTGAAACTGCCAGACATTTGCGCCTCCGTGCGAAAATACGCGAAACACAACATATAGTAAAGAAGGGCGGGAATTATGCCAGATATTGAGTAAAACCCGCAAAGTTAAGTATCGGCAAATTAGTCAAAATATAATAAGCTGTAAAGAGCAAAATCTAAAATTTCTGCAAGATTTATTAAAGTTTTTTCTCTACGTCGTTGCTGCTGCACAATCTATGAAGTGAAAAAATTTTTGCGCGCGCAACGCTCGCAGACGATACCTGTCACTTGAGCCGAGCGAAGCGCAATCTACTAATGCGCGTGGACGCAAGGACCAACCGCATCACAAGGCCGCTTTGCGGGCGGGACTCTACCTTCCTGTTCGTCAATCATCTTCTCAAGCGGCACCAGCACCGCACGAAAATCCTCTGCAATCCGCCCGACAATCTCAACGTATCTGCAAGGCTCTTTGAACACCGGCTCCTCAATGTCCTCGCAGGACATAAACGGCTCACATATCACAAACGCGCTGTTACATTTCTCCCGCAGCTCCGAAAGCACCTGTCTATAGGTTGACTCATACTCTTAGGCATACACCACACGGTGCCTGTCGGCGGTCGTTATGCTGTCACCTATGAATACAATCGTCTGACTCGGCCTTAGTGCAATTCAACCACCCATAGATGTCTGCCTTGTACGAAGCCCACACAGAATCGGAAAAACGCATTGTAACGACAAAAGCCCGACCGACAAAGAATCCTGCGGACCGATAATCCAAACCTGGTGAAAAACCTTCCAGGCGGATAAGCAAACAGCTAAAATTGATGCTGAATATGGCCGCTGACAAGGAAACAACTCGTTTGGACAGGATACGGAAGGCAATCAGGGAATTGCCCACAGGGCCGGGGCTCTATTTTATGAAGGGGGCAGGGAATAAGGTTCTTTATATCGGCAAGGCAAAGAACCTTCGCAGCCGGGTGGGGAGCTATTTTCAGCCGAGCGCGGACTTAGTGGGGTCTCGGGGGCCGCGAATTGCCGAGATGGTCGAGAAGGTCGAGGCGGTGGATTATCTCGAAACCGACACCGAAGTCGATGCGATGTTGAAGGAGGCCCGGCTGATAAAGGATGTCCGGCCGCCCTACAACAGCGATTTGGCGGACGACAAGACGTTTCCTTACCTGGAGATTACGAGCGGGGAGGGTTTTCCCGGGGTCTATATCACTCGGAAACCGCGGGTTAAGAGGAGCCGACTTTTCGGGCCTTTTACCAGCGCGAAGGAGCTTCGGGCGGTTTTGGTCGAGCTGCAAAGAATCTTCAAGTTCAGGACCTGCAAGCTGGATATCCGCGCAGACGACGAAAAACGCAGGTTCTTCAGGCCGTGCATCCTCTACAGTATCAGGCAGTGTACGGCTCCGTGCGCGGCGAAAATCGGAAAGGGTGAGTACAAAAGAATCATCAGCGACCTTGTGAGGTTCCTGAAGTCGAAGCGGTCAACCGTGCTTCGCGGTCTTAAAGGAGAGATGGAGGAGGCGGCTGAGGCGCTCGCATACGAAAAGGCGGCCATGCTGCGTGACCGGATTCGGCTGATTGAGAATCTTGACCGACGTGGCACGCCGGAGGAGGACGTGCAGCCGGAGGTCTTCGCCGCCGACCCAGCCGAGGCGCTGCTGAAACTGCAAAAAATCCTCAACACGGCCAATCCCATCCGAATTATCGAGGGGATTGACGTTGCGACAATCGGCGGGGCTGAATCGGTCGGGTCTCTGGTGAAGTTCATCGACGGCAGGCCGTTTAAGGCGGGCTACCGCCGATTCAAAATCAAGACCGTAAAGGGGATGGACGATTATGCGATGATTGCAGAGGTCGTTAAGCGCAGATACAAATACGCCCTGCGAGGCGAAGAGCTTTGGCCGGACCTTATCCTCATCGACGGCGGCCTCGGCCAACTCCACGCCGCCGAAACCGCTTTCACACAGATGGTACACTCGTATAGCAATACACGGGTCACTGACCACGGATCACGGGCCACGACAATCGCCTCGATTGCCAAGCGCGAGGAGCTGGTTTACATTCAGGCAAGCTCCAAGCCGTTGAAGCTTCCGCGGCATTCGCCCGTTCTGAAGCTGCTGCAATACGTCCGCGACGAGGCCCACCGCTTCGCACAGCACTACCACCACCTCCTGCGGACGAGAAAACTGATTGACGGTCGGTCCTAAAAAGATTTTGTTTTTCATCTTGACGCTATGATGTCATAATGTTACAATGCCAATAGTGAGGTGATAATATGAAGACTACGAGCAAACGAACAACAATATACATATCCCCGGAGATTCACCGGGCGCTGCGCATCAAGGCCGCGGCAACCGAACATTCGATGTCCGACTTAGTTGAGCAGGCAATCCGAGTGTCACTTGCCGAAGATGCAATAGACCTCGATGCGGTCCGCGAAAGAAAACGTGAGCCGAGCGTCTCATTTGAGCAGGTCCTGAAGGATTTGCGAAAAAATGGCAGGCTATAAGCTCACTATCAAGAAATCCGCCGCGAGGGAGCTAAAGGACATCCCTCGCAAAGACCTTCGGCGAATCACCAAACGCATCCTGTCACTTGCCGATAACCCCAGGCCTGCCGGCTCGGAAAAACTCGCAGTCAAATCCTGCTACCGGGTCCGTCAGGGAGACTACCGAATAATCTATTCAATCGATGAGCCCAAACGTATCGTTGACATAATCAAAATCGGCCACAGACGAGAAATATACGGGCGATAACCGCGCCCCATATCTCGAGCGCACTGGAAAACAAGAGAAACAGCCAAACCACAACCATGACCCCGTAGGTCAAGTAGATTCCGCCTGTATGCCAAGCCCATGGAAGACGACGTTCGGCCATAAGCAGAGTCGCTAAGCGAGCCCCTTCGTTGACGTGACAACAATCCGCAGTTGGAGGAGATTGGTCTCCGAGTTCAAGTTTCCCCGCTCGATGAATACAAACATCGTACAATTGTCTGGTCCGCCCCTCAAACATTATTATCCCGATCGTAAATACAAATCCCACAAGCGAAAGAATACATTTGATCGCCGGCTCAGAATTATCACCATCCTTTCCGAAGAAGAAATATACAACTGCGGACACAACCGAAAATGAAAGGACAAACATAACTGGGCGCAGACCCACTAATAACCGCCACGACTCAAAGCACTGCTCATACTCAGTGTCGTATGAAACACGATCTCCGTTCCTGGCATTTGCCTGCTCATTCACTTTGTTTCCACCTTCATTCTGACTCATACTTTGCTCCTTCCATTTTAAGAGTGCACAAAATACACGCGTTAAGCGAACCAGGAGGCGAGGCGGAGGATGAGGCGGGCTTTGAAGGGCATTGCGTAGGAGGTTGCGCGGAGGGTTGCGCGGAGGGCCTTTCGCATTTCCGCGTTCTCAGAGCGAGGCAGAAGTGTGTTGGCGATGTTTTCGGTTTCGTTGATTTGGAATTCGTAGCCCCTAATGACGGCGGCGGGGATTCCGGCTCCCGTCTGGCCGAAGACCAGCGCCGAGGCCGAGCAAAGCTCGTGGGCGGTAATATCCATGCCGCCGAACTTGGGCTTGCCAAAGAGGTCCTTATGGCCGAACTGCTTCGATACCGGCTCTATGCCCGACGAGCCGACGGCGAAATCCATCGTGCCGAACGGAATCATCTCGGTATCGGCCAGCACAACGGCGATTTTCTTGCCGCTGAGCTTTTCCAAATCCGTGCGAATATCTTTGGCCGCCGCATCCGGGTCGGCCGGCAATAAGCTGACGACGCCCTTTTCGTGATTGGAACCATCGATGCCTGCGTCGCAGGTGTGAAGGCGACCAGCCCTGCTTTTGGTTATGCAAAGGGCCTGCTCGTGCTCTACAAGCTCCTCGGTGCAGGCGGCATCTTCCGAGGCGCCGAAGATATGCCTCTCTATGAGTCCGCGCAAAGGCACTATCGCCACAATCTCGTTTTCCTCGTCGAAAATCATCTGGAGCCACTTGGCGTCTTTGCCGGTTTTTTTCGATATGTAACGCGCCCGCCTGCCCGGCACGACATCATCCATCCGCCGCATTCTGCCCATCGCCTTGGAGACAATCTTGCTTGTGAGCACCACGATATCTTTATCCTGCAGGTCGCCTATTTCGCGGGTTGCACTTTCTGTGATGATTGCTGCGAGATTGTCCCCCTTTTTAATCTCAGGGACTGTCTGGAGTCCCAACACATCTATCTTCTTCATAAGAAATCCCCGTGCATGGAACTCTGTAGAAAACGCAGACCGCACAGCAGAACCGCGCGCGTGCGGCCTTTGAAATCCAAAGGTGTGTGGTTCATTATCGGCTGGTCAAAGTCTAACAATCCATATATTCCTAAAGCTAAGGGGGCTGCCGTGGTCCTGCAGCTTGATGGGCCCGGGGGTGGGGCCTTCGGGCTGGCCGGCTCCGGTCTTATCTGGGATAAAGACGTTATTGTGGACCACGGCGCTATTCCAGAGGACGGTAATACGGGCATCGGCCACCTTTTGCTCGCCCTCAAAACGCGCAGCGCGAAAAACGATATCATAGCTCTGCCATTGCCCGGGTGGTCTGGCCATATTCCTGTCGGGAGCTTTGGTTCTATATATCGCGCCGCACTCGCCGTCGGCCGGGGCAAGGCCGTGCGAATCCAAGATTTGGACTTCGTAGCGCCTTTGTATGTAGATGCCGCTGTTGCCGCGGTGTTGTCCCGTAGCATCCGGCGGGCCTTCGGGAATACTGAATTCGACGTGCAGGCGAAAATCCTCGAACGTTTCCTTGGTGACAATGCTTCCCGAGCCGGGGACGACCTTTATCGCGCCATCGATTATCTCCCACTTCGCCGGCCCGCCTTCTTCGCCGACCCACTTTGAAAAATCGGCGCCGTCAAACAGGACAATCGCGTCATCAGGCCGACTCAGAGGACAAAGTCCGCAGGCAGTTTTGCCGGCGGGACAAACGCCACCGCAACAACCACCAAGACAAACAACCATGAAAAACGATACTGCTACAGCAGATACTCCTTTCAGATTTCTCATCGAACCATCCTTCAAAAAGCACTATGTTTCACTTATCGCTAATGCAGCAAGACCTTCAGGAGTCAATCCGCTGATTCTGATATCATCCCCGAATCGTTTCGTTTCGACACACGCCGACTCGATAGGTTCATCGATTCCGCAAAACAGTTTGGAGATGCCGACCGTTCCTTCTGCACCAAGAATTTTCGGTGCGATATACACAACAAGCTCATCAGCAAGCTTTTCCTTAATAAAAGAGGTGATTAGCTTTGCACCGCCCTCGACCAACAAATGATTTATTCGGCGGCTGCTCAAGAGGTCGAGTAAGAATGAGAGGTTCGAGCCGGCATCGGCCGGACAGAAAATCACTTCCGCCCCGCTTGCCTCAATCTCTTTCACCCTGTCGCTGTTTTGCTCTAACGTCTGTTGCTTGGTGACAAGCATCACGGGGAAATCGGCCGCTGTTGCCAGTAGTCGGCATTGCAGGGGAATCCTCAATCTTCTATCCAGCACAATTCGCAGGGGTTTTTTGCCGCCGTGCGGCCGGGGTGTAAGCAAAGGGTCGTCGGAAAGGACGGTCTCGATTCCGACGGCTATCGCGCCGGCACGTCGCCGGAGTTTGTGTGCATCGTTCCTGGAGGCAGGGCCGCTGAGCCATCGGTGTTCGTCGCCTGTCGCTTGTGGCTCGTGACTCGTAACAGCGCAGGCGAGTTTGCCATCAATACTCTGTGCCCACTTGAGAGTGACCCAGGGCCTGCCTGTCGTAGCGAATTTGAGAAAGGGGGCATTTAGGAGCCGGGCCTGTCTTTCGCAAAGGCCGACTTCAACACTGACATTCGCCCGGCGAAGCTGCTCTACCCCCCTGCCGTTGTTGTGTTCCGAGGGGTCGATGGTCGCAACAACTACGCGGGCAATGTTGGCGGCGATGATGGCCTCGGTGCAGGGGCCGGTCTTGCCCACGTGGCAGCACGGCTCTAAGGTGACGTACATCGTTGCCCCTGCCGCGTTTTGCCCGGATGACAGACAATCCGCTATCGCGTTTACCTCTGCGTGTGGCCCGCCGAATTCCTTATGCCACCCCCTGCCGATAATCTCATCGTCTCTTACAATTACCGCCCCCACCGCCGGATTCGGCTCCACCCGGCCAAGACCCTTGGCCGCCAATTGCAGCGCTCGTCGCATAAACTGTTCACGGGCTTGTTCCGTTGTCTTATGTCTCCCTCTGTGAAACTTCTATTGTTTGAACTTGTCCAAAACCATAGCTTCCAAGACTCTCTTCGCTTTGTCTCTTTTTCTCTTTGCTTTCTCTAATACTTCGTCGGCCTCTTCCATTTCCGACAGAAGCAAGGGGATTTGTGTGTCCTTCAAATGATTCCTGATTTTTTCCAATTCATTTTTTTGACGTCTGTCATAGAGAATTGATTCGTCCCCAGCCATAACCCGCCTTACATGCTTGCACAGCATGCGGTTATCTCCGGCGCGGCAGGAGCAAAAAGCCGATATCTTATTTTCTTCAAGGTAACATCTGACAACGTATGGGGTGGCCGACGAACTGCTTTTAGCTAATATCTCAATATGTTCTTTTGCACCCATGAATCAACTCTCATTCTGTGACTACGGCTCCTCCTGTATAAGTTTGAGAAACTCACGCTCATCTATCACGTATATACCGAGCTTGCGCGCCTTATCGAGTTTGCTGCCGGGGCTCTCACCTGCCAAAACAAAATCGGTGTTCTTACTCACACTGGAGCTCGCCTTTCCCCCCGCCTTGCGAATCGCCTCTTTCGCCTGCTGCCTGCTGAAATTCTCCAGTGTCCCCGTCACAACGAACACCTTGCCTCCAAGCTTGCGCGCCACCATGTTCGCCTTCTGTGGGCTTTTTGGCTTGACCTGCCTCAACAACCTGTCAATGACCTCCTTGTTGCGGGTATCCCTGAAGTAATCGTAAACGGACCTGGCTCGTTTTCGTTTCTCGTCGCGTTTTTTAGCGTCCTTTTCCTTCAACGCAGTAGGAGCCAAGACCTTTGTCAGTTGAGTAAGACTGGCTTTGCGAATTTTCTTCAACGAGCCAAAGGATGAGGCAAGTGTTTGAGCAAACTCTCCGCCTATCTGGTGGATGCCCAGCGCGGCAATCAATCGCCACAGGTCTCTGCTCTTGCTCTGGTCTATCGCATCAACCACATTTTGGGTGCTCTTGTCGGCCATTCGCTCTAATTCAACGAGGTCTTCTTTCGTGAGCTTATAGATGTCGGCAAAGTCTTTGACTAAGCCGGTGTCAATCAATTGGTCGATAAGCGCCTCGCCGAGATGGTCGATATCCATCTGTCCGCGCCCGGCAAAATACTTGATGCGCTCCTTTAGCCGGCCTAAGCAACCGGGATTCAGACAGCGAATGTAAACGCCGTCGGCGTTTTTTTGGACCGGGCCGCCGCAGTTCGGACATTTGCTCGGCGGCTTGAAAACGGATGTGCCGCGGGGGCGCTTTTCTTTTTTCACTTCGATGACCTGCGGTATTATTTCGCCGGCCTTTTCTATTATGACGGTATCGCCCTGCCGAACGTCGAGCCGCTCCATTTCGTCGAAATTATGAAGACTGGCGCGGCTTACGGTCGTCCCCGAGAGAAAGACAGGCGTCAGGTTGGCTACAGGGGTGAGAATACCGCTTTTACCCACCTGGACATCGATGCTCTCGACGACGGTCTCGGTCTGCTCAGCCGCAAACTTATACGATATGCACCACCTCGGCGCCCTGCCGGTTGAACCAAGAAGGTCGCGCTGGTCGAAGCGGTTGACCTTTATGACCATCCCGTCTATCTGGTAATCGAGTTCTTTTCGTTTGTGGTCCCACTTATCGCAGATGCGGAGTGCTTCTTCGATGTCTGCGGCTTTTTGTATATAGTGATTGACGGGCAGCCCGAGCTTCTTGAAGCGCTGAAGTGTCTGGTAATGGTCGTCACTCAACGGCTCGGACGTTTGACCGACGGCGTATGCGAAGAATGAGAGGTTGCGCTGTGCGGTTATTCTGGAATCAAGGAGTTTCAAGGAGCCGGCGGTTGCATTGCGGGGATTAGCAAACGGTGGCTCGCCGTTTTGTTCACGAAGTTTGTTTAGCTCAACGAATGCGTTTGTGGGCATATACACTTCACCGCGAACCTCAAGGACGTCGGGAATCGTACCGCCGTCGTCCAAGAGAGAGAGCGGGACGGCCTTTATGGTTCGGACGTTCGCAGTAACATCATCACCCGTCCTTCCATCACCACGAGTCGCGCCGGTAACGAGGGCGCCGGCCTGGTATCTCAGGGCTATGGCAACGCCGTCGATTTTCAGCTCAACCACATAATCATAATCCCTGCCGTCCAGCCCTTTCGCCACGCGCTCATCGAATGCCCGAAGCTCATCGGCGTTGTAGGTGTTATCCATACTGAGCATAGGAGATGCGTGACGGACGGTGGCAAAGCCGGCCAGCGGCTCGCCCGACACCCGCTGAGTCGGTGAGTCACTGGTCACTAATTCGGGATGCTGCTGCTCAAGCCGTTTTAGCTTACTGAAGAGCTTGTCGTACTGCCGGTCGCTTATCTCAGGGCGGGCAAGGACATAATAGAGGTAGTCGTGCCGCCGTATCTCGGCCCTGAGCTGCTCGACCCGCTTTTTGGCGTCCTGTGCCATAAGTGACCAATTTATCCCCACCAGCGGGCTTTTGCAAGAGATGTGCGGGTGCACGAAGCCAGGTTGTGGCTTGGAAATGAGGGGGAAATGCAGTATAATGAAACCGATTGGTTCATCGATGGCGAGGAGGCAAAGAGCAGGCAACTGCGCGCGGATAAGATTAGAGAGCAACCGCCCAGTTCAGATACCGCTGACCATAGCCGGCGACAGGACGTAGCAGAGGTGAAATTGGCCACATCCGTGACCAAGCCGGGGGCTTAAGACTTCAAGCGATGTATAATATTAAATCGACCGAGAGGGGGTTTTCAACAGCGCGGCTGTTGCCATTTTCTTGTAATCGCTCTCAATATTCGCAGTCGCCGGCGCAGGGTTCCCAGTCACCTGAAAGGATGCCCCAGGTGGCTCTGGAGAACCATCTCAGGTCGCAATCACAATTCTCTTCGGCGTCAGGCCAGCCCGCGCCGCCCCACGGGTGCTTCGTGGCCTCGATCGCATGCGGGTCTGTCCATTTTCTGTATTCCGAGTGATTGTCGGCGAAAGACAGGACTGTGCCCATGCCGTGCCTCGTAGGCGGTGGGTCATACCATTTCAGAGGGCTTGGTGTGGAGTACGGGCCTCCCGACTTGAAGGGAGTATAGTATGCTCCACCGCCTCCCTTGACCCACCCTACGTCCAGAAAGACAAACCTCTCCGAGGTTCTCCTTATCTGCATTTTGCGATAAACCATAGGGGCACGAGGACCGACCGAAGCAGGATGAGTGTTCAATGCGTGCGACATATAGTATGTCACATAGGCGTTTCTTTCGCCGACGGGACATTTGTAGATCTTGTGGTCTCTGATATATTTCCACAGCGCCCCATCCTCTATGCTGTGCATCCAGTCCGCCTCGGTAGCTGTGTCTAAGGAAATATAGGTTGAGCCGCCGGGGAACGGGGACAGAGTACCGCCGCTCCTCAGCGGGCAGGGGTTCCAGTTATGGGGGTACTCAAACCATGAACCCTGCGGCCCGCCAACGCTGTCGGGAAATCCCCACGAGTATATCGTATCGCCCGAGACCACCAGGTCGTCGTTGTCGTCGGTGTACATCGCCCACGCGAGCTGCAACTGCTTGATTTGGGTCATACAAACCGCCCGCTTGCCGCTCTCGCGGGCCCTATTGAGCGCCGGAAGGAGAATCGCCATGAGCAGCCCGATAATCGCAATTACCACCAGCAGCTCAATAAGCGTAAATCCGCGGCCTGGTCTTTTACACACCATTACGCTTCACCCCCGGGTGTGCAATCAATAACTCACGGGAATATTCTAACACATACGGGCTGAAAAGGCAAATAGTTGCAATTTTTTTTGAGGTGCCCTTTGCCCGACAGCTCACCGATATCGGGGGCGGCCGCGACATTACGACGACCAAGGCAGGGTGCGGCTTGAAAATGAAGGGGAAATGCGGTATAATGAACTCGATTGGCTCATCGGTGGCGAGGAGGTAAAGAGCAGGCAGGTGCAGTACGTTTACATGTTTCGGGCAGAAAGGTCTGTGATGAGGGTGATTATGTGGCGGGTGACTTGTGTATTTGTAGTGATTATGTTCTCTGGTGCGTCGCTGGAGGCGGGGACGTATTATGTGGCGACAACCGGCAACAACAGCAATCCAGGCACCGAGGTTGAGCCCTGGCTGACTATCCAGAAGGCAGCCAATACGCTCAATGCCGGCGACACGGTCCTGATAAGACAGGGGACATATAGCGAGAGGGTGTCTATGAATCGGTCGGGTCTGCCGGGGGCGCCGATTACATTTGCCAACTATCCCGGAGAGGAGCCGACGATAGATGCTGCGACAACGTCGTGGGGCGAGGGTGCGTTTAAGATCCGCGACTGCAGCCATATTGCGGTATCGGGTCTGGCGGTTACCAGTGCGGCAAGGTCGGGGATGAGCGGGTTCTGGACCTGGGAAGTGAATGATCTGCGCATAGAGGGCTGCCACACGTACAATACAGGTTCGTCGGGAATGAAAATCAACTACTCGTACAACGTGGTTATTACCGGCAACGAGGTCGAGTCGGCCTGCCAGGCGGGCGGCGAGGAGGATATCAGCATCAAGCTGCACTCGGATGGGGTGGTAGTAAGCTACAACCACATCCACCACGGCAATCACGAGGGGATTGATATCAAGGAGGGGGCGAGGAACGTTGAGGTAATCGGTAACTACATTCACGACATTGAGCGACAGGGGCTGTATGCGGATGCGTGGAATGTGCCGACGTTCAACATAGTCTACAGGGACAACATTATTCACGACTGCGGCTTTGGGCTGGGGGCATGTGCAGAGACGAGCGGGCAGCTGAGCAACGTGTGGTTTGTGAACAACCTGGTCTACAACTGTGATGGCCCAGGGATGTTCTGCAAGGACTGGGGTGGCGATGCGAACGACACTCATCCGATGCTGAACGTGTATTACGTCAACAACACCGTGTACAACTGCGCGTGGGGCTGGGGGGCCGGTATGGATATCGGCAACTATGAAGCCGAGAACGTGGTTGTGCGGAACAACATCATCTCCAACTGCGGTGTATACATCAATGTCAGTCGCCCTCCGATAAGCTACACAATTGAATACAACCTTGCCGAGAATATCACCGGGCTCGACCCGAACTGGTGCATCCAGGGCCTGCCCGCTTTTGTTGACGCCTCAGCCGGTGACTTCCGACTGCTGGCCGATTCCAACGCAATCGACACGGGAACGGACACAAATGCCCCGGCTGTTGACATTGATGGCGACCCCCGACCGCAGGCAGGCGGCTACGACATCGGGGCCTACGAATGGCCTTTGGGTGACATCAACGGCAACGGCATCCTCGATTTTGTGGACTTCTCCATCCTCGCCGCCCAGTGGCGCCAATCGCCGCTCAGCCCCTCAGCCGATATCGCACCGGCAGGTGGTGATGACATCGTCGATTGGTTGGACCTCGCCGAACTCACCCGCTCCTGGCCAAAGTGACCTACAAACCCGGCCGCCGAAAAGGGACCAAATCCCCCTCTTGATTCAGCACCTTGTCAGCCTTTTGCCGAGAATCCTTCATGAAATGCCACAGTCCCCTGAGGAACCTTCTCGCCAAACGGCAGGGCAAGGAAAACGTCTTGCGGAATTCCCTCATGAACAAGTTCCGGATAATTCCTGAAGCCGAACCGCTTATAGTAGTCCGGCGGGCCCACAAGAGCACAACCCTGACCGCCCAATTCCTTCAGTGCAGACAATCCTTTGTTAATTAATGACTTGCCGATGCCCTGCTTTTGATACTCTGGTAATACCGAAACTGGGCCGAGACCGTACCATCCTGTTGCACCGTCGGAAATCGTTATTGGCGAAAAGGCAATATGTCCTACAACTTGCCCATCAATTTCCGCCACAAGCGAAACAGTCAGCGCACCTGCTGCACGCAATGCACTGATTATGAATTGCTCCGTGTGTTCACTGATTGCCAGGGTCTTGAAGGCGGCTATTGCTAGCTCGGTTATTGCTTCAATATCCGCAGCCGTTTCTTTTCTTATGTTCATTTCACACTCTGTTTTCTTTGGAGCATCTAACAAAATGGACTTCTTGCTGCAAAGCAGGTTTTTGTCATTGCGAGGAGTCCTGATTTATCGGGACGACGCGGCAATCTATCCATATCGCACGGTCGAGATTGCTTCGCTTCGCTCGCAATGACCTTCACTATGTTAGACGCTCTAAATCTACTTCGCAGATTTCCATAGGGGCTGAAGCCCCTCTGGCGGCCCCGCTGTTTTGCTCAGCTATACTGACTTCATGCGGCCTGTCACCCCGACGACATGGGGGAGCTTCTCCCCCAAGCCCCCTCAGGTTCGAGCCCTAAATATTTTTCAGGGATTCTCTCAGCATTTGTCTAAGGCTGGATTTCCCTTTAGCGGTCTTGAAATATCGCTCTCTTCTCATCGCGTCGGCTTTGGAAAGATGTGCTTCGTAGTAAACAAGCCTGATTGGCAGCCTTGCCTTGGTGCTTTTATTCTTCCCTGTTTGGTGCTCCTTTAGCCGTCTCTTCAAATCCGCGGTGAAACCAATGTAGAACATGCCGTCTCGCTCGCTTAACAAGACATACACATAGTACATGGTCAAAGCCGATCGCTCCCGCCAAGACTACCCTAAACCGCGTTGGGTTTAGGGTGTGAACCCCACGTGGTTCACACCTCCCCGAGTAGGACTCGAACCTACAACCTAGCGGTTAACAGCCGCTCGCTCTACCAATTGAGCTATCGGGGAACAAACACCAATATAATAACCTCTCTCGGCCGAAGCTGCAACCCCCCGGTTAGCCCCGGCAATCCCTTGGGGCCGAGCCCGGGACTCGGTCCGCCAACGGAGCTGTCGGCTAACAGATTCTGCCGATAAACAGGTATGGCCTGCGTTTATCGCAGGCCGCGTCTGTCGCTGGTATTATTCAAAAAGCGGCCTCTGGCGTCAAGAGAGCAGGCCGGCCGCCGGCAGAAAAAGAAAAATTTGTGACGAAACTGGACAATCAGCCGTCTGTTTAATAAAATCAATGTCTTTCCCGGCTCAACCGAGCCGTGCCTCGGCCGATATCACGTTGGCTCGTTACCCTCAGGCCGGGCGGCGATGGACAATGAACCGTTTGTTATAATATATGTATGGCTAAAGATATCCTCAACGTCGGCGGATACACGATAAAAAGGCGAATCGGTACCGGTGCGCGAAGCACCATTTACCTCGCCAGCGACGATACCAACGGAACCGACGTCGCCCTCAAACGCGTCATTTTCGAGAGGCCTGAGGACCACCGTGTCTTCGAACAGGTCGAGACCGAATACAAAATCGCCCGAAGAGTTGACCACCCCTACGTCCGCAAATGCTACAAACTGAAGAAAATCCGCGGCATGTTCAAGGCAAAAGAGCTGCTGCTGGCGATGGAATATTTTGACGGGAAATCGCTCGAAGACGGCCCCACGCTCAGCTTGCTCGACGTTTTGCTCGTCTTTCGAATGGTCGCCACCGGCCTAAACGCCATGCACCAGACCGGCCTGGCACACTGCGATATAAAACCCAACAACATACTTCTGAGCACCGCCGGGGCAATCAGAATCATCGACCTCGGCCAGAGCTGCAAAATCGGAACAACAAAAAGACGCATCCAGGGGACCCCAGACTATATCGCGCCCGAGCAGGTCCGAAGAAAACCACTCGGGCCCAAGACCGACATCTTCAATCTGGGCGCGACCATGTACTGGGCACTAACCGGCAAGACCGTCCCAACACTGATACCGAAGAAGGACGACTTCGGCCTGCCCGTCCAGGAAAAACTCCGCGCACCTCACGAGATAAGAAGACAAATACCGCCCGGTGTCTCGAAGCTCGTTATGGACTGCGCCAAAGACGACCCCGCAGACAGGCCGTCGAATATGATGACCATCATCTCACGCCTTGACCTGATAATTCACAGCATCCTCACCAACAAATCCAGGGCCAACTCGCAATAAGTCTTGACATCAGAGAGCTTTAAGATTATCCTGTCATTGCGCGTACAGAAGTAGTATTTCGTCTGTCTGGACAGCCCATATGCCTGCAAAAACGATTGAACTGCTCAAGCAAGGAATAGAGGCCAACCACGCCAACAAGTTCAGACGGGCAAATCTCATCACGCTGCCCGACAAAGGCAGCGTGATGATAACCGGCGACATCCATGGCCACCGGCGAAACTTTGAGAGGATACGAACCTTCGCAGACCTTGAAAACAACCCCGAAAAGCACCTCATCCTCCAGGAGGTCATCCACGGAGGACCAGAAGACGACCACGGCGGATGTCTGTCGTACAAGCTGCTATTCGACGTCGTCAGGTACAAACTGCAATTTCCGCACCGCGCGCATATCATCATGGGCAACCACGACACCGCCTTCATCAACAACACAAAGGTCATGAAAAACGGCAAGGAAATGAACGTGGCGATGCGCCGCGCCCTTGAACGAGAATTCTCCGATGCCAGCGAGGATGTCAAGCTGGCAATAAAGCAATTTCTGTTTTCGCAACCCCTGGCCGTCAAATGTCCGAACAGAATACTAATCTGCCACTCACTGCCCGCAGACCGTTACCTCAGCAAGTTCGACCCGGCTATAATCAACCGACGGCTCAAAATAAACGACGTCGTCAGACCCGGCTCTGCCTACCTGCTAACGTGGGGAAGAAAACACAGCCAGCAACTGCTCGACCAAATGGCAAAAGCATTTGACGTTGACATCTTCGTCCTCGGTCATCAAAGACAGGAGGACGGATACTGCCAGGGGGGAAAAAACCTCCTCATACTCGCCTCCGACCACGACCACGGCTGTGTCCTGCCAATTGACCTCGACAAATCATATACCCTTGACCAGCTCGTCGACCGAATCGTCCCTCTCGCCTCGGTGAGCTGAATTCCGGTTGACAAGCGCGGTGCCACATCGAATAATCTGCCCCGATGGATTGGTACTACTACATCGCGTGGCTGATAATAATCTCACAGGGCATAATCCTTGCCCTGGCAATCCACAACTTCCGCTTCGCTCTTGCGAAATACAAAAAGCGGCGCGCTCATTACGCGCCGAGCGTCGCGCTGCTCGTACCCTGCAAGGACCTCGACGCCGACTTTCACAGGAATATCGCCTCGCTATTCAACCAGGACTACGATGACTATCGTCTCGTTTTCATCGTCGCCGATACCGGGGACCCCGCCTATGCCGAGCTTTGCAAACTAACAGACCAGCTAACCGCCACATCAAAAGCCAAAGACGCCGCAGTCTTAGTCTCAGGTAAAGGGCAGGCGTGCAGCCAGAAGGTACATAACCTGCTCTATGCTTATCAGAAAATGGCCGACGACGTGGAGGTCCTCGCCTTTGCCGACTCGGACATCTGCGTCCGGCCCAACTGGCTGAGGCACCTCGTCCATCCCCTTCGTCTCGACAAGAACGGCGCCGCAAGCGGCTATCGCTGGTTCGTCCCCCAGAAAAATAACCTCCCGACCATTGCTCTTTCGGCCATAAACGCCAAGGTCGCACAACTGCTCGGCAACACCCGCCGCAACCAGGCTTGGGGGGGGTCTATGACAATCAAAGTCAGCACCTTCAAAGAGATCAAGCTCGACGAAATCTGGCCCAAGACGCTCAGCGACGATTTGTCTCTTAGCTACGCCGTCAAAAAGGTCCACAAAAAGGTCGAATTTGTGCCGGGTTGTCTCGTGGCCTCTTATCAAACCACAACCTGGGCGGGGCTGTTTGAGTTTACAAGAAGACAGTTCATCATCACAAGGATTTATACGCCCGCAACCTGGCTGTTCGGCCTCGGCTGTATGCTCTACTCCGTGCTCGGCCTCTGGACAACAATTGCACTGGCCATCTATGCAGCCGTCAGCAGGCAACAGCACGTTATACTTTTTGTGGGCGTGGGCATCATCTTCTTCGGCGCACAATTGGCCCGTGCAGTGCTTAGGCAACTAATGGTCAGGAAACTGCTCGCAGAGGACTGGCCGCGGCTGAAGCTCGCCGCCGCTGCCGACATCCTGCTGTTCTGGCTCTTCTCCCCCCTGCTGCTGATAATCATCGTCTCTTCCGCCTTCGGAAGGACCATCACCTGGCGCGGAATAAAGTACGAGCTGGCAGGCCCCACTAAAACCATCGTGCTCCATCAGCCGGAGCAGTGACTCAACCTTGGCCGCCCACAGAAAAATCAAGATGCAGGATAATCTGAAACCTCGTGCCGGCTTTTTAGCTGCCGTGGCGCACTACGCATCACGCTTGCTAAGCTCCTCGAATATCCGCCAGCATCGATACAGCGCCCGCGGGACGTGGAAACAGCCCTTGAACTTGCTGCCCTTGATCGGCAAAAATACCTGTCCCTGCCTGTCGAGGTATCCCCACCACTCGCCGAACTCGGGGTCAGGGAAATGCGACCAGGTGTATTCGTGGACCTTCTCGAACCAGTCCCACACTTCTTTGCGACCTGTAAGCAGATACCCAAGCGCAAAGGAGACAAGCGTCTCAAGATGGACCCACCAGAGTTTTCTGTCCCATTCCAACTGAAGCGGAGGATGTCCCTTGATATCCATAAAGTAGTAAATCCCGCCGTACTCCTTGTCCCAGCCAAACTCAATCTCGCTCAAAATAATGTCCACGCACTTCTCTATCAGCTCCATGTCACCGCGCTGCCGCGCTGCCGCCATCACATACCACATCCCCTCTATCCCGTGACCCGGCAGCACTATCCTGCCTTCAAAACAGTCGGGCCGCTCGCCCCCCCTCGGCGTCCACTCGTAAAGCAAATTCCTCTCCTTGTTGTGCGCCTCAAACACTTCCTGTATGCACATATCCAGGGTGTCGTTGAACTGGTTATCATCCAGCGCCCACTGTAAATCCATCGCAGTTATTATCAATGTCACCGCAGGCCCAAGCTCACGCAAATCCCGTGTCCCCGGCACGCCCTTGGACCACTTGCCCTTTGGGTCGTCTTTGCGACGCATTATATTCCGGAATATGCGAAGCGCAAGTGCCCGCATCTGTTCATCGCCCGTCGCCCTGGCGTATTGGCTGTACGCTATGCACGCATCACAATCAGAATAAATGTTGTAAGGCACAATCAACGGACTGCCGTGTCTGTCTAACGAAAAGTACCAGTTGCCCTGCTCATCCATGCCGTGCTGAGCCAAGAAGTCTGCACCGTTCTTCGCTATCTTTAACCACTGCTCACGCCTAGCCACCTCGTTATACAGCATCGCAAACGTCCACACCTCGCGACACTGCATCCACATAAACTTATCCGTATCAAATACGTTACCCTCCCTGTCCAGACAGCTAAAATATCCGCCCACCTCCCAGTCAACCGAGTGCTCAGCCCAGAAAGGTATGATGTCATCGAGAAGCGTTTGTTTATACTGCTGTGCCAGCTTCGCAAAATCGGGGCGCATTTTCTTGCCTCCTTAAATCAGATTCAAGGGGTTGAAAACACCGCGACTATAAGCTATAAACGTCGTTTTCTCAATAACGTTGTCAAGATCCGTGGAGCAGGCATAATGGCAGAGAGCAGTTCAGAATCCGGTCAGCGCTTCGTATCTACCGACGGTGTGTACTTTACGCGAAACGGCAAACGATTCTTCCCCATCGGTATAAACTATCTGCCGAGCTACCTCTGCGGAAACCACTTCGAGGATTACCGCCCCGACCACATCAACGCCGACCTCGACCACATCAAAGACATTGGCCTGGACTGCGTCCGCGTCGCCGTCTTCTGGAGAAGCTTCGAGCCAAAACAGGGACAATTCAGCGCCGCCTTTCTCGATACCTTCAAAACCTTTGTCGCCGAGTGCAAAGACCGTGACATCCTCGTCATTCCGGTCTTTTTAATCGGGACCTGGACCGGCATCTATGACGCCCCCTACTGGATTGAACCGGGTATGTATCAGGGCCAAATGCTCGAGCTTGAAGCAAAGCACGTCGCTGAATTCGCCCGTCACTTCGCCGACGAGCCGGCCATCCTCTGCTGGGACCTCAGCGACGAACCCTGGTACCTTGAAGAGATCCCACCAGCCCCAAAACGCAAAGCCGACTCCCTGCCCCCATCACGCAGGGACATCGCAACTAACTGGGTATCGCGGCTGTGCTCTGCAATCCGCGACGTTGACCCCAACCACCTCATCACGCTCGGCTGCGACCCCGAGCCAACGCGGAAAGACACCGGCTTTGCCCTCGAAGAAATCGCTGCGCACCTCGACATTATGTCCTACTGCATTTACCCTTTGCCTTCCTACGGCATTGAGCTTGACCTTATCAGCTACGGCCCATTCCAGACTCGCTTCTTCGCAACAGCGGGAAGACCACCATTTCTTCACGAAGGCCCCGGCGTCTCCTCATCGGCGGCCTGCGAAGAGGTTATCGCCGACCGCTTTCGCGTCTGGATGTACTCGTCTCTGGCGAACGGAACCATCGGCGTGCTGCCCTGGTGTTACACCGACTACGAAGAAAAGCAGCATTACACCCGGCCGCTGAACGACAAACCACAGGAGCCGAATTTCGGCATTTGCTTTGCCGACCGAACACTAAAACCCAGAGCACACGAGCTGCTCAGCTTTGCCAAAGACGTCCGCAGCCTGCCCCTTGATTCGCTCTCCATCGAGCCGCCCAGGGCAGCTCTTGTTTATCCCTGCGACTTCTACCAAAGGGCCGATGCTCTCCACAATAAGCTGTGGAGGCATTTTGCCGTCGCAAAAGGTGCGAACCTGAATATCGACCTTGTCCGCGAAGACTTCTTTCCGGCCGATATGTCACTGCTAATTGTCCCCGGCTTTAAACTGACGCTGTCGGCCTGGGACAAGCTGCGAAGCTTCGTCAAGAGCGGCGGCAGTGTCTTCTTTATCATGGACGAATTCTTCTCTCTCAATCCCATATTCGGCGAGCTTTTTGGCGTAGCCATTGAAGGCCTCCGACCCGGCCCAATAAACGCCATTTTCGACCCCGAATGGGCCAGAAACCTCGACTCACCAACCCTCACATTTCCCGCAAACGCCGAGCGACTCCGGCTGGCCCCAACGACAGCGAAGACAATCGCCGCCTTCGATGATGACTACCCACTCCTGCTGGAAAATTCCGTCGAGAAGGGAAAGGCATACTTGGCGACTTTTCCGTTTCCGCTGCATCTGGACCTTAGCCAGCCGCAAAGTGAAACGTGCCTGGCCGCTCTCGACATCTTCAAGACGATTCGCAACCTCGCCGGCTGTCAGCCCTGCGTCAATACCGACCTTCCCTGGACCGAAACCGCCCTGTTTCGCTCAACCGCAGAAGACGACGACTTCGCCCTGATAATAAACCTCGACCGAACCGCCGGCTACGGAACCGCTTCTATCCCTAAGCAATACTCCCGGGTGCTCGACCGCGACGACAAATCCCTCGAGACGACCCCATCCGGCGACAATCTCCGCATCCCAATCCAGCTTGCCCCCAACGGGGTGCTTTTCTGGCGTCTGCGCCGCTGACGACGGTGCCGGCCTACTCAATCTTGTCAATGTCATTCTGCGGCTGACCGACAAGGTAAATCCTGTTCTTGCCGCTGCGTTTCGCTTCCAGCAGCGCGGCGTCGGCCTCGGCGAAAAGCTGCTCTATTGTCTGCCCGTCCCTGTTTAAGCTGGCCAGCCCCCCGCTTATCGTCAAGACACCCTTGCCGGCAGGGCCAAGAAGATGAAGCTCCGCATTGCCTAATTCCCTGCGGAAACGCTTCGCTATGAATATAACCTCCCGCGGGTGCTCGGCCGACGACCGACGTCTCTCACTTGCGCCGCCCCTCACCCCGCACTTCGGGTCGTCCCAGAACACAACCGCAAACTCATCGCCCCCTATCCTGCCCACGACATCGTGACGACGACAGCATCGCCGAATCATCACCGCCGCCTGCCTCAATATCTCGTCGCCCGCCGCGTGGCCGTAAGCGTCGTTATAATGTTTGAAATCATCGATATCAAAAACAAGAAGGGTCACCCCCCCGCCGTTTTTCTTCGCACGCTCGATAATCTGCCTGCCAAACTCCCAGATATAGCGCCTGTTCTTAAGCCCCGTCAAATCATCCTCCGTCGCAAGCTTCTCAAGCCGTTTGGTCCTGGCCTCCGTCGCCGCATCTGCGACCCCACTTGCTCCGACCTCGACCTTCGCGGTTTGCCTCTTTCCTGCCACCGCTATGCAGAACTCATCCGTCGTCAGCGGACAAATCAAATAATCATCCGCCGGCGCATGCCGGTTGGCCTGCCCCGCCACAAGCTGCATCGCCCTCGGCTCGGCCCACATCTCGCAGAGCAGTATCACCTGCGCATCGCAGCTTTGCCTGATTGCCCCGAGCGCCGCTCTGAAGTCCTGCTCCCTCTCGCCAAGCACCACAGCCGCCACCGAAAATCCCCCGCTCGACGCTGCCTCAATGCCATCGAGAATATTGCCGCATATTCGACAGGGCAGAACTGCGGCTGCTTCGGCATCGGAAAACACCTTCTGGATGTCCCCTATTATAAGGACACCACCGGCGGCCTTACTGTCCAAACTCATACTGTTCACCACTCTCAACTCCGGGCAACATACTTAGCTCTTCGGCCGTGATACTAAACTCGTCCTTGATTATATCAAGTGACTCGGCCGAGCCGGCCTCTATAGCCGAACCTGCCTGTCTGGCCAGGACCTTAGGGATAATCTTCTCGAGGTTAGCGGGCCTTTGAATCACCAAGGCCCCGGCCGTGGCGGCCTGCGAAACACCCCGCCGCCTGAAGACCGAATCGGGCTCGGCCAGACAACAACACACAATCTTCTTCTGCCGCAGCATTTCAAAAAATCGCCCGCCCTCCTTGCTCAAATCCTCGAACCTGCCGATGCAAATCCCGCACTGCCCTGCAATCAGGCCCAACATCGCGCAGGCCGAATAAACATTACTGTACAACTCACACTCACAGCCCAGCCGCCCCGCCAGGCCGCTGACATATCTGACAAAGTCGGCCTCTGCTGTCCCCACGACGATTAAACGCAACTTACATCTCGAACCCGGCTTCTGCATCACCCAAAGCCCCTGCTAAGTGCAGCTAAGTGAGTTTCCAACCCCGACTCATAGCCATTCTACCAGAATCCCCAACAAAGTCAAATCTCCCCCCTGCTTCCCTGCCTGTCCTGAGCAAGCGCAGCGCGTCGAAGGGCCTGTCCCGGCGTTTACCTCGGCGAAGTATCACGTAGACGGCAAGTCGTAGGCCGGGGGTCTTCGGCCGGCGGCACCCACGTTTACCCTCGAGCGGCTACCCACTCGACGCAACAACAGAGGGCAACGCACGCTTCGTCATTCCGACCGGAGTGAGCGCGACCCATAATTCCGTCATTTCGAGCGAAGTCCCGACTTGTCGGGACGCAGTCGAGAAATCTCATAAGAACACTCGCCCTTTAGGGCCTCCTTATCGCTTAGCCCCCAGTTCCACTGGGGGTCAGGTCTATTTCCCCCCGCCTTGTCATTCCGCACTTGATGCGGAATCCAAATATTTAGCCCCCAGTGGAGTTTACCCCTGGCCCCCCTGCCCGGCGCTCCGTGTGACGGGCCTGCCCCGGCAAGTCTTCGGCCGGCGGTTCCCACGCGTTAGGTTGGCTTTTCTTTATCGCCCCCCGCAGGGCGTTCGGCGGTTCCCAATTCCCTCAGTCGCGCCTTAATCTCTTCTTCACTACACCCCATCTCTTCAAGCAGTCCCGCATAGTTGTTGATAGCACCCTCTAAATGCGGATGCCGATGCCCCATCCGTCGCGTAAACTCTAGAACAATCGCCAGCGCCCGTTTCATCAGCGGTTCTGCCTCAGGGTACCGATTCGTATCCCGATACAACCCCGCCAGGTTGTTTAATCGGATGGCCACCTTCGGATGGTCCTTCCCGAAACCGGCTTCATCAATCTCCAGCGCACGTTTCATCAGCGGCTCTGCCTCGGCTAAACGATTCGTATCTTGATACAACTGCGCCAGGTTGTTTAACGCCGTCGCAACATCGGGGTGCCCTTTACCTAAAGATTTTTCAACTATCGCCAGCGCCCGTTCCATCAGCGGCTCCGCCTCTTTATACCGATTCGTCGCCTTATACAACGCCGCCAGGTTGTTTAACCTGATGGCCACGTTCGGATGGTCCTTGCCCAAACTCCCTTCATCAATCGCCAGCGCCCGTTTCATCAGCGGCTCTGCCTCGGCCAAACGATTCGTATCCTGATACAACGACGCCAGGTTGTTTAATCGGATGGCCACCTTCGGATGGTCTTTGCCTAAACCGGCTTCATCAATCGCCAGTGCGCGTTTCATCAGCGGCTCCGCCTCTTTAAGCCGATTCGTCGCCTTATACAACTGTGCCAGGTTGTTTAATCTAATGGCCACGTTCGGAGGGTCCTTGCCGAGACTCTGCTCATCAATCGCCAGCGCCCGTTCCATCAGCGGCTCTGCCTCTGCCAACCGATTCGTCGCCTGATACAACGCCGCCAGGTTGTTTAATCGGATGGCCACATTCGGGTGGTCCTCGCCGAAGGCCTTTTCATCAATCGCCAGCGCCCGTTTCATCAGCGGCTCGGCCTCGGTAAGACGATTCGTCGCCTGATACAACGCCGCCAGGTTGTTTAAATCTGTGGCCACCTCCGGATGGTCTTTGCCGAAACTCGCTTCATCAATCGCCAGTGCGCGTTTCATCAGCGGCTCCGCCTTCTGATACAGTGCGTTTTCGTAGTAAACATTAGCCATAAGGGCAAGTATCTGCGGGTCTTCTCCAGCCAGCGACCACAGTTTATCGCAGTAGTCCAGGGCATCCAGAGGCCTTCCGGCATAAGAGGCGTTCTGCATCCGGGCCACGTATATCTTCGCCTGCGCCCGGTCTTTCTGCTCCTGGACATGGTCTAAAAGCCGCTGGGTCTCGTCGAGGAATCTATCGGCCTGTTTATTGTCGCCCTCGGCGATGGCCTTCAGCGCCTGCGCATAAGGCCCGGCATCATCTTCAATCTGAGCAGCAATCTCCTTTGCCTCCTGCGTCGGCTGTGGGGCTTCGCTTTCCCCGGGTTCTCTCGATAGTTGCGGCCGTGCTAACTGCTCTTCGAGCTGCTTTACCGTTTGCCTGAGTTGCTTATTTTGTTTCAAGGTATCATCAATTATCTCAAGGGCCAAATCTGGGTCTTTCTTTTTTCCGAGGAGCCATTTGCATAATGCGAATAGTCCACCAACAGCGGCAAGACCCACAGTCACTGCTGCCGCGAATATCGCAGTTTGCCAACCCTCACTTAGATTCTTAAACCATTCTATCATTAGCCCATCCTGTGGCTGGTCTTACAACACCGTCATCACCGTATTAGAACGCGCACCCCAATTCTATTCTTCCTTTCCCTATTCACAAGCATTTTTGCAGCTTTTTTCTCCTCGCCTAATCCCCGCCTCCACTGTTTTGCAAATTCGAATTTCGTGCTTTGAATTTATTTAGGATTTAGGATTTAGTGCTTAGGGTTTTCGCTACCCGCCCATCCTCTTTCCCTCCAATCGGGTGTTGAATGTGTATCCATTATTGGCTCCTGTATTAGCCCAAACACGATAAACCCCCTCACCAAAAAAATCAACAAAAAAACACTACCCCCAAATATTCAATACCCAATCGCAAGTATTAAATCCCAAGGCCCGCCCGTTCAGTCAGCTTATATGATGAGTGAAGCTCATGTGCACCAAGGCGAAGGGCCGGCGCACAAACCACGTTTGGAGCAAGGCCCGCGCCGGGCGCACGAGCTGACTGAACCTCCTCTGTGTTCTCTGTGCCCGGAGTTTACCCCTAAGGGGTGGCCAAACAAAAAATTCTTTGTGCCTTGGTGGTGAAAAAATCTGTGGTGATTTTTGGATTAACAAAATAATCCTGTTATCCTGTCTTAATATTCGTGTCAATTCGTGAAAATTCGTGGTTCCCTTTTCTTGTGTCTTTGTGTCTTAGTGGTGAAAAACTAATCTCTGTGAGCTCTGTGGCTAACAGAGTCTTCGTGCCTTTGTGGTGGAAAAAAATCAGCGCAATCTGTGGAATCTGTGTAATCTGCGGTTTGAGAAACTTCGTGCCTTAGTGGTCCGCCTGGCCTTCCTCTCTACTCGGCTGCGGGCAAATCGGCCAAGTTCTTTTTGACCTGGTCGGAGCAAAAGCTGTCGGGATACAAATCCAAAAAGCTCGTCAGCGTGGCACGCGCATCGGCAAGAAGGGCCTTTTTCTGCTCAGCGTTCGACTCATCCTGCTCGCGCCAGAAGTGTATCTTCAACAGCGCAAGCTCATAGAGCGCCTGTATTCCTCCGTCCCTGTCCTGAAATTGCTCGTGTAGCTCGGCCAGTTGCTCGGCCCGCAACTGCTCATCGGCTGTCAGCTTTGCCTGGGCCAAAAGAACGTTGTCACGCAGCGGCTCCTGGTTGGCCATGATAGTGACAAGCTCTTCGAGCTGGCTGCCGTAATCCGGACTGTGTGCATTCAGCGAGACAAACTTCGCCAGCCGCTGCAACGAGTCCTCTTCTACGGTGCGGTTTTCTTTGCCGATTAGCGACAGAAGCTGACTAATCTTCCTCTGAAGCTCAGTCAACTTAAATTCAGTTATCACCGTCTCTGCCGGCGGACGAAACGGACTAAGAAGCGTATCTTCGCTCGGCTCACTCTGGCGCGTGGACTCCAACCTCTCGGGCAGCATTGCCTGAGCTTCCTCAAGCACGTCGACGGCCAGCTCAAATTTACCCTGGCCTGCCCAGGCCATCGCTATGCGCCATCGCGCCTCCAGCGACTCAGCCGTATCACCAAACTCCGTGTAAAGCCGATACCACGTCTCTCGAGACCCCTCAAAAGGATGGTCACTATAGAAATGAAGAATCTCGGCCTGGTCAAGCAGCTTGTAATCGGGGCTGTACTCGCTCAGAAGCGCCCTGTAATACAATGCTATCGGCATACGGCTGCTCCTCGGCCGCCGCTCAATAAACAGGTTGTATTGCTCCAGGAGCCATCGCTTCTTCTCATGAAACTGCAGCTCCTTGGGAACCTTGAACCAGCTCGGCCAGCGGTCATGTGCAAGCTGCGCTTGAATCTCCTTCTTCAACTCCTTGCGAAGCAATATCCGGTCAGCAGGATAAAAAAAATCGTCCAGGTACCGCATCACTCCCGGATTCTTAATCGTCTCATCGAGGGCCACTGTTATGCTGTGGTCGTGGAATTCTTCTGTCTGCTCCGGATTGTTCCTCGCAACATAAAGCTGATAATCCAGCTCATCAAATCCAATCGTCACCTTGAACACGACGACTGCAATTGCCAGAACCGCAGTCGTCGTCAACCATAGCAGCCCGGGCCGGTAGCGAGTGAAATGACCTATCCCCAGAACCACACCGGCTATACCCAAACCTATTAACCACGCAGATATCCACGGCGCAAAGGTATAGCCCCACTTGATCGGCTCGCCTGCCAGCGCGCCGCCGAAATAACCCCAGTAAACAAGCTGAGGCAAAGTGCACAACGCTATGGCCACAAACCGCGACCGGAATCGCAAGGGCCTGCACGCCGCCGCAACACAGCTCACAAGAACACACGCTGCAAACGCCGGCAGGTTTGCAAAAACCGCTACCGAAAATATAAAGGGAAAACTGTACGCAAAGCTCATAAGCTGAGATACGAGCACCGGCGCCACCGCGAGTACGCCCATTACAAGAGCAACCACAAGCATCTGCCACGGATACTCAAATATGCTCACCCCCCCAACAAGATACCGCCCCAGCCGCCAGCTCTCCGGATTCGTCACCGACTCAATGCCAAAAGAAAAGAATGAACCGGTGACTATCTTCGACCAGAAAAAACAGCTCGCCACGAACGCCGCCAGCGCAAAAAGCCAGCATGTCATTACGTTCTGATGGCTGTAGTGCAGCGTCGGCCCCACCGCCATGAACGACTTCGACGTCACTATCGGCGTCTTGCCGTTATCTGTCTCACTCTCGGCCATAATCAGCACAATATCAGAAACAAATCACCTGCCCAACGCAACAAAAAACCCTCACACCCCTCCCATGTTGCCCCCCGCCACCCCCAAGCACGTTTTATAATACCACTCAACACGCGCAATCCCTAAAGCCCCTGAGTCACAGAAAGCCCAATTCCGCGTAAAATGGGTAAATTCGGAAATATAGGGGGTTTATACGAGAGCCAAATTCTGCCCATTTTTCCCTAAGCAAACTCACATCCGCAGCCCCCTCGCAAATTTCTACGCCCCGCGATACGCCTTGTTAAACCCCGCCGAGTATCTGCTCAATGTGGGAAAGGTGTTCGGCGTGGAGACCGGCGTTGGCCAGGGCCGCCACATTGTCGTCAATATGTTCGGGGCTGCTGGCCCCGACAATGACCGATGTGATGCGGGCGTCCCGCAACACCCATGCCAGCGCCATCTGCGCCAGCGACTGGCCCCTGTCTTTGGCAACTTCGTTCAACTGCCGCACCTTTTCTACAACCTCCTTCGTGACCTGCTCCGGCTTCAAGAACCCGTGCGGATTGGCTGCCCGTGAATCGGCTGGTATCCCTTCCAGATACTTATCCGTCAAAAGCCCCTGGGCAAGCGGCGAAAACGCAATGCACCCGACCCCCTCCTTCTCCAAAACATCCAATAGCCCATCCTCGGCCCACCGATTGAGCATCGAATACTTCGCCTGATGAATCAGGCAGGGCGTTCCCAGCCGGCGCAGTATCTCTACCGCCTCTGCCGTCTGCTGGGCGTCATAATTCGATATCCCCGCATAGAGCGCTTTACCCTGGCGAACTGCGGTATCGAGCGCGGTCATCGTCTCGGCCAAAGGCGTGTGCGGGTCCGGTCGATGCGAATAAAAAATATCCACGTATTCAACCCCCATTCGCCTTAGCGACTGGTCCAAACTCGCTAATAGATACTTTCGCGATCCCCACTCCCCGTAAGGCCCCGCCCACATCAGATAACCCGCCTTGGTCGATATGATAAGCTCGTCTCTATAGGGGCCGAGGTCGCTTCTTAGAATCCTGCCGAAATTGCTCTCGGCAGAACCCGGCGAAGGCCCGTAGTTATTCGCCAAATCGAAATGCGTCACACCCGAATCAAAGGCGTGCAGGAGCATCCGGCGGGCATTTTCAAAATCGTCAACGTCCCCGAAGTTGTGCCACAGGCCCAGCGAAACAGCAGGCAGCAGCAGGCCGCTCCGCCCGCACCGATTGTATTTCATCTTGGCGTATCTATCTTCATTCGGCTTGTAACCCATAACCCGTCTCCTTTTCACACCATTTGTCAAGGCCAAAGCATATCCTCAACACGCAGCAAGCGTCAAAACAAAACCCGGCGCCCACGCTTAGCTTCCGATAAGCATCCAGCTTTCGTTTTTCAGCGCAGCTACCTCAAAAAAAACGCGTGTGCCTGCACAGACTACCCACCCTACCGGCACCACGCTCACTTGGAGCGCCACCCCTTCTAAACGCCCGTTTCAAACGCCCGTTTCAAACGCGCGTTTGAGCCAAACGCGCATATAGCGCAGAGGCAAAATCGTAATTTCCCAAATTTTTTTAACCCCCTTCCCCACAACAACTTACGGCAAGCACCCCTCCACAAAATCCCCCGAATTTCGACCCAAACGCGCAAGTTCGTGCAAGGGTAGAGCGACCCCGTAGGCCGCTCCATAAATGGCAACTCGGTAACGCAAAAAGCGAAGCGCATAAGATAAATCTTAAATCTTCAATCTTAAATGCACAGCATCCCTTGCGGGATATTAAATGTGGGGCGGGGGGCGTCATCGAATACACCATAAAAATAAGGATTCCCGGCTGGTGCGAGCGCATCCTCGTTGCGCCTGTACTGCTCTATCGCTTCCTGCGCTTCGGGTATACCTTCCGCCGCATCCGGCTCACCAAAGGCCGATACGCCATCGTTGACCCAAAAGACTACGAGTGGCTCTCGAAATACCGTTGGGGGATTCAGCGGGGCAGGCGGACGAATTACGCAGCGCGTCGGACTGAGCAACGGCCGGGGGTCAAGAGAAAGTATGTCTTCATGCACAAGGAGATAATGAAAGAGGCGCTTGCGGCAGCCCGGGTCCCGGGGCCCGGGCCACGGCCCACGAAATTGGTGGTGGACCATATAAACCATAACGGGTTGGACAATCGGCGTGCGAATCTGCGCGTTGCGACGTTGGCGGAGAACTGCAGAAACAGGAGGAAACAAAAGAAGCCGACATCGTCCAAGTATAAGGGCGTATCGTGGGAGAAGGTAAGAGGGCAGTGGCGGGCCGTGATTCGCACAGATAATGGGAACATCTCGTTAGGGTATTTTCGCTCGGAGCTCGCGGCAGCAAGGGCGTATGACGAAGCAGCAAAAACATACCATGGAAGGTTCGCATCGCTTAATTTCCCCGACGACGCATAGCTGCCTCATCGCTTAGGCCTCAGCTCTGCTGGGTCAAAATCCGTTTCTTATCCCACAACCCTGCACTCTCGACCCTCTTTCTTTTTGGCTGTAACAATATGGCACTGTGGGCGGAGATGGTGTAAGATATGCCCGCATTTGAGGATTTAAGTATGGCAAAGAGAAAGTACAGGCAAGGGCCGTTTTCGGATGCTGAGGTTCGGCTTATAAGGCGGCTCTTTCCCCAGACAGAGACCCTTGAAATATCCGGTCGGCTCAACCGCTCCAATACTTCTGTAAAGGTCAAACTCGCGGAGCTTGGCCTTCGCAGGCAATACGAGCATATCTGGTCGAAGCGGGAAATAGCCCTGCTAAAGCGGCTCTACCCAACCACCAGCGCGTCGGCCATAGCCAATCAGCTTGACCTTAAACCCTCTCAGGTGCGCAGAAAGGCGCGGGAACTGGGCCTGGAAAAAAAATAGCCGCTACTATCCCCGCTCACCTGTCCTGCTTGTCCCGGCAAGTCGTAGGCCGGGGGGGCGACTCATAGGCAGGGGGTCTTCGGCCGGGGGTACCCCGGCGAGGCACGCTTTCTCATCCGCACCCGCCTGTCCACCGTCCTATCTTCCATCGCTCTGTCGATACAGAAATAGGTGACTGTCCCCAGTTTCCCGTCCCCAGTTTCCCCCCCAGTTTCCCCCTTCTCATCCGCACCCGCCTGTCCACCGTCCTATCTTCCATCGCTCTGTCGATACA
>CAZEPI010000020.1:0-33334 GCA_964514115.1 uncultured Pirellulales bacterium | reverse complement strand
CGATCAAACTGAAGAAACTCAACTGGGGCACCATTAACAACAATGAAAGCAATTGTCACACCTTCAGCGGGGCTGTTCGGCTCGATGATTACGTTCTTGCCGGCAATTACTGCTTCGATGTTGTCTACAACAAAAGCTACATGGGGAACTGTTTTCACCAACTCCGGCAAGGGGCAATCGGAATCGAAATTCATCCACTCAATGCCATACGGATTTTGATAATACCCAGATGCAGTCATCTTGTATTCGGGGCTGTAGTCTTCCTTAGGTAGAGGTTTATTAGTAGGAATTCCAATATGATGATATCGAAGTTTTTCCATTTCATTTCTCCTACCGAACAATGGTTATTCAGTCTGTATAAAACGGTTCAAAGACATATTCCGGGCTTAAGTTTGTGTGAAATTAACTATAAATCCCTGCAAACAACCAGTCAATCGGAAAAAACAACGGCCAGTAGCACACATAAAAAAAGGCCGCGGGGGGCGGGGATAACCCGCCCTGCGGGCGGGCGCTAAACAAGAGTGTGCCTTGCCCTCTGTTGTTGGGCCAAGTGAGGAGCCACTCGAGGGTAAACTCTGGTACCCCGGGCAAAGACCCCCGGCTTAGTGCATGCAGGGGCAGCCCTTCGACGGTTCGGCAAAGCCCGCCAAACGGCGCGGCGGGTAAACCCGCCAGACGGATTGGCGGGCAAGAGGCGGATAAATCACGCCAGCGGCGGATAAATATTGAAGAAGCAACGGGAACTTGTTATACAGACAGGAGAATTAAAGTTATCCGGGCATATTTTCTTTTTCGTGGACAGGTTAAGAAACACAAGTCATTTTCAAGCAAGGAGAACCAGATATGGGCGATAGTGGGAAAAAAGATAAGGGCAAAAGAGAAAAACAGAAAAAGGCCCAGCTTACTCCAAAGGAAAAACGAAGATTGAAAAAAGAAAAGAAGAATAAATAATTGCCCAGTGGTGTCCGGTGCCCAGCCCGATAGGCTTTGACCTGGTTTATGCAGTACGCCAGCCCGCCAGCCCGCCAGTCCGCCTGAGGGAGTGGCGGGCAAGAGGCGGATAAAACTGTATGAGCATTGTTGGATGCGGAAAGATAAAGGAGAAATATAATGGATATCAACAGTATCAGAGCATTTTTTATGTGGTGTACGATTCTGAACGTAGCATTGCTGGTTTTCTCGTCGCTGATATGTGTCTGTGCCAGAGACTGGGTCTACCGAGCACACAGCAAATGGTTCCCCATTCCAAAAGAGGCCTTCAACGTGGCGATATACTCGTTCATCGGACTGTACAAGCTATTGGTCATAACGTTCAATCTTATTCCCTACCTGGCTTTGTCGATCATCGGATAAAAAGGAGCATTCAACAACCCCAAATCCCCCGAGAAAATGGGGCGGGCCCTTCGACGCGCTGCGCTTGCTCAGGACAGGCCGCCCTTGCCGTCAAGGAAATGTAAAAGTTAAAATGCAAAAGGCAAAATCACAAAGTAAAAATCAAAAAGATAAGACTTCGCCACGATAGGGGGATGACCCCCAGAGGAGCTGGGGGCTAAGCGACAAGGATGCCCCCAAGTGAGATGGACTTCATCATCTCACGGGGCAAGCTACGGAAAGTTGACGCAAGCGAAGTCGCCGTGCCGTTCGACGGTGCTCACGGCAGGCCGGCAGCGGCTAAACAGGTGCGGCGGAATCCGAGAGTTGAACAGGTGAACAGGGGAGGCCCGTTCGACGGACTCAGAGGAGCTTATTTGTTTTTCTTTTTGGGGCAGAGGTTTTTTTTGCGGCGAAGTGGTCTTTCTTTTTTCTCTTTGAGTCAAGCAGGACGAGCTGGGGCAGCTCTTTTAATTCCCGCAGGCGGTCGCGCAAGAAGGCGGCTCGTTCGAAATGGAGGTTGCGAGCGGCTTCGAGCATTTCCTGTTCGAGCTGGTTTGCCAGCTCGACCTTCTCGAACTCGTCGGTCTCAAACCGAACGGCCTGCTGGGCGGTTTTCCTCGCCTTTAGCTCAAGGACGAGACCGGCGCGAATCTCCTTTTTTATCGTCTCAGGCGTTATGCCGTGGGTTTTGTTGAATCTGAGCTGGATTTTACGCCGTCTGTCCGTTTCGTCAATAGCTTTCTGCATTGACTTAGTGACGGTGTCGGCGTAGAGCAGAACGGCGGCGTTGACGTTTCTTGCAGTTCTTCCAATGGTCTGTACAAGCGATGTTTCGCTTCTGAGGAAACCTTCCTTGTCGGCGTCGAGAATCGCCACCATTGACACTTCGGGCAGGTCCAGCCCTTCACGCAGCAGGTTGATTCCAACCAGCACGTCGAACTTGCCGCCGCGGAGGTCGCGGAGAATCTCGACCCTCTCGAGCGTATCTATCTCGCTGTGGAGGTATCGGCAGCGAAAGCCCTTTTTGGCGATAAAGCCGGCCAAATCCTCGGCCAGTTTCTTCGTCAATGTAGTGACAAGGACCCTCTCTTTGGCCTTTACCCGCTTGCCGATTTCGCCGAGGAGATGAGGGACCTGATTGCTGGCCGGGTGGACGAAAATTTCGGGGTCAACCAGACCGGTCGGCCTGATAATCTGCTCAACAACCTCGTGGTTGCATTTCTCAAGTTCAAAAGGCCCGGGCGTTGCCGAGACAAAGATGAGCCTGCTCCAGCTTTCCTGAAATTCTTCAAATCGCAGCGGACGGTTGTCCAGCGCGCTCGGCAGCCGGAAACCGTGCTCCACTAACACCTGCTTTCTGCTCCTGTCGCCCGCCCACATCGCGCGCAATTGCGGGATGGTGACATGGGATTCGTCTAAAAACAAAAGGAAATCCTTTGGGAAGTAATCGATTAGTGTATAGGGCCTTGCCCCGGGTTTTAGGCCTGCCAAGTGCCTGGCGTAGTTCTCTATCCCGCTGCAGTAGCCAACCTCCTGGAGCATCTCGATGTCGTACATTGTCCGTGCCTGCAGTCGCTGGGCCTCGAGCAGCTTGCCCTGTTGGTTGAATTCTGCCAGACGCTTGGCCAACTCTGCCTTTATGCCTTCCACTGCGGAGGTGAGTCTGTCTGCGGGCATTATGTAGTGCTGAGCGGGGTAAATGAACACCTGCTCTTCAACAGCCAGCACCTCCGCCGAGACGGGGTTTATGTATGTTATCTGCTCGATGGTGTCACCGAAGAACTCGAAGCGGACTGCGAAGGATTCATAAGACGGGTAAAGCTCGACCACGTCGCCGCGGACTCTGAAAGTGCCTCTCTGGAAATCTATATCGTTTCTTGTGTACTGCAGGTCAGCGAATCGGCCTAACAGCTCGTTTCTATCGACGCGGTCACCGGCGCGAACACCGACAACGCTGGCCTTGTAATCTTCCGGCGAGCCGATGCCGAAGATGCACGAAACCGATGCGACGATTATGCAGTCGTCCCTTGTCGATAAGCTCGTTGTTGTGGAAAGTCGCAGCCGGTCGAGGTCGGCGTTTTTCGAGGCGTCTTTTTCGATGTAGATGTCGCGCTGAGGGATGTAGGCCTCCGGCTGGTAATAATCGTAGTAGCTGACGAAGTACTCAACTGCGTTTTCGGGGAAAAGTTCCTTGAATTCTTCGTAGAGCTGCGCAGCCAATGTCTTATTGTGGGATACTACAAGTGAGGGCCGGTTGTACCGGGCTATGACGTTTGCTATAGTGAAGGTCTTGCCTGAGCCGGTGACTCCCATTAGTGTCTGGAACTTTCTGTTGTTGCGCAAAGCGTCACAGAGCCGCTCGATTGCCTTCGGCTGGTCACCCGCCGGCTTGAAAGTACTGTTTAACTTGAATTCGGCCATAGTTATGCAGATTATGGGAAGTCCGGAACCAGGCCATTGTAACCGACGAATCGAGTAAATTCAAGCAGCACGTTGGGCAATGCTTCGCCGCAGGGCAGCGAGTGCCCCGGCAAATCCGGGGCGCTAGCGAAAATTCACCTCGATGTGCGAGCTGAGCCGATGATATACATAGCAGGGGCCGATAGAGCTGCTGATTATCGGAAAATGTCCTTGTCGTTTTGCACCGGACAGGTGTTTATGCGCAAGAAAAAAGTCAGGTTCGTTTTTGGTTTCGTCGCCTGTATCATCATCGCTGTTGCGGCGTTTGTCGGCAGGGGGGTGTTTTACGGTGCTGCGACGATACATCAGCTCCTGGCCGAGAACAGACAGCTCAAGCAGTCGCTAAGCAACTTAACAAGAGAAGACCAAATCGGCTATGCCAAGGTAATCTTACAGGAAAAACGTGAGGGCAAACTATACACTACGCTGCGCTTCGTCGAAACAGCCAGAGACGACAAGCTAAAGACGATACTCGAAAAGGAATATACCATAGAGGGCGACATCGTTCACTTCGATGCCCTGATAGTCAAGTTCGACGACAAGTTAGTGGCCGACGGCAAGGCAAGGGCGCTGTATCTTTGGCGGCGCATCTATGGAGAAAATATAGCTCCGAGCGAAGGTTTGCCCATCGAAGAGCTGGGGGTTGAGCCGGCTAGATATGCCGACCTTTTAGAGACTCTTGCGGTAAAGGATAGGGAGCTTTTCTGGTCGAGTATTTGGGATTTGTCGAACGACCCGCAGGAATTGAGCGAACACGGCATCGAGGCAATTTACGGCAACGTGGTTTACTCACGCTTGCGACCGGGGCTTATCTACGTCTTCAAAATCGGCGCCACCGGCCACGTCTATCCCGAAATCGTCCCCGATATGTAGGGGCGTATCTATTCCCTGCAGCTAATCTCATAAAAGGCATGGGCCTGGAGCCGCGCCTTAAGGCACGCGTTATGCCGCCGCGCAGGACTGGGCGCACGTCCCTTAGAGAGGGTTTTCTTGCCACTTGTCAGGATATCATATCTGCGGTATGATTCGTCTGTAAATATAAGTAGTGTTTGGTGGTTTATACAGACTGTATAACAATTGTTAGGTCGAATTAGGACAAAGACTATGAAAATCAAAGGGACTGCTTATCCCCATGAGTATCTCTGGAGGGCTTCCAGCAAAAGTCTAACGAGGGCGGAAACCAACGACCGGGAGCAATACTATCTGTTAATGCAATCGCTTCTTGTTGCCTATCTTGCTTTTGAGGCCTTCGTCAACTTCCTCGGTGAATGCCTTGATCCGGATGCGTGGGGGAACGAGAAAACTTTCTTCAATCAGCGATCCTACTATGGAATCGGAGGTAAGATCAAAAGGCTTGCTGAGAAGCTGCCTAACTTTGTCTTCGAGAAAGGTAAAGAACCATACCAGACCATCAAAAAAATGGGGACATTCAGAACTCTCTTAGTACACGGCAAACCGTATCATTTTGAGAAAGAAGTCCCAGATGAAGGTTCCAAAACAGATATGTATGAGTTTGTTTGGGACGAATATCTGTCGCTTGAGAACGTGAATAGAAGTCGTGAGGCCATTAAAAAATTCTGTGAGTCACTGCGTTCTGAGGCTAATACCATATTAGACGAAACGGAACCGCCGTATCGATTGCATCCGGCCTTTGAGGGCCCGTTGATTCGCTCAGAAGGCTAACCAAAATAATCGACAGGAACAATAACATTGGTGTCTTTGTGCTTTGGCGGGAGGGAATTAAAGGTATCCGGCCATATCCCCGCGCAGCGGAGTAAAGCCGCCGCGGCGAGCCTGTCCGGCGTAGCTTGCCTGTCCTCCATAGCATTGGCGAAGGAGGAAGCGAAGTCGGATGAGCGGGGCAAATCGCGGTTTTTGGGACTTTAAAGGGGTTTTGGGTCCTTGAAAAGAGCTGTTGCACGCCTGCTCCGTGGCAAACCAGGTGAAGGCGAACCCAGCAACACTATCATACCTGTCCTGTGAGTATTGCCGTGACTGAATGTTGATAAGCAAACTGAAGTAACGAGGTACCTACCTGCCTGAAGACAGCGAAGGCAAGAGCCGAATGACGCGTGGACCGATGCCGGGTCAGTTTACGGCGATGACTTCTTTGACCTCGGGGATTTTCTCTTTGAGGAGGCGTTCTATTCCCATTTTGAGGGTCATTTGAGCACCGGGGCAGCCGGCGCAAGCGCCCTGGAGCCGAACCTTTACGGTGTTGTCGGGTTCGGTCGAGACGAGTTCGACGTCTCCGCCATGACTTTGCAGATTGGGTCTGATTACCTCGATTATTTTTTTAACCTTCTCTTCGAAGGTGTTTTCGGCACTGTTTTGGCCGCATCCACATTGTTCACACATTGTTTATCTCCGGTTCTTTTTTTGGCCTTAAAAAGGGCGTTCACGCGTAGCTCATTACCTGTAAGGGCCATTATATAAGAGATTTCGGTGTTCGCCAGCTAATTTTTATACGGTTTCGGGTGATTTCGTGTTTGTCGAGAAAGAGGCGGAAAAAATTATGGAGGTCGGGGAAATTTGCCGAAAACAGTTGACAGCGGATGTCGTAAAGAGTACAATCTGCGTGCATTTGTGCGAACATCGCATAAATGCGGTCCTGAGACTCGCGGTGTCGCGGGGTTTTGGGATTATGGTGTGGCCTGTAATTTCGGGCCTGCAGGTTACTCTCGTGGCGAGGGTAATCGGCGGTTCGGGCAGGGCCGCGGAAACTGTAGTCTGCCGGGACAACGGCTAAACGTTTATCAGGAAAGGACAAGATATGGATTCGCAGTCATCCCCTTCGGCTGGGTCGTCCAGCCAATCCTCTCTCAAAACCGGTGCCCAGATTATCGTCGATACTCTCATTGAGCAGGGTGTCGATACGATGTTCGGGTATCCGGGCGGGGTGGTCTTGCCCTTGTTTGACCGGTTTTATGATGCGCCTATCAGGTTTATCGTTCCGCGTCACGAGCAGGGCGGCTGCCACATGGCCGATGCCTATGCCCGGGCGAGCGGGAAGGTCGGGGTCATTGTTGTTACAAGCGGTCCCGGTGCGTGCAACCTGGTAACCGGTCTGGCGACGGCGATGATGGATTCTGTTCCGCTCGTTGCGTTGACGGGGCAGGTTCGGACTGAGCTTATAGGCAATGATGCATTTCAAGAGGCGGACACGACGGGGATAACTCGTCCCGTGACGAAGTACAACTGCATAGTAAAGGACGTCAAGGATTTGGCGCGGACGATACGGGAGGCGTTTTATATAGCATCGACGGCTCGTCCGGGTCCGGTGCTTATCGATTTGCCGGTTGATATTCAGGTTGCGAAATGGCAAGGCGATGGGCCAACGGAGATGAATTTGCGCGGATATCGCGTCCGGACGAAGGGGCATTCGAGGCAGATATCGATGGCGGCGGCGGCTATCAACAAGTCACAGCGGCCTGTTCTTTACGTTGGCGGCGGTGTTATAAGTGCCAATGCCGCCGAGGAACTGAGAGAGTTTGCCGACAAGGCGCACCTGCCGGTTACGACGACTTTGATGGGACTTGGGGCTTATGACCAGAACAGGGCTGAGTCTCTTGATATGTTAGGGATGCATGGGACGGCGTATGCGAACTATGCCGTCCAGGAGTGCGATTTGCTGATAGCGATAGGTGCACGGTTTGACGACCGTGTTACAGGCAAGCTGAAGGCCTTTGCTTCGAATGCGAAGATAATCCATATTGACATCGACCCGGCGAGCATATCGAAGAATGTTCGCGTCGATGTACCGGTTGTCGGCGACGCCAAGTGTATTCTCAAGGAGCTTATGGGCCAGGTCAGGTATCAGGAGCGTAAGGAATGGTTTGCCAGAATCAAGGACTGGAAGAAGAAGTTCCCGCTTCGTTACGACCGCGATGCGAGCGGAATCAAGCCGCAGTATGTCATTGAGCAGCTTTGCGAGCAGAGCGGCGGCGAGGCGATAGTTACGACGGGTGTGGGTCAGAACCAGATGTGGGCTGCGCAGTTTTATCGTTTCAGCAGGCCGAGGCAGTTCATAAGCAGCGGTGGTCTCGGGACGATGGGTTATGGATTGCCGGCGGCGATAGGTGCTCAGGTGGCGCGGCCTGATGCGACGGTTATCGACATAGACGGCGACCACAGCTTCAATATGACGATGACGGAGCTTCGGACGGCGGTTGAGAACGAGCTGCCGATAAAGGTCTGCATTTTGAACAACGGTTATATGGGGATGGTTCGGCAGTGGCAGGAGCTGTTCTATAACCGTCGATATTCCAAGACATATCTTGCCAACCCCGATTACGCGGAGGTGGCCGAGGCGCTGGGTGCAACGGGGCTGACGGTCGAGAAAAAGGCGGATGTTTCGAAGGCGATAAAGAAGATGCTCGGCGAGAAGAGGCCCTGCGTCGTTGATTTTCGGATAGAGCGTGAAGAGAACGTCTGGCCAATGGTTGCTGCAGGAAAGAGTTTGAATGAAATGGACGGGCTTGACGTCTTTGAGAGTATGGCGTAGTTCGTCGTGCGTCGTTCGTCGCGCGTATTGCGTCAGATGAATTGCAATACGCAGAACGCGATTTTACCCGCCGAAGCTCCAGCGAAGGTAGGAGCTCAAAGAGCGAAGGCGGGACGAGATACGAGGTGTAAAAATGAAACACATAATAAGTGCGTTGGTTGAGAACAAGCCGGGCGTTTTGGCGCATGTTGCGGGGATGTTCGCTGCGCGGGCCTTCAACATTGATTCGCTTGTTGTTGGTCGGACTGAGGACCCGGATTTGAGTCGGATGACCATCGTCGTTGTCGGCGACGACCGGGTCGTCGAGCAGGTCCGCAAGCAGTTGGCCAAGATAGTTCCCGTTGTCAAGGTCCAGGACTTTGTCGGCCAGCCGGTCGTCGCGCGCGATTTGATGCTGATAACGCTTTCCGCGCCGGCCGACAAACGCCCCGAGATACTTGCCCTGATAGAGACGTTCAAGGGCAAGGTCGTCGATATTGGCCAGAAGTTCGTTATGGTCGAGATAAGCGGGCCCGAAGAGAAGATTGAGGCGTTTATAGAGATGTGCCGGCCGTACGGTATCAAAGACGTCGCCCGAACCGGCACCATAGCAATGCCGCGCCAATCCAAAGCCCCCGCCACCTGATTGAGCCCCGCACTATCGTCTTGAACAAGGCTTCACCCGATGATTTCGGCTGTTATACTCACGGGCCGGTTCGCTAATTGAACGGGAGCTTGCTGACCGCCTCCACATTGCACGTCTTAATGCCAAATTTCGTTGCGACGTTCAGCATGTGTTCATCTACAGTGAATAAGTAAGCTTCTTTGTAGACTCTCTTCAGTTCACGAGCTACGCTGACCACCAGCACGTCCACCGGACCCACTCTCCGCTTGAATCTTGGCGCCTTATCCTCCCACGTGTGTTTACAGTTAGGGCATTTGCGCATCGTAATAGAATCAGCCGAAGACTTAGGCTGCGGAACGGCTATCGACTGGTCCCAAATAACGTCCGTGTCAACTACGTTTCTATGTGTGATGTTGTGAATCACAAACCTGTACTCGGTGATATCCTTGATGAACAGATCAAGTAGTTTCTTGCGGTCACTTCCCTTAAATTCTCCACCCAATTGCCAACGTACGAAGGCTCCGGTGACTTCCGGTATGGTCATATTTAAGACGTGCAATGCACAATCGTCGCGCTTAAAAAGAGCCGAGACCAACTCCGCCCCCGGCTCCTTGTGGTATTTCTTCAATAGCGTGGACGCATCAAGTACGCAGTGATACTTTGACATACGCTCCTGACCTAACCTCCTGTAGGGTCTCAGCCGCCGATTTCTTGATGTGCCCCGTTATCTTGTAAGCTTCCCTACTTCTCTTGTCTGCCCGCACCTTATTGTGAGCCTTCTTCTTAGCTCTCTTTGCCATGCTCTAAGCTCCTCCTTATTAACCAAGCCATCTATTAACATTATACACTATGTCAACCCACCAATGCAACCACAACAACTACTTTTTTTCTTCCCTACCTTCCATAACAATTACCCCTGAATCCCATATCGCGTCACATCATATCCCCCAACACGCGGCATGCAAGCATTTTCAACACCGTTTTGTCACCGTTCTTCTACAAATGCCGATGAAAACCTTCATCCCCCGAACCCCTCAGCCTTCCGGCCAACACCATATCTTTAATTCCCCAACTAATCCCCTTCGAGTCTTGGCGTCTTGGTGGTAAACAAAAATCCGCGTTCTTTTGCTCGGCTTCACAAATGAAGGCCGAAGGCCTTTGCGGACAATGACGAACCCTGCGAATGAGCTTGCTCAGAAAGCAGGGTCCGTCGAGTACGTCAAGCCGAGCAAAAACAGTGTCAATCTGTGTCTTAACTAATCTCTGTGCCCTCGGTGTCCTCTGTGGCTTAGATTACTTGCTTCTCTATGGCTAACCGAAATCCGTGCTAATCCGCGAGAATCAGTGGTTCCATTCTCTTCGTGTCTTGGTGGTGAAAATTCTTGTTTTTTCACTTGACAACGAATATTGCTCGATGTATAGTGGTTGATAAACAATTAAAAACTAAATACGCTGCTACAATCTCGGAGGACAGGCTGGCCAACTAACCCGAAAGCAATCATCACTTATCACTTATCAATAATCATTTCTTCGGAGGACCTAAAAATGCTTACTACCGCTAAAATACGAGCAAACCGTCAAAACGCCCTAAAATCCACCGGCCCACGCACTCCCGCCGGCAAGGCCGCCGTCACCCAAAATGCCCTAAAACACGGCCTAACTGCCCGCCAGGACGTCATCAGCTCTGAAAGCCAGGCCGACTTCGACCGCTACCGCGACCGTATGCTCGTCGAACTGGCCCCTATCGGCCCAATGGAATCCATGTTAGCCGACCGCGTCGTCTCCCTCTCATGGCGCCTCAAACGCACTATCCGCATCCAGAACCAGGCCATCGACGCTATGCTCCAGCCGGCCTCATCCACCCCCCTCTCCCGCCTCACCCAATCCCTTAATCGCAAATTCAACCCCGCAGATGAACCTGACGCCGGCAACGCCGATCAAGACCTAACCCTTGGCCGGGCCGCCATTAAGGACCTCTCCAACGCCCGCGTCCTCGAACGCCTCCTCATGTACGAACGCCGTGTCGAGCACTCCCTCTACAGAACCATCCTCGAGCTCCAACGCCTCAACCTCGTCCGAGCATCCGGCGCCTGGCCTCCTCCGGGCCCGCGAAGTTTTTCATCTGAGTTATCATAACTCACGCATTATAAAGGCCTTACATCATGTTTGACATTTTAAGTTTCGAGTTCAGGATTTTCGCGACCAACCCTGCTATCCGCAATTTTACCCGCCGTCGCTTGCCCGCCGTCGGCGGGGCGATACGAGATACGAGGGCCGAGCCCCGAGTCCCGACTTTCGAGCCCCGAGGGCCGGGTCACGAGCCCCGGCTTTCGAGTCACGAGGGCCGTGGGCCGAGGGCCGAGTCACGGCTTTTATGCAAAACAAAGCCAAAGTTAAAATAGGTAAAATGAACGTAACCCTCCATCCCCAAATGGCTTACAAAAGATGCGATTTCCCCCCTCCCAAAACCAGCTGGGAGCGAATTTATTTCCAAGGGAGCGACCATCCCTACGGGGCAGCTTCCGCGAATCCACAAACCGGGGACCAATTCAAGCGACCCCCAAGGGTCGCCTGCCCCCAAGGGGCGCAGACCCAATTTCGCTAAGATCGACGGGCATTGGTCAACCGGTCTTTGACAAGTAAATATGAGAGTTGAGAATCGTTTTTGCAAAGCTTTCCGGAAACGGCTAATCGCGTATTGACGAGCCGGTTGCTTTGGTGGTGATAGGTGATATAATGCCGAGCTTGTGTCAGGTGCGGTCAAGTGGTATCTGAAGGTTAGGAGTGATTAGCTTTGGAGAATCATCGCAAGAGCAGGGTAAAGAGGTCGCGGAAGAGCGGATTTCGTGCACGTATGCGAAGTCGCGGCGGGCGCAAGGTTATCAGCCAAAAGCGGCGGCGTGGTCGGACGGTGACTGTCCGCAATAAGGTATAATACAAGTTCGAGCGGATTTAGAATTCGGCTGGTTCGGCAAAGGTCGCCCTGCCGAGGTTTTTTGGGGATAAGGAGAATTGCAATGGTGGTTACGATTTATTATGAGCAAGATGCGCCTATAGATGCGCTGAGCGGCAAGAAGGTGGCGACTATCGGCTACGGCAGTCAGGGGCATGCGCACAGCTTGAATCTGCGCGATAGCGGCATTGAGGTGGCGGTCGCCGAGCTTGAAGGGACGGACAACTACAAGCTTACTCAGGAGCACGGGTTTAAGCCGAGCGATATCAAAAGTGCTATGGAGGGTGCGGCCCTTGTTATTGTGACGGTGCCGGACGAGGTTCAGGCGAAGGTTTACAGCGAGCAGATAGGGCCGAATTTGAAGAGCGGCCAGACGCTCGGATTTTGTCACGGCTTTAATATTCACTTCAAATACATAGTCCCGCCGAAGGACGTTAATGTCGTTATGATTGCTCCGAAGGGGCCGGGGCATTTGGTGCGCAGCGAGTATGAGAAGGGAGGCGGTGTTCCCTGTCTGGTGGCTGTGGAGCAGGATGCGACGGGCGATGCCAAGCAGATTGCCCTTGCGTGGGGCAACGGCATCGGCGGAGCAAGGGCGGGAATCATCGAGACAACCTATAAGGAAGAGACCGAGACGGATTTATTCGGAGAGCAGTGTGTGCTGTGCGGGGGGCTTACGTCTCTTGTAAAGGCCGGATTCGAGACCCTGGTGGAGGCGGGATATCAGCCGGAGATTGCCTACTTCGAGTGCCTGCACGAGGTGAAGCTCATCGTGGATTTGATGTATCAGGGCGGGCTTAGCTATATGCGTTACAGCATATCTAATACGGCTGAGTATGGGGACCTGACTCGCGGGCGGAGGATTATTACCGACCAGACAAGGGCGGAGATGAAAAAGATACTTTCTGAGATTACTTCCGGTGAGTTTGCGAAGGAGTGGGTTGGCGAATATAAGGGCGGTCTGAAGAATTTCAAGGAGCTTTACGACAAGGATTACAACTGCCGGCTCGAGCAGGTGGGGCGGAAACTGCGAGGAATGATGAAGTGGATTAATGCCAAGGAAGTTTAGCGGCAGTTGCTTTCGGGATTGAGAAGGAGAAGCTGTGAAGGCGGTAAGATTTCTGGTCTTGGTTTTCTGTGTGCTGGTGTGCGGGTGTGCGGTGTGGGAGTCGGTCAGGCCGGAAGGCAGGCCATACGACGGCGATATAGTGGCGAACTATCAGCAGACGGAGCTGGGCATAAGCAGCAGCGGGGAGGTGCTGGCCGGGATACATATACCCGCGTATGAGATGCTTAGTCAAAGCAAGAGCGTGATTGCCTCGGCCGGGCGCAAGAAGAAAGGGCATAAGCTCTGGCTGAATATGGTTGCTTTTGATGAGGATGCCCTGACGGCGAAGCGCAAGTATGTTTTGATAGTGGATGAGAAGGAAAGGATGTTCGGCCTGCCGAAGCGCAGCTTGCTGTTTAGGTGCGAGGTGGCGTTGGCGGAATCGGTGCTTGCCGAGCCCTATGCGAATGAGAATGCTCGGCGTATCGGGGTGTTAGAGGCGATACGGGAGGACCTCAAGGGCGACGTGGGAGAGGTGGCCGCGGACAACAAGGATGTCGAGGTTTGCGGGATGCTCGCCAATCAGAGCATGCGGGCGGTTTTGCAGAAGCTCGGAGACTATCCGGTATCGGCATCAAAGCTTAGCGAGACCGGTGGTCTGGAGTTTGACCATATCACGATAGGCAAAGGTCGTGCGGAGATGCATATACTGGGGGGTACGGCTGCTGTAAAGATAGACATCGGGGAGCTTGTGCTTGATTTCCAGGACCCATTTGTGATTGAAGAGACATATTAAAAAGAGAGTGGGTCTGTAAGCCGAGTTCTGTCTTAAGCGGTCATTTATCTTGGTCGGTCGTTGCCGGCCGACTCTGCTGCTTTCGCAGCAAGCGACCTACCCGCCGGTATTGCCCGGGCCGAGCGCCGGCATATTTGGTCTTGCAGGCGGTGGGGTTTACCATGCCAGCGACGTCGCCGCCACTGCGGTGCGCTCTTACCGCACCATTTCACCATTGCCTGTGCCCCGGAGGGCCATCGGCTGTGTGTTTTCTGTGGCACTTTCCCGCCCCCGCGCTTGGCTGCGCAAGCAGCCGCGGGGGGGTGGCCGTTAGCCACCACCGTGCCCTGTCCTGCTCGGACTTTCCTCCCCCGTCGTTTTGCTTCGCCTGCTGCCGCGTCTCGCGACGCGAGTCGCAGCGGCAAGCAAAAACGAAGCAACGGGGGCGACCGCCCGACCCACTCTCTCGATTTTCAAAGTACTATTTTCAATCGGCTGTTGTTCAGCCACGGGGAGGTCATTATAGCAAAAGGGGTGTTATTTTTCACGTGTGATTTGTGTGTGTTTTTTGAAGTTTTTGTCGTCTGCCTGGGGGAAGTCCTGTCGGTAGTGAGTGCCTCGGGATTCTTTGCGCAGCTCAGCAGAACGGGCGATGAGGAGGGCGACGGTGAGCATATTCTGGCACTGCCAGCCCTTAGGCGAGTCGAAGGTTTTGTCCATCACGTAGCGCTGCCAGAATCTGATGATTTCCTGAGCTTCTTTCAGGGGTTTTTCTTTTCGAGTTATGCCTACGTTTCGCCACATAAGTGCGCGGAGGGAGTTCTTGACGTCTGCGGTGTCGAGCCGTGTGCGGTCGGAGTGGGGGATTTGATATTCTATGCGAGAGTGCTTCAGGACAGAGTCGGTGGCAGTTTTGTGCTGAGCGACTTCGGTGCCGGCGATTTTCCCGAAGACAAGTCCTTCGAGCAGCGAGTTGCTGCCGAGACGGTTTGCGCCGTGCAAACCTGTAGAGGTGACTTCGCCGCAGGCATAAAGATTTTCGACGGAGGTGCGGGCAGTCTTGTCGGTTTTGGCTCCGCCTACCATGTAGTGGGCGGAGGGTCGGACGGGTATGAGGTCGCGGCTCAGGTCTATGTCGAAGCTTTCACAGAGTTCGGTGATGAGTGGGAATCTCTTAGCGAGATATTGTTTGTCGAGGTGTCGGACGTCGAGATAGACGTGTGTTGAGCCGGTTTTCAGCATCTGGTCGAGTATGGCACGGCTGACGATGTCTCTTGGTGCGAGCTCGGCGTCGGGGTGGTAATCTTTCATAAATGTGCGGCCTTTATTGTTTTTGAGGACGGCACCTTCTCCGCGGAGCGTTTCGGTTATCAGTGCGCGTGTTGCTCCTGCTACATAGAGGGTTGTGGGGTGGAACTGGATGAACTCGAGGTCCTGGAGGGCGGCGCCTGCGCGGTAGGCCGTAGCGAGGCCATCTGCGGTTGCACCTTTGGGGTTTGTGGTTTCTCGGTAGAGTTGGCCTGCGCCGCCGGTAGCGAGGATAGTGTTTGGGGCCCAGATTATCTGAAGGCCTTTTGTTTTGTCATGTCCGATTATTCCGACGCACTTGTTGTCGCTGGTGAGCAGGTCGATTGTGTAGAAGTTTTCGACGATTTTGATTCTTGGATTGTGTTTTACTTTGTTTATCAGGGTTTGTGCGATGATTCTGCCGGTTTCGTCGCCGTGGGCGTGTGCGACTCGTGGGTATGAGTGGCCGCCTTCGAGTGTGGTGGCGATTTTGTCGTGGTCGAGGTCAAACTCGGCTCCCCAGTCGAGCAGTTGCCTGATGAGTTCGGGGCCTCGACGGACGACGAGTTCGACGACGTCCGGGTCGCACAGGCCGCAGCCGGTGCCGAGGGTGTCGTCGATGTGTGATTCGAAGGTATCGGCTTTATCGAGGACGGAGGCAATGCCACCCTGGGCCTGCCAGGTGTTGCTGTCCTGGAGCGTTTCTTTGCAAACTACGGTGACATTGCAGGTATTGGCGGCCTCGATGGCGGCGCGGAGTCCGGCTACGCCGGCGCCGATTATGAGGCAGTCGGTGAAGAGCTGATTGGTTGAGACTGAATCTATATTTATGAGGTATCGTCTGGGGTTAGTCTGGTCGGTCATTTATTTCTCACCTTCTTCGCGCTCTTCTTCGGGTCTGCTCTCGGGAGCTTGTTGGTTTGGGTCGCCGGCTTCGGGCGTTTTGCGTATCAGGACGATTTCATTGGTGAAGAGTCCGGGGTCGTCGGCGTTGTCGAGCATGAATTTTTGGAGCTGTTCTGTCGAACCGGTCAACACGACCCTGTCTTCGCTGGTTTCCTCGAAGTAGGGAACAGCATTCGGGTCGTCTTTGAGGAACCTGGTCAGGTCTTCATCCATAAGCAGGCGGACCCTCAACTTTGGCTCAATGGTATCGACCCTGGCAAATGCATGACCGGGGATGACAAAGAAGATGTTGAGAGCCGGGGCTTCGTTCGGGTCCCTGGGTTCCCAGATTAGTTCTGCGGGAAAGAAGTCCATGAAGAGTTGGTCGCCGAGCCACAGCAGATGTGTCTCGAACGTGCCGATTTGCACCTGATCATTTTCCTTCTTGGTGTAGCGGAGATGATATGTATTTTGGGCCTTGGGCTGCCTGGTAAACTGCCATGTGCTGTTATCGTTAGAGTCGGACCATGAGCCGATGAGCTTCTCTTCAAAGATGACATCCTGCTGGTTGTAAAGGGGGTGTAGCGAAAGGACGGGGACACAGCCGGCAAGCAGGAAGGTGAGCAGATATGGCAGGAGTTTTTTCACATTCATTTTCGTGCTCCTAAAATCCTTTGGTATCGGTTTGTGGGCCGGATTAAGATTGTATTCTACTCAAACTGACCGATGGCCAGTTTGAGAATGCAAAAATCAAACGGCAAAATGCAAAATTATGGAATCCCGGCGCGCCGGGATGGCTGATTTTATTGATTTTTTTGCGTTGTAGAACATTATGTCAAGTAAACAGTTATGCCAATTCTCAACCATAAATCGGCCAGTTCGAGTATTGTATCATTTGTCGGAACAAAGGCAATGTGTGGCTGTTTGGATTTGGTTTGCAAAAGTGCACCCTTGAGGCGATTATTGGAGTTATGCAGGGAGAGAAAAATACATACGGGTTTTCCAAATCGCGTGAGCGGATGGTAGGCCGTGATTTGAGGGGCCGGGACATAACCGACCCGGGCGTGCTCTCGGTGATGGGGCGGTTAAGGCGTGAAGAGTTTGTGCCGGGTTCATATAAATCTCAGGCGTACGCGGACGGGCCATTGCCGATAGGTTGTGGTCAGACGATTTCTCAGCCGTACATAGTGGCACTTATGACGCAGGAGCTTCGGGTGACCGGGTACTGCGAAGTGTTGGAGGTCGGGACGGGCAGCGGGTATCAGACTGCGATTTTGGCGAGATTAGCAAAGTGGGTGTATACGATAGAGCGTCTGCGGGAGCTTTCGGAGCCGGCGCAGGCGGTGTTGGGCCGGATTGGGATAACGAATGTGGAATTCTGCATAGGCGACGGCAGTTGCGGCTGGCCCGAGCAGAGGCAGTTTGAGAGGATTATGGTAACGGCGGCGCTGCCGAAGCTGCCTGAGCCGTTGGTTGAGCAGTTGGCAGAAGGGGGGATAATTGTTGCGCCGGTAGGTTACGGCGGTGTGCAGGAGCTTGTTGCAGGGACGAAGAGACAGGGCAAGGTCATCGAAAGAAGATTCTGCGACGTGAGGTTTGTCAAATTAGTGGGAGAACATGGATTCGAGCAATGAGGGAGAGAGTTAACTGGAAACCGTGGTGATGTGGCCGTCGAATAAAATCAGATACTTAATTGTGTTGCTTTTCCTCGCGACGACCGTCGTCCCTGGTTTGGTTATCGCGACTATTATTATTGTTGATAGGACCGATCTAGGTTGGGAAGGATTCGCGGCTGGGGTTCTGACTTTGCTTGTGGCGGGATTCGTGCTCCTATGGGGAATATGGGGGGCAGTCGAGTCTATTACGAGAGCCAAGGACGAGTTTGCTGATGGTGAGGAGGAAAGTGGAGGACAATAGTCTGTGATGTGGACGACCGAAGATAAGCAAGAAAAGACTGCTCTAGATATGCCGGTACGGTATTTGAAGGGTGTGGGGCCTGCGCGGGCGGAGGCGTTTGCCAAGTTAGGCGTGCAGACGGTGGGGGATTTGTTAGAGTATTACCCGCGGAGTTGGGTGTTTGCCCCGGAGCCGGTGAAGATATGCAGGATGCGAACGGGAGAGACGGTGACGATAGTCGGACTTGTGGAGTCGATTGATTACCAGCGTTTCGGCAGCAATGAGATGTTCGAGGCACTGGTCAGTGACGATACGGGCGTCTGTCGGATTATCTGGTTTCACGGCGGGTATCTGCGGGGCAAGCTCGAGCCGGGGCAGATTATAGAGGCGACGGGAAAGGTAAGTACGTACAAGCACCAGCTTCAAATTACAAACCCGAAGTTTCTTATTCTTGACAAGAGCCATTCGCGGCCGGAGGAGTATTTCAGCGGGGGCGTTTATCCCGCGAGCAGCCGGCTGAGCAGCATGCAGATGAAGAAGATAATTCGGCCGGTGCTCGGTGAGGTAGATAGACTGGCCGAAGAGTTCTATGACGAAAGCTTTTTGCACAAGTCGGATTTGATAAGCAGAGCAGATGCGCTGCGCTGGATACATCTGCCGGGTGATGAGGAGGGCTTAGCGAGGGCGAAGAGGCGGCTGAAGTATGATGAGCTGTTTTTGATGCAGTTGGGTCTGGCGCTTCGGCGGTACCGGTGCAAGCATTTCTCGGGTGCGGTGGCGATGAGGTTCGATGAGGAGATTGACAGACGGATACGAAGGCGTTTTCCTTTCCTGCTTACCGAGGACCAGGACAAATGTATTGCGGAGATTGTTGGTGATATGGGGCGAACTGAGCCGATGAACCGCCTGCTGCAGGGCGACGTGGGGTCGGGCAAGACGGTGGTTGCGCTTTATGCTGCGTTGTTGGCGGTCGCTAACAAAAGTCAGGTGGCGATTATGGCGCCGACAGAGATTCTGGCGAATCAGCATTTCGTGGGTATTGAGCGGTATTTGAGGAAGAGCAAGGTGAGACGTGTTTTGATTACGGGCGGTCTCGCTGGCAAGGAGAGACAAAAGCTTCTGGCGGAAATAAGGCAGGGGCAGATAGATATTGTTGTGGGGACGGTGGCGCTTTTGCAAAGCGATGTGGAGTTTGCGAAGCTCGGATTGGTGGTGATTGATGAGCAGCACAAGTTTGGGGTCCATCAGCGGGCGGAGTTGCGTAAAGGTGTTATGCCGCATTGTCTTGTGATGACGGCAACGCCGATACCCCGGACGTTGGCGATGACGGCTTTTGGAGACCTGGACGTATCGGTCATAAAACATTGTCCGCCGGGTCGGGGTAAGGTGGCAACTCGCTGGGTTTCGCGAAAAGACAGGGAGAAGGCATATTTGTTTATCCGCGAGCGGCTTCGCGCGAAGCAACAGGCATATTTTGTTTATCCCCGGATAAGCGGGGCAGAACAGAACGGTGAGATTAAGGCGGCGATGGAGGGATGGCGACATCTTTCCGGGGACATATTTTCAGAGTTCAATGTAGGGCTTCTTCACGGGCGGATGAGCTCGGAGGTGAAACGGCGGATTATGAGCGAGTTTCGTCGAGGCAAGATTGATGTGCTTGTCTCGACTGTTGTGGTGGAGGTAGGTATCGATGTTGCGAACGCGACGGTGATGGTGATTGAAGGTGCGGACAGATTCGGTTTGGCACAGTTGCATCAATTGAGGGGGCGGACAGGCAGGGGGCACGCCAAGTCGTATTGTTTTTTGTTTGCCGAGACGGATAGTGAAGCGGCGAGGAGTCGTCTTGAGATGATGGAGCGGAGCAATGACGGGTTTGAGATAGCGGAGCACGACTTGCGTCTTCGCGGTCCGGGAGAGCTTTTTAGTGCGAGGCAGCATGGCCTGCCCGACCTGAAGATAGCGAGTATTGTTGATGATTACGAGCTTCTGGTGTCGGCGAGAAGGCATGCGTTTTCGATGGTGCAGGAAGACCCGATGCTGCGGGAGGCCGGGCATACCAACATCCGTAAAGCGCTTCTGGCGAAGTTCGGAGACACTCTCGGCCTGGCGGATGTTGCTTAGGGGCCCAGAGCTATTGGCTCTAATGGAATTGCTGCGATTTAGTCGAAAAAGGATGTAGAGAGGCGCTGGCCGCAAGATATGCGAGCAACTTACAAGAACAAGCGATTGGAGCGTGCTGTATTTGTCACCAATGTGGTGACGGCGGCGATGGTAACGGCATCGTTTGCTGCGTTTTTTGGTTTTCGCCGGCCGTTGGTGGACCCACTGCTGCTTTACGGCGCCCAGGGTGTATTTCTCCTGATTTTCATAGCGGAGAAGCTTGTTCGTCTGAAGAACTGCTTTTCTGTGCGTGAATACTGGCGGGAGAACTGGTTTGAGGTTCCGCTGTTGTTGGGGCTGTGTGTTGCGGTAATCGGGGCGGGGCGGTGGTTCGGCAAAGAAGACCCCTCGGTGGTGAGGCACTTTGCGGTTGGTATTTACCTTGTCGCAGAGGTTGTGATAAAGGTCTGTCGGACGACGGTGAATATGGCGGCGTCGGGACGGAATCCGATGCGGACGCTTATTCTCAGTTTTTTGGTTTTGATAATGGCCGGGACGGGCGCGTTGATGCTGCCGCGGTCGGCGGCTGAGGGGCGTGTTGGTTTTGTGGATGCCATGTTTACCGCGACGAGTGCAACGTGCGTGACGGGGCTGATAGTCAAAGATACCGGCAGCGACTTTAGCTTTATGGGTCAGGTGGTGATACTGGCTCTGATTCAGCTTGGGGGATTGGGGATAGTGGTTTTTGGAGCGGTGTTTGCTCTTTTGCTGGGGCAGGCGCTTAGTCTGCGTGAGTCGGTGGCGATGCAGGATTTGCTAAGCGCCAGCACGCTGGGGCGGATTGGGAACATGATAGCGTTTATTTTTGTGGGGACGCTGGCGATCGAGGCGGTTGGCGTGGCGGGTCTTGTGGGGATGTGGGATGATGTGCCGGGTCGGGTGGGCAGTGTTCAGGAGTTGTGGTTTTGCAGCATCTTTCACTCGATAAGTGCTTTTTGCAATGCGGGCTTTAGTTTGTTTAGCGACAGTTTTGTTAGCTATAACGGGAGTTGGTCTGTTTACGGGATAGTATGTCCGCTGATTGTGTTGGGCGGGCTGGGTTTTGGAGTGTTGTATGATTTGGCTAATATAGCAGCCGACCGGACGAAGCGGTTCTTCAAGAAGTTGTTCAGCAAGCGTTATCGTTTTTCTATGGAAGCTCCGAAGCGGATGCAGTTGCAAACGAAGATAGTTTTGTGCGTGAGTGCATCTTTGATACTGGGTGGTATGTTTTTGCTAATGCTTTTGGAACGTTATACGAGCAGCGGTGAATACACACAGAATCCGGGTGTGCTGGGGGCATTGTTTCAGTCGGTGACGGCTCGGACGGCGGGTTTTAACACGGTGGACATTTCGGCCTTGTCGCCTTCGGGTAAGTTCACTCTGATACTGCTGATGTTTATTGGCGGTTCGCCCGGTTCGACGGCGGGCGGAATAAAGACGGTGACGTTAGCCGTTGTGATAATGACGGCGGTGGCGGCTCTCAGGAAACGGGGTGAGGTTGAGATGTTCAGGCGTTCGGTCCGGGTGACGGTGGTGGGCAGGGCGATTACGGTGACGCTTCTTTTTGTAGCTGTGCTCTTTACCGCGACGCTGGCTCTGGCGATAACGGAGAATTCAAACGGGTTTAGCTTGATGGATATAGCGTTTGAAGCGGGTTCTGCTTTGGGTACGGTGGGGCTGACGACGGGGATAACGTCTTTTTTGACAACGGCGGGCAAATTGATTATTATCGCGGTGATGTTGATAGGCAGGTTGGGGCCTTTGACGCTTTTGGCTGCTCTTACATTTAATATAAAGCCGGGGCGTTATAATTATCCTGAAGAGGCGATAATTGTTGGCTAATCTCGTTGTGCGTCGTGCGTACTGCGTATCGCGTAAAGAATAAATCTATGCGTATCACGCAATACGCGATACGATATACGAAATACGAGGGACGAACTATGAAGCGATTTGCGGTGATAGGATTGGGCCGGTTCGGCAAGAAGCTGGCGATTGCGCTGGCGATGAGCGGGGCGGAGGTTATCGCGATTGACAGGAATCGCGACGAGATAGAGCTGATTCGCGACCAGGTCAGCCATGCGGTTCGGCTTGACAGTACAGATGAGGAGGCGCTGAAGGCACAGGGGGTCGATAAGGTTGACGTTGCGATAATAGGTATCGGACAGGGTCGCGGAGAGGGTAAGGGGTTTGAGTCTGCGATACTGACGGTTGTGAATTTACGGCAGATGGGTGTGCCGCAGATATATGCCAGGGCCGAGGACCCGATTGCGGGCGAGGTATTCGGCAAAGTAGGGGCTACGGAAGTTATCTACCCGGAGATAGAGTCGGCGCAGAGGTGGGCATATAAGCTGATTGCGCCGCAGATAGGGGAGAAGATTGATTTTGCGCCGGGTTATAGTCTGGCCAGGGTCAAGGCGCCGGCGAGCTTTGACGGCAAGACTATTATGGATTTGCAGCTTCGCCAGAGGTACAGCGTGAACTTAGTTGCAGTGAAGCGCGGTGAGCACGGCACGGCGAAGAAAGCGGAGAAGGCCGAAAAGAGCGGGATTATCAACGTGCCCATGCCGAACACGGTCATCTACGAGGGTGATATTATGATGGTGGCCGGCTCGGACGCCGACTTAGCCAAATTGCCACAAGAGTAATAACATCGCCACGTCATTCCTGCGAAGCCTGTCCTGAGCAAGGTCGAAGGAGCGAGAATCCAGAGCATTGGGGAATGATGAAAAAACAGTATCTTGGCGATTCGAAAGATAGTTTCAAGTGGGACTATCATGATTTCCTTGTGAGGGAGCTGAATTCTCATGTTCTCAATGTTGTTCTGATGCTTACACCTGATGATAAGGGTAATGAGGGAGAAACACCCCCAACATTGTTCCCAGCACGAAAAGAGATTATTGAGTTCTGCAATGATTTGAGGAATGACAGAGATGTCAGTCTGATCACAAGCTTACCTCATAGGACAGGCGCCCAATACAGAGTCAATTTGCACAACCGCGGCACATACATAACCAACCAGAACAGAAAAACATATTTCTCTGGGCTGTTACCTGGCGAGGATCAACTGTTACTCATTGACCCGGATATCGGATTTGAGCCAGAGAAGTCATTTAGCAAGCAGCATATCCTGTACACCGACATAGTGACCATCCTGGAACAAGTATCTGCAAGGTCAGTGGTTTCCGTCTTTCAGCATTTCAGACGCAAAGATTTTGTCGAGCATTTCGCACGAATCAAAGAGCGCTTAGAAGTCGGATATACAACGGCTATTTATTGGCAATTCTTAATGTTCGTAGCCATAAGCAAATCCGAAACTGCAATAATGCGCGTGGTGGAAGCAAACAAAAGATACTCTGAAGATAAGAAGTGTGTTAAAATCATTGCGTAACGCAGATGGCTCTGTTTGGCGCTCCGGTCCTTGCAGATTCCTGCTCTGCGAACGAGTTAGGGACAAGAATCACGTCAACGCCTGTTCAGCATTTCACGTCTGACGATATTTTCTCAGCATATCGAGCAGGTTCTGCATATCGTCGGGTAGGGGGGCCTCGAAGGAGACTTTTTTTTCGGTGGTTGGGTGTGTGAAGGAGATGGAGTGTGCGTGGAGGGCACAGCGGGCGATGACGGGGTCTTCGGGTTTTGGTTCTTCGTCGCGGATTTGCCAGGGATAAATGGTTTTGCCGCCGTACATATCGTCGGCGACGATGGGGTGCTTGATGTACGAGAGGTGGACGCGTATTTGGTGTGTTCTGCCGGTTTTGGGGCTTAGCTGGATGAGAGCAAAGCCGCGAAAGGGTTCGAGGACCTCGTAGAAGGTGACGGCTTCTTTGCCGGTTTCGGGTCTGATTGCGTATTTTTCTCTGATTTTGGGGTGGACTCCGAGTGGGGCCTTTATGCGGTCGCGGGTGAGGTCGGGGGTGCCGTGGACGATTGCGAGATACGTCTTTTCGACGGTTCGATTCTCGAATTGTTTGGCGACTTTCCACTGGGCGGAATCATTTTTGGTGACGACCATAACGCCGGTTGTGTTTTTGTCGAGTCGGTGGACGATGCCCGGTCGGAATTCGCCGAGGCCTGAGGAGAGCTTGTCGGAGTGAAAGGACAGGGCGTTTACGAGTGTGCCGTGCGTGTTGCCGCGGGCGGGGTGGACAATCATATCGGCGGGTTTGTTTAGGACGATTAGGTCGTCGTCCTCATAGATGATGTTGAGGGGGATGTCTTCGGGAGGAATTTCTGCCCCTGGGGCCTCGGGCAGTGTGAGTTCGATCGTATCGCCTGGGCTTAGTTTGAAGCTGGACCTGACTGTCTGGCCGTTCACCTTTGCGACACCTGCCTTGATGGCTTCCTGAATCATTGCCCTGGAATAGTTGCTGAATCGTCCGTGGAGGTATTTGTCGATGCGACGCTCCTTTATCGAGCGTCCCACGTGGAGTGTCATCTGCGAGTTGTGCATCTTTGCAACGGTTAAGTGTTATTCTTCGCTTTGATTGGCTTCGTTGTCCTGTGGACTCCTAACGGAGAGCGGCGGCTCGCCCTCGGCCTGCGGCAGGATGACGGGTTGTTCCATTATGTTTTGCCCGGTGGTTGCGTCTTGCGGTAAGCCAAGCTCTTCGGCCGGCTGAGCAGGTTCGGGCTGAAGTTGCCTGGGCGCAGGATTGAAGACAAGCTTTTTGGCGAAGTTATCCATGGTACGAAGACGGAACTCTGCCTCTGATGCGGCGGATGCACCCTCATACTGAGGGTTCTCGGCGATTTCGTCGTAAGTTTTTCTTGCTGCTTCAAAGTTACCGAGCTCTTCATCGCACAGTGCCAGGCCGAGTTTTGCGGTTGCGGCCAGTGGCGGGTTTTGTGCGGCTTTTTCGAGGGCATTGTTGTAGCTTTGCTTTGCTCTGTTTATTTGGGTGTTGAGGTCACTCTGACTTACGCTTTCAAGCCGGTAGTGGAGCTCTGTTCGGAGGATTTCGGCCTGTTTGATGAAAGCCGAGGCGGCGAGGTTGTTATCCTTTGCATTTTTTGCGATGTTCTCCAGGTCGTTTGCTCTCTGGACGAGCATGTACGAGATGTCCACGCCTTGGAATTGGGCCTGGAGGATACGGATTTTGTCTTGTGCTGTTTGTGCAAGCAGTCTTGTCAAAGCCACTTCCTGCCTGGTTGAGACGACGTTTTTCTGGTAGCTGTGGTAGATGTAGGAGGCGATGACGAGTGTCAGGACCACCGAGCCATAGATGATCCATCTGAGATTCTTTTTAGCCCATTGCGGCAGGTCAGCGAGCCATTGGGCCAGTTCATTGGTTTTCAGTTCGTGGCGATGTTCTGCTTTCATTGTTTTCTCCGTTTTTATTGAGCGTGTTTTCCACCGGCTAATTCACTAAAGACTGAAGTGGTATTATACATTGGGCTGTTTTGTGTTGCAATGGTCTGCTTAGGGCGATAGAATAATAACTCAAACTGACCGATGGCCAGTTTGAGAGTTTACCCCTTAGGGGTGAAAAATCAATCCGCCTTCGTCCGAGAAGACTACGGCGGACAAGAATGCAAAATGCAATCCGCCTTTGTTCCTTGACGCGAACTATGGCGGACAAGAATTGTGGAATCCGCCGCCGGAAGGCGTCCCCTCCGGGACTGCGGCGGATGGCTAATCTTATTGTTTTTTTTGCGTTATGGAACATTTTTTCTATGTCGGGTGTTTTTGAAGCGGTTTCCGGGGCGTTTTTAGGGTGCGTTTTGTGTATGTCGGGGCTTATCAGCACCGCTGCCGGCGCGCCGCCGGCGGGTTTGGAGGGGGTATGGGATGCTTCTCATTATATCAGCATTGATGAAGTTGAGCCGGGGATGGAGGCGTACTGCGAGACTGTGTATAACGGGGTGGAGGTGGAGAGGTTTGACCTGGACGTTCTGAGTGTGGTTCGCAACTATACGCCCGGGCGGGATGCTATTCTGGTTCAGGGGACGGATGAGCGTTTCATTCACAGCGGTCCGGTAGCGGGATGCAGCGGCTCTCCGGTCTATATTGATGGCCGGCTTGCGGGGGCGCTTGCGTTTGGCTGGCTTTTCAGCAAGGACCCGCTCTACGGGGTGACGCCGATAGAGGAGATGCTGAGGGTTGGCAAATCATCGAACGAGGGAGGCATCGCCAGTGGTCGGAGTCGCCAAACTGTCGGGAGATATTCGTTTGACTATTCCATGCCGATTGATTTATCCGAGGTTGAGAGGCAGGTTATGTCTTTGCGGACCGGGGGGCGGGAGGGGTCTAATGGTGCGAGCGCGCTACCTTTTCCGTTGGTTACGTCGGGTGTGCCGTCGCCGGTGTTGGAGGAATTGGAGGATATATTTGGGCCAATGGGTGCGGTAGTCTTTTCGGGCGGCGGAGGCGGTGGCGGTGAGACGGCATCAGGCGTGGAGCTGACTGGTGGTGGTTGTCTCATTGTGCCGCTTGTGAGCGGTGATATATCTTTGGAGGTAATCGGGACGGTGACGGCGGTTGAGGGGGATGATGTATATGGTTTTGGTCACAGTTTTCTGGGATATGGGGCTGTTGATTTGCCGATGGCCACGGGTCAGGTTCACGCGATTGTCTCAAGTGTGATGCGTTCTTTCAAGTTTGCCACTTCATTGGAGGTGGTGGGTGCTTTGAGGTTGGATGAGTCAGCGGCGGTTGTGGGGCGTCTGGGTGCCGAGGCAAGGATGATACCGCTGACGGTGAGGGTGGGGCGGTATAATCAGCCGACCGAGCGTGTTTATAACTGCAAGATGGTGGATAATCGCCTGCTGACGCCGCTGCTTGCTCGCACGGCGGTTGCCAGTGCAATTCTTGCGGACGGCGATTTTCCTCCCAACCATTCGTTGGAGTACAGGGTTGAGGTCGGCATAACCGGCGGAGAAGACCTGGCCTTTGAGGACATGTCAACAGGTATGGGTTTTGGCGAGCTGATAAGAGACAGCACAGCTTCCCTGGCGCTGATGATGAATAATCCTTATTCCGAGGTGGAGATAGATTCGGTTGAGTTTGATGTTCGAGTCACGGAGGAGAATGCGTCGTCGTCGATATGGTCTGTTGATTTATCTGATACGCAGGTCAAGGCGGGAGAGCGGATAGAGGTGGAAGTTGTGGTGGAGAGTTATCTTGCCGAGCGGAGCAGGTACAAGTGCGGCTTGCGAGTGCCGGCCGATGCGCCGCCGGGCAGGTATGAACTGACCGTCTGCGGAGGTGAGGATTACCGTGATATTGTGCGTCGGACGTCGGGTCACAGGTTCATCGCGGAGGACTTTGGCAGTTTGGTCAGTTCGATGAATGAGCTTCTCAATATCGGCAGGGACCGGTTGTACTGCATCCTGATGTTGCAGCCGAGAGGCATTTCTGTTGAGCGGGCTGAGCTCCCTGATTTGCCGGCGACGAAGGTGCTTGTGCTGGGTGATTCAAAGAGGGCTCTTCGTATTGCACCTTATCGACGATGGGTAGAGAAGAGCTTTGACACCGGCAGACAAATTGTTGATAGAAAGGTTGTGCAAGTTACAGTGGAGCAGTGAGGTGCGAGCTATGAATATAGAGGCAGGTAAGGCGAGCCCGCGCCCCTGGGGCAGGGGTGGGGCGAGTGCTGGGAACCTGAGTTTTCCGGGGCGTTTGTTTTTCTGTTGTTTGGTTTTGGGTTTACTGTTTTGTCTTAATGAACGGGGTCTGGGTGTTACCAGTAAGGTTACACGTCATGCGAGCGGTCCGGATTTTCTACAGGGTGAGAGCAAGGACGTTGTAATCAGTTCGCGCGGTGCGATTCAGTTGGGCTCGGTGGCGGAGGTTCTTGTAGATGATTTTGGCGACGTATGGTCGATTAACAGCATTGTTGAAGTGGGTGGTACAGTGTACGTGGGGACAAGTCCGAATGGGTGTGTCTACGAGTATAGTCTCGGCCGGTTGAAGAAGCTCTATTCGGCGAGGACGGAGGAGCGGAGTGGCCGTGAGGTTGGGGATTCGGATTCGAACCAGCCCGCCGAAGCTAACACGCCGGGTGAGGGTGAGAAGGCGGAAGCAGGCGAGCGTTTGGCGAATGAGCATATCTTTGCGATGTCAACGGACGTGGTGGGGCGTCTTTTGATTGGTGTGAGCGGGCGGCGATGTGCGTTGTGTCGTCTGGAGGGCGGTGAGCTGAAGACGATTTTTGAGCCGAATGACGCGAATTACATATTTGCAATTGCCGTCGATGAAGCGGGCGGGATATACATGGGGACGGGGCCTGAGGGGAAGGTTTACCGGCTTGATTCTTTTGGCGGCAGGGGCGAAGTCGTCCTCGACAGCCCCGACAAGAATATATTGTCACTTGTGGTAGGGCAGGATGGTCATGTTTATGCTGGCAGCGACAGCAGGGGGCTTGTTTATAAGATAGACTCAAAGACCAAGGATTACACCGTGCTGTACGACAGTGACCAGGAGGAGGTTACATCGCTGGTCTTTTGTGAAGGAGGCCTTTACGCGGCGGCTACCTCTGCGAGTATTGTAGCGGCCGAGAGCAAGTTTGCGGCCCAGGTTCCGCAGGCAGGTCGTCCTGAGGTGGAGAAGGAGGGCGAGGACGAGCCGGAGGACCCGGCCGCGGGGGGCAGCGGAGGTGGTCTGCAGCTTAAAATAGCCAATACGAAAGAGGAGCAGGGGGACGCGGCCGCCAAAGCGAAGAAGCCGCCACGCAAGTTAGCAAAGCCGTCGCAGGCGAGTTTTGTTTACAGAATAAGCGAAGAGGGTTTTGTTACGGATGTGTTCAGTGAGACGGCAGTTTTCTTTTGTCTGGCGAGGCGAGATGGTAAGCTGCTTGTGGGGACGGGCAACAGCGGCCAGCTTTTCAGTGTTGAGCCGGATTCGGAGCAGGGCGCGATAATATACGAGGATAAGCGCGTGTCGCAGATAACGGCGGCTGTTGTATCGGGGGATGATGTTTATGTGGGGACATCGAATCCTGCGAAGCTGATAAAGATAGGGCGGGCCTTTGCGCGTGAAGGGACTTATCTATCCGACCTTGTTGATGCGGGTCAGCCGGCGAGGTGGGGCAAATTGCAGATTGATGCGGACGTGCCGAATGGCTGCAGAGTGTCGGCGGCCTGCCGGAGCGGGAACGTCAAGGATGTGAACGACCCGAGTTTTTCCGGGTGGAGTGAGCTGAGGGTGGTAACGGGGCCTATAGAGTTAGAGTGTCCTTTGGGTCGGTTCTGTCAGTATAAGCTTGTGCTTCGAAGTGAGGATGGCGGGGCAAGTCCTGTGGTGCGGGAGGTTGCGGTGGCGAGCACGGTGCCGAATGTGGCTCCGAAGGTGGAGGCGGTCAACGTCAGTCGGATTGATGTGCCGGGCAAGACGGGTGTGTTTAAAATCAGCTATGAGACGAAGGACGAGAATAATGACAAGCTGATTTACACGATAGACTTCAGGAAGGTCGGAAGGGCTAACTGGATTGAGATAGTCGATGAGATTGAGGCGGATAACTTTGAATGGGACGGCAAGACGGTCGAAGATGGTCGATATGAGATACGTGTTACCGCCAGTGATGAGAGGAGCAATACGGCCCAGACCAAACTGGCGGACAGCAGGATAAGTGATGCAGTTGTCGTGGACAATACCGGGCCGGTGGTGGCGGAGCACTCGGTTATGGAAGAGGGAAGGGCTGTAACGCTTAAGCTTAGTATGTCGGATGAGTTCAGTGTGATTGGCAAGGTTGATTACACGGTTGACAGCGACGCGGAGTGGAAGGGAGTGATCTGTGACGATTTCGTTTGTGACACGACGAAAGAGAACTTTACGATTGTTATCAGTGGATTAGAGGTGGGCGAGCACGTTGTTACGGTGCGGACGAGCGATGACGTCGGCAATACAACGTACAAGAGCTTCGAGATTGACGTTTAGGGCGAGAATGCGGGCGGGATTGGGCAAACGTGCGATATATCGAGTTTGAGAAGGTAGTTGAGACGGTCGAGCGTCTTTGCGTTGCGGCGGCTTACGAGCTTGGGGCGGACGTAGTGGGCGCGCTTGAGGGGGCGGCTCAGAATGAATCGAATGCGAGGGCAGTTGAGATTTTAGGGCAGTTAATTGAGAACGCGCGTGTTGCGCGAGAGGAGCAGATACCGCTTTGTCAGGATACAGGCCTTGCGGTTGTGTTTGTAGAGCAGGGATGTGATGTGGCTATCAGGTGTGAGGGTGGGCGAGTTTTGGCTGATGCGATTGACGCTGGTGTGTCGGCTGGGTACGAGAAGGGGTATCTAAGAAAGAGCATTGTGGCCGAGCCGCTCAGGGAGCGGTCGAATACCGGGACGAACACACCTGCCATAATTCATCATTGTTTTGTGCCCGGTGACAAGCTGAAGCTCAGCGTTATGACTAAGGGCGGGGGCTGTGAGAACAAAAGTCGGTTCAGGATGTTCAGGCCGACCGCGGAAAGAGAGGAGATAATCGGGTGGGTTGTGGAGGTGGTCAGGCAGGCGGGAGCCGACGCGTGTCCGCCTTTTGTTGTTGGTGTGGGGATAGGGGGTGACTTTGAGGTTAGCTGTCTACTCGGCAAGCGGGCGTTGCTGCGTGGGCTTGGCGAGTACAATTCCGATGCGTACTACGCGCAGCTTGAAGCGGATATGCTTGCGGCGATTAACGATCTTGGGATTGGGCCACAGGGCATGGGCGGTGATACAACGGCGTTGGCGGTCAGTATAGAGACCGCCCCTTGTCACATTGCATCGTTGCCGGTCGCCGTCAATATCGACTGTCACAGTCACCGCCACGCCTCGGCGGTTATCTGACTTTGGAGATAATGCCGCCGTTTAGTTCGGCGAGCTGCCCGGCCTCCATTTTTGTTATTTGACGGTCGTAAGTCATTAGGCCGTTGACTTCTGTTTCGACGTCGGTTGTCTGGGTGTAAACGGCGGCGGCAAGGCCACTTTCGATTAGTGGGCCAAGCCGATTGAGCAGACTACTGTATGCCTTGTAAAGCAGCTCCTTCGAGTGAAGTGTATGGTATCCCCAGCCCTGCACGCCCTGCCAGGTATGTCCTTTAAGAGGCAGGCCGAGGCCGCCGAACTCACCGAGCACTGCTGCCCTGTTTTCTTCGTTCGGTGGTGCGGCGGGACCGGGGTAGCTGTGGATGTCGTGGACGTCACCTGCACCGCGGTCAGCCCAGCCGGAGGCGCTGTTGACCAGCCGGGTTGGGTCGCATTGTTTTATCCAGTTGGTAATCCGCTGCGTATCGTACTGTCCCCAGCCCTCGTTGAATGGGACCCACATTACGATAGAGGGGTGATTGTAAAGGGTATCGATGATATTCCTGAGCTCGCTCTCGAACTGAGCGGCGGATTCGGCACTGCGCGTGTAGTCGGGCTCGTTTTGTCGGATGTGCTTATCACCGTTTGGCATATCCTGCCAGACGAGCAGGCCGAGTTTGTCCGCCCAGTAGTACCAGCGTTGCGGTTCGACCTTGACGTGCTTTCGTGCCATATTGAAGCCGAGCTTTTTTGTTACTTCGATATCGTATTTGAGGGCCTCGTCGGTTGGGGCGGTGTAAAGGCCGTCGGGCCACCAGCCCTGGTCGAGCGGGCCGAAGTGGAAGAGGGGCTTGTTGTTCAGGAACAGACGGGTGATGCCTTTATCATCTTTGCCGAGGGATATTTTTCGCATGCCGAAGTAGCTGTTGACGCGGTCCACGACGTTACCATTCTCGAGAAGCGTCACTTGCAGGTCATAAAGGAAGGGTGAATCGGGGGTCCACGCCCTGGCCTGAGGGATATGGAGTTCTGCTGCTGCGGCAAAGGGGACCATCCAGGTGCTGCTGCCGCCGATGGCTTCGACCGAGTGATGGGCAAGCGGTTTGGAGCCATCGCTCGCTTCGAAGCGCAACTCGTAGGCCGCTCCCGCCCCGTGAACGAGAGCTTCGATTTTTATCGAGGACTCATCGAATTGCGGCAACAGCTTCAGCGATTTGATATGTGCTTTGCGGACGGGTTCAAGCCAGACGGTCTGCCAGATTCCGGTCACGGGTGTGTAGAAGATGCCGTGATTGTTGTTCATCTGTTTGCCGCACGGCTGGAAGCCGGCGTTGGTGGGGTCCCAGATGGCGAGCGTGATTTGCTGCGGCTGGTCTTCGGTCAGGGCTTCTGTGATATCGAAGGTGAATGGGTCGTAGCCGCCCCGGTGTGTTCCGATCCTTTGGCCGTTGACCCATATGGTTGCTTCCCAGTCAACCGCGCCGAAGTGCAGCAGCACTTTTCTGTCGGCCCAGCCGTCCGGAATCTCGAAGGTTCGTCGGTACCACAGCCGGTTCTCTTCACCCACCCTCTTCATCACACCCGAAAGGGCCGATTCGACACAGAACGGCACGAGGATTTGCCCGTCGAACTGCTCCGGCTTCGATGCGTCCTTCGCCGTGATGGCGTAATCCCACAGGCCGTTGAGGTTGAGCCAGTCGTCGCGGACCATTTGGGGCCTTGGGTATTCGGTGTGCGCGTTCGTCGCCGTGACGTCGTTTGCCCATCGCGTCATCAGCGTGCCCTCGCAGGGCTTATAAGCCGATTGAGTCCAACTGCAGGAGGTGCAGCCAAAGCTCAGCAAAAGGATTGTGATTATTTGCAGATTGGTTTCCTTACGCACTTTTTGGTTCTCCTTAACCGAACGGTGAAACGGTTGGTTCGGTGCTATTTTCTCTGCTGTATGGGCCGACTCAGGCCGGCATTATGCACGATTTCACAGCCACCGTCAAAGATTGTTATTCAGGCCCGGATTCATAGAAGGACACAGAGCCCACAGAGATTCATTTTAGACGTTCATTCTTGGGCCTTAGAAAAAGCTATTTCTTTTAACTGTTTAACGATATAATACTCCCTCAAGGCCGGAAGAGTGAAGCGTATATGAGTAGATGCGTGGATGCGAGGGTTGTATTAGAATAAAATCCCTCACTCAAAAGGGGAAGAGAGGAGATAAAAAGGAAATCTGGTTGCCTTTGGCGAGAATTGGGAGTAAAATTTTGTGAGTAGCTTTCTTTTCCGAAAAAGAAAAAATAGTAAGTTAGCGAAGGTTACAGGTAAGCGTACAAGAAATGAAGGAGAATGACGATGGATACTATTTTTGGCACAGACAAAATTTTCGAGATAGTCAAAAATATGGAGCTCGACGGCGCAAAATTTTATCGACAAGCAGCGGAAAAGACATCAAACGAAGACATAAAGCAAGTGCTGCTTGACCTTGCCGCCATGGAGGACGGACATCTCGAGATATTTGAGCAAATGAGAAAGGAACTCAGCGAACACAACAAAAACAAAAAACTCTTCGCCGCTGATAATCAGGCAGCCTTGTATCTAAAAACCATGGCCGATGGTCCCGGGGGCGAGCGCATTAAAAGCCCGCTTGAGAGACTCTCTGGCAATGAGACAATAAAGGAAATTCTCGAGATAGCGATTGA
>CAZEPI010000019.1:0-39200 GCA_964514115.1 uncultured Pirellulales bacterium | reverse complement strand
CCGCAAGAGAGTATCCCTGCCAGAAAACCAATGGGAACGACCCACCATGCCGCTTTAGTCCGACTTGCCAACAAATAGTAGTAGTGTATGCGAACCCCCGTTAACAGCCTGAATTCGTGGACGAGCGGCAAACGGATATTAAATCCGTTGGCTACTCGCAGCCAGAATTGCTGCAAAGAGGAGTTCCCACCGCGGCGGCTTCTGGCCATTCGCATTTTAGCTATCCTCCAAAATATATCTTTCTTTTTGACACATTCCACTGCAACAAATCTTAAATACTCCTGCCACGTTGTAATTCTGAAATGACACCAGAAGATAAACCTAATGAAAAGGAAAAAAGTCTTCGAACGCTGGCCGGACCTGCCGAAGCATATCAAAACGGCAGTCAATGCGCTGGTCGTCACGGCAACCAGCAAGGAATGAGCAGATGGCACACGTACCGATAGCGTACATAGGATTGCTCGCAGAGCAGTTCAACGAAGAAAAGAGATTCGAGTTCGAGGCCCTTGGCTGCGGTGGCCAATACACGGACGACCAAAGAGCCTACGCTTTCGAGCTCATACAGGAAAAGGGCGTCAGGTCAACAGCACGGACTCTGAAAGTGCCTCGAAGAACACTCCAGCGGTGGTGCAGGAGATACGGCGTCTATGTCAGACGGTGTCCGGGCTGGGTGTATGGTTGGGCTGAGCGGCGCAGAAGAAGGAAAGAGTTCTGGGCACGGAGGGGGTATTCATGACAAGCCGTGCGGGGCAAATGTCGCCACTTGAAAAGTCGGGGTGACGTGCGGCTGGGGTACAGCAACGACCACAAGCGTAACTTTTTAGACTGCGTCAAGAGCAGGCAAAAGACCGTCAGTCCCATTGATGTTGCCGTGCGGTCGGATACGGTAACGCACCAGGACCATATAGCGATGACATTAGGTCGCAAGCTTCGGTGGGACCCGGCGAAAGAGGAGTTCGTGGGTGATGCGGGGGCCAACGAGATGCTATCTCGTCCGATGCGAAGCCCGTGGCATTTGTAGCATCGGGTGCGCACCATCAGGCAAGAATGTTCCCGGCTTAGGTAAGACTACGGGGGAATGTTGTCTGGCGGATTAGCCCCCCTGCCGTCATTTGGTCCCGGCGTTGGAAGATTCGTCGGCTGTCTTTGCGCAGTCTTCGCCGGCGGCGGCAAGGGCGTCCAGGATGATGGGGCGAAGCACGGCCGTCCATTTTTCGTAGCCGGTGCTGTTCAAATGGAGATGGTCATCGAGGAACAGTGAGTCGTCCGGCTTACCGTCTTTCAACAGAGGTGTCGCACAATCGGCGAAATACAGCCGTTCGCCTTTTTGGGAAAACTCCTTAATCAGATTATTGGCCTCGCTCATTCGGGGCCAGAGATTCCATCTGCTTCCGCTCGGCTTTATGGTGATGAATATGATTCGGGTGCGCGGGAGCTTTTCGTGGACGAGCGCAACGAATTTGCAGTAATCGTCGAACACCTGCTGCGGGGTCTTTCGCTCGGCTATGTCATTGTCGCCCTCGTAGAAAACGATGACCTTCGGATTATAGGGCAGGACAATCCTGCCTGTATAATACAGGGCATCGGATGTTTGTGAGCCGCCGAAGCCGCGGTTTATTACAGGCAGGTCGGGAAAGGATTTGCAGGTCTGCCACATATTGATACTGCTGCTGCCGACGAAAAGCACGGGGTCTTTGGGAAATGCGTTCTTGGCGTCCCATTGCTCGAATTGCCTGATGGTTTCCTCCCAGCGAGTGGGGTCGGGCGTAATCTCGGTCGAGCTGAGGCAAGACAGAGACGCCAGCAGAACGACAAGTGTGCAGGAAAAAAATTTCTTTTTCATAACTTCAATTCTCCAGCCGCTGATGTCAGAGAAAACGACAAGCTACATATTGCGTTTTATCCTGTGTCAGTATAATTCTCTCTGGTATGATATATAAATGTTCCGGGCCAAGCTACCAAAATCCGGACTCCTGCCCAAATCGTCCTGTGAATTAGCCGGATCCGGATAAGCAGCTCGAGAGCGATTATGTTAAAATTCATTGCGGACAGGCACATGACAGGCGGCGAAAAAATTTTGCAGGATCTTGAGAATTTATACTTGACGCACCGGCAAGCTATTCTATCACACCTGTGCAAGGAACGTGACGCTTGGAACTGAATTTGAGATGAGGACGAAAATGAAGGTTCGATATATGGTTGCAATAGCCGTGCTTTTCGTACTGGCTGCGGCTCTGGGATTCACGGTAGCGTGTACGCGTTTGGGAGACCACCCACGATTAGAAAAGGCTATTCAGGCTTCTGGAATCCTCGTTGCCCTTCTGGCAGCGGTAGTAGCTCTCTCGGCAGCAGACCCCAAGACGCGAAAGGCAAGTATCGAGACCAAGTTGTCCCTCGAGACCGAAGTCGAGAGCTTCCGCGCTGACATGTCGGAGGATTTGAGGGAGGCATATAGGCAGTCTCCCGACCCGGTGAAATCCTATAGAGTTCAGTTTCATATGACAAATGTGAGTGGTTTCACTTTGCACAAGCCGACGTTGACGTTTCGACTACCCATAGATAGGCAGCACCCTCACAAGCGAGGCACGGACACGAAATGGTCGGTAAGGACGTTCAATTCGAACATATACAACTCCCGCGCGGAACTCACTGTTCTCGAATTTGGTGATGCGCGGATACTCTCGAATAGCAATCTACCATATTGGAACGACGAAGCTGAAATAACGCTCTGGATACGGATGGTTCTTGATAAGGACAAGGTGAAGCCCTTCAATGTAGAATTATCGGTAAACTGTGAAAACGCAGGAGGAACGACGTACAAAGTCCCCATCGTGCCGAAGGCTTTGTTGGACACCTTTACAAAAGGAAGCTCTTCGTCTGGCCCTGTAGGGGCCTCAGATGATACTTGAAAATATTACGAACGGAATAAAGAAATCTGGTAAGAGCCGCTACCAAATCAGCAAAGAAATCGGCATAGATGAGGCGGTGCTGTGTCGCATTGGGAATGATGGGAGTTGCAGAATCGAAACTGCAGACAAGCTGTGCAAATACCTAAGGCTTGAGCTAAAGCCGAAGGTGAAAAAACGAAAGGAAAAATGAACCAAAGGGGAGATTATACGAGGAAAGGAGACTGCAAATGACTGTTGAAGAACGACTGAAAAAGCTGGAAACTGGGCTGGCCCGCGCAAGGCGCTGCAATCGGCTGCTCCTGACCGGTGTAACGCTGCTTTTGGCTCTGGCGGCAGCAGCGGCAACGTCACAAGTGGGCAACGGGGAGAAAGTCATCGAGGCCAACCGATTCAATCTCTTGGACGAAAATGGCGAAAGCCGCGCCTGTTTCAGCGTCTTGAAGGACGGGCCGGGGCTTCGCCTGTATGACGAGAACGGAGAGCCCCTCGTCATTCTCTCCATCTCGAAGGAAGGGCCGGGGCTGAGCCTGTATGACGAGAACGGAGAGTTCCGCGCCGGTCTTGCCGTCTCGAAGGACGGGCCGGTGCTTGGCCTGTGCGACGAGAACGAAAAAGACCGCTTTCGTCTCGGTGTGTCGAAGGACGGGCCGGCGCTACAGCTGTACGACGACAACGGAAAGGGCCGAGCCTCGCTTGGCGTTAGCCAAATAACCACGCCGGATGGAAAAGTCACTACATATCCAGAATCGTCGTTACTTCTATTTGACCCGAACAGCAGGCTACTATGGGAAGCGCCCTGATAGAAGCGAAAGGCAAGGTGAATTATGCGAGTTTTCAGAACGTCATATAAAGACAGGGACGGCAAGAAAAGACAGGCGGCAAAGTGGTATGTCGAATTGAGAGACCACCTGCAAACGGTGAGGCGTTTTCCGGCGTTTACGGATAAACAGCAGTCGGAAGCACTTGGCCGACAGATAGAGCGGCTTGTGTCTTGCAGGGTTGCAGGTGAACAGCCGACGGCGGAGTTATCCCGCTGGCTTGAACAGATACCGGCCAAGATGTGCCAGAGGTTTGCGAAGATAGGTCTGCTCGACGCAGAGAGAGCATCCGGCGGAAAGCCACTTGCAGAACATCTTGCGGACTTTCAAGCTTCTTTGCAGGCCAAAGGTAACACCCCTTCTTATGTCAGACAGACAATCTACAGAATCAAGCGGGTACTCGACGGCTGTGGGTTTATCTACTGGTCTGACATATCGGCAAGCCGCGCTGAGCGATATTTGGCAGACCTGCACAACAATGGAACGGGCATATCGAGACAATCAGTGAACTATTATTTGCAGGCGCTGAAGCAGTTTTGCTCTTGGGCTGTGCAAGACAGGCGGGTTTCCGAATCGTCTGTACAGCACCTGAGAAAGCTTAACACAAAGACCGATAGACGCCACGACCGGCGAGCCTTATCGGCTGACGAAATCAGACGGCTTTTAGAGGTAGCGACGGCAGAGCCGGAGCATTTTGGGATGACAGGTCCGGAACGTGCAATGCTCTACCGACTTGCCGTCGAGACGGGGCTTCGAGCTAACGAATTACGAACCCTGAAGGTGTCAGCGTTCGACTTTGACAATTGCTCTGTGACTGTCGAAGCAGCTTACTCAAAACACCGACGAGAGGACACACTGCCCCTGCGTAAAGACACGGCAGATGAGCTACGAGCTTTGACAAGCGGCAGACTGCCAACTGTGAGTGTGTTCAATATGCCGAAGCGCTGGTTGCTTGCGGATATGCTTAGGGCTGATTTGCACGCTGCCGGTATCCCCTACGTTGATGAATCAGGACGATACGCAGACTTTCACGCGCTCCGGCACACTACAGGGACGCTATTGGCTGCAAGCGGTGTTCACCCGAAAACAGCACAGAGCATAATGAGACATTCGACAATCGAATTGACGATGGGCAGATATACGCACGCGCTAAAAGGGCAGGAAAGCAGAGCAGTTGAACGGCTACCGGACTTGTCGTTGCCAAGCAGCCAATCGCAGCGGGCGGCTAAGACAGGGACAGACGGCAGAAGTGTCTTGGCGTCCTGCTTGGCGCGTCAGGGCGGAAAACATCGGACTACATCAGACGCAGAGGGACAAGATAACCGCATTAGCGATAACAAAAACGCATTTTCTAACACGCCCGGCAGGACTCGAACCTGCGACCTACGGATTAGAAATCCGTTGCTCTGTCCAACTGAGCTACGGGCGCAACATCTCACGCACGACAACAATATAGCAACCGCTTCCCACACACGTCAAGGGATCAAAGACCGCTGACACAAGCTGCGACGCAGCCCGAAAGTATACACGCCCACTCGTCAATTATCGGCCCCGTTGCGTGCTGAATATGCGCCGCGACTCACAGGCAAACAACATCCGATAAACCAAAACACGCACCCACACCGTCGTCTGACCGACCTGCCTAAAATCGGCCCAACCATTCGCCCTCCTTAAGCCCGTGTGCCCATTCGGTCAGGGCCGCCATTTTATAGGGCGTCGGAAGACTAACTCCGCCACGCCACGCCCCGGCAAACCACCTTGCCCCCTCATTCTCCCGCAGACCGCTATTATATGGGACGTTACAACCTTAACGGCCCGCCGGAGATGACTTGCAATTTCCGTCTCCCAAAAGCAAGTTTTTTCTGAAACCGCCCATTTAATCTGCCGATGTGTCCCTGTCGCAAACTGAACCAGATTAAGCAGTTGACTGGATAGCACAGACGCAAAATACAACGTGGGCTTTGATTTTACCGGGGGGTATCGGCCTGACGGCTGTTTTGTGCGAAAGAGCATTAACCATCGAAGCGTGAAGTTATGAGCGAACAGCTTACAGTTCTCATTGTTGAGGATGAGCAACACATAAGAAGGGTCCTCGACTACAACCTCAAGCTGGACGGATTTAAGGTCCACTTGGCCGAGGACGGCGCAACCGGACTAAAGCTCGCACGCCAAATACAGCCCGATGTCATCCTGCTCGACTGGCTTATGCCGGAAATGGACGGCCTCGAAGTCCTGACCGAATTGAAAGCCGGAGAAAAAACAAAACACATCCCGGTCTTTATGCTCACCGCAAAAGGAATGCTCCAGGACGTCTCACAGGCGTTCGATATGGGAATCGACGACTACATAACAAAACCATTCAACCCGATGCAATTGGGCAAAACAATAAGGGAAAAACTCGAAAAGTATGAAGAAGTCCAAACACAGGATTAAATTGGGGAAATATATCTAAAGGGCAATGACCATGTTGGCAACCAAAACTAACAAAACACTCGGGCTCGCCTTGGTATTCGCACTCATCACCGCCTGCTCTACAGGCACATTCGCACAACAGGCCGAGCAGAACTACCAGCAGGAAGAACTGCTGGAGATGTCACTCGAAGAGCTTATGGAAGTGGAGATTGAATCCACCGCCTCCCTGACAAAAACAACTAAGCGACTCACTCCCGCAACGGTCACAACCATAACACAGGACGACATATGGTCCTCCGGTGCTCGCAGTCTGGACGAGCTTCTGGACATTTATGTCCCCAACTTCCAGTGGATACGTCATCCCTGGGAATACAACCACGCCGGCCTTCGCGGCATCATCTCCGACCGTGACCACAAGTATCTGCTGCTCGTCAACGGCCGGGTTATGAATGAGCACACTCACTACGGCGCACTCAGCGAACGTGACCTGCCCATGCTGAGGGACATCCATCATATCGACGTAATCCGCGGCCCGGGTTCCGCTCTGTACGGACCTGGTGCAATCTCGATGGTGATAAACATCATCACCGAAAATGCGCTCAACTTCCAGGGCTCCGAAGTAACCGGCCGGCTCGGTGCCGTCGAAGAATTCTACTCCGGCGAATACAAATTCGCCGAGAAGTTCACCGACAATAGCGGCCTGTACATCTATACCGGGATGAGCAAGTATCTCGGCGCCGACAGCTCCGACGCGCCGTTTATATGGGGCGGCAGCAACGCGATTGACCAGCCCTACCATAACAGCCACAATGGCGGCGACGTTGTGAATATCCCGACAGCAAGGGACAATCAATCATTCAGAAATACCCCAAAGACAAAACTCTTTACGGAATACACAGCCGGCAACTTTGACATCTGGGCTCGTTACACCCGCGGCGGCGGCTACTATGCCCCTGACCTTTTCAGTTCAATGTGGAGCTACGGCCTGGATTCGTGGTCAAGCGGCTACCAGCAAGTGACCGTCTATGGTTCATACAAGCAAGAGATTACCGAGACCCTCGGCTTGGAATATGCATTGAGTTACGATATGTTCGACTTCGAACGACTCACCGGCGACGGCGGAACACAAGATGCTCATCGCGAAGACGAGTACTACGGCCGTGTGATGGCAAAATGGAACCCGGCTGAGGCGCACTCGTTCGCCTTCGGTGGTGAAATATCTCACGAAGAGTTCGGCTTCCCAAGCCCGGGCCATCCCGCAGGCGGCGACCCGCACACCGATACCTTTGGTCCCAATACGCCGCGATGGAATACAGACCTCTACTCCATCCTCGGCGAGTACCAGTGGAACATCTCAGACCAGTTCACTACCTTCCTCGGCTCAAGATTCGACTGGCACGACTTCACCCCCCGAATGTGGTCCCCGAGAGCCGTCCTTATCTATACGCCAAACGAAAAGGACACAGTCAAGGCCAGTTACACACGCTCCGTTCGCGCACCGCAGGCCGCCGAGATGTACAAGGAATGGAGAGACAACGGAGAAAGGTCCAGTCCGGAAAGAATTTTCGTCTGGGAATTGCGGTATGAGCGGCAGCACTCAGACCACTGGTGGCTGGCCGGCTCGCTGTTCCGCAACGACCTCGACGTCGTCGGCGCCGCCTCCGGTGTCGCTCAGGTCGGAAACCTCATCACCTGGGGCTTTGAAGCCGAGATTATGTACAAGACCGACAAAACACGGTTCAGCGTTTCGCACGCCCTCACAAAACAGTACGACTTTGACGACACCGGCGCCAGCAGCTTTCCGCCCAGCGTCTCCGAACGCGACAAAGGTTATGGCAATGACCTCGCCGCCTGGAGCAACCACAGCACAAAGTTTAACCTCCGCCAGAAACTTACCGATAAACTCACGTTTGACAGCTCACTGCGAATATACTGGGGCTTCCCCGGCCAGGAAGAATACGCCAACTGGGTCAAGAACACAAAATGGCCCGGCTGGGGCAACTGGTGCTATGACGCCGAACACGACGATACATTCGGGCCTACCGCGTTCCTCAACCTCGGCCTCGAGTACAAACCCTCGGAGAATCTCTCAGTCCGCGTCGATGGTTACAACCTGCTTGGCATCTTTGATATAGACCTCAACAGGCGATTTATGGTGTGGGACAACCTCTACCCCGCAGACTCCAGGACTTCTGCACCGGCCCTGGGGGTATCGCTTAAGTACAAATTCTAAAGGATATCGGAGCCACAGGCAGACTAATGAAAAAGACACGATACACTGATACGGATAATACTCAATCCCGGCTTTGGCACCCGCGACGCAGCCGTATTTGGTATCTGTCCGCCATCATCCTTGTAGCCCTCGCAGCGTGTGCAGCACCCCAGGCCTACGCAAAGGAGCAATCCGCCCAATACAGGGAGTACCAAATCAAGGCCGCCTTTATGTTCAACTTCCTCAAGTTCACCGAGTGGCCGGAAACAAAACAAACCTTCAGCAACAACCAGCCCTGCATAGGCATAATAGGAGATGACCCCTTTGGGCCGGCGCTCGATATATTCAAGGACAAAAAGGTCGCAGACAAAGACGTCGTCATAAAACACTTCGACAGCTTCAAGAAGCTAAAAGAAAGCGTTGAGGAAGACAAGGCCAAGCTCCACGAAAAAATCGAATCCCTCAGAAAAAGTTACGTCGTCGTTAAAGATGAAAACGGCAATGTAGTCCTTAAGCCGCTCGAGAGCATCGAAGAGCTCAAAAACGCAAAGGACGAAACGACCAGACAAAAGCTGATTGAAGAGCTGAAAAAGAAAGGTTTGCGCTTTGTTGACCCCGCAAAAGAAGAAAACCTCAAAGCAATCATTAACTCCCTGGTCCAGGAACAACTGGCGGTGCTCAAGAAATGCCACATGCTCTTCGTATGTGAATCTGAGAAGGAACACGTCAAAGATATCGCCGGGGTCGTTAAAAACAGCGGCGTGCTGACCATCAGTGACACGGCGGAATTCCTCGAAGCAGGCGGAATCATAAACTTCGTTGTCGAGAACAACAAAATCACCTTCGAAGTAAATCTAACCGCCGCCGAAAAATCCGGACTGCAGATAAGGTCTCAGCTTCTCCGTCTTGCAAAAAGGGTGGTCAAGGAAGAACCACCCGACCAGGAAACGAGTGAAGACAAAGCAGAACGAAAGGACAACAACTGATTATGCACTTCATCCGCAACATGGCTATTAAACATAAGCTGATAGCGATTGTGATGCTGACCTGCGTCCTTTCGCTGTTGCTGGTGGGAAGTGCATTTGTCGCCTGGCAGTGGACGGACCTGCGAAAAGACATGCTCCAGGACATCTCCGTACAGGCAAAGATGACCGCCGACAACTGCAAGGCAGCGCTGGCATTCGAAGATGCAAAGGACGCCGAGGAAACATTAAAGGCACTCAGGGCCGAACCCTCACTCGTTTTCGGAGTCATCTACACCAAGTCCGACGAAATCTTCGCAACCTGCTTCAGGGCCAACGTGGACCAATCAGACCTGCCCACCGAAGTTAAGCACGACGGTTATGTCTTCAATAACCACTACCTGACTGTGTTCGAGCCGGTTGTTCTCGACAAGGAAACAATCGGGACAGTCTGCCTCCGCTCCGACCTTAGCCCGATGTACGAGGCCCTGAAGCGCAATGCGGAAAACACGCTGGTTGTACTGCTTCTGGCCTTGCTGGCGGCATACTTCATATCGGCAAAATTGCAGACAATTATTTCACGCCCAATCCTCAGTCTCGCCGAGGTAGCAAAAAGCGTCTCCGAAAAAGGTGACTATTCCGCTCGCGCTCTTAGACAAAGCAACGACGAGGTAGGGCTGCTCATTGAAGCATTCAACGAAATGCTTGAGCAAATCCAGCAGCGAGACTCAGCTCTGGTCGAAGCCAAGGAGAACCTCGAGGCCCGTGTCCAGGAGCGGACGACCGAACTAACCACAGCAAACGAAAGTCTGACAGGCGAGATTGCCGAACGTGAAAAGGCCGAACGCAAACAAGAAGAGCTCCTCCATGAGCTTGAAAGCGTAAACCAGGAACTCAAAGACTTCGCCTATATCGCCTCCCACGACCTTAAAGCACCGCTGCGCGCCATCAAGACACTCGCGGAATGGATCTCCACCGACTATGCAGACAAGCTGGACCAGGACGGACAAGAACAACTGCGGCTGCTCGGCCAAAGAGTTGACAGGATGCACAACCTCATCGAAGGCATACTGCAGTACTCCAGAGTGGGCAGGGTAAAAGAGAAGCTCGTTGAGGTCAATCTGGGCACACTCGTCCCGGAAATCATCGACATGGTCGCGCCGCCGGATAATATCTCTGTAACCATCGAATCCGAGCTGCCCACAATCTGGTGTGAAGAGACAAGAATTACACAGGTCTTCCAGAACCTGCTCAGCAATGCCATCAAGTATATGGACAAGCCCGAAGGTGCCGTGAAAATCGGCTGTACCGAGCAAGACAACTTCTGGAAGTTCAGCGTCGCAGACAACGGACCCGGCATAGAGCAAAAGCACTTTGAAAGAATCTTCAAGATATTCCAGACGCTCTCAGCGCGCGATGAATTCGAGAGTACCGGTATCGGCCTGACTGTAATAAAGAAAATCGTCGAACTATACGGCGGAAGAATCTGGCTCGAATCCGAAATCGGAAAGGGAACAACATTCTTCTTCACGCTTCCGAAAATCAGCATCAAACCGCAGTCGCAAGAGCTGGACGAGGAAGATGAAGACAATGAAGTCGTGGCGGTCGCAGATACTGCAACAGGGCAAGTCAAAACAGAAGAGAACACAAATCAAGAGCAGACAGATGGATAAGCCGGACAAAATCGCCTGCAGCTACGGTCATAACACGACGGTTGTGCGGAGAAAACGCTGATTAAATGAAAATAGGACATAAGCTAACTCTGGGATTTTTGGGCATGGCTCTGTTGATAGGAGCCGTGGGCTACTGCTCTATGTTCATAGCCCAGCAGGCGCTTGAGAACGCCATAGGTCAAAGTACCGCCACCCTTGCCGCTGACATTCTGGACAATATCGACATTAACATCTGTCACCATGTCGAGGAACTGCAGGCACAGAGCACCGATACCGACATACACAATGCCCTGGCGCTATCAAACGCCCGGTTTGCCAAGCTCGATAATGTGCAGGAATTCATTAACGAGAGGGAATGGGCCTCACACCCGGAATCAACAACAACCATCATTCAGGAACTGACCGATAACAGGCCCGCCGACGAACTCCGCAGGTTGATGGCCTTTTACAATGCAAAGAACAATAACGTCGTCCTCGGTGAAATATTTGCGACGAATAAATACGGGGCAAACGTTGCGCAAACAGGAAGAACCTCGGATTACTACCAGGCCGACGAGCAATGGTGGCAACTTGCAGTCAAAAATGGGATATACGTTGGCGATGTCACATACGATGAAAGCGCAAAGGTCTATTCCACCGACATAGCCGTGGCAATCAACGATGACGGAGGCGAGTTACTCGGCGCCATAAAGGCCGTCTTCAATATCGAAGACACAATAAAACTGATGACCGAAGCCAAGGCGGCTTCAGAATACGGAACAATGCAGTTGAAACTCGTAAACAATTCTGGCCAAGTCATATACTCGACAGAGCCGTTTGAACTCCTCGAAGACGCCTCTAATGAGCTGGTCCCCAAATTCGGGCGACACCAAACGTCTGAGCACACACATTACTTCATAGGCACCCATAGCGACCAGACGAAGAAACTCTTCGTTCATGCTCACTCAAGAGGCTACAGGGATTTCGCCGGACTCGGCTGGATACTCATCGCCAAACTCGACACCAACGAAATATTTGCACCAATCACTCGGCTTGGTAATGCAATATTCATTGTATCTCTCGCGGCCGTTACTCTCGCCGCACTGGCTGCCTGGGCCACCAAACGCTCTATCTGTGTACCTCTGGCAAAACTCAGTCATGCCACAGCACAGATAGGAAGAGGCAACCTCGATACGAAAGTCCAGGTTGCCGGAAAGGATGAAATCGGTCAACTGGCTGAGTCATTCGAAAAAATGACAACCGACTTGAAAAAGACCGTCGATACGCTAAATCGCGAAATTGCCCAGAAGCGAAAAGCAGAGGAAAAACTGCGCGACAGTAACCAGTTTCTTGATGATGTTTTCGACGGCATCCGAGACGGAATAAGCGTCCTCGACACCGACCTCAATATCGTCAAGGTCAACCGCTGGATAGAAGAAATATACAGCCACCAGATGCCGCTCGTTGGCAAAAAATGCTTTGTCGCCTATCAGCAAAGACAGTCCCCCTGCCCCTGGTGCCCCTCTGCGCGCGTACTCAAAACAAAGAAACCTCAAACCGAGATTGTCCCTTACCCGTCGGCCGAAACACCAAATCGATGGATTGAACTGTCTTCATACCCCCTTACAGACGAAAAAGGTAATGTCACCGGTATCATTGAACACGTCAAAGACATCACCGCACGCAAAAAGGCCGAAGAAACTCTGGAAAAAGTCAATAAGGACCTTGAGAAAACTATCGAAGAACTCAGCAGCTCTAACAACCAACTCGAGGAATTCGTCCATATCGCCGCCCACGACCTGAAAACGCCATTGCGAGGTATCGGAACCCTTGCCGACTGGATAGCAACAGACTATGCCGACAAATTCGATGACAAAGGCCGTGACAAAGTCAGACTGCTCGTTACGAGAGTTAAGAGGATAGATGAGCTCATCAATGCAATGCTCCGCTACTCGAGGATTAAACGAACACAGCAATACGACGAGCCTGTCGATATAAATCTGCTGCTTAGCGAACTAATCCGCGAATGTGACATCCCTGAAGAATTCGCAATAGAAATACAAACCAATCTACCGATGTTGGTGGCGCAGAGGCAGCACATAAAACAACTGCTGAAAAATCTGATAACCAACGCCGTTGAGTTCACTGATAAGCCACAAGGCAGAATCAGCATCGACTGCGCCGAAGACAACGGCTTGTGGAAGTTCAACATAGCCGACAACGGACCCGGCATCGAGCCGCAACACCACGAGAGAATCTTCAAAATCTTCCAGACACTTTCCGATACAGATGAATACCAAGCCACCGGAATAGGCCTGACCGAAGCGAGAAAAATCGTCGAGTTATATAGCGGCCGAATCTGGGTGGAATCAGAACCCGGCCAGGGAAGCACCTTCTTCTTTACACTTCCAAAAAATAAAAATAAAGAGGAATCCAAAGATGCACCAGTTAAAGCCCATTCTGCTTGTTGAAGACGACAATGTGGACGCAATGACTGTCAGGCGAGTTCTTAAGGACCTGCACGTCGCTAACGCGCTGGTCCACTCGCTCAACGGCGAAGAGGCCCTCGAATACCTCGCAGATGAGAGCGTCGAAAAACCGTTCCTTATACTGCTGGACCTGAATATGCCCAAGATGAACGGTCTGGAGTTTCTAAAAACCATCAAGAGTGATTATCAGCTCAAAACCATTCCGGTTATTGTCCTGACAACCTCAAAGGAAAAACGCGACGTCATACACAGTTTCGAGCTCGGCGCTGCCGGTTATATGGTCAAGCCAGTGGATTATGCAAAATTCGTAGAAATCATCAGTACCGTTGTGTTGTACTGGAGAACAAGTGAATTCCCACAGAACAGTTTGGAGGCGGCAAATGCGAAACACAAAGCCAATATTGCTGATTGAAGACGACAATGTCGACGCCATGACCGTAAAGCGGGCCCTCAAGGACCTCAAGGTCACCAATGGACTCGTCCGCGCGGCCAACGGCGAGGAAGCGCTGACATACCTCAGAGACGCCAACAACCCAAAACCGTGCGTTATGCTCCTCGACCTCAATATGCCGAAAATGAACGGCATCGAGTTCCTCAAAATCGCACGCGCCGATGACCAGATGAGGTGCATTCCTGCTGTGGTGCTTACCACCTCAAAGGACGACCAGGACAAAATTGAGACCTTTGAGCTCAGTGTCGCCGGTTACATAGTCAAACCCGTCGACTACAAGAAGTTCGTCGAAGCCGTCAGAATCATCAACCTCTACTGGACGCTGAGCGAGCTGCCGAACAGCGAAAAGGAGCACCCAAATGAAAAACTTGAAGCCAATATTGCTGGTTGAAGACGACGACGTCGATGCAATGACGGTCAAACGAGCTCTCAAGGACCTCAAGGTCGCAAATGAGCTTGTCCACGAGACCAACGGCGAAGAGGCGCTCGGGCATCTCCGAAATACCGACAACAAGATACCGTGCGTTATTCTCCTCGACCTCAATATGCCGAAAATGAACGGCATTGATTTTTTGAAAATAGCAAAAGAGGACGAAGAGCTCAGAAAGCTGCCGGTCATCGTCCTTACAACGTCAAAAAGTGAACAGGACAAAATCGACAGCTTCCAGCTTTGCGTCGCCGGCTATATCGTCAAGCCGACAGACTACAAAAAATTCATCGACGCCATAAGAACCCTGGACTTGTACTGGACCCTCAGCGAGCTGCCGACCAACGGTTCATAAAACAGACAGGTAATCAGATGGAGAGCGAAAAATATAAAATCCTTATGGTCGAAGACGACCGCCTTGACCAGATGGCCTTCAAGCGAATGGTCAAGGAGCAGAATCTGGCCTACGATTACACAATCGCCGGCTCGGTCGGCGAAGCCAGACAGATACTCGCCAGCCGGAAGTTCGATGTCGTCTTCGTGGACTACCTCCTCGGCGACGGTACCGCATTCGATATCCTCAGCTCCATAGTCGATACACCGGCAGTCTTCGCAACCGGCACAGGCAGCGAAGAGCTCGCCGTCAAAGCAATGAAATCCGGCGCTTCCGATTACCTCATAAAAGACCCCGCCCGAAACTATCTAAAGGTGCTCCCGGAAGTCATCAAGAACGCCATACGACACAAGAAAGCTGAAGACGAATTAAAGCAATACCACGAGAACCTCGTCGAACTGGTCAAACAGCGGACCGAGCAGCTCGCAGAGGAAAAGGAGCTCCTGGCTGTGACACTCTCCAGTATGGGCGATGCGGTCATAGCCGTTGACGCCGACAACAAAATCATCCTTTTCAACAGAGCTGCCGAGAAGCTCACGGGCTGGCAATTCGAACAGGTCCAAAACAAAGACGTCGATGAATTCGTACGGATAGTCAACGAGCAGACACACCAGCCAGTCGAAAGCCCTATCGACAAAGTCATAGAGTCACGCAACATCGAATCCGGAGGCGACCACGACGCCCTCGTATCAAGGTTTGCAACTCAGCATCCAGTCTCCGCAACTGCCGCACCTATTAGAAAAAATGACGGCACAATCACCGGCATCGTCATGGTCCTCAGAGACGTATCACAGAAACGTGAAATCGACCGTATGAAATCGGATTTCATCTCGTCGGTCTCACACGAGCTGCGAACACCGTTGACCTCAATTAAGGCCTACACCGAAACAATCCTGCACGACCGAAATATGCCCGAGGAAACACAATTGGAGTTTCTGCAGATTATCGACGAGGAAGCGGACCGACTGACCCGGCTCATCAACGGCATACTCGAGATATCGCGAGTCGAATCCGGAACTTTGGAAATTGTCCGCCAGCCCGTAAATGTCACCTCCGTGGTCAACGCCATTATGCCGGAAATGCGAACACTGGCCGACAAGAAAAATGTGAACCTGGAAATGCACGTCCCCGACAAACTGCCTGAGATGCTCGGCGACGAGAACAAAATTCAGTCGATACTCTCAAACCTCGTCAACAACGCAATCAAATTCACACCCGAAAGCGGCAGCGTAACGCTGCACGTCAGCAGCGAAGACAACAACCTGATTATCAGGGTCAGTGACACAGGTATGGGCATACCAAAGGAAGACCTGCACAAGATATTCGGCCGGTTCTATCGCGTCCATCGACCGGGAAAGCAAATCCAGGGCACCGGCCTCGGACTGGCAATCGTAAAAGAAATCGTCATAAGGCACAACGGCAGAATCGAGGTCGAAAGCCAGCTCGACAAAGCCACCACGTTCACCGTCTACCTACCTCTACAGCCCCGGTTGGCCTACGAAAAAGTAGTCGCCTAAGCCATACCACCACGCGCAATCTTGCGCCAGACAAACGTCCCACCATGCCTTGTACTTCCTATCGACCGCGTTATGACACAACGCACACAGACTAAAACGCAAACTGCAATTATGGAGACAAACAGATGCCGCTTAGCCGTCGCACTTTCTTAAAGGCAACCGCGGCCGCTCCCCCGCGACAAGTCTATCACCTCCATTCTACTCAACCACCTCGCACTGCTCACTCAGGTCCTTGATTACCAAATCATTCGCCGATGTGTTGTTCCTGAACAGCACCAGAACTGTCACTTCATCTTTGTCAACCGGATTTGGTACCCAGTGCCAGCACGACTTGTCCATCACAATCGCCTGCCCCTGCCCAACCTCAAACGCCTCAATATCACCGACCGCAGGCACATCCTCAGATACCGACCCAACCGGAACCACGAATCCCCCGTCCACCCCTATCAGAACCTCCGGCGTCTCCGTATGTTGCTCCATCTGACCGAACGCCATATCGTGCTTCTTCACCTTCAGCACCCCTATCTCACACGACCCTTCTGTCCGAAAAACCGCCTGCTGTTTCCAATACTCAAAATCCTTCTCCGAAACCGCCGCCTCTGCCCCCGGCTGCAACTCAACCACCTGCCCGTATTTCTTGAAACCTTCTGCCGTTACCTTCTTCGCCTTTATCTCCATCTCAATACCTCCTTATGAATCCCAGACCGCCCTGTCATCCAAACATCCACTGCCCTTGTAATTTCGGTCAACCACGTTATAATACAACGAACACTGGCCAAAACGCAACTCACAATTATGGAGACAAACAAATGTCACTCGACCGTCGCACTTTCCTAAAAGCAACCGCAGCCACGGGTATGGCCTTCGCTGCGCCTTATGTCATCGCCGAAGACAGAACGAAAAAATATACCACCGCCCTTATCGGCTCCGGCTGGTGGGGTATGAATATCGCACGCGAGGCAATCGCCTCCGGCCAGTGTAAAATCGTCGCACTCTGCGACGTTGACAAGAACGTCCTCGACAAGGCCGCCGACGAAATCGAAAAGCTGACAGGCGACACTCCAAAGAGATACAAGGACTACCGCGAGCTGCTCGAAAAAGAAAAACCCGAAATCGTCATCAACGCAACACCCGACCACTGGCACGCTCTTATAACCATCGCCGCCTGCAATGCCGGCGCAGATATCTACCACGAAAAACCAATCTGCCACACCATCAACGAGGGAAAAGCCATTGTCAAAGCCGCTCGTGACAATGAACGCGTCGTCCAGGTCGGCACCCACCGCCGCGTCTCGCATCACTACATCGAAGCAAACAAATTCCTCAAAGAAGGAAAGGCCGGCAAAATCGGAAACGTCAGAACCTTCGCCCACTATCACCACGGCCGGGGCTGGAGCTCCCCCGACTCCGACCCGCCCGAAGGACTCGATTGGGACTTCTGGTGCGGCCCAGCACCGCTTCGCCCCTACAACAGGCGAATACACCCTCGCGGCTTCAGGCAGTTCCTCGACTACGCCAACGGCCAACTCGGCGACTGGGGTATCCACTGGCTCGACCAGGTCCTCTGGTGGACCGAAGAAAAATGGCCCAAAACCATTTACTCCACCGGCGGCAAACTCGTCAACGAAGGTAACAGTGACGCACCCGACACTCAAATCGTCGTCTATGAGTTCGAATCCTTCAGATGCACCTGGGAGCACCGCCTATACGCCGGCAACCCGACCGAAAAGTACGAAGTCGGCGCCTGCTTCTACGGCAGCAAAGGCACCGCCTTTGTCGGCTGGTACGACGGCTTCGTCTTCTACCCCGCACCCCAATGGCGCCACCGCGAGCAGCCCGAGCCGATTGTCGTCGAACCCAAAATGCACACACGCGACGCCCACAACATCCCCGAGCTGTGGGCCGATTTCCTCGCCTGCATCAAGACCCGCTCCAAACCCGTCTGCGACATCGAAATCGGTTACCGCTCAACAAATATGAGTCTGCTCGGAATGCTCGCACTAAAGCTTGACCGAACCATCAAATGGGATGGCGATAAAGGAATAATCCCCAACGACCCCGAAGCAAACAAACTATTGCAGCGCCCATACCGCAAACCCTGGGTCTATCCGCAAACATAGTGCCCACTCGTAAACGTCATTGCGAGGCCCGACTCGTCGGACAGAAGCAATCTATCCCAATACGAGCGACGCCTGTCCCCGCCGATAGGCGTCCTCCGGAGAGCAGAGTCGGCCGAATCCACGAACGACTACAAAATCCCCAAGTCCCCTTCGTCGGCCGGGGGCTCTTGCTCCTCCTCATCCTCGAGTTTCCACTTCTCCGCCTCGTCGATGTCCTCCATCTCCCGCTGCATATACTTGAAAATCTTGTTCTGCAGCGGCTCGAACTTCTTCTGCCCACGCAGCATCCCCTGATAGCTGGCCAAAAGCATATCAAGCCGAATCAACTGCCACTTCGCTAAACACTCCGGCTCCTTGATATTCGAGAACGGGTCGCACTTGAACACCCGCCGACCGTCAGGCCCAACCTCGCAAAGTTCACATTCGGTACACTGCAACATCGCAATTCACCTCAACGCAAAAAACAAACGCAATTTGTTTGCAATATCCTTTCGGCTTTCTATAATAGCACATATTCGTAATGCCGGAAAGTTATCCTCGAATCCGCCGAAAACATTTACCGGAGAATTGAATGGCCAAATCCAGAAGAAGACGAAAGGTCGGCAGCAAAAAACGCCGTGCCAAGTGGAAAGTCCGACACAAAAAGAGCGGCTAAAACGGCTAATCTCCGCTAATTACTACTCACACTGCAAAGCCCGGTTCGATATCCCGGATGTATGCAATGCACTAAATGAAACACTTTACCGTTACATTCAAACCGGATAACAAACAAATCTCTATTCACGCCGGTGCTACGCTTCTCGAAGCCGCGGGCCTGGCCGGTATTATCATCGACACCCCCTGCGGCGGCAAAGGCACCTGCGGAAAATGCGCCTGCCTTATCGAACCCGCCGGCGAGAAAGTCCTCGCCTGCCAGCACCACATCCAGTCCGACCTCACCGTCACCGTACCCGACACCTCCCGCTTCTATCGGCACAGAATCCTCGCCGAAGGCGCACCGACAGCAGCCGTAATCGAACCCGACGTTTACAAAAGCTACCGAAAAAAAGGTGTCGAGACAGCACTGCTCGGCCTGGCCGTCGATATCGGAACCACAACCGTCGTTGTGAAACTGCTCGACCTGACCACCGCCCAAACCATCGCCACCGAAACCGCACTCAATCCCCAAACCCGCTTCGGCGACGATGTCGTCAGCAGAATCGCTTATGCCGAAACCGATGACAAACGCGCCGAGCTTCACAACGCAATCATCGACTGCCTTAACTCGCTCATCGACAAGCTCTGCCGCAGCGCCTCAGCCAAACACATCGACATCCACGAAGCCGCCGTCGTCGGCAACACAACCATGAATCACATCTTCCTCAATCTGCCCGTCGCGCAATTAGGCCAGGCACCCTACAGACCCTACCGCCTAAAAGCAAAGGACCTCTCACCCAAAGATATCCGCCTGAACATCAATCCTGACGGCAACGTCCACACCGCTCCGAACATCGCCGGCTTCGTTGGAGCCGACACCACCGCCGTCGCACTCGCAACCGACCTCGACCGCCTTGACGCAATCACTTTGGTCATCGACATCGGCACCAACGGCGAAATCATCCTTGCCGCCCCCGACGCACTCTACGCCGCAAGTTGTGCCGCAGGACCCGCTCTCGAAGGTGCTCGCATAACCTGCGGTTCAAGGGCCGTCGATGGTGCAATCGAAGCCGTCGTCGCCACCGACGGTGACATCGATATCGACGTAATCAGCGGCACCGCCCCGCGCAGCATCTGCGGCTCAGGCCTCATCGACGCCGTCGCGCTCATGCTCGACCTGGCCGTCATCGACCCCTCAGGCAGATTCGCAGAAAAAGACACCCTCAAAGATAAACTGCCTCCCGCAATCCTCGAACGCATCACCGTCCGCGACCAACAGCCCGCTTTCATCCTCGCAGCGAGCGACCCCGGCCAGCCCGTCTTTCTCAACCAGCGAGACATCCGTCAGGTCCAGCTCGCAAAAGCCGCCATCCGCACCGGAATCAAACTGCTCGAGAAAAAAATCGGCATCACCGACGCCGACATTCAGCAGGTCTTCCTTGCCGGTGCCTTCGGAAACTACATCCGCCCCCGGTCCGCAAAACGAATAGGACTCCTGCCCGACCTGCCCCTCGAACGGGTCCATTCCGTCGGCAACGCCGCCTGCTCCGGCGCTGAAATGCTCCTGCTCAGCACCACCGCTCGAGACCTCGCAGCCATGCTCGCCCGCAGCATCGAGTACGTCGAAATCGCCCACGCCAACAACTTCCAGGATACCTTCGCCGACTCAATGTTCTTTTAGCCGCCACGCGATTCCGCGCGACCTGCCTCGACTTGCCCTTGACACCAACAAATCATTGTGCTTCAATATAACCTGCGGGCGATTAGCTCAGTTGGCTAGAGCGCACGGATCACACCCGTGAGGTCACTGGTTCGAATCCAGTATCGCCCAGTCATCTAACCCACCACCCGCCTCTGCGAATCATCATGGCTCCTGAACTACCGACGTGCGCATCCGAACAGGACTCGAACCTCAAAAGGGTGCCGGATATAGGTTTTCCCACGTCGTCGGGGTGACAGGACCCTGAGCGAAGTCGAAGGGGACGCCAGAGGGGCCTCAGCCCCTATGGGGAGCGAACGGCAGTTCGCGACGGGTTCGAGTCCTGTATCGCCCAGTCACGCAATTCTTCACTTGTGGCTTTCCATTAAATCGTCGTTGAGGTACAATTGTCACAAACATATTCGGTCATCCGCGAAAGGAGCAGATTATGAAGACTAAAAACCTATTCCGCATTGCAGCCGCCGTACTGATTATCGCCGCCGTCGCTGTCCTGCCCTGCCGGTCAGCCCAAAATGAACAGCAATCCCTCAAAGACACAGACCAAACCGCTGAAAAGAAATTCGAACAGGACCTCATCGAAACAAACGCCGGCAACCTCAAAATCACCTTCATCGGCCACGGCACCCTCATGTTCGACTACCAGCAAAAGGTCATCCACGTCGACCCTGTCAGCCGGGAAGCCGACTACTCCAAAATGCCCGAGGCCGACCTCGTGCTCATCACGCACGAACACGGCGACCACCTCGACCCCGAAGCCCTGAAGCTAATCCGAAAAGACCAGACCGACATCGTCCTCACCGAGGCATGCACCGAAAAGGTCAGCGGCGGCATCGTAATGAAAAACGGCGACGAGCGAACCGTTCAGCAGCTAAAGATAAAGGCCGTCCCCGCCTACAATATCGTTCACAAACGAGACAACGGCCAGCCCTTCCATCCCGAAGGCGTCGGCAACGGCTACGTGGTGACATTCGCCGATAAAAGAATTTACATAGCAGGCGACACCGAGAACATCCCCGAAATGAAACAGCTAAAGAAAATCGACGTCGCCTTTCTCCCGATGAATGTGCCTTACACGATGACGCCTGAGATGGTCGCCGACGCAGCCAGGGCCTTCAAGCCGAAGATTCTCTACCCCTATCACTACGGCCAAACCGACCCCAACGAGCTCCTCGCCCTTCTTAAAGATTCTCAGGACATCGAGGTCCGCATCCGCAAAATGAGGTGATGCCTAAGCGTGCCGACGTAGCGACTGACTCAGCTGCGATATATGTAAGCCCGGCGTCTTCTTTGACGAACGGCAGCAGGAGCAGCCGAAGCCGCACCGGACCTGCCGGCAACCACCGAGCACTCCCTTCCCTGGCCTCTGCCGTTCTGCTCGGACTCGCTCTCGTCCTCTCACCCGCATACTGTTATCGCTAATCACCAAGTCCGGCTCTCGTCGGCCGCCCAGTCTCCCTACGCCCTGTTGCCCGCTCCCCTGCTATGCACTTGCCTCCGCTTCAGTTCGCAGTCGCTTCATATATTCCAGTGCCAGGCGGGTCTGCTCATGAACATACTCGATACCCGCACGCGCACCAAACTGCATCACCGGGTGACAAAACTCCCAGTTCATAAAACCGTCGAACCCCGCCCGCACCAGTGCGTTGACGTAAGACTCATACCCAACTTTGTGTGTGCTCTGCAGCCGACCGTCAGAATCCCGGCGAAATTCCCCATTGTAATGTGAGTGCACGAGCAGAGGCCCAGCTTCGGTAACCGCCTCTTCGGTCCCGTGGTCGATGCACGCCTTCAAAGCAGGCGAACCAACTTCCTTTATAAAGGTCAGCACGTCTTTATAGTCGTTCGTGACGGGTGCGTGATTCTGAAGCGCCAGGATAACTCCCTGTTCTTCGGCGAACTTACTCAGCTCTATCAACGACGCCCGGACATTGTCCCATCGCTCCGCCTCCCACTGCGGATATGGATTCGGAATCTCGCGCGTATGGCGGTAGTCCCCCAGCCCATCCCGCACAATCACGCCAGGCCAGGCCGCAAATACCTTGCATATCGGCGAACCTAAATCCCGCGTCAGCTTTATACACTCCCGCACGTAGCAAATCACCGCCTCTCGATGTTCCGGTATGTGGCTCGAAAGGTCGCAATTCGGCGATACCGCGCTGATAGGCAACCCAAGCTCGCCCGCTAAAGCCCGCAGCTCCTTCCTGTCCTCTGCCGACAGGTCCATCGGCGAAGCGTGCGGACGCTTTGTGTCGAATTCCACACCCTCCCAGCCCTCCTTCTTGGTAAACCGCATCAAATCCCTCAGCTCCATCGCCTCGCCTTTGTACCAAACACCCATGTACGTAATTGTGTACAGACCGATTTTCATTTTTCCCTTCTTTCCTTTTTTCTCTGCTTCAGCACTCATCGCGGCTTGTCCCGTTTTGCCTACCGCAGCCACCATCGCTGCCGTCGTCGCCGCCGCAATAAATTCCCGCCGAGATACATCCCTTTCCATAATACATCCTTTCCACTGCACTTGGCTCAGCCATATCCACCTTTCCACCGACAGTCTTAACTCTCGGCCTTGCTGCCACTGCTCTGTCCTTAATGCCAATAGAATATGCGATATCTCTGCCAATCACAAACATTCACCTGCTGGCAACCCCATCATTTCGTCCAGGTGCCTCACCAACAGGAAGGATAAATCCCCGGGTCCGGCAAAGCAGCGATATCCAAAGGACCCTTGAAACAACGAGTATTAGCGGTACAATCGGGCAATGCAGCGCTTGGCGGCTATTGATATTGCTATCATTCTCCTCTACCTGGTCGGACTGCTCATCGCCGGTTTTCTGCTGGGGAAAAAGCAGCGTACCGACAAGGATTACTTCCTTGGCGGGCGCAAACTCAAGTGGTGGATGGTCGGCATATCGATGGTCGTCTCCGATATCGGCGCCCTCGAGCTGGTCGGTGTTGCCGGCATGGCTTATACAGCCGGCCTGGCCGTCGCCAACTATGACTGGATTGGCTGCATCCCCGCGATGATAATCGCCGCATTCGTCTTCATCCCCTTCTACTGGAAATCCGGAGTCTACACAGTACCCGAGTATCTTGGCCGACGCTACAACGATGGCGTCAGAACTCTCGTGGCCATCCTCTGGGGACTTTTTATGGTAGCCAACCTCGGAATATTCCTGTGGGCCTCAGCACAGACACTGAAGGTGCTCGTTGGATGGCCCGTATATGTTTCAATTCTTGCAACGGCCTTTGTCATCGGCTTCTATACCTTTGCCGGCGGATTGAAAGCCGTTGTGTTCACCGATACAATTCAATACTTCATCCTCGTCCTCGGAAGCATCATTATCATCATTCTCGGCCTCATTAAGGTAGGCGGCATAGACGGTATGGTCGCAAGAGTTGCCGAAATCGGTGGTCCCTCAAGAGAGCATTTCTTTCATTTGATACTGCCGGCAGACACCGAACACTCCCTTCCCTGGCCTGCCGTTCTGCTCGGACTCGCTTTCGTCCTTTCACCTGCATACTGGGTTGGCAATCAGGCCATAGTACAGCGCAATTTGGGCACAGCCAGCGAAAGAGATGCAAAGAAATCAGTTCTGTTCGGAGCTTTTCTAAAGCTCAGCATCCCCATACTCATTGTAGTACCGGGCCTTATCGGTTTTGCCCTGATTCCCGATTTGGAAAAAGGAGACCAGGTCTTCCCCGCGATGCTTGGGCAGCTTCTTCCTGCCGGACTCAAAGGTCTTGTATTTGCCGGCTTCCTCGCTGCCCTGATGTCCAGCGCCGACTCCTATCTGAACTCGGCCTCCACACTTTGGACGATGGATATCTACAGAAAATATATCAAAAAGGACGCAAGCCCCGAGCATCTCTACAGGGTCGGACGGCTGCTCACCGCCCTGTTCATCATCTTCGCCGTAATATGGGCCCCCATCACCGGCAGGTTCAGCGGCATCTTCTCCGCAATGCAGACCCTGCTGTCATTCTTTCAGGGCCCGACTCTGGCCATTCTGCTGCTGGGAATGATATGGAAAAGGGCCAACGGCTGTGGCGCTGTTGCCGGCCTTATTGCAGGAGTCCTCACAAGCTCACTGCTCTTCTGGATACAGGGCGGACTATTTCAGGCAGCCGAGCCGTTTCTCTATATCGCCTGGTGGTCCTTTGTTGCTGGGGTTCTGGCAACTGTAATTGTAAGTCTGCTTACGCCGGCTAAGCCCGCTGAGACAATCAAAGATTTGGTGTACGATAGCAAAGCTTGATGTGATGAGAGAAACGATTATTAACCTGCTTAAACCCTTCGCAAACGTCTGCTACAAATTAGTCAGTGCAGTACCGCTGGACGCCGTCGCCTTTATCTACGTGCTCGTTCTGGCTATATTAGCCCTATGGGTATTGACCCTGAGGCGAGAGAAGCCCGCACAAGCCGCCGCAGGCGCCGGCCTGCTTCACGACCTGCGGCTCTGGGCGCTCCTGATAATATCCATACAGGCAATCATCTATGTGCTCTTGCGATAGCTTTCAATCAATTATCATTAACTGAAAAGGAGAATATTATGGAAACCAAACTGAAAACAAGCGTGTGTGTATTTTTGCTCGTAGCGCTCGCACCTTTTACGCTATTAGCAGAAAACCCAAAAGATGTAAACGAGTGGAGAGGAAAGACAATAATGTATTTTTCGCCGCATCCCGACGACGAAATGGCAGGAGCAGGAACACTGGCAAAACTCGCCGAAAACGGAAACACAATTTATATCGTCCTGTACACTACGGGCAACAAGGGTTCGAGAGACCTGGAAATGACCAGCGAGCGGCTTGCTCAAATACGAAAAAAGGAAGACGAAAATGCAATGAAGGAGCTGGGCGTCCCCGCTGAGAATATGATTTGGCTCGGCTACGATGACGGTATGCTCGAGTACGTCCCCGAAAAAGAGCTCTGCGAGAAGGTCTGCCGCCTGATAAGAAAATATCGACCCGATGCGGTATTCAGTTTTGACCCGGGTGCCCAATGGATGCAGTGGCACAAAACAGACCATCGCATGGCCGCCTTCGTTACTCTTGATGGGGCCCGTGCCGCCGCTTATCATCTATACTTCCCACACCACAGAATCTATGAAGACCTACAGCCCTTCACTGTAACAGACTTCTTGTTTTACGGCTCTCGTGAACCGAATTTCAAGGTAGATATTACCGATGTCAGCGAAAAGAAGATTCGGGCACGCTCTTGGCATGTAAGCCAATTCGGACCGGGCAATTTCAAATACGTCGGCCCTGAACCCAACCAGAAAAAGCTCAAGGAAGACCTGAAAAATAATGCTGACAAAATCGCCGGCGGTGAAAAAATCTACGAAGAATTCAGACGCCTCTCCGAATCCATGTCATTCTGATATGCCGGCACCCGATAGCGATTTGGCAGGTAATAAGTGCAAAACATTAGCACAGCAGATCAATGATCTTTAGACTGCGAGGAGTTGTATTATGTCAGATGAAAAAAAAATCAACAGGCGTGACCTTCTGGGAACGGCCGCGACAGCAGCGGTATTCACCATCGTACCCCGTCACGTAATGGGCGGCGCTAAATTCGTCGCCCCCAGCGAAAAGATAAACTGCGCGTGCATCGGGACGGGCACTCAGGGAATACGCGTTATGCTCGACATGCTCAAGCAGAAGCAGTTGCAGATTACGACAGTGTGCGACCCGGTGAAGGATGACAACCGTTATCTGAACTGGCGCCCTTATGGGCTTCGCGATTCTATCCGCAGGGAGATTGACGAGCCAACCTGGGATGAAGGAGTCGAAGGTTGCAGAGCAGGCCGAGAACCGGCTAAGCAAATCGTCAATATCTGGTACGGCAAACAAAACGACATCGATTACAAAGGGTGCTCTGCTTATGCGGATTTCAGACAGTGCCTGGAAGAAGAAAGCGACCTCGACGCCGTCATCATCGGCGCCATCGACCACCAGCATGCACAGATAGCTGCCAAAGCCATGCAAAAGGGCAAACATGTCTTCTGCCAGAAGCCCATGACAAATTCCGTTTATGAAGCACGACTTCTGGCCAAACTTGCAAAGCAGACCGGCCTCGCCACTCAGGTCGCCACCGGCAATTCGTCTTCCGAAGACACAGACTTGCTCTGTGAGATGATTGCCTCGGGCGTCATTGGCCCCGTCCGCCAGGTACACAACTGGTCCAACAGACCCGTCTGGCCTTCCGGCATAAAGCAACTGCCCGAGCCCGAGCCGGTTCCCGATGGATTCGATTGGGACCTTTGGCTCGGCCCTGCTGCTGCCAGGCCTTTCAGCTACAAATACACCCATACCGTCTGGAGGGCATGGTATGACTTCGGCGCCGGGGCTATAGGCGACATGGGTTGTTATTCCATAGACGTGATTTACCGCGCGCTGAAATTGGCTGCGCCGCAAACCATCGAAGCCAGCGCCAGCTTCTATTGTGACCTGATTGATGACATACCGACGCGCGTTTACAACGAGATTGCACATCCCCGGGCGATGACGGCCCATTTTACATTCCCCGCAAGGGCAGGTATGCCGCCGGTCGAGCTGTTCTGGTACGATGGCGGCATCAGGCCGCCAAAGCCCCTCGAACTCGACGAAGACAACGAGGAAATGCCTGAAGAAGGCCTCCTCTTCGTGGGGGACTATGGCAAAATCCTTGCCGCATTCCACGGTAGAAGACCCCGACTAATTCCGGAGGCGAAAAACAGTGCGTATATCCAGCCACCCAAGACAATCGAAAGGTCAAAGGGACATACCGAGGACTGGATCGACGCCTGCAAAGGAGGAAGACCCGCAAGAGCCAATTTCGAGGCGGCAGCCCCCGTCACCGAGACCCTCAACCTCGGCGTCATCGCCATGCGAACAGGAAAAAAACTCACCTGGGATGCAACAAATATGAAAACAAACAGCGACGATGCAAACAACCTCATAAAGCCGAATTATCGGCAGGGCTGGGAGCTTTAAGTGTTGCAGAAAGGCAAAATCCGAGAATAACGAAAGGATAGTTATGAAACGCATTACTCGACGCCGTCTCTTAGGCACATCGATGGCCGCCGGGGCCGCCCTCGCCGGCTCTGTCCTGCCACAATACACAACCGCCCAGACCCCACCGGCTCCATACCGTCCCACAAAAAACGACATCTCTCTCGCTCAGTGGGCGCTGGTAAACGAAATACGAGACGGAAAATGGAAGACCCTCGATTTCCCGAGAATCGCTCGCGAGGATTTCGACCTCAACGGAATTGAGTTCGTCAGCACCTTGTTTGAGCTGCCGACCTACTACTACATTGAAGACCTGCGGCAAAATGCTGAGAAATACAAGGTCAAAATGGTCCTGATTATGGTCGATAACGAAGGTGAGACTTGCACCGCCGATAAGCAGCAGCGCATCGAGACCGCCCTGCTTCATCACAAGTGGGTCGATATCGCCCGGCTCCTCGGTTGTCACTCGATAAGGACCAATTGCAGAGGTCCCGCCGATGCGCCGAAGGATGAAGCACTCGAATGGGCCGCCGATTCGTACAATCGGCTGCTGGAATACGCTGCCCCGGCCGGTATAGGTGTCCTGATTGAGAACCACGGCGGACTGTCCAACGACCCGGACTGGATGGTCTCCCTTTTCAAAAAGGTCAATAACCCCTACTTCGGCTCGTATCCCGATTGGAGAAGGCCCAGCCCCGAATTCGACAACTATGAATACGTCAGAAAGATGCTCCCCTACGCCCGCGGCATGTCATACAGAAACCAGCCGGAAGAAGAGCAAACCGCCCGGATGATACGGCTCTGCAGGGACTCCGGCTATGTGGGCTGGTACGGAATTGAGTCGTCCGGCCGCGAAGCTATCCAACAGGGCAAGAAGCTCCTCGAGAAATATCTCTTCGCAGAAGAGTAAAGCTTATGACAGAGACGCCACCCGAGCCGCCCTGCGAACCGGCCCAATCCCCTTCCCTACCCCGACACACCCAGCAGATACCCAATGTAGGCAATATAAGTTAGAAGAAGCACCCCCCCGCTAATCCGCGTAAGTCTCCGCCTGCCCGCTAAAATCAAAACCACAAACCCCGCACTTATCCCCATCATAATCCAGTAGTCCGCCCCCGCAAGCCGCCCCACAATCCCGAATGGCCGAACAGTCCCCGCCGTCCCCACAACAAGCAGCGTATTAAATATGTTCGACCCCACCAGATTCCCTATCGAAATATCATGCTCGCCCCTCACCGATGCAACCACGCTCGTCGCAAGCTCCGGCAGGCTCGTCCCCACCGCTACTATCGTAAGCCCTATCACCGCTTCACTCATCCCTGCTCGTTGACCAAGATAAACCGCGCCCCGGACCGCCAAATCAGCCCCCACCGCAAGCCCCGCCAACCCCCCTGCCACATATACCACAGACAACGCCATACCCTTGCCGCCCCGCTCCGCTCTCACGCCCGCCGTCGTTGTCTCAGCTATCTCCTGCGATTCCCTCCGGGCCAAATATACCGTCCCCGCAATCAAACACACGAAAACAAAAAGCAGCACAATCGCATCCCATCGCGACAGCTCCAAATCATACAGCGCAGGCCAAAGCAAAAGCCCCACACCCAGCATCACCGGTATCTCTCGCCTAATCGTGCTTCGCCGCACACGCAGTGGACTCAAAAACGCCGCCAACCCCCCTACCAGCGCCAGGTTCGCCACGTTCGACCCATACACGTTCCCTATCGACACATCCCCTATCCCCCGAATCGCCGCCGCTATGCTCGCCGCAACCTCCGGGGCGCTCGTCCCCATCGCCACCACCGTCAAACCCACCACAAGCGGTGTCACACCAAGACGCCTCGCAAGCGACATCGCCCCCGACACTAAAAAATCCGCGCACCTCCACAATAGCAGGATTCCAACCGCAAGATACAATATGGCAGTCAGTAAGCTCATTAACCTTAAATCGTCAAAAAACCCTCCCGCCCTTGAGAATCTCCCTCACCTCTCACTGCCCTTTGCCTGCCCCTGCATACCGTAGGCAAGGGCTAATTTGCAACCCGTAACCTTACCCTTGTCCTAATTTGCATTCAACCCCCCCATGCCATACAGGTCCTCAACATCCCTGATAATCTCCCCTTGCTGCCTCTCTGCCCTGTTCTATTCACTATTCATTGCCCGCTAACCAGTATTACGCATCTACAGCCAATTCGCAACTCCAAATCCGTGCGCAGGAAACACCCACCCCCAAACATATCTTCAGTGCAATCGGACGATACACACCTCCCGCTATTTAGCCCGGAGCGCCGACCTCAAATCCTTACAAACGCCTGGCCGACCGTACGGCTTAGTTCCAGTCTTCCAGCCAGTACTCTGCGAATATGGCAAAGTCGTAGAAGTTCACACCGCAATCGTCAGTCAGATTACCGGGGGGACATACCGCCTCCTTAAACACAAACGCCGAGCCGGCGCCATCCCCATTGTCATCGTCACCGCAAGCCCCTACCGCTGCGTAGTGCCCGCTGATTGAAACCGAATGCCCAAAGTAATCGTCCGTTCCGCCGTCTGAGTCGCTAACCTTCTCCGGCTCTATCCAATCCGTGCCGACCCGCTTATATATATACGCGACACCTGACTCGTTCCCATGGTCGTCTTCGCCGTATGCACCTACAATGGCATAATCCCCGCTGATGCAGACCGAAGAGCCAAAGTAGTCGTCTTCCTCGGCGTCCGGCGACATAAGTTTAACACGCTCTGTCCAGTTCTCGCCCTCGCGTTCATATATATACGCCGCCCCTGGGCCGTTCGAATTGTACTCACCCGCAGGCGCTCCGACAATTGCAAATTCACCGCTGATGCAAACCGAAAACCCGAATTCATCATGCGTCAAACCGTCCGAGGCAGTCACCTTGTCCTCTTCTATCCACGTCTCGCAGTCACGCCGGAATATGTATGCCGAGCCAGAGTTGGTGCCCTTGTCGTCATCTCTGTTCGCCCCCACAATCGCATAGCTGCCGCAGATTGACACAGAGTGCCCGAAGTAATCGCCCATGTTTCCATCCGAGGCGACCAGCTTGTCATATTGCGACCAGGTCTCGCCGTAACGTCTGAATATGTATGCCGAGCCGCCGTCGAATCCCCACTTATTGTCGTCCCCCAAAGCGCCAACAATCGCATAGTCGCCGCTGATGCCGACAGAACTGCCGAACACATCATAGTCCCCGCCGTCCGACGCCGTGATCTTGTCCTGCTGCGTCCAGTTCGGGTCGCCCTCACGCTTGAAAATATATGCCGAGCCGGCGCCAGGCCCTTGTTCCTCGTCCGCCCTGGCACCTACGATGGCATAGTTGCCGCTGATCGACACCGAACAGCCGAACTGGTCGTTATCGTTGCCGTCCGACGCCAGTAGCTTGGCCTGCTGTACCCAGTTGGGGTCATATTCCCGCTTGAAGACGTATGCCGACCCCGCCTCAGGCCCGTTGTCGTCATCCCAGACCGCCCCCACAATGACATAATCGGCGTCTATCGAGACCGTCCCAAAGCGGTCCCCCTCGTTACCGTCCGAGGCGAGCAGCTTCGCCTGCTCCGGCCACTCGGCCCCAAACGCACCCGCCGCAAAAAAACAGCAGACCCACACTAACATCATCAAAAAGCATTTCCCATTCGACTTGAACATCTTTGGCCATCCTAAAAGGAGACCTCCTCAAATTGTTCGTCTGGCCGATTATCGACCACACACTCCTCCGCAAACTATAACCGCCCTTCTCCAGAATTCAAGTATAATTTTCCTGACACCTCACTTTTCACAACCTCTGTGTCCTCCGCACACCATTTTTGCTGTTCTGCTTCCCCCCCGCATAGTCCCGACAACCCCCGCCTGAAGTTTACCCGCCATTTGTGTGGCAGGTTTACCTGCCTCAGGCGGGCCTCGCTCTACGCAATACGCAATTTCACCCGCCACAGGCGGGACGAGATACGCAGTACCGCAGCGCAGCGAAGGTCCCATAGGGACGAACTACACCTTCCCCACAATCAGGCACGCATTATGCCCGCCGAACCCGAACGAGTTGCTAAGCGCAACGGCCACCTTCCTCTCCTTCGCCTTTAACGGCACAAAGTCAATCTTCACGCCGCACCGCTCGTCCACGTTCTCCAGATTTATCGTCGGCGGTATAATCCCCTCGTTAATCACCTTCGCGCACACTATCAGCTCCACCGCCCCGCTCGCCCCAAGCAGATGCCCAAGCGAGCTTTTCGTCGAGCTGACCGCCACCTTATACGCATGCTCGCCGAACACCGCTCGTATCGCCGCACTTTCCGCAACGTCGTTCAGCTCCGTCGCCGTCCCGTGAGCATTTATATAGTCAACCTGCTCCTTCTCAATCCCCGCGTCCGCCAGCGCAAGGGCCATCGCCTTTGCCGCCCCTGCCCCGTCGGCAAGCGGCGCCGTTATATGATAGCCGTCATCCGTCGCAGAATACCCTAATACCTCCGCATACATCTTCGCCCCCCGCTTCTTTGCATGCTCATATTCTTCCAGAACGAGTATCCCCGCACCTTCCGAAAGTACAAACCCGTCTCTGTCCTTATCGAAAGGCCGCGACGCCCGAGCGGGCTCGTCGTTCCGCGTGCTCAGCGACCTCGCAGCACAAAAAGATGCCAGCCCTATCGGCGTAAGCGCCGCCTCCGTCCCCCCTGTTATCATCACGTCGCTCCGACCGCACGCAATATTGCAAAACGCCTCGCCTATCCCATGATTGCCCGATGCGCACGCGCTCGAAATACAAAAATTGGGCCCCCGAAGACCGTACTTAATAGCGATATTCCCGCTCGCCGCGTTCGCCATCAAACGCGGAACCGCAAAAGGCGAAAGACGACGAGGCCCCTTCTTCAAAAGTACGATGTGCTGCTCCTCTATCTCCTTGATTCCACCAATCCCCGTTGCTACGATCGAAGCGCACCGAAACGGCTCCTCCTTCTCGAACTCCAGACCGCTGTCCGCAACCGCCTGGCTCGCCGCCGCTATCGCATACTGCGAAAAACGGTCCATACGCTTCGCCTCTCGGTGCTCGATATATTTGGTGATATCGAACCGCTTTATCTCGCCCCCGAAATGCACCGAATACGCGCTCGCATCGAATGACTCAATAGTTGAAATCCCGCTACTGCCTTCGCAAAGCGCGTCGAAGAGCTTATCCACCGACTCCGCCAGCGCGGTCACGCAGCCCAGCCCCGTGATGACTACTCGTCTTCTAACCATCGCCCAATCGCTTGTTACTCTTCCTTCGCCGAGCGAGCCACATTAACGATGTAGTCGATGGCTGCACCGACCGTCTGGATCTTCTCCGCCTCCTCGTCAGGTATGCTCATCCCGAATTCGTCCTCGAACTCCATCACCAACTCCACTGTATCCAGCGAGTCGGCATTAAGGTCGTTAATAAACGAGGTCTCACGTTTTATCTCAGCTTTGTCCACGCCCATCTGCTCGCTTATTATCTCGACAACCTTCTGCTCAATCGCCTGCACGTCTACCTCATTTGGACTCACTTGCATTGTCCTCCAAACAGTCTTTCATTCGTGACAATCCGAAACAGCCGTTTCGGCTACGCCCGTCCTGTCATAATTGGCAGGTATATTACTCGTCAGCCCTGCTGTCCACAACCTTTTTTTCTTTTTTTTGCCCCCCTTCTCAGCAGCAAACCCCCTTAAGTGCCGCCTCCTGCATCATCCACTTTAACCATATCGGACTTTTCGCCAAATTGACTTGAATAATGCGAGCCGGCGTGCCAATCAACCACAGCCCTGTCTATCATTATTGTAGCCAGTCTCAGTAATCCTTAGTTCTCTGCTCGTAAGCCCTTCCCGACTGGTGTCATCCCCACACCGCTCTGTCATTCCCGCGCCACCTTGTCATTCCCGCGCAAGCGGGAATCCAAAATCTTTCCCTACAAACACGACGCCCACCCACTGACGCAGGACCGTCTTACATCGCCATCCCGCCATCGACGCAAAGCACCTGCCCTGTTATGTAGCCCGCCTCGTCGCTTGCCAGAAACGCGATGGCCTTGGCCACGTCATCCACGCTGCCGAACCGCCGCATCGGGATTAAGTTCTTCGCACCCTCCTTTACCGGCTCGGGCAGCTTATCCGTCATATCGGTAACGATAAACCCCGGCGCCACGCAGTTGGCCGTAACGTTCTTGCGCGCAAGCTCGCGCGCGACCGTCTTCGTCAGTCCAATCAGTCCCGCCTTGCTCGCGGCGTAGTTGGCCTGCCCTGCGTTGCCTATGACGCCCGAGACCGAGCTGAGCGAAATAATCCTGCCGAACTTGTTCCTTATCATCGACCGACAGGCAACCCGAATCGCAACGAACGCCGCTCGCAGATTCACTTCGATTACCTTGTCCCATTCCTCATCGCTCATCTGCATAAGCAATCGGTCGCGCGTGATACCCGCGTTGTTGACCAATATCCCTATCCCGCCGAACTCATTAGCCAGCTCTTCCAATACCTCGGTAAATTCAGCCGTCTTGGTGATATCCACGCATTTCGTCGTCACCTCAAAGCCGGCCTCCCGCACAACTTCCTCAAGCTCACCCAACTGCTCGGCGTTCACGTCCAGACCCGCCACTATCCGCCCCTGCTTCAAAAGTTCCACCACTACCGCCCTGCCTATTCCCCTCGCCGCTCCCGTCACTACCGCAAGCCGCTTTTCAGCCATATCCAAAACCTCCATTGAAAGAGAACACTTTTCTTTTTAGCCACAGAGTTCACAGCCCCCTAAGGGGTCCCTAAGGGGAGGCCACAGAGAGTAGAAAGTGAAAAGGAAAAAGTTAAAACTAAAAACCGTGCAAATCTGTGTCTAACAAAAAACTCTCTCTGACACCCAGGTACTTCGACCCCGCCCAGCTTGCCAACCGTGCGCCAGCCATTATAAAATGAAACAGTGTCCATTCGTGTTAATCTGTGTCTTAAAAAAACCGTGTCAATCTGCGTCTAATAGTATGTCAGATTCTCAAAACCGCTGATTCCAAAGAACAATTCACCGCTGCGGTAGAGTATATCCAATCCCCCTCCCCCTGCAAGAAAATCCAACCAATCCATTCGCTAACGACCAGCAACGCGGCCTTCACTTAGGCCATACTCGTTCTAAGAGCGCCTCCCAAAAACTTTTCGTGAATATCGCCCATCCTTTTTCAAAGAGATTCTTCGTGCACCTCACTATCTTCGCAGTTTTGGAGCGAGCAGCATTCTGCTTCTTTTTCGCCAGCACTACTTTGCCAAGGTCGGCCTCACAGTGCTCCAAGTGTGCTTGATAAAACAAAGTCCCCCGCTCAAAAAGCCCATCCCGTTGGTTTACCAATTGTTTGTACTCTATGAAGTCGGCCTTTCCCTTCTTAAGTGCCGCCTTCAGCCACTTGTATATTTCGTCGATAAATGTAGTCCAGTCTTTTAGATAATCGTTCTTGGTGTCTGGCGATACAGCGGGGTTTGTAGCGTGTTCCTCTCGAACCCATCCCTTTGCCCACTGGCACTCCTTGCCAAAGTCATCAAGCAGTCCCCTACAGTATGCGTCAAGCTTTTCCGGTGGCAGTGTGCCCTTCTTTTTTGCTGCGAAGCACTTTGAGAAAACCGCTTTGGCTTCATCCAGCAGATTGTAAAGCCGCATCACCTGGTGTTCATCGGCGAGCCTACTCAGCTGTTCCGGGGTAAGCTTCCTTAGTTGCTCCAGCAAGGGACTCTCGAGCTTGTCCATTCTAACCTGCCTTTCTCCGGGTCGATACAGGTTTTCAGCCTATTTTACCACACTTTAAGCCGGTCCGCAGGAGAGATTTTGCCCAGATTTTTCTTGACTTACAGCGACGGCAAGATACGCTATTGTGCAGGAAAGGGACGGCATATGAAAAAGATTTGGCGGTTGCCTTTCAGTTTTTGAGCGCCGATGAGAATCGGGCTATAAAGCAGATGCGCCATGCGCTAAACCCAGAAAACCAGAGTCACGTAGAGAACAAAAGAAACAAGGACGCATATGGGCCAAAAACTCTTGTACCTCGCTGTTGGCTTTGCTATTGGAGCTGTTGTTCCCTTGGTTCTTTTCATTTCCTTCTTTGTGCGTAAAAATCAGGACATACAGCCGCGATATGTTGGTGGTTTTGGTTCCGTTGGTGTGGGTGAAAGTGTCTCCCGTGTTTACGCGCGCTTAGACCAGCAGACCGGCGATGTCCAAGTGTGGAGTCCGCAGATAATCTTGCCTGCCGCACCAACTTATGCTTTTTGGCCCCTCGAATTTTCATCACTTTATTCATTTCATTCTTCCACAGATGTCAATTCCATTAGACCAAGCGAGCAGACCGGTGGGTGGATAGAGGAGTTGCGAAGAGCAAGGGAAATGATCAGGGCAGAAGATGAACGCAAGACTGGCCCTAACGGATTTGATTCTTGGCAAGCAGAAAACATGAGCAGATTAGCCGAACCCAACACCAACCGGTCTTCGCATCTACTCAATTCGGAATGACACGTCAGACCGTTGGTTTGCCAGACCCCGAACACAATCGAAAACCCGATTCTGAGGAGGTGAGAGAAATGAGAGTCCTTTTGTTGGCCATAGTGTTGTTATCTTGCACTGTCAGCGCTAACGCTACTATCAACTATTTTTACGACGGTGGGGGTAGTTACACAGTTGACTGGGTCAGCGACGATGAGTCTGTGTTTGTAGATTATCTTCGTCCGGATGACCACACGCACCTTGATATACTCTCGGGCGCGGACTTTGATTATGGTGAATACATATCCGGCTGGGGCAACAGCACGGTGGATATTCACGGTGGCAGTCTGTATCAGTTTACAGCTTATGACAACTGTCAAGTTACCGCTGATGGTGGAGACACGAGCAGCTTATATCTTGAAGATGATAGCACGCTCGATATGTCAGGTGGTTGGCATAGGGTAGTTGCTCACGGCAACAACAGCGTCTCTATCGAAGGCGGGTATCTGTATCTAAGCTGCTACGCCGGTGGGACAAGCACGATGGAAATATCAGGGGGTTACATCATTGATGACATCGCTGCCGATGGGAATGCAGTTATTACAATCTACGGCACAGGGTTTAACCACGACTATGGCGAACTGCCCGTCGGCGACCCGGTTAAATGGTCTCAATTTTCGGGCAATGTAACCGGATATATCGGCGGTGAAAACTATGTCAGCTTCAATTACTACGTCTTCGACAATGCCAAAATAATCCTTGCCGTCCCTGAACCAGCAACGTTTTTGCTGCTCGGTTTGGGTGTGGTGATGCTGAGGAGGAAATGACGGGATTGTGGGAATTCTGACGCTGAGCTTGGTCAGGGGTTTAGCAGTTTGTTTATTGCTGTGGTGGTGTTTAAGGTTACGACCTTTGTCTTTCGGTCGATTCTTCTCATCAGGCCGGTGAGTACCCTGCCCGGCCCTATCTCATAAAAACTCTCGGCTCCGTCAGATAGCAGCCGTTCCATACACCTCTGCCAGAATATCGGCTGGGTCAACTGCCTCGTCAATCCGTCTCGAATATCGTCGGCACTTCCATAATACTCCCCATCGATGTTGCGAATGACCTGCGTTGCACCCGGCTGTGCAATCTTAGTATCAGATAGCGCCGTCGAAAGCGCCTCAGCCGCAGGCCTCATCATCTTAGTATGGAAAGCACCTGCAACGTCGAGCGGCACCGCCTTTATCGCCCCGAACTTCTCCGCTAACTCGACAACACGCCCGCACGCCGCCCTCGTCCCGCTGACTGCAATCTGCCCCGGACAATTGAAATTCACCGCCTCCAGCAATTCACCTGCCCCCGCTTCCTCACAAAGCCCTCCGGCTGCGTCGGGGCTAAGGCCGATGACCGCAACCATTCCACCCTCGCTCGCATCTGCCGCCGCCTGCATCGCCTCCCCCCTAATCTTGACCAACAAAAGCCCGTCCTCGAAGCTAATCAGCCCCGCCGCATACAACGCCGTATATTCGCCTAAGCTAAGCCCCGCAGTAACATCCGGCTTCAAGTCAGCCGTCGCCGATTCACTCCGCAGCACCTCCAGGATAGCAGCAGAAGCCGTAAAGATTGCCGGCTGAGACATCGCCGTTGCGTTCAGCTTCTCCACAGGCCCTTCGAAGCAAACCTTCCCTAAGTCAAACCCGATTATCTCATTGGCCTTGGCGAATATCCCCTTCGCCGCCGCAAACTGCGCTGCAACGTCGGCGCCCATCCCCACAAACTGCGCACCCTGCCCCGGAAACAAAAAACACGTCTTGCCCATCGAATCACTCCGTGATTTCGAGATAGTTCTTGTTGGCGATTTGGATTCTTATCTCAGAACCGCACATGCTTGTCAAGGGCGAGATGGGCAAGAGTGGACGAGTGCATGGGTGAATGCGTCGATGCGTGGGTCGGGCGCACAGGGTAAGGCCTCCGCGTCCTCGGACAAGCGTCTATTTCTCAAAGTTCGGCGAAGCAAACTCCCCATGATACTTCCTCGCCGCCGCATCGTACGCTCTCGCCGCACACTCCTCACTCTCGAACCGCCCCAAATACTTCCGTATCCCCCTGAACCCAATCACCGCGTGCCAATAATTATCTCGCTTTGTCCGGTACACCCCCTTATACCTGCTCGTCAACTTCTTTCTGCGCTTTGGCTTGTTCTTGTTGTATGTATTCTCCGCTGCCGACACTACTCGCAAATTCGCCCTGCGATTATCTAAGGTATTGCGATTAATATGGTCAACCATCAACCCCTTCTCTGCCTGTGCTATTACTCGGTGCATCAACTCCATCTTCAGCACACCTCTCCTCTTACTCTTCGCCCGCACCGCGTAATATCTGTCCCCGCCCTGCGACACACACCACTTATACCCGCAAAGCTCCCAGTAATCCTCCGGGTCCACCTTGACCCACTTTCCTTTCGAAAGCCCTATACGCCGAAACATATACCCATACCGCACCCGGCGATACAACAGCACCGGCCAAACAAAAAACCGCTCGACCCAATCCGGTATTCTTATCACCACCTCTACTATGACCGACTCTCCCTCTCCTGCTCTCCTCTCCTGCCCTGAGCAACCTGTGCCGAGCACCGTCGAGGTAGCGCAGTTTACCCGCCGCGCTCTTTGGCGGGCGCGTCGAACCGTCGAAGGACTCCCCTTATGTCCTCGTTTGCGTTCAGTCGGCTTCACAATTGAAGCACGCAAGTGATTCAGTGGCCGAAGTCGCAGGCTTGCAAGCAAGCTCGCTTAGCGCTCAAGCCGCGACAAGGCCACCAAGCTGACTGAACCTCCGCGCCCCGCCACCCCGCCCGACCAATAATCATTCAGTCAGATTTCACAAAGGCCAACAAAGTTGGCCGTGGACGAAGGCACGGTTGCTCGGCGAAAGCTTACTTTCAGAGAGCAACGGGCCGAGACCACCAAAGCTGACTGAACCCTCTGTGTCCTTGTATGTTGACATCGGTCATGGTTAACGGTTCCATAGCAGATGCGGCTTTCG
>CAZEPI010000018.1:0-42844 GCA_964514115.1 uncultured Pirellulales bacterium | reverse complement strand
TACGCGTCAGTCAGAAAGAGCCGTTTGATATACTATATTTTACGCCTTCACTAACAGGAATATTTAACATTAACGACAAAAGCTTTTCCATTGGCCCAGAATTGTTATACACCGGCATCAAAAATCTGGAACTTCGACTGAAAACAACTTTTCTTGTGGGGGACCCATATACCGAGTTTGGAGAAAAACAAAATAATTCCAGAATAGAATTGCGGGTAAGATACTATTTTTGAGGTGCTGAACAGATGGCGGACACTTGATTTGCCAATTATGCCGCCCGACCCTGTTTCATTTCATGCATTTCCTCATAAACTGCCGGGCTTACATAGCCCAGCGAAGCATGCCTACGTTTACGATTGTAGAACACCTCAATATATTTGGAAATATCTTTTTCTCCATCCTCGTAAGTTTCATATATTTTGCCTTTGACCCACTCATTTTTCAGGATACCTAACGCAAACAAAATTTATCCACATTTTGCCTTGTATAACTGTTACTGCCATGCTATACTCAAATGCGGGCGTGTTTTGTATTCACTGAGGGTCTGTGTTTGGCACTCGCGACAAAGCAGAATTTAATGTACTACTCTTTGGAGTGACTTGATGCCATTTAACGAGTTTGGCCTTTTCGATCCGCTGGTACGCGGCATTCTCGCTACCGGCTACACCGCTCCCACCGAGATTCAGGCACAGGCGCTGCCGGCGGTAATTAAGGGTCATGATATCATCGGCTGTGCGCAGACCGGTACGGGCAAAACCGCCGTGTTTGTACTGCCTATCCTGAATCGGCTCAGCCATGAACGAACACCCAAAAAGAGAATCGTCAGAGCGCTTATCGTTACGCCTACCCGCGAACTGGCACTGCAAATAGAACAATCGATACTTCGCTACGGACGGTTTCTCCGATTAAAAACACTCGCCGTTTACGGCGGGGTGAATATCAAAACGCAGCTTAGCTCGCTGCGGCGAGGTGTTGATATCGTTGTCGCTACGCCGGGCAGATTACTGGACCACATGCAAAGACGCACTATCGACCTTAGCAGGGTTGAAGTGTTTGTCCTCGATGAAGCCGACAGGATGTTCGATATGGGCTTTATAAGGGATGTAAGAAAGATCATCGCCGCTTTGCCCAAAAAACGACAGACCCTTCTGTTCTCAGCTACAATACCACCTGCGGTAAAAAAACTTGCTGAAGGAATACAGAAATCGCCGGAAATGATACAGATAGGCCGGCAGCAAAATCCCATCGAAACGATTACTCAGCACTTATATTTCGTGGAAAAACACCTCAAGATCGATTTTCTGCTCCATCTGCTCAAGGATGGCCAGATGTACAGCGTTCTGGTATTCTCGCGTACAAAGCGAGGAGCCGACAAAATTAACCGCAAGCTTGAGCGTGCAGGGATTGTCTCGGTTGCGATACATTCCGGCAGGACACAGAGCCAGCGGGAAAAGGCACTGGAAGGTTTCAAAAGAGGCAAATATCAGGTCATGGTCGCGACCGATATCGCCGCTCGCGGCATCGACGTAACCGGCATATCACACGTAATTAATTTCGATGTCCCCGCGATAGCAGAAGATTATATTCATCGCATCGGGCGAACCGGAAGAGCAGAAGCCACCGGAGACGCAATTACTCTTGTCAGCCGAGACGAAAGCAAACAGCTTCGCCAGATAGAGCGATTCATAGGCAAAGAATTCATCGGCGAAGAATGTGAAGGCTTTACATATACCAGACCGGCAAAAATTGTGCGTTCATTAGGGATGCACAGAGGCCGATTCCCAACGACCAGCAGAAAACGCCGAGCACGACCCGGCAAGAGCAGATGAGCTTATCGCTCTTCGCGAAGAGAATCCGCAGCAGTTCCATCGCCAGATGCGCGATGTTATGCGCGAGCATTTCAGGCGGCAGATGGGCGAACGCAGGCAAGAGAGGCCTGAGCGGTTTGGCGAGGGACGCAGGGGCGGTGGGCCGGGCGAGATGCAAATGGGACGGCCGGAGGAAGAGGGCTGGAGAGGGAGAATGGGCGGAGGGCCGGGCGTTGAGATGATGAGAGAGCGCCTGCGCGAAAAGCACAAGGAATATCTCGAGTGGCTCGAGCAGAATTACCCCGACGAGGCACAGGAGCTTGAGAAGATTCGCGAGGAGCACCCTGAGCATTACGCGCGGCGGATTGGGGTCAGCTTAAAGAGGTACGTCAGAATCTTCCAGGCATCGAAAGATAATCCCGAACTGGCGGAGGTCTTGAAGGAAAACTTCGTGCTTAAGCAGCGGCGGTATGAATTGCTCAAGCAAATCAAAGAGACCACCGACGAGACGTAGAAGAAGGCCCTGACAGACGAGCTTGGCGAGGTGGTTTCGCAGCGGTATGACCTGTTGGTGCGGCGAAAGCGGCTTGCCTACGAAGATCTTGCGAAGAAACTCGAAGAGCTTCGCAAGGAGGTGGAGGCCAAGGAGGCCGAGGTCGCCAAGTGGGCCGAGCCGGACTTCAAACAGGAGCAGGTAAACAACAGGGTTCAGGAATTACTCAGCGAGAGCGAGAAGTTTGAATGGGAAGAGTAGGGTCTGCCCGGCTTTGCCGCAAGGGCTTGGTTCTGGGTCCCGGCCTACGGCTTGCCGGGACAAACAGGGTATCAGGAGAACGTCGAACGTTCAACGCTGAACATTCAATTTCCAAAGCAAGGATAAGCAAAAAGGATAAGGTAGAGGGTGAAAAGCCAAAGGAGTGAAAGGCAGTTTTTTGCACGGGGCCGCGAAACATCGCGGCCCTTTTTCACCCCACAACTATTATCCCCTGTCGCCGCAGACTTTGCACTCGCCATCGACGCATTCGTGGCACGCTGGAATACTGCAGCCGGCGCCGTTGCAGCAGAACATATTCGGGTCGTCGGCGTAGGCATCGCGGCAGCCGTCAGGCTCACAAGTCTCACACTTCTCAAACTTGCAATCAAACACACACCTCTGCTCACTTTCGTTCCACTTGTAGCAAACAGGACAGTCCGGCGGGGGCGGGTCCGGGAAGCAGCCCACCGCCCGGCCGGCAATAATACAGACAACCATCAGACAACACAACAGCCCCGCTGAACGTTGTGATTAGCGTCCCGCCCCGCCCACTACTGCTGCTTGGCCTCAAGCCGCTCGAGAATCTCTCCGGCTTCTTTGCGGACCTGTGGATGCTCATCGTTTTGCATCGAGGCAATATCCGTCAGAACTGATGTGTCTTTTTTGTAAAAGTTACCCAGAGCTCTCATAGCCTTCAACCGCCTTACCCATGACTGATGTTCAAGCAGCCTTCTAAGATGCGGAATAGCTGATGCTTCACCCGCATCAGCCAAAACTCTCAAGGCATCTGATTGGTGTACTTCATTTTTGTGGTTCCCCTGCTCAATCTCATTTGAGACTTCTTCGACAAACTCTTGTAATACTGGAATTCCTTTTCTGTTACCCATCTTGAGTAAAGCTTCGGTAACATTTTCTCGCACATTGACCGATTCATCCTGAAGTGCCGCTTCCAGCTTTGGGATCGCAGATCGTTCTTTCCTCTCTCCAAGTAGTAATGCACTAAAGCCCCTGATAATTGGCTTTTTACTGTCCATCAAGTTGATCAATGATTCGGTACTGAAATCGTTGATATCACCATACTTTCTCAGAACATCCTCGTACCGCTCTTTCATATCTATCTTCTTCATACAGGCCTTGCCATCAAGACGCCGGGCGAAAGAGGTAGCCATCTGTGTTTCTGATGAGCGTTGCAACATTTCCGGTTGACCTTCGTGGGCTGTAAATTGCCCTCTCTCTTTACTGCACGATATTAGACCGACCAACATGACAAAAACAGTTATTATGGTTATAGCAACATTCGACCTTACAGTGTGCATATTAATATCCTCTCTTTCTTCGACTATAATCCTACGGGCATTTGGCCTTCAAGGCATTAAGAATATCTTGGTAACAGGCAAGTTCAGCAGCTTCTGCATCGCTTTCAGTTTGTGCATTCCACGTGACAAACGCAGCATTAACATATTGCTCCCATTGATAATCGAATTGGTTTTGGATAGTAGCGGTTATTGCGGTCTGACAATCCACAGAAGAGCCCACAGAGCAGTCGATATCAATAGGGGTTGAAGCTAAGTAGCTTCTAAAGTCGAGTATTTCAGGATTAAGCGATTCTTGTATCCAATCCTGGTTCATATGGGTTTCTTCGTGTATTGCCACACATCCCCGACACCAGTTACTCGTGCTAATATCAGAATACTGAACAGGGTCGTTAGGGAAATTTAGCTTATGAGCACAGGCCTGGGCCTGCGTCATATTTGCCACATCGGATAGACAGGCAACAGTCGGCGGATTTGCCGGGCAACTTCGACAAATGTAAACCGTAGTCTCAACGGAGTCCGACCGAGCGTACCACTTGCAGTTATCATAGCATGGAGTGTCTAAGGCATAAGTATGGCTGCCGACAGCGCCTGGCCAGCAAATACCGCAATTGGTACCACAGGAACCACAACCACTAACTTCGTTTATCGTAGGTGTCACACTTGGCGGCGTGCTGCAATCTGAGCAGTCGTCGGGGAGCTTGCCTCTTACGGTAATGGTATCGCCGGTATCTGCGCTGCAGCATTTTGCCTCGACGACGTAATCGCCCTTTGCGTTGGGATTCTGCAGCAGGGTCGTGTTAAGGCCCGCAGGGACATCCAGAGAGGCAGTGCCGCAGGGCGGCTGGCTTAGAATCTGCCAGTGCGGCTCCCCGGGGGGAAACGCTCCGCTCGGCGGGGCCGGGTCTCGGCTCGCCTGCAACAGGATATCACCGCACAGGCATGTATCAACGGGCCCTTGGCTGCCCGTCCCCGGTTCGAATACCTTATCAACCTTAACGACAAAAACTGTAGTGTCGAACCCGCCGGCTCCCTGGCAGGTCGCGGTCACCGTCTTTTCGCCTACACTGCTGAACGTCGTGATTAGCGTGTCGCCCTGCCCACTACTCGGGTTGCCCTCCGGCACATCCCACAGGACCTGGTCCTCAAGCCCGTCCGGATGCGTGCCGGCTGTCAACATCACGGGACAACCGACACAAACAGGAATCGGATCAACTGTGATACCATCAACTACGTGGACGGTAACCGGGGGCGAATTCACCCACGAAAAATCATTTTTGCCCTCACAGAAAGCCGTGACTATTTTTGTATAGGTGAGGCCCTGCTCATGCCACTTGGTAGTAAAGCTCGGTCCACCACCTGTGGGAGGGTCTCCTCCTCCCCACCACTGAACACACCCAACCTTGTCGCCGGTTGCGCTGAACGTTACTTCACACCCGACGCACACCGCGTCCTTATCCGCGCTGACAGATTCTATCGGCCGAAGCACGCACTCGCCAGCTTCACAGTCATCGCAGCATTTGCATTCCGGCTTGCAACCGCCATTCTTATATTCCTCACACGGCCCACAGTCTGGGGGCGGATCCGGCCCGCAGGCAAGAGAGCTGATTTGCAGCAAGCCAAGGAGCAACAAGGCCGTTACAACGACCCGCAACGACGCCCGGGCACTGGTTTCTATAACATTATTCCACAAGAGTTTGCTGCCTTTCAACCGTGACTTTAGCATTATTTTCCTCCCGTCTCTATCTGCTCAAGCCGGGCCTCGACGCTCGGTATTCTCCTGTCGCCGGGCTCGGCTAATTCGAGAAACAGCCGAAGGTATTCGGCGGCGGTCGTTTCTTGCCCCTTCTCAAGATTTATCTCTGCCAGTTTCAGACAGGCGTTGTCAGCTACCGATGAATCGCCGTATCGCGATAATGCGGCCTCGTAGGCCTGCTCTATCAGCACATCGGCCTGTGCCGTTTCTACAAGCCCGGCTTGTCTGAGCTTCTCATAGCAGAGGCCCAAGAAGTATTGAGCGCTCCAGGCGTGTTGGTAGTGAGGCCAGGAATCGGCGACGGTCTGGAAGTAGTCAACGGCCTGTTCATATTCGCCAAGTCGGCGGGATACCACGCCGGAGAAGTAATACGCAACGGCGGTAGAGGGAAAAGATTCATCCATCTGGTCTATTATTCTGCCCCAGACGCCGCGTGCCTTCTGGAGATATTCGCGGCTTTGCTTATCAAGGCCCTGCTGTCGCAATTCGTCGGCTGTTAAGTAATACTCGGTCGCAATCCGCCGCAGGGACTCGGCTGCGTATGGAATCGTGTTGAAATCGGCGACGAAGGTATCGATGGCCTGCTCGGCGGCGTTGACGTCGTTAGCACCGATAAGAGACATTATCTCAAGGCGCGGTATATCCAGCCGGGCCTGCCCGGCCTCGGCACTATCAGGATATTGGGCTATAATCTGCTCATACATCCGGCTGGCCGATGCATATTTTTCCGGATATTCTTCGTATTCGCGCCCGACCCAGTAAAGCTCGGCTACAAGCGTCGGCTGGCCGTTCAGGTCGGCAACCATATCGGCGATTGCCGGCTCGACCTCATTCGGCTCGCCTGTGCCCATTAGCGTGAAAATCTGTGTTCGGTGCGTCAGCCGTTTCATATCGATAGCCGCCTTATCTGCAAAGCCGCTATCGGCGAACTGCTGGACAAGCCGTTCATAAACACTCGTGGGCGTTGCGTAGCGGGTCGTGCGGTCCTCGAGTGTGCTGCCTGTCCACTCGTACTCCTGGCTAATCCAGTATAGGGCCTCGGCAAGACCTTCATCGCCGCTGAAATCCGCTATGAGCGCATCTATCGCAGCGAGGGCGTCGGTGTCTCTGGCCGCCTTGATAAGAGCGCAGCAATTCATCCGCGCTGACCACAAATACGACCCCTGCGCAAAGCTGCTGTCTGGGTAATTTGTTATCAGGATATCAAAGACCTGCTCGGCTTCTTCGTAGCGTCTGGTCCAGCCGAGCCGCTGCGCTATCCATGACAACGCCTCAGGCATATCAGGATGTTCGGCAAAATCGGCGAACATCAAATCAAGCTCCTGCATCGCAAGCGACCAGCTTCCCGAATCAATCAGCGCGGCAATCTCCACTCTGCGTGCCCCGAGCAGGGCCTTTTCGCCCCAGTCGCCCGCATTCGGCAGGGCCGCTACCAAACCATACACCTGCTGCGCCTGTTCGTACATCAGCCCGTAGTCATATCGCTGGGCAACGACATACAAAGTCCAGGGCAGATTGGCGTCGTCGGCATAGTCGGCAGTCAGCTCATCGACCGCGGCCTGTGACGAAGCAATCTCGTCAAGCTCGATATTGCACAGGGCAACTTCCATCTGTGCCCATATTGCAAAGTCGGCCTGCGGCCAGGTCCGGGCGACGTATTGCGACAGTTCAAGTGTCCTGTCGAACTGCCGTGATGCCTTATACGCCCCCGCTATCTCGTGCAGTGCTGCGCCTTTGGCCTGTGTATCGGCAAAATCCACAATGAGCGAATCGGTTGCAGCATCAGCCCCATCGAAATCGCCCGCCGCAATCAGCGATATCGCACTATCCTTTGCCTGCTGAAGCTCGGCGCTGCCCTGGCCGCTGGCGGAAATGGCAATAAACAACAGCACTGCAAAAAGAAGGATACTGCAAATAACAGCCGACCTTAAAATAAAACCCCTCTTAGTCATTTTTCGACCTCCATACAGCCGTTTGTGCGCAGACAGCCGGCCTCTTATATCCCCAGGTTGGCTGCTTCGATGTGCGGGCGTGGGCCGCTTTCATCATTATCCCTTTTTTCTCTTCCTAAATCACAACTTTACAGAATGTATATCCCCCCCCCCAATGTCAAGAAAAAAATGGAAAATATTGAAGAAATTTCCGGCCACCTCACAAGCGCCACGAAACCGCTCTGTTTTTGCTTTATAGAGATATGGAGCGTGGCGACGGCAGGGGTTTTAGTTGCGTTTCTCTGCCAGCACCGCTCTTGCGTGTCGTGCATAGTGGCCGCGGAGGTCGCAGGCATAAAGGCGCAGTATTTTCTCGCCTAAGCCGTCACAGTCGCCACAGCGATAGAGCGCTCTTGCCAAGATAAGCTCTCGCAGCGAAAACTCGCGAGTTGTGGTATCTGTAGGGCTCCTGAGCCTTCCCCAAGGTTCGCCGGCGATATCAGTGACCGCATAGCCGGTCATCTTCTCCTTCCGGAGGAGACGGGCGAGCGTCTGTGCGGCGGAGCTATCGTGCAGAGACTCAAACGCCACAGCGACGGCCCTGTGATGAGACAGGGCATGACCAGCATCAAGCTGCTCAGCCTTGGCTTCTATTGCCTCCAAAGCACGGTTATCACCTGCATAACCGAGCGCAATGATTATGCTATCAAGCTTACTCAAGCTGGCTCCGAACTGCCCCATACCTGTAAAGCGCCAGCCCTTGTCCCATTGCTGCGTCTGAAGGACATTGATCAGAGTTTCGACGCCCGTCGCATCGCCCATCATGGCCAACACGTGGGCGTAGATGAACTTATCATTATCATCGGACTGGGCGGCCATATAAGCCCGGCGCATCAATGGTATTGACCGGTCAGGAGCAGCGAAGACAGTCTCAAGGCCGTTGTAATCATTAACCAGCATCTCAACCGCCTGCACTACCTCGCTATCCGGCACAGGGAATGAGTCGTCATGGTCCAATACCTCGGGTTGTAGTATCTGCTTTTCGACGAGCTTTTTCTGCAGCTTCTTAACGTCTATCTGTCGCGGGGTTTTGCCTTCGATAGCCGCCGACGCCGCTGCAAGGCCGGCAACGTACCCCTGATTCTGCAAATCCGCCTGCATGCGAATGACCGGCATGGTATCACGGTCGGTACTGGCGGCCAGTCCCGTCACCAACATTCCCTCAATGCCCTTAGGCAACAGGCAGCGGTAAGGCACATAAGCATCGTGGATGTCATGTCCGACCGCAGGCTTGATCGAGAACATCGGATGAACGGTGAAACCATGTGTATCGAAATTGCTCCTGCTCAGGACGATAGAATCCGGAAAAGTCCTTTTCTTTATGATGTCAACAGGGCTCAAGACGTAGTCACCTACGATCCGCCTTCGTTCACGAGTATCGATATGCTGGCCAAGATCGTACTGCCCGGGATACTTCTTTTTGGCGACGACAGAGGCCCGCCAGATATCCACGGCATCCAGGTCGTCAATGAACGTCCAGTCTGTGTTGAAGCCGTTCGACTCAACGGAGCGAGGGGGCAGCCCCGTACCCTGCATCGCAACATCCTCGGCATCGATGTAATCGGTCCGGGCTCCTGACGCAGCAGCAATCATACTCTTGCCGGTAGCATCTATGACGACCTTAGCGAGCACTGCTGCGCGTCCGTGTTCGGTGGCGACAACGACTCCGGCGACACGCGCGTTGTCAACGACCGCGCCACAGCCGAGTACACCGAACCAGATATCAGCTCCGGCCTTACGAAGCTCGCTGCGATACCAGTGCTTTTTGCTCTCGACCCTCCAAGGGCCTTTGTAGCCCTGTTCATCGCGGTCGAGGCCACCAAGTGCCGCCACCCCTTCATCAATCTCGCGTGTGAAGCCGACACAATTACCATAGTAGTAGCTTGGAATCAGGCCGACCGTACCTACCCCACCAAGGCCATAATGGTACTCGATGACCAGTGTCCTGGCTCCCTGCCTCGCAGCAGCGATTGCCGCCGGCGCGCCGGTCGTGCCTCCACCGACCACGACAACATCATACCGGCCCACCACAGGCAGTGTCCGCTCTTGCGAGGAGACCGTCCCCACGATGGCCTGCCTCGGCACCAGACTACTGCTGCTTTCTCTAACTATGCCTGCAACCGAGGGCTTTCGCTTGGTGCCTGCTACGCGAAGCACCGTGGGTTTGGCAATGCTTTTTGTCTGCTGTGCGGCCGCCCTGCCAAGCCTTGCAGCCACTTCAATCAGCTCCACCGGCCTGATCAATTGTTCTGCCGCGGCACGGCTGACGTCGGCACAAGCACCAAGCACGTAGAGCCGCTCGAGGCCGGCAGGGCTGAATACTTCGAGACTTACCTTCTCAGCACCGGGCCAATCGCCCGACAAGCTCTCTTTGCATTTAACAGAATCCGGTGGCAGCTCAAAGAGCATTTCCGAGCTGTCCGCCTGCTCACGATGCCACGTCATGTCACGCGCAATCTGTTCTGCACGCGCAAAGAACGTGAAGTCACCGCTGTCCATATCAATCTCAAGCGCGTACTCAAAAGCCTTATATTCTTTGGCAATCGGGCTTCCATTACTGCGTTTGGCCTTGGCCGTAATCGGCTGAAGCTCGACAGCGGTACGGATTCCCCGGCCGCTTGAGACTCCTCCACCTACCACGATGCGCTTAAACGTGTGAGGCCCCGGCGGATATGCGGTGCACTCGGCTCCTGCCATTCTTGCCAGAGATGCCCGCGGTGTAGCATCGATGATTACCTTGGCCCTGACTGCCTGCCGGCCGGACATATTCGTTATCACAATTCCACCCAAGGCCCCCTGCGAATCACGGAGCAGCTCGGTGGCAAAGCTGCTATACAGGAACTGCACACCGGCACTCAACAATGCCTCGTCAAGGGTCAGCTTGATGTGCATCGGGGTAGCCGGGAACGTCTCGTACAGCTTCTTCGCAAGCTCCGACTTCGGCTTCTCACCGTCCCGCAGCCAGAGCCGATACGTGCCGCACATATCCTCACCGAGATAAGGGCGAGGAGCTGCCACGAAGACCTTCGCGCCTGCCTGCGCGGCCGCAACCGCAGCTGCGACAGCGCCTGTGCCGCCTCCGACAATTGCCACATCAACATCAAACGCAACCGGTATTTCAGTTGCCGGCTCAGCTACCGCCAGCTCACCGGAGGCAAAGGCCGAGAAATGCATTTGAACGACCAGAAGTGCAATCACCATTAGGTCTCTTATTCTGTACATCTTGCATCCTTTCTGGCAATCCTGTCTTAGTGTCCGACAATTTCGTCAGTTGATTATAGCCGCGACAGCATTTCCCGCAAGCGGTCGGCACTTTTGAGGAATCTGGCGATTCAAGAGACAGCGTCGAGTCTGGCGGGTGAGGTCGAGAGTGGGGATTTTCAGGGGCGGAGGAGTTGTTTTAGGGCGCGGTAGTTTGTTTTACCTGTGCCGAGTAGGGGCATTTCGTCGAGTTTGATTACCCTTCGGATGCTGTGGAGGCCTGAGAGGCCTGCGTCGCGGATTTTGCGATTCGCGGTTTCTCTATCGATAGCCAGTGTGGTGAAGAGGACAAGCTCGGGATTTTCGGTATCGGGGGCTTCGACGGCGAGCACGGGTCCTTGGTCGCTATCCGGGGCGAAGGCGGCCTGCAGAACGGCTTCGACGGCGGGCAGGGAGACCATTTCGCCGCCCAATTTGACGAAGCGTTTGAGTCGGCCAACGAAGGTCAGGACGCCGCTTTCATCGACGCCGACCAAATCGCCGGTGTTGTACCAACGTTTGCCGTCAAGCTCGACGAAGGGGGACTTGCCACCGTAATTAAGATAGCCGTCAAAGACGGAAGGACCTCGGACGAGGAGAAGTCCCCGGCCGGGTGAAGTGACAGGTTGGAGTCGTTCGGGGTCAACGAGAATGAAATTAAGGGAAGGCAGCGTCTTTCCAATGGTGAAGGGCAAGGGATTTTGCTCGTCGTTTAGCGAGATGGTTGGGGAGCATTCGGTGACGCCGTAGCCCTCGAGGATGACGGCGTTTTGGCATTTGGCTTTGAGGGATTGATAGAGTTTTTCGCCGCAGGCCTCTGCGCCGGTGACTGCGAGGCGGAGGGAGGTAAGCTGGTCCTTTGAGGCAACGCGGAGGATGCCTGCGACGAAAGTCGGGGTGCCAAGCAGGAGGGTGACTTTGTAGGCGTCGATGATTTTTGCGAGCTTGTCGGCTTCGGTAGGGTTTGGGTGATAGACGGTGGGTGCGCCTGCGCAGAGGGGCAGGAGCGTGGTGACGGTGAGGCCGAAGGAGTGGAAAGGCGGCAGGAAGCCGATGAGGCGGTCGGATTGGTAGAGCCGGACGCCGGCCAAGACGTCCCGCATATTTGTGAGAATGTTTGAATGAGTAAGCGGGACGGCTTTGGGGATGGTTTCGGAGCCGCTGGTGAAGATGACGGCGGCCACTTTTGCGGGGCGCGCATCAGCGAGCGATCGCCACGTGAGACGGGCTGCGAGGGCGGCCTTTAGCTTGGTCAGTGGAGTGATACTGCGGGCGACGTCCTCTGCAAAAACGAAGCGGTCGTTTATCTGGGCCAGGTCGATTCCCTGCAATGCGAGGCGGTCGATTAGCGTTTTGGAGGTGATGATGTTAGAAACATTAAGGGAATCAAGTGAGGTGATTATGTTCCGAGGTCCTGCGGTCCAGTTGACCATAACGGGGATTTTGCCTGCGAAGAGAGCGGCGAGATAGAAGGTGTCGGCAGCAACAGAGGCGGGCAGCATTATACCGAGGTAATCACCTTCGAGTGAGGCCAAGATGGGTTTCAGGATGATGCAGGCGGTGACGAGGTCGCGGTAGGATTTGACGCCGAAAGTCAGGTCGGCGATGGCGGGTTTGTCAGGGTCGGCGGCGGCTTGCGTGAGAAAGGCGTCTGTCAGGGTCTTTGCGTCGGGTATCTGCGCACGGGCTTTTGATGCGGATGCGAACCAGAGGCGGGCGGGGGGTTTTAGGGCTGTGGGGGAGACGTAGGCGAATTTTCCGCAGGCGGCGAGCATTACATCGCCGACGGTTCGCATTGCGTCGGCGTCGGCCTGCGGGAAGCCGAACTGCTGTTCGAGCCAGAGCAGCAGGTCGGTTCTTGCGAGCGAGTCCATGCCGAGGTCGGCGGCGAGGTGGTCGGCGTCGGCAAGGGTGGTGATGCCGGTTAGCTCGGCCAGGTGGCTCAGGACGATTTGACGGGTCGCAGGAGGGACAAAGGATGAGTCACCTTCGAGGCGGGCAAGCTCTGGTTCGGGTATAGCGTGCGGGCCGCCGCGTTGCCAGATTGTGTAAGGGACGTATGTATTGGGCGGGGCATTGGTATTGTAGAAATCCTCAAGGTAGCGATTGAAGTTTTTGCGGTCTGCGGTGCGGGGCAAGTCGTCGGGTTCGCAGAAGTCGATGGTGATTTTTCTGCGAGGCGTAAAGCAGATGCCATTTGCGAGAATCGCTGGGATTCCTTTTTTGAAGACTTTTGCGACCTTTGGCTCGGTGCCGGCCGCCCAGGAAAAGCCGCTTCCCCACAGGCCGTGCGTTCGAACGAGGACGACGCGGAGGTCGGGGCAGGAATTCAGGATTCGTTCGACGGCGCTGGTGGCGCCGAGGGATTCGAGGCGGCTTCGGTACATTCTGCCGGCGGGCCAGATGAGGAGATTGTTGCCGTGTTTTAGACCCTCGATGGTTTCGTCGAGGACCTGCTCGATTTTGGCGCGAGCGGCTGGTCCGTATTTTTCCATACTGGGGATGGTTCGGACGCCCCAGCGTTTTGCGAAGGTTCGGATGAAGAATCTGTCAACCTGGTCTTTGTCGGCGAAGCCGTGTGGTTTGAAGCGGCATCGCAGATAGGTATAGAGGATAACAGGGTCGATGAGGGCGGGGTGGTTGGGGAGAAAGAGTATTGAGCGAGTGCCCTTTTCGGCGACAGCGTCGAGGCCGGTGATTCTGATTCGGTATCTGAGCCACAGAATCCAGCCGGCTATCGTTGTGACGATGAGGTCAAGCATCTTGGTTTTTCCTCGGCAGAACGAAGAACAGCCAGGCAGCAACAACGATGGCCATTATACCCTGTATGGCGAAGCAGTTGCTCGGTTTAGTTTTGGCGAGGTTGAAGAGAATGAAGACACCGGCAGAGATAAGCATTGCGGTGAAGGCGGCGAAGTATTCGACGGCGATAATTCTTCCCTTGACCTCAGGGCGCGGGCGGACCTGGATGAAGCTTGCGAGCGGGACGAGGAAGATGCCGCCTCCAAGGCCTGCCAGGGCGAGAGCGGATACGACGACCCATTTTCGGGCGGGTGCGGGCAGTGAAGGGACAATCGCGACAGTGAGCATACATAACGCCATCAGTACGGCGGCGGGGACAAGGACACGGTACCATTTGGGCCCCTTAGCCAAGCGGGTGACGAGGAGACTGCCGACGGCGACTCCGATAAGCTCGGCTGCGGCGAGGACGCTCGTCTTTCCTGTGGAGAGTTGGAACTGAGTAAGGCCGAGCGGGTTGATGACGAGTATCTGGAGCGAGGCGAGAAACCAGAAGAATGCCTCGGCGGCAACTGCGGTGATGAGCAGCTTGTCTTTTCTGATGCTCCACAAGGTCCTGATTGAGTTGAGGGGGCCTGCGCGAGGAAAGTGTGCATCGGGCGCAGCGGCGGGAAACTTAGGGACGCCAAGACTAACAATGACACCGACAGCGGCGAGGGTGACGACGAACACGGCTGCGACCGCCCTGCCGAGCGGGACGCGGGCGAGCGTACCTTCAATGCCGAGGACAAAGCCGGCCAGCGCAGTTCCGGCAAGCATAGCGGTGGTGCTGACCGTTCGAATGATGCCGTTTGCGGTGACGACATACTCGGCAGGGTACAGCTCAGGGATGGTACCGTTGAGAGAAGGGCCGAAGAGCGTGGACTGCAGGGCCATGATGAACAGCGTTGTCATGATGAGGTACCAGTTGAGCGTGAATATGCCGACGGCGGCGATGAGCATAGCGGTAAGCTCGAGCAGCTTGGAGGCGATGACGATGGTCCGCTTGCTGAATCGGTCGGCACAGTAACCGGCAGGAGCGGCAAAGAGGATAAAGGGCAGGTTGAACAAGACGGTGGCCATGGCCTGCAGGTTTGTTTTGCTTGCGAGGACCGCCAACATCAGGGCGGTTTGCCGGAAGAAGTTGTCGTTTAGGACGCCTGCAAAGTAGGTGGCGGCCATTGCGGCGAACTTGGCGCGTGCCTTTCTGATTGCCTGTTTTAGCTGGTCGTTCGTCGCCTGAGACATTGCATCCTTTCGCTGCAGAGCGATTATTCGCCGGCTGCAGGAGTGACTGCGGGCCGTGGCGTTGTGCGGCGTATGTTAGCAAAAATCGGCGTGTGGGACAATCGACTGGTGAGGAAAGATGCCGGCCCTGGAAGAGCCGAGGTCCGCCATTGCTTTTCGAAGTGCATTTGTGCCGGCCTGGTCGGCGGTTGTGATAAAGCGTCCTTGTTCCTTCCAGCCGGTCAGGCCAAGGAGCAACATCGGTTTGTGTTTGTAGTCATCGATAACGGAAATTACGGCATGGGAGGGAATCCATCCCGCCACACAGACAATGAGAAGGTCGAAATGCTGATTCGCCAGCTCCTTTCTTGCCCTGGCGACATCATTGCCTTGCGGGTCATCGGTGACGGGATCGGTCCAGATAATCTCAATTCCCTGGGCTTCTATTTGTTTACGTGTCTTGCGACATTTTCGGTCGATGATTTCCCTGGGCGTGTTCACCTCTCCGAAGCCCACGAATGCAGCTTTGACAGCTCTTAACTTGGTTTTCATAGGATACTCCGTACATAATGTTTTCGACAGATAGACCATCAACTCTCCATTGGGGTCTCTGACACACGCCGTGTGAAGACCGGCAAGCGGTATGGGTGAAGGGGCTACCGGGTGCTAAAGAGCCGAGAAACCGAATCAACTCATGCGCCAGAGTGGAAAGTCGAACATCTGTGAGCTGCTTATAGCTCCAAATTCCAGCGGAATTCGCCACTGTTCATGACGCTAAACCGTGACGACATGAGACCTACTACCCGATGAGTATTTGCCTATAACGACTTACATAGTATGCCACGCGACCTCTCAAGTATGACAGTATACGTCCCAGCCCATATAGGTACCCAAAGCTTCTGCAACGGCATTTGCCTTCCGAGACATATTCATTGCTACGTGGTGTTCAAAACCCATTTTGCAGATGTACTGCATGAGAGTCTGCAGGTTTGGAATCTGCATCACGCCATAGCCGCCAAATGTATCGAGCTTGTCATTGGTGAATTCGCCCTGACCAACGTAAGCAACTATTGCACCATCTATGTCATCCGTACTGGTTCTGCAGAACGTCGCCTTTCCGGGAGCTATCCTGCCAACAATCGTACCGTAGGTGTTCTCCTCTCCAACTGCGGCTGCGATGATATGCTGGTAGCTCATCTGAGCAGTCTTCAGGAAGGACTTCGGTATGTTGCTGCAGTGAAACATTACACATTTGTCCGGGTTTGAACCATAGTTATTATTCCAGTCCAGCAGAGCACTTGGGCTGCCCGAAGCAAGCTGCAGAATGTACATGCCCAAAAGTCCCATGACATCCACTTCACAGGCGCTGGGCAGCATGGATTCGCTCATCATGCTCATCTGGGTACAACTCATCACGCCATAGAATTGCTGCATACTGGTCCAGCACTGAATGGCGGTGCCGTTAAGGTCGTTGTCCCTGACCCAGGAGTCCACAACGACGCCGAACTTGGCCAGTCTCAACAGAGCTTCTTTCGGAGCCGTAGTTGGCACGTAGCTCTTGATTTCAGCAACTTTTTTGGTCACCGCTCGGTCGTTGTCAGCCAGTCCTTCGGCCATACCGAAGACCTCCGACAAGTCGATTGTCTCGACTGCAATGCCGTTGAGTTCCAGGATTTTTTCGCTGAATCGAACGGTGTTGAACGCCCCGGTTCGAGCACCGATGGCGCCGAATCGAACATTCCTGAGACCCTTGACGATTCTGCACACCGAGGCAAAATCGTCCAGATCCCGCTCGAATTCAGCAGATGTCACTTTGACTGTGTGCGATTTTGTCAGCGTGTAGGGAATACCCGCCTGTCGGAGATTATTACAGACGCTGATCTTACCACAGAATGAATCACCCCTGTAGTCCACGGTCATCTTATTCTTAATATCGGGCTCGGCCTGAACCAGGATCGGCACATCAAGCCCCGACCGCTTAACCGATTCGGCAACACTCTTCTCGTCGCCGAAGTTCGGCAAGGTGACGATTATGCCGTCAATCTTTTTTGCGTTTTCTGCAAACAGAGCCGCACATTTCTTAGCGTCATCAAACATCTCGACTGCTCCGTATTTGGTGTCCTTCATGGACAGGGTAACGCAGCCATAACCGTTCTTCTTAAGCACATCGAGTATGTTCTTACGCCCCTGTTTTGCGAGGATGTCCGGAAAGAAGCCGCGATTCCCAACTATCACTGCGAATGTTGTTCTTTTCATTTCAAGTTCTCCTGTTATCTTTGACCATAATAGGCGTTGTCGCCGTGTTTACGCAGGTAGTGCTTATCCAACAGGCTCTTCGAAATCTCGCTCTGCGATGAGTTTATGAATATCGTACCCAGAGCCATCTTTGCCACGTGCTCCAGTACCGCGGCAGTCTCGACGGCTTCAGCAGGTGTCCTGCCCCAGCTAAAGGGACCGTGATTGGCAACGAGGACAGCGGGCATTTGCAGGGGATCCAAATCGGCGAAACGTCTCACAATCACTCTGCCCGTGTTGCGTTCGTAATCGCCCTCTATTTCCTGGCCCGTCATCATCTCCGTGACGGGTACGGGCCCGTAAAAGCCATCTGCATGTGTTGTTCCCAAACAGGGCACCTCCCGACAAGCCTGAGCCCAGATCGTCGCGTAAGTGGAATGCGTATGACAGACACCACCGATACCTTCAAAAGACCTGTACAATTCAAGATGAGTACGCGTGTCCGAAGACGGATTCAACTCGCCCTCAACGACCATGCCTTCTATGTCAAGGAGCACTATTTTCCCCGGAGTAAGCTCATCATAGCCAAGACCACTGGGTTTTATCGCTATCACGCCGGCGTCTCTGTCGATACCACTAACGTTGCCCCAACTGTACACAACGAGTTGATGGACTTTGAGGTCCATATTGGCTTGATACACTGCTTTTCTAAGCTCTTCGCACTTCATCTGGTCACTCTCAGGATTTGATGCCATCCTTGATGGCCAGTAAATCCTTCATCACGTTAGCCATTGCGCCCGAAGACTCGGGCAGACCAAACGTATCATGTAACTGCCTGTAGAGTTCATATATCTGCCGGTAAACCCTGTGGTTCGCAGGCACGGGCTTGAAGACCGTGTCTTTTACTCCACACATAGGCGCCTGTGCTTCAGCAACACTCTCGTAACCTCCCTTCTCTTTTCCCGCGACCACTGCTCCTGCGATAGCTGAGCCCAGCGCACAGGTCTGGCTCGAGCGTGAAACCTTCATCTCTCTGCCGGTCACATCCGCATAGATTTGCATGAGCATCGCGTTCTTCTCAGCGATCCCGCCGCAATTGACGACCTCGTTAACCTTAACACCATATTCTTCAAACCTGTTTATAATAGTCAGAGCTCCGAAAGCCGTCGCCTCAACGAGTGCCCGGTAAATCTCTTCAGGTTTCGTGTGTAGTGTCTGGCCCAGCAGCAAGCCAGTAAGTCTCTGGTCAACGAGGATGGTTCTGTTGCCGTTGTTCCAGTCAAGTGCCAGCAGGCCGGACTGACCGGGCCTTAGATTTGCCGCTTTTTCAGTCAATACCTCGTGAGACCCTTCCGATGCGCCACCCGGCTGGATGTAATTGACAAACCAGTTGAAGATATCGCCAACCGCCGATTGCCCCGCTTCGAGGCCCCAGAAGCCGGGCACTATGGACCCATCAACAATTCCGCATATGCCCGGGACATCAGCCAAGTCAGAATCTGTCGGCCAGATAACCATGTCACAGGTGCTGGTGCCGATGATCTTGACAAGCTTTCCGGGCGCGATGCCGGACCCCACCGCTCCCAGATGTGCGTCAAAAGCCCCCATTGCCACAGGTATACCTTCCGGCAGACCAAGCTTATCTGCCCATTCACCCGTCAGCGATCCTGCCTGCCTGTCGATCGCATACGTTTGCTCACTGAGAGTATCGCGAAGCTGTCCAAGCTTCGGATCAAGTGTTGAAAGGAAGTCTTTGGCCGGATATCCACCCCAGCTATCACTGAACATTGCCTTATGGCCGGCTGCACAGCGGCATCGCTTGACCTGCCCCGGATTGCTTGTCCCCGTCAGCAGCCCGGTCATGTAGTCCGCATGTTCGATCCAGGTGTACGCAGCGTCATAGACTCTTTGGTCCACTCGCAGGCAGTGCAGTATCTTGCTAAAGAACCATTCGGACGAATAAGTCCCGCCGCACTTGGCTAAATACTCAGGATACTCTTTGGCGGCAAGGGCAGTAATCTCCGCCGCTTCGGCATATGCGGTATGGTCCTTCCATAGCCAGGCCATGGCGTTGGGATTATTCTTAAATTCATCCAACAGAGCCAGAGGAATGCCATTCTTATCAACCGGCAAAGGAGTGGAACCGGTAGTATCAACGCCGATGCCGATTATATCTTCCGGCTTGAAGTCTTTGTCTTCTTTTTCGGCCTGGGCGATAGCCTCTCGAACAGAAACCTCCGCACCCGTCAGATAATCAGCCGGGTTCTGCCGAGCAAGGTTATGGTCGGATGAGTCAAGGATGATGCCGGCGTCGCCTGTTTCGTATTCATAGACCGCTGTGCCAAGCTCATTGCCATCTGCAGTGTCAGCAATCAAACATCTGACGGAGTTCGTTCCAAAATCCAAGCCAATCGCACACCTCATTGTTCGCACCTCGTCATTATTAGGTATCAACACAGCCCCAGCTGGGCTTTCGGCGTATCGCGAAGGAGACATTCAGCGATCCAGACTGCTTGGTCAACAGTATACTGTCCACGTTTGACTCTGTCAGAGAGAACTATGGCATATTGCGTTCTCACAAGTTTAGCTTTGACATAGAGCCAGTCAACACAATATGCATCAGAGAAAAACCCAAGCTGCTTATTCACAGGGAGCATGTCCAATCGTTCGTCGATAACCTGGCCAATCGTACACGGAAAGAAGTTGTGCCACCCGTATCCGACCAAACTCAGGTTGGGCAGTTCCCTGCACAGGGTGCACATCGACCGGTTGGCATGTCTGCTCGAAAGATAGCAGTGAGATGGGACGTCGGGATGTTGCGAAATGATCTCAGCGATTTGCTCGGTCAGAATCTTGAAATTGTCGTTGTTATCCATATGTTAGTCCCTCGAGAGTCATGTCAAAGGCCGGCAAACAATCTGATCTTCTCTTCAACGACTCTTGTTGCAGCTTCTCTGGGTCTGGTGAATACACCTGGGACATTGTACTTGAAATCCTGCTGTTGCTGCTGACTAACAAACGTGTCTGCAAAGGCAGCGACAACCTCGGTGCAGACATTGACCTTTGCGATGCCAAGAGAGATGGCACTTCTCACATCGTCAGCGGGTGTACCTGAACCGCCATGCAAAACAAGAGGAATCGATACGTTCCCGGCGATCTCTTCGAGGAGTTTGAGCCTAATGTTGGGCTCGTCTTCATAGAAGCCGTGAACGGTTCCAATCGCAACAGCAAAGACATCAACACCGGTTTCGTTGACGTAGCGGACAGCCTCATGCGGATCAGTAAGATGGACGTCCTCGTTGGTGACGTCGATTCCCGCCTCCTGACCTCCGATTCGGCCGAGTTCACCTTCAACGGTCACGCCGCAGGCATGTGCTGCCCGAACCACTTCTTTCGTAGCAGCAACATTCTCGGCATACGGCAGATGTGAAGCATCCAGCATGACAGAAGTGAAACCATGATTTATACAGTGCATGACCCGTTCGAAGGTGTCGCCATGGTCCAGGTGTACGGCAACAGGTACGTTTGCCCGCCTTGCGTGATAAATCGCTATATGTGAAATGTCTTCGAGTCCTGCATGGTCGGCTTCGAATGGACCTATCTGGAGAATTACCGGCTGGGCAAGTCTTTCAGCTGCGGTGATCACAGCCTGGACTGACTCGAGATTCCAGGCCTCAAACGCGCCAACGGCATAGCCGCCGCGACGGGCTGGAACAAGAATTTCAGCCATTGACACAAGACTCATAAGACTTTCCCGTAAGGATCATAATTCATATGCACTCAAGAACTTTTGCAGGCCTCTCGCGGTCGGGATTCCTGCTCGGCCACCAAGTTCTGTTGCACACAATGCTGCTGCACCCGACGCGAATCGTGCTGCTTCGACAACCGGCTTGCCTCGTGCGATAGCTAATGCAAAGGCGCCGTGAAATGTATCCCCACAGCCGGTTGTATCGACAACTTCGACCTTGTATGCAGGCAAGTCAAAATTGCCATCACTGGTCAATCCGACGCAGCCTTTTTCTCCGCGCGTTATGATCACAGTCTGTTCCGGACTCGTTCGAAGGGCGGCGAGCATATCGCAGGCGCTGTCTTTGCCTGTGTAGCGACTGGCAGATTCCTCTGAGACTATTACGTGAGAAGAAATCTGAAGCGCCTCTCGTACAGGTCCCTCATCACGCTCAGCGTCGAGCACAACAGGAAGGTTGTGCTGCCTCGCTATCCTCGCTGCTTCAACTCCTGCCCGACCTGACTCGTTGTCGATCAGCAGCACAGATGTTCTCTCAAACCAGTTCTCGTCGGGGAACTCAGACGGCATAGGATATTCAACGTCACTTTTTGTCCAGAAAATGTTGCGCTGTCCATCATCTGCACTGCTGAGGATAACAGCGACAATCGGCTCAGCGCCTTCGGTGTCGAGAACAAATGATGTATCCACCTGTTCGCTGCGCATCGCGTTGATTGCACGCATAGCGAGAATTGAATTGCCGAGCTTAGCAGCGTACGTTGCCCTGCCACCAAGCCGTGCCACTGCCACGAGCGCCGTAGCAACAAGGCCGCCATCGCAGACCGCGAAGCTTTCGAAAGGTTTCTTTACACCTTTGTCAGGCCAGTTGCTGATGGTTCCAATAAAGTCAACCGTGACGCTGCCAAGGCCCAGAACGTCTATATGAGTATTGGATCCCATACGAACAAACAAGGTATTTAACATGCAATATCTGTGGCTGTCCGCCTGATTTTGTACACCAAAGAGGCTCTGCTATCCAAGGCACCGTTTTCAGCAACATCGGTGCCGTAACAGTGTTGTTTGACACGCGTAACTTTATAGCCTATCTTAGCATGCTGTCAAATGTCAACTTTGCCACGCCCCACTGACACTGCGTTGCGCTAGCGCAGAATTCGGTGCGCTCTGCACAAGGAGATTTGAAGATGGTTAGACCTATTACACTTGTTACCGGCCAGTGGGGAGACCTGCCGCTTGAGGAACTTGCCAGGAAAGTAGCCAAATGGGGATACGATGGGCTGGAGCTGGGTTCTGGAGGGGACCATATGGACCTCAACAGAGCCGCTGAGGACAAAGACTACTGCAAGAAGCAGAGGGCGATTCTCGAGAAGTACAACCTTCAGCTTTTTGCCATCAGCGCGCATGTGCCGGGCCAGCATGTTTGTGATCCGAACAATGATGCCAGGTCAGATGTCTTCGCTCCTGCAGATTGCGTGGGTGATCCGGACAAGAAGCGCAAGTGGGGAGTGGAGACCACAAAGAACGCAGCGAGAGCAGCAAGAAATTTGGGGATTAACATCGTCACAGGTTTTACAGGATCTTCCATCTGGCACCTGCTATACAGCTGGCCACCGGTGCCCGATCAGATGATAGAAGAAGGATTCAGGTATTTCGCCGAGATGTGGAACCCGATCCTGGATGTGTATGATGAATGCGGAGTCAAGTTTGGGTTGGAAGTTCATCCCACAGAGATCGCATTTGATATTGTAACTGCCAAGCGTGCACTTGAGGCACTGGATAAGCGCGAAGCTTTTGGTTTCAATTTTGACCCAAGTCATCTCCAGTGGCAGATGGTCGATCCCGTGCGTTTTCTGCAAGAGTTTCCCGACCGCATCTATCACACTCACATGAAAGATACGGCGCTGCAGCTGGACGGCAGGAGTGGGATACTGGGTTCGCATCTGAATTTTGGGCATGCCGAGCGTGGCTGGGATTTTCGTTCACTTGGTCACGGGGATGTGAATTTCGAAGAAATCATACGGACGCTGAACCATATCGGCTACAACGGCCCGCTTTCTGTTGAGTGGGAAGACTGCGGAATGGAACGTGAACACGGCGCTAAAGAGGCGCTTGATTTCATCAGGAAGAAGGATTTTGCACCTTCATCGGTTGCATTTGATGCAGCCATTGGCAGGTAATCAATAATCCTGGGTGTCAAAGGGAAGCAATAATGTCGAACATAAACAACGTAAGCCGAAGACATTTCCTGAAGAAAGCGGGGGCTTCGACGGCAGCATTTACGATCGTGCCGCGTTATGTGCTGGGTGGTGCCAATCACATCGCGCCAAGTGAGAGGATAAACGTAGCCCTGGTAGGCGTTGGAGGTCAGGGTAAATACCATGTCAGTACTTTCCTTGATGAGCCTGATGTAAATGTAGTTTCGGTCTGTGATGCGTTCAAGGTCTGCAGCTATGACAGGTGGTATTACGGTGGCTACGGCGGACGAGAGCCGGCAAAGCGCAAAGTCGAGGAATTCTACAATGCCAAGAAACCGAAGGGGACATATAGCAGCTGTCCGAGCTATGCCGATTTTCGCATCATGTTTGAAAAGGAGAAAGATATCGATGCGGTTGTCGTAGCTACACCGGACCACGTGCATGCGGTTGTTTCGATGATGGCCATCAAGATGGGCAAACATGTTTACTGTGAGAAGCCCATGGCCCACACCGTATATGAGGTCCGTCAGTTGGCCGAGGCCGCTCGCCAAGCCAAGGTCGCCACCCAGATGGGCAACCAGGGCCATTCGGAGGAAGGAGTTCGCCTGATATGTGAATGGATTGCAGACGGCGCTATTGGGGCTGTACGGGAGGTCCACATCACGACGGATGTACCGGGTGCACCATCGGGATGGGCGGATGGTCATGGCTGGCCTCAGGGCATAGACAGACCCAAGGATACTCCGAAGGTTCCATCTGGTCTTGACTGGGATTTGTGGCTTGGCCCGGCGCCATATCGTCCATATCATCCCGCCTATTTGCCTGTGACGTGGCGTGGGTGGATCGATTTCGGCACTGGTGGGTTGGGAGACTGGGGTTGTCATCTGATGGATCCTCCGTTCTGGGCGCTCCAACTCGGTTTGCCCGAAAGCATCGAAGCTACTACAACCGAAATGAACTCTGAGACGTATCCGCTCGCATCGATCATCTACTTTGACTTTCCTGCCCGCGGTGATATGCCGCCGGTCCGGCTAACATGGCACGATGGTGGGATGCGGGCGCCGAGGCCCGAGGACCTCGAGCCGGACAGGCGAGTGGGGCCGGTTGTTTTCATCGGTGACAAGGGCAAGATCATGTGTGGTGGCTATGGCAACAATCCCCGCATAATACCTGAGACCAAGATGAAGGCGTACAAGCTGCCGCCGAAGACTATCCCCAGGGTCAATGGCAGCCACGAACGAAACTGGCTCGATACCTGTAAAGGTGGTGAGCCGGCAGTTTCCAACTTTGACTATGCGAGCAAGCTTACCGAAGTAGTGCTTCTGGGCAACGTGGCTATAAGGGCCGGCGAGAAGATAGATTGGGATGCAGAGAAGATGAAGGTCAGCAATATCCCCGACGCCAACAGATTTGTGCACAGAGAGTATCGCGATGGATGGACGCTGTAAGACTTCTCAGGGTCTTTGGAAACTACAAGAAATGCTGGAAAGGCAAAGAATGCAGAAAGCAACTATCACATTTGTGGTCGCCGCAGTATGTCTTCTTCTCGGAGGCTGCCAGCAGGGCATAGATACAGCACAGAACAGTTGCATCAGACCAACCGATGCAAGGGATGGCTGGCATCTGGGCGTGATGGCCTGGACATTCACCAAGTTTACATTCTACGAAGCCATCGACAAGACCGCTGCGATGGACATGCACTACATTCAGGGATCACCCGGACAGGTACTCAGCAATGCCAGGCCTGGAATAAAATTTAGCCCTGATATGCCTGCTGAGGTTAGAGAAGAAATCAAACAGAAGCTTGCGCAGGCCGGCGTCAGGATGGAGAGCACGTGGGCGGAATTACCCGAGGACAAAGCAGTGTGCAGAAAGGTCTTTGAGTTTTGCCGAGACATGGGTATCAACGTCATTGTGACCGAAGAGCCTGCCGAGCGGTATGCAATGCTTGATGAACTCTGCCGAGAGTACAATATCAAGGTGGCAATACACAACCATCCGAAACCTTCGAAGTTCTGGCATCCCGACAGAGTGCTGGAGGCATGCCAAGGCCGAAGTAAGTTCATAGGCGCCTGCGCTGACACTGGTCACTGGATGCGCTCGGGGATCAATCCTGTTGAGGCTCTCAAGAAGCTCGAAGGCCGTATCGTATGCCTGCATTTCAAGGACCTCAACGAGTTTGGCAATCCCGATGCACACGATGTAATGTGGGGCACAGGTGCCGGCGATGTCGAAGCGATGCTAACCGAACTTCACAAGCAGAACTACAAGGGAGAGATCCTGTTTGAATATGAATACAATTGGAGAAACTCCATGCCCGAGATAGAGCAGAGTGTACAGTACTACAACAAAGTGGCGGGCAGATTGCAGGCGGACTTCAGAGGTGGATAGCAACCGGCTGATGCCGGAGTGTTATGGTGTCGTACGGGCTATTTTAAACGGAGCAGCGCAAGGAGACAAGACTATGGAAAAAATCGTAGCTCTGTCGTGTGTGTTTGGCCTTGGAATGTGCTTCTCGATTCTCGGCTCGATCAGTGTCAAGCTGATGCCGCGTCTGAAAATAGACCAGGGAAAGTTCGGCTCACTCATCTCGGCGCTCATGTTCACATGCCTCATTGTCTCCCTTGTCGTCGGAGTAGTAACCGACAAACTCGGCTATAAACCTGTCGCCATCTTTGGATTCGGTGCTACTGCTGTCTGCATTTTCATGTTGGCACGAGGCACCACCTACAAAACAGCCCTTCTCTCCTGTCTCTTACTCGGTTTTGGGGCGATGGCCTTGAATACCGCTGGCAATACTCTCATCCCCGTCGTTCTCTATGGGGGCCAGAACCCTGCTGCTGCCAGCAACCTAGGAAATATATTCTTCGGTTTGGGCCTGTTTCTTACCCCGCTGATTGTCAGCTTTCTGTTTAGAAAAACTTCCTACGAAAAGGCCGTCTCCGCGCTCGCCATTGTAGTCCTCGCACCTGTGATTCTTGCGGTACTCGCGACATACCCCACAACTCAGGCCGGTTTCGCGCTTGCAGATGCATTCGCCTTGCTAGCTAACCCCGCCGTGCTCGTCTCCGGATTCGTACTCTTTTGCTACGCCAGCCTGGAAACCTCGTTCTGCAACTGGCTTCCATCGTTTGGGAAAGAAGTCATTGTCTCGGCAACTTCCGATAGCGCCGACGATGCTGATGCTTCGGCGCAGCGGCTGCTTGCCCTCTTTGCAGTGGCTATGATGGCAGGCCGACTCATCGCCAGCCAGATACCGGTCATTACAGAGTACGGAAGCTGGTTCATCGCAGCTGCTGCACTGCTGTCAGCTCTGATCATCCTGGGCATGACCGTCACAAAAAATTTCATGCAGGCACGAGTTCTGGCTGTTCTCGCGGGTCTCGCTTTTGCGCCATGTTTTCCGACAACTGTCGGCATTACCTTTGCCAAATTCAGCCCCGAAATCTACGGCAGCGTATTTGGGATTATCTTCGCTTTCGCAATGCTCGGCGGGGTCATCGTTCCAAAAGCCATCGGCAACCTGGCTAAAGGTTCATCGATCCAGAAAAGTCTCAAACTCCTGCTTCCGGCCTGTATTATCCTGGTTGTGCTGGCAATCGTCTTAGGCAAGCTATGATCCGGGGCCGTCTGCAGTCCAATCGCAGATGTGGTTCTGAAGCTCTCTCGGGTTCAAAATGCAGCTAAGCCTGTAACACTTGAAGAATATTAAGATGAAGTATGTATCGCTGGCAGTTCTTCTTGTCGCAATGGTTTTCACCATCAGCGTATGTGCCGCTCAGTCGCAGGATACTGGTACGACGAACAGTGACTTTACGGCAAACGATATTCGATGTGAATACCTCGTGAATCCTTTGGGTATCGACGTGGCCAAGCCGCGCCTGAGCTGGATATTGAGTTCGCGCCAAAGGGGGCAGAGGCAGACGGCGTATCAGATCATAGCGGCCAGTGACAAGGAGAAGCTTTCCCAGGGCAAAGGAGACCTGTGGGATACGGGGAAGGTCGAGTCGAGTCAGTCTGTGCATGTTGAATACATAGGCAAAAAGCTGGGTTCGGGGACGCGTTGTTTCTGGAAGGTTCGGTGCTGGGACAAGGACGCTACGGCAGGGCCCTGGAGCGAGCATGCGAGTTTTGAGATGGCCCTGTTAGAGAAAAGCGACTGGAAGGGGCAGTGGATCGGAGCTGAGAGGAGTATTTCGGCGCCGCTGTTGCGGAAGGAATTCGTTCTAAAGAGTGATATAAAGAAGGCGAGAGTGTACGTATCCGGTCTGGGGTATTATGAGCTGCACATCAACGGCAGGAAGGTTGGCGATCATGTTCTCGACCCGGCGAACACAACTTATCACGATGATATGCCGTTCAAGGTCAATCCGCGAGTGCTGTACGTTACTTACGATGTGACCGATTATCTTAAGCCGGGCAACAATGTCGTCGGAGCAATGCTCGGTAACGGCTGGTACAGTCCGGATGAGCCGGGAGTGTATCAGTTTGGAAAGAAGCTTGGCGAAAAGCAGTACAGCAAGGCGATAGCTCCGTTTGGGGACAGGCCGAAGCTTCTTCTGCAGATGAATATTGAGACGACCGACGGCAGAGAAGTAAGTGTGGTCAGTGATGAGACATGGAAGACATCCAGCGGGCCAATAACGGCGAACAATATCTGTGACGGCGAATCATACGACGGGCGGTTGGAGAAGAATGGCTGGGAGAACACGGGATACAATGATTCAGGGCCAAGGCGGGCCTGGCGGATGTGACTGTCAGAGAAGGCGGGAAAGACCTGTGGAAAGAAGGAGCACTCGTCGGTGCGATTGGAGGGATCACTTCGGGGTCGGAGTCTGAGGAGTACGTGACATTTGATGTTGAATCGGGATCTTACGAGTTCACTTTGAGTGGACGTTAGGAGAATGAAGATGTTTAGGCAGTCGTTATTAGTAAGTGCCGTTGTCTTGACAGTAGCATTTGAAGGGTGTGCGGGGGAAACGAAGATGGTCGAGCGTCGCAAGGCGATGGAGACATACGTGTACAAGACAGTTGATGGCTGCGAGATAAAGGCGGACGTTTATGGAGGCGCCAGTGACGGGGAACTTCATCCGACGGCGATATCGATTCATGGCGGTGCGCTGGTAATGGGTGGACGTCGCTGGATGAACAATGGTGTGCGTGACCGGTTGTTGCGGCGGGGTTTTGTGATTGTCTCTATCGATTACCGCCTGGCACCTGAGACGAAGATTGTGGGTATCATCGAGGACATTCGTGATGCCTATCGATGGGTTCGGCAAGAAGGGCCTGAGCTATTTGGCAGCGATCCAGATCGTATCGGCGTGATAGGTGACTCAGCTGGGGGGTATTTGACTCTGATGTCGGGATTCTGTCTTGAGCCGCGTCCGAAGGCATTGATTTCACTTTATGGCTATGGCGATATTATAGGGGAGTGGTACAGCCGGCCTGACCCATTTTACTGTACAAAACGCATGGTCTCTACGCGAGAGGCATACAGCGCTGTGGGCGGCGAGATACTTTCGGAATCGATTGGCACGAATCGAGGCGCGTTTTATCTGTACTGCCGCCAGCACGGGCTTTGGCCGAATGAAATTGTCGGGCTGGACCCGCATATAGAGCCGGAGGCATTTAAACCGTATTGTCCGGTCCAGAATGTGACCGGTGATTATCCGCCCACGTTTCTTATTCACGGGGACAAAGACTCAGATGTGCCATACGAGCAGTCGGTGATGATGGCGAAGGAACTGGCGCGCCTCGGAGTAGTACATGAGTTCATCACGATTGAAGGTGCAGATCACGGGTTTAGAGATGCCAGGCCGGATGACCTGAGACAGGCCTATGACAAAGCTGTGGCGTTCTTCGAGCGTTACGTCAATGCCGGATACAACTGAGCGGGCATTGTCTCTCCTGCGGCCGTATTAGTGCAGCAATCAATCTTTCAATCGCCTCTTAGCATTCCTGGCGCGTTCAAGCTCCTTCTCCCAGACGGAGAAGTCAAACGACGGAACCTTGCATCTCCTATCAGGGTTCTTTATATCACAGAAATACTCGTAGCCTAAATGGTCTCGCATGGCCTTCCTTAGCTCCTGGACATCTGGCTTATCCCAGTCAAGCGGGCTTTCAGAAGTAATCAGCAGAAAGCCGCCGTCCGGGAGTTCTTCTCGCCTGTAGCATGGGGCTGTCAAGAACTTACCTCTACCTATCGTGTCCACATATATCCTGCCAAAGAAATTCGCCCAGTAAACACCTGGAATGCCTTTGCGCGTATCACCACCAAAGCCGGTTTCAGAATATATCTCTCCCGCACTTGGATGGCCCGGAGGAAAATATTTGAGGATCTTGTTCTGTTGCCGCTTGTCTTGCCAATGGTATATCCGTCCATAGTACGCACCAAACAATGCGAACATCTTCTTAGAGAAGCTCAAGAATGCCTCACTCCCACCTGTTTCCTCGAAATACTTCTTTTCCGCTGTCAGGTGTTCGAAATTTACTGGGCCAGCTGACATCAGTGTGCCCGTGTCTACGGTATAGAACATGTAATACGGGTCATATCGCTCAAGGAGTACATTCTGACTCCTAGTAGTCAATATCTGCATCAAACCAGAAAGGTCGGATGTATCAAGCTCGTAACGCGGCGGTTCTTCGTCAGGGTCATACCTCACGGGCGTGAAATCTTTTTCGCTGATGAGCAACGAGACAAAATTCTGCCAAAGCTGAGCAGCGCCCTCCAATATATCTGCCACATTCGCAAAGAGATCAAATGACACAGATTGACCACCACTAAATCTTTTTTCTCCAGCAGGATCTTTCTTTCTCATTCAACACACCCCACAAAAAATTATGGTGCCAGATCTGGAGGGATATCTGTTGCCAATTCAAACAAGTCCCCCAGCTCGTCCAACGAACTCATAAGTGGTTCCGAAATCACCGTGTCTTTGCGAACATGAAGAATCAACTTCCTGGCTGGTTCTCCAAGGGCGTCGTCGCTGCCCTTGGCAAGTTGAACCATCTTCCGCATCTGCCTGCTTTTTGTCAAATACTTTACGTTTTTGACTTCATCGATCGTTGAGGCGCTAACCCTGTCAGGGATAACAGTGCCGAACGTTGTTCTGAAGGCGCGTTTGCTGGCCGGCGGTGAGAAACTGTTCACGCCACAGCGATAGCGTTGAGGCCACCACGCCCAGTTCCCGGCTGAGTAATTCCAGATCCTCGCCTCGCAGCAGACGAAGCACCGCCTCGGCCTTGCGGGCAGCTGAGAATCGGCCACCGCGTCCGGTTGTTGCTACGCTCGCTCCCGCTCGCTTCGCAACAACCGGCCTATTCTTATCCTTGGACATATGCAATACTCCTTTCGGGGAACATTATCCTCTAATTGCATGTCCAAGGAAACTCTGGGGCGAGACATGTCACGCCTTTCTTCTGGCAGCGAAGATTATATTGCTGTCGTCATGGTCAGTCGGGGAGGTATCCTTTGAAGTGGATGGGGACCTGGTCGGTTTGTCTGTATGGGAGGGGTTTGGGGTCGAGCCAGTCTACAAACTCGTTCTTGATGGAGTAGGCGAAGAAGTGGTTTCCGGCTGGGTTGTAGTGGCCGATGAAGTACCGGTCCATGTAGGCGTTGAGCGGGAGGTTGAATGATTTAAAGTCGCGGACGTGAACGAGGTTCATGTCGAAGTACTTGAAGTCCTTTTCGATGAGGAAGTCCACGATCTCCTGGTCGTAGCGCATGCCTGACGCAATGAGCTGTTTCATTGCCCTGTATGGGTCGAACAGTACGATCATGAGTTTCTTGTTGTTTGCGACGGCATACTTCTTTGCCCTGACGAGGATGTATTTTGTGGCCTGGAAGGAATACTTATCGAGCAGTTTCTCGACATATTCTCTGGGTGGTCTTTTGTCTTTGATATTGGATGGGGAGAAGCCGAGTATATTTTCGAGTTTTTGGAGGGGTTGAGGGTTGATATCGGCGATGCGACTGTCTCTGTAGGCAGCCATGCGGAGGGCGTGGTCGTCTTTGAGGGTGTCGTACATGAAGTCGGGGTCGGTCATTTTGTAGAGCAGCTCGGGTGTGGACAAAAGGTTGTCTTTTTCGACGAGTTTGCCTGTTTTGAGGTCCATCTCGATATTAGGCCAGAAGTTGTTGTGGAAGAGTCGGCCGTTTGTGTTGTCCCAGACTTTGTAGATGAGGGCGTGTCTGGCGCGGAGGAGTGACCTTATGTGGTCATCGCCCCAGATGTAGAGGACGAGGTATTCGGCGGCATGGTCAGTTTTTTCTTCTTTGAGCATTCTTCGGTATGCCTGGTAGACGCCATAGCCTCCGACGCCGAAGTTCCTCATGGGTTCGCCGAAATGGGCGGCCAGGTATTGTTGCCATGTTTCCCCGTCGCTTGTCTGGGAGCATTGCGTGAAGCTATTTCCGTATGTATTTATGCGACAGGTTTTTTCTGTATACATGAATGCGGTGCGGGTACCGTTGGCCTGGACGGTTGATATGGTGCGCGTCTTGTCGAGGCCGTCACGAGGCATATTGTTGCCCAGGATGTAGCCGAGTTCGGGATCGAACTGGGCGGAGGAGTATTCGTCGGGATTCAGAAAAGTGTCCAAAGTGCCTTTGGGCAAAGCAGAGTCTCTGAGGTACTTCTGCCATGATGGCTTGCCGGAGTCTGCGTAGGCTGGTGCGAGTAGCAGAGTGCCTGAAAGGATTGAAACAGCCAACAGGTAGGGTTTGAGGCGGTCAGATAAGTTAGGCATATCAAGGTCTCCTTTAGATTGTGATATTGTCTTCGGTATAGTATCTCGTTCTGCAAATGTCTTTCATCTCTCAACGTCTATTCTCAATAATATAATAAGGGTAGGGCTTTCAGTTGTGGTCAAATACCCCAAGCTGCTCTTTCCTATCCGGGAAATCGTGCATCGGCTCTAATCTTTATAACGTGCGGCCTTGGTTGTGGCAAGGCGCTCCTTGTAGGGCTGCAGTGTGATGGGCTGGGCACCTTGCTGGTACCAGAAAGCGATGCTAATGTAGTCGTCTTTGCTCGACACCTGCGCACCGGCCCATCTTTGATTTTGAATCTCCACTTTCAGCGAGTCCTGAAAGCGAACCGGATTTGCAATGTACCAGCGGTACATTCGGTTTTTGCCTTTATCTTTCTGAATGTAACCGCTGTACATGTACGAGTAAGTGTGCTCAAATTCCCAGCAGGCACCATACTCATCTTCGGTTCCAGGAGTATGAGTGACTGTCTTGCCGTCGATATGAAAGGTCGTGTCTCCCTCGCCCCACCAGCCTTTGTGCCTTGAGAAGGTTTGCAGGAAGTTACCGACGTATTGGCCGCGCCCTTTTGTATCGAGCATGGTGTGCATACCATCCTGAGTTGGGTTGGAGCGTCTCCACTGGCAGTGGAGACGGCTTTTTTCGGAGGCAAACGATTTGTCTTTGACGTAGTCGATGCCATAGGCTACCGACTTGGAATAGTCTTCATGGCCGTCGTTGGCGAGTACGAAGCGGGCGCGCTTTGAAAACGGCATAGGCAGATAGCACATATAGCAGTAGTGGTTGATCTGCATAGGCACGGACTCGTAATCGATTGTTGTGCCTGTCATGGAGCCGAATGTGATTGCACCGAAGAAGTCAGACAGTGGAACGTTGATGCTGGGCTCCTCATGGTCATCCCAGAAGACCTTCAGGACGAGCCCTGCATAGAAATGTCCGTGGCCGCTATCCGTGATATAAAAGTATGTGATCTTGCCAGGCCCTTCGATGTCGGCGAGAACAACTTCGCCACCTGGCGCGATAGCAATATTCTCGTACTGAAGATGTGTATCACTGATGCCATTGGTGATACGATATAAGTTGCTCAGACCCTCGCCCGCAGCTGCCTGCGCCACCGCCAGAATCAATAAACTGCTTGCCAGGAATCTGGAGACCGCAGGCTGCGCCATGCGTGGCAAACAAAAGCTTGTGTCCGATCTTCGATTAGTCATTCTGCGGATCCTCCAAATGTATAACTCAATACGGGATTCATCGTGCAGTTGTTCTTTAAATCGATATCAATAGAGTTCGTTCTGCTATCTAATTTCCTTCGGAACGCTGAAGCCCACCAGAAAATGGTCGGCGTGCCATTTTGGGTCGCTAAGACAGCTCCCAAAACGCAGCGAACCGGTCAATACACAGAACACATACGCATCTTTCTTTGATATGTTATGATGCCTTGAGAGAAAGTCCAGCATATCCGCTATCGCAAGCTTTGAACTTTCGTACACGTCCCGGCGTTTCGCAAGCGTGATGAACGAATCCTCGGTCTCAACGAAGGGACGCTTCAAATTCACTTTCCTGTCCACCGATATCCTTACAGTGACATCCGCTGCCGTCTCTGCTCCTTCACCAAAAACTTCACCGTCCCCTTGGGCAGCGTGTACATCGCCAAGCCCTAGTGCTCTGTCGCACATAATGTGATGCCCTATAGGCTTTTTTGTCGATATATCTACAAACGGTATTTTGATAAGGAGGCTGTTATGGCAAATGAAGCAAAATATGTTGTCGAATTGACAAGTGAAGAGAGAAGTCAGATTAAGCAAATGCTCAGCAAAGGTAAAGCTGCGGCTTACAAGCAACGGCATGGAAGAATTCTACTGCTGACAGATCAAGGCCCTCATGGCGGCAAAAAGATGAGCGATACCGCAATAGCACAGGCTCTGGCCTGCGGTCAGGCAACGGTAGAACGTATTCGCAAGCGTTTTGTTCTGGAGGGATTCGAGGTGGCATTGGGCCGTAAAAACCGCACTAATTACCAGCGTAAGATTGACGGCAAGGCAGAAGCTCATCTAATTGCGTTGACATGCAGCAAGGTTCCTGATGGATATGATCGCTGGACGCTCAGGTTGCTCGCGGACAAGCTGGTTGAGCTTAAAATCGTCGATTCCTGCGGCAAAGATACTGTGCATCGGACGCTTAAAAAAACGAACTTAAGCCTTGGTTAGTCGAGCAGTGGTGTATACCGCCGAAAGCTAATGCCGAGTTTGTCTGCCAGATGGAAGACGTGTTAGATGTATATCATAGAGTGTATGATGGCAAAACATCGATGGTTTGCCTTGATGAAAGGCCGGTACAATTGATCGGCGAATTACGCTCTCCCGTACCGGCAAAGCCTGGAAGGAAGGCTCGCTATGATTATGAGTACAAGCGCAACGGCGTAGCAAATATTTTTATGATCTTTGAACCATTGAATGGTAAAAGACAATTGCAGGTAACACAGCGGCGAACTAAAAAGGATTGGGCAAAATGTGTTAAGTGGATGGTCGATGAGCTTTATCTTCTTGCAATACTGGCCAGTTGCGTGTAGAGTAAGTGGGAACTTGTCTGACCGCGTTTTGCGTTTGCGCCTGGGTTCAGCCATGGCATTTACCTCGAACACTAAGTTGACTCACTATTACAGACACCCACATAGTAAATGTGAAATGAGTTGTAGCCAAGGTTGTAGATTTCGAATTTGCTTGCCTGTCGGCTTGGGCATAAGTACTTGTTTGGCAAGCATTTGCGCCCGTAGCTCAATTGGATAGAGTCGCGGACTTCGAATCCGAAGGTTGCAGGTTCGAGTCCTGCCGGGCGCGTTGGACGTGTCACCGGTGACATGCGGTGACACGTTCTTCTCTTCTGTGCCTAACTCTGCCGGCTCCAAAGACTTATTGAAGTCACCTTCGCCTTCCAAAGCAACGTCACTGAGGCCATCCGGCGTGTCAATCGAAGACAACGCTTGACCTTCAATGTAAGCGTTTTTTGCAAGTTTTTTGTAAGCTGGTTTGTAAGCGCTTGTTTGGCGGGTCCGTAAGTTCTTGTTCTTGGTGTAGTAGTGAATTGTGGGCAGCGGATTGCCAATCCGAAGCCCCTTGCTCAGTCGTGTGAATGTCGTGTGAATACGGATTATGGGCAGGGGGAGTTTAGCCAGTTGGTGGCGATGATGTCGAGGTCGTGGATATCGACGTCGTTGTCGCCGGTATCTTCGGGTTCGAGGTCGGCATTTTCACAGTTGCTGTGTGAGCTGCAATCTTTCTCCAGCCAATACTTGGCGAGCTTTGCAAGGTCAGGTAAGTCGACAGTACCGCTCCCATCCAGGTCCGCCGGAGAGTCACCGCCGCTGTCAAGCCAGTGGTATACTCCTCAAAGTCCACAAAGCACATAGGCCCACCTGGCCAGAACCCATCAAGCAGCTCATATTGACCACCAGCAGAGTACGAGGCATCCGGCTGACCTATCGTCACCGTGAAACCATACCGCCCATCGCAGCGCGCCCCGCCACCGGCATCAATCCTCAGTGCGCTGTGGCGAGCCAACCGTCGGCCCAGGTCTTGAAGTCATAAAGATCAACATCTCCATCCGGCTCCTGGTCTGCCCCCTCGCAGAAATCGTTACCGGCATCACAGTCGGTGCGCCGCCACCGGTCGGCAAAGCCTGCGAATTCCACAAAGTTGTAACGGTAATCGGCTGAGACAGGAGCAAAGGCTGCAAGCGAGTGTGCCAGCCGTTTCACGTTTGTGTGCTGCCAGCTAAGGGTAGTCATGCCGGCAGTGGAGACAACTTTCGTACTGCCTGCCGCTGTCGAACTTTGCGGTGAGACGTCCCATCGCTCGGTCATGCCGCCGGTTTGTGCAAAGGAACCAGGATCACCACTTCCCACAACGTCGATCACCCACGCCCCGTCGGTCAGAGTGCTGATGTCTGTTGCAATGGTCTGGGCGCCGGGATCGGCAACGACACTCGTGGCGACAGCTTTCGGGGGCACTTGGGCAACGTTGAACAAAGAGACTGCACCTGCACTTCTGTCGAGGACTGTGCCGGCAAAGGTTACTTCCACGGTGTAGGACCCCGCCGAGGGCAGAGCCTCCTCCAGAAGGTAATAAATGGCGGTTTTCTGGAGCCAGCCCGTACCGGTCATTGCCGCCGAGGAGGGGACAAGTATCATGGCAACGCCGTAATACGTTACACCTGTTATCTCTATGCTCGCGGGGACATCGTCTTCCAAAGCGAGGCCGACGACAAGAATTCTGTCGTTACCATCGCCAATGGTGTGCGAGAAACTTAGTGTCGTCCCTCCGTCGTCGTTGTCATGTGCAGAGCTTACGGCGTCGAATTCGATAGGCAGCTGTTCAGCAGTCGTGAAGTTCCATACACTGCCGGTCGTGGTACCATACGCATTCTTCTCGTCAATGCGCCAGTAGTACGTTGTGGCGAGGTCCATTACGCCGGGGTCGTACATCGCCGAGATATGATTGCCTTTGAACTGCGGCGAGTTGTTATCGGCAGCAGCTACGGCGCCTGCGTCGGTGTCGAAGTACACGTCGTGTGAAGCCGCGCCCCAGCCAGCGGTCCAGCTCAGATCCGACAGCCGGTCTACGTCGGTTGCGCCGGCACCGGGCTGCGGGTCGCTCGCCTGTCCCGGGGGTACCGGTTCAATAGGCAAGGCGGTTCCCTTAATGATAAGGTCATTGACGTCGCCGTTGCCCATACCAACCGATTGATATTGGCCAGTCTGCCCGTGGATGTACAAGCGGAACTCAACAGGAGCTGTCAGATTCTCGTGGCCTGCGATGTTCAGCGTGAAAAGAGGCGCGTTCATATTGTACTGGGCGGTGAAGCTGCCGAGTTGGTCGCCTTCGTCAAAGCCATCGACGCTGGAGAACAAGGTAAATGTGCGCAGGGCGTCCTGGCTCACCGGCCTTATGTCAATGCTGGTCAGTGATATCTGATACCCGGAAGCGGGGGCGATGGTCCAGGAGAAGTAGTCGCTACCTGTGATCGCACCGGCGAGAGTAGTGGCAGTCTGGTTGGTGGCGGTCAGGGCGTTGCCGAGGTAGTCGAACGGCGTCAGTCCTGGTCCTATGCTGGCGACGCCACTGGGGGGTGTGAGGGGAATATGCGGGTCAACTGAGTCGGCAGTTGATGAAGCGCTGCCGCCCTCGCCTGCAAAGTCCCAGACCATAAGCTGGCCTGGTGGTGGCGGAGGGGCCTCAGCAGTAGTGAAGCTCCAGACTTCGCCGGCAGTTGTGCCGAATATGTTCTCCTCGTCGATACGCCAATAGTAATCAGTTGTCTCCGTCATCGTGCCCGGCTCATACATCGCGGATATCTGACTACCTTTAAACTCAGGTGAATTATGATCGGCGGCGGCGACCGCGTTGGCATCGGTGCCGAAGTATACGTCGTGCGAGTCGGCGCCTGTACCGGCCGTCCAGCTCAGATTAGTGTCCCAACCCACGCCCATCGCACCGTTGGTGGGATAGGGATTAGTCGCCTGAGTCGGAGGAATGGGGGGCACGGTGGTGAAGCTCCAGACATCTCCCAGCGTCGTGCCGTAAGGATTCACCTCGTCGATTCGCCAATAGTAGATTGTGCTGGCGCTGAGCAAACCGGGGGCAAAGGTCCTGCCCGCCTGGTTGTCTTGGAACTGTGGGTCGTTGTGGTCGGCAGAGGCAACGGCATTTGCATCGCTGCCAAAGTAGACGTCATGTGATGTGGCGCCGGCGCCGGCCGTCCATGACAAGTCAGCGCTGATGCCGACATCGGTCGCCGCATCCGGCGGGTTGGGATTTGTGGCTTGGGCAGGCGGTCCGGGTGGAGCGAGGGTTCCGTACAGTGTCGTAAGACTGCTCGCCGGCGTGAGGAACAGGCCATCGGTAACATACAGGCCCTGCTCAAAGCCCCTGTGCTCGGAGGTTGTGTACGAGGCAAACATGGGCGGCAACCCGCTGCCGGTCACATTGACGATGCGCGGTGTTGAGCCCCTATTGATAAGAATAAGAGTGACGGTGTTGTCTATATCGTGGTGGAAGGCGAGGGAGAGTATGTCGGAATGCGCTGAGACAGCTTCAACCCTGACTGCGCCCGGCCGCACATATTTATAGTATTGCTTCGAAACGTAGTACCTGCTCGTCGGCTCCGTATTGACCATCAGGCCAAATACTTCCGAACCGGGTGTCACATTGAACGACCAGAATACCCACGCACTCGCATTGCCGTAATAGAGGGCGTTGTAAATGTTGCCGGCCAGCATCAGTGCACCGTCCCAGCTATCGGGGTGGCCTGAGGTCTCTGTCATCCAGGTTGGCTTTGCAGGTGTCTCCTGAGCCCAGCTCCAGATATTAGCCCAACCGGCAGCACCCGGTCCACCGACATTAATGCCGTCTGAATCGTAGTTGTGGACCGCTACTATATCCATGTACTGATTCGCCACCGGATTGGCGTTAAGCGTGTGGATGTAATCATCTATCGCTCCCTGAGCAAGCAAGGCCTCCGGGAAGAACAGCTTCGTCGTGATGCCCTCAGCCTCAAATCGAGGCCCCACAACCTTGACAAGGTCGCGATACTGCTCCCACAGGATCACGCACGATGCATACGGCTCATTGAACTGAGGCTCGTTCTGCAGACTCACAGCATAGAGGTCGATTCCGGTTTCTCTCTTGACGGCCTTGATGAGGGCAACCATGGATTCGGCATACTCTTCGTAGAAGTGCGGTTGCAGGATGTTGTCCTGTGCCCAACTTTCGGCTTGGAGGCACTTGTTCTTTTTCATCCATGCCGGCGGACTCCACATCGTGACGATCATCTTGTCAACGCAGTCCGCCTGCTCCTTTATGTGCTTCATGAAATCGATGTTCAGCGCCGAAAGATTGAAGCCGTCGAGGTTGATAATGTTGACGTCACTGTTGTCGTTTTGCGGTTCGAACTGGATGTCGATGACGCCGAACCGCGGCATAGACATTCCAATGTCTTTCACATAGGGTATGAGCAGGTCGGGACCCCAGCCCAGGAAGGCGCCGAATCCGTCTATCTGCTGGTACGCCGTTGACAGGTTCGCATTCACCGTAACCGCCGAACCCACATCCACCGTCACCACATCGATCGTAAACGATATCTGTTTGCTGTTCGAACCCGCCGCCGATGCCGTAACCGTAATTGTGCTCTGCCCCGTAGCTCCTGCGGTTGGCGTATACGTCAGTGTCGCATTCCCATCCACAACGGTACTGGCCACCGGCGTCGGTATCAGCGACGTGTTGCTGCTCACAACACCTAATGTCACGGTGTTCGTCCCGTCATTGCCGTCACTGATGCCAGTAAGCTCGATCACCTGCTGCCCTGAATCCTTCGCAATCGCATAATCAGGCTCCTCATAGATCGTCACCTCCGGCATAACGAAAGGCGTGTGAGCCAGTTCACCGACTCGCAGGTCATCGAACCAGAAGGTGCCCTGATAGAGCGGCAGTCCCCCGGGGTCGAAGTTGAAAAGCAGAGCTTTCAGCCGAGAGATATCCACTTCCTGTCCGTCGCCCTGCAGGGTCTTGCCGGTGAAGTCGAAGTAATATTCTACGTAGTTTGTTCCGACGCTCTGCCAGACAGTCTCGGCGGTATTGTAGTGGTCCTGATAGTCCCAGAGGAATATGAGCATCTGGGTTGGGTTGTTGGTTTTCATGGTGATGCTTATGTACGGGTATTCGGAGATGTCGAGCTCGTTGGGTATTGCATACCACAGGCCCGCCCATTGGTTTCCGGTGGGGACTTTGTCGATAACAATCTTAAGGGCACCGCCCTCTTCGGTGCAGGTATGTGCACCTTCGCCGGTCTCCAACCATGTGGGGTCTATAATTCCGTCCTCGAAATCATCCTCGAATCCTGTAATAGGCCGGACGCGAACCTGGATATCGAAAGTGATCTCGGTAGTCTCGTCCCCGTTGTTGTTTGGCAGACCACCGTCATCCGAGACCAGGACAGTGATGGTCGCATCACCGGTCTGTCCGGCAGCGGGTGTGAATCTCAACTGGCCCGTCGAATCCGGCGATGCATATACAATCGTTGGCGTTGGTATCACGTTTGTATCTGAGCTTGACGCTGTAATACTGACCGTCTGATTCGCATCAGCGTCACCGTCGCCAATGCCGGTCAGTACGACAACCTGTTCGGTGTCATCCTGCAGGATGGAGATGTCCATGAGCGAGTCGATGGTCGGTGGGTAGTTAAGCTGCTCATAGACGTTTGCGTCAAATGTAATCTGATTGGTGTCGACGCCGCCCGCGCCAGTGCCTCCGTCGTCCTGGACAGTTACAGTAATTGTCGATGAGCCGGTCTGGCCCAACGCTGGGGTGTATCTCAAGACAGCGGTGAAGTCATCGGATGTGTACTCGACGGTCGGGTCGGCAATCAAGGCCGGATTTGAGCTTGCTGCCGTGATGACCATTGACTGTCTGGCATTGGGATTTCCATCGTCGATTCCGGTCAGCTCGATTTGACGGAGGAAGCCGGCTTTGGCGTTCTGGTCGTCAACCGGGTCGATGTGAGGGGCCATGTTCTGCTCGACCTCGACATCGAAAGTCATCACATTGTCGGCTTGTGCCGAGGTAGCAGAAACCGTAACTGACACGACAGCAGTACCCACCTGGTCCGCAACCGGAGTGTAATAGAGATAACCGCTCAAGCTGTCGGGGGTATATACGACTGTGGGGTGGGGAATGAGTCCTGCGTCGGAGCTTGCGGCTGATATGGTGATGCCGCTGGTTGAGCCGGAGCCGTCGGAGACGCCCCTGAAATAGACGGTCTGCTTGGGCGCGTTGACGACGTGCTGCTGTGTGGGGACATTGGTTATGCTTGGTGTCAACTGCGCCTCACTGCCTATTCTGAGATCATCGAAATAGACCGTCCCACTGTAAGTCGGTGTGCCGGGATTGCAGACGAAGTTGAGCAGGTAGATGTTCGTAATATCAACTCCTGATATGCCCGAGAAGTTGAAGCAATATGTTTCATAATCATCGGAGGCGACGATTTCCTGACCCTGAAATTCGCCGATGACCGGGTAGGCATAACTGTTGGTGTTGTCCCAGACCGAAAAGTTCAGGTTCAGATCCACATCGGACTTGACCCTGACGGTGATGTATGGATTCGCGGTCAGGTCAACGACGTCGGGCCAGAACTGATAAGTAAATGACGCCCAGGAATTGTTCCTCTTGGTCGCATCGATGCGCAGTTCCTGATTTTCTTCGGTGAGCGCATAGTAGCCGGTCGGTGTCCAGCCGACGAGGTTGTTGTCATTGAAATCTTCCACCAGCCCTGTCAGCGCGCTGGCAGAGACACAGTGAAACAGAAACACACCGGTCAACAGACATTTGGCCATGCTTCTCATCGCATTCTCCTTGTTTAGTGAGGGTCTACCGGCTTGTTCGAGTGCGACGTTTGATATTCCACGCATCGTGCTCCTCCTTTCACCTGGCTGATACCACCCATTTGATCGCAGAGAGGGCAGAATTCAGCCACCTCGACACCAATCAGGTTACCTTAAGTGACTCTGAACTGTCAAGAGTATTCTTTAGCGAAACAGTCTAATGAGAATGGTAGTTGTTCGACGTCAGCAGGAGTGGCAAAGGCTGGATTGAGTCCCATCTTGCTAACAGACGCCATCAAGTGCGCAGGCAAAAAGGGGTAGATAGGTTTGCGGTTCTGTCGGCGGAAAAGGAGTTGTCTGAGCAGGCGAAAGGGTATGGGAGAATTGAGCAGGCCTTTTGGTGAATCTCACCGAATCGGACTCTTTTACAAATAGTAGTGGGGCCATGAGAGCCCTTGATACAGCCTGAATTCTGGGCGGTGGGCGGCAACGGGATTCTCCACAGGATGCCTTACGGCAGAACCAGCGACGTCCTGCTCCCGAAGCAGTCACTCTAAGCTAAGCCGGGCTGCACCCTCTCGGTATTCGTTGGCTGAGGCAGTGGAGCCCCGGTCACCTCGGTTTTACCAGTTTCGCAGCCGCAAACAGGGAGGGGGCTAAGACATTTTTGACGATGGGCATAATAATTCTCAGAACCACTCGACTTTCTAACCGTTTATGAGAATTTGCCTTGAAACACTCTGGCATTTTCTTCGAACTGTGCCACCACGTTGTCATCGGGCAGCCGGGAACTATTGACGAGACGCCCGGCAGGCGCATCTGTGTATTCGTGCGCGAAGAAGTTTAACAGGACCCCGTACTTTGGATGTCTTCGCAATAGACCATAATTCACGGCGTGAAGGCGGTTTTTGACTATGAAACTGGTCATAATACATTCCAAGAAAGGCAGTTGCCTGTGCCTCGAAGACGTGCCGCTCTAAGTCTTGGTCGTCGACGGCTGTAAAAAAATCACAAGAAAAAACAAAACTAACTTGACACAGTGAGCAGCTGTGCTAATAGATGTGAATTGTATATGGAGCGACGTCGGCAATTGTCGCAAGTCCGGCCCCGAGCATATTGCAGACGAAGCGCATGAAGCAGAGGAGTTTTTATGCATCTGCACCTACTGAAAGTTGTTGCTCAGCCAGGCAATCCCGAGAGTGCCCCAACAATAACACCTTAGACCCTGCCCCGGGCGCATAAGGAGCGGGAGACTCCACCAAGCAAGGAGGTGTTTAAGATGTCAGGGCGAACAACACGCTTGAGTTGATTGTCGCGCGCGTCGGGAATGCGCGATTGGCCTGACTTCCCCGCCGGATTGCGCAATCCTGTAGAGCCTTTTCTTGGTGCAGCAAATTTTGACAATCGCTTTTGTGAAAGGAGGTGAGAACGATAAAAGATGTATCCAGAATTTTCCTTATCGCATTGTCTTTAAAGCCCCCTTTGTCGGGAGGCAATGATTGTCAGAAATATGAAGGAGACATATTATGTGGAGGAAACATATTTGTCTGCTCTTTGTTGTGCTGGCTGTTCTCTTGCCACGGGCCTTTGCCCAGCCCTATCCGGGGCAGTTGGGCGTAAATCTCGGCGGCCTCGGTGACGCAGGGGGAACGTTCGTCGATA
>CAZEPI010000017.1:0-46179 GCA_964514115.1 uncultured Pirellulales bacterium | reverse complement strand
TCTGCCGCAAAAGAACGCTAATCGTGGAAGGGGCCAAAAATGAAAACGAAAATTGCAATGATAATAGCTGCAATGGTTTTGGTAAGCTCGGCGTCAGGCAGCCCTATTGTAATCTATATAGAGGATGTCGACATAACACCACAAGTGCCGTCGATGTGGGATATGGTCAACATCAATGTATTGGGTGGGGCGTCTGGTTCGGGCAGCCAAGTGGAGTACTCCGAATTTTCACAGAACGGAACGTCCCTTCAATTGGATTTGTTCGTTGACGTCGGTATTCTAACGATACCGAGTACTTGGTCGCATTTAGAACAGGTGGGTCCATTTGCCGCTGAGTCATACAGCTTGACAGTTCACGCTTTCGAGTACCAAGATGGGACGCTTAAGGATACTTATACAAAAGACTTTGTTGTCACTCCTGAGCCGTCGAGCGTTTTTCTTTTTGGCCTCGGTGCTTTAATAATTCAACGTAGGAAACTACGGAGGTAGGAGACCCCCTAAAAAATTCGTGATTGCTATCACGAGGTAGTGAAATACGGAGAGAATCATCACTTGTTATAGGAGGAAAATACCATGTCTGCAAAGGTTTCAGGTATCTGTCTAATCTTTCTGATGCTCGTTGTTTCTGTAGGTTTAGCACAAGACTTGAACTACAAACCAAGAGAACTTATTGTTCGCTTCGCGCCGAAGGATACTGGTGAACAGCTTACAAAAAATGAGAAACAGACACTGCTAACTTCCCTCAATGCAGGGACATTCAAACATTCCATTATGCTAGTTCCTGGCGTATCACTGGTGAAACTGCCTGAGGGTGTTACCGTAGAAACCGCGATTTCCAAACTCAAAACTGCTGGTGGTATTTTGTATGTCGAGCCAAATTACAAAATTAGATTAGCCTCGACCTTTCCTAATGACACCAGATTCGATGAGTTGTGGGGGATGCATAATACAGGACAAACCGGCGGAACGGCCGATGCCGATATCGATGCTCCGGAGGCCTGGGATACCATCACCGACAGCAACGTTATCGTTGCGGTTATCGATACCGGAGTCGATTATACACATCCCGACCTCGCAGACAATATTTGGATCAATCAGACAGAATATAACGGCACTGCCGGAGTTGATGATGACGGTAATGGCTACATTGATGATATCTACGGCTATGATTTTTGCACTTACGATGATGACGCAAATGACCCGGACCCGTATGATGACAATGGCCATGGTACGCATTGTGCGGGGACAATCGGCGCAGTCGGTAATAATGGTATTGGCGTTGCTGGTGTCTGCTGGAACGTAAAGCTGATGTGCCTAAAGTTTATTGCTGCATCAGGCTACGGCTGGTCTTACGATGCAATTCACGCGATTGACTATGCTGTCAGTATGAACGCAAAAGTCTTGAGCAATTCTTGGAGGTACTACGAGGGAAACCCACTTTTTACCGACGTTCAGGCCCTAAAAGACGCTGTTGAAGCCGCTGGCGCAAATGGCGTTCTTTTTGTCGCTGCCGCGGGCAACGAGGATTCCAATAATGATTCTTATCCTGCTTATCCTGCCAGCTACGACTGCGACAACATTATTTCGGTTATGGCAACCGACCATAATGACCAGAGGTCAATATGGTCGTTGTATTACGGCAAGGCCTCCAACTACGGCCTGACCACCGTTGACCTGGCCGCACCGGGCAGTGATATCCTTAGCTGTGTCCCTGGAGATGATTATGAATCTTGGGATGGAACCTCTATGGCAGCGCCGCACGTGGCAGGGGCGTGCGCGCTCGTCTGGGCGGCGAATCCGCAGCTTACTTATCTCAAGGTGAAGGATTGCATCCTGACGTCGGCGGACAGACTCAGTTCCCTCGACGGCCTGTGCGTAACCGGCGGCCGGCTCAATCTCCAGCGGGCGGCAAAGGGCAAGACGCATTTTCCCTGTCTGACTTTTTCCAAAGACGTTCAGGACGCAAACTGTGTCTCGCCGTTTGACGAGGTCTTACAAAATTATCTCACGTACAACATTTGTTGGGACGCCAACGGCTGTGCCGAGACCAACGTCGTTATCGTCGATTATCTGCCCACTGAAGTCGAGTATTACACATCCGACCCTTGCGGTACATACGACCAGAACGAGCGCACAGTTGCCTGGGACATCGGCAACATCGGCGCAGACGATTCAAACTGCGTAACACTGACAGTGAAGGTAACCACCGATGCTGAAATTGGCGGTATCATTACAAATATCTATGAAATAGAAAGCGATAACCACATCGCTATTGACTACAAGACCACCTGTGTCGCGTGCTGGTTAGGTGAAATCCTCTACGTTGACGCCGATGCAAACGACGGCGGTGACGGCCTATCGTGGCAGACAGCTTATAACAACTTTAATGATGCCCTTGATATGGCCCGGACTTACAATTGCTATAAGACTATCTGGGTTGCCGGCGGGACATATCAGCCGTCACCGCCGGATGACCAGTCCGCAACGTTCGATCTGGTAAACGACGTGTCTCTCTACGGCGGCTTCGCCGGCTGGGAAGACTCACTCGCTCAGCGAAACCTAAAAGACCCCAACAACGAGACAATCCTTGACGGTTATATCCCAGGCCCGCCCTACGCGTGGGTTGACTATATCGTCTCGGCAACGAACCTCGACGAGATAACACTGCTCGACGGACTTACGATAGACGACGCGTGGAACTGCATCTACGTCTCCGGCGGCGGACTGACAATAGCAAACTGCAATATCACCCGTGGCTACACATCCGGCATAACCGCTTCCAACGCAACGCTAAACGTAACGCACACTGTAATCGACGGCGCCGGATACCCCGCAGACGGTATAAACGCCTCTGGCTCGCTGGATATCACCAATAGCTGTATCCACAGAAATAGGAGCTCGGGAATTCAGATTACCGACAACACCGGGCCATACATTATACGGAATAACACAATCGTCGCCAACACCGGATATGGAATATACTGCGATTACTCTGATGCTGAGCCGAACATCAATAATTGCATAATCTCGAGCAAGGGCACAAATCTGAAAGACTGCACCGCGCAGTATTCCTGGTTTACTGACCCGTGCTTTATCTCCACCGACCCGAATGAATTTCATCTCGGCCCGAACTCGCCCTGCATCGACGAAGGCAATCCAAACTTCGACGACTTCAACGAGACAGACTTCGACGGCGAATGCAGAGTAATGTTCGGCAAGACTGCTCTGCGCGTCGATATCGGCGCGGATGAATACTATTGGCCGAAAGCAGATTACGACCAGAACGGAATCGTCAACTTCTTCGATTTCGCCGTCCTCGCCGAGCCCTGGCGAACCGAAGATGCCAACGTCAATCTCGTAGGGCCTAACGAGATTGACATAAATGACCTTACGGCCTTCTGCGACGATTGGCTGTGGGTCGCACCCTGGTCCGACCTGTATCAGTCAATGATGTGCCGCACCGGCGGCTCGGGTTTCCGGCAAAGCGCGCAAGCACTCTCGCTCAGCCAAGCCCCCCTGCAACAGCCGCTCAGCGAAGCCGACATCGAACAGCTTATCGACTGGGCCGAAGACCTCTGGCAAACCGACGAAACAGTCAAAGACGTAATAAGCGAATCCACCTGGGACAATTTCCTCACCTCCCTGAAACAAGACCAACCCACCTCCGACGACTAACCACCCCCCAATGTGATGTGGCCAAGTTGGTTGCTGAAGAAATAGAAAAGGCCGCGATGAAGCGGCCTTTGTTTTTGCGTTAGGTTTCCGCAGCGTTTACCACTGCTGGGGCGAAGGGTCTCCGCCATCCTCAGGCCCATTGTCGTTTTCTCTCGGGTGGGCGCCCTGATAGACCTCTTTTAGCTTTTTCGTGGTAAGGTGGGTATAGATCTGGGTCGTGGAGAGGGACTGATGACCGAGCAGCTCCTGCACGCTTCGCAGGTCGGCTCCGCGGTTTAGCATGTGAGTGGCGAAGCTGTGGCGGAGTGTGTGCGGGCTTATGGCAGGGTCGAGACCCGCCATCTTTAGGTATTTATCCATCTTGCGCCGGACACTTCGCGTGCTCAGCCGTTTGCCGTGCTTGTTGACGAACAGGACCTTGCCGTCGAAGTTGCCGTTGTTCTGAGCCCTTTTGTTTCGAAACTCCAGATAGTGCTGAATTACTCGCAGCACCGACGAGCTTATCGGCGCGATTCTCTCCTTCTTGCCCTTGCCCCTGATGTGCACAACCTCGCCCAGAAAATCTACATCGTCCATGTTCAACGCCACAAGCTCGCTAACCCTCATCCCGGTGCTGTAGAGCGTCTCCATAATGGCCCTATCCCTTGCGCCGAGCCACGTGTCCATAGGAGGCGTCTCGAGCAGCCGCTTGATGTCATCGTATTCGAGGAACTTGGGAAGTCTCTTCTCCTGCTTTGGCGTTCTGATACCGACGACGGGGTTTGAGCTTATACGATCTCTTTTGACAAGGAACTTGAAGAAGCTTCTCAGCGTCGCGAGCTTGCGGGCGATTGTCGCCTTCGAATACTGCTTTTCGTTCAGCGTTGCCATATACGCCCTTATTGCGGTGACGTCCGTGCGAACCAAAAGCTGGTCGATATCGACCTTTGTCTCGGTTGCAACGGCTGTGGCAGCACCCGCGTGTTCGTGGCCACCGGCCTCGGCGCCGTGCAGCGGCTCGCCTGCCGGCGAAGCTCCTTCGCCGCGAGACAGCAGAAACTCGCCAAACTGACTCAAATCCACGCCATAGCACTTGGCGGTATGAACGCTGAATCGCTTCTCAAACTGCAAATAGTTCAGGAACTCGTTGATTATTATGCTGTCTTCCATAATTCGCCTACCCGTTATAGAGAGACCTAAATCAGTAATCTAAGAACACACTTTTGCCAGACCAATGCTGACGGTTTAAGCTTTAACATCCTCGTGAATAATCTTGTCGGCCTGTCTTATAAGCGACTGGGTCAGCTTGAAGCTGAGCACGGCGGCATCGAACCAGTCAAAATCCATTCGGTCGTCCTTCGCCTGGCTAATCAGGGTGTCCAGCAACTGCTCTTCACAGCCCTTGTCGTAGCGGAAGATAAACTTCTGCTCGCCCTTAGTGAGAATAAGCTGTCTCTTTGTTCTGTTCATACTCACAGGCCAATTGAATACGATACGCAGTCAGGTATTACCGACAAGGCACGCGAGTATCATCGAAGCGCCCTCTTGTCTTTATCGGTCGCAAGGCGGCTTACTAAAGACAAAAATTCCCGGAATCGCAACAGAGGCGATAAAGTCGCCCCTTAGAAAAGTGCCACAGTGCTTTTATCGGCCAATAAGGCGGGTGGCTTTACAAATTTGAACGTAAATACGGGTAATTTGGGTACAGCCCCGACGCAGATTTCGGCGGCATGAAACGCCCGATAAGCCGAATTTAGAGGACCTTGAAAAAGGTCACGCCGGCCCTTCGCTCGGAGCCGACGATACCACGCCTCTCGAAGTCGGTGAGGTACTTGATTACCTCGTTGCGGACCAGCCCCAGACCCGAGCTTATGTCATCCAGTGAACAGGGTCTGCGTTTCAGCATTGATAAGACGGCTTCTGCGTGGTCTCCGGTGACAGTGACACGCCGAGTCGCGGCAAAATCAGCTATCACTTCACATCGAGGTCCAAGATGTGCGGCTATTTCCTGCAGCTTCTCCGAACTAACTTTGGAGATGCCCTGTTCGGCCGTCGGCCGCACCGCCGTGTTCAGGTGAACCTTGTCGGGGCGAATGCGCTTGACGGCCTCGGCGATTCTTGCGATTTGCTCGTTACCAGTGTTAAAACCCTCGGTGATAAACACCTCGAGCCATATCGCCCCGCCAAACTCGTCCCTGAATGACGCCAACCCGTCGACGAGTTTGGCAAAACTAAGCTGTGGGTGGGGGCGGTTTATCCTCTCGAACGTCTCCTGGTCGCCGGCGTCCAACGAAGGCAAAACCACATCGCCGCGACAACAATCGGCCCGCACATCTGCTCTGTAAAGAAGCGTCCCATTGGTCAGGACGGTAACAGGGATATCGGTAATTTGCTTTATACCGTCGATAAGAACACCAAGCTCGCTGTGCAGGGTCGGCTCACCAGAGCCGCCAATGGTGACATAATCCGCATCGAGCCCCGCATCTACCCTCTGACGCACCTCGGCCAATATGTCCTGCACCGGCACATAGGGCTTTCGTTCAAGCGTCTCGTCGGTGGTCCTGCCGAGCTGGCAGTAGACGCAATCGAGTGTGCAGACCTTGAAAGGGATGATATCAACGCCGAGACTTCGCCCCAGCCGCCGTGACGGCACAGGACCATAGAGATATTTCGATTCGGCAGTCATCTCGCTATTGGCGTACGGTCCGGAAAATCTTCTTACACACTGTTAGTAAATCTTCGAGCCATTCAATGGGCATAATTATAGTGCCGTCGGACTTTGCCTTTTCGGGGTCTGTATGTACCTCAAGGAACAGGCCGTTAGCCCCAGCGGCAATGGCGGCCTTGGCGAGTATGGGGGCCATATCGCGATATCCACCGCTTGCCTTTCCGAGTCCACCCGGCTGCTGCGCGCTGTGCGTGGCATCAAAAGCGACCGGACAGCCAAGCTGCTTCATAACGTCGATGGCGGTCATATCGTTGACAAGCCGGTTGTACCCGAAAAAGGTGCCTCGCTCGGTCAGAATTATCTTCTTGTTGTTACAAGCGCGGACCTTTTCGACGACGTTTTTCATCTCGGAAGGTGACAGGAACTGGCCCTTCTTGATGTTCACGACTCTGCCCGTTTTCGCACAGGCGCACAGCAAGTCGGTCTGTCTGCACAGAAATGCAGGGACCTGGAGACAATCGACAACCTTAGCAGCGGCCTCGGCTTGGGCCGGCTCGTGGACGTCGGTAAGCACAGCCAAGCCGGTCTGCCTGCGAACGGCTGCCAGTATCTCCAGACCCTCGTCCAGACCGGGGCCCCTGAAGCTCGAGATGCTGCTGCGATTCGCCTTGTCGAAGCTGGCCTTGAAAATGACGGGCACCTCGGTCCTGCCGCTGATTTGCAGGAGGCGCTTTGCGATATCGAGGCATATCTTTTTGCCTTCGATGACACAGGGCCCTGCTATCACAAACATAGGCCCGTCGAGGCCAACGGTAACGCACCCAGGCACTGCCGGCAGCTTTACCTTCGCATCGCCAACGCCGATTCTGAAACTTCGCTTTTTCATATCAGATGCCTTCAATGAACGAGCTTATTATCGCATAAGTCGGCTGACAGGTCATCACTCTAAAGCCCTGATGATGTGCCTTCTGATACCGGCCGGCCGACCACCTTCGGGCACCATTACGCTAACCGCCTGCGGCAGCACGTTTATCTCCACGGGCAGCGCCGGGCCGGGGTCCCCGTCTATCTCGCTGCGCACCTCTTCAACGTCCGAGCCGACGATTATCCTCTTTCCCTGACGATAAATAACATCCCGGCAGCCGGCGTGCTGCTTAAACGTCGTCATTACCGAGTGTTTCACAAGATGAGCTCGACCCCTGCACTTATAAACGCAGACGTCGAGCAGGCCGTCACTGAAATCGGCCTTGTCGAGGATATTGAGTCCGATTGCGTACCTTGAAATGTTGCCGACGAAAACCAGACCCCTGCCCTCGAAAATCCTCTCGCCATCGACTTCGACCGTCACAGGGACAAATTCGTATGCCCAGAACGTTCGCCATATCGGCCAGAAGTAATCGTAATAGTTGATATGCCCCTGACGGCTTTCGGCCACACGCCTGACAACCTCACCGTCAAAACCAAAACCGGCTATGGACGTAAAGCATTTTCCATTGGCGCTGCCTAAGTCCAGCGCGCGAACGAATCCCGCTTCAAACGTGCGAACAAGTGTCTTGTATCTTCTGTCAAGGCCGAGCTCGTTTGCAAGCAGGTTCTCGGTCCCGCCGGGGACTATGAGCAGCGGCTTGTCGCTTCCCTCTAAGCCGTGCGCGACTTCACGCACCGTCCCGTCGCCGCCGACAACGACAACCATAGCACAGTTGAAATCCACCGCGGCATCGGTAGCCAGCTCGCAGGCGTGCTCAAGCGACGCGGTCCGGCTTGGCCGAACATCAAACCCCCTGTCGGTAAGGTATTGCTCGAACTGCCGGCCCGGCAGCTTGCCGCCGCTACCGGCACCAGATTTCGGATTAACAATATACGTAATGTAACCGTCCTCTGGCTTCATAAACACCCACGCCACACAATCACAAGAGAACCTCTCTGTCGCCCCTGCCAAGCTCTTTCAGCCGCCCCTCGACAAGCGATGCGTAGCTTTGCGGTATGTGCTTCAAGCCGGCAAGTCCCAACCGCCGCTGCACATCCGCAATCCGCTCATCGTCAGGCCCCTCAATCTCCACGAAATCGCCCAAAAGCGCCACCTCATCCAGCGCCACCGTGCAATTGCCTAATCGCCACAGCCCTCTTGTCTTCTCAAAGCTAAGGGCCCTACTGTAGCCCAGAGCACAAAGCATCTGTTCTGCTTTGCCGGCATCCTCGACTTCGATATCTATCTCCATCCTTTTCTTGAAATCGTCGGCCTGCTTCGGGCCTTTGTATGTCAGATACACCTTACAGACCTCACCTGCCTGCTGACGGCGCACGCGCAGAGCCCTGTCGCCCGCCTTGAACGAACCTTCTGCATCGTCGAAGTAACTATCTATCTGCCGCTGCTGCTCTATAAACTCACCGCCGATCTGCGACAGCTTCTCTTCAACCGCCGACAAAGAATCAACCTTGAGCTTCGCTTCAATTTCTACGGGCATTACTGTTCAGACCGTTGGGTTGTCTTGTGGACTCGGCGAACGGCTTCAATGAACGCCGGAGGATTGACAACAGCACCTGCATCCGTCTGCGCAGCCGTCTCCCGCCAGAGCTTAACAATCTCTCCGGGCTTAATGGCGGGCTCGACTTGATAAGCCAGAGCAGCCAGCCCTGCCAGGTAAGGTGCCGCCCAGCTCATTCCACCGTCCGTCCAGTATGTATAAACTTGCGGCCCATAGTGGCTCGCGGTGGCCCGATTCCCAGCCGGTACCAAAAGAGCACCTGAGCGTACATCATATGCTCCGCTCTTGTAGCTGTTCGGGTCATCAGGATTTTCACCGGCGACGCGTGCAAGCATTCCATAAGCCAGCCAGTCCTGGGCACATGTCACGACTAAAATGCCCTCCCGCTCAGCTTTATTCACAGTTTCCTTCCAAAGGTCAAAGTTCGCCTGTTGAGCAAACGTCCCGGTCGAAATGCTAACTACCCGAATCGGCTCCGAAGTGCCGTCTCGGTTCAGCCGGATGATCTGGTCGATGATGTCACAATAGACTTTGTTGTCAGGCATTGACGTTGCGCGCATCGCATAATATGAAAGGGCTGCTCCCGGCGCAACACCACATGTTCTGCCAACGGCAATGCTGGCTATAGGCGCCCCATGCATTTTAGGGGCCATCCCCTCCACTTCTATCTCTTCATACCGCACAACGCGCTCGCCGTATTCGACATGGTCTTTCAACAGCGGCTGGTCAAGAATCGCAATGCCCACCCCCCTGCCGTCGATGCCCTCACTGTGCAGGCGGCGAATACCAAGGCCGGGGCCCTTACCCTGCTCCAGCAACCCAACGGGATCGAACCCTTCAGGCAGCTTCTCTGCACCAGGCCACTCCGTTCTACTGTCAAAAGGCATCGTCTCAAGAAGCTCTCCGTGTCTTTTTAGGTCCAACTTGGCCAGCGATACACCTGCCGGTGCGTTCCAGAATCCGCCCCACGTATCAAACTTCTTAAGGTCTTCCTCATCTCTCAGGACGAGCTTGCGGTCCTGTCCAATATCAACGCCTCGCCCCCGCACAACCACCCGGAACAGCCCAAACGGTACCGCCTGGCCTCTCATTCTCGTGAATATGGCCTCAACTTCAGGGTACTCAATGACAAGCAGTTCCATACCACCGCTCCTGCTTGTCGCTTCCGTTGCCCCCGGGCCTATCAATTGTTTGAACTCTTGCGGCTCGGTCATCCTGTAAACGAGTTTGCCGGCCGCCGCCGCAGAGACAGTAACATCCGATGGGTTCGCCTTTGTAGCTGTGACGCCTTCGGCAGAGTACAGAGCAGCAACAGCCAGCATTTGGACCGCAGCCACCACTGCTACTCCGCGACACACTTTGTCGAAACCCCTCAGCGTTGTAGTCCTCTCAAAACGAATCATGCGCTTTTTCCTAAAAGTCTTCTGATATCTTCGATTCAAACCACTATATTTACCAGCCGGGACTTGATGACGATAATTTTTTTCGGCTCTTTGCCTGCCATAGCCGCCGACACCTTCTCGCTCGCAAGCGCCTTTTGCTTTATCTGCTCTTCGTCGGCATCAGCCGCCACTACTATCTTGTCCCTTATCTTTCCGTTGACCTGGACGGCTAATTCAATCTCCGGCTCTTTGATAAGCTCCTTGTCATACCCCGGCCACGGCTCATAAGCCAGTGTCTCGTTGTGTCCGAGCCGCTGCCAGAGCTCTTCGGCGATGTGCGGGGCAAAAGGTGAAAGAATCAGCACCAGCTTTTCAAGAACCGACTTCGGCCTTATATCCTGCTTGCTGAGATGATTCACACAAATCATCATCTGGCTAATCGCGGTGTTAAAGCCAAAGCCCTCGATGTCGTCGGTGACTTTCTTTATGGTCTGATGGAGCACTCTCAGGGTTTGCGCATCGGCCGGGTCATCCTTCACTAAATTGCAAAGCTCGCCTGTTTCCTCATCGACAACCAGACGCCATAGCCGCTGCAGGAATCTATGAACCCCCTCGACGCCCTGCATATTCCACGGCTTTGTCGCCTCTAACGGCCCCATAAACATCTCGTAGAGCCGCATTGAATCGGCGCCGTAGTCGGCGATGACCTTATCGGGGTTGACAACGTTGCCGCGGCTCTTGCTCATCTTCTGGCCGTCTTCACCAAGAATCATCCCCTGATTGATGAGCTTGCCAAACGGCTCTTTCGTGCTGACATACCCTAAGTCGTAGAGAAACTTGTGCCAGAAGCGGGCGTAAAGAAGGTGCAGCACGGCGTGCTCCGCCCCGCCGATGTACAAATCAACCGGCATCCAGTATCTCTCCTTCTCACCGTCGCAGCAGCGCTTGTCGTTTTGCGCATCTAAGTACCGCAGATAATACCAACAGCTCCCCGCCCACTGCGGCATCGTATTCGTCTCACGTTTTGCCTTTGTCCCGTCGCCCAGGGTGACATCGAGCCAGTCACCTGCGTTGGCCAGAGGCGGCTCTCCAGTCCCCAACGGCTTGTAGTCCTCAACAATAGGTAGCTCTAACGGCAGGTCATCTTCGCAAAGCCCGACTACCCGCCCGTCTTCGGTATGCAAAATCGGAAACGGCTCTCCCCAATACCTCTGCCGGCTGAACAGCCAGTCGCGCAGTTTATAGTTGACCGCCCTTTCGCCTAAGCCCTTTCCCTCAAGCCACTCGGTTATTCTCTCTTTGAACTCAGCAGTCGAAAGCCCATCGAATTGCCCGCTGTTAATCGCCGTCCCGTCACCAATGAAGCAGACCTCCGCTTTCTTTACCTGCTCAGCTAACTCTTTATCCTGCGGCCCAACAACCGCGACAATCGGCAGGTCGAATTTCTTGGCGAACTCGAAGTCTCGCTCATCGTGCGCCGGCACTGCCATAATCGCGCCCGTCCCATAGCTAATCAGTACATAGTCGCTTACCCAGACGCCAATTTTCTCGCCGTTCACCGGATTTATCGCATAGCCGCCGGTGAAGACGCCGGTTTTCTCCTTCGCCAAATCGGTCCTGTCCAAATCGCTCTTGCGTGCCGCCTCCTCGCGGTACTTTTCGACCTCCCTCTTATGCTCTTCGGTCGTAATCACATCAACAAGCGGATGTTCAGGCGCCATAACCATATAGGTCGCACCGAACAGCGTATCAGGCCGAGTCGTAAAGACCCGCATCACCTCATCGAACCCATCGACCTTGAAATCCACCTCCGCACCGATACTCCTGCCTATCCAGTCCTGCTGAAGTTTCTTTATCGATTCAGGCCAATCGACCTCTTTCAAATCCTCCAACAGTCGCTCGGCGTATTTCGTTATCCGCAGCATCCACTGCCGCATCGGTTTCCTGACAACCGGATGCCCGCCCCGCTCGCTCAGCCCCCCTACCACCTCTTCGTTCGCCAGCACCGTCCCCAGCGCCGGACACCAGTTCACCGCCACCTCCGCCTCATACGCCAGCCGATGGTCATCAATATATTTCTGTCGTGCGGTCTTGCTCATCCCATAAGGAACGGCCAGCTCGCTGATTGGTTTTGCTTTTTGTTCTTTTTCGTCGAAGAAACTGTTGAACATCCGAAGGAAAATCCACTGTGTCCACTTGTAGTAATCCGGGTCGGTGGTACTGACCTCGCGGTCCCAGTCGTAGCTAAACCCCAGCGACTTAATTTGCCTCCTTATATTCTCGATGTTCTTCGCCGTGGTAAGCGCAGGGTCTGTCCCCGTCTGCACCGCATATTGCTCTGCTGGCAGGCCGAAGGCGTCCCAGCCCATCGGATGCAGCACGTTAAACCCCTTCATCCGCTTGTACCGAGAGACAATATCGCTCGCCGTATAACCCTCAGGATGCCCGACATGCAGACCCTGACCGCTTGGGTAAGGAAACATATCCAGCACGTAGTATTTGGGCCTGCTGCCGTCGCAGTCTGCCGCCTTGAAGGTCTGGTTTTGCTCCCAGTACCGCTGCCACTTCTTCTCTACGTCGCCGAAGTTGTAACCGCCCTTTTTGTCGCTCATCAATTCTGTTCTCCCTGTCGATTACCAGCTCACCGCTGCGAATGCGGGCACTTCACGTCCGTGCAGCCCAGACAACGCCTCGAATCACCTTCTTTGACGCTCGCCGAGAAAATAGACAGCCGCTTTTGCAGCTTGCCGCCGCCACAGTGCTCGCATTTCCGCAAGCGCCGGCTCGCCCCGCTCTCAAAAAACTCGCTTATCCGCCCGCAATCGCCACATTTGTACTCGTATATCGGCACGCTACAGCCCTGCCAATAAAATGGCCCCAGCCGCCATTTGTCGCGGGCCTGGCCCCAGGGGCTGGGAACCCAAAGCGTTACTCTCATTTGGGAAACGAGTTATGATACGAAAAGGGTGGGAGATATTCAACCACTATTCGCCGAGGGGGTGCCGTCCGTTCTTTGTAGCTGGCTCAGCCGTGCATCGTGGCACGGCCATCCTGGCCACGATGAATCTTCGTTAGGCAGATGTCCTGTCGCTGACCCGCCGACTACCAGAAGAAAATATAGAACGCAACCACACCCGTTATCACCGCGCCTGCAAGCCAGAGCACCAGCGGCGAAGGTGTCATGTCGAAATCCCGCTGAACCGGCATCTCCACGGGCTTCTTCGATGGCTTCAGGACCGTGACCATGACCATCGCAAGAATGATGATTGCGAACGTAATGGCCATTCTGTTCAAGAACGCTATCCAGCCGAACTGCCAGTGCAGCAGGCCGTAGATGACGGGATTAAGCAGCAAAGCCGCCACACCGGCAGCAGCCGGCGCACGCTTGACCACAAAACCGAATACAAACGCTGCGAGAATCCCCGGCGAGATGTAGCCCTGAAATTCCTGGATGTAATGAAACACTCCTTTGAATCGCGGGTCGGCAAGGGCAGGAGCTATCAAACAGCCAATCAACACAAAAATAATCGTCATCACCCGCCCGGTTATCACCAGGGTCCTTTGCGACGCATTCTTCTGCCAGTGTCTTTTGAACAGATCCATCGTGAAGATGGTGGACGCCGAATTGAGCATGGATGCCAGCGAGCTGATGACCGCCCCGGCCAGCGCAGCAAAAATGAAACCTCTCAGGCCTGCCGGAACCAGATTTCGAATCAGCATTGGATACGCCTGGTCGGCGGCCGTTAACTGACCCCCATAAAGATGGACCGCTATGATACCCGGAATGACAATCGCAAAGGGAACAATCAGCCACAGGGCGGCAGCGAAAATGATTCCTAATTGTCCGTGCCGCAGTGTCCGCGCCGCCAGTGTCCTCTGCACAATGAACTGGTTCAGTCCGCAATAGTAGAAATTCGGAATCCAGAGCCCCACCACCAAAACGGTCCAGGGCATTTCGGGATGGTCCGACGGCAGCACCATGTGCAGTCGGTCGGCATTTTCCCGCCCAAAGAAGTATATCCCGTTGACAAAGGTTGTGATAATTCCCGCCTCCGAGCTCGTCTCGGGAGCAATTTTGCCTATGGCCAACAATCCCAGCACTAATGTCAGCAGCCCGCCTATCAAAAGACCCGATCCCTGAAATAAATCCGCCCATGCGACCGCCTTGAGTCCGCCCCAGGTCGTGTACAACGCGGCAACAGCGCCTATCAGCCACACCGCTCTGACTAAGTCCATATCGAATATCGTGTGTAGTGCTATACCGCCGCTGTATATGACGCTGGTGATTGTCACTGCCACGTATATAACCATCGTGTAAAAAGCCATGATGCCGCGCGCACTTGCGCTGTAGCGGTACTCGAGGTATTCGGGCATCGTGTAGATTCCGGCACGCAGAAACCTCGGCAGAAAAAATATGGCGACGAACACAACGGCCACTACCCCAAGAAGCTGATACCCCGATACCGCCAGCCCGACGTTTCCCGCGCTTTGCCCTGCCATACCAACGAATTGCTCGGTCGAGATATTCGCAGCAACGATCGAAAAACCGATGAGCCACCATTTCAGGCCGCGACTTGCAAGAAAGTAATCTTCGCTGGTCTTCTCCCTGCGGCTCTTGAACATACTGAAAGCCACGACGACGCCGATGAAGGCAACGAACACCCCGATGTCGAATATATTCAGCTTCACGCAATGCACTCCCTGTGCCTGTACCACCCTGCCGTCCCCGGCCCCGGCAGGGAACAACTCCCGCAACTAAAGCTATAGCCCCTCCTACACTACCCGTTTAGCCGCCTCTTGCAAGCCGGAAACGTCGGGACACGACTGGACGCCGGCATCGTGGCCTCCGGTGACATCGCCCCGGAGTAGCATTCGGCGAAGACCGATTCTGTGTCTAAAAAATGAAGTCGGCCGGTTTGAGTAATGATGGCATGAAAATGGAGCCAATGGGATTCGAACCCACGACCTCTTGCATGCCATGCAAGCGCTCTCCCAACTGAGCTATGGCCCCGTCTCTGCTAATGCTATCAAAGCCATAACGCTATGACAACCCTATTTTCGCATCTCAAACACGCCATCTCGTCGTGCAATTGTGTTTTCGCACCGTGCGGCATATAATCCCCCCGAAGAACTGATTGCAGACATTGTGCGTACCAACAAAGGCAGCAATATCAGGAACTCTTTGATTTGGTCACGAGAAAGATGATATTAATAACCGGCAGGGTCCAGGGCATCGGGTTTCGCCCTGCTGTTTACCGCATCGCCCGCACGCTCGGGCTGACGGGATTCGTCTATAACGACACGAAGGGTGTGACAATTGAGCTGCAGGGAGAAGAGGGGCTGATACTGGAGTTTTTGAAGCGGCTTCATTCGACCGACGGGCCCCGCCTTGCTGAGATTGACTCGTGCAACACGTTCGATGCAGAGCCAATCGAGGGTGAGCAGGGATTCACAATCACCGGCAGCACCGGCGAGGGGGCGGTCCTGTCGCGGGTGACGGCCGACATCGCAACCTGCGACGATTGCCTCTCCGAGATGCGCAACAAAAAGGACTTTCGATATCAGTATCCCTTTATAAACTGCACGAACTGCGGGCCGAGATATTCGATAGTCAAAACAATTCCCTACGACCGATGCAATACCACGATGTCGCCCTTCCAGATGTGCCACAACTGCGCAACGCAATACCAGGATATTGAAGACAGACGATTTCACGCCCAGCCGGTGGCGTGCGGAAAATGCGGACCTAAAATCTGGCTCACCGACGCCAACGGCAATACCCTCTGTGAACAAATCGATGAGGTGATAACCCAAACCGCACGGCTTTTGCGCGATGGAAAAATTGCCGCGATAAAGGGTGTCGGGGGATTTCACCTCGCCGTCGATGCGCTAAATGACGAAGCAGTCCGCGAACTGCGGCGACGCAAAAAACGCGACCATAAGCCATTTGCAATGATGACCGCCTCACCGGATACAATACGAAAGTACGCCGACCTAAGCGATGACGCCGAACGACTGCTCCAAAGCCCCGCCGCTCCCATTGTCCTGTTGCCTAAGAAAAAAAACAGCCCCATCGCCCCCTCGGTCGCACAGGGCACTGACACCTTCGGCTTTATGCTCTGTTACGCGCCGCTTCACTATCTGCTCTTTGAGGAAGGGCCCGAGGTGTTGGTGATGACCAGCGGCAATATCTCAGATGAGCCGCTTATATGCAAAAACGATGAGGCCCTGCAGCAATTGGGCGATATCGCAGACGTATTTTTGATGCACGACAGGGAGATTTACAGGCAGGTTGACGATTCGGTTGTCCATTTTATTGATGGTGAATCCGTGCCGCTGCGCCGAGCGAGGGGATATGTGCCGACACCGGTTGTTATGAATCGGTCGAGTGAGCGGGAGATTTTTGCGGCGGGGTCCGATTTGAAGAATACCTTTTGTTTCGTCAAAGAAAACCAGCTTATATGCAGTGAGCACATCGGCGACTTAGCCGATGCGGACGTCTATCTGCACTACATAGAATCGGCCGAGCACCTGGCTAAACTCTTCGAAGCAAAGCCCCAGCTTGTCGTCTGTGACCTGCATCCGGCATACCTGTCAAGCGAATACGCCCGCGGGCTGGCGGGTGCCGAGCTAATCGAAGTGCAGCACCACTGGGCGCACATCGCCTCGGTGATGGCTGAGCACGGTATCGACGAGCCGGTAATCGGCCTTGCGTGCGACGGCACCGGATACGGAACCGATGGGGCGATATGGGGCTGTGAGTGTCTAATCGCCACGTTGAAAGATTTCGAGCGCTTCGGACATTTGTCATACTACCTGCTTGCAGGCGGCGATGCCGCGAGCAAAGAGGCCATAAGGTGCGTCCTCGGACTCTTGTTTCACACGTTCGGACAGGACCTGGAACTGAGCGAGTTTGACTGGCTCCTGGAGCAGATTGAGCCGGAACAATACAAATGCAGAAAGATAGCTGAGCAGATTCGCAAACGCGTCAACGCCATAGAGACATCGAGCCTGGGCCGGCTCTTCGATGCAGTGGCGGCTATGGTCGGCCTGGGCAATTACAACCATTTCGAGGCACAGCTTCCGATGGCCCTCGAGGCGATTGCAGCCAAAGGCATCGACGAGCGTTACGAGTTTGAGATTATCGAGAAAGCCGGCAGCCCGGCACAGCTCGATTTACGCAAGATGCTGCGGTCAATCATCGAAGACGTTCGCCAGGCCGAGGCGAGAAAAATTATCTCGGCAAAGTTTCATAATACGATTTCAGCCGGCCTGGTGGAAATGGCCCGGCTGGCCGCAAAACAGCGAGGCCTGAAGACGGTTGCCCTTAGCGGCGGCGTCTTTTGCAATCGATATCTTGCAAATCGCCTGATTACAGAGTTGAAATGCGACGGCTTTAACGTATTATTCAACCGCCACTTCCCCGCCAACGACGGCGGTATATCCGTCGGCCAGGCAGCTATAGCCACCGCCCTCACCACTCGCCGCACGTGATTCGCATTTTCAAACCACGAATTGACACCAATCTATTTAGACGCTGATTAAACCCAGATATCCTCTTTCTTCTCCCAATAGGACTTCACATCCTCAAACCGTCCTAACCTATCCTGAATCTTTAATATCTCTTTAGGATAAAATTCGAACATGGTGTCGCACAGCGTGAGCATCCATTGTTTCCTGGAAAAGCCGTCATTTACGATTATTCGATTTGAGTTGGCTATCTGGATCTGCCCCCAACCCAATGCCCCCACTGTCAGGCAGTCCCAGTCCAGAAATTCAATTGGCGCAAAACTGACTTTCGCCGCGAGGACTCGATTGCCCTCAAGCCTATACTTCACCATTATAAGGGCGAAAACGTTCTTGTCGTCCTCGTAAAAACGAGACAGCCGCTCAACCGACGTCAAATTCGGCATATTGAATTTTGTCTCTTCACGGTGAGTCTTAACATCAACAACACAATAGAAATCCTCTTTGTCTTTGAACGCAATATCTGCCATTGCGCGGCGGGCAAAACTGGATGAATATTCCTCGCACCAGTCGCCCAGTAATGAATCAAACTTTTCAGCAACGAGTCCTTCGATAGCGTCGCCTGCCGCACGTGTACTACGTGCAGTCTGTGCCGACAAGAACTCGGGAACAGAATTGATGTAATCTTTCAGCTTGTCAGCTAATTCCTTGTAATGCCCGTTGTAAAAGAATGATGACTTCAAAATAAAGTTCCTTGTGCTACCATATTGGACGAATTTTCCTTCTTACTTTGTTCATTAAGCGAGTTACGTTCCCAGAAAACGCCGTCAACATAACCTTGAATAGATGAGTCATGTCTTGTGAGCATCAATCGCTTTTCTGCCCAGCAGCAGTATTCCAAATTCATCTCAACGCCGCAAAAACGCCGATGTAGTTTTTTGGCTACGACCGCTGTTGTGCCGCTTCCAAGAAACGGATCGAAAACAAAATCTCCTTCTTTAGAACTTGCCAAGATTAGCTTTGCAATGAGCTTCTCGGGCTTTTGGGTAGGATGGTCTGTGTTCTCCGGCATAGACCAGAATGGTATTGTGATGTCAGACCACAAGTTTGAGGGATAAGTCAGACGATAATTGCCATTCTGAGACTCATCCCAATCTTTGGGCCTGCCATCATCTGTGCGATATGGGGCAATAACTCTTCTTTTGAGTTTCACTGCATTTACGTTGAAAAAATATTCGCTTCCGCATGTGCAAAACCAAATATCCTCTGTGTTATTCTTCCAGTTACTTTTTGCGCCTCTGCCTTTCTCTCTTTCCCATGTTATCCTGTTTCGCACCGTGAAATGCTTGTCCAAAACCGGGAATACGAGATTCGATGTTTGCCAGTCACCGCACACATAAACCGACGCGGCTGGGGCTAGGATTTTCGTAAAGGACACAACAATGCTCTCGAACCACTTCGTATAATCTTCTGCCTGCTTAGACCTGAATACATGACCGTTGTAGTTCTTCGTAAGGTTATACGGTGGATCGACAATCAAAAGGTCAACAAAACCTTCAGGAAGAAATGCGATCGCCTCCGTGAAATCTTGATGAATGATCTGGTTGGTAATCGAGTCTATGCTAGCCCTTTGCGAGAGGCGCATGACCTTCTTTGAGAATTCGGCAATCTCTGATTCAGAACACGTCAGCGTCCTGTTTCTTGGTGCTCGTTTCTTCATGGCACGACCATTTCGGTGTTACTTGGTTCAACTTCACCTTCGCTCAGCGACATCTTCCAACGCACCCGCTGGCCATTCCCTGCACATTATCTTATACGCCGATTGATGCCCCGCCGTCAACAGGGAATTCCCAGTCTAAAAATATCCAGCCATCGTCCTGTCAACCGCTTTTGCGGCGCTTCGATTTTCCAAGAGTCCCTGAGACGCCGGATCAAGCACATCTAACATAATGAAAAAGACACGTCCGCAGGACCTCTTCTGGGGGATTAACGCCGATTTACACTGCTTGTAACTCATTTCTCTGTGTTCTCTGCTTGCCCGCCGTAGTTTCAACGAAGGCGGGTGACCTCTGTGGCCAAAAAATAAAATACATTTACTCTGTGGCTAAACTTCTTTTGGTTAGAGTCTTTAAGCACATTGACCCCAGTGCTATTGAACAATAGAATAACACGGCTTCTGAGTAATGTTCTGCCGGAGTAACGAAAAGAAACGGGCCACGGGTCACGAGCGACGAACCATGTGTTTGGCGATACCTGCAAGGATAGTTGAGCTTGAGCAAGATAGGGCGGTTGTGGACGCGATGGGCAACCGGTTCAAGGCCAAGACCACGCTTCTGCCGAAGGCCGGCTTGGGCGATATTGTCCTGGTTCACGCCGGCTTTGCGATTCAAATGATAGAAGAGGAAGAGGCCAAAAAGACCTGGCAGCTCATAGCGGAGATAGACGAATTTACGAATACGCAGAACAGGATATCGGGCTAAAAAGTAGTAGCACGGGCATCCTGCCCGTGTCACGGAACGCAGAATACAGAACGCAATTTTACCCGCCGACCTGTCCGGCGAAGCTTTAGCAAAGACGGAAGCTCAAAGAGCGTAGGCGGGACGCAATACGAGATACGAATACTATGCTTGAGCGGATTTGCAATGCACAGAAGGTAATGGACGCCGCCTGCAAAAAGCTGGGCAGGGCGATAAACATAATGGAGGTCTGCGGAACGCACACCGTCGCCATATTCAGAAACGGCATAAGGACGACGCTGCCGGAGGGCATAAGACTGCTGTCTGGGCCCGGCTGTCCCGTCTGCGTCACCGACCAGGGCTATATCGACGTCGTGCTCGAATTGGCCCGGCGAGATGACTGCATAATAGCGACCTACGGCGATATGATTCGCGTGCCGGGCAGCAATGGCTCGCTGGAGACTATGCAGCAGACGCGACGAGTGCGCGTGGTGATGAGCAGCGAAGATGCCCTACAGCTTGCCAGGGACAATCCCGATAAGACGGTCGTGTTTGTCGCGGTGGGGTTTGAGACGACCACGCCGGCAACGGCCGTTGCCGTCAAAGAAGCGGCAGCCGAGCGTATTGAAAACTTCTGCGTATTGTGCGGCCATAAGTTAGTGGTGCCCGCTATGAAGGCGCTCTTGTCGGAGAAGAACGACAGGATAGACGCCTTTTTGTGCCCGGGTCACGTCAGCGTGATAATCGGCTACGAGGCATTTAGCGAAATTGCAGAGCAGTTCAGCCAGCCCTGCGTAGTCGCCGGCTTTGAGCCGATGCAGATAATCGAGGGCCTTGCAGAAATATGCAAACAAATGCTCGAAGGCAAGGCGGAAGTAAAATCAATCTACACCGCGGCGGTAACCAGAGAAGGCAACAAAAAGGCACAGGAAATAATGGCAGAGGTTTTCGCCCCAGCCGACGGCTGCTGGCGCGGCTTAGGCAGGATACCGCAGAGCACGCTGAAGCTGAGGGGTGAATACAACAGGTTTGATGCGCTTGGGCGATTCGGGATGGTTGAGCAGCCGGGCAAAGAGCCGCAGGGCTGTCGATGCGGCGAGGTGTTATGCGGCCTTATCGACCCGACCGAGTGCGGCCTATTCGGAGCAAAGTGCACACCGGACGAGCCGGTCGGGCCTTGTATGGTGAGCAGCGAGGGGGCCTGCGCGGCCTGGTTCAAATACGGCAGGGGAAAGCAAACTCAATGAAAGAAGATAACAACAAGCGAATCCTGCTGGCGCACGGCGGAGGAGGCAGGTTAAGCCAGGAGCTTATACGCGAGCACATACTCGCCAAACTCGGAAACGATGCGCTTGCCGAATTGGCCGATGCAGCCCGGCTGAATGTCGGACAGACCACGCTCTGCTTTACGACCGACAGCTATGTCGTCAAGCCGCTCTTTTTCAACGGCGGCGATATCGGCAAGCTGTCCGTGTGCGGAACGATAAACGACCTCGCGGTTATGGGGGCAAGGCCGACCGCCCTGTCACTGTCGCTCATAATCGAAGAGGGCCTTGAATTCAGTGTGCTTGATCGCATACTGGACAGCATGGCCTCGGCAGCAAAAGAGAACAACGTCAGTGTCGTCACCGGCGATACCAAGACGGTCGAGGCAGGGGCAGCGGATAAAATCTTCATCAATACCGCAGGTGTCGGACTCATACCCGAGGGGGTGCAGCTCGGCTTTGACAGAATCGAACCCGGCGATGAGATTTTGATTAGCGGGACTATCGGCGACCACGGAATGACGGTTATAAGCCAGCGCAAGGATATCAGATTCGAGTCGCAGCTAAAAAGTGACTGTGCGGCCGTTGCGGAGCTAACGAGTGAGCTGGCCGAGAAGGTCGAGGGCGTAAAGTTTATGCGCGACCCCACGCGAGGCGGCCTTGCCGCTACGCTCAACGAAATTGCCAGACAGAGCGGTTTCGCCGTAGAGATAAACGAAGCCGACATCCCGGTAAGCCCGTCGGTGCAGGCCGCGGCCGATATGCTCGGCTTTGACGTGCTCAACATCGCCAACGAGGGCAAGTTCGTCGCTGTGCTGTCGCCGGACTCGGCAAAGCAATGCCTCGAGATATGCAGAGGGCATCGGCTCGGTCGCCAGGCGAGCTTGATTGGCCGGCTCGTGGAAAAAGGTGACAGGCCGCTGGTCGAGCTGATTACAAAAATCGGCGGAAGAAGAATCGTTCAGATGCCCTATGGGCGAGAGCTGCCGAGGATTTGCTGATGCATGAGATGAGCGTGGCAGAAAGTGTCTTGAGGTCGATTCTGGCTGAGGCCCGGAAGCAAAAGGCACGACCGGTGGCGGCGAAGATAAGCTGCGGAGTCCTCAACGCGGTCAACGACGAGGCGCTGTTCTTCGCATTCGAGGCGATTGCAAAGGGAACCACCTGCGAGGCAATGGAATTAGAGGTAGAGCACAAGCCCATAGAGGTAAGGTGCAAGAAATGCGAGCAGAAATTCGAATTTGACGTGGCAAGTGCCAAGTGCAATAACTGCGGCGGTGAAGACTTTGACCTGCTGCCCGATGCGCCACTGATACTGGAGGAGATAGAATTTGAAGCGGAGTGATGCGATGCGAGTAACTCTCGGCAGGAAGATATTGAGCGCCAACGAAGAGTACGCGGAACAAAACAGGCGGCTGCTCGAGAAGAAAAGAAAGGTCTGCCTGAATATGATATCGTCGCCCGGCTCGGGCAAGACCAGCATACTCGTCCGGACGATAGAACAGCTTAAAGGCAGGCTCAGAATCGGCGTCATCGAGGGAGACATCGCAACCGAGCTTGATGCCGAGCGGATTCGGGCAACCGGCGCGCCGGCCGTGCAGATAAATACCGCAGGGGCCTGTCATCTCTCGGCTGCGCAGGTAAATGAGGCGCTAGAGAAGCTGCCGCTGGATGAGCTTGACTTGATATTCATAGAAAACGTGGGCAATCTTGTCTGCCCGTCGGCATTTGAGCTTGGAGAAACGGCCAAGGTCGCGGTGCTCTCAGTGGCCGAGGGAGATGACAAGGTCGTCAAATACCCCGCGCTTTTCGCCAGGGCCGGGGCGATGCTGATAAACAAAGTGGACTTGCTTGAGGCCGTAGGCCAGGCCGACTTTGACCCAGCCAAGGTGGAGCGCGACGCCCGCAAACTCAACAAGCAGATTGAGGTATTTGTGCTCTCAGCTAAGACCGGCGCCGGATTTGCCGAGTGGTGCAACTGGCTGACACAATCGCTCCACAAGGAGAAGCAATGATGAATGAGGTCTATCAGAAATATGCCAAGCTGCTGGTTGAGTACTGCCTGGAGCTGAAGAAAGGCGATAAGCTGCTCATAATGTCGTCCTATCTCGCAGAAAAATTAGTCAACGAGGTGTATCGCCGGGCGCTTGTTGCCGGGGCCCATCCCGAATGCCGCATTTCTCTAAACGGCACCGAAAAAATATTCTACGAGGCGGCAACCGACGAGCAGCTTGGCTATATCAGCCCGATAGTGAAATGTATGGTCGATAACTATGAGGCGGCCCTGACCATACTCGCACCGTTTAACCTCAGAGAGCTTGAGAATGTTGACCCGTCAAGGAAACAAACAGCCCAGACAGCGCAAGCGGAGATAAGAAAAACGCTGATGAGAAGGTCCGCAGAGGGAACACTCAACTGGAACTTGTGTGTCTTTCCCACCGATGCCGGTGCGCAGCAGTGTGGTATGAGCAGCAGCGAGTATGAACACTTCGTTTACTCGGCCTGCTTCCTCAACGACGATGACCCCATTGCCAAATGGCGCCGGTTCGAGAAGAATCAGCAGCGCATCGTGGATTATCTAAACGGCAAAGACCAGATACGCTACGTGGCGAAGGATATCGACATCTCATTCTCGGCCAAAGGCAGGAAATGGATTAACTGCGCCGGCAGAAAAAATATGCCCTGCGGCGAGGTGTTCACGTCCCCGGTCGAAGATTCGGTGAACGGCCGCGTCAGGTTCAGCTATCCCGGCATTTACTTCGGTCAGGAGATAGAGGATATCTCACTTGAGGTCAAGGACGGCCGGGTTGTCAAGTGGAACGCAAAGAAGGGAAAAGACCTGCTCGATAAGATTATAGAGATACCGGGCGCAACGCGATTCGGCGAGGCGGCGGTCGGGACGAACAAAGGCATCGGCAGGTTCACGAAGAATATGCTCTTTGACGAAAAGTTGGCCGGCACTATTCACATGGCCATCGGCGCAGCGCCTCCTGAAACGGGCGGCAAAAATGAATCCGCGGTGCACTGGGATATGCTCGCCGATATGAGCGACGGCGGCCAGATTTACGCCGACGGACAACTTATCTACAAAGACGGCGAGTTCACAATCTGACCGGCTTCGTCACTTGCCGCTTCCATACAAGCCGTGCTCGCGAATATACGCTGCAACCCCCTCATCCACCATATCGGTTACATCCTCACCGCTCGCAAGCCGACGGCGTATCTCGCTGCTGCTTACCGGAATCAGCGGTGTAGCGATGACATTCTTCCGGAGTTTCGCGATGCGGTCCGGGCCCCAAATGTCAGCGAACTTAGTGAAGTCCGGCCGCGCAAAACCATCCCTGTACATCACCGCAACGTTGCACCGGTCAATCACCTCCTCTATCCCATACCAGTGGGGCAGGTCGTCGATGCTGTCCGCCCCCAACAGCCAATACAGCTCGGCGTCGGGGTAAACCTGTTCGAAATGGTTGATGGTCCGGAGCGTGTAACTGAGACCCGGCTTTGTCAGCTCGTAATCGGTCACCTCAAACACGTCGTTTTCGGCAGTGACTATTCTGAGCATATCGAGGCGCTGACTATCTCCTGCCTCGGGAGAAAGTGACTTGAGAGGTGAACGCTTTGCGGGGATGAAGATGACTTTTTGCGCGCCGATTGCCTCGGCGGCGCGCGCAGCAACGGTCGTGTGCCCAATGTGAACGGGGTCAAAGGTTCCGCCGAACAAAGCTATTTTCGTTCTGGCCATAAACAACTAACAGGCAAATTGTAAATTCTTTAATGAATTTTTCAACGGAAAGCAAAAAAAAATTTCCCCCCTTCGAGCACGTTGCCGACGGCCCAAAGCGGGATAATCCCATAGCACAGGGGCCGTTGCGTTTCACCAGGACGCACAAGTCATAGGTAACGAGTTGACAACAAATGATTGGATTGCTCAAGCGGCAATGCCGCGAAACACACATATAACGCAACCAGAGGGGCTTTGTTAGCCAAAAAAGGCCCATCGTAACATTGGATTGCTGCGGAAAAGTTATAACTACAATAGTATATCCTAAAGAGTAACTTTCCAATAGCATCGTCCGCCGAGTCACGCCGAAGCACAAGCAACACAGGAAGAGAAGTTCTGCAAAAGTCTCGCGGCGCAAATTTTTATGGAGTAATCTTAAATGGCTGGACGATAAAATTTATAGGAACTTGTAGTAAGCTCTTTTGAAAATGTGCTGATGAAAGTGTTCGGCACAAAACAATATTCTGGCGAAAGGATTTCGCTAACACAGTAAGGAGACAAGAATATGGCAAAGAAAAAGAAAGCAGCAAAGAAAAAGAGGAAAGTAGCAAAGAAGAAGACGAAGAAGAAAGCCAAGAAGAAAAAGAAAGCCAAGAAGAAAAAATAGCATAACATCTTTTGAAGAATTCATCGCTGAAGCAGGTTATGCGAAATTGGAAGGCCTCACTACAATGGGGCCTTCCACTCTTTTAAACCAGTGAGGGACATCAGGCGGGCAGCGAACACGGGAGGGGTCGCACAGGGCAATAGCAGAGAAGGTTGCAAACAGCGCACGAAACCCTATACTGGTCGGACAACGCGGGCACAGCGGTGTACGGTTTTTGTCGAAGATGGGTTTCACACGAAGAGGCAAAATGGACTATTTCAATTATAGAGCGGGCAGGTTGTTCGCCGAAGATGTGCCGGTCGACAAAATAGCCGAGCGGGTGGGCACGCCGGCCTACATATACAGCAAGGCAACGTTCTGCGAGCATTTGGAGCGGGTTCGCCGGGCGTACAAACAGGCCGATACGACGGTCTGCTTCTCGGTCAAGGCCTGCGCGAACATAAACATACTGCGCTTCCTGGCCCAGACGCACAGCGGCTTTGACATCGTAAGCGGCGGCGAGCTGCACCGCGTCCTAAACGCAGGAGGCGACCCGGCCAAGGTCGTCTATGCAGGCGTGGGCAAAACCGACACCGAAATCGTCGAGGCCCTTGAAGCGGGGATAGCATATTTCAATATCGAATCAGAGGCGGAGTTAGAGAATCTGATACACCTTGCCGACCAACATGGCAAGCACCCTAAGGCCGCGCTTAGGGTCAATCCCAATGTCGATCCGAAGACCCACACCTACACCACAACCGGCAAGAAGGAAACCAAGTTCGGCGTCGATATTGAAAGGGCAAGAAAGGTCTTCGCCGACTACGGCAGCAACAAGGCCGTGCGGCTTTGCGCCATACATATACATCTCGGTTCGTCAGGCCACACCGTTAAGCCGTACGTCGAGGCGATGCAAAAGGTCCTCGCCCTCATCGACCAGCTTCGCGCCGACGGATTTGAAATAGAAGCGCTTGATATCGGCGGGGGCTACGGCACCGATTATGTAACGGCCCAGGCGCCAAGCGCCGCAGACTATGCCGCGGCCATTGTCCCCATGCTAAAGGACAAGAACCTAAAGCTCATCCTTGAGCCCGGCGCCAGTATCGCCGCCAACGCCGCAATCCTCCTGACAAGGGTCTTATACCTCAAACAGGGCGGCGAAAAAAAGTTTGTGATAGTTGATGCGGGAATGAACGATTTGCTCCGCCCGCCGTTGTATAACGGGTTTCATTTCATCTGGCCTGCAAAGGTCGCTGACCGGTTCGTCCCGGCAAAACGCGATAAGGACCTTGAGCTTGAAGGAACGCAGGTGGTCGATGTGGTCGGGCCGATTTGCGAAGCTGCCGATTTCTTCGCCAAGGCCAGAGCCCTGCCCCCCGTAAACCGCGGCGACCTGCTCAGCATCTTCACCGCCGGCGCCTACGGCTTTACAATGAGCAGCAACTACAACGCCCGCCCCAGAGCCGCCGAAGTCCTGGTTGACGGCCGAAACTTCACCGTCATCCGAAAACGCGAATCATACAACGACCTCATCCACCTGGAAATATAACCCGTACCTCGTAACCCCCTCCCCGTTTAGCGGTCGTCGGCACGACGACCTTATAATCAGCGTCCCCACCACATAAACCCCAAGCAAGTCCGCCGCTCGCCTGCCCTGCCTGTCCCGAGCGAAGTCGAGGGGAGCACAGCCGAATGGGTCGAGGAATCTAATGAAATGCTCGCCCCGACGAAATACCCCTTCGCCATAATCTGCCGCGAGGCCATGCCGGCCCCCCACTACTTCACTTCCTTGCGCAGTTGCTGGCAGCGCTGCCGAAGCCTCTTCAATATCCCCCTGTATGCACGCTCAGCAGCCAGGTTCTTGGTCTCAAGCGGGTCACTCGCCACGTGATACAACTCCTCGTAATCATGCTCGATATACCGCGCGTACTTCCACTGCTCTGTCCGCACAGCTTCACTTTTCGCAATCTTCTCGTCCTCGAACAGGTGCTCATAAAAAAACTCCGTCCGCCACTCAGTCGCAAACCCTCTCATCAGCGGTACGAGCGACTGGCCCTGCATCCGCTTCGGAACCTTCACACCGGCCAAATCCAGAATCGTCGGCGCGATATCGATATTCAGCACGAACTCGTCCAGCCGAAGACCGCTATATACCCCCGTCGCCCGCGGGTCGTAAATCACCAATGGCACACGTATCGATTCCTCATGCGGATACCATTTCCCCGCTAGGCCGTGCTCACCAAGATAAAACCCGTTGTCCCCCGTCAGAATGATAATCGTATTCTCAGCCAGCCCCAGACGCGAAAGCTCTTCCCGCATCTGCCCGATCGCCACATCCACACCCGTTATCAGCCGGTAGTACCCCTTCACAGATTCCTGGTAATCCTCCGGCGTCGAGAACCGCATCTCCCAGCGGCGGCGTGCTTCGGAAACCCGCACAAACTCCGGCACGCCCTCAAAATACCCCGGCTCTCCCGTCTTCGGCAACGGTATAGTGACATCGTTGTACAGGTCTTTGTACACAGGATCGTAGATGAACTGCCGCGGGTCACCATCCTGCACATGTGGCGCCTTGAAACTTACCGAAAGGCAGAACGGCTGGTCCTTCGAACAACCACGCAGAAACTTCACCGATTGCTCTGCAAGGATGCCGGTCAGATGCCTGTACTCACCGCTGCCTGTCTTGTGCTCGTACTCAGGCTGCCCGCCAATGCCCTTCCAGTAATCATACTTGTCACTCGGCATCTCCTCACTTCGCCCCACACCATACTTGCCCACAAAGCCCGTCCTGTACCCCGCCCTTCGAAGCAGCATCGGGTACGTCTTCGCCAGGGCATCCGTCGAGAAGTTCGTCTCGAAATCGTGTATCCCCGTCCGCCTCGCGTATTGGCCCGCGAATATCGACGCCCTGCTCGCCGCGCAGATGCTCGTCGTCACAAACGCACTCGTAAACAGCACCCCCTTCGCCGCCATATCATCCATGTTCGGCGTCTGGATGATCCTGTTGCCCATGCAGCCCATCGTGTCCCATCGCTGGTCGTCGGTCAGCAAAAAAATAATGTTGGGCCGCCTGGCACGCCGCCGAAGCTCACTCTCACACCCCGACAGATACACAGCTCCCGCCGTCCCCGCCGCAATGCACATAAACTCCCGCCGAGTCATCGCTCTCATTGTGCCCCTTTCCGTTCGTCCCAGCATCTACCCCTAATCCGGCACCGTGACATCCTGCATCTGACGCAGCCCCTGCTCAAAAAAAGCTAAGTCGTACTCAAACTCAAACCACAACTCGTGCTTCTGCCTCCCCTCTGCGAGCAGTAGCTACGCTACGTAGCACGAGTTATGGCAAAACAAGAAAACACAATCTGTCTCCGTCCGTGGTGATTTTTCGATTCACAAAATAATCCTGTTATCCTGCCTTAATATTCGTGCAAATTCGTGCTAATTAGTGGTTTCAAATTCTTCGTGTCTTTGGGGCCGGAGTTTACCCCTAAGGGGTGGTAGAGTAAACCGTTTAAAAATTCCTCTCCACGAAGCCGGTATCAACCTTATTCTTTACAAACAGGTTGTGTGAAAGAATGGCCAAGCAGGCGGGAATAGTCGTCTTGATTGGCTCGATGATAAATTCTCCGAGCGCCCTTTTCATCGTGGCTATCGCCTCAGTCCGCTCCTTCTGGTGGACGATGAGCTTTGCAATCATCGAGTCGTAATTCGCACAGATAGTCAGCCCCTGATAGACGTGTGAATCGAGCCGGACGCCCGGCCCTCCCGGCGGTACGTATCGGCTGATGGTTCCGGGAGAAGGGGCGAAACTGTTCGCAGGGTCTTCGGCGTTGATACGGCACTCGATAGCGACACCCTCGTGTTTGATGTCTCTCTGGCCTATGTCGATCTTCTCGCCGCTTGCAATTCTAAGCTGCCATTTAATCAGGTCGTGCCCCGTGACCATTTCCGTAACCGGGTGCTCCACCTGGATGCGGGTGTTCGCCTCGATGAAATAGTAGTTCTTGTCTTTATCCAGAAGAAACTCGACGGTGGCGGCGTTGACGTAGTCCGCCTCTTTTACGATTCGAAGGGCCGCCTTGCAAAGGTCTTCTCTGGTCCTTTCGTTCAAAACCGGACAGGGAGATTCTTCAATCATCTTCTGGTGCCGCCGCTGGATTGAGCAGTCCCTCTCGTAAAAGTGCAGCGCATTTCCCTTCTTGTCGGCGACGACCTGCACCTCGACGTGCCGGGGCTCAACGATATACTTTTCGAGATAAACGCTCGGGTCTCCGAACGCTGCGTCCGCTTCGGCCTTGGCGGCGGCAAGGGCCGAACGCAGACTCATATCGTTGTGAACGACCCTCATCCCGCGTCCGCCGCCGCCCGCAGCGGCCTTAATCATAACGGGGTATCCGATTTCACCCGCCAGCTTCAGCGCCTCCGCCTCATCGGCCACAACGCCCTCCGAGCCGGGCACAATATATACCTTCGCCTGTTCCGCCAGTTTTCTCGCACGCACCTTGTCACCGAGCAGCCGCATCGCCTCGGGAGGCGGGCCTATAAAAATAATACCGCATTCACGGCATATCTCGGCAAAGTTGACGTTCTCGGCAAGAAAGCCGTATCCGGGGTGTATGGCATCGACGTCGGCCACCTCGGCGGCGCTGATTATCGCCGGGATATTCAGATAGCTCTGGGCGACGCTGGCCGGCCCGATGCATATCGACTCGTCCGCAACCTTCAGATACGCCGCGTCTTTGTCGGCCTCGGAATAAACCGCCACCGCCTGCACCCCCACCTCGTGACACGCACGGATTATCCGCAACGCTATCTCTCCTCGATTTGCGATAAGTATTCTGGAGAACATATCTGTGCGCCTGGCTCAATATCCGGATGACCGACTATTCGGGTTTGACCTTGAACAACACCTGTCCATACTCGACGGCCTGGCCGCTCTCCACGGCCACCTCGACTATCGTGCCGCTCACCTCGGCCTTGATTTCGTTCATCACCTTCATCGCCTCGACTATGCACACGACGCTCTGCGGCTCGACATCTGAGCCCGGCTCCACGTATGGCTCAGAGTCGGGACTCGGCTGCGCGTAGAACGTCCCCACAATCGGCGACTTTATCTCGACGAGCTCCTCCGCCGCACCCGCCTGCTCGCTCGGCTGCTCGCCCTCTGACGCTTCCGGGCCCACCTGTGAAGCCGCCGCACTAGGTGCAGAAGCCGGCACCACCGCAGCCGCCGTCACGTGCTGAACCACCGGACCCTCGGACCGCTTCAGCAGTATCTTGTGGTCCCCGTGCTTTATCTCCACCTCAAGAAGGTCGTTTTCCTTCATTACTTCTATAAGCTTCTTTATCTTGTCGAGGTCGTTTTCCTCGCGAGCCATCGGCTGTTCCTTTCCAAAAAAGGGCAACGGCTCCTCGTCGTCGTCCCTCAAATCGCCGGTTTCGAGCTAAGTATATCCGCAGCAAGGCCTTTTGTAAACAATTTCCGACAGACCCGCCGGCCCTCCACGACGCGTCACAGGGACACGGATTACTTCAAAGCAGGTATGAGCTTGACCAAAAATTCGTAGGCGTTATCCACCGAGGCGATGTCCACCCGTTCTGCCGGGCTGTGCGCATCTTTGATTGTCGGACCAACGGAAATCGCCTGCACATTCTCGAATTTTTTGCCGATGACGCCGCACTCGAGCCCCGCGTGAATCACCTTCACCTCCGCCCCCCTGCCGTGAATCTCTTCATAGACCTTCTTCGCCCTCTGCAGCAAAACCGAATCCGGCTCCGGCTCCCAGCCGGGGTATCGCCCCGAAGATTTCACATCCGCCCCGGCAAGCGCCGCCGCCGCACTCACCTTTTGAGTCATCTGGTCAAGATGCGCATCTTCGAAGCTCCGCTGCGACGTAACTATCCGAACACCCCCCTGCTCACCAAGCGTAGAGACGCTCGCCAGATTGCTCGACGTCTCCACCACGCCGTCAAACTCGTGCGACACCCTGTGGACCCCGTGAGGTATCGCAAGCAGTAGGTTCACCATCCCGGCAGTATCCTCCGATGAAAATGCCTTCTCACAGCCCGCAGAATCCTGCGCCGACAACGTGACATTTAGTTCCGGGTCGGTCTTTGCGAATTGCTTCTTGAACGCCGGCAGAATAGAATCGAGCACTTGCTGAAGCTCATTTTGCCTGGCCGCGTCAAAGCACAGCACCGCCTTTGCATCTCGCGGTATGGCGTTCGAGGCGCTGCCCGCCTCCATACCGCAGATACGAACCTCCGCCTTCACCTTAAGGGCATCCAGAGTCTGCGCAAGCACGACGATAGCGTTTGCACGTTGTTTGTCGATATCGACGCCGCTGTGTCCGCCCCTCAGCCCTGTTACCTCCAGCGTAAAGCCAGCGAAGGATTCAGGCACAGTCGCCGAATCAAGCTTCAACGTAATCTCGGTCCTCTCTCCTCCTGCACAGCCGGCGATAAATGATTCGTCCTCGCCGTCTAAGTTTATGAGGTATCTCCCCGTAATAAAACCCGCCTCGAGCGCGCCCGCACCGATAAGCCCGGTCTCTTCATCCACGGTAAAGAGCAGCTCCATCTTCGGATGAGCCAGTTCCGCCTCAATCGCAAGCCCAAGAGCCATCGCTACGCCTACTCCATTGTCGGCCCCAAGCGTCGTACCATCGGCCCGCACCCACCCCTTTTCTTCAATCAGCCGAATCGCGTCCTTGCTGAAATCGTGCTGCGACTCCGCCGTCTTCTCGCACACCATATCCACGTGGCATTGCAGGATAACGCCGGGCGCGCCTTCACAGCCCGCCGTCGCCGCCAACTCTATCACCGTATTGCCCACCGCATCAGTCCGATGAACAAACTCGTGCTCATCGGCAAAATCACTCAGCCACTGCACTATTCGCTCTTCGTGCTTCGAGCAGCGAGGAATCTCACTGATTTGCCTGAAGAACTCCCAGACCGCCTGTGCCTTTGCATCTTCCAAAGTCAGTTTCTTATCGCTCGCCATTTCCACACCTTTCGCACCATCGGCACCGTACCGCTCAGCCGCACCACCCCAGCCCGCCTGCACCAGCACCGCCGCAGCCACAATAACAATAATACCTCTTCCACTGGACCGAAACTTATTACTCATCCACTCATCTCTCCGCCTTTGACCAAGTCAACCAAATCCAAACGCCGCCCTATCTTACACCCCCCAATCTCAAATCTTAAATCTTAAATTCTAAATCTCAAATTTGATACCCCCCTGCTCCCCCCTGCCCCCTGTCCGCTGAACGCTGTCCGATACCCCCTGCCCCCTGCCCGCCGACCGGGCAGACAAGAACTCCTGCGATTTCTCGCAGGCCTTAGCTGACAAATAACAGTCGAGTATTTGGCCCTCCAATTTTATCGGTGTGCTTTATCCGGTGAAAATACCGGGCGATTTTCCTTGACATTTGCGGCTCGCCTGTATAATATCCACCCAATGCAGCAACGAGGGCGCTGAGGGGCGAAAACATGCTATCGTATCACGCCGTGTTTTCCCCCTTGGCAGTCAGGCGCCTTTATCTTGCAGTTGTGCTGCCCCCGATTGTGCAGATTGCGGAGTCTATGTTAGAGGAGCCACACCATGTACACTACAGCAAATCTCACCGTCTCGCTGCTTGTCTTGGCTCTCACCCTGGTCCCTACGGCCCCGGCGAACGCCCAGATGCCCGAAGGCCCTTGCAACTCACCAACATGGGTGCTTCACATCCTCCAGCCGCTTGAAAGGCACCCCGTTGACTTTGATCCAACCTTACTCGACTTCCTGACCGTATCCGTCTGCGCCGTAAATGCCCAGGACGAGTGCACCATCGTCAATGAGTTTACCGCAGCCGGCAAACCCCCGCAGAGCATTCGCCTTCAAGAAGAATTCTACCACGTCAATTGGAAGCCCTCTCAAAGCCTTTTGGGCCGCCAATTTGAGATCCGCTTTGATGTAGCGGGTCTGCAGGTTGGCTTCGTCACGTACAACCCAACCTCGCCTGAAACGCTACCGATAAAGTTCCGCATTAACAACCACCCCGTGATACGCGCCAGAGTCCTGCACGAGCAAGGTATCCAGGCAACGCAGGTGGCTCACGTATTGGCAGATGAGTTCGGTCTCGGCGCAACAGAGACAACACTGATATTGTCGAACGAAGGGTACGGTGTAGTCGCAATAGCCAACGCCCTGTTAGAAGTCTTTGCCGCCGCTGACCGAGACGCTGCCGGGATCCTCAAAGCTGCTGGCTTTAGCGCCATGGATGTGGGTCGGGCACTGTGGGATGCATACATCATCCAGAACGGCCAGGACGCCGCTCAAATCCTCAAGGATGTCGGATACTCCTGCATTGAGGTTACTGGTGTCCTGTGGTACGCCTTTGATCTTCGTGGAAAAGACGCCTTGCATGTCCTCAACGCTATCGACTGCGCACTGGACCCCAACTGCAAACTTCAGGAGCAAAACTACGGTTCGGAAGATACCGTAGCGACTGAGAATATCATTACCTTTGTCTCTTCGGTGCTTCATGTCCTGCCTCCGGTCAGCAAGGACGATGAAATGCTTGATCGTACTCTGCTTGATTGGCTCACACTATCCATCTGCGAGCCGATCGACGGCAACACCTGTACAGTTGTCGATGAATTTACGTCATCCACTCCGTCGGTCTACGAAGCTGAGGATGCCACCGTCACTGGCTGCATCATCAGAAACTCGACGCCTGGTTTTACCGGCGCTGATTTCGCTGATTATGTCAATCCGAGCCGCGACTACGTTGAGTGGACGATCGATGTGGCAAACGCTGGCCAATACGAACTGCGGTTCCGATACGCACTGGGCAAAGGCGATCGGCCTATGGAAATAAAGGTCAATGGACATGCTGTGGAATCTAGCCTGTCTTTTCCTGCTACCGACAAATGGACAACCTGGTCGACACTCACAACCACAGTCATACTCAATGCTGGCACCAATACCGTTCGCGCAACCGCCGTCGGCGCAAGCGGCCCAAACCTCGACCACCTGCAAGTGCTTCAATCCAGCCACTCAGACGCCATTGTCCTTCAGGAGAACAGATATGCAGTGAACTGGAAGCCCCTCAAAGACCAGGCAGGCAAGGTGTTCGATATTCACTTTGCCGTAGCTGGCCTCCAGCTCGGTTTCGTCGACCATAACCTCGCCGCACATGAAACCGTGCCCATCAAGTTCCACATCGACAATAACCCCGTCATACGGGCAAGAGTCCTCCACGAGCAGGGCACCCCACCAACTGAGATTGCCGATGCGCTGCGAGTTGAGTTTGACCTGAGCGGACCTGATGTTATCAAGATTCTGTATGAGGAGGACTTCGACCCTTGCGAGATGGGCCAGGCGCTTCAGTACGCCTTTGGCGCCGGTCCCGAGGAAGCTGCCGATTGGATGCGCCAGGCAGGTATGCCAGTCTGCACGATACTCCGAATGCTCGAGCAGCCCTTCGCGCAGAGCCCCCAGGACACTGTGGCAATTCTCAGGCTCATTGGATTCGACGCATTTGAGGTCTGGCGGGCAGTTAGAATCGTCTGGCAAATGACAGACGACGATACTGAGGACCTGCTGAAAAAATCCGGTTACACAGAAGCCCAGATACTCGAAGCAATTGCCCCACGGCTGATGATTGAGTATGCCTGCCTGATAGACCGATCTGGTCCGGTCATGTATTTGCACCCGGCCGAATCGTACGAACTGTCATCGGTCGACTGGTTTCTTGAAAGAAGCAAATTGTGTTGGCAAGACCCGACAGACCCATCCGCTGACCCGTGCTGCTATGACGTCGGGGCAGTATCTGTTGCCGATCTCAATGATACGGTCGAGCAGCTAAAGGTGGAAGGGGTAAAGAAATTCTGGTTTTTCCTTGCTCCTGATGGTTGGGGTGGCGATCTGGCGGGCGCACGCAGCTACGTCCACGCCGTCCGACTGCGAGATATCGGCGTAACGGACCTGCAGTTCTGGTTTTTCTATCCATACAACGGCCCGGGGACGCTCTACGTCAGGCTCTCGTTAGACTTGAACATCTGGCCGGAGTGGGTCTGGGAGGATGGGTACGAGACGGGTGATTTTGGCAACACCTGGCCGCTGGGGACACACACAGGGGACTGGGAAGCCGTCATCCTCCGTTTCGATAACTCGACAAACGAACTGCTCGAAGTCTACATGTCGGCGCACGGTCAGTATCACAGGTATCCACTTGATCGAGTCGAACTGGAGCAGGTCGATTCAAACGATCACGTTGTCGCCTATTCGTCCTTGAACGGACATGCAAACTTCCCGCGAGCGGGAAGCAACGGTCAGGTGCTGGACCGAGGCGAGATGTTCGACATCGAGATTGTCAGCGCCACCAAATTGGCGGCTGGACTCAACTGGACCGCGAAAGGCAAAAGCTTTGCGGCATACAAGGCGTACGACTTTGTGGCAATCGATAAGACGCTGCTGGATGCCCCGTGGATGGGTTACGACGGAATATGGGGACCCGAGTTCTCATGGGGCTTGACGGACGCGCAAAAGCTCCAGATCGTGGAGAACATCTTCGGCGATGGGCTCAGACAGATTCGACTGGAAATGCCTGGAGTCATGGCCGAGGCGTGCTGCGAGCTATGCCTGCCCAGCGTATGGTGGCTGCCCGGTTACCTGGTTTGCATTGCCAAATGCACGGTTGGGCTTACTATCGCAGGTGAGATCGCTTTAGAGGCTGCGCTGCCGAGTATCGCCCCGACGATCGTCGACTCGGCCTTTGCGGACCCGGGAAGCTCTGGGCCAACGACTCCCGCACACAAGAGGACCGTCTGGGGGTACCTGCGCTATTCCGACGAGCGACCAACATTAGTCCAGGTTGTCGCTTCGCCCACCGTCGCCGGAACACACGAGGTCTCGGTCCTTGTATCCGAGGTGATCTCTGAGGGCACGACGGCTTGTGAATTATGCCATAACTGCAGCTGGCCTGTTTGCGGCGAAGACCCGAGTGCTTACAGTTTCTTGTGCAATGTCTCAGGGTGCCCCGGATGCTCGTCGTGCATACCACCGTGTGACCTGTGCTGGCCCGAGTTCCCGGACTTCTGGCCGTGCGCCTTCACCAAGATAGATGTGAACAAAGTCGAGTTGGGCATCGGCCAGGGCAAGAATTTGCAATACTTCGATATCACCGGCAACTACGCCGGGAAAACCGAGTTCTACGAAAAGTACACCTACAACTGGGGCACCACCGACTGCAATGACGGAACATACAAGCTCCATGCCCGCGTCTTCGACGCCAATGGCACGAAGTACGAATACTATTGGGACTATAAGGACGTCATGGTGAACAACAGCGGCATGTTCCTGGAAGACGTCAAGCTCAGCGATGTTTCAATCACTGAAGGCAACTCGGTCACACTAAACAGCAGCTTCCACAGCACCGGTACAGCGGCACATACAGTCGTCATCGACTGGGGTGATGGCGACAGCAACACCTGCGCTCTGGCCGCAGGCGAGCGGCTGTTCACAGGCACTCACCACTACCTCGACGATGAACCCTCGGGAACCATACGTGACAAATACACTATCCGCACTACCCTGTACGACGCAAGTGCCTATTCAGACACTATGACAACCTGTGTTTTAGTCCGTAACCTCAGGCCGCAGGTGGAACAGCCACAGCCTGCTGACTTAGTCATCCCCGTAGGAGCCTCGCTCGGCGTCACTGCCGGCTTTAGTGATTCAGGAACGCTTGACACGCACACGGCCGTGTGGGATTGGGGCGACGATACGAACTCAACCCAGGCCAATGTCATCAGCCCCGTCACCGCGTCTCACACCTATACAGAACCTGCCGTCTACGAAATTGGCCTTACCATCACCGACGACGATGGCCAATCCAATAGGGCCAGCTTCCGGCACGTAGTCGCCTACGACGACTCACAAAGCAGCTATGCGGCTGGCGCAGGATCAATGGAAGCTCGAGTAATATTGGACCCCTGTGACCTCAACGATGTGAACATAGTCGATGCAAACTTCGCCTTTGTCTCGCTCGATTCTCATGGGCCTGGTGCGGACTTTGAGCTGTTCTTTAGGATCAAAGGTATGCAATTCTACGGAGCCACTGATAACTGGTCCGTGGTATCAACCGCTGCAGGAACCAGCGTCGAAGCTGAAGGAAAGGGCACAATCAACGGCCGGCTCAACCCCAACGACGAATTCTACGACTTCAGAATCACCGCCACCGACGTCCTGCTCGCCGACGATACCTTCCAGATAACGATATGGTGGACAGACGAGTTCGGCACTGTCTACCCCTTTGAGACCACACCAGGCCAAGCCATTCGTGACGGTGATATCATAGTCAAAGACTGACTGACGCCCTTTCACAAAACCACCTTGATGGACTGCGTCACTCTCAGACCGCCTATCGACCGAACCGCCTGCCCCCTGTCCGCTGTACGCTGTACGCTGTACGCTCTCCTCCCCCCATCCCAACCCTAAAGCCCGATGCATCCTCCACCTTCAACCTCAGCTTGCCGTACCCGCAATCCTCCGCAAGTGCACTCTTGCACCCATCCACCTTCCGCAACACAGTCGCATCCCCCGTCCCCACCAGAGAAATCCCGCTGGCCAAGCGGACCGGCGCCATAATCATAAATGTCCCCGAATTTAACCTCACGGCGCCCCCGCTCCTGCTCTTTAGCGCATCAAGCGCAATCTGTATCGCCTCTGATGTATAACCCGGTATGTCCGCCCCCACCCCGCCGACAGTTATCACCCCCTCGGCAACCCTAGGCCGAACCAGCCCCTCCTCACCATAAACCCACACTCCCACCACAGACAAAGTCATCAACGCACACACCAACCGAAAAGACCAACGCATAGACATGATAAATCTCCTGCATTCTGGCCCGCACCAGCCGGCCACTGACCATCCTAATATTCCGGCGCTTGCCTCAGCCACTTAGGCCACGCCGACAAGGGCGCGCGAACGCGCTCATTATTCACATCGAACTTCCGGTGCCACTTCAATCCCCACAACTGCCGAAGCCCCACCCGCCGCACCGAGCAGTCCATAAACAGACTGTTCACCGACAGCCCGTGCCGCGCTATGCAAAAAGAACCCACGTGCCTCGCCCGCTCCTGATAATTCCCGCCCGGATACTCCGCCGGCGGCTCATCCAATCCAAACTCACCGAACGGATTACTCCCTACCCACTGACAGTCCAGGAGAACCGGCACATTGGTTGTGCCCTTGACATTCATGCTCCGCCAGTTATACGTCCGCGGATTCGGATTGCCGTATAAGCTCGTTATATTCCCTAAGCATTTCGTCCACTGCGGCGTATTGTATATCCACCGGTTCACACCATAGCTGCCGTACTCGTAAAGCCCATACCCCCACCACTTCATCGGCTCGGCTGGCGGACACGGCGTGTAAGTACAGTCATCCACAAACCACGCCGCCCACGCCGGCATCTGACCGCCCCTGTATGCGGGCTTTTCCGCCTCGGGGCAGCAGCGCACCTCGTTCACATCCGTCATTGTCGGCTTGAGACACCCAAACCACGTCCAGCCCACCGGTGTCGTCTCACAAGGCGGCCCCCCGTGCCCAAGCCAACCTAACATGAACAACCCGTCGTTGCCCATCGCATAGGCCTGAAACGCTATCCCCCACTGCCTCAACAGCGACTGACAGGCCACCGTCTTCGCCTGCCTCCTCGCACCACTAAGAGCCGGAAGCAATATCGCCATCAGGAGTGCTATTACCGATATCACGACCAAAAGCTCAATCAGCGTAAAACCCTTCGTCCGTCGCCGCACGGCTTCATACCCCCAACAAACCTCAGCAAATCAACGCAAACTCACCGCAGCCCTGGCTTCACCGCCGCCATGCCACGGTTCACGACCCGTTCTTCAAAAACCATGTTCGCGCCAGTGGCTCCGTCTCGAAAAAGTCCAGCAGCATCTTTCCAACCTTCCGACGCCCTGAGTCACTTGGATGGGTCCCATCCCTCTCACTCAGGTCCTTCTGTTCCCAGATAAGGCCGTCGCTCTTGCGAGGGTTGAGTCCGTCGGCCCAAAGATATGGTCCCCACAACAGCACCGGAGATTTTGCCTCGCCTCGGGACGGGTCGTAATTTAGCTCGGCCCTGCCCTTAATCTGGTCCTCGATAAGCCATCTGACAGTGAAAGCCGATTCATACGCGTACGGCTCCGGATTCAGCCCCGTCGTCGCATAACCTGCGTAGATACGGCTGGACAGATACGCAATCCGCAGGTTCACGAACCGCCCCTTCAGTTTCCCAATGACAATAACAAGGTCACCCTGCATTGCGCGCGCATGGGCAGGGAACGGACCTCGCCTTTGAGGGGACGCGATGGCGTGCTTCATCCAAACCACCTGCACCTGCGCAGGCGCCAGCCCCGCCTTTTCTATTCGCTCGTCCATCACGCTCCACGGCGACCGACGGTCTCGTCCACCGGCCTTCTCCGGATTCGCCCATACGTCCGCCGCCATCCCGCCCTGCGCACAATCCACAATCACAACATCCGGTGATTTGTTCGCATCCCCATCCGCCATTTCCTTAAAAGCAGAGAACTCCTGGGTCGTGTTCGACATCCCATGCGATATCAACCCTATCTTACCCGCTTTCGACGGCTCTCCATTTGAATCAAGCGGCGTGATTTGCGCCAGGGCCTTTTCCACTGCCGCCAGATGTGAAGTGGGCGGCCTGTTCCTGCCGTTGCCGTAAAGACCCCCACTTTGCCCTTTGTACTCTGCATCGCACATCTCAACCAGCGGCACCAGCCCCGTCGTCTCTCTCGGTTGCCGCCTGCTGGGCTTCTGCCGCTGCCCCCTCGCACGACGCAGAAATGCCTCCTCTTCCTCCGTTAGAACCTCGCCCTGCCGCTGCTTTTGAATCAATTGTTCCAGCCGCGTCAGATCCCCCTCTCGCGACTTCTCTTCACTGCCCTGTCCGTAAAGACAGAGACAGCAGAATGAAAGCAATACTGTCAGAACCAAAACATAGTACCCTCTGTTTCCATATCCACTGAACATTAAAATTCTCCTTGTCAATTCGCCCTTTAGCTTCGACACACCTATCTTAGTACAAAAAACCCCTGATGTCTTGCGGAAAATGGGGACGGCGAAAACGGGGACAACGGCGACAATAATCAATTGAACGCCGCCAACTGCAGGCCTGCCCCGAGTTCATCGAGGGGCTCCCCTGTTCGATGTTCGACGTTGGCTGTTCGCTGTTGGACGTTCCCGCTGCCCTCCCTCCTGCTCACCTGACGGAGGTTTGGAACATTTGAATTTCATATTTTGAAATTGTTTAGAATTTAGTGCTTAGGATTTAGGATTTGCTTCAAGGGCCTGCCCTGCTTGTCCCATAGGGGAGTTTACCCGCCACTCCGTCTGGCGGGTTTACCCGCCGCGCTGTTTGGCGGGCTTGTCGAACCGTCGAAGGAATCACTTCTTAATTCTCAATTCCCAATTATCAATTATTTTCCCCCCTGCTCTCCTGTTCACCTGTTCAACTCTCTGCTCCCCCCCCGCTCCCCCCTGCTCACCCAATTCCAGGAAATTTTAGCTCAGGGACCGTCGGGACTGTACCCGGATTCTTCATCGCGCCGACGACCACAAATGCAAAAGGGCCGACAGTGTTGCACTGTCGGCCCCGTTTGCGTGGGAGAGAATGCGCCTTAGGGTCTTTGTGGTTTGACCAGGACGACGGCCCCCAAGCCGAGCAGCAGCACCGTCGCCGGTTCGGGTACAGGAGATATTGCGGTCTCAATATTCAGTATTGGCTGCGAATAAATTATAGATGCCGGGTTGCGACTGCCTATCGGCTCGATACGAAAGCCGATGAACGAATCGCCGCCCGCTAACAAATCCTCCGTCTCAGCCAGCGCATCAATACTGAAGCTCCCCGGCTGGCCGACCGTATAAGCGATTGTATCGAGGTAGTCCGCTGCGATGCCGAAATCACCAAGCTCGACCGTCCCGTCCGATGCATAGAAAAAAATGTCAAACGCACGCACCGCCGGCTCCGTCGCATCCAAAGGGTCAATCTCAAAGTCGAGCGTGACCTGGCCGAGCTCCTGGTTGGAAAACGCACTCAGGTCAAACTCAACCAACAACCTGTCCTGGTACGTATCCCCCGGCGCCAGCCCTGCCAGCATTCGACCGAGCAATCCCGCATCGCTGTTGAATCCATCGCCCACGCCGTCTACCGGGCCGTCGTGAATGCTCTGCCACGATGACGGTGTCGCCATAACAGCCCCTGCCTCGCCCGCCGCCATCGCAAAGCACAACACTACCGCACCAATGACAACAATAACCGGCACAGGAAAAAATAGACTTGTCCTTTTCATACACCCCCCTGCCGTTTTTCTTCCAGGCGCCGAACCGCAATCGACGCCGTTACAATAGCGTGACTTTCACCGCAATTAGGGCCTCACCACAATCTGTGCATGTAAGTTAATTCGCGGATAGTAAGATAGTTTCTTCAGCCCCCAATTATGTGCATTCTACCAAAAGCCGACCCCAATGTCAAGCAACACTCCCGCACAACAACAGGCACACAGCCCTCCATCACCAAACTTCCGATAACCTCTCCGTTTCCCTCCACTACACACACTAAGCAACCACCCCCAACATGAAAAAATCCCCACAACCCCGCACAAATTTTCCCCACCCCCCTACGTGGGCCTGGCCATCCCGAGGGGGGACAGCTTCTTTGAATCGACAAACCGGGGACGCTCCTGTTCGATGCTGGACGTTCCTCCTGTTCACCTGTTCAACTCTCTGCTCCCCCCGCCCACTGTTTAGCCGCCGCCGGCTCAGCTCCTCCCACTAAACGGTTCTCTGTCGAACAAGCCATTCAAAATAGAGTATACCCAACATCGCAAGAAGAACCGTCGCCAAGTACCGCAAAATCTTAAACGTTCCCCTCGCAAGATTCAGAAAAAAGTGTTAGACACATCGTATAAACAGCTATATCAATTGTGTCAAAAATGGCTGCCAACCATGATTACGGAGAAGATGCGCCCGGACTTTTCAGGTATTTCAAGTATTCACTGTCGGTGGAAAGTATGATAGTACCGCTCTTTTCAAGATTCTTCTCGTAGCTTTCGAGTGTCTTGAGAAAGGAGTAAAATTCGGGGTCCTTGGAATATGCTTCGGCGTAGATCTTAATCGCCTCGGCATCGGCCTTACCCATAATCTCCTGTGCCTGCTTGTATGCCTCGGAGATTATCTGTTTCTCTTCCTGTTCCTTTTGCCCCTCGATTTCCATCATTTTCCCTTCGCCCTCTGAGCGGTACTTTGCGGCGATGCGCTGTCTTTCGACAATCATTCTCTCGTAGGCGGATTCCCTTACCTGCTCAACATAATTGATACGCTTGATTCTAATATCCACCAAATCAATACCAAGCACCAGTGCTGACGCCTTGGCTTCAGCAAGTATCTGCTCTGTTATTTTATCCCTTCCCTTCTCAACATTTTGCAGTTCGCCGGCCCTTTCCCCTTCAATTCCCACCGTCATAAGCATAGGCCTATTTGAGCTTCGAATCGCATCAATAAGAGGATGATTCGACATCTGGTTTCTGACGGCGGAGTTGATAATGTCATCGAGTCGGCCGTGGGCCGAGGTCTCGTTTCTCACCGTTCGGAAAAACTTCAATGGGTCCTCGATTCGCCAGCGGGCGAAGGTGTCGACCCATATGTATCTTTTGTCCAGGGTCGGCATCTGCGTTGGTTTGCCATCCCACTCGAGGATTCGTTTGTCCAGGTAGTTGACCTTCTCAACGATGGGCTTCTTAAAGTGCAGGCCCGCTTCTTTTACAACCTTCTTATACTCGCCGAACTGGGTTATTACCACCTGCTCGGTTTCAGAGACCGTGTAAATGAACAAACTGAGACCAAACAGAACGACAACAACAATTACGGCAGCGATGATTAGCGTTTTGTTATACATTTTTATTTCTCCGTGATATTCATTATTGGCAGAAGACCTTCAACCTTGTCGTCAATAATGTATTTCTTTTCAAGTTTCGGTAATACTTTTCCAAGGCTTTCCAGATAGAGCCGCCTGCGCGTAACATCTTTGTTCTTGGCATACTCGGCCCATATCTGGTTAAATCGCTGGGCATCCCCCTGTGCGGTATTCGTCCGGTTTATGGCGTAACCCTGTGCCTGTTTTACCATTTGAAGCGCCTGCCCGCGGGCCTTCGGGATTACCTTGTTATATTCCTCTTTCGCTTTGTTTATGAGTTTCTCTTTATCCTGCTGCGCTGCGTTTACCTCATTGAAAGCGGGCTTTACCGGCTCCGGTGGGTTCACATCCTGAAGCTTTATAGTGACAACCTGGATACCAATGTCATAGCTATCGAGTATCTGCTGCATCTTCTCCTCCGACTCGATGTTTATCTCAATCCTCCTCGCCGTAAGAACCTCATCGACGGAGGAATCTCCCACTACCATCCTCATAACAGACTCGGAGACATCCCTGATAACCTTTCGTGGGTTTCGTACGTTGAAAAGATACTTGTCGGGACCCCTTATCTTGTACTGAACAATCCATTCGACTTCCGCAACGCTCAAATCGCCGCAGAGCATCAAGGATTCGTCAAGCTTCCTTTTGCCATACGTACTCTTTATGCCGGCCTGTAAAGTGCTGAAGCCAAACTCCTCTTTGAAAATCCTCTCCACCTGCGGCTTCTGGACCTTCTCAATGCCAAATGGCAGCTTAATATGCAGGCCCGGCTCTGTAATACGAACGAATTTACCAAACCGCTGAACAACACCCTTTGCGTCCGTGTTAACCATGTAGAACATCGTAGATAAAAGAGCAAGTACGATAATAAGCGGGATCATCCAGGTGGCATGTTTCAGGATTTTCTGCGGCGATATGGGCTGGTCAAAGAATCTGTCACCATTCATTCTTGGCCTCCTTTATTCGGACTGCTTAAAATTCTCTGTTTCAGTATCCTATACACACTTGCGACGCGGGTGCAAGACTTAATCTGGGATTTGCCATTTATAACGGTCTAACCTGGCCGCTGAGCTCATTGCCGATAGCCCCTGGGGCGATAGAATACTGTTCTTTTAAGCTGGATTGCCCGTATCAAACGCAACGGCAAACGCAAGCATATCGGCTCTTTCGAGAGTGAAATCAAGGCCGCAAAGGCATACGACCGGGCAGCCCGCCGGCTCTTCGGCCGATTCGCCTGGCTAAACTTCTCGGAGTGAAGTTTACCCGGCGCGCAGTGTGACGGGCGGAGACCCCGGAATGTCGTTATCCGGGGCCCACTACGCCGGAATCCACAATATTTAGCCCCCATCCCGCGCGATGGGGGTCGCACCAAGCTACCCACTCCCATTATCACCGCCAACCCTGCACCCTGCGTGCTGCGGGGCCCAAAACACCCTCCCTCCTAAGAAATTGGGGCGCACCCCCAGTGTTATTTAGCCCCACGTTCCACGTGGAAAAACGGGGACGGAAAAACGGGGAAAAACGGGGAAAAACGGGGACAGTCACCTATTTCTTTAAGCTCTCAATCTTCTCCTTGCAAATCTTTTCTGTAACTTCATCCAGTTTTCTTACGCTGGCCCGAGCCATCGCCTCAGCCAGCCCCACAAAAAGGGCAACCGCCCTTGTGGATGAAGGCCTCGCACCGCGCCGCAGGGCTTTTCCCAGAGCAACGCCAGATTCAGCCGACGAAATAGAAGCGCACGCTTCCGTGACCGAAGCAAAAGGGCCGCATAGACGCTTGCGGCGAGCAGGCCCTTGGCTGAGGACACCCCGGCTGAACCCCACTAACTCTGTGCTCTCGGTGACTTCTGTGGCCAAAAAACAGTGTGAATCTGTGTTAATCAGTGTCTATCTGTGGTTAAATCCTCTTCGTGACCTTGTATGTTGACATCGGTCATGGTTAACGGTTCCATAGCAGATGCGGCTTTCGGCGAGGCGAGCGTAGCGAGCCGAAAAACGGGGAAAAACGGGGACAGTCACCTATTTCTTTAAGCTCTCAATCTTCTCCTTGCAAATCTTTTCTGTAACTTCATCCAGTTTTCTTACGCTGGCCCGAGCCATCGCCTCAGCCAGCCCCACAAAAAGGGCAACCGCCCTTGTGGACGAAGGCCTCGCACCGCGCCGCAGGGCTTTTCCCAGAGCAACGCCAGATTCAGCCGACGAAATAGAAGCGCACGCTTCCGTGACCGAAGCAAAAGGGCCGCATAGACGCTTGCGGCGAGCAGGCCCTTGGCTGAGGACACCCCGGCTGAACCCCACTAACTCTGTGCTCTCGGTGACTTCTGTGGCCAAAAAACAGTGTGAATCTGTGTTAATCAGTGTCTATCTGTGGTTAAATCCTCTTCGTGACCTTGTATGTTGACATCGGTCATGGTTAACGGTTCCATAGCAGATGCGGCTTTCG
>CAZEPI010000016.1:0-58051 GCA_964514115.1 uncultured Pirellulales bacterium | reverse complement strand
GATGGGCGAACGCAGGCAAGAGAGGCCTGAGCGGTTTGGCGAGGGACGCAGGGGCAGTGGGCCGGGCGAGATGCAAATGGGCGAGCCGGGCGAAGAACGGCGCTGGAGACAACACCAGCCGGGGAGAGTGACCGAAGGGCCGGGCGTTGAGATGATGAGAGAGCGCCTGCGCGAAAAGCACAAGGAATATCTCGAGTGGCTCGAGCAGAATTACCCCGACGAGGCACAGGAGCTTGAGAAGATTCGCGAGGAGCACCCTGAGCATTACGCGCGGCGGATTGGGGTCAGCTTAAAGAGGTACGTCAGAATCTTCCAGGCATCGAAAGATAATCCCGAACTGGCGGAGGTCTTGAAGGAAAACTTCGTGCTTAAGCAGCGGCGGTATGAATTGCTCAAGCAAATCGGACAAACCACCGACGAGACCCAGAAGAAGGCCCTGACAGATGAGCTTAACGAGGTCGTCGCACAGCGTTTTGACCTGATTGTCCGCCGAAAGCAGCTTGCCTACGAAGAGCTTGCCAGAAAACTCCAAGAACTGCAGAAGGAGGTCGAGGCCAAGGAGGCAGAGGTTGCCGAGTGGACTGAGCCGCAATTTAAGCAGGAGCACGTCAAGGCCAGAGTTGAAGAGCTGCTCAGCGAGACCGAAAGGTTTGAATGGGACGAATAAGTTTTACGCAGATAAATCCACAGCACAACAACACAGAAGTGAAAGGCAGTTTTTGCACGGGGCCGCGATGTTTCGCGGCCCTTTTTCACCCCACAACTATTATCCCCTGTCGCCGCAGACTTTGCACTCGCCATCGACACATTCGCCACACGCCGAGCGCGAGCAGCACCAGGCACTAATCGAATTTGGACAGCAAAACCAATCCGGGTTCTCGGCGCAGGCACTCTCGCAGTCCCCCTCCCAACACACTTCGCAGTTACAGAAATCGCAATCGTCGTCATCGTAGCACTCCGGCGGTGGCGGCGCCGGGTCCCAGCAGGCGAGCGCCTCGCCGGCAATAATACAGACAACCATCAGACAACACAACAGCCCCGCTGAACGTTGTGATTAGCGTCCCGCCCCGCCCACTACTGCTGCTTGGCCTCAAGCCGCTCGAGAATCTCTCCGGCTTCTTTGCGGACCTGTGGATGCTCATCGTTTTGCATCGAGGCAATATCCGCTAAAACGCTCGCGTCCTTTTCATGAAGCTTTGCAAGAGACCGGAGAGCACTTAACCTGATACCCCAGGAATACTCTCCATGGTACGCGGCTAATTGCCTAAGGTACGGAATGACAGAAACTTCACCAGCATCAGCCATTACTCTTGATGCGTCCAGCATGTGTGTTAAGTTCCTATACTGCTCGTTCTGCACCTCTTTTGACACTTTTGCACAAAACTCTTGTAATACTGGCATTCCCTTTCTGTTATCCATCTTCAGTAAAGATTCAGCCGCTGCCAGCCATACATAGTATGATTCATCGCCAAGCGCCTCTTCCAGCTTAGGGATAGCAGAGGATTCTTTTCTTTCGCCGAGAAGCAAAATGCTATAGTATCTGTGCCTCTCATTTTTACTTTCCAGCAGTTTTATTAAGTTTTGGTTGCTAAAGTCATTAACTCCATATTTTTTCAGTCCGGACTGATACCAAACTTCCATGTCCACTTTTTTCCTACATGGCTTGCCGTCAAGACGACGAGCACGACTCGCTGCACCCTGTATCTCTAAGCGGGTTGCTGCGACTGCAGGTATGTTTTCAGAAACATTAGATTCCATATTCCTTGATTTGCCACATGATGTTAGAATAACCATAATGGTTAGAATAACTATTCTGGTCATAACAAGGTTTAATTTTATAGTTCTCATATTCATACCCTCTAATTCTCTTTAACATTATAATCCTATGGACACTTGGTCTTCAAGGCATTTAAAATATCCTGATAACAGGCAAGTTCAGCAGCTTCTGCATCTCCCTCTGGGTTAGGATCGTTGTTCCACGTATTAATTGCGTCCTGAACACGATTCTGCCATTCGTTGTCGTACCCATTCTTAATAGTAGTAGTTATTGCAGTTTGACAATCCACAGAAGAGCCTACAGAACAGTCAATATCAATAGGGCTTGAAGCTAAATAGTTGTTAAAACTCAGTATTTGTGGGTTCAAACACTCTTGGACCCAATCCTGGTTCATATGGGTTTCCTCGTGTATTGCCACACATCCCTCGCACCAGTTACTCGTGCTAATATCAGAATACTGGACAGAGTCGTTGGGAAAATTTAGCTTATGAGCACAGGCCTGGGCCTGCGTCATATTTGCCACATCGGACAAACAAGCAACAGTCGGCGGATTTGCCGGGCAACTTCGACAAATGTAAACCGTAGTCTCAACGGAGTCCGACCGAGCGTACCACTTGCAGTTATCATAGCATGGAGTGTCTAAGGCATAAGTATGGCTGCCGACAGCGCCTGGCCAGCAAATACCGCAATTGGTACCACAGGAACCACAACCACTAACTTCGTTTATCGTAGGTGTCACACTTGGCGGCGTGCTGCAATCTGAGCAGTCGTCGGGGAGCTTGCCTCTTACGGTAATGGTATCGCCGGTATCTGCGCTGCAGCATTTTGCCTCGACGACGTAATCGCCCTTTGCGTTGGGATTCTGCAGCAGGGTCGTGTTAAGGCCCGCAGGGACATCCAGAGAGGCAGTGCCGCAGGGCGGCTGGCTTAGAATCTGCCAGTGCGGCTCCCCGGGGGGAAACGCTCCGCTCGGCGGGGCCGGGTCTCGGCTCGCCTGCAACAGGATATCACCGCACAGGCATGTATCAACGGGCCCTTGGCTGCCCGTCCCCGGTTCGAATACCTTATCAACCTTAACGACAAAAACTGTAGTGTCGAACCCGCCGGCTCCCTGGCAGGTCGCGGTCACCGTCTTTTCGCCTACACTGCTGAACGTCGTGATTAGCGTGCCGCCCTGCCCGCTACTGCTGCTCGGCCTCAAGCCGCTTGAGAATCTTAGCAGCTTCTTTGCGGACCTGTGGATGCTCGTCATTCTGCATCGAGGCAATATCCGCTAAAACCGACGCGTCCTTTTCATACAGTTTCGCAAGAGACCTGAGAGCGCTTAACCTGGTACTCCAATGGTTCTCCTCTCGAATATTAGCTAACTGTCTAAGGTACGGAATGACCGCAGTTTCGTTCGCGTCGGCCAAAACGCTTGCGGCATATGACATGTCTATTGTGTTCTTATAACTACCCTCTTGCAGCTCCTCTGAAGCTTTCTCAATGAACTCCTGCAATACCGGAACGCCGTTTCTGTTACCCATATTAAGTAAAGCTTCCGTGACCGCTTTCCTTACACAAATCGATCTGCAATTAAGCGCCTCTTCCAACTTTGGGATAGCGCAGGCCTCTTTCCTAAACCCCAGAAGCCACGCGCTGTACATCTTAATGATATCATTTTCGCTATCCAACAGTGCTATTAAGTTCTCGGTGCTAAAGTCATTGACTCCATATTCTTTCAGCCCAGACTGGTAATAAGCTTCCCAGTCTATCTTTCGCTCGCAAGGTTTGCCATCAAGGCGTCTAACACGAGGGGCTGTGCCCTGTGTTTCTGAGCGAGCTTCTGCGACATCAGATACATTTTTAGAAACGTTAGACTCCATCCTATTTGATTTCCTACATGATGTTAGAATAACCATAACGGTCAGAATAACTATTCTGATTATAACAAGGTTTAGTTTTTCTGTCTTCATATTCGTATCCTTTAATTCTATTTAACATTATAATCCTATGGACACTTGGTCTTCAAGGCATTTAAAATATCCTGATAACAGGCCAACTCAGCTGCTTCTGCATCACTTTCTTTATCAGGGTCGTTGGTCCACGCATTAATTGCAGCCTGAATATATGATTGCCATTGGGTGTCGAGCTGGTTCTGGATACTTGCAGTTATTGCGGTCTGACAATCCACAGAAGAGCCCACAGAACAGTCTATGTCAATAGGATTTGCAGCCAGATAAGTCTTAAAAGCATTTATTGCCGGAGTCAGGCGTTCCTGAACCCAATCTTGGTTCATATGTTCTTCCTCGTGTATTGCCACACATCCCCGACACCAGTTACTCGTGCTAATATCAGAATACTGAACAGGGTCGTTAGGGAAATTTAGCTTATGAGCACAGGCCTGGGCCTGCGTCATATTTGCCACATCGGATAGACAGGCAACAGTCGGCGGATTTGCCGGGCAACTTCGACAAATGTAAACCGTAGTCTCAACGGAGTCCGACCGAGCGTACCACTTGCAGTTATCATAGCAGGGAGTGTCTAAGGTATAAGTATGGCTGCCGACAGCGCCTAGCCAGCAATAATACAGACAAATAACAAACAGCACAACAGCCCCGCTGAACGTTGTGATTAGCGTCCCGCCCCGCCCACTACTGCTGCTCGGCCTCAAGCCGTTCGAGAATCTCTCCGGCTTCTTTGCGGACCTGTGGATGCTCATCATTCTGCATCGACGCAATATCCGCTAAAACGCTCGCGTCTTTTTCGTAAAGCTTAGCGAGAGATTCCATCGCTCCTAACCTGATGCTCCAGGAATAATCTCCATGATAATTTGCCAATTGCCTTAAATAGGGAATAACTTGCACCTCACCTGCATCAGCTAACACTCTCGTTGCACCTGAAAGGTGTGTCAGGTTTTTATAATTACCATCCTGAACTTCCTTGGAGTAACTTTCGCAAAGTTTTTGTAACACCTTAATTCCTTCCCTGTTGCCCATTTTCAGCAAAGCTCTGGTCGCTGCTTTTTTCACATAGTATGATTCGTCGTTCAGCGCCTCCTCTATGTTGGGAATGGCTGATATTACTTTTCTTTCGCCTAAGAGTAGAATACTGTAAGTTCTGATACTCTCGTTTTCATCAGTGATAAGGTTCATCAGGGACTCTGTGGAAAAATCTTTGACACCTTCCTCCTTTAATATAGATTGGTAAATGGCCTCCCAGTCCAGTTTTCTCCTACCTGATGTTTGTGTTGGACCTCTGGTCGCCATGCGGTATTCTCCTTGTGTTTTGGAAAGCCCTGACTGCTCCTGTGATACTTTGGCGTGCTCGTGCTCAGCCGAGCACCCTGCAAGTGCCAAAAGCATAAAAGCAGCAAATCGACTAATTGTCAAATTAAAACATGTAGGCTTCATAACAGTTCCCTTTTCATTTCATATCACATTATGGCGTATTACACTTGTTACGCAAGGTGTCAATTATCTGCTGATAACAGTCGCGCTCAGCAGCCCTGGCATCACCTTCTTGGTCCGGATCGTTATCCCACTTATTAAGGGCGTCGGTAATTAGATCTCGCCACTTGTTGTTATATTGGGTTTGAATAGCAGCAGTTATTGCGGTCTGACAATCCACAGAAGAGCCCACAGAACAGTCTATGTCAATGGGATTTGCAGCCAAGTGGGCCTTGAAGTCTCCTATGGCAGGGTTCAAACACTCTTGGACCCAATCTTGGTTCATATGTTCTTCCTCGTGAACAGCAACACAATGCTGGCACCAGCAGTTGTTCTCGAAATAGTAACCAAACATATCTGATATTAACAGAGGGTCGTGAGGGTACTTATTATACTGCGCGCATGCTTGCTGCTTGGTCATTCCCCCAACGTCACCCAAACAACAAACCGAAGGAGGATTGCTCGGGCAACTACGACAAATACCGACAGTGGTGTTCACTGCTTCAAGCTGAGCGTACCACTTGCAGTCCTCGCACTGGTGGTACCAGTCGCAGCAGGTGCCGTCACAGCAGGTCTTGTATGGGTCGTCGCCGCAGACTTTGCACTGGCCATCCACACATTGGTGGCACGCTGGAATACTGCAGCCGGCGCCGTTGCAGCAGAACATATTCGGGTCGTCGGCGTAGACATCCCGGCAGCCGTCTTCCGTACAAGTCTGACACTTCTCCCACTTGCAATTAAAGATGCAATCCTGCTGGCTTTCGCTCCACTTGTAGCAAACAGGGCAGTGCGGTGGTGGCGGGTCCCAGCAGGTATCGGCCGGACCCTTCACTCCTCAAAAAGATCCCGCTAATTGTGCTCCGGCTCAACTTGAACAAGCTCATTGTCGCGGAAAACGTATTGCTTGTCGGCTATCCTATCCTCGAATATGTCGCCGCCTTGGAGGCCGAGGTTCTTATAGGTAAAGACCTCGTCGCTTATCGGATGATTTACCTTTTGGTCTATAAAAGTACAAGCGCTTTCTGTGTCTAAATTCCCCATCTGGCGGTCAAATCGCACCTCAGTCATTTGCAGCGGAAGGTAAACGTCATTGATTAAACCATAGCGCCAAGTCTTATCTGAAAAGACCCTCCCAGTGTCGTCAGCGGTGGAGACTGAGATAACATTAAAACCGGCTGCGCTTGAGCAGACTAAAGTACAAAAGTGGCAGACATTGGGATCGCGGCTTACCAGGCCCGGCAAGAGTATCTTATACTTTCTGACATCTGCGACGTCACACTCTTCAATGGTCATAGCGTAACCATCAACCGAAAGCTCTCCATGCTCGTCAATGTAAGCGACGGTCCTTGCAAATGTCTCCCACAGGGGTTGTCCAAAAACTCCCATACTTACCCTAGGGTCATAAACCGGAGGTAGGTCGCTTCCACAAGTTAGGTCACCTTCGGGACGGGCTTGTTTGATGACCGTGCGAGCGACAACGACGCCTTCGGGGTTCTTGTTATCCATACAATCAAGGTGGTAACCGGGTGCAAGGATAAACTTTCCGCTGCCCAAATGCGTACTCTCTTTTAATTGGAGCTGTCGGCCCGTATCAACATCTATGATACTATTTTGGCCGTCGGGATAATAACTCTCGTAAAGCAAACCGTTATCGACATCGAGAGCAAATTCTCGGGTGAATTCCTGGTGCTCTTTGATTTTATTCGGGATAGGTCCACCATCGTCTCTTATTCGTTCGCTGTACATTCTCTCTGCTGCAGCGCCTTCATCCACATTGTTCGTGACTATCTCTACCTTGCCTTGCCAGGTCTTGATCTTCTCGTGGTTTTCCCTCACCCGCTCCCCTATCATAGTCAATATCTCAGCAAAACTGTTCTGGTCAACAGGGACCCATTGACATTGCTGACTATTGTCAGCAGCCCACGAAGAGTTGCAGAAACTCAGAACAAAAAGGATGAGCAAACCACCGGTCATTTTAGTCGGGGGAGCTATCGGGTTCATAGCCATCTCCTATGCAATCAGGAATTACGGTTTTATACAGAATACTCTTTTCTCACTATTGGCATCTTTTGGATGGTGCCTCATGTGTATAGACGATATCAAACCAGTTCACCTCACAGTAGTAACACCACCACGGCATAAGCGTAGGATAACAGTCCAACGGCCTCGGCATTTCCCCCCAGGCGCTACACTCCGCAAAGTAATTTCCAGGGTTATGCTCCTTACACTTATAAATCCTGTAACAGACGGGGCCCTGGACATCGTCACAATCTCCGGGGCATCCTCCCCAGCAGTCGTACGTCAATGCATTTGTGTAACGCCTCGTGATATAAGAATCACACCCACCTAAGATACCCACACACTTTATACACGGGGAATTGTTTGCTGAGCTACAGGTAGTTTCATCATCTTCTTCATCGCATGGCTCGTGGCATACGCCATCACAGCACACTTTACCCAACCCAGCGCAGGAGATGCAATGGTCTTCAACGCATTCGTGGCATTCCTCGCAGCACTCGCCGTCGCAACAGAATTCGTTCTCTCTGTTGCCGCAGACCTTGCACTGGCCATCCACGCATTCGTGGCACGCTGGAATACTGCAGCCGGCGCCGTTGCAGCAGAACATATTCGGGTCGTCGGCGTAGGCATCGCGGCAGCCGTCAGGCTCACAAGTCTCACACTTCTCCCATTTGCAATTAAACTTACACTTCTGCTCACTTTCGCTCCACTTGTAGCAGACAGGACAACTCGGTGGCGGCGGGTCCGGGAAGCAGCCCACCGCCTGGCCGGCAATGATACAAACAAGAAGCAAACAACACAACAACCCCGCCAGAGCGATTACCGGCTTTACCTGGGCGGTGCCTGCTCGGTGCTATTGCTCCTGGCCGACGACGTAATTTGTGCCGGTGATCTCGTCGTTGACCTTGTAGCCAGTGGGAAAATCAATCGTGAAAACACTGTCGTCAAAGTTGGGGTCATTCGCGACGACCTTGGAAGCCTGGTAGACAATGCGCTTCCAGGGTTTGCCAGCTTCGCGAGGAGACTCCACAAAATACGCCTCCATCGGCCACCATATATCTTCGGCTACTTCCTCGAGCTTTGTCACATTTATCGAAGAGTTTACCTGCTCGTTTCTGTCCTGGTCTTTTCGTAAATCGTCAAACCTTAGTAAGGCAAAACCTCGATTCGGAGCAAACCACCACTGTTGGAGTAATGGGTCTCCTATGGAAGCTACCTTTATACACTGCATGCCTCTAAGCTCGTCAAAAACAACCTCAACCTTGCAGGGTTTGACATTCAAATATTTAGAATCAACCGCAGCCAGAGCAGACAAGTAAGCATTGGGGTCAGCAACGGCCTCAAAATCAGTTGAAAACCTCTTGGAAAACGGCTCGGGCATACCACGGCGATGAAAAAAGAAAGAAGCCTCTATACCTGTGATCCTGCCGTAACTGGTTAGTTCATAGTTTGCTTCCGACAGAATAGCACCGGTATCTCTCGCAAAGGTCATTTCATTGTAAGAGCTGGAAATCTCTTTCCGGCGACCCTGTTCACCGTCAAAACTGACAGAATAGCTTTTCTCGAGGTATGGGGCCGCACCATCTTTCCACTCCAGAACGCTTTTGTGGAAATCAATCCTTGCTCGACTGCTGGAAATCTGCCCAAAGAATGCAGTTGTCGAAAAGCAGACAGGTGTTCGTTCCCACGGCCCTGACGAGGAAGGGCCTTGCTCAACCCAGGAATTCGAGTCGATGCGGACATTTAGAAGAGTATCCTCCACTGCTCTCATCATTTGGGCGATGTTTTCTATCTCTTGGGTCGATAGCTGGGATGTCGTTTCCTCAGCACTAATACTGCTGGGCAAAAACGAAAAAGTTAGAAGTAGAACTGTCACAAACTTTAGATTATTCATAATCCTATGCTCCTTCCATTATCACCGCGGATATCTTCCCAAAAGAGTCATACTTCTATTCGCCACATGTATAGTGATCACCTTGACGCCAAGCCTCCTCCGGCTTGAGGTCACATGAGCAATTGCACACCATAAGAATACAGTGAGTTCTGCAATAACCTGGGGTTATTTCTGCACAGTGATCGACTCTTGTCTTGCTGCAACCCGGCGCACAAGGAGCACATTCAGCATCAGTAGCGTAATATATTATCCGGTGCTTGCAGAGTGCTCCCTCTACCCCGGGCGCGCACGACTTTATAAACGGATCCATGTTCAGGCACTCCGCATATGGGGCATGCAGAAACTCGCCCCAGTCACATTCCCCGGTATTTGTACATTTGTCTACACAGGTCGCGGTTGATTCGTTGCAGCACTGGTCGGAGGTGCAGCGGTTCTGGCAATTACAGTTTACGCAGTCGTAGCATCGTGGACAGTCCAAATCGCTGACACACGTGTTGCCTGGCTTCAACTGGCACTCGCAATCTACGCATTCTTTACAATCCGAACATGTCTTGTCGCCACACCCACACTCGGCCATACAGAGGCACGTACACCCGAAACAATCTTCACAAGCCCCACAATCAGAAGAAGAACAACATTCTTCATTGCAGACACATTCACCATTGATGCACTCCTCGCAAGAATCGCAATCGTCGTCGTCGTAGCAATCCGGCGGCGGTGGCGGATCCGGCCCGCAGGCAAGAGAGCTGATTTGCAGCAAGCCAAGGAGCAACAAGGCCATCAGGACAACCCGAAGCAACGCCAGCCAATCGCCTTCTATGCCATTATCCCACAAAGGGCTGCCCGCTTTCAATCGCGATTTTGCCATTATTGTCCTCCTGTCTCTATCTGCTCGAGCTGGGCCTCGACGCCCGGTATTCTGCTGTCGTCCGGCTCGGCCAATTCGAGAAACAGCCGAAGGTATTCGGCTGCGATTGCCTCATCGCCCCTGTCGAGATTTATCTGTGCCAGTTTCAGGCAAGCGTTGTCAGCTACGGACGAATCGGCATATTTCGATAATACGGCCTCGTACGCGTCCTCTATTAGCTCATCGGCCTGTGCGGGCTCCACAAGCCCGGCTTGTTTAAGCTTCTCATAACACGAGCCCAACAAGTATTGAGCACTCCAGGCATGTTGATAGTGAGGCCAGTAATCGACGACGGTCTGGAAGTAGTCAACGGCCTGTTCGTATTCGCCCAACCGGCGGCATACCACGCCGGAGAAGTAATACGCAACGGCGGTAGAAGGGAAGGATTCGCTCGTTTGGTCTATTATTCTGCCCCAGACGCCGCGTGCCCTTTGCAGCTCTGGGTCAGAACCCTTGCGCCGACAGGTCCTGGAGCGCTATCCAGTCAACGGCTGCCGAGAGGCCGGCCGGCCCGGCGCATCGGACCCAGACCGTAATTGAGTCAACGCCTTGCGGCAACGCAATATCCGTAACCTCCCGGCCCTGCACAGCTTCACCAGTAGAAATCTCCAGGAACTGCCCTTTGGTAGTGAGCGCCGAATCGAACAGCGCCATTCTGCCCGCCGCAGGACCTGTATTTCCAGAAGGCAGCGCCTCAAGGCCCGCCATTTGTCTGGCGCTAAGGTCCTGCTTGTCGGAAGCACTGGCAGCCGCGTGCACAGAGACAGACCATTGTCCTTCGTTTGGTTCGCCTAAGGTGGCCACGCGCGTCCTTATTCGATAGGTATGCCCCTGCGTCAGACCGATGAACTTCCTGAAAAACCCGCCGGTCCCGCCTTGAGGCCCTGTATCGATAACCTGATAAAACGGTTTGGCTTGCGGTGTCATAATGGGGTTATACCGACGGCCTTTGGCGGCAGTTAACTCACTTCTTATGCCCATCTGCGGATTTATCCCATCCTGGTCGGTATCCAGCGCCCAGGATTGCCAGTTGGGAGCTATGCCACCGGTAAATGGAATACCAAACAATTCTTCCTGGACATTGTTGTTGATGTGAATTGCTGCGGCATTCGAAGGAATGTCGTTACAGACCCCAATTACCAAGATATCAAGGTCTCTTGTATTTACTGTATGTTTGCCCAAATCGATTACATAGTTTTCTGATTCTCCGGGAATTCCATCCCCCCCTGTGTGAACATAGTTACCCCAGTTAATCCTGACCCTTATGGAATCGTAGCCGTCCGGCGGATTAATCCATCTTAGCTCTATCTTTCTAAGATTCGGGTCATAGTTGCAAGTTAAAGAGTGAGGCGGCAGGGGAATACCTAAGCCGACTTCAGTTCCCGCCGTCATATAGTCCCCGCACATTCCAACTAAACCCTTCAATTCGCCCCCTGATGAAGTAACAAGTTTTTCCCCTGTAGGAAATCCTCCCCAATTGAAGGGATTTGTCTCATCAATTATCTTGGCCAAACGTTCTATCGCCTTTTCTGCTGGCTCACCTGCCACTGTCTCAACGGCGATATATCTGGCATTACGGCCGAGATTGTCCCACATTATCAGCGTTCCTCCCGATGCCTCGCCCGTAAAGGTGGTACAACATGTTCCTTGCACCACTGGCCCCGGTAACGTTGGACAGGGTCGTGCCGACAATTCTGTTGTCACCACTAAAACGCTGCCGACCAAGACCATAAAAGCTGCAATTTCCTTTTTCCCTTTGCACATAACGACCCTCGCTTTCCCGCCACAGGCGGACAGGATTGTTTAGTTTAAAGTTACCACCAGTCACATTCACATGCACTTGGCTGGCCGTAAGTTGGCCCCCAGCCAACTGTTGCCCCTTCCCGGCAATAACCATCCCTAATTCCGTTAACGTCATTGTAAACAACCACCTGCCAGTCATACTTGTCCTCGGTTCCTTCGTCACAAACCCACGGATCCAACTGATCTTGCGTCAGATGTCGGGTTTGTAAGATACGACTGCCGCCGGCATTTTTCATAACCTGAAAATAATTTAACCCACAGGTATAAACGCATAAGCCAACACGTGTGCTGTCAAACCAGAAATTGTAAGCGCACGTATAATCAAACTCTTGTGTTTCCACGCACCCCACATACACCCTTCCGCCACAGTCGTCCCAGCAGGGGTCGCTATAGTCCGGTTCAATCCAGCAGTCGTAGGTTCCACAAGGGCCGATTCCAGTAAAGTTTACATATTCCCAAACCCCAGAAACATCGTTATCGTCGCAGGGATTTGTCGTCGCCCATGCGGCGAACATTGCATCAAGGTCAAAGATGTCATAGGTTGTTTGCCAGCCGGCGGCGAGAATCGCAAAATCCTTGAAGTTGATTTTCCCATCAGCATTCAAGTCCATGGCTGGGTCATAGCCGTCCCCTGCGTCCAATAAGCCGGCGTTAGAATAATCAAGGCCATTAAGCGTCGTTTCTCCGGTACCGCTTATGTCAGGTTGCTGTGTCGGGTCCTGGGAAGTGCCAATCTCTGTCTGTGGCGGATTTGCCGGTCGGCTGAGGGCCTCAAAGTTTATGCCGATTGCAGTAGTAACATCCGTATCAGCGCAATAGAACAGAACCAGCTTATAGACGCCCGAACCAGCCAATACGACTTTTCCGTGAATAATCATATCTTGCTTGGCTACTAACATTATCTCACCGACTTGCCGGTCTGGGCCAAACAAAAATCGATACGCCGGCACCGGCTCATCGCCGGAGCTATTCGGCTCAGCCAACAACTCAAGCACTCCTTCGCCTTCACATACTACCGAATAGCTTGGCTCGTTTACCTCAGCCCCAGCCACCCTTATTATAATCTCATCTTTGCCCTGTATTATGAGCGGCTCTGCTGCAGTAAGACCATTGACCGTCAAGACCGACATTGCGCTGTCGGCTGTCTGCCCCTGCACCGCCGACGCCATCAGTATAACGATTACACCGACACAGACCACCACCGACAGAATGAAACCCCTCTTAGTCATTTTTCGACCTCCCTTACAGCCGTTCGTGCGCAGACAGCCCGCGTTTGAGAAGGAGTCTTTACTCGTTGGCACCCAGTTTCGCTGCTGGACACCTGGGGAAATTTGGACCTGCCTCCGGCGGGGGATTCTTGTAGCGGCTTGGAGCCATGCAATTCGGGTCTGCTTTAGCCAACTCCTCAAATAGTCCCCAACCCCTAAAAATACTTAGTAATTCCGGGGATTCCCACCAGTCGCCGTAAACCTTTTCGTCGTCCCAGTCGATCCCCGTTCGATAGAGCGTTTTGTCCACCACAAAGTACAATATCTTCCCCGTTCGCGCTGTGTCGAACTTTATCTGCCTGGCATCACGGATGTGGCCCAACACTGTATTGGCGTCCATCCAGGACGACAAGCGGGGTTCTCGGTCCTGTTGATGTTGAGGCCACACGATGCGAATGTCAGTTGGCGCTGAAATGTCAAGCTGCAAGAACGTCTCCCTGGTCAATTCCGTCTTTGTTTCGAGGCGCAACGCAAACTGGTCCCTCATAAGCGGGTAATCGCCCCAAGGCGCCCGGAACATGGCAAGGTTCGGGTCGAACTGCGCGCTGACACGGTTCCATATGGGAGGAGGCCAATTCGGGTCGGCCTTTGCAAGCTCCTCGAAGAACCCCCATCCCCTGAAAACACGGAACAAATCAGGCGATGCCCACCAGTAGCCATACACGCATCTCTCATCCCAACCTATATGTGCGCAGTAGACAGCGTCTCTCGTCTCAAAATATATACACACAGGGCTCAGGGGCTCGCCCGCTTTTTGCCGGATTCGATTTCTATCCGGCGTCATAACATTTGCATCTCTGATGTATTGAAGAATGGCACTTCCCTTCGACGCATCCAAGTGGTAATAGTATCCGTACGCCCTCCCATTTCCAACCACGTGACGCAAAACAGATGCTTTGTCCAGCTTCAATCGCCAAACCGTTGAGATGTTGTTCGGTGTCAGCTCAAGCGGCCTCTTATCCTTCGTACATCCGCCAAACAAGAGCACAACGAATACGAGCACAGTGCCAAGAACATGTCTCATGGGTTTGTCTCCGATCAGGGATTAGAACTCAGGCGGATGTCGCTCAAAGCGCTCAATCCGAGGCCCCGGACTCTATGGTAACGAAGCACTTCGGCGGATGATGTCCCGTACAACACCAAATCGGTGTAGGCATCTCTGAAGTTCATTCCGTCAGCCATTCTTGCGTAAAGCCCGTTGAAAAACCGGGCGTAGTACGTGTACCAGCTCTTTATGACCGCGCTTGCCGAGCCGATAGCCACCTGATCTTCACTGCGCATATTGAAAACGTGCGTAACGTCACTAAATGGATACTCAGGGTGCCAGTTGAGCGGTGGATTTTGGCCGTCCTCGTACTCAAAGGCTCCTTCCACGTACTCAATTAAAGCATTTGAAAAATCGAGTGTTGCCACGTTTCTAAGGCCATAGCATGATTCAATGACTAGCATCCTTATCTGGTCATAATCAAATACGATGTGAGCAAGGGCGTAATGCTCTTCCAAATTATCCGCTAAATACTCATAGTCCTCAGGGACGTCGTAGCCCGCGTCCGTCCATCTTCTTGAATTGTAGGAGGGCCAGATGCCGTCGTTGAACTGCACTATTGTGCGGGTGGTATCTAATCCGAGCCATCCGGCTCCGTCGCATTCCCAGTTCCCGTGGGTATTTATGTGCAGGAACCGGATATTGGGATACTTCCGTTGCGCTGCCATAATGCATTCGTACGTCACCTGATTGTTTGCGCCAAAGCCGCGCAAAACGACAGTCTTAATATTCTTTTGCCGCATCTTTCTATCCGCGAAACGGCAGGTACCCGTGTCGTCCTCGCTGGCCCCATCCTTCCAGCCGTCTTCAATCATGCAGATTATCAGCCCGGCAGTACTGTAAACGGGTTTTCCATCAAGAGCCAGGATGGCCGAGCTGCCCGAACCTGAGGGAGCAAGGGTTTGATCGTCGTACTCATAGGCAACCTCATAGTTGGCGGCACCGGATGAGAAAACGTTGGGCTCAACCGAGGCCATAAAATCACTCGTGTACTCGCCGGACCATAATACCTGACCATCCATATCCCTGATTTCAGCAGCAGCGGTATATCCGTCGGCAACCTTTGCCCTAAGAAAATAGTGATTGGCAGGGTCGAATATCGTTTCAAAGTCCAAATCGCTCAGAGGACTGTCGAATAGAACTGTCTCGGCGGCAGTGACGTAGGGCTGGTCACCTGCTCCGCGGATTACTGCCTTCAATGAGTGGGGCCCGTTTGGATACCTTATTTTGTTGATTATCAGGTTTGGATTGTCATTCGGCTCTCTCAATCCGATGTATTTACCATCAAGAAACAACGCGTAGTCCTTAACAATCAATCCATCCAGGTGCTCGCAGACAACAGTGAGGGAATCTGTGGCATCCTGTGTGGTAAGCTTTATATCACCTTTGCACAGCCAGTGGCCGCAGAACTCGGCCAGATCGAGGGCATCCACTATCCCGTCATAGTCAAAATCACACACTGAGTACCCGTTGGCATCGGGAAAGTGCGGCGGATTTGTCGCAGAATCCTTCACCGTTTTCCATTCCTTCGCAAATGTGCTGTAATCAGAATTGTCGACTGTTCCGTCATCGTTGAAATCACCCATGATACTATATACGTGCGATGAGTATTCAGGAAGAATCGGCATACCGAATCCTATGCCCTTGTTTGCCCTCGGTGCGGAATTGCTATACAACGACGTCAGGAGTTGCTGTGGAGCGCTCTGCCACAAATCACATACAAGATTCACCTCTGCGACAGGGCTTAGCGGATTGATAAAATACGGCCAGTCGCCGGGACTTTGAGGGGTTTCAAACGGACTCTGCGCAAGATACATTGGATTTGTCTGATACGGGGATGAATCCACAAGGTTGTCATTGTAATCGTTGTTATAATAGGCGACATTTCTGAGGATGGGCCAGACGTATGTCGATGTATCCAGATACCAGCCGCAATAGCTGTTGGTGATTATCGAATCGGACATGTTAAATATGCCCCAGTAATACTCAGAGCCCGTTATCACGCAGCCAAACGCATCTTGGGAATTATTGTCGATCACCACGTTGTCCACCCACACCTTGGTTTCGTCGTCTGTCATGGGGTCCATTCCAAGATAAATGGAAACCTCAGAATTGTCGTAGAACAGCGAAAATCGGATATCTGTCAACTCGTCCAGACCGTCCTGCCAGACTGCATAATCCGCACCAAAAAATCGACAATTGCTAACCGGTTCAATCAGCCGCTTATCCCTGATCCAGATATTAGTCCACCCACCATAGAAGTCAAGGCATTTGAGAGAGGAATTAACGGAAGAATTGCCGTCGATAATGACGAACTCCGCGTCAGGGCTCGAATAATCAGAAACAAGGCTGACTGGGTTGCTAATATCGCCTTCTATTATTATTCTTCCTTCGTTTTCTGAATCGCCGGTTGCGATAATGCTTGAAGGTCCTGTCTCGGTTATAGTTATTCCAGGGCGAACCTTGAGCTTTCCTTTTACCCTGATCAGCGAATTGATTAGAGTTACATCGGAATTAAGTTCGACACAGCCGTTTACATCCATGAGGCAATTCTCAAGCATCAGATTGCCGTCATATGCAACAAACTCATTAGCCTCAATCACGATGGTCTGGTCCGAATACGAACTCTCCGGCCCATAAAGCAATAACGGGTTCGGTTCCGTCTGGTCCAGTCCAGGAAACGCTGTAGCTTTATCGTCCTGACCCATTATTGATTCGTCTTGGATATCTACGCCGATAATTACGGTGTTTGCATCCGGAACCCTGAAAAGAACAAGCTGGTAATCGAGTATATCGCCGGTCATCAGGCTGACTATCGCCGGGTCTGCCTGGTCATCTGCAAAGGTGAACAGATAATCACCCTGTACGGGTCTTTCCGCCGACGAGTCTGGCTCAGGTAGAGCCGTGAGTTCGCCGCCCGTCTCACACGTTACCCAATAACTTTCTTTCTGTTCCTCGGTCAGGCCAGCAACCGCAATAATAATGTCTTCATCGGGCTCAATCTCAACCGGCATTGATGCGTCGAGACCATTAACCGTCAAGGTCGGCGTTGCACCACCGGATTCCTGCGACCTTGCCGGCAACACCATCAGTATAACGATTACACCGACACAGACCACCACCGACAGAATGAAACCCCTCTTAGTCATTTTTCGACCTCCATACAGCCGTTTGTGCGCAGACAGCCGGCCTCTTATATCCCCAGGTTGGCTGCTTCGATGTGCGGGCGTGGGCCGCTTTCATCATTATCCCTTTTTTCTCTTCCTAAATCACAACTTTACAGAATGTATATCCCCCCCCCCAATGTCAAGAAAAAAATGGAAAATATCGAGAAAAATTTTTAAAACCCGTATGGAACTCGAAAAGTCGCTTTTTTTGAGCTTGTCCCGCACCTATTCTGCATACAAGGGACCTGGAGGGCTTCGCGGAGGTTGCGACGACCCCAAAATTAGCACGGCATTAAAGGCAGATGCGGGTTTTTCAGGCACGGCCAAGCCTGTCCCGAGCGACCGGTGGCGAGCGAAGCCGAACCAAGTCGAGGGAATGGCCGTGCTACAGGCGGGGGTGGGATTGTTCGAGGCGGGTGGCTTTTTTGAGTGCGCGTTTTTCGGCGGGCGTCAGTGACTGTATGCCGTGGTCGTGGACTTTTTTGAGGATGCGGTCAACTTCGATGTGGAGCCGCCTTTGCTGCTCGACATTCTTTTCCCATCGCCCGGCCTTTAGCCGGAGCTTCAGATTCGTGCGCCATTTCTCGGTCAGGACATAAGCCCCACCTGCGACCATCCCAGCGAGGTGTGCGGCGTGGCCGCCTGCGTTTGGCCCTTTGGTAACCACGTAGAATAGAAAAAGCGAGACGCCTGCGATTGCGCCGACCCTTATTGGTATGAATATCGGGAAGGGAAAAAGCATTATACGCATTTGTGGAAAGAGGATCGCACAGGCACCGAGGACACCCAGGATTGCACCGGAGGCCCCGACCATAGGAGCAGCAGGCAGATAGCCGCTTAGTCCAAGCACCGTGTACAATAAGCCACCGGCAACACCACAGCCAAGATAGAACCAAGTGAATCTCTTGGCTCCCCAGTGGCGTTCAATGACCGGACCGAACATGTACAACACCCACATGTTAATTGCTATGTGCCATAGGCCTCCGTGGAGAAATTGATAGGTGACAAGCCGCCAGACCTGGAGGGCAGGGCCGACTGAATGCGGGAAAACAGAAAACCACACATCGAGCTGACTAATCCTGCCTACCCCAAAAGGGATGTTAGGCGGGAAGAAGATAGTGCCCAGAAGGAAAACGGCAACGTTGATTACCATCAGCGTTTTGACCGCCTGGGTCATTCGGGGAAAGCCGAAGTGCATCTGCGGCGCAGAGCGATACCACTGCCTGTAGCCCTCCTGTGTATAGTCTCTGTCGTATAGTCCCATACTTTCGGTTTATTTCCCTAGGCCTTCTTTGCTTACAGTATACATATAGCCGCCGCCGCTGACAAATGTTCGCACAAAAGGCAGTGGATGCGGACGGATAACTAATGCGTATCCGAAGCGAACAGCCGACGGCGAACTCGCGATTTTAGTTCTCTGGTTTTTTTTGTGGGGCATGGCGGCCGGCCGGTACGACGGCGAGCTTGCTGAAGACGAGCATCAGCGCTATGCCGAAGACAATCATATAGATTGACAGGTTCTGAGAGATGGTACCGCCTTTGTAGACGGCCCACCGCGCGTACTCGAAGGGGTTGTCGTCGCGGAGGAACTCGATAAAAAAGCGGGTCAGTCCGTAAACGATGAACATAAGTGCGAAGGTGCAGCCCGGCTTTACGAAGAGCCGGCGTTTGTCGGCTGTCTGGGCCTTTCGCGCCCTTCTCCAGAACAGATACAGAATAAGGCAAAGCAATGCGCCATTTGCCGAGGAGTACAGCTCCGTGGGGTGGACGGACAGACAGCGGTACTTGCCGGTCTTGACCGCCTGCCTCTGCTGCGGTGTAAGGTCTTCGACGTGCTTTAGCTGTTGGAAGAGCCGGCCATCTTGCTCAATAGTTGTAAAGAAATCGGCCGGCAGCGGCAGGTGCGGCTGATAACGGTTCCTGGCCGGGTCGGTGGTCGTCTGGCTCTGGTAGGCGAGCGAGTTGTATGGGAATCGGACGGCCCAGGGTATGTCGGTCGGCTTGCCGTAGCAGCAGCCGTTGAGGAAGCAGCCGATGCGCCCGAACATCAGTGCCGCCATCAGCCCTATCGCGAGGATGTCAAGATACTGGCGGAGCGGCAGCTTGTGGTGGATGAGGTACAAAATGATGACGGCGACGGCGCCGAGCACACCGCCGAGCAGCTCCAAGCCACCCTTCCATATCGCAAAGACCGCCAGCGGCTGGCTGCGAAAGTGCTCAAAGTAGTGGAAGATATAGAAGAGCCGGGCACCGACGACGCCGGCGACGAGAGCATAGAGCGAGGCATTGGTTATCATTTGAGGGTCGGGAGTGATATCCCTGCTCAGCCGGCGGATGATTGCAACGGCCGCCAGAAAACCCACGACCATCATAAGCCCGTAGCTTTTTACGGTAAGCTGCGTGAAAGGCAATCTGAAAAGTTCGGGATACATTCGCAGATGTCCAGCGGAGCGACAAAACAAGGCAACGGCAGGGGCCGCTCTATTGGCTTTCCTTTATGCCGTTGTTCTCGTCGATGATGATGATTTTGGGTTTAGCTTCTTTAGCTTCATCGGCATCACAGTAGCAGAAGCTGAAGATAATTACCTTGTCCTTTGGCTCTATTAGTTTTGCGGCGGCGCCGAGCATGACGATTTGGCCGGAGCCGGCAGGTGCAGGCAGAGCGTACGTTTCAAGCCGGCTGCCGTTGGTCAGGTCGGCAACAAGCACCGCCTCGTAAGGGGCAATCTGCGCCGCCTGCATTAATTTTTCGTCAATCAGGATGCTGCCGGTATAGTGAACCTTCGCATCGGTGACGGTAGCACCGTGCAGCTTGCTTTTGAGCATTTTGACAAGCATACTTTTTCCTCAGCAGTGAAGTTTCGGCGTTTGACGGCCATTATATTTCAATTGCTCGGTACGTCCAGCAGAATATTGTCGATGAGCCGGGCCCGGCCGATGCGGACTGCAAGTGCGACGAGGGTTTTTCGGTCGATTTTCTCGAGCGGCTCTAAAGATTGGGCATCGACGACTTCGATGTATTCGATATTGTCAACCGATAGGGCGGCTTCGATTGTCTTTGTTATTTCGTCGATGATGGTCTTGCTGTCGGTTGTTCCGGAGCTGACGAGCGACCTGCATTTTTCGAGCGCTTTATAGAGGCAGGTGGCGTCTTTTCGCTGCCGGGGACTTAGGTATTGGTTGCGTGAGCTGACAGCCAGGCCATCGGCCTCGCGGACGGTGGGGCAGACGACGATTCGAATTGGGAAGTTCAGGTCGGCCCCCATCTGTTTGATAACGACGGCCTGCTGGGCGTCTTTTTGGCCGAAGTATGCACCGTCGGGCTGGACTATGTTAAAAAGTTTCGCGCACACCGTCGCCACACCGCGAAAATGTCCGGGTCGCGACCGGCCACAGAGCAGGCCGGTGACTTTTTCGACGTCTATCCAGCTAAGATTATCGGATGGGTACATCTGGGCGGCTGGAGGTACAAAGACGAGGTCAACGTTGTGCTGCCGGCAGATTTCAAGGTCGTCGTCAAGTGGTCGGGGGTATTTCTCGAAATCTTCGCCGGGGCCGAACTGCGTCGGATTGACGAATATGCTAACGACGGTGAGATGGCCGTCCTTTACGCACTGCTCAATCAAGGAAATGTGACCGACGTGCAGTGCCCCCATCGTCGGGACAAGACCGATGGTCTTGCCGCCGTTCCGCGCGCGCCTCACAGCGGCCCGCACGTCATCTATTCGCCTGGTAACTTCCATCTTCGAGTGCTTCCGTACTTAGCTCTTCACAGGCGGCCGGCCCGGCCGTATAGCACCTTACATGTTCTGCGACATGCTCAAGTGCTGACTGGTCATTTGCATCGAAACCGGACAGGCGAATGACCGGGGCCGCATCGTAACCCGCGAACAATTGCTCATAGTCCGATGCCAATTGTTCCAGAAAGTCCGGTTCAATCTGCTGCTCGTAAGGCCTGTTTCGCCTGTGTATCCGCTCGAGACACACCTGCGCCGATTCGACGAGATAGATAACCAGAACCGGACGTGTCACCATTGGAGCCACCGGCTCGTAAAGCTTCTCGTAGAGCTTCAACTGTTGTCCGTCGAGCAGCAGCTTTGCGTAGATTAGCTCTTTTTCGAAGATGTAATCGGCTATGACCCGCACGCCATTTTCCAGAACGTCAGGATTTAGCTGCTCTGCCCTGCTTGTCAGAAAATAAAGCTGCGAGTCGAGAGCGAGATGTTTTTCACCGGCATAGACCTTCGGCAGAAACGGATTTGTGTCGTAGGCCTCGAAGATGGTGCGGCAGTCAAGCAGCTCAGCCAATCTGCCTGCCAGCGTCGTTTTCCCCGCGCCGATAATCCCGGCGATGCAGATAACCTGAGACCTGCCCTCGTCGATGAAAAAATCGTGTCCGCCGAGGCGCCTTGCAAGCTCACCAACCGTGACCTTCAGGAACGGGTGCACTAAGTCGCTGTTTAGCTGACAGAGCGGCTTTAAGACGAACGAGCGGAGGTGCATCTGCGGATGCGGGACGGTCAGCTCGGCTGTGTCGATAATCTGGTCCTCGAAAAGCAGCAGGTCGAGGTCCACCGTCCGCGAGGCCCACCTGGCCTCTCTCTTCCTGCCCAATAGATTCTCGGCCTCGACAAGTTTCTGATAAAGCTGCTGCGCGTCGAGCGGGGTCCTGATTTCGGCAACGGCGTTGATGTACGGCGGCTGGTCCATACCCGCCAGCGGCGCCGTCTCAATCAGCTCGCTCGTCCGCGCAACTTTGATATCGTCGAGCTGGCGAAGCATCCGCAGCGCATTTTTGACGAGGTTCTCGCGCTCGCCGAGATTGCTCCCTAAGCCGATATACGCGGTGTTTCTTTTCATAGGGACATCGCCTCAATTCTTTTCAGTGCCTCTTTGACGTCCTGCGGGTCGCCGAAGGCCGTCAGGCGAAAGTACCCTTCGCCGGCTGCGCCGAAGCCGGCCCCGGGCGTGCCGATGACGTGCGCCTCGGCGAGCAGCTTATCGAAGAACTCCCACGAGCCCATCCCGTTCGGGGTTTTCAGCCAGATGTAAGGCGCGTTGACTCCGCCATAGACGGTGTAGCCGATGGCCGAAAGCGATTCGCAGATGAGTTTGGCGTTGCGCATATAGAGGTCGATTATCTCCTGCGTCTGTCGTTTGCCGTCTTTGCTGTAAACGGCCGCTGCGCCGCACTGAGTTATGTATGAAACGCCGTTGAATTTTGTGCAGTGCCTTCGGGCCCACAGCGGATTCAATTGGACCGCCCTGCCGTCTTTCGTGCGCGCCTTCAACTGTTTTGGCACGACGGCAAATGCACAGCGGACGCCGGTAAAGCCCGCCGTCTTCGAGAAGCTCCTGAACTCTATCGCCACTTCCCTGGCACCATCGACTTCATAAATCGAGTGCGGTATGTCCGGCTCGGAAATAAACGCCTCATACGCGGCGTCAAAAAGAATCACCGCCTGGTTCGCTTTGGCATACTCGACCCATTCTGAAAGCTGCTCCTTCGTCGCCACCGCGCCGGTTGGATTGTTCGGAAAGCAGAGGTAAATCAAATCGACCTTTCGCGTGGGAATCTCGGGGACGAAGTTGTTTTCTTCGGTGCAGGGCATATAGATGATTTTTTCATAGGCGCCCCGCCCCGCCGCCGGGCCGGTGCGGCCCGCCATCACGTTGGTATCGACATAGACCGGATAGACCGGGTCGGTCACGGCAACGACGTTGTCAAGGCCGAAAATCTCCTGCATATTGGCCGTATCAGATTTCGCACCATCCGAGATAAGTATCTCATCAAGCTCGATATTCACGCCGCGGGCGGCATAGTCGTTTTGCTGAATGGCTTTGCGCAGGAATTCGTAACCGATGCCGCTGTCGTCATAGCCGCGAAAGGTCTCCCTGCGAGCCATCTCATCGACCGCCCTGTGCATCGCCTCGATGACCGCCGGCGCGAGCGGCTGCGTGACGTCGCCTATCCCCAACGAGATTATCCTCGTCTCGGGGTGCTCAGCCGCAAACTGCCGCCGTCTCTTGCCTATCTCCGGGAACAAATACCCCGCCTGGAGCTTCAGGAAGTTTTCATTTACCATCGCCATAGATTTCTCTCAGCAAATGTCTAAATACGACCCTGGGAACAAAAGAAAGATTCTATGGTCTCCGCCCGCGTGCGTCAAGACCGCTTGATTAGTAGTGCCGCTCCAACAGTCGGGCTCCATATATCGCACTTATAGAATATCTGAAGCGCCAAATATAGCAAGCGCAGAACAGACCCAGCCGGGCTGATATTTCCAAAATAGCCATTGCTGCCAGCCCACAGCGATTGTAAAATGGCGCCGACGCGAGCATAAGGCCGGCCGGCGAAAAGCGCTCCGACAATTGTACCAAGAAGGGAGGTATTCGGATGAACCAACGGAAGACAAACCATATCCGGTTGCCGCGGCGAAGCGGCTATATTCTGCTGCTATCGCTGCTCGTTACCGTCCTCATAGGCCTGGTCATCTACGTCGTAATGACAGGGGAAGGTATCGACCTGACCACGGGCGAGAAGGACACGTCGCCGCCGTGGCGGCAGTGGACCAAGAACCTAATCGAACTGAGAGACAAGCCGATTGGGACACCAAGCCCAGACCAGCCACAGCTTGCTGGGGCACTTCAATTCATGACGGACGCATGGGAGGACCAGCAGAGACGGGGAAGCATCCAACTGGCCATCTTGCCCGACGGCACAATAGAGGGCCGGTGGTCCGGGCAGTACTGGATATCGAAGACGCTGGACCACCAGGTGATGGCGGCCAGCTTCAAAGGGAATATCATACCCGAGCGGGTCTATAGTGATGAAAACGGCGAGGATACGAGTAAGCTTTACTTCATCGCTCACGGCGGCTTTTCAATCCTGGAGACGAATTCTGACACCGGCCGCGTCCGCAACGTCATGGGCGATTTGTATGCCACCGGATGGCTCGACGGTGATTACAACGCCGCGGGCAAGATTACAATCACCTCCGACGAACGCCGCTTCAGGGCCTATACCTGGCAGGCCGCGGCACTGAAATAGTAAGGTTTCAGCCGAACAGCCACACAGGGGCCCACAAACAGCGTTATCTCGTTTGGAGTAAGGGCACTGGTTGTGAGTCGTTCGGGCAGCCGGGGTCCTATACACCCGTAAGGCCGGGAGGAGTTGCCAGAACTGCGGACCAACCGGTTATCCGGTTGACAGTATCGGGAGCAAAGGCAGATGCGGGGCAGGTCAGGTGTTTATGAGCAGATATGCCCGGATGAGCTCGGCGACGCTCCACGCCTGTGCGAAGCAGCCCCTGGGCCTGTGGGGCGGGTCGGCATCGAATATCTCAGAGAGCTGACCGATGCAGGCATCCTGGGTCAGGTGGTCCAGCAGCGGTTTGATGAAGTGCGATGCCTGCCTTTTGGCCTTTCTGCTGTGGCGGTTGACCTTGAGGTACGCCTCGATGAAGGGCCCCATCAGATAGGGCCAGACGGTTCCCTGGTGATAAGCACGGTCTCTGTCCTGCTGCGGGCCAGTGCATGTGCCGACGTAGCGTTTGTCGCCGGGACTTAATGTTCTTAGGCCGTAAGGGGTAAGCAGTTCTCTCTCGACGGCCTTTACCACTGCCGCCTGCCGGGCAGAGGTCAGCGGTGAGAAGGGCAGAGAGACGGCAAATATCTGATTGGGCCGCATGCTCGAATCGACCGAGCCGTCCGGCAGAATACAGTCGTTCAGATAACCAAGCTCTTCGTTCCAGAAGAGTTGATTGAAACTCTGCTTGGCCTTACTTGCCAGCAGATGGAATGAATACTTGGAATACTTCATATCCTCAGTTTCATGCTCGGCGCTGTATTCGGCAAGCAGCATCAGGGCGTTGTACCACAGTGCATTGACTTCGACGGGCTTGCCATATCGCGGTGTAAAAGCGGTGCCGGCGTACTTGGCGTCCATCCAGGTAAGCTGGGTGTCGGCGTTTCCGGCGTTGATGAGGCCGTCCTCGTCGGCGCAAATACCAAAGCGGGTTCCCTGCCTATACGAATCGATGATAGAGCGAATGGTCGGGAGAAGTCGCCTATTGAACGTTTCGGCATCATCGGCTGTTCGCAGATAATCAAAGGCGGCGTTAACAAACCACAGGGACGCATCGACACTGTTGAAATAGGCAGTGTCGCTATAGTCGTCGAAACGACTTGGAATCATACCGTCGCTGGCGGCTTTGGCAAACGAGACAAGGGCATCGCGGGCCTCGTCGTATCGTTTCGTGGCAAGCATAAGGCCTGGCAATGCAATGAACGTATCTCTGCCCCAGTCGGCAAACCACGGGTATCCGGCAAGTATTGTGGTTCTTTCGTCTCCGTTTCGGCGGCCTTTGGTGATGAACTGGTCGGCCGACCGGCAGAGGGTCCGCAGGATGGTGTCTCCGTTGGTGTGCGCCAGGATGTGCCGGTCGTAGTCCCGCAGCTCTCTGTTGACCGAGTCGAGGTCCTTGACGCGGTCGTCTTCGGCCTTGAATTTCGCGGACAGATTCGCCCACAACAAAACCTTCCGTGGCTCGCTTATGGTCCACCTGAAGAAGCCCGGCGTCCACAGGTCTTCGGTGAACTCCTGTCCCCTGCGCCGGTCGCAGCGATATACGAAATTGAACCACCACTGCCGGTCTTTTTCAAAAGAGGCGTCGGGGCATTTGATGAAAAGCTCGCAGCTTGCGGGCACATCGTGGCGAATCAGAATTCCGTCGTCGCTCGGCCTTGCAACGAGCGGCGCGTAGGACTTCTGGAGCAGGTGAAAATCTCGCAGCCCCACAAAGGGCCTAACGACAAACTCGAACGGCTCTGCGACAGATGAAAACTCATACCCGACGGTCACTGTGTTACTGTTGCGAAGCAAATAAACCGACTTTGTCAGGCGAATATCTTCAATCTCGTAATCGAAATGCACGGCTGCGTCCTTGCGGAACTGTTTGAGATATTTGACGCCTTCAGGGGCTATCTTATCTTCGAATTCAAAACCGGCGAGGTTGAAGACCTTGTCGTTGCGGACCACCATTTCCATGCAGTTGGCAAGCGCCATTATCCTGTTGACGGGAGGATTTAGCGAACCGACAAGCAGGCCGTGATATCTCCTTGTATTGCACCCAATCACGCTCGATGCGGCGTAACCGCCACACCCATTTGTCAACAGCCACTCCTTGTCAAGCAACTGCTCGAACGGCAGATTCGCCGTCTGAACCGACAGCGTTGTACAGTCTCCGTTTCTTTGTAATGCTCGCACAGTTTATCCCCGCTCATCAGGTTTTTGGTCGATGAAGCAGACACGACCGATTCAGGCGACAATGCCAGCCGAAATATCCGGCGGTTTGTGCCCCGTCGGCACCTCGAGAAACTTACCCCCCAAAGGCGGTCTCGGTTCGGTGCAGCGGCTCCGGAGGTTGCCAAGTACGTTCATAAAATTAATGTATGAGTCGTATGGAGAATCGTACGGATTGAAGTACTTGTGTACGTCACCGTCGGCGAAGTATTTGGTGCACATATAGTAGAAGTGGTCGGAGGTTTGTAGGCGGCGCCAATCGGCCAGGAGCTTTTCGTCGCCTGTGCCTTTGATTGTCTTTTCGAGTCGATAGAGTTCGTGAATCGCGCTGGACTGCATAGGGTTTCCGAGCCAGGCCGACAGGTCACGTTCGGTATCCGCCCAGCTTATCAGGTGAGGAACGTCCACGGTATCAGCCGGGTCGTAGGCATCGACCACCTCGCCGGGGGTCATAAAATTATTGTCAGGGTGTTTTAAGACCTCTTCGGGCAGGTGTCGCATGAACTCAAAAATTCCGGTATCGGCCCATTGGTGTTCGCCAAAGGTTTCGTAGTCGAGAAAGAGATTGACAACGAATCCGTTTCCATTGACGTTGTTAATCCAACGCGCGAATTTTTCAGCGGTGAGCGGCCACTGCGACCAGCCGCGATTGGAGAATCTAAAGGCGATGTCGTCGCTGAGGGAATAGTTTTTCAGGAGGAGCTTTGTTTTCTTGCAGCCCTTCGGCCGATAGACGAAATTCGGGCTGCGAAAGCCGAGAATGTGGTCGGCGCCCTCACTCAGTATGGCATCGAACGCGTCCATTGACTCAACAACCGCAGCAAGGTCGTTGTTGTAGATGAGCTCTGTGTTTCTGAACACGCGTGGCGTCTGGCCAAAAAGCTGCTCGATGGTCTCGCTATGCCTGTTGACCTGTTCGATAAACTCGTCGCGGGAATAGAGGAAGCTTAGACTGTGGTAGTAGGTCTCAGCGAGGAACTCGACACAGCCGGTCTGCGCCAGCGCGTCGAACGTGCTCATAACCTCCGGTGAGAAACTTGCGAGCTGCTCCAAGAGCACGCCGGTCAGACTATACGAAACCTTGAATTTGCCCCGGTATTTGCGGATAAGCTCGAGGATTAGCCGGTTTGCGGGGAGGTAACACTTATTCGCAACCTTCCTGCAAATGGCGGCGTTTCTGCGGTGGTCAAAGTAGTCGGCGCTGTTGTCAAAGACCGTGTAGTGTCGCAGCCGCGGGGGTTGGTGAACCTGGAAATAGAAACATACCGAAGCCATACGTGTATCCCGTATAAGTCCGTTTTTTCGGCAAGGCCATCCTATATGTCAAACGATTGCAAGCATCGCTTCATCATAAATCTGTGCGCACCTGGCGGCAGCATCCGTCCAGCGCAGCCGCCTGACTTCGAAATTGCCATGACTGCGGAGTGTCATCTGGAGCGGCGGGTACTTGAGCACCGCGATGATTTTGTTGGCCATCTCATCAACGTCCCAGAAGTCAACCTTCAGTGCGTGTTTTAAGACTTCGGAAACACCGCTTTGCTTGCTTATGATTACCGGGACATCATTATCGAGGGCTTCAAGGGGAGCGATGCCGAAGGGCTCAGAGACGGACGGCATGACATACAAATCAGCCATTCTGTAAATCTTCTGTACATCTTCACCGCGGAGAAATCCCGTGAAGAGTACCTTTGACCCGATGCCGAGCCCGGCAGCCATTTCAATCGTTCGGTGCATCATATCGCCTGAGCCGGCCATTACGAACTTGACGTTGTCCATTTTTTCAAGGACTTTCTTTGCCGCCTGGAGGAAATACTCCGGCCCTTTTTGCATAGTGATGCGTCCAAGGAACAGGACAATTTTCTCGTTCTTTTCAATGCCGCCTTCGGCGATGGACATGTTTTTTTCGCCATTTCGGTCCACGCCGTTGTACACCACTTCGACCTTATCACCGCTGACGCCGTAGCGGCCTATCACGATGCTGCGGGTAAGGTAGCTAACGGCAATGACTTTGTCGGCTGCGTGGAGGCCCGCCCGCTCAATGTCGTATATCATCTGGTTGACGTGCTCTCCGCTGCGGTCGAACTCGGTCGAGTGGATATGCACCACGAGTGGCTTGCCGGTCGCGTTGGCAACGGCGATGGCGGCCGGGTAGGTCATCCAATCGTGCGCATGGACGACGTCGAAATGTTCCCTCTCGGCCAGCTTGACCAGGGCATGGGCGTAGCGCTGCACCTCGCCGTACATATCACCGCTGTAGTCAACATGAGCTGAAAACTGGCCGGGTTGGCCTTTGGCGCCTCGCTTTTCCAGAAGATGCTGCTCTATTTGCTGCTGGTATTGATTCGGTGTCATATAGGGCTGTAATGACGAGCAGACGCTTTTGAATACGACGTTGCCGAGGCGGGTAAGCTGCTGTGCTTTAGGTGCGGTGTCCGGCCCGGGAGTCAAGAGCCGGACGTGGGTAGCATACTCACCCTCGACCATAGTAGGCAGGACGAAGAGCACTTCAACACCCAGTTGGTCGAGGGCTTTGGTCAGGCCGTAACACGCCGTTCCCAGTCCCCCACTGATGAACGGCGGAAACTCCCAACCCAGCATAAATACTCTCATCTAATCCCTCGTTGTACTGCGCTGTTAACGCATAAAACACTATGGGCCAAGGTTGCCCGTCAGGAAAGCTCATAGTGCAATTTCAGAACCATCTGACCTTGTGGGATTGCGTATCACCCGCAAGTATCCGTCCTATCGGCACGAGATTCCTCATCCTTAACACCGTTCGGGCGCAACTTTACCATTTGTGCTTCACCCTCTGGTATATTCATCGACTTTTGCCCCCCGCCCAGTCCAACAAATTTCGCTGAAAAGTGGTGCAGCGCTGCTAATATGGCGGATTTTACCGGTCACGGCGGAACAGACTTCCAGCCCGGCCAAATCCCGGCCGACCCCCCTGCTGCAGGCCACGAAAATGGTTTGTTTTGTCCACTCCGAAGGTTAGGACTGATAACTAATCAGTAAGCACGGGCCAGTTGCCGGTCGGTGCCTACAAAAAGCAACCGTCCCGTCTTAGCCGAAACGGGACGGCTCATGCCGAATTACCTGCCCGCAGCGGAAAAACCCACCCGCGGCGGAAGTACAATGGCAAGTACTTGTCAGATATCCTGCGCTTTGACGGTGCTGCGGCGGTTGGCCCTGGCTCTTGTCGCCGCTTTGTCGAGCATAGCATAGACGGCGTCACTTATCGCCTCAAGCGATTCAGATGAGGTCATCATCTTCTTGCCCTTGATGTGCGCCTTGACCTTGCTCGCCACAATCAGAGACTCCTTTTTCTTTGCCATTTGCTTAAATCCTCCATAATTTGTTAAACAGTAAAGCCAATTAGTGCACCGTCCTCTTTTCGAGGCTGCCACGACAGTGGCCCCCTTTTATTGTCAAATCCGCCAATATTTTCAACAAAAAAACCGTTCTGTTCTAAATTTTTCGCTGTCGTCCGGACCAAGGGCAATGACAGGGCCTCCAGGCATATCTGCGTTTTTGCCATAACAGGCACAATTTTAAATAATCACGGGACGAGATTTGGACGACAATACTTGGACGAGAACTTTGCGGTTCTGTAAACCACACAAATAGTCCGGGAGAAAGGAAATGGCGAAGCGTTCGCGAAGAGGTCATGGCTCACAGGCCAAACTGCAGGAACTGGTGGTCGTTGCGTTTACGGGAGACACCGACCAGGCCAAAGACTACGAGGCGGTGTTGAAGAATAATGAAATACCGGTGGTGGTCAGGGAGTCTGAGAACGACTCAGACGGCACCACACAGATTGCGGTGATGGTTCCGGAGGAATTCGCCGACGAGGCCCATGTCATCATTGAGTCTCAGGATGCGTATGACGACTTCTACGACCTGGCCGTCGAAGATGATGAGAGCGATTTTGGTGCCGACATCCTTGATGATGAGTTTTGAAATTTCGGCCTGCCCGACAGCAAGCGCTGCCGGGGCCGGACCAATCACAGCAAGCACCACACGGTTACGACAATTGAGTTGCTATAGAAGGAAACGAGCAGATGCCAGAACAAGAATCATCGGAGCGCAGAGGCGGGGATGACCGCAGAGAAAGCGTCGTGGACAGGCGTTTAGGTCTTGACCGGCGTCGCGGTCCGGGAAAGCGCAGAAGCAACGACCGGAGAGCTGCTGAGGAGGGGCAGCTCTCCGATGAACAATTTGAATTTCTTATGGCCATTGACGAGTACAAGAAGAAAAACGCGCGACCTTTTCCGACCTGGACGGAGGTACTGGAGGTTATGAAGGCACTGGGGTATCGAAGAGTGGCCGAGCCCCAGCCCCTCGCAGAGGCCTCAGCCAACAACACAAGCAGCTAATCACCCTGCTGAATGCAAAGCCCTTCCCCCTCGGGTTCCCTGAAGCATACTTCGCTAATATGCCAGCGGCCAGCCCGGCGGGCACTTCTCACGCCACTTCTCTGCCAACATTGCATGGTCTGGAAAATCCACATCTTCATCGCTATCCAAGTCAGCAGCCAAGCCGGAGCCCTCGTCAAGCCACTGCTGGCAAAATCGCTCAAGGTCGTCAAGATCAACGTATAAACTTGTGGTCCACGAAGTAATCACGCCGTAGTGATTGGGGTCGCCGGAGACCTCAGGATTGAGGTTAATCCAACCTATATTCTCACCCCAAGCCATGCCCGCGAACTTGCCTTCGGTATCTACAGTGACCCCATAGTGGTTTGAGTCTCCTGGCACTTGGGGGTAGAAGTTTATCCACCCAACATTCTCAGCCCAGGCATAACCGCTTAGCAGACCCGTACCATCATTTTTTATACCGACGTTCGGATCAGCGTAGTTCGGACCAAGATTGATCCAGCCGATATTTTCTGTCCAAACGTAGCCAGTAAGGTTAGCATCAGCGACTACAACATTGCCATCTCTAGTATCAAAATTGAGCCAGCCGATATTTTCACCCCAGGCGTATTGAGAACCGTCACTGTTAGGATCGATGTTATCACACCACCCGACTTGGGCACTGACTAGCACAAAAGCCACAGTGCTAAACATCATTATCGCGAAACTTTCATTTCGTTTCATCATATTCTCCCTCTGTTCTTGATGTACTGACGAAGCACATAAGTTTACCGCTTTCTTCTTCACGGCCCTTCGTGGTTATGTAGTTTCGTGGACGTACCACCGTCATCTATGTTAGGATTGTTGTTGTATGTTGCGTTGCCAATAATCAAAGAGTGCCATCCGGCGATTCCTGCCTCGGTGTTGTCCCTGCACGAACAATTGCTGACTACCGAGCCGCCGGCAACTTCGATGCCGTGATAGTCATTCTCTACTGCACTACAGTTAGCTATCGTTGAACCATTTGAAGCGTCAATACCAACATCACGGTTGTGCGAAGAAGAGCAATCGGTGACCGAACAATTCCTACTACACTCTATCCCCTCGTAATTAAGAGTCGCAATGCAGCCTGTGATTGATGATCCGGCGCTAGAATAAATTCCTGTGTTGCTGTTTGACCTAGCAACACACTGGCATACAATTGAATGTTCACCCACATCAATGCCATCATAACCATTTGATCGCGATGTGCAGTTTCTTACTATTGAGGCTCTTCCGACTTCTATGCCAGCTTGCCCATTATTGAGCGCATCAATATTCAGAACCCGGCTGCTTTCGCCTGATAGATAGACCCCTTTCTCCCGCCAATCAGAACTATTACCATTGCAGACAGTAATGTTCGAATAGGAACTGGGAGCATAGACACCATGCCCAGTGCTGCCTGCAGCTTTACCTGGACCCATCAAGGAATAGCCATTCAAGTCGACCGTCACATTATTGGCATCTATCTGAATTGCGTGTTTATCCACTTGACCGCTAATGTTGCCTGTCAGATAGTACGAACCTGATTGACTAATCAAGTATAGTGCCCCCGGTGAATTTGGCTGCGACTGAACAGGGATCCTCGCTTCCACTTCATCGAGGGTTTTCATTGTAGGTGCCGGTGGTGCTGAAGGGTTGAGGTTGCCTGCATCACTAAATACAGCCCAGGAACATACCAGAGCGATTACGGCAAGAAATACTGCTTTTGAACTGTTTTTCTTAATCGTTTCCATTTTTTATTCTCCTGTAAAATAGTTTTGATTAAACATGAAAATTTTCCGGATCATCTTCAATCAACAGATAATCCCCTTTAAATACGACTTGTTTTTATGGTATTTTCATCGTAACTAACCCTCCTTCTTCTTAGTGGACTCCCCACAATTGTATGTCATCAATATTCCAGCCGGAATACGGGTATGCTTCATCCTCGATTTCATAGCTCCAGCGAATGTAGACCGTTGGCTGATCATCCGCAACCGCACTTATGTCATATTCCATAATCTGCCAATCGTTATCCTCTATAGATTGCCCTGGTTTTTCTTCTGTATGACTCCACACAGTCTGCCAAGTTGTACCGTTGTTGGAAACTTCGATCTTACTTTCGACATATTCCGGTTCGTCTGTATTCAGCCATCTTGCGAATTTCAAACTGACATAACTACAATCATTGCAGTCAAACGGTCCAGCAGTTAGATAATACGGTCCGCCAATAGTCGTATGATCGTAATTGCCATTAAGATTGACTCCATAAACATTGTTGCCAGTATAGCCACTGTCCGGATCAGGATTTGGATTAGGAGTTCCTCCCCCACCCGTAGGTTGTCCGAAAGCCCACTCACCCTCTATTGACCATCCAGGACTTGAGTCAAGATTGAAACTATACAAAATATCATACCTCAAGCCCAACCAGTGCTTACAGAGAATAGCAAGGTCATTGAAATCTACGGCAAGGCTTGAGTCAAAATCCGCACCTTTGCACCAATCAGGTTCACAGCAGTCGTATGACCAGTGGGCAGCAAGGGTGGTGAAGTCGCCGAGGTCCACTTCACCATCCCGGTTGAGGTCCGGTTCGTTATCAACAATGGCCAGCATCGATGTATCTTGGCTCCCTAATGTGGCCCCACCGGTAGGATTAGCAAGTAACAGGTTAATTGTCTCGTCGTCCTCGATCATGTCATCATCGAAAATGATTACCGAGAAGCTCTTGGTAGTTTGCCCATCTGCAAAACCAAGTGTCCCCGCACATGGCAGATAATCATATTCGGCCAAGGCGTTGCCATCACTGCTTGCATAGTCCACCGTCACCGAGCCGTCGCTGCCACCCGTACGGCAGACATCAATAGTGGCAATTGCCGCATTCTCTCTCACAGTATAGTCAGCGCAACAGAACTGTAGCTGTCCCGGAGTTCCAGAACATGTTGTAAGGGTCAGAGCAATGGTGTAGCTGCAGATTTCATCATTATTGTCATATTCATCAACCTTTACGTAGTATGTTCCGGCGGGCAGTGCGTCCACTCCACATAGTCGGTCAATTCGCGAGAAGTTGCCGGCTCCATCGTCGTCATCGTATTCAAGCTGGGTCACACTGCTGTCGTAGAGCCACATTCGGGTGTCACCGCTTGATCCTGACGTCTCGATTACAACTTCTGATTCTTCACTCAAAGAGAACGAAACCCAGTCTACATCTGTGGCAGGTACGATACTGTGATTCTGTGGGGAACCGGACGCAATCTGCGAAGCTTGGGCGTAGGTGTCGTCCGGCTCATAGGAGTCGGCGCCACAACCGCCACCGGGCACAACCCACGTTAGATAAGGCCCTCCACATTCGTTGAAATTGAGCCACACTTCTGGCTCATAAGGGAAAGGAGAGGTCCAATTATCGTGGACAATTACTACTTCGTCTGACCATCCAGCATTGACCACGAGTTCGGGCCTGTCTGACTCTGTGCTGCTTTCCTTCGATGAAAAGGCCTCCCAGTTGTCATTTGGCTCATAGCGCCCTGCCAAAAAAAATCCGTGATTTGTTGTAGTTCCATCGACCCATTGTCGCACATGCTCAGACACATCGATCTCCCATGTCTGGACGGGGCCTTCAGGGGGATGGTAGGTGTGCACGGAAAGGTCCGCCCCAGGCTTGTTATTCCAAGTAACGGTACTTTCAGACCAGCTGTCTGCTACGAGATACACAGCCAAATCGTCACTGCCTGACATTGTAGCACAGTGCAATCTCAAGGTGGCGTCACCAATAGGTGTACCAGGATCGATAGGACTTAAGTCAAATTTTACAAATGCGCGGAACTCGCCTCCATCGTGCCACCGTCCCACAAAGAAAGAAGTCTGGGAACCGTAATTCCGTCCTGGTTCTGTCTGATACACATAAGAATCAGCAATTGCATTCAAGTAATAAGGCCCACTTCCGCCTCCTTCATCTTCTGTATAACCCACTCCGGCAACAGAATGCCACCAACCTCCTTCATTGTAGTAAGGATGGAAAACAGTAAATACAAATGGACGGTCGGCATTGACTTCTGTTATGATGTCATTCCAAGAAACAGGTCTGCTGTCGGTAGTAGCATCAAAAGAATAACCAAGCCTATCATTTGCTGTTGCCTCGATCCCGATGGACACATGATCAACAGGGTAGATTTCTACGCCACCTTCTGCAGTCCATCCCATATCTGTCTTCAAGAAATTTACCAAATAGGTCACCCCGCTTGGATTTTCTGCCCAGTCCGAAGAGCCATCAATCAAGTTATCGTACCCGTGAGAGTCCCAATACCCGAGAACGCAGGCGCTGGCGGTAGGTGCGCAGTCGTTGTCACCTGTGAAATCACTGTTCTGATAATCAGGAACGCCCGAAATGATATCTTGTGCTCCGTTAGCAGAACCACAAAGCACCAACACCACGCCAAAAAGCGTCAACTTAAAGAAACCTTGTGCAAGTATATTTCTATTTTTCACTTGAAGCCCCTCCCCAAGCCTGCCATTTTCGCTTCCTTTGCTGCAATAGTCTTTCTGGAATCGGCATGCGTTCCCAAGATCCAGTGCTTACCTGCTGAAGGTCTACGCCTCGAACCTCAAAGAAAACACCTCTGGACTCTCCCTCGGCCGCGGGAAACTCAAAGCCGACAAAAAGCGGCGGCTGCCATATATACCTTGGTTCCCATGGACTCTTGCCCCCTATTTGTTGCCGCCTTTTATCAACTGCGTCTTCTCTTAGAAAAATATGGGGTGGCAGCCCGTTGTAGCTTGCTACAAACGGTTCTCTTTCCTCGTGCGCTCCCACGACAACTGTACCGTATCTATCTGACGCGCTCATCTGGCCCCAGAGCGTACTTACCTGGGTTTGCAGTCTCTTTGCCTCCTCCGGTTGTGCGCTTTCCAGAGCTTTCTCGCAATACATCCGCTGTCTGCGCAGAACCCTAATCCTATGCAGAAGTCCTGTTACAGATTCCTTGGGCGTTCCTTTTCTAAAAACTATGAAGAAATATACCTCCGGCTTGCCGTCGGGTGCGTAGTAGATTTCACCAGGTCCCACCGTTGCATCCTCCCACCTGACCCTCGCATAGTGTCCTGCTACCTTCTGTGCAATTTCATAGTCAACAAGCTGACTCATCAAAGGAACGGCCCCTTTCGCCAGCAGCAACGGCGCACCCAGCGGGACAACCGTTGGCAAAACAAACAGAAGAATCAAGGCCCCCCTATATCTGCCCAGATTATCAAATAGCCTCATAGCGGCCTCCCATATCCACATGGATACACCAGATATGTAGGCAGGAATTGATAGATAGACAGATAACTTGCTCTTGGCCTCCCTCACCGCACATCCTTCTCTCCCAAACATAACCTCATCCTCTCAGCCCCCCAGCTTGCCTCCCTCTTTTAGTACCTTTGGTTTCACTTGTCAAGAAAAATCCTGAATTCCTGTAATAATTAGCTTGCCACAGCCAGACAGGCAGCAGCGGTGGGACAAAAAGCTTGATACGGCGGTGATTACTGGTAAACTTGCGGGTTCTTGACGAGTCGTGCCCGGAGGCGGCGGAGCTCGAGTCGGCGCGGCGATAGAAGGCGTAAAATCGAACCGGTGGGGTAAACCGCACCCTGCGAAGAATCGAACTGTAAAAAAGCAATCATTTGATAGAGAGGACGAATATGACAGACCACTCAGTAAGCCCGCAGGGAGAGAAATTCGAGATACCCTCGCCCGAGGAGTACTCAGTGGAGTTTGAGCGGATTGAATCGCTTGTAAAGGCGGCCCGAGCTGAAGATAAGGAAATCGTTGTGGTGATGGGGGTGGGGTTCGTGGGCGCTGTTATGGCGGCGATTGTGGCGGATACCGTTGACAAGAAGACGGGCAAGCCGAGCAAGTTCGTCATCGGCTGTCAACGGCCGAGCACACGCAGCTACTGGAAGATACCGCTGCTGAACAAGGGCGAAGCCCCGGTCAAGGCGGAGGACCCGGAAGTGGAGCCGATGATACGCCGTTGCGTGCTTGAGAAAAAGACGCTCGTTGCAACTTACAACAGCGACTGTCTGAAGCTCGCTGACTGTGTTGTGGTCGATGTTCAGTGTGACTATACCAAGCGTGACCTGGGCAATATGCGCACCGGATGGGTAGAAATGACGGCGCTTGAAGAAACGATGCAGACCATCGGGGAAAGAGTGCCTGCTGATTGTCTTAGTCTCATAGAGACAACCGTTGCTCCCGGGACGACGGAGTTCGTGGCGTGGCCGATTATGAAAAGATGCTTTGCCTCGCGCGGCATAAAGAGCGAACCGCTTCTGGCGCACAGCTTCGAGAGGGTGATGCCGGGCAGACAGTACGTCGCATCGATACGCGATTTCTGGCGTGTTTGCTCCGGCTGCAATGAAGAGGCGTCAAAGCGCGTAGAGAAGTTTCTTCACGAGGTTCTTAATACCAAAGATTTTCCGCTGACGGTGATGGACAGACCCATCGAGTCCGAGACGACGAAGATTGTGGAGAACTCTTTTCGGGCGACGATATTAGCGTTTTTGGATGAGTGGAGCTTGTTTGCGGAGCGAAACGGTGTGGACCTGATGAAGGTCATCAAGGCGATAAAGGTAAGGCCAACGCACAGCAACATTATATTCCCCGGCCCGGGGATCGGGGGGTATTGTCTGCCTAAGGACGGCGGATTGGGCTACTGGGCCTACAAGCACATCCTGGGCTTCGAGGATGAGATATTCAAGATTACGCCGCAGGCGATAGATATCAACGATACCCGCGGGCTTCACGTTGCCACGCTGACTCGCGATGCCCTTCGGAACATGGGCAGGCAGTTGGCAGGCGCGGAGGTGCTTCTGTGCGGGGCAAGCTACCGCCAGGACGTGGGTGACACGCGATACAGCGGCTCGGAGATAGTGGTTCGGCGGCTGACCGAGATGGGAGCGGAGATGCGAGTGCACGACCCTTACGTGCGGCACTGGTACGAGCTTGAGAAGCAGGACGAGTATCCGGGGAAAGGCAAGTCGTGGGCAAGATTCTTCCACAACCAGGACGGTCTGGCCGATGTTCACGTGCAGGACGACCTCGCCGCGGCGCTTAAGGGAGTCAACGCGCTGATATTGTCGGTGCCGCACGAGTCGTATCTCGGGCTTGAGCCGGAGAAGATAGTGCAGTGGGCGGGCGGTCCGATTGCAGTGATAGACTGTTTCGGGATATTGAAGGATTCCCAGATACGCAGATACTTTGAGCTCGGCTGCGAGGTAAAGGGCTTAGGTCGCGGGCACATCCAGCGCATCAAAGAAGATGTACGCAAGACGGCGCGATAGGCCCCGCACGAATTTCGGGTCGCCGGGCCCCCGCCACCCATGTCCCTCGGACCCGAAATTGGTGCGGGGTCAATATGGAACTTAGAGACAAGCGAATAGCGATATTGGCGCCGGTGGCCTGGCGAACGCCGCCGCGTGCCTACGGGGCGTGGGAGACGGTGGCGAGCAACATTACCGAGGGGCTCATCGCCCGCGGCTGGAAGAACGTCACACTCTTTGCGACAAAGGATTCGATAACCAAGGCCCGGCTGGTCAGCTTTGTCGAGAGAGGTTACGAGGAAGACAAGGAACAAATCCCGCTGGTCTCGACGGTGCTGCACATCTCAAAGGTTATGGAGATGGCTGACGAGTTCGACCTGATTCATAACAACTTCGACTACATACCGCTGACATATCTTCGGTTTATAGATACGCCGATGCTGACTACGATTCACGGTTTTTCCGACCCGGACATTCTGCGCGTCTATCACGACCATAAGGATAGTTACTACGTTTCGATAAGCGATTCCGACAGGAACCCGGACCTGCCGTATGTAGCGACGGTGTATAACGGCATCGACCTTTCTAATCTGACATTCAGAGACAGGCCGGGTGACAAGCTTGTCTTCTTCGGCAGAATTCATAACGATAAGGGCACCCACCTGGCTATCGAAGTGGCGAAGAAATGCGGAATGGATTTGATTATCGCGGGCATCATCCAGGACCAGGATTATTTCGATACGCTTCTTCGTCCGCATTTGAACAACAGCTCCGTTCAATACATCGGCCCGGTAAATCCGACCCAGCGCGATGCCCTTCTCAAGGAGGCATACGCGGTGATTCATTTGAATACCATACCGGAGCGATTCGGGCTGGTTATGGCAGAATCGATGGCGGCGGGTGTCCCGGTCATAGCGATGAACCTCGGCTCCTGCCGGGAGGTCATTGCGGACGGCCAGACGGGGGTGCTTGTGAACAGCGTCGATGAGGCCGTACAGGCCGTTGCCAAAATCGAAAAGATCGACCGCAAAAAGTGCAGAAAACACGTCGAAGAGAACTTCACTATCGAGCGGATGGTGGAAGGATACGAGAGAGTATATGAAGAGATATTCCGCAGAGAGGCCGCCAAGGCAAAAGGTGCTACAAGGGGCTAAGATATGAAAAAACAGCTCGTGACACGATACGAGGGAAATCCAATTCTGACCAAAGATGACGTGCCCTACTCCGTCGAGACGGTCCACAACGCCGGCGTCGTCAAATACAACGATAAATACGTTATGTTGTTTCGCTCGCACCTTGCGACAGGCCGGTCAATCATCGGCATAGCGGATAGCGACGACGGCTTCAGCTTCAGGGTTCGGCCTGAGCCGTTTATGGTTCCCGCAGTCGAACCGCCCTTCAGCGAGTATGAACGGTTCGGGGTAGAGGACCCGCGGATAACTCCGCTCGAAGGCAGTTACTACATCACATACAGTGCCTATTCGCCGCACGGGGTAAGAATCGGCCTTGCCCGGACCGACGACTTCGTGTCCGTCGAGAGAGTCACATTTATCACCCAGGCCGACTACAGAAACACGGTGCTGTTCCCGGAAAAGATAGCGGGCAGATACGCGAAGCTCGACAGGCCCCACTCGGAGATAACGCCCTGGTCGATATGGATAAGCTACTCGCCGGACCTTCGGCACTGGGGCGATTCGCAGGTCGTTATCAGGCCGGTAACGTACCACTGGGACGAAATGAAAATCGGTCCGGGCGCGCCCCCGATAAAAACGAGCAGGGGCTGGCTTAGCATCTATCACGGGGTATTTGGCACTATGGACGGCAGCGTATATCGGCTTGGCGTCGCGCTGCACGACCTTGACGACCCGGCTAAAGTCGTCGGTGTTGCAGACCGCTGGATTCTTCAGCCGGAGGATGCGTGGGAGCGGGTTGGCTACGTGCATAATGTTGTTTTCACGTGCGGGGCTGTACCGGAAGAAGATGGTACGCTGAAGCTTTACTGGGGAGGCGCCGATACGGTAATGTGTGCAGGGACGGCGGTCATCGATGAACTGGTTAAGCTGTGTCTGAGCAGCCCACGCCCCGCATTGTAGCGCGGCGTGTAAGTGAAAGATAATCAAGGTCTATCATACTGTGACACTACAGCAATCAGACAAATGGAAGAATGTTTGCATATATGTTGGCCTGATAGCGGTCACGCTGATTGCATACGAGCCGCTTCGCCACAATGACTTTGTCTATTTCGACGACCACCGGTATGTTACTGAAAACCCCAATGTGCTGGGCGGCATAACCCGCGACTCAGTCGTCTGGGCGTTTACCGAATCGCACGCGGCGAACTGGCATCCTTTGACCTCGATAAGCCATATTCTCGACTGCGAATTGTTTGGCTTGAACGCGTTGGGCCATCACTTAGTCAACCTGCTGCTTCATATACTTACTACGGTTCTTCTGTTTTACTTTCTGAGCAGCACTACGGGTGCGCGCTGGCGCAGCGCGTTTGTGGCGGCTCTGTTTGCGCTTCATCCGATTCACGTCGAGTCGGTAGCGTGGGTCTCGGAGAGAAAAGACGTGCTAAGCGGCTTGTTCTGGATGCTGACACTTATCGCTTACGGGTACTATGCAAAGCGGCCCGGGATTTACCGATACCTGCTGGTTCTGCTGTGTCTGTGTCTGGGACTGATGGCAAAGCCGATGGTGGTGACACTTCCTTTCGTGCTGCTTTTAATGGACTACTGGCCCTTGAACCGTGTTGGTAAAACGGGCACAGGCGAAAGTCTTCAAGCCGGGCAAGCCGCGACAGGCCGGTACAGGACGGCATCCTGGGGCCGGCTGATAGCAGAGAAGCTTCCACTGCTTGTCCCGATTGTTGTCTTGAGTATTGTCACATTCGCCGTCCAGTCGTCCGTCGGAGCAGTCATCGGACTGGAAGAATTGTCACTTCCCTGGCGCATCTTCAACGGCCTGAACTCTTATCTGCAATACCTCATTAAGATGGCCTACCCGATAGGGCTGGTTGTTCTCTACCCTCAGCCCGAGAAGCAGCACATAGACGCTGGTTTGCTTTTGGTGGCAATTGTCGCTGCGGTGATGTTGGTCTGGGCCCGGAACCGCCGCTGGCTGACGGTGGGCCTGTGCTGGTACTTCGGAACGCTTGTCCCCGTTATCGGCTTCGTCCAGGTAGGCTTGCAAGCAATGGCCGACCGCTACACATACCTGCCTTCTGTTGGAATCTTTGTTGTCATCGCCTGGGCAGGTGCTGAGGTTGTGGACAAACTGCGCGTACATAAGGCAGCGGTCGCAACAGCGATTTCGGTGGTTCTCATCGTTCTAACAGGGCTTACCCGAATGCAGGTCGGTTACTGGCGGAATACTCCGGCGCTCTTTGAGAGAGCAGCCACGGCGACAAAAAACAACTTCGCTATGCATAATCTTTATGGATTTGCCCTGTTGGATAATGGTCACACGGAAGATGCGATATTGCAGTTCCGCCGGGCGCTGGAAATCAATCCAGAATATATCAATGCAAAACGCCACCTCGGCGACGCACTTCTGAAACTCGGCAACGTGGAGGAGGCAGTGCGCTGGTATTCCAAGGCGCTGGAGCAAAAACGCGACTGGGTGGAGTTGCACAACGACCTCGGACTTGTTTACGTCGCTATGGGAAAAGACGAGTTGGCCGCTGAGCACTTTCGAGCGGCCCTTCACTACCGAATGAATTACGTCAACGCAATGAACAACCTCGCCATTGTCCTGCAAAAGCAGGGCAGGCCGGACGAGGCGCTGGAGCAGCTCCATCAGTCACTTGAGATTGATGCCAATCAGGCGCACACCGCTGCGGGTATCGGCACTATTCTTATGCAACAGGGCAAGGCCGAACAGGCCGTCACCTACTTTGAGCGAGCAGTGGCGCTAAGCCCCTCCAATTACCTGTTATTGGAGCAGTTGGCTGCGGCCTATCAGTCCACAGGGAAAACACAGCAGGCAGAGCAGGCAAGGAAAAGAGCGGCTCAGTTGAAGTCGGCGGTCGGGTCAAGCCCTGCCCAAATGACCGGACAACCGCAAATCCAGTAGCAGCCGAAATCACCGCAGCCAAAGAAACAGCGGTTGAAAGACCGACATAATAGTAACCGATGGATATCGACAGCCAAAAAACATCAGGCAAGACCGGAAACGCCGCGCTTTACGCCGTTTGCGCGCTGCTTGTTGTGTGCACGCTGGTTGCATACGAGCCGCTCAGACAAAGCGACTTCATCATGCTGGACGACAACATCTATGTAACGGAAAACGAAAACGTCAACGGCGGGATAACGCCGGACTCGGTCGTCTGGGCCTTTACTCAGTCGCACGCGGCAAACTGGCATCCGCTGACGTGGCTCAGCCATATGCTGGACTGCGAACTGTTCGGGCTAAACGCGTTCGGGCACCATACGGTCAATCTTCTTTTGCACATTGCAAATACGCTGCTGCTGTTTCTGATATTGGACGGGATGACCGGAGCCAGGTGGCGGAGCGCGTTCGTAGCCGGTCTGTTCGCGTTGCACCCGATGCACGTCGAGTCGGTCGCGTGGATTGCCGAGCGCAAGGACGTCCTGAGCACGCTTTTCTGGATGCTCACGATGGCCTTCTATGTCCGTTATGCGGCCAAGCCGAGCATTCGCCGATACATTGCTGTTTTTGCAGCGCTTTTTCTGGGCCTGATGGCAAAGCCGATGCTTGTTACCCTGCCGTTTGTACTTTTGCTGCTCGACTACTGGCCGCTCGGGCGATTGGCCAAAGCCAAGGAAGAAGTAGAGCAAGCCGATATATCAGACAGCCAACGGATTGAGCACCGCTATGCTCAGGCGTCGCCCAGAAGGCTCGTGGTCGAGAAGATTCCGCTGTTCATTCTCGCGCTGGCGTCAAGCATCGTCACCGTGATTGCGCAAAGCAGAGACAAAGCCGTCGTGGGGCTGGAGCGGTGGTCTTTGGGTGTTCGTCTTGTAAACAGCATCGGTGCTTACTGGAGCTATATCGTCAAGCTGGCGTTTCCCCGCGACCTGGCTGTTCTCTATCCGGCCCCCGAAAAGATGCACATAGACTCGGCCTTACTTGCGGTTATGTGTGTCGTGATTCTGCTCATCCTGTGGGGACGCAGGCGACGCTGGCTTATCGTGGGTCTGCTCTGGTTCATCGGGACACTGGTGCCGGTCATCGGCTTTGTGCAGGTAGGTGCGCAGATAATGGCAGACCGCTACACATACATACCGTCAATCGGCATCTTCATAGTCGTTGTCTGGGCCGTTGCTGAGCTATCCAAAAGAATCTCTTTCCGCCCGACACTCGCTTCGCTGGCAGCGGCGGCTCTGATTGTCACGCTGACCGGCCTAACACGGATGCAGGTCGGCTACTGGCGTGACAGCGTAACGCTGTTCGGCCACACACTCGACGTGACAGACAACAACTTCATCATACACAACAGCTACGGTGTGTGCTTGAGCAAAGAGCAGCACTACGACGAGGCCTTTGAACATTTCAAAGAGGCCCTGCGAATATATCCGGAACACACCAATGCAAGGATAAACCTCTGCAAGGCCTATCTGAACCGGGACAAGCCGGATGAGGCCATACAGTGCCTCACCGAGGCGTTGGCCGAGAGAAACGACTGGCCTGATATCCACGAGATGTATAACGACCTCGGCTGGGCATATCAGCTCAAGGGTAATTACGAAATGGCTGAAGCAAACTATAGAATCGCCCTGCGAATAGAGCCGAACTACGCCCTGGCTCAGGCAAATCTCGTTTCCGTGCTCAGAGAACAAGGAAAGATAGATTCCGAAAACCCGAATGAATGAAGAAGTTGTAGCACCTTACAATTGTCATACGATTTGATAACCACATAGTATCTCAGTGTACGTGAACAGTTACAAAAATAAACGTCTTGCTGTATTGGTCTGCCTGATTCTGGCGGCGGTAACAATCGTTGCCTACGAGCCGGTCCGCCGCTGCGGTTTTGTTACTATTGACGACAGCGATTATGTTACCAACAACCCGCGAGTAAACGGCGGCATCAGTGCAAAAGCAGTCGCCTGGGCCTTTACCACCTCGCACGCGAGCAACTGGCATCCGCTGACGTGGCTAAGTCACATTATTGACTGCGAGCTGTTCGGTCTTAACCCTCTCGGCCATCACGCCAGCAGCCTGCTGCTGCACATCGCCAATACGATTCTGCTCTTCTTAGTGTTTCGCGCAATGACAAAACAAGTCTGGGCAAGCGCGTTCATTGCAGCCGTCTTTGCCCTGCACCCGACGCACGCCGAATCCGTTGTCTGGGTCGCAGAGCGAAAGGATGTGCTAAGCGCGCTGTTCTGGATGCTGACAATCGCTGCGTACATCCGCTACAGCAGGCGTCCGAGCATTGGGCGCTACCTGCCGGTGTTCGCAGCGATGCTGCTCGGCTTGATGGCAAAGCCGATGCTTGTGACCCTGCCGTTTGTGCTTTTGCTGCTGGACTACTGGCCTCTCGGCAGATTGAGCTTCGGCGGTAAAAGCAGCTGCGGCGACGGCGATTCTCTTGAGGCGTCTGAACCAAAACCGAGAAGCGCGACCATCGGGCAATTGATAGCAGAGAAGATACCGCTGCTGGCCCTTGCTGCTATATCAAGCGGCATAACATTTGTTGTCCAGCAAAGAGCCGGCTCGGTAATAGAGACGGTCGATGTTCCCTTTGGCCTTCGAGCGGCAAACGCAATGCTCTCATACCTCAGGTACATCGGCAAGACGATTTACCCCGACGCTCTGGCTGTGTATTACCCGTATCCGCGATACGGCATCGTCGTCTGGCAATGGGTCGGGGCCCTGCTGCTGCTCGTGCTGATTACGGTCGCTGTGGTACGGTCGCACCGTCGCTACCTGCTGGTCGGCTGGCTTTGGTTTGTGGGCACACTGGTTCCGGTGATTGGTCTGGTGCAGGTGGGCGGCCAGGCAATGGCAGACAGATACACGTATCTGCCGTCCATCGGGCTGTTTATTATGGCTGCCTTCGGCGCCGCGGAGATTTTCTCTCGACTCCGCCTTTCGCTGGCGAAAACCATACTGGTCGCGGTGCTGATTATGCTCGCGCTCACTGGTACCACTCGAACGCAGGTTGGGTACTGGCGAGATGATTTCGCGCTCTGCGAACACGCGCTGGCGGTGACACAGAACAACTATAAGGTCCACAATCTCTACGGGATTGCACTTGCTCAGGCAGACCAGGTCAATCAGGCAGTGCTGCAGTTCCGCCAGGCGGTGCAGATATATCCTCGCTACGCCGCCGGTCAGGTCAACCTGGCAAGGGCGCTTATGATGCAAGGAAGGTCCGAAGAGGCGATTCGGCACGGTTTGGAGGCCACCCGCATCAGGCCGGACTGGCCGGATGGATACAACGCGCTGGCAATGATATACACCGCTCAGGGCGAGCACGATTTGGCCATTCAAAATCTCCGCCAAGCCGTGAACTTGAGACCCGGCTATCCAAATGCAATAAACAACCTGGCAGTGGCGCTGCAAAACCAGGGCAGAATAGACGAGGCAATCGCGGTGTGGCAAAAGGGCCTGGAATATGCGCCGGGAAATCCGTATCTTCAGGCCAACATAGCAACGGCTCTGGCAAAGCAGGCAAAATATACAGAGGCCATCGGGTACTTCTGGTCGGCGCTGCAGGCCCAGCCGAACCGGCCTGAGCTGCTGGACAAACTGGCCCAGGCGTATGCCGCCTCGGGCCAAAATCAACAGGCGATACAAACGGCTAAATCGGCAATTGAGATGGCCAGAAGAATGGGCAAGAACGAACTGGCAGACGACATCGCCGTGCGATTGAGCCAATACAGCAGCGCACAGCCGGACGACCAAACACAAAACAACTGAAGACCTATTGCGATTCCGAAAGGCCGTTTCAGGTGAATACGAAAAAATCACACCGACTAAGAATGGCACTGATTTGCCTTGTTTTGGCGGCAGCTACATTGGCCGCCTACGAGCCGGTCCGCAAAAACGGCTTTCTGCTCTACGACGATGATGATTATGTAACCGACAACGAACACGTCAATCAGGGCATCAGTTTGAAATCACTGAAATGGGCGTTTAGCGAGTCGCACGCGGCGAACTGGCATCCTTTGACGTGGGTAAGTCATATCTTAGACTGTGAGCTGTTCGGCCTGAATCCCGCCGCTCATCATTTAGTCAACGTTCTGTTTCACACTCTTAGCACAGTGCTTTTGTTCTATGTGCTATACCGGATGACCGGGGCGGTCTGGCCAAGCTGGCTGGTGGCAGCCGTCTTTGCTTTGCATCCTGTGCACGTCGAATCGGTCGCCTGGGTGGCAGAGCGAAAGGACGTACTAAGCGCGCTGTTCTGGATGCTGACGCTGTTGGCGTATGTGCGGTACAGCGAACGGCCGTCTGTTGCCCGATATCTGGTGGTATTTGTCTGTTTGTGTCTCGGACTATTGGCAAAACCAATGCTGGTCACCCTGCCGTTCGCTTTGCTGTTGCTGGACTATTGGCCGTTGCAGCGGTTTGCACCGGCTCCGGAACAAACCGAGCAAAGTCAGCAGCAACAACCGGGCCGTACTCCTGCAAGAAGAATGGCGATTGGTAAGCTAATCATCGAAAAGATACCGTTTTTCGCCGCGGCTGCAATTTCCAGCGTGATAACCTTTTTGGTGCAGCGAGGCGCCGGCGCAATGAAATTCGGAATGTATTTGCCTATTGACGTCCGGCTGGGAAGCGGCATTCGCTCGTATGTCGCCTACATCGGCAAGATGTTCTATCCGGTGAAACTGGCAATTCCGTACCTCCACAACGAAGCAACAAAACTGGATTTCAACATAGCGCTGCTAATCGTTATTGCAGTCTCTATTGTTGTGTTTCGGCTTGGGCGACGACACAAATATCTGGCGGTCGGATGGCTATGGTACATAGGGACACTGATTCCTGTTATCGGCATCGTTCAGGTCGGCGTCCAGGCAATGGCGGACAGATATACTTATATTCCGTCGATAGGGATTCTCATTATTGTCGCCTGGGCCCTCGATGAATCTTTGCAACGGCTGCAAGCCAAGAAGCTCATACCGACGATACTGGCCGTCGGCCTGTTTGCCGTGTTAATTCTGTGTACGCGCAAACAGGTGGGCTACTGGCAGAACAACCGGACTTTATTCGGCCATACCATTGAAGTCGCACCGAACAACTATGTCGCGCACGACATTTACGGTCAGACATTTTTGGCCGACGGCCCGTTAGAGGTAGCCATACTGCACTTCAAAAGGGCGCTCGAGATAGAGCCGCGGTTTATGGCGCCTGTCGGGCACCTTGCTCGCGCCTACGCCGAGCAGGGAACGGACGATTTGGCTGTCCCCCTGCTCGCCAAGGCCCTGGCCTACGGCGGTCTTGCAAATACGCTCGCGGCCCAACAGAAACTCGGCGACGCCGTCAAATACCTCGCAGAGAATATCCTAACAAAACCTCTTCGCGCTGACGCAGCGAGGGACTTTGCGTGGTTCCTGGCAACTTACGACAATCCCAGCTACCGCAACCCCGCTTTAGCCATTCGCCTTGCTGAACTTGCCTGTCAATCAACGAATTATGATGACATCCAATCGTTGGATTGCCTGGCTGCTGCCTACGCATCGGCAGGCCGATTTGCCGAAGCGCAGGAGATAGCCGCCAGGGCCGTTGAAATGGCTGAGAGTGCTCGTCGAGGCCGCTTAGCCGAGCAAATCCGGGGACGCCTCGCGCTCTACCAGGCGCACCAGCCCTACCTTGAGAGATAGATTCAATTTGAGCGGCTGTTGCCGCCGTGCTTTCTGTCCATCAGCAAAATGATTCTCTCGAATTTGGCCGGTGAAAGCGCGTCCTTAAGTATCCTGCGAATCTCGCGTATAGGGGTTCGCTGTGTCGCGTGCGTGATAATTATATGCTCGTTTTGAAGTTTTTCGATAAGGGCGGCGAACTCGTTGATGTGCATATGCTTACCGGCCTCTGCCCGGCCGGTGTGCTCGGCCACGTAGAATGTGCACTCCGCTATCAATATCCTGCTATTGGTAATGTAGTGCAACTGCGAAAAGTCAACGTACTGGGTATCGCCGAGATACGTCACGAGCGGAATCTCGAGCGGAGAGTCGATTTCAACTCCCTGTTTCTTTAGCTCAACGATTTGCCTGCTCGTAAGCTGTCTGTATTCGGGTTTTAGCTTCTTTCTCTTCTCAATAATGGTATAGCCGACAGACCCTTTGCTGTGCTTGGTTGGAAAGGCCCTTGCAAAGAGGTTCGGCTTGATTTGGTATTCATCGCCCGGCTCTACGCCCACGAGGTTTGCCGGGATAACCGTGCCGTCAAGGCGGCCCCACGCCGTGAGTATCTGCTTTATGGGAGAGACAAGCTTCGCCGGTGCAAGGATGGTCCCGGGCGACTGGCCGCAGAACTTGCGGTGAGACAGATAGTACGCAAAGCCGGCTGCATGGTCCATGTGGCCGTGCGTCAGCAAGACATGCTTAATGGAAATTATCTGATTCGGCGCCTTGCCGATATCGAAGCAGACGTCCAGTTGCGGCACGGCAACTACCGTTTCTTCGCCTGCCACCGAGTAACCGATAATCTCGAGGTCGCCGACTACGACCGTTGCCAGATTATGACTTGCCATCCGTCACCTTAACACTTTGGCCCGCTGAACCGCAATCGTAGGAGCAAAGCCCTTGTCTGTCAATTCGTTTTTCAGCCACCGAGCAGCAATCCGGCACCAGAGGCACCTTGCCAGCACCAACACCTCACTCTATAATATCCGAGTTTATGATTCGCAGGATTTTGATATGGCGAAGCAGCAAAGCGTTCGGTTTCTATTTGCTCCGGCTGCTACGGTGTTTCTTTCCAGCGCTTTCATAATGATGCTGGAACTCGTTGCCGGTCGACTCATCGCTCGTGAACTCGGCTCGTCGCTATACACATGGACATCGGTCATTGGTGTTGTGCTGGCCGGGATAACCATCGGGAATTACCTTGGAGGGCGTATAGCAGACAAATATCCAGCCAGGGACTCGCTGGCTGCAATCTTCACCGCCTCATCCATTGCCTGCACCGCCGTAGTGGTCATCCACAATCTGCTCACAGAACAGGGGCTTCTGTGGGACTTGAGCTGGCCCGTGCGAATCTTTCTCCACGTTTGCATCGTATTCCTGGTTCCTTCGACACTGCTTGGGACAATAAGCCCCGTAGTGGCCAAGCTCGCCCTCGACCAGGGACTGCCAAAGGGCAGAACCGTTGGCGACATCTACGCCTGTGGCGCAGCCGGCAGCATAGCCGGGACCCTCGCTGCAGGATTCTACCTGATTCCTGCAATGGGCAGCATTAACGTCGTTTGGACCGTCGGCGTGCTCCTGCTGATAATGGGCATCATTTACAGACCGACCCTTCGGCTGCACTACGTCTGGCTTGCAGTCCTGGCCTGCTTTATGACAATCGCGGTGGCCCCTTTCGGCTGGGCGGCTCAGGCCGGGCCTACCCTCGCGCTTAGACCCACACCTGATACTGAAATCATCTACAAAGACGAAACAGAATACTGCTACGTGACTGTGAAACGCATCTCAAAACTGCCCGACAAACGCAAGTTTATCCAAGACAAACTTGTCCACAGCGAAATCGTCATGGGGGATATCAACAACCTCCAGTATTTCTACACGCGCGTTTACGCGGCGCTGACGGAAGAGTACAGCCGGGACAAGTCCGGCATTGCGACGTTGACAATCGGCGGGGGCGGCTATGTCTATCCAAGGTACATCGTGGCCAACTACCCGAACAGCCGCGTCGATGTAGCCGAGATAGACCCTGGTGTCACCAGGGCGGCCATAGAGGCATTCGGGCTTGAAAAGAATAGCCCCATCAACACCATTAATCTGGACGCAAGGAATTATGTTGACCAACTGCTCCAAGAATCCTCGGACGGCAAGGGCGGGTTCAAGTACGACTTCATCTACGAGGACGCGATTAACGACTACTCCGTGCCCTACCAGCTTGTCACCAAGCAGTTCAACGACAAGATAGCGCAGATTCTCTCGGACGACGGTCTCTATATGATGAATCTGCTCGATGTTTTCGAGAGCGGCAAATTCCTCGGTGCGGTCCTCAACACTCTGAGGCAAACGTTTGCCGATGTGCACGTTGTGACTCAGCTTGCTCCGCGCAAATCACGAAACACGTTTGTGGTCATCGCATCGAAGAAAAAGCTATCCCTTGACAAGATACGGCGCGAGATATGGCCTAACGACCCAGGTATATGGGTACTCAGTGAAGAGCAGATACGGATGGTGATAGCAAAGGCCGACGACATCATTCTGACCGACGATTACGCCCCGGTAGAGAACCTTCTCGTACCGGTCGTTCGCCGAAGCACAACAGACTTCCTCGCCGCCAAATTCAGAAACAAAGCAGAACAGCTCAGGGATGCCGGCAAAATAGACCAGAGCATCGTTCAGTACCTCCGAATGATCGATATCGACCCCGCCCATTCGACAATGGTTTATGAGCAGGTGGGCTTGATGCTTGAGCAGCAGGTAAAACTTCGTGAGGCCGCTGAAGCATTTCAGCAAGCAATCGTCTACAACGAACAGGCGGAAATTCGCGTGACCATCCCAAATTGCCGACTTCATCTCGGTCTTATTCTAAAGGCATTCGGGAGAGATTTGCAGGCCGAGCTAAACCTACGAAAGGCCGCGGAAGAGTTTCAGATGGAGCTTTCGATAAATCCACACCTCGTCGATTCGGTCTTCGGGATGGGCCTGGCCCTTGCGGAACTGGGAAAGCGCGAGCAGGCAGATGAATACCTCGAGCAGGCCGCTCAGATGAGCCCATACGATGTCAGAATCCATCTGTCACTGGCTCAGAACCTCCTGGCACAGCAGCGCTACAACCAGGCGGAGAATGCAATTAGAAAAGGCATCGAGCTTATCTGGCAAACAGACAACACTGAGGGGGTAACCGACCTTCAGAATCTCCTTGAGCTGGTCGAGACGCAAAGGCAAGGCCCCAACCAATAAACCTGTCGGGCTTTTGTCTGCCGCTGTTCAATCACAACAGCAGCGTGACGCATTTTGAATTGGGTTGTTGGGAGCCGTTGCCGCTGCTATACTTTGCAGAGATGCAATCGAACGACACAAAACCCAGGCACAAACCGCAGCACTTCCTGCCGATTTTCGTCCCTTGCGGGACTGTTTTTCTGTCAAGCTGTTGTGTAATGATACTTGAGTTGGCTGCGGGTCGGCTCTTTGCGCGGCAGGTGGGTGCTTCGGTTTACACGTGGACGGCTGTTATAGGGGTGGTTCTTGCCGGGATTACTATCGGCAATTATTTTGGCGGTCGGCTCGCGGACGCCTTCGCTGCACAAAAGACGCTGCCTGTCCTGCTGGCCCTGTCCGCCGCCGCCTGTGTCACAGTTGTCATTCTGGACAATCCGACGGCAGACACGCTGGAGCTTTGGGATTTGACGCTTCCCGCGAAAGTGTCCCTGCACGTGGCGCTGCTGTTTTTCATCCCCTCGATGTTGCTCGGTACCATTACACCGGTGGTGGCGAAAAGGGCGCTCGACGCCCGGCTGGCCAAAGGCAGAACCGTCGGTGACATATACGCCTGGGCAGCCGCCGGCAGCATCGCAGGGACATTTCTCGCCGGCTTCTGGCTCATCGCCGCCGTCGGCACTGTAAAGACCATTTGGGCCGTAGCGGCAGCGCTGACGCTTCTGACGGTGCTCTACGGGCCCAAGCAAATCGTCACCTGCGGGTGGGCTGCGGTCTTTCTCGTTCTGTTGGGTCTTGCGCTGCTGCCCTGCCGGTGGGCCGAGAGCACAGCGTTGGTTCTGAAGCTTCGAGAGGAGCCGGACCCTAAGATTCTCTATGAGACGGAAAGCCAGTACTCTTACATTGCCGTCAAACAGGCCTCCCAAGACCCCGACGAGCGTCAGTTCATGCAGGACAACATCGAAAACCACAGCAGGATAGTAATGGGCAACATTCGGGACCTTCGGCTGTTCTACTCGCACATATACGCCGGGATAACGGAGCTGCTCGCGGCGGATAGGGAGAGGCTGTCGGTACTTGCGATAGGCGGCGGGGGATACGTATTTCCGCGATACGTGCTCGATGTCTGGCCGCAAAGCAGGGTCGATGTTGCCGAAATCGACCCGGGCGTCACCGAAGCCGCAATCAAGGCATTCGGGCTTGAACAAGACAGCCCAATCAACACCTTCAATATGGACGCACGACACTACGTTGACCAACTTCTTAGAAGGAAAAAGCAGGGTGAAAAGATACCACAATATGACTTTGTCTATGGGGACGCATTCAACGACGTGGCGGTTCCCTACCAGCTCGTTACTAAAGAGTTCAGCGACAAGATTTCTGCGATACTCACCGAGGACGGTGCGTATCTGGTAAACCTGATAGACAGCTACGACAACGGACGGTTCCTGCCCAGCTTTGTCAAGACCATTCAACAGACGTTCCCTTTTGTCTACGTTTTCACAAAGAAGGTTCCGCCGGGCAGCATCAGCAACTTTGTCGTCGTTGCAAGCAAACAACCGACAGCCGTAAAGCAAATCGATACCCGGTACCTGAATCCCGATGTTGATTTGTGGCTGCTGGACGCCGATGCGGTCGTCGCCCTGCAAGAGAGGCCCACGGCGGTCACTCTCACCGATGACTATGCTCCGGTCGAACATCTACTCGCATCGACAGCACTGGAAAGAGCCAATGAATCTGCTGCATCGAGGTATCTACGACAGGCCAACACGCTGGCAAGACAAAATAGATGGGACCTGAGCACGCCTACGTACGAAAAGGCGATGCAGGTATTCCCGGGCATAACAGCAGCCGCCTATAACCAGATGGGCCAGGCGCTCGCAGAACAGGGGCAAATGACCGAAGCAGCAGCCGCTTTTCGCAAGGCCCTGGACTATAATCAGCAATCGGCCGGGAAGACAAACGTAACAGCGGTTTGTTACAATATGGCTTCGGTGCTGAAACAGCTTGGCAGGGATGCAGACGCCGCTGGCTACTTTCTTGCCGCTATGGCGGGTCTGCGGGAGAATTTCAAACGCAGGCCGGATAACGTTGATGTGGTTTTGCGCTTAGCCAAGGCCCTGGCCGAGACGGGCCAACTCGACGAAGCAATAACACACTACCGCCGTGTTATCGAACTGGAGCCCTCTCGAGCCGAAAGTCACTTCGCCTTGCCTCACCTGCTCGCCACACAGGGACACTACGACCAGGCGTTCAGCCGGCTTGAAGCGAGCATCAATTTCATGCAACAGCACGGGCGGGACAACATCACCCGACGGCTCATCAGACTGCGCGAAGAGCTCAAGGCGAGCATGCCTGACGCGAAAGAGAAATGAGTCGCTCGTGCTGATTTTCCGTGCGCGGTATCCCAACATCAGCAGGGAGGGGCCAAGATACGCCCAACGCCCAAATGCAATCACCCCAAACTGCTTGAGTATATCCGTGGGCTCTGATATACTCTCCAAAAGCTAACTTAGGAGAAATCATAATGGGCAAATCTAAAGGTTTTGCGCTAATGGCGGGGCCTGCTGTCACTGTCTTTGTATCGAGTGCGTGCATAATGGCCCTTGAGCTCGTCGCCGGCCGGCTCATAGCTCGACAGCTTGGCTCGTCCCTTTACACGTGGACTTCGGTAATCGGCGTCGTCCTGACCGGCATCACCATAGGATACTATATCGGAGGGCGCATCGCCGACCGGTTCGATGCAACCAAAGCACTGGCCTTGCTGTTGGCAATGTGTTCGGTGACTTGCGTGGCGGTGATAATACTGAGTAATCTTCTTTCCAATTGGAAGGTTTTCTGGCATCTGGCGCTTCCGCTGCAGGCCGGGGCTTACGTTGCCGTGATGTTTCTAACGCCCAGTGTACTGCTCGGGTCGATAAGTCCAATCGTGGCAAAGAGGGCGCTTGAAAGAGGGCTGCCGACGGGCAGAACGGTGGGCGATATTTATGCCTGGGGCGCAGCCGGAAGCATTGCGGGGACGTTTCTGGCCGGCTTCTATCTCATCGCAGCCATGGGTACACGGCCACTTATCTGGGCCATCGCGGCAATCCTGCTGCTGGCCGCCATTCTGTATGGGCCGAGATTGTGGGGTATGTATGGCTGGGGACTCGTCCTGCTGCTACTGATTGTAATTGCCAACGTGTCGGCGTCATGGGCCCAAAATCTTGCCGCAGCAGTTGCATTACAAGGAAAAGCAAACCCACGAACTATCTATGAGGATGAAACTCCTTATTGCTATGTCTCGGTCAGACAGGAATCCGCACAGCCCGATGTGAGGTCCTTCATCCAGGACCGGCTGACCCACAGCATCATAGTGATGGGTGATATCACCGACCTTCAGTACTCGTACGAGCAAATCCACGCGGCAGTCACACATTCGCTGGCAGAAACCCAGAGGGACATCGCGGCCTTGGTAATCGGCGGCGGCGGATTCGTCTTTCCGCGCTACCTCACAAAGATGTGGCCGAACAGCCGTGTTGACGTCGCCGAGATCGACCCGGGAGTAACCGAAGCCGCATTCGCCGCCTTCGGCCTGCAAAGGGATACCCCCATTGAGATACTCACAATGGATGCTCGCAACCACATCACCCAGCTAATACACCAACAACAAATCGGCGAGAATGTAAGACGCTATGACTTCATCTACGAAGACGCTCTGAATGACCTGTCCATCCCGTACCAGCTCACAACGAAACAGTTTAACGACCAGATCTATGAGGTGCTTTCAGAGACCGGTGTCTATATGGTAGAATTGATAGACTCCTATGAGGTCGGCCGGTTCGCCGGCGCTTTCGTCAATACTGTTCGTCAGACGTTTGCCCATGTCTACGTGATCTGTGAATCCCACCCGACGGCGTTTCGGAGCACATTCGTCATAATTGCATCCAAAAGGCAAATCGACATAGAGAAAATCCGCTCCCAGCCGATTGTGGCAAAGCTCGACCTTTGGCCCCTTACCGACACGGACATCGAGACTCTGGTAGAGAAATCGGGGCACATGATTTTGACTGACGACTATGCTCCCGTCGATAATCTTCTCGCGGCCGTGGCGAAGCGGCGGGAAATATACGCCCTCGCTGAAGTCTATAATAGCGAAGCCGCCGAACTAAAAGAGCAGGGCAAGTTTGCCAAAGCCATCTCAAAATACAGAAAAATCATTGAACTCGATCCTGCAATGTCGGTCGTCTCACTAAACGAAATCGGCATGCTGCTGCTCAAAATGGGAAAAACCGAGCAGGCGGCCGAGGCGCTGAGCGGCGCCATTGCCTACAACGAAACTCAGAAGATAAAGCTCAATGTCGCAGCCATACACTACAACCTTGCCATCACTCTTCGCGGGGTGAACAGACACGACGAAGCAAACAACCATTTTGTCCAGGCCATAAGTGGATTCGAAGAGCAGTTGAACAAGGATCCCGGGTCTCTCGAAACGTTAACGCGGCTTGGGAACATCTTCGCCGAGACCGGCGAGTTTCGCAAGGCCGCCGAATACTTCAGAAAAGCCATTCAGGTAGACCCCTACTACGTAGATAACCATGACAGTCTGGCAAGGGCGCTGGAGTTTCAGGGGCTTTATGACGAGGCAGTGAATGAGCTTAGGAAAAGCATTGTGTTTTTCTCAGAGCAAAATCTGAGAGAGCAGGTGGAATTCCTTTTGACGACGCTGAAGACAATCGAGATGAGAAAGCAACTTCAGGAAACAGATAAGTAGCCGAAGAACGCGCAGAGCAAAAGGCCTGCAAGAGCAATACAAATGCCTGATACAAGGAGACACAGGGGAGCACATCCGGCTGACGCAGCACTGTTCGCCGAGGCAAATATTGCTGTGCTGAGGCAGGCGGTAAGTGACTTTTCACTGCTGCTGACAAAAGGGTACGCCGAGAAAAGCGCATTGAAATTAGTGGGTGACAGGTTTTCACTAAGGGAGAGGCAGCGGCTGGCGGTTATGCGGTCGGCGTGTTCGGCCCAGCAGCTTGAGTTGCGCAAAGGCCGCGAGGTGCCCGTCAGTGAAGTTGCGCAGAGCCCGCTCGCTATTGACGGGTACAATGTTCTGATAACAATCGAGGCGGCGATGAGCGGCGGGCTGATTTTCAAGGGCAGGGACGGGTGTTACCGCGACCTTGCGAGCGTACACGGCACATACCGAAAAGTGAGCGAGACAATACCCGCGGTTCGGCTTATCGGCCGGTTTCTTTCCGAGCTCGGGCCCGTCAAGGCCCTGTGGCTTTTGGACAGCCCCGTATCAAACAGCGGACGACTAAAAACCCTTATCGGCGGACTGGCGGAGGAAAACAAATGGGACTGGGAGGTCGAGCTTGTCATAAGCCCGGATGCGAGACTTATAAAGACCAACAGAGTCGTTGCGAGCAGTGACAGTGTTGTGCTGGACGGCTGCAGAAAATGGATTAACCTGGCAACGGCGATAATCAACGCCAAGCTGCCCGGTGCGACGGTGATTAAGCTTTCAGCCGACAACTAATACCTCAAACTGACCGATACCCGCTTTCTCCTTCGCCATCCTCCTTCGGCCGGAGGGCTACGCCGTGGCAAGCAGAGATTTTTTTTGCCACTAAGCCACCAAGACACAAAGACACAAAAAGAAGGAACCACGAACCAACACGAATTGGCACGAAGGTTAGGAAAGTTTCACCGCGGAGAACGCGGAGGGGTTCATTTGTGAAGCCGACGGGTTTTTGGAGCTTGGTCTTTTACGGACTTTTCGGCCTTCGTCCACGGGCCCGGAGGATTTTTAGACACTGATTAACGCAGATCGACAGAAGACGAAGTAAAAAGTGAGAAGGAAAAAGGTAAAAGGGAAAAGATAATGACGAGCTCGTAGTCCTAAAGACTAATCGAAAGGACTACGAGCATTTGAGGGCCTTGGGCAATGATATTTAGTTCTGGGTCCCGGTCTACAGATTGCCGGGATCTTCGCTACGCTACGACGGTGGTGATTTGTATGTCGATGGGCGGCGGGGTGAAATAATCAATTGTCAGGAGCAGCCCATGGAGTTACCGCAGTTGAAGCACTTGTAGCAGGTGCCGTTTCTAACGGTAATGGCGCCGCAGACGTCGCAGGCGGGGGCATCATCCTGAAACTGGCCGAATTTCTCGTTGAACTGCTGCATAGCGGCGGCTTGGCTGGCGAGGCCGTCTTCGTTGGTATCGCTGACGGGAGAGCCAACAAGAGCGCTTAGCCGACTTGCAATACCGCCCAGACGGTCCTTGGCGGAGGCGGAAATTTCCTTAATCCGCAGCTTTCGGGGCGGTTTGAGGTCGCTTTCGCCTGCGTCGATATCATCTTCATCGGAGCTATCATCGGTGGTTTTGCTCTCGGCTCGTACCTCGGCTACCTTCTGGGCCAGCTCTTTGGTCTTTTCGACGACCTGTCTTGCAGTGGTTACATTTTTGTTCTCTGTGGTAGTGCCGCGGTCTGGGGTATTGGCTTCGGCATAACCCGGTAAGAACTGACAGCCAAGCCAGCAGAAGATGTAGTCTATGAGACTTTTTGCAAAGGGGATATCGCGGTTTGAGGTCATCCCCGACGGCTCGAAGCGGGCGTGGCGGAACTTATCGACCAGGGTGACTAAGGGCACGCCGTACTGAAGCGCCATCGAGGTGCAGGTTCCGATTACGTCCATAAGGCCACCGACGGTGCTGCCCTCCTTGGCCATAGTGATAAACACCTCACCAGGCTGACCGT
>CAZEPI010000015.1:0-60921 GCA_964514115.1 uncultured Pirellulales bacterium | reverse complement strand
CAATTGCTTTCATTGTTGTTAATGGTGCCCCAGTTGAGTTTCTTCAGTTTGATCGCCCGGAGTCAGAAATATGGCCTCATGGGGCTCAGTTCAATATCTAATAGAAACTTAGTGGTTGGCAGATACAGTCTGCCTTTCCCGTTTTATACAGTACGCCAGAGGCGTATAAAATTGTATAATCATTGTTCGGTGCAAAAGGAGGCCTGACATGCTTTTAATGGGAACTATGGGTTGGATAGTTATTGGCGGGGCTGTTTTGATTTTGGCTGTACTTATTGGAACGAAAATAAAAGATAAATATTTTTAGAAAGAATGGCGACGCAATTCATTGCGACCACTTGACCTGCTTGTCCCATAGGGGAGTTTACCCGCCTCCGCCGCGCCCGCCGGCCACCATCCCCCCCTTTCTCCTGCTCTCCTGTTCAACTCTCTGCTCCCCCCTGCACTCCTGAAAGTCTCACTCTATACGCCTGTTCCACCGCGCCTTGTAAAGCCGCCCATCCTGAAAACGAAGCGTCTCGGCAGGATTCAAAAAGCGAACATTGTAAGCCCACCAGCTTTCCTCCGCCTGTATATAGACCGTCTGTTTCGTAACCAGATGCACCATCACGCTCTTCACGTTCTCTCTGCCCGCCAGCTCCGGATGCCCTCTGAATGTCCCCTTATCCCTGTCGAAAAGCCACACGCTCCCGCCCGTCGTCAGAACAAGAGCATCACTGTCCGGCACGGCCTGCAGATCATGCCCACCTGCATCCGGCAGCTTGAATGTCTGCTTCTTCTCAAGCGAAGGTGCTTGCGTCTCCCACCCGACCAGCCCATATGCCCTCAACTCATCGTAGCCAAGCGCCCACAGCAACTGCCTATCGCCATCCCATACGACCCCGTGCCCCGAAAAAAGCTCATCACGCCACAACGCCCTCATCGGTATCGATGTGTCGTAAAGCTCCAACGCATTGCCTCGCTCACCCGTGGACAATGCCACGATGACCCGCCCGCCCGGAAGAAACTCCGCAGAATGTGCATTCACGCACCGTGCCCAGAATACCGCCCGCCCTGTCTCACGCTCAATGAGCGCCACAGCTCCGCCCGACGATGTGACCAATACCCATTTCCCATCACCAGAGCCCTTACAGTCGTCCGTCGAATCGAACCTGCCCTTCAGTGCGGCCGGCAAAGCCTCGTCCCCACCCGCCGTCCAGCTCCACACCTTGCGATAGCCCGCTTCAAGACCCGCATCAAGTTCCAGTACCACAACCTTCCGACCCCCGCAAATGATAAGCTCATCATGTACCGCCCCGCACCCACACATGGTCACCAAAACACCGAAACACCCAAATATCGTCAGGAACTCTCGCCATCTATTCGCCATCTCTATGCCTCCTGCCTCTGCACATAACGAACCTGTTTTCGAATAGACTCCTCATCAAAACAGTAAAACCAGATTGAACAGCATCGAGAGGTTCTATTCTAACAAATTTTATCTCCTTTGCACAACTTCATCCGCCAAATCCGGGCTTGTTTTGAAGCTTTGATATTTGAATTTCGAATTTGTTTGCACCGGAAGGTGTCCTGTGGAGGACTTGGATATTAGAATTTAGGATTTCTGACCAAACCTGTGTCAATCAGCGTTACTTGTCCGGCGAAGACGGAATCCACATCTCAAAAAGTGGTCGGCTTCACAATTGAAGTCACAGCCCAGCCTGCCCAGCATGGTTTCTGGCGGGCCAAGACCCCAAGGGAGCGGAGACCCCTGCGGGGATGCTCCTTGAAAACACAGACCGGGGGTTAAGATAGGTAAAATGAACGCAACCCTATATCACAAACTGGCTTATGAAAGGTGGCCCGCAGACCCCGCAATGTCGTCGTCCGGGGTCCAGACGCTTGGCTGCGTTCTTTCTTCACAGTCTTCGGTCGAGTTTTCGGTAGGAGATGGCTTCAGCGATGTGTTCAGGCCTGATGGATTGCGAGTTTTCGAGGTCGGCGATTGTCCGAGCGACCTTGCAGATTTTGTCATGGGCGCGGGCGGAAAGGCCGAACTCGGTCATCGCCTGCTTCAGTATCATCTCGCAGTGGGAGTCGAGGGGGCAGAACTTTTCGACCTGCTTGTGGGTCATTGTCGCGTTGGTCGTTGGTTTGCCGTCGCCGAAGCGGTCTGTCTGGATGTGGCGGGCTTTGATGACGTCGGATTTCATTGCCTCGGAGCCGAGCTGGGCGGCTCTGGAGCGGAGCTTGGTGAAGGTGATTGGGGGGACGTCGATGTGGATGTCGATGCGGTCAATGAGCGGGCCGGAGATTTTAGAGAGGTATCTTTCAATCTGGCCGGGGGTGCATTTGCAGCGTCGCCCGTCGGTGCCGAAGTAGCCGCAGGGGCAGGGGTTCATAGCGGCAATGAGCATAAAGCGGGCGGGGAATCGGATGGTTTTCTTGGCGCGTGAGACGGTGACGAAGCCGTCTTCGAGCGGCTGGCGAATCATCTCAAGGACGTGTCTTGGAAATTCTGCGAACTCATCGAGAAAAAGGATGCCGAAGTGCGCGAGGGACAGCTCGCCGGGCCGCGGCGTTGTCCCGCCGCCTACGAGGGCCGGGCCGCTTGCGGTGTGGTGGGGCATACGCACCGGGCGGGTGGCCAGCAGCGCCTTATCTCGGGCGAGCAGCCCGACAGAAGAGTAAATGCGGGTCGTTTCAAGGGACTCGGCGAGTGAGAGGGGCGGCAGGATGGTAGCCAGACGCTGAGCGAGCATGGATTTTCCCGCACCCGGCGGCCCTATCATCATAATGTTGTGCGCACTGGCTGCCGCGATAGTCAGGGCGCGCTTGACGCTTTGCTGACCTTTGACGTCGGCGAAATCAAGTTCGTATGTAGAGACGGAGTGAAAGAGCTGGTCGAGATCTATCGTGGTGGTCTCGAGAGGGAGCTGGCCTGAGAGGGAGGCGACGGCCTGGGTGAGGGAGCCGACGGCATAGACTTCGAGTTTGTCAACGACGGCGGCCTCTTTTGCGTTATCGAGCGGGACGAGCATACGGGCAAAGCCGTTTGCCGCGGCGGTCATTGCCATACTGAGAATGCCGTTGACAGGTCGGACTCTGCCGTCGAGGGCAAGCTCGCCAACGACGATATAGTCTTTGAGGTCGGTGCCGGCAAAGGTGCCGGAGCCGAGCAGCATGCCCAGCGCGATGGGCAGGTCGAAGGCGGGGCCTTCTTTTTTGATGTCGGCTGGTGCAAGGTTCACGACGGACTGGGTCTTGGGGTATTTATAGCCGGAGTTGATTATTGCGGATTTGACGCGTTCGGTGCTTTCCTTGACGGCGGCGTCGGGCAGGCCGACGACAAGGGTCTTTTCAAAGCCGCCTCGTGCGACATCGACTTCGACTTCGCAGATTACCCCCTCAATTCCCTCAAGTGTTACACTCTGCAATCGTGCCAACATATCAATTCTCTCCGTTATCTGAACGAAGCAAACATTCTATTTTGACTTTGGTCGGCGTGCAAGTATTTGTTTTTATTCCCGGGGTTCCGGGCCGACGAGGTGATACGGGAAAGGGCCGGTTGTAACAGCCGGCCCTTGTGTCGATGTGTAAGGATTCAACGTTTATTTAGCTGACTCTTCGACCGCTGTTCTGAAGTCGAGGTATTGCTCTTCAGTCATTCGCTCATCGAGGTTGCCGCTGAGCCATTGCTCATCGAGCCAGTTGAGGATTTCCTTAATACCCACGGGAGCAGTCTTCATAGCGGCAAGGGCCTGCTGTCTTGCGGTAATCGTCGTAGCGGGAGTGATATCATAAAACTTCTGGCTTTTGGCGGCCAATCTTTGCGGCCTTGTTCTGAAACTCTCGGCGGCAGACAGCATCAAAGCATCGCCTCTTTCGGCTGAAGCCGTCTCGGACGAATCAAGGGCCAGCGTGCCTGCCGTCAGGCTCATACCCTCAAGGCCGAACCCTCCGCCCATAGCCATCATCCAGCCGTCGGACCAGGGCGCGACCCAGAGCCAATCGTCGCAGAAGGCGGCCAAATCGTCCGTGTCAATCTCATCAGGGGCTATAAGGTTGATATCCGCGTCCTCCGTTCGCCACGGGGCGGCGAGGACGGCAAAATCAAAGAAGTTCGCTATCTCATCTTTGTTGTAATCTGCTTTCGGCCAATAGTATTCATCAGCGCCCATATCTACCCTGCCATATTGGATACGGCCTTCGCCGTCAATATCGGTTTCATCGTCGTAGTCGCCGTTGGGGTCGCCTGCATCCTTGCACTGTGAGGTCTCATCGATATGAAAATCGTTCGGGTCGCTCGGATTTATGAATCCCGGACTGCCGGTTTTGTTGTCCGTTCCTGGGTGCGGGTTCTGAAGGTTGCAGTAATTGACAGTATCGAAATCGCCATTTTCCCGGTAGAGGTCGTCACTGTCATTTGCATAAATGATGCAGTTGATGATGTTCGGCTCTCCGCCGTTTTCGGACATTTCCACCCCGTAGCTTGAGTTGGAGCATATCGTGTTATTGCTCAGCAATGGCCCTTCGACGGGCCGGTCAAGGTAGATGCCCGAGGCACCGTAGGCGAGACCGTTGTCGTGAATCCAGCAATTCTTAATGACAGTTTGGCTGTTCTGCTCAGTTGATACACCGTGCCCGCCGCTGTATCTGACGACACTGGCTGTCAAATCAAGACTGCTCGAATTCCATAGCGTGATTCCGTTGTACTGGGAATCCTCGATTATGCTGTGCTGGACGACAACGTCGGAGTTACCACCCAATATCCCTGAATCGCCGGACTTCCGGACGAAACAATCGCTTAGAGTTGCGTTTACATCAACGATATAGATTGCATCATTGTTGTTCTCGATGGAGCATTCTTCCAGGACTAAGATGCCGCCGATGCCCTGGATTGCGTAGGCGGCGTGGTTCTTGAAAACCGTGTTGGTAATATTCGCGGACGAGCCGGATTGCATCTCAAGCCCATACCAAGACCAGTTGTCCCCGGCAAAAATGCAGTTGTGGATATCCGGATAAGAGCAGTTGATAGCTGAGATGCCATCGTAGTAGTTACTTTTCAGTTTGCAGTTCACTATCGCGACATCGGCATTGTCGAGGAATACGCCGGCGCCGTTATAACCGCCTTTTATTGTGAATCCGTCAAGAATCGAATCTTCAATATCTTGAGCGGATACCACGTCATAGACCGCATCGTAATAATTTTGACCGATTTGGCCTTCAAGAATAGTTTCGTTGTTCGGGTCGGCAAAGTTGCGCTGGCTTGTGCTTGTCTCATAGGTGCCGACGCCGCCGAAATGGCCGAATAAGCCGACATCCTCCGGCAATTCGAAAGATGCGTTTTTGTACGTATCGTCATCTCCCATATCGTAAATCGGCTTATATGTTCCAGCGGCAACCCAAATTGCGGTTATATCTGCTCCGAGGTTCTGGGCACCTATAAAGGCATCGCGTAAATCGGTATAGGCGTCGTCCCAGCTTGTTCCGTTGCAGTAACCCGTGGCATCTTTATCCACGTAAATTATTTCACTGCCCCAGTTGCAAACCGGGACCGTGTCGGTGGCGTAGGAATAGTACATATCGGCTGTCATTTCCACGAAGTTGGATATCTCTCCGCCGGGGCGAGCATACTCATTGACCTTGACCGTAAGTGTGAGACAATTCGAATCGCCGGGTGCAAGCTCCCCTATGGTCCAGGTAACGGTATGGGTGTTAGAGTCATATACTCCGCCGCCTGTTACAGAATAGAAATCCACTTCAAGGGGTAAATGGTCGATAATATTAACATCGTAAACGCTGCCGTAATAATTGGGGTCGGAAGGATTTGTTATCGGATTGCCATAGCATATCTCATAGACCAGATAATTGTCCTCGACGCCCATACCGATAAACGGTCTCGCACAATTGGGGTCACTACCCTGGATTTCTGAGGTCTTTGTCAGATATATCGAGCTCGACGCCTCTGCACAGAGCATCTGCGCCGGCTCGGGGCGAGGGTCATCATCTCCGACACCAAATTTGCCGTAAGTGTTGTTAGTGCCCCATGCCCATCCATAGCCATTTTCACAAACAGCCAATTTGTGATTGTAGTATCCTGCACCTATAGAGATAATCCCTTCAAGCAGGCCTGACTCTGTCTGCATCTCGCCGTCTTCCACATATTTGGGACTTCCACTGGAACTCCATTCGAGCACGTGCCCGTCACTCGTTCGGGCCATCGAATAGCCGCTTCCTGCACTGACTTCGACAATATCTTCGAGGTAGTCGGAGGCAGTATTCATTTCACCATCGGCAACTTTATATGGATTGCCATATCCCCATTCATAGACAAAGCCGTTGCTGTCAACGGCTACGCTGTGGTAGCAAGTTGAAATGCCAACAATGTACCTGAGAAATCCTTGGCCTCCGGCACCTGGCACTTTTTGTGGATATGGATACCCGTTATTTCCACCCCATTCCCATACATATCCCTCATCATCTAATGCAAGCGAGTGCTCAACACCAGCATCAACCGCAATTATATAAGCGATATCACCCAAGTACATACCCTCTGTTTCCGGATCATCATCCAGAACTAAAAACGGTGTCTGCAAACTACCACCAGTTGAACCAATGCCGCACTCGCCGCTGGGGTTATTACCCCATGCATAAACATAGCCATTCACATCGACAACGAGGGAGTGTACGCCGCTGCGCCCTGCCGACACATAGACAATCTCGACCGCATCACTGAGATAGCCAATGTCATTAACACCATGAACTTTCTGCGGCACATCCCAGTTGCCTTCGTTTGGGCCATTCCCAAGCTGGCCAAAATCATCAGTACCCCAGGACCAAAGAGTTCCATTTGCATCTGCTGCCAATGAATGGAACCAGCCGGCGTCGTAAGTAGCAACGTTCTGCAAAAAACCGACGCCGTCTTCTCCGAGCACCTGTTGTAGAGACAGGACGTTATAAGCGCCATCAAGCCCCAACTGGTTATGATTATCGGGACTCCCCCCACAAGCCCACAAGGTATTGTCATCCATAAGAGCGAGCGTGTGGTCCTCGCCGGCAGAGACGCTCTTCAGCCGGGCGCACATTACAGCCATACCGGCATGGGCGATGAAAAAAAGACAGATAACCAGAACCACGATGGATTTTTTTGTAAGCATCCTATTCCTCCTTAAATAGAGATTTTCTGCTTGATATGTTCTTGCTCGTCGCCATTCATAGCTTTAGCAACAAGGAGGGCACTTTCTGAGAAGCAATCCGCCCAAACCCAACAGCAGCAACGTTGCTGGTTCGGGTATCAAATTAAACTGCTCATATTCCCATTGATCTACCCCACCAATACTGAAATAACTGTCATCAAGCAAATAACCTGTAAGGATTTTCTGAACAGAGTCGTAATTGAAGTCTCTTCCGTAAATATTCATTGTGCTATATTCGTCAAACCATAGGTCATAAACTGTTAGCGAACCTTCAAAAATTTCAATCGTACTCCCATGGGTGTAAAATATTCCATCGACATCTACCGCACCTCCATTTATTGTAAGGTCTCCGTTAATATCGAAGGTGTCGAAAGACAATATCCCTCCTTCAATTTGGGTCGTTGAAAGAGAACCTGTTTTTAATCCATTTGCTGCGACATTTCCACCTGAAAAGTAGCCTCCATCGCCGTAAAGGACTATCGTGGAGTTTACATTTATAGTTCCATTGACCATCTCAAAATAACTTGACCCGAGGGCATCGATACCACCTGTAATATTTCCGCCGGACATGTTGAATATACTGCTGTCATAAAGCCACAAGATATCTATCAACCCGCCGGTCATATCGACTACCGTTCCATCGTTTTCGACATATACATTGTCGTAGATGTCGTTATCGTCGATAGTCCCGCTTGTGGTGAAAGTGATATCTTCAGCCCATACGGAGCAAGCCCCAAAAAACAATAGTATCAAAATTGTCAAAATTACTCTTCTCATTTTCTCTCCTTTCATAATTTGCTGCTTTCTCTTAAGGTTTGGATTATGACCGATTCGGAATAGGCGGGCAACGCCGCCCTGCCCGAATACACACGCTCCCGCTACCCCCATTATTAGCGCTCGCATTTTCCCATCCTTTCAGAATATTCTCGAATATATGTATTATACCGAATACACACAAAAATTTCAAGTCCTTTCGTCTTGATTAAGCGTATTGCGTATTACGAGTGTGCCTAAACCGAACAATAGAATTGTCCCCGGCTCGGGGACGAATGTTATGTCGGCGCTGTGGTAAAGGATAAAGTCGTTATTAAGGAGGTCGCCGTTGTCGAAGATTCCTGTAACCGTGCCACTCAGGTATGAGTAGCCGGAGCCGTCGATGCCGGGCGTGGCGTAGGTGCTTGCAAAATCCCCGTAGCCGACACTATACCCGTTGACCGTGAAGCTCCCACCTTCCAGAGTCAATAGTCCGCTGTTGAGCAGTGAAAAACCTGCTGCGACGCTCCCTCCCGACATCCAAAGGGTGCTGTCCCACGCAACAACAATCCAGTTGCCGATCGAGCCTCCGTCAATCCGGGCGCAGACATTATCTGTGATTTGGATATCATCGACGATTTCACCGTCCAGTATCTCGACCGTGCTGTCGATGTTTGCCAGTACGGCGTTGGTGGTTCCGTCATACATCGTGAAGCTGCTTTGGCCCCACATTTCCACCGCACCTGCGGTTCCGTCGAACATCGCAACGGTGCTTATGCCGTATGCCGTAAGTGAACCTGTAATCGAGCCGCCTGTAACAACGTCTACGCTTGTTCCTGTCGCTGGCAGGTCATAGTCGAGATTGACGTGGTCATCAATAACATAGTCGATCACATGGTGCCCCCCATCGTTGAAATCAACCACCGCCCCGGCCGGCCCAGCCGAGAGGCACAGCACCACTACACCCGCTATCCCCATCATTAAAACTCGCATAATCCCATCCTTTCAAAATAATCCCAATATACAACTATTATATCAGTTGCGCACCTTTTCCGCAACTGTTTTCCCGGTTTGATTGAGGTGTGTCCTCGCCATCTTCTTTTGCCTTTTTTAGGTTTTCAACCAGCGGCGAAGCTATGTAGGGCGCCGCCGTAGTCAAGCTCACCTATAAGGATGCAGCAGAGGGCCAAAGTGTTCCGTAGATTTTCAAAAAATTTTTCACAAGGCCGTTACCTACAGACAATTTCACACCTCGATACTCCTTATCCGGCGATTGTAGAAGTGCGCACTAAATAAGGGCACCGCCAAACCAATCACGCTCACTCCAGGCCCGCGAGAGCCCTTGATGGACGTGAAGGCCGACGATGCCCTCTGCAGACACAGCGCAAAGCCGCTGCTGTAAAAAGCAGCGGTGCTCTCTGCGGCGTATGCCGAAACAGAAAGCACCGAGCCTTCCAAACGTTCCATCAATCACAAACTCGCGGTTTGGAGTGAAACGTCTGAAATCTCAGTGACTTCAGGTAAACGGCTGTTTTCTCTCAGCCGACTCTATATTACAACCGTCATCCGTCTATTGTCAAGAAAAAATTACAAAAAAATGTAGTCAGTCAGTCCGTAGGTCCGCAAGGGCTCCCAGGAAGATGGCTTCCGGCGTTACGGGCGGGCCTAGCCCTCCGGGCGGGATTTGCAGCCGCGATTGTATTGAGCGAAGGAGGCCGGATAGGGGGTGGAGTTTTGTTGGGGGGATTGGTAGAATTGCCTTTTTGCTGAGGGGGTATGAATAGTGCAGGTGTTAGGAAGATGGCGTTAGGGCAAGGTGAAAGGTCGCTGATTGCAAGGTTTGGGAGACTGGGGGAAGGTCTTTTGTTTTTTGTGCTGTTTTACCTCTACCTGTGGTTGGTGGTAGACCTCAGACTCATCTACACCGGCGGCGGGCTTATATTGGGCTTTCCGGCGTTTTACCGGGGGTGGGACTTCTTCTTTGAGTCTGTTCTGCATCCGGGGGGGGCGGTGGAATATGCAGCGGCGTTCCTTAGTCAGTTTTTTAAGGTCGGCTGGCTCGGTTCGCTCGTGGTGACGGCACAGGCGTTCATGCTATATATTTTTACGGATTTGATTATAAAGTCGGCCGGGGCAAGGTGGTTTCGATGGATTCGCTTTGCGGGGCCGATTCTGCTGATAGCGGTTTACGGGCAGTACGCGTATCATCTTGTTGCAGCGACGTTGTCGGTGACCGCGGCGCTGGGGCTAGCGGTGGTGTATGTGCGGTTCGGCAGAGCAAAGGCCATCGCTCGCGTGACGGCTTATTGTTGCGGCTGTGTTGTGCTTTATTTGGCCGCCGGCGGGGCCTGCATAGTCTTTTCGGTCGTGTGCGCGATTTTTGAGGCGCTTTTCCGGAAGGAGGCGTTACTTGGGATTCTGTATTTGGCAGCGGGGATTGCGATCAACTATGTGACGGGTGTTATGCTGTTTGGGATGTTAGCGGGCGAGGCGTTCACGAGGGTGACACCTTTGCATTGGAGGGTTCTCTATTATGATGCGACGCGGGGGATGGCGCCGGCAATATATCTGATGTACTTGATGGTGCCTGTGGCTATGCTTGCAAGTGTGGTTCTGGGATACGCGCGGTCAAGTCTCCCTCGCAAGGGGGATAATCCTGAGAGGGGTCAGGAGCAGAGAGCAGGGTTTCGGAAGGTGTTTTGGTGGTTTTTGGGCAGGCCGTGGATTAGATGGGCGGCAGAGGTTGTGGTGTTCCTGTCGGTGGCGGCAGGGGTTGGCATATACTGGCACAATGAAGCCATCAAATCGCACCAGGAGGTGGCGTATCACTCAAGCCAGCATGAATGGTCAAAGGTCATCAAAGCCGCAGAGGCAGACGGGGCTAATTCGATAATGATCAACGCGGTTAATCGGGCGTTGTACCACGAAGGTCGGCTTTGCGATGACATGTTCAGTTACCCACAGATGCCGGGGATGATTCTGTTTGCGCGCGGGCGTATACCGCAATGGCGCCAATTCGATACGTATCTGGACCTTGGACATTTGAACCTGGCCGAGCATGCACTTGCGCAGTCAGTTGCGATAAATGGGGAGCAGCCGTTGCTCTTGAAGCGGCTTGCTTTGATTAATATGGTCAAAGGTAATGTGGGTACGGCAAAGGTCTATCTCGCGGCGTTAAATAATACATTGTTCGAAACCCAATGGGCCCGCGAATATCAAGAGAGGATAAGAACTGATCCGATGCTCTCGAAAGATACGCAAGTGACTGAGCTGCGAAGAAAGGCGGTTGAACTAAACCGGGACTCTAGAATACTGGTGGAGACACTGCTGCTGGATTTGCTGGAGAAAGATGAGCGCAACCGAATGGCGTTCGAATACCTGATGGCACACTATCTGCAAACTCTTGAGTTGGAGAAGTTTGTGGCGAACCTCTGGCGGCTTGACGATATCGGATATGAAAAGCTGCCGCGGTCATACGAGGAGGCGATCCTGCTGTACACGTCGATGAAGAAAAAAGAAGTTGACCTTGGCGGTCGGCAAATCAGCTTGGAGTCACGTCGGCGTTATGGCAGTTTTGTATGGGTGCTCAATCAACACAGAGCCAATAAGCAGGCGGCATTCGAAGAGTTGGCGAAACAGCTGGGGGACAGTTACTTTTTTTACTTCGTTTACGGTCAATCAGGGCTTAGAAGATGAAGGTTCGGCGAGTCCGGCTGTCATTAGTAATCGCAGTGTCGTTGGTTGGCGGTGCGTGCTTCCTTCACGGACGTCTGCGTGCTTCACCGGTGATAAGTGAGTGGAATTCGGTATCACGTCCGGTGCGAATCAATCCCGATTACACGGGTATTACGATTCCGCCCAACATTGCTCCTTTGAACTTTCTGGTGGAAGAGCAGGGCAATGGATATCTGGCTAAGATTTACGGCGAGCATGGGACGGGGATCGAGCTGTTCAGCCGATCGGGGGAAGTGGTGATTCCAAAAGGTCGGTGGCGCGAGCTTCTTGAGAAGAACAAGGGCGGCGAGGTACATTTTGATATTTTTGTGCTTTCAGAGGAAGGGGGCTGGCAGCTTTTTCCAACAGTGACCAACAAGGTGGCCACCGACGAGATTGATAAATACCTGGTATATAGAAAAATCGCCCCGGCTCATGGGGCGTGGGGGAATATAGGAATATACCAGCGGCGATTAGATAGCTACGGCGAGAAACTGATACTGGACAACAGTTACTTTGCGGGTGGTTGTCTGAACTGCCATACGTTTTGCAACAACAGCACTGAGAGAATGCTGATAAATATTCGCAGTGCAGATTATGGCAGCAGCGTTTTGATGGTGAGAGACGGCGCGCCGGAAAAGATAGGCACGAAGTTTACGTATCCGTCGTGGCATCCGAGCGGGCGGGTTGTGGCATATTCCATAAACAATATAGATATGTTCTACCACACGGCGAAGAACGAGGTGCGAGATGTGCTTGATTTGGATTCACTGATTGCCTACTGGGATGTAGAAGGGCAGAAATCGAAGACGGCACCGGCGATATCTGACAAGCAGTACCTTGAGACTTATCCAACGTGGTCGCCGGACGGGAAGTATCTTTATTTTTGCAGGGCTCCGCGCTTTTGGGGCCAGGATGAACAGCCACACCAACATTACAGCAAGATCAAGTATGATCTGGCGCGTGTCAGTTACGAGTTGGAGACGGATTCGTGGGGAGAAGTTGAGACGGTGTTGTCGGCGGCGGATACAGGTTTTTCGGTCCTGCTGCCGCGAATCAGCCCGGATGGACGGTGGCTGTTGTTCTGTATGTGTGATTATGGTTCGTTTGCCGTATATCAAAAGAGCAGCGACTTATACGTGCTGGACTTGAGAAGAGCTGAGCAAACAGGGAAGTTTGAGTACCATCGGCTGGAGGCGAATAGTGAGAAGAGCGAATCGTGGCATTGTTGGTCGAACAACAGCCGATGGATAGTGTTCAGCAGCAAGCGGCAGAGCCACACGTTTACACGGCCTTATCTGGCATACGTGGATGATGAGGGAAATGCAGAAAAAGCATTTGTTTTGCCGCAGAAAGACCCAGGATTCTATGGACATTATCTGAAGACATTCAATACTCCGGAGTTTGTGACGGAAGCGGTGGAGTTTCGCAAGGATGAGCTTGCACGCCTTGTTCGGAGCGATAGAGCGATAACGGCTGAGATGCCGATAACGATGGCAACGCCACAGGCGCCAGCGGTGTCGGGGGGCTCTGAGTACAGCCAGTACAGAGAATAAGTGGGGTAAGCCGCTTGATTCACGGCTGTTTGGGGGCTCGCCGGTTATTACGGAAGGCAGGGGTACATCTGGAGTTTGTAGTCAAACGGCCGTTTATTATATGCACGGGCAGGATGCCCGCGCTACGGGGCGGGATTGACAGGAATCTACCTACAAAGAGCAGATGCACCCGGAAGCAGAAAGCACGACCTGTTGAGATTAAGCTTGCTGAGCAGGTGGACGATATGTAGCATACGGGTTCTGCTACAGCCGTGCAAAGGAGGGCAAGGCGATACCCGCGGAGGCGAAGTATCAATGGCCGATAATATTGACATACGCTGTGTTGAGTCTGTGGCGGCGACTGAGGTTTACCTTTCGGCAAGGCCGCAAAGGGCAAGTGCGCCTCGGCAGCAGGCGGAGGAGGCATTCGCGGGCATCCGTGACTCGCTGACAGCGAGTGGTGCGGCAATCTTTCAGGAGCGGGTTTTTGGCAGCACCAGTGTGGTAGACGAGGTTCTGGAGGTGCGGCGGAAAGTATACGGCGATATTTGTGACGGGGTACAGCCAAGTTATCTGACGGGCAAAGATGAGGCGCCAGACAGGCTATTCGGCGTGCAGGTGCACGGGATTGCAGCCGGACAGCCGGGGGTGATTCGGCTGGATGACAGGGCGTGCGGGCGAGTATTACGAGTGGATGGACGCGGTTATCTGGCGCTGTCGGGTATACACGATGAACAGGAAACAAGCGCAGTTGGGCAGGCCCGGCGGATGATGGAAAAGGCCGAACGCGGACTGAAGCAGTTTGGCGCGGACTTTCTTTCGGTGCCGCGGACGTGGATGTGGCTTAGCGATATACTTGGGTGGTATGGGGAGTTCAACAAGGTGCGAAACAAGTTTTTCACGGAGCGAGGACTGATAGGCGAGGGCAGTCGGCAATCGATGCCGGCAAGTACCGGGATAGGCCTATCTCTTGCCGGTGCGGGCAAATGCGGGATGGACCTTACGGCGGTCCTCGAGCCGGCAGAATCGATAGAGTTTCTTGCCGCGGTAGGCAAGCAGCAGTGTGCGTTCGAGTACGGCTCGGCGTTTTCTCGTGCGTCTCGGGCGGTTACGCCGGCGGGCCAGACGGTATTTATCTCGGGAACGGCTTCAATAGACGCCAGCGGGGCTACCACACACATCGGTGATACGGCAGGCCAGATAAATACGACCATCGACAACGTGCGGGCCGTGTTGAAGGGTATGGGCTGCACGGATGGTGATGTGGTGCAGGTGGTCGCCTACTGCAAGAGTAGGGAGACGGAGGAGGTATTTGGAGAGATTAAGGGCCAGCTTGACTGGCCCTGGATTAGCACAATCTGTGATATATGCCGGGATGACCTTCTCTTTGAGATAGAGGCGATGGCGATGCTTCGGACGTGATTGTCGGGCGGTTTGGGCGGCAATGGGGCCGGAAAGGGCTCTGAGGGGCAAAAAAGAGGGGAAATCGCGGAGAAGAGCGGCCTTAGGGGGGCGAAAATTTTTTGAAAAAATTTGAAAAATTGTGAAAAAAATGCTTGCAAAAGGAGCGGTGGGGCTTATACTAAAGTATGAAGTAAGTGTTCTTTTCTTCAAATGTGTTTTGGTTTCTGTGAGTCAGTGGAATTCTATAACTGAGTAATTTTTTACCGCTGTCTCACAAAGGTCGGAGTTGGCCGCAACTCCGGCCTTTCTTTTGCGCTTTTTGCAGAACAAATCGCAGACAGAGCGAGGCTGGAAAGAGACCGTGGTGGCGGTTAACCGCGCCGGGGCAAGGGCGGTGTATTAGTTTCGGGTTTTGGAGCTTATGAGTGCGGCGAGGAGGATGTGTCTTAGCCGGTCGATGCTGAGCCGGTTGAGATAGTCTTCGGTGAAGTCGAGCCTGAATCGGCCTCTGAAGTCACGGATACGTCTGGTGAGCTGGTTTCTGCCCAGGGCGGCGATTGAGGTCGCGGTTTGCTCATAGTATTTTTTCGAATCCATTTCGAGACCTTCCAAAAACCATCCATAACGGTCGCGTCTGTGGTGTAGGTATCGACTCAGAAGGGTTAGTACTTTGTTGTGAAGCTTTCGGCGAGCGGCCAAACCGCGAAATCGGCTCAACCGCGTAGGTAAAAATGTTTTGTGGTCGGGTATAGGGTCTGATAACTTTCCGGTATGAGAACCGAAGAGCTGGATTATGATTTGCCGAGTGAGTTGATAGCGCAGCAGCCGACGCGAGTGCGGAGTGAGTCACGGCTGCTGGTGCTCGAACGCAAAAGCGGCAAGCTTATGGACAGCAGATTCAGGGATGTGGGGCGGTTTCTGCAGAGAGGCCACTGCCTTGTCCTGAACGATACGAAAGTATTGCCCGCCAGGTTTTATGCGAGGCGAATGACGGGAGGGAAGCTGGAAGGGCTGTTTGTTTCGCAGCAGAACGAGCATATCTGGGAGGTGATGTTTAAGGGGTCGAGGAGGGTGAAACGGGGCGAGAGGATTTTGCTTGTGGATGCTGAGGGCGGGGATTTTTGTGAGGGGCAGGTCGTTGAGAAGACTGGGGACGGCAAGTGTTTGTTGAGAGTAGAACAGAAGGAGGCAGCAGAGGGTGTTTTGGGGCGGATAGGTTTTGCGCCTTTGCCTCCCTATATCAAGAGGGATGCTAATCAGGAGCAGGCGGCGGTGGACAGGGAGCGATACCAGACTGTCTATGCCAGCCAGCAGGGTGCGATAGCGGCACCGACGGCGGGGCTGCACTTTACGGAGGAACTGATGTGGCAACTTAAGGAATGCGGGATAAGGTTTGCGTATATGACGCTGCACGTAGGTGAGGGGACATTTCGGCCTGTAAATACGGAGACGCTTGAGGAGTTTGAGATTCACGAAGAGCGATTCGGTATCGACGAGGAGAATGCGGGGATAATAAACGATGCAAAAGAAAAGGGAGGGCGAATTGTTTCCGTGGGGACGACGTCGGTAAGGGTTCTTGAGACGGTTGGAGAATCGGGGCGGGCCGAGGCGGCGAGCGGGGCAACGAAGCTTTTCATCAAGCCGGGTTACGAATTCAAGATGGTCGATGCGATGGTGACAAACTTTCATCTGCCAAGGTCCACGTTGCTTGCGCTTGTTGCGGCGTTTGCAGAACTTGAGACAATACTGGCTGCCTATCGGCACGCAGTGGAGCAGCGGTACAGATTTTATTCATACGGGGACGCGATGCTGATATTGTGAGCGTTACCGTTTTCTTTCAATCGGCCAGGGGAGGACGCCGCAGCGTTTGGCCCAGTTGTTGTAGAGCGCTATCAACTCCTGCACCTTTTCGGGGACCTTTTTGGCGAGGTCGTTCAATTCGGTTCTGTCGGCTTCGAGGTCGTAGAGCTCCCATTTGCCGGGGTGGCGTGAGACGAGCTTGTATTTTCCGGCGCGGACGGCACGGTTACCCTCGTGCTCCCAGAAGATAGCGTCGTGACTTTTGCGGTGGCCGCCTTCAAACACCGGCATCAGGGATTTGCCTTCGAGAGGGATAATCTGTTTGCCCTTGTACATCTTTGGGTACTGTGCGCCGGCGACGTCGGTGCAGGTGGCCATAAGGTCAATGACGTGGCCCGGTTGGTGAGTGATTTTCTCCTTTTGTTTTATCACGGCGGGCCAGTGTGCGATGAGAGGAGTTGCGATTCCGCCTTCATGTACCCAGTGTTTGAAGAGTCTAAACGGCGTATTGGAGGCGTTTGCCCAGGGGTATCCGTAGCTTTGGTATGTGTCGGGCGGGCCCGGCATTATTTCAGGGAAGTTACCGATGCGGACGGGACGGCCATCGGGAGTGGTTTTGTTAACGATGTCGTCGAGCCAGGAATTTGGGAAGAGCTCTTCGTGGCAACCGCCGTTGTCGGCGAGGAACAGGATGAGGGTGTTTTCGAGGTCGTTTTCGAGTGCGTTCAATATTCTGCCGATGCCGGTATCCATCTGGTCGATTTGAGCGGCGTAGACCTCCATTCTGCGAGCGTACCAATCGTGGTTTTTGGCTCTTTCCCATGGGCCAACTTTTCGGTCTCGTGGCGAGAGCGGCCATTTGGCATCGACAAAGCCCATTTTAATCATGTGCTTGTGGCGTTCGGCACGGAGCTTGTCCCAGCCGGCGTCGTATCGGCCTTTGTATTTCTCGATGTATTCATCGGGGGCGTGGAGGGGCCAGTGAGGCGAGGTATATGCAACGTACATGAAGAATGGTTTGTCAGGGTTGGATTGGAAGTGCTCGGTGACAAAGGCGGCCGCGTTGTCACTGATGGCGTCGGTGTAGTGGAAGTCTTCGGATTCGGGTTGAATGATTTCGTTGTCCCTGATGAGGCACTGCGGGTCGAAGTAAGAACCTGCACCGGAGATGGTACCGTAGAATCTGTCGAAGCCACGTTTGCGAGGCCAGACGTGCCGCTTGCTCGAGCCGCAGGTGTTGCGGTTGATGGGGCAGACGTGCCACTTGCCGACCATATAGGTGCTGTAGCCGGCGGGCTTGAGGGCCTCTGCGACGGTGACGCAGCGGTCGTTAAGGTAGCCCTGGTACGAGGGGCGGCTTTTGTTGTCGGTCATGTGCCCGACGCCAGTCTGGTGGGAGTAGAGACCTGTGAGCAGTGAGGCGCGGGTCGGGCAGCAGCGGGCGGTGTTGTAGAATTGTGTGAATCGAAGGCCATTGGCGGCGAGGCGGTCTATGTTTGGAGTATTTATTTCACCGCCGTAGCAGCCGATATCGGAGTAACCCATGTCATCTGCCATAATGATGATTATGTTGGGTTTTGGACCGAGTTGCGACTCCTCGGCTCGACCACCGTCCTGGCAGCCCGGAATAGCAAGTGACGCAGCGCTCAGACCCACTGCCTTAATAAATTCACGTCGGTTCATGCCGGCTCCTCTCTGTCAAACACACATGGACTAAGAAACACCCACGTCTCTCACAAAGCCCTCAATCAGTTCTCAAGACCCAAGACTTTGGGACTTATGAGCAGATAAATATCGTCGTCGGTATAACTCTCTCCATCAGGGCCGGGACTGAATATCTTTTCCCCTTCGCAATCGACGATATACTCTTCACTGAAATCATGAGCTTTCAGACTATATGGGTTGCCAAGTCTTTTATTAAGCACTATTTGCAGGAGATCAGCGTGAACGATAAGTTTTGACCTGACCTGAAAGACTCGTTCGTACGCTGGCAACAGAATTCCCAGCAGCAGAGATCCGATGGGATTATACACGAAGTAATAGCGGGGGAGTTTGCCGTTGGGGTCTATCTCGACCGGCAGGTCCGGGTACACGGCCGGCCAGACACTGAGATTGTCCTCTTCTGACCGTTCGTTGCCTGCGTCGAATGTAATCCAACCATCGGTGTAATTTCGGTAAAGTCTTAGCGTAGAATTGTATTTCAACACAGAACGGTTGAATCTCCTCTTCAAGAGCTCTCTTACATAGGGATTTTCTGCGAAAGGAACCTTCTCCTCCGTGAAAGCATACTCGGATATTCCTTCAAGGACGTTTCCAATCATGAGATACTCAAAGATTATTGGGTTGCGCATTGATGTCTGTTCGTTGCTCAATCCGTCGAAGCTGTCGGCAAGCCCCTCGATATAGTGTATGGGAACGCCGGGATAATTCGCTATGAAGCCTGCCGTTTGAATATTGAGTGCAGCGAATGCTATATAAACGAGTTTTGCGATCGTAGAACGGGTGTTGACATTCAATTTCTGATTCAATTCATTCAGCTTGGAAAGCTCGTCCGCGGCTTCAGCAAAATTGTTATTTCGGCATTGAAGGCGTATATAAGCCTCATACAAGTGAATCATATTGCGCAGGTTCGCATAGAATTTAGGATTAGACTCAAAATCAAAGTGAGGTTCTGATAAATCCGCTATCTGCTCGTATGTTAACAACCTCTCAATCACATCTCTGCCTTTGTTGGCCTTGGTCCAAAGACTGAGGATGTTCTCAGAATTTGCATCGATGGATGCGTATATGCTCTCAAAGTCATCGCCCCTGAAGCAACGCCGGACCGCCTTGAGTATGTTCACATCTTCCGCCGTAAAACCTATTCCGGGTGCGCCGGGGGCCTCCTCATTGGGGTCGGCCAGTGATAAGAGAAGATGATAGGTCTCATTGAACTCTGATGGCGCACTTTTAAGGTCCGCCATCGTATAGTCGTCTGGTATCGGCGGCGCGTCGATACGCCAGTACGCTTGGGCCACAAAGACGACCGCTTGAAATATGATTGCTCCAACAGCCATTCTCTTGCCGGATAGCTTATTATCGCTGGCGTTGATTTCTTTGATGGCCTTAATTGCAAACCAGATCCCCGCACAGGCAATCAGAAGTGCGATGTACGGATTGATGAACAGGATCAGAAGGGTATTGATACCTACAAGAAAACTGGAAATAAGTGCCCATCCGGATAGCTTCTTTCTCCGGCGTTTCTCTTGTTGTCCGGGTCTCAGTTCTCCAGACTCTTCGTTTGTGTTTTCGCAAGCCATAGGTTATTGACGGGTTAATAAGCTGGCATCCATTTTCTGTCTAACCATAATACCCTTTCTCCTGTCCGCTCCGAAGGCCTTTGTGGCCCATGGGCGGTTACCAGACGCATTCTTTTTCCCACCAGTACTGGCCCTCGAAGCTCACGTCGGCTCGTGCTCGCTCGCAGAGTTGGCGGTAGCGGTGGCTGTAATAGAAATCCTCGACGTGGTCAATCTCGAAAGGGTGGTCAAATGTGGCGAGGATTCTCTTTAGACGTTTTTTCATCTCACTCAGGTTCTCGGCGTACTCCGGTTTGCGAGCGAGGTTGACGAGCTCATCGGGGTCGTTGTCGAGGTTGTAGAGCTGGTCGGGTTCGAAATAGTTGTAGTGCTTGAGGACGGGTCTTTCGTTGCCGAACAGGCCCTGGTAGTTGTAAGCGCGGCGGACCTGGCGGTTTTTCATCTTGTCGAGCAAATCATCGGGTAGTCTAAAGCCGATATATTTCCAGTTCTTGTAGCGGACGGCGCGGACATAGCCGAACTCAAAGAATAGTTCGTCGCGAACTTGTTTTCCCTTCATTTCGCCCGCGAGCGCTTTCCAAGCACTGATGCCGTCGAGCTTGGCGCTGCTTGGCAGTTTGATGTCGCACATCTCCACAAGAGTTGGGAAGATGTCAATCATCTGAAATCTCTGGTCACAGGTGCTGTTTGCGGGGATGTGGTCTTTCAGGCGCATTGCGAAGGGGACACGGACGCCGAGCTCGTAGCAGGTGCCTTTCGAGCCACGGGCGTTATGGTCAGAAGTGAACAGACAAGCGGTGTTGTCTTTTAGGCCGAGTTCATTGAGGCGGTCGAGAATTGCGCCGACACAATCGTCGGTCCAGACGGTCCCGGCGGTTCTGAAATCATATTCATAGCCCTCTTGTTCGATGCGGGAGCGAATCGATTGTCTCGGGGGGAAAACACCCTCGAGTCCTTCGACGAGGCCGGCCTGTGTGAGGCGGATGTCGGACTCGATGGATTCGCGGTGACATGGGCCATGATGCGTTGTGATGTTGACAATGAGAAAGAAGGGTTTATCATTCTCAGCGCAGCTATCGAGGAAATCGATGGCGCCTTTTGCTATCCATTCGAGGTTGTGGACGTGGAGGGCCTTTAGAGGATGGAAGTCGTTGTTGTTGGGTGACAGGGCGCCGACGTAGTCGTAGCCGGTTGTTTTGACGACATCGACGTGTGCCTGGTACCACTTCTTGAGCTTGGCGGCGACCTGTGGGTCTGCGGGGTCGGCATCTGTATCGAATCTGATGCCGGTTTTATCCGGAGTGAGGTGCCACTTGCCGACAAAGCCCGTGCTGTACCCGCCCTGCTGAAAGGCCTTGCCCATCGTGAAGTCTTTTTCGGGGTCGAGGAATGTGTTCCAACGTATGCAGTAGGCATCGCTCGTTGGGTAATTGTCCAGGAACGATTTTTCCCGACATCTTCCGGCGTACCTCGCAGTGTGGAGATTGAAACGGCTTGGCGTGCAGACGCTGGAGGCACAGTAGAACTGCGTGCAAGTGACACCTTCCTGGGCAATCCGGTCGATGTTCGGCGACAGATCCAGCCCGCCGGAGAAACCCCAGTACTCAAAGACATTATCGTCGGTAAGGAACATAATGACGTTTGGCCTGCCGGGCTGCGGTGAGCTGCCAGGGGCCAGGCCTAATGCCGCCGCTTCGGCTACACCGGCAAGAGCCGTTGATACAACGACAGGAAAAGAGACCGTCTGTCTGAGAAAAGTTCTTCTGTCCATTATGCTCTCCATCATCGTTTCTCTCAGTTAGGTTATTGCTTTTCCGGTCGGGTTCTGACACCGCATCGTCTTGTCCAGGCGTCGAACATATTGCTTAGCTCTTTGAGTTTCTGGGGGTGCTTCTCGGCCAGGTCGTTTGTTTCAAATCGGTCAGCTTCGATGTCGTAGAGTCGCCACGGGCTGTCGGGTGAATTGGCGACGAGTTTCCATTTACCGTCGCGTACAGCGCGTGATCTGTCCGGCGATATCTGCCAGAAGATGGGTTCGCGGTCGATGGTGTCGGTTCCTTCAAGAAGTGGCAGGAGACTTTTGCCCTGCATCGGCAGGACGGGTTTACCCTCCCGGCGTGTGGGGTATTCGGCTCCGGTGGTGTCGGCAAGGGTGGGCATGATGTCGATGATATGGGCAAGCTGGTGAGTGATTCGCCCCCCTTTTTTGATTACGCGAGGCCAGTGGACGATGCAGGGTGTGCAGATGCCACCTTCGTAGTCCCAGGCCTTGTATTTTCTAAACGGCGTGTTGGATGCGTTTGCCCACGGTGCGCCGACGACAGCGTAGGATTCGACGGGGCCGGGAGGTACGTTCGGTACGTAATCTCTGGATTCCTGGCAGCTGCCGTTGTCGGAGAGGAAGATGATGAGGGTATCGTCCTGTTTGCCGAGCTGTTCAATTTTGTCGAGGATGCGTCCGATGTTCTGGTCGACGCGGTCTATCATTGCGGCATAGACGGCCATTCGCAGGTCCCAGAGGTCTCTATCTTTGTCGTCGATCTCGTCCCACGGAGGCACGATTTCATCGCGTGCAGGTAATTTGGTGTGCTTGGGGAAGAGTCCGAGGTTCTTGATGCGTTCGAAGCGTTCTCTTCGCAGCTTGTCCCAACCCTTGAGATATTTTCCCCGATACTTCGCAATCTCTTCAGGCCTTGCCTGGATTGGGTAGTGTGGTGCGGTGTAGGCAAGGTATAGGAAGAAGGGGCGGCCTTCTTTTCCGTACTCATCCAGGTAGTCAAGCGCTTGGTCGGTGAATGCGTCGGTCGTATAGAAATCCGGGTCCTCGGGTGAGTATGGAATATATACCTTGTCGTCGATTGCCCATCGGCGTGCATCTTTGAACGCCCGTTGATTTTTGGGCCATGGACCTGGATGAGGTTTTCTTCCCGGTTCGGGTTCACCGGGTCTTCGAAGGCCTGGATTGAAGAAGTTGCAGCAGCCATCGGCAAGGCCATAGTAGCGGTCGAAGCCTCGCTGGACGGGTATCTGCAGGGCATGCCATTTCCCTGTCATAAGGGTACGGTAGCCGGCGGTCTTAAGGACTTCAGCGAGAGTGACGGCATTCTCATAGATTTTAGGCGAGTTCCTGTGGATGCCGACCTGCTGGGAGTAGAGGCCCGTAAGCAGGGAAGCACGCGTGGGGACGCAGATGCCGTTGTTGTAGAACTGTGTGAAACGCAGGCCGTTGTCAGCCAGTCGGTCGAGATTCGGGGTATGGATTTCACCGCCGTAGCAGCCGATGTCGGAAAAGCCCATATCGTCGGCCATAATAAGCAGGATATTGGGCCTATCCGACAACTGCATCGAAGTGCCAGCTTCGGTGCCGCATCCAGCCAGTGTCATCGACGCTGCACCGATACCCACAGCGCTGATGAACTCACGCCTTGTTATCTTCTCATCCATCCACAACCTTTTTCGGTATTGTCTCTATGCCCTGCGTTTGACTCCCGTCATCACATCCTTTTGCCAATTCTTAAATCCCTGCTTCATCCGGGCAGCTCTTTTAGCTTCAGTATCGATAAGATTGTTCTTTTCAGCGATATCATCATCGAGATTGTAGAGCCCCTGATGGTCTTTGGTTACTATCAGTTTCCACGGGCCGTGTCGCATCGCGTTTTGATTGTTGTAACGCCAGAACAGCTTGCGCTTTCTCAACTCTTTGCGACGCAAGAATACAGGACCAAGGTCCACACCGTCAAGCTTAAGCCCGGCGGGGACGTCGATTGCGGCCATACGCAGCATCGTCGGAAATATATCCATAGTCATAGCGGTCTGGTCTGTGACGGAGCCCGGCTCAATGCAGACCGGCCGATAGGCGATTGCGGGCACGCGATGGCCACCTTCCCACAGACTACCTTTTCTACCTTGCAGGGGGCCAGCCGAGCCCGGACCTGTGGGTCCGTTATCAGAACAGAAGAATATGAACGTGCGCTCCTCCAGTCCTGATTCGCGCAGGGTCTGCACTATACGACCGACGCTGTCATCCATCGCCTCGATCATCTCCTTGTAGGCAATGTCCCTGTCCCTCCTGTTGCCAAGCACCGGTTCCGGATTGCCTATCACCCTGTCAGCCTTATCATCTCGTCCCTGGTATGGATAGTGCGGGGACTCGTGGGGCATATAGAGACAGAACGGTCTGTCCCGGTTGTGCTCGATGAATCGAACGGCGTGGTTGGTTATCAGGTCGGTAACATAACCGGTCTCACGAATCTGCCGGTCGTTTTGCCACCAGTCTTGGAATCCGGCACCATCGATGTGTGAATGATAATCCACGTTGCCACTGACATAGCCGCGAAACTCATCGAAGCCCTGCCTGATGGGATTGAACTCGGGCCTGTATCCGAGATGCCACTTGCCGAACAAGCCGCCGGTGTAACCGGCCTCCTTCAGGACCTCGGCAAAAGTAATCTGCTCGAGTGCCATTCCCGTCTGTCGAGTCGGGCCTCGCGCATAAATGACACCTTCAAGTCCAGACCTCTGCTGGTATCTGCCGGTAAGCAGGGCCGCCCGCGTGGGCGTGCACACCGGTCCGTTGGAATGGAAATCAGTGAACCTCATTCCTCCCTCAGCGAGCGCATCAAGATGCGGCGTCTTTATGTTCGTATTTCCATAGCAGCCAATGTCACCATATCCGAGGTCGTCGGCCATGATAATGACGAAATTCGGGTTGTCCGACAGGTCTTGATTGGTTGACATGCGGTGGGTGCAGCCGGGGAGGGCGAGCGAGGCGGCGGTGAAGCCGAATGTTTTTAGAAAGTTGCGACGCGTGTAGAGCACAGGAGCCTTCATAGCTTGCAGTAGTTCAGTATTCTATTTTGGCCAGTAGTTTGCGAAGTCTCTGAAGCCGGACGCCTCCGGTTCGATAGCTTTTTGGGCAACTGAAAGGTCGTTCTGGGCAAAGAGGCGAGGGTCGGAGATTCCCGAATGCGACAGGAATGTCCCGGCGTCATCGGCGGCGGTGCAGTTTCGGATGGTGACATTGGAGCCGTTATTCAAGGCGACGGCGGCGCGGCTGTCGCCTATGTGGGGCTGTCTGCCTCTGAAGCCGTCGATGAGCAGGTCGTTGAAGTTTTCGCAGTGGATTGCGTGATTGAAGAAGTCAGGCAGGTCATCCTCCCATTCGACGGCGAAGTCCTGAATTTGGAGGCCATCGACGTGGGTTGCGTAGAGGGCGGGTATATCGTGCCTGAAGAGCGCGAGTGACATATCGTAGGCGGTGCGCAGGTCGATGTTACCGCCGTAGGAATCGTTGAGCGGGCTGTTCTTAATTTTGAGCGAGACATTTTCGAAAGAGAGATTTTGGATTCGGCTCTGGTCGCTGCCGAAGACCACAATGCCGCTTTCAGATTCTGCGATGATGTTTTCGAAGCGGACATTTTTTATTACTCCAAGCTGGGGGGTATTGGGGTCGGCCTTGATGGCGGAGACGTGGATGGGTTCTGCTTGTCCCCACCAGTGGCCTGTGTGGAGCCGTGTTTCGATGGTAATGTTTTGGAAGAGGAGTTTCTCGACGGAGCCGCGTTCGCGGACGTTGACGAGCAGGCCGCGATTCGATTCTCGGATGACAAGGTTGCTGAAGGTGCAGTTTTTAATATCGCCGCCGGTGTAGCCGACGCGGACGGCTGCGGAGCGCGACTGGAGTGTGCAGTTAGTGACGGTGATGTTTTCGGAGCTTGTTCCCGTGGAGGGTTCGCCGCCGAGGATATCCTGATGGCGGCGGTCGCCGATGCAGGTCAGGGCAATACAGTCGTCGCCGGCGGAGATTTCGCAGTCGCAGATGTGGACGTTTTTGCAGGAGGTGCAGTGGATGCCGTCGGAGTTCGGGACGAGGAGGGAATTCTTGATGCGGATGCCGGTGACGGTGACATCGGTGCAGGCGTCGAAGTGGACGGTCCAGCTTGGTGCGTCAACGATGGTGATGTCACGGAGGAGGATATTTGTGCAGTTCAGCAGGCGGATGATTCGGCCCGGTCTTGCATGGTAAACGTACGGGCCGTCCTGGGTTCCAAATTTAGCTTGCATATAATCAGGACCCTGGCGTGTGTAATTCGGGTCAAGGTCGGGGGCTTTCCACTGTGGGTAGTTTCTCATCGTCTCGGTGTCCATGAAGGTTGTGCCGGAGCCGTCGATGATTCCTGGGCCTGTTATGGCGATGTTGTCGGCGTCTTTGGCCCTTATGAGGCCGTAGGTTCTGTCGGCGAGCCGATAGTCGCTGAGGTTGGTGCTTCCTTTAAGACGAGCGCCGGCTTCGAGATGGAGGTTGACGTTGCTGAACAGTTCAAAAGAGCCGGTGAGGTATGTGCCGGCAGGGACGGTGACGGTGCCGCCGCCGGCATCGGCGCAGGCCTTTACAGCATTGGTGACGGCGTTTGTATTGACTGTTTGACCGTCGCCGACGGCTCCGAAATCGGTAATACAGAAGCTGCGGGCTCTTTTCTTTTCGCAGGACGCAACTGAGAAGACAAGCGACACGGTTACGAACAGCAGGGCTATTTTCCCGGTATTCATTTTTCCTCTCCTAATGTGTTTTGTTTTCATTCGTTTCGCCGGCGCCGGGAGAAGACCAGACAAGGTGTTTTGGCGTGGTTTATGATACATGAAGGCGTGTGGAGTCGCCACAGTAATCAATAGTTTTTGGCGGCGCAAATGAGGTCGTCAAGCTTTGCAGTGGCAAGGCACATCACGGTATCGGCGGCGCCATAGTAGATTGTTACTGAGCCATCCTCTTCGAGGATATTGGCTGTGACAAAAACGCAGTTGTCGGTATCGCCGATGCGCTCGTACGGCTCCTGCGGTCCGAGTATGTAGCCGTTGCTTCTGGCAATGACTTTCGAGGGGTCTTCGAGGTCAAGCAGCATAACGCCGGTTCTGTACACGAGTCCGTTACACCTTTCGTAAACGCCGTGATAGAGCAGCAGCCAGCCCTCGTCCGTCTTGATAGGCGCGGGGCCGGCGCCGATTTTGTGCCCGTCCCATCGTTCTGGTCTTGTCTCTGCGAGGATTGTCGAATCTCCCCAGTGAATAAGGTCGGGTGAGTAGCTTATCCACATTTCACCTTTTCCGCCCTGGCCGTGAGCTAAGGTGGGTCTGTCAAAGCGGACGTATCGGCCTTTGACCTTATCGGGCAGCAGAACGCCGTTTCGATTGTCGGGCTCGGAGACATACCCGATGCGTTTGAAGTTCACGAAGTCGTCGGTCTGCACTATGCAGACGCGGACGCCCTTTGTGCCGTGGGCGGCATAGCAGATATAGAAGGTGCCATCGAGCTTTGTGATTCTGGGGTCATATCGGAGCAGCTCGAACCACTCCATGTTTTCGCTATCGGGGATATTGACCGGGTCTTTGTTGATATCGAAGTTGATTTTGTCGGTGCTGTAGGCCATTCTGAAATGCTGGGCGCCGTCGACGTCTTCGATTCTGAGCATCATAATGTATCGGCCCTTGTCCTTGATGCAGCCGGAGTTGAAGACGGCGTTGCTTCTGCAGGGCAGGTCGTCGATGGTTATGATGGGATTGTTTTCATAGCGTTTCACTATCTCGGCTTTTTCAAAAATCATTTTTTCGTTCTCCTGTTTTGTATTAACAGAGTCAGTGTAACACGGCGGGCAAGTGATATCAATACCGGAGGTGCGGATTTGCCCCGGAGGATGGGGCAAACAGGGCTGGTCAAGCGAGGTATATTTTGTCTCCGGGTTTGATACCGGGGATTTTGTCGAGCTTTGCCCTGAGGTCGTCTTTTGACAGGGCAAAAGCAGGAGCAATTTCTATGACACAATCAGGGGTTTTGTCGGGCTTTCTTGGGACGGCAATACCAGCCGATTCAAGCCGGTCGGCAGCCCGTGCGACCATAAGTTCTCTGGTGGTTTCTACGCTGTCGGGCCCGGCGGCGTCTTTGGCCGGGGCGAACTCTTCGGTTCGAATAGTCTGGAGGATCATCGAGTTTGAGGCAAGTGGCAGGGCGTCGAATATGAAGCTTTCGAGTTTCACGCCGTTGGGCTTATCGGGCTCAATGTGCTCCCCATTTTGGTTTACGTAAGGGATTTTCTTAACGGCTCGATGTATTGGCAGGGCAAAACCGCCGGCGTTTAGCCGTTCGACGAACGAGGTGCTGATGATGTGAATCCCTATGCTGCCGAGCTCGAATAGCAGAGAGCCGTCGGGCTTACGTTTTTCAGCCAGGTCGTCGGGCAGGTCGCTGTATTCGATGACGGTGACTTTCCCGTCGATTAGGCAGAAGTTTCCTACTTTCTCGAATGGGCCGGACTTAATGAGGGCTTTTGAGGACATCTCTGAGTTGTCGAGCGAGTGAAGTCCGGTAAAAAACGGGTCGAAGATATTGACCAGGGGGTTGTCAATCTGCCAATATGAAATGAATTCGATGCCGCGCTTTTTCATATCATCGAGTGCACCGGTTTTGAAGAGCGCTTTCAGGGACCCGCCGTGGCCGTCGGGCGAGCAGGCAATAGAGCCCTTGTCGGCAAGGAGGATTTTGCCGTCCAGGTCGAAATTGGGATTGGTCCCCTGCTGGAAGATGACGACGTCATTCGGGTCGAGGCCGTAGTGATCGTTGGCGCGGAAGATATCGAGTGTCTGCTGGTGGTTGAGAGAGCTTGTCATAATGTACCAGGGACAGGGGGCCTTGTACTTCTCTGAAGCAGCAATGATAGTCTCGGCGAATATCTGGAACAGGGTTTTGTTTTTTACGGGGCTAATAGGGAAATTGCCTTTTGGCCCGTCGAATCCAAGGCGGGTACCCTGTCCTCCGGCGACGACGAAGCCGGCGACCTTGCCATGGGCTATGAGGTCACGGCCGAGGCGGCGGGCGCGGCGATATTTATCCGCCAGTGCCTCGTCCGGAGTATCTTGTGGGTAAGATGGCACCGGGCCGAATTCAGCGGGCAGCGAAGGAGGTGTGGGGTTTTTCACGTAGTCGGCGACCCAGCGGTCGATTTGGTCGAAATCGAGCTTTTGGAGCTGGCTGAGGAGATTTTGCTTTTCGGGGGCGTCCAACTGGTCCCAGAAAGCCAGGAGGTGGCTCTGGGAGTGTCTGTCGAGGATTTGGCGGATTCTCTTTTGGTCAGTCATAATGGTCGATTTCGTGCTGAAAACGGCCATAGTAAGCGAGAAATGAAATTTTTCAAGGAAATCAGCAAATTTGGCCGAAATTTAATTGACAGATTTGAGTGATGGTTGTATATTCGACTGTAGAGTCAGGTAGGTAAAGACAAGTAGTTGTAATTATATTTAAGCCGGTATCATACTTTGCTCCCAACGTCATATCCCTGAACCTACCTAAAGCAGTGTCTTAGTATTTGTTGCCGAAGCCGACGGCTGGTTCGCAGGCAGGATAAGCTAAGACACCAGGTCCTATAACAGTTAGTTTTGGTGGTAGTTTACCGGCTGTTTTTGAGCGGAACATAAAGACTGGAGAGATTCGCAAGAAGCAGGACTGATTAACCTAATTTGGCTTTGGGGTGCACTAATTTTTGCACGTACCCACAATTGTGCTTGAAGACGGCCGGAGTTGCGAATCTCGAGAAAGGTAAAGGAGAACTGAAAAATGAGAAGAAAAGGTTTTACGTTAGTTGAGCTGCTGGTCGTGATTGCGATCATAGCTCTGCTGATGGGCATTCTGATGCCGGCCCTGGCGAGGGTCAGGCAGGTTGCCCAGCGAATGGTCTGCGGGACCAATCTCTCTGGTATCGGCAAGGCGATGATGATATACGCCGGAGATAACAAGGATGAGTACCCGCGTGCGGGCATGCGACGCAGCATCTGGAGCACGATCGCCACGATTCAGAACTGGCAGGCAGCCACAGAAATAGACGCCTTTGCCCCTGCTGGCCAGGATCCACCCTGTAAGCAGGCGACTATCGGGTCGTGCTTTTTCTACCTGATTAAGTACGCCGACGTAACACCAAAGCAGTTTGTGTGTAAAGGCGACATAGGAACAACTGCCTTCAAGCTTTCAGAATGTCCCGCGGCCTCACTGGTACTAGAAGACATTACAGAGGCGTGGGATTTTTGCAAGAAGCCGTCTGTTTACTGCAGCTACTCTTATCACATGCCGTTTGACCATGGTAGTGGAACGACTTGTGATGGGGCTCGTCCGATTTCGGTGAACAGTAACCCAGCCAGCCCAGTTGCTGCGGACAGGAACCCGTATCTGGACACGAACGTCGACTGGCTGCTTGCCAGCGGCGACGTGGATCCGGCGACAGGGTACATAAGTCCATGTGCTGCATGGACGACCGAATACAGGGACCCGGACAAGACAGGAAACTCGGCCTGCCATCAGCGTGACGGCCAGAACGTCCTGTTCAACGACTCGAGTGTGCGGTTTGAGAGGTTCCCGAACGTTGGTATAGACAAGGATAACATCTACCAATACTGGGCAAGCGAACCTCCGCCGGAGCCGCAGGGCAAAGTGAGAGAAGCCTGCGGTTTAGCTCCGGTATGGAGCAAAGTCAAACTGGGTCAAGTATGGCCCAGGTCGCATGAGGATGCTATCCTCGTGAACGAGCGCCAGAACCAAGGGTTTGTCTGCAGGTAATGGCAGGCATAGAACCGGTCGCGGATAAACGGCCTTGCAACAAAAGTTGCAAGGCCGTTTTTGGTGTGCCGAGCATGTTTGACAACTTGGAGGTGAGGCTTCGGCTGAACTCAGCCGAAGTCAAGTCCTCTACACAACCTGATGGGGGGTGAAGTGTTAGCGAAGCGCAAGAGCGCTGCCGTGAGGCGGGGTACTAAGCAAGCGCGTAGCAAAGCCGTGACCGAGCCTGCCCTGAGCTTGTCCCTTAGGGGCGAAGTCGAAGGGGACAGAAACCGGATATGAAGCAATCCCGACTGGACGAGTTGTCAAGAGATAACAAAGTCCATATCCATCAAAGTCCGGCGCTGTCCCCCTGGGATGGCAAGACCATAAGTTCGGCCCCGCCCCTGCCCAAGGGGCGGGGTCGAACTTGCCTCGGGCTTAACTAACCGAACCGCCGTGGTCTTGATAAATCGGGATGCCCGGTGGCGTGACAGGGAAAGCCCGCGGGGGCCTGCCTGCGTCGATTCTCCTTGCATTCGAGGGGCCAGGACTGTAAATTAGCTGTGGCTCGGAGAGGTGGCCGAGTGGCTGAAGGCAACGGTTTGCTAAACCGTCGTGGGGGTATAAACCCCCACCGCGGGTTCGAATCCCGCCCTCTCCGTTGAATACGTTAGGGCACATTCGCAGAGGCCTTTCGCTTGTTTCCAGATGGAACCTTCGCGATTCGAACCCTAAAGGGGTGCGGGGAAAAGATTTCCCCGCGTCGTCGGGGTGACAGGACCCTGAGCGAAGGCGAAGGGGACGCCATAGGGGCAACGCCCCTATGGAAATCCGCGAAGCGGATTTGGGTTCCAATCCCGCCCTCTCCGTTTTTCTGTTGCCACTGAGCGACAATCATTTCCTGAAGCTATACCGGCCCGAGGAGGGCAATTTGAGGGCAACAACCGAGCTGTGAAAAAATGCCGCGGGCGGTTTTTGACGAAAAGCTCCATAGATTTGGTGGGCGAGCAGGATGGTACGTATTCATTTGTCACCAGCGAAAACGAACGCTTTACGCTGGAGCTGAAAAAGCCCGAGGTCTTTGAGCTTGATAACTTCAAGGGGACCGTTCATTTTGCGGCCGCATACAAAACGGATATCGAGTCCGTTGAAATCACCGAGCTGAACTCGTGGACCGATTTTGAAAGCCAGACGATAAAATACTTTTCTGGCACAGGTACATATACGATACGACTCAGCGCGCCTGCCGATTTCGTTTCCGAGGCCGAGACGCTGGTGTTGTGCCTCGGCGACATTGGCTCGACGACGCAAGTTAAGTTGAACGGTCGGCATCTTAGTTACGTTTACCGGCCGGATTGATGTGAAGAGGACATCGCATGACTTACCGAGCCGTTGCCAAGTAGGATGGTTCGGTCTGCAAGTACCTGCCTCTCGGTCCGATGTGTGGCTACAACGACTGTACCGCCCCCTTTGCTGAAGTCCTGTAGATATCCAAAGACAGCGCTGCCATTTTCCGGGTCTAGGTTTCCTGTCGGCTCATCGGCAAGCAGTATCTTTGGATCATTCAGCAGCGCCCGCGCGATGGCAGTCCGCTGTTTCTCGCCCGTGCTCAGTTCAGCCGGCTTATGGTCGGTCCGACCGGCCATGCCCAGCTCGCTCAACAGCTCCTCAGCCCGGGACTGCTGCACAGATCTACCCGCGAAGCCGGCGAGAAGCACATTCTCAAGAACCGTAAGATATCCAACAAGGTGGAACATCTGGAATATGAATCCGATTTCGCTGGCCCGCAATGCTGCTCGCTGGCTGTGGCTCATTTGGTACAGGTCTCTGCCGTCAATTGTCACTATCCCGCTCGTTGGCCGCATCATCGCAGCGATCGTCATAAGCAGGGTTGTTTTTCCGCTTCCGCTTGGTCCGCGGACAACGACAAACTCGCCTTTTTCTATCCGTAAGCTCACAGCGTCCAGTGCCTTGACGGCGCCCGAGCGCGTGCGGTAAGTCTTCGTTACGTTTTCAAGGACAATCACTTCTAATCCTCTCTCAGAGTTACAGCGGGGTCAAGGGTAAGGGCGAGCATAGCGGGGACAAAACCGGCTACCGCCGCCAGGACCGGTGCGAAGATGAGCAGCCACAGCAGCGATGTCAATTCGGGCCTTACAGTTGTCGCCGCTGTGATTTTGAAAATGCCGGGGCCAAACCACAGGGCAACGACCGAACCGAGCAAAAAGCCCAGAGCCGCCCCTGCCAGGCCGATGATTACCGCCCTGCCCAAAAACAGCAGCGAGATGCCGGGCGAGCCGTATCCGAGCGCCCGCATAATGCCTATTTCCTTCTCCCTGTCACGAACGTTCATCATAGCAAGCGCCCCAATCCAGACCCCGCAGACAATCACGACAATCGGCAGGATGACGGCGAACATATTTCTTATCATCTGTCTCTGGCGGGCGCGTGCGCCGGCAATGTCCCTGCTCTGGATGACGATTGTATCCGGCAGAAGAGAAGAAATCTGGTCTCTCAGCAGCGTTAACGGCTCAGCAGTCACAGCAAAACACATGCAGTCAACCGCCCTGATTTCGTTTATCCGGCTGGGCAGCTTCAGCATATCCTGCACATCTGCCAGGCGGCACTGGATTCTGATGTCGTCGATACCGCCCTGTTCCCTGAGGCAGTCGGCCACGGTCAGCTTTTTGCCGAGCAGCTCGATGGTATCGCCTTTGTTTAGTTTGAGCCGGTGAGCTATCCGGTATCCGATGTGTGCGGCTGTCGGCTCGATTTGATAGAGCATCGGCGGCCTTTTTTGGCCCGGGGGGCAGATTTCCGGGGCCAGGCCGGTCAGAACAACATCGATGCCATTGTAGGTAATCTTTTTCTGTAAGGTCGCTAACAGGTGGTTGTACGAAAAGCCGTGCTGAGAGGCGAGTTTCCGCAGGTAGCTTTCGGGCATAGTTTTGTCGGGCAGGCCGGTCAGGAAAAACCGGCTCAGGTCAGTCTGTTCCGGCAAGATGTGCAGGTTGTAGCCCATAGAGAGCATCAGCCGGGCGGTTTCGCGTTCACTGGCCTTCGCGGCTGTGCGAAACCAGACGAACAAAGCCGCCGCCGCCGACACCGCCAGAACCGCGAGGGCGAAGTTCGTTTTTCTGTGAGATATTTCTTTGAATATGAGATTCAGCATCTTCATTGATTCTTTCTGACTGCCCGGATGAGAACAAACAAGCCGAGAGCTATAACCAGAATGCTCAGGGCGGCAATAATATAGAATGGCCCGGCCGGAAACGTTGACGGCTCAGCAAGGACCGGACCGGCCCCGACGGTGTCTTCAACAAAGGGTATCGGCAAGTCGGGGATTGTTTTACGCAGTTCTGCATCTCGCTGTTCTATGGTGTATCCGGCAGGGACGGCCGGGTACATAGAGGAGTTTACCTTTAATATCTGACTTACCTCGATTTTTACCATCGGATTTTCAGGGTCAAAGCCCAGGTCATTTGCGGTCATATCGATTATCTCATCGTTCCACTTGACGGGAAGTATCGTTCCTCTTATGAGTTTGCGGTCGAGTCCGCACTCGCAGTCGGCGCCGACGACCGAAAGTATATTATAGACCATATCTTCGGTAATTTCATCGCCTTTCAGCAGCGGACCTATCCACCGTGCCCGTCCGTAAAGGACGGCTGCACATGGCTTCTCGATCGTTGCCTCATCAAGCCCTAGACTCCAGAGCAGCGTCTTCTCAGCGAGCAAATCCTGCCTGCTAAGGGTCATCATCACAGGAGGGTTGGCGACCTCTTTGGGCATGAATCGCATCTGCCTTTTTATGTTTTCAATCGCCTCTGATATATTCTTTGAAGCCATGCTGTTCTGCTCGCTGTCAGTGCCCTCGATAAGCAGTACCACGGCGTAGTTTTTCGCCGCTTTGTACAGGATTTCTTCGCGCACGGGCGAGCGGACAAGCCGGGCCAGGGCGGTACGAAGACGGCTCTTGAAACCGCCGCCCGCAGCGGGGATGGTGACGGTCATCGTCATATCGCGGGGCGAAACCAGCAGCAGGCGCAGTCGAGCCGATGCATCGAGAGCGGCTAAGTGCTTCATCGCAGGATGGTTTTTTTGGGTTTCGGTATTTACGACCTCCGGGCGGATGCTACTGTCGGCCAGGACATCGTCGGCTGCCTGCTTTATCATCGAAATTTCATCGGCGGCGGTATTACTATCGACATAGTACCAGAGATAATAGGGCTCGGCGCCGAGATAGACACAGCCGGTCTCGCGGACGTTGTACCTGCAGGCCAGGGCGGTACTGCTTCGCAACAGACAGCCAATGAATATGGTGACAAACAGCACACATATCTTCACGACCGGCATATTATTGGGTTTCGATTTAATCTGCATTTGCTGCTTAAGTCATTAAGCCCGGCGCAAACCCGATGCTTACCGCCAGCTATCCCTCGGCCTTTTGAGCACAATATGAGTGTGGCCGTCCAGGAATGCCACGTTGACACCGCCTTCCCTTTTGCCCGCCTTGCGGCCGTGCGGAAAGATTGCCTTTTTGCGAAAGAAATCGCTGACGACCCACCGTTCGCTCAAAGATGACTTTGGCCTCGGATGTTTTTTGTCGTAGGCCTCGGCGAGCCATTTAATGCCGGTCGCCTTGAGCTGCCGGGGGTAAAAGTAGCGCGGGTCTCTCCAGGAATTCTGCGGCGTCGCCTTGCCGTCGCCGTGGCACTTGTTCTTCCCAAAGCTCCAGTATATGTAAGTTACGTTGCCTAATTCCCTGTTATCGGGTGTATCTATTACCGAGTCCGTTGCCCCTTCCGGCTGGCCCTCGGGGCTTTGAGCATACCTCTCCATTATCTTTGCCTGCGGACAGTAGAAGGCATCGAGGAGTCTTTCGTCCTTGTAGGCATTTAGCTTTTCCAGCAGAGACCGGTGCCGATTGTGCTCGGTCGGCTCAAGCGGGAACCGGCCGTGTGCATCGTCCTGGGAATACGCCGTCAAAGCAATGTTAATCTGACGAAGATTGCTGGCGCAGACCACCTCGTTTGTACGGAACCTTGCCTTGCCGAGCACGGGGACAAGTATCGCCATCAGCAACCCGATTACGCTGATGACGACCAGCAGCTCAACCAGCGTAAACGCTTTTTCGAGACGATTCGCCATCACCAAGATATCCGGCCGCAAACAAAAATAAATTAGTCCTGGCGGCTCAGCGTTTTTGAGCGAGCGCCAAGCCGCTGCCTTTCGGGCCAAAGCACATCACCTGCCCGTCTTTGAGCGCGACAACGATTCGGCCCTTACTGTCGACAGCCATTCCCCAATCGACAGGCGGACCCTGTAGCGGCTTTCCCCACTGCCAGAACTTCTTGCCGTCTCCGATGTCAACTGCCTCTACGCTGGCTGGGCCTTCCGGCCCTGTGCCTGCGTAAAGCACAACGTTCTTGCATCTGGCCAGGGCAACACTGCCATCACAATCGTATTCCCACAGCGGCTTGTCGGGAATATCGAACTTTCCCCACCCCTGTATCATGAACACGGGCGTCTTAGACGGTCTCGATACACAACGATTCAGCTTCTCCGTATCAATCTCATTGTAACACACGAGCTTGCTGTTGTTTACCCAGACCACATCTCGTCCGTGTGCAGAGGTATGCAGCATCTTCTGAGTTACCGTGGGATCGTAGACGGGATACTCCGGGTGGCCGTACAGGGGCATACCTCCGACAGCAACAGCGTCACCAATCTTAAACAGGTCGCGGCCGCGGACGCTTGTCGAGCCGCAAAGCTTCAACGGAGCAGGGTCATTGAGGCACTCGCCGTTCGTGATATCATAGATGGCAGGGGAAACGGAAGTGCCTCCTGCCATGTAGAGCTTGCCCTTCTTGATGAGCATATGTCCCTGGACGCTCACGCCGGTTCGCGCCTCGGCGTACAGATGTCCCGATGTATTGTTTTGCCATTTTATCTTGCCTGTCTCGGCATCGAGGGCATAGACGTGTATGCCGTCGTAGTTGACGATTCCGGCGGCAAAATAGGCGATACCATCTTCGACAAGCACGCCGCTTGCAACCGGCCAGGTCGACATAAGAGAGCCGTAAACCGGTATCTTCCGCTCAATAGGAGCCGCCCGGAACCGCCACAGCAAGCGTCCCGTTGCCGCCTCGAAGGTATACAGCCATCCATCACCTGAACCGACGAAGAGCCGGCCCTTCCAGAAAGTCGGAGAAAACCGGATGCAGCCGCCCGTGTAAGCCCTCCATTTTGTTTTTCCTGTTGTCATATCCAGAGCCCTGACGATGCCGTCGGAACCGCCAAAAAACGCAAGACCACCAGCGGTAACAGGCGCTGTCGGCGTAAAAACGGTCTTTGGAGTGAACCACCACAGTCTCTCTGAGTTCTTGGAAATGACCGCTTCCGTCGTCACCGTGCAGGTATTGTTTGACCTGTACGTAGGCCAGTCATTTGGTGATTCCGGCAGTGCAGCAATCTCGGCTATGTCTCCGGAGCCCATCTCAAGCCGTTCGTCTTCGGCTGCCTTTTGGCTGAAGTCAAAGTCGCCCGCCGGCCCGACACAGGTAAGGCCATATAACGTGTTCTGGCAGTCGCAGATTGAGGGCCACCAGTACAGCAGCCCGTTGGCAATCGTCACGCCGTCCTGACACTGCGCCCTCATAGGCGATACCCATTGAGGATTTCCGCTGGCGATATCGAGCCGTACCGAACCGCCCAGCGCGCGATAGAAGATGGCGTCTATCGCCCCATTGGGCCGGGTGCAGGCGCGGCGATGTGTCTTGAGCTCGGCCAGCACGTCGCCGGTAAGCGGATCGAACCTCATACTGGGGAATTTGTCAACCTCGCCGCTGATGGCGTACAGTCCGTCATCACGCAGGACTAACTGGAAGTTGTTATAAGCATGTTTCCATAAGACACTTCCATCACTGGCTGAGACGCACAGCAGCTTATTGATGGTAGGACCGGCGAAATAAAGCGCCTCTTCGCTGCACTTCATATATGCGGTGGTTCGCCAGTTTGTTCGATAATCCTGCCGATGCAGATACCTGCCGAGCGATTCGAACAGATTGGGAGCATTATCCGGTGTTTTGCGCCAAACAACCTTTCCCGTCTTGGCATCGAGGCATCCGAGGAAGACACCGTGACGATAGTAATAGATTCGCCCGTTCTTCATGCATATGGCCCGGCCGTCGATGGGCTCTTTCTCATGGTAGTACCAGAGGACCTTCTTCGTCTTCGGGTCGATAGCAAGGACGTTTCTGCCGAATCCCCAGGGGTTGTCCGGCTGGTTAAATCCTTTTGACAGCGGGTCCCAGGGCCAGCCGTGGGCTTTTCGACGCTGGCGGGTGACGGGGTCCTTCTGCTCCTGCTCTCCTATCATCGCATAAAGCACGCCGTCCTCCAGGGCCATCCATTTCCAGAATGTCCCGCCGGCAACGTCCTCAGGAGGAACAATCTCGCCTTTCAAGTGTCCTGTTGCAGTGTCAATGAGCTTGCAGGACTTGTCGTCGCCGACATAGAGTATCTCGGGTGTCGCTATCATCATGTTGCGGTGTATCATCACGCCCGGCGTCAGGTGTCGTCTCCAGAGCATCGTGCCGTTGTACCCGTTGAATGCGACGAGCGAATTGAGCAGGTGTTCTTCCCGCACGTGGAATGCTAAATTACCAAAGGCCTTAAACAGCCGGCCTGACGAGACCACGGCAACCTGGGTCAGCGGCGCATAATACGGCTCTGCCAGAAACTGTGTCAGATAGGGCGCCCGAGCTACCTGGTCTTTCGACTGCGGGTTGTTGTCAGGCCCGTGATACGGATGACTCCAGTCATCGACCCCCTTCGGAAATGCCTTGACCAGTTCTCTCTCTCCGATTATGGCCTTGCCGCGCGGGCACAATACCCGCAGCGCCTCTTTCTCGGCAATCTCCTCGGCCGCAGGCCCGAGTACGACCAGAACATCAGCGAGGTTGTCCGCCAGGTGGATTTTGTCACTGTTGCCTTTCTCCACCCATATCCTTTTCCCGTACAGGCCTGCAGCGTCGATTCTTTGCCGGGCTGCATCTACATCCTTTGCTGATTCCATCTGGACATAAATAAGCATGTCCGTATCGTCCGCAAGCTGCATGGCCTGGTCACAGTCTTTGTCACAAAGGATAACACAGATCCCCCGTTTGATTCCGATTCTTTCGGCGAGGCCTTTGTCCTGCTCTACTGCAGAAGTAACAGACTGCAAGACAACAACCCCAAGAATTGCCGTCAGTATTAACCTCTTCATATCGCGTCTCCTACTAATAGATAGTGCAATGTTCAGTTGTCCTCATTCGTACTGCAACGGGGTGTGTGAGAGACGCAGAACCAAGATGCCACCCTGAACAAAATTCTACACCTTTCCTTAATATACGCAATGTTCGACTTCCAGTTACCAAAGGCCAGGAGAAGCGAGAAAGACCAGGAAAGGAAGAGCCTGCTCAGGGTCCTACATAACCAAGAACGCTTCCGCAAGTGGTTTGGCTTTTTTTGTAACCTCTTGTATCACAAGGGCTTAAGAGTCAAGTGCTTGTCCGACAAGATGTTAATTTTCTCTCAGGATTTATCCTCTTTTATCAGGTTTTATCAGAATTTAGCCCCTCAAATGCTCCCGTATTACTCCCGCGAATAAGCAACGTGTAAACATTGAGCTCGCAAGCGACAGCCGTGAAACTACAAAGCATCAGGGCTTCAGATTAAGACCGCTGCTGCTGACAGCGATTTCCACGTCCGTTTGGAAAGAATTTTCGAAGCAGTTGATCGCCGGTTGGCGGCGCGAGCCAGACTGCGATAATAGCCATCGGCTTAGTAACGCCCGGAGCATTTCAGACCCGGACGGCAATCGAGTCCAGAAGGATGTCGACGGCACCGTCACTACGTACCTTATCGACCCATATAACCACACGGGCTACAGTCAGGTTCTTAAAGAGACCACAGACTCAGGACCACAGACTACAGTCTATATGATGGGGGATGATGTGTTAGCGCAGGTGACGGATACCGCCGACCCCGAGTACCTGCTCTACGACGGCCACGGGTCAACTCGCCAGTTGATGTACTACAACACGACACCGGGGGAATGGCTCAAATTGCCCTCAAAATCGGTCACAAGACAGTAAAAAACCGTGCAGGAATAGTAAATCAGCGAGAGATTTCAAATCCTTGCCTTTATTAGAATTAAGGCCTGAACTGAGTTCGTTGAGCAGCTTACAAAGAGAGGGCAGGTCGAATCCCGCCCTCTCCGCTGGCCAACTCCGGCGTGCCGTCCGCAGGACGCCGCCGAAAAGCGTCCCGCCGTTAGGCGTCCTGCGGACTAGCGGGACTTACAGCGGGACTCTGGACGGGCTGGGCGGTTTTCGGGTCAGGTTTGTTCGGCGGTGGTCAGGCCGAGACGTTCTGTGATTCTGTCGAATTCGTCGAGTGAGTAGAATTCGATTACGATTCTTCCTCTCTGGCGGGTCTTTCTTGTTTCGATGTTGACTTTAGTGCCGAGCTCGCGGCTGAGTCGTGTTTCGAGGTCGATAATATGGGGTGGTTTTGTCCTTATGGCGGGAGCGGGTCGGGGGCCGGTGGTGTATCTTCTGACGAGACGTTCGACCTCCCGGACACTCAACCGCCCTGCCAGTGCACGGTTTGCGAGCTTTCTTCGCAGCTCGTCGGTGGGCAGAGCGAGGATAGCGCGGGCGTGGCCCATGGAGAGCCGGCGGTCGATGAGCATTTGCTTGATTTCATCGGGCAGGTCGAACAGGCGCAGGTGGTTAGCGATGACGGAGCGGTCTTCACCGAGTCGCTGGGCGGCCTGTGCCTGGGTGAGGGAGAAACGGGAGAGGTAGCTTTGGTAGGCCTTTGCCCTTTCGATGGCGTTCAGGTCGCTGCGGTGGATGTTTTCGACGAGGGCGAGCTCGAGCATCTGCTTATCGGTTGCGCGACGGATGATGGCGGGGATGGCGTCGAGCTTGGCAAGCTTTGCGGCGCGGAATCTGCGTTCGCCGGCGATGATTTGGAATTGGCCTGCCTGCCTTCGGACGATAATCGGCTGGACGACCCCATTTGCGGCGATTGAGTGGGCGAGGTCGGCAAGGGCCTGATTGTCCCAGGTTGTTCGGACTTGGTGGGGGTTGGGTGCGATATCGTCGAGGGGGATTTGCTGTACTGGGGTGTCTAAGTCTTTGGTGCGAGGGATGTTATGGCCGATTTCGTCGATAGGGATAGGCACTTTTGGTGCTGATTGAGCGGTCTTTATCGGACTTAAAAGGGACGCAAGGCCCCTACCGAGGTGTTTTGGTTTTGTGGTTTTGTCTTTTGTCACGTTTGTGCTCCTTTTGCTGGTGTATGTTGTTCTTCGGGCCGATCCGTAGTGTCGGTTTTTTCCGGCAGAAGCGGATTCGGGCTGCTCGTCGGCAGCCAATATATATTTCGGACATTTTAATGAAAACGCTGCAGAATTAAGAGGGCGTTGAGGGGTGATTCGGGAAAAAATGTTTCACGTGAAACAGGCTGGATTCGCTGAGGCCGGTTGGATGTGTTTGGGGTAGAGGGTTGAATTGTACCGGGGCGCGCCGGGGACAGGCGGCAAGTTTGGAGCGGGGCCGCAATTTGCCCCCTGATTTTCTTCATCAGGAGTCCCCAGGACTGCGGAGTAACCGGTTACGGCGCGGGAGCCATCTGGGCAGCTTGGCGAGAGGTGCGGAAGGCGAGGTGGAGCCGGGTGGCGGAAATGGGACAGATGGCCGGGGCGCTGGAGGAAAGGGCGGTAGTCCCCCTGCCGGCGGGTGCAATCGAGGGGCAGGGGGGGTAATCGGAGGGAGTTGGGGGGCAGAGGGTGGAGGTGGGACTGGTCGTCGGGGTACGGCAGGGCACCACCGTGCAAAGCGGCGAATAGGCAGACAGGGTAGGGCCTGGGTGGACGGCGGTGAGCGAATGTTCCACGTGGAACAGGAGCGAAGTTTAGAGGTAGCCAGCAGGTTTTGGTTAGTTCGGGACAGACCGTTAGGAGATGCTATGGTCCTGGGTAAGTCGGATTGATGTATGCCGCAGAGGTGCCAGAGTTAGTTAGAAATGTACCGAAGCCCTCTGCCTGTTATCAGATTGGAGAATAGGTCCGATAAAAGGCGTATTCGGGGGTAACAAGCAGGCAAGGAAGTCATAGTGACAAGGTCATAAGATGCGGGATATTCGTCGCTCGTGGCTCGGCCCACGGCCCACGGGGAGGCAGGGCAAGGGAAAAGTGGAGCCCCACGGGCTTACGCCCGTGGCTTTCGCTTCGTCGCCCTAGCTTTGGAGCGTCGGCGACTGCGGAGGCGGGTAAAGAGGCAAAAGGAAAAAGGGGATAAGGTGACCAAGGGGACAGGGGAAAGCAGAACAGGGAATCAGGAACGTTCAACAGCGAACTTCGAACATCGGCAAGCTGCACTGCAAGTTTAGATCCTTCGACTCGTCCCGCACCAATTCATAGCTAAGGTAGAATCTGGCTATGCGGCGGGAAGTATTCGGGGCGAATCTGGAATTGGTGCGGGAACTCCGCTATGTTCAGAGTCGCAGGTTGCAAGTTATAAGGTGGACAGTTACCACTGGTTTGCCAGTGCGGCGAAGTCGCGCAGCGTGATTTGGCTGTCTTCGATAAGGTCTGCGTCCGGGTTGTAATGCGGCTGACCATCGTGAGATAGCCAGGCGTCAGCGAACACTTCCAAGTCGAAGCAATCGAATACGCAGTCGCCGTTGAGGTCCGCGCCTTGAGCATCAGGGTCTACGATGATGAGAATCCGGGAGGTGAATGGCTCAAGCTCGATGCATCCGTGGAATCGGCGGCCGTCGAGGTCTTGCCGGATGCCGTTGAAGGATATCTTGCTCGTGGTTTCGGTGTCATTGTAGAAGATATCGGGTCTTCCGGGTTCGTTCGGGGCGGGGATGCTGGTTAGCTTTTCGAGGTCGGTCCTGGCATTGGGATCGGCCCAGGAGGAGTAGGAGTACTGCCAAGCGGGGACGCTGATAGCTGACTGCCACTGCCAGCTTGAGTTAGCGGGGGTGATGTGGAAGTTGTTGTATGGATTGCAGAAGTAGTTGTTAGCAAAGGTCCCATAATCGATATCGCCGTCGACATCAAACAACAGGGTTCGGCCGCCGCTGCTGTCGGCATAGTCATCGGCGAAGAAGACGTTGTCCTCGACAATGTGGTTTTGCGGGTCGTATATACTGTATGACTCGGCCAGAAAGAAGGCCGCTCTGTCGCAACCGAAGATTGTGTTGCCTCGGAGGGTGCAGTCGAAGTTATTTTCCAGGAAGATGCCGAATCCACCCGAGTTGATGATGGTATTGTATTCGAGACGGCTGTCTCTGAATTCGGAGAGAAACTCAGGCCAGATACCATGGGCGAGGTTTGCCCAGGGCCCGGAGGAGTCCATGCCCCCACGGGTGTCAATAATGATATTGTGACGGGCGGTTGTTTGACTGCAGTTTGCGTAAATGGCGGCCCCGTCATTCAGCGTGGACATGCAGTTAATGAATATGTTGTAGTCGGCAAAGTTGCCGTTGGAGCCGAAGATGATTCCTGCATATCCGGAGCCGTCCATGTAGTTGTGCTGGAAGTGAAGGTTGGTCGAGTTTGGGATGACAACGGCCATCGCCTTCCACGGGCCTTCACCACCATAGCCGTCGAAGGTCCCGTTGTTGATTAGAGTGTTGTATTCGATGACTGATGAGCTGCCGCTGCTGGGATTCTCATTCCAGTCAATGGCGGCGTTGTAGTTGTTCTCGAAGCGGCAGTTGCGAACCTGAGCGTCGAAGACGCCCCACGTTGCGCGAAGGCCTGCGCCCCCTGTATCACTGCCGATGTGCTCGAATCTGCACCCTTCGACGGTGGTGGCGCCGGTGATCTGAAGCCCGTACATAGTCTGGTGTCGGAATGCGATATTTCGCACGGTGGAGCCTGAGACGCTCAAACCGAGGGTTCTGGCCGAGCCCTCAACCAGAGCATTATTGGGGTTGGCGCCGCCTGGTGTGCGGAGGTAGACCTTGCCGGCAGAGGAGTCGTAGTAGAATTCGTTGGCTGCGTCAAGCTCTTCGAATTTGTTATCGAGGAAGAATCCCCACCCGCTCATGTCATAGGGCATGATGTGGATGATGCTGGCGTCGCCGAGGTAGAGTTTTCCTGTAGCGGCCTCGTAATCGGTAACCGGGCGGGTTTCAAACCACCAGCTATGCCGGTGCCATCGCATATTGGTGCCGTTCCAATAATCATTTGCGTTTCGCGGATGGCTTTTCAGGCCGTTCGAGGTGACGACCGTATCCGTGCCGTCGCTGTTTTCGGTCCAGGTCGTTGTTCGTGCCCATTCGTCGGGTGCTGTGCGATTGGGGTAGCGTGCGATATCGACGTGGTTTCCGTCAAAGGTGAGGTATTTGATGTAACCATTGACATCGGCGACATAGATTTGCCCGCTGTGCACCGTCCAGCCGGTAATCGCCGTGCCACCGCTAACCACAGGCAGTTCGTCACCGGAGTCATAGGCGTCGATTGTCAGCTTGTTGTCGCTGAACTGTACCTGCTCATAGAAGACGTCCCCCCGCCTGAGCAGGATGGTGTCAAATGGGTCGACTCTGTCACTGGCCTCTGCAATCGTACGAAGCGGAGAAGCCGGGGAGGTTCCTGCGTTGGCATTGTCCCCGTTGTTTGCAACATAGTAGGTTTCGGCAAATGCACCGGTTGAAAAAGCCATAAGCGTCAGCAGGAGGCGGGGAATGATTCTGCGGAACAGGTTGGTTTTACTCTGCTGCTCGTTGGTTTGCATTTCAGGCATCGACATGTTCCTTTTCAGTGACCGACGTTTTCTAAGTTTGAGCCGATGGTTTGCGACACCGGCTTCATTCAATTGAGTGTGAGCCGCGGGCTTACCGAAGCCCTTGCGGCCTGTCATTGGGGTGTGATAGACCTGTCTGTGAAATAATGGGTGGAAATAACGACCCGTGCCCCATAAACACCCTTATTATACACATTTTGCGGTGAGTTTGCAAGGTTTGCAGGTGCGGCCAGACCGAAATGCTGCCAGTGGCCCGCAAAAAATGGTCGGCGAGTTGAATATGGGAGGTTTTGTTAGTAGAATCCGGGTTCTTTTTTGTGGAACCATGAGGATACGGATATGACAGAAGGTGTTTGCGAGCACAAGCTGGGTAACGGGATGGTGCTGTTGGGTGAGCAGATGGATGGGGTGGAGAGTGTCGCGTTCGGGTTTAGTCTGCCCTGCGGTGCATCGAGGTTGCGTCAGGGCCTTTGCGGTGCGGCGAATGTGATAGAGGATTGGATATTTCGCGGTGCGGGCGCCCGCGACAGCAGGGAGCTTGGGGATGCTCTGGACGGTCTCGGTCTTCATCGGTCGGCGTCGGTGGGGAGCAGCCATTTAGGGATAGGGGCGGCACTGGAGTCGAGCAATCTTTCGGAGGCGCTTGGGCTTTATGGTGATGTTGTATTGCGGCCCGGCCTGGCGGACGGGGAGTTTGGGCCTGCGAGGCAGTTGGTGATAGATGACGTGAGGGGGCTGGACGATGACCCGCAGTATAAGGTGATGGTGAAGCTGCGGGAGCAGTTTTATCCTGCGCCTTTGGGTCGGAGCGCGGTCGGGAAGATTTCGGAATTGGAGCCGCTGACGGCGGAGCAGGTGCGGGAGATTGTGAGTGAGAGGTTTAACGTTTCGGAGACGATATTTTCGGTGGCGGGCAAATTTGATTTTGACGCGGTAGTTAAGCAGATGGAGAGCATGTTTGGGGCAGAGCAGAGCAGGGCCAGCGAGGGGATAGAGATTGGAGAAAGGGCGGGGCGGTACAGGCATATACAGAGCGAGGGGGCGCAGGTACATATCGCCCTTATGACGGGGACGGTTCGGCCCGGGGATGAGGATTATTATAATGCGCGCGTGGCAGTGTCGGTATTAGCGGGCGGGATGAGCGCGAGGTTGTTCACGGAGGTGCGTGAGAAGCGCGGGCTTTGCTATGCGATAGGAGCGAGGTACCACGGGCTGAAGGAGGCGGCGGGGATTTGCTGTTATGCGGGGACGACGCCGGCCAAGGCCCAGGAGACGGCCGATGTGATAATCGGTGAATTCAGGCGGCTTGGTGAGGGAATAAGCGAAGAGGAGATACAGCGGGCCAAGGCAGGGTTGAAGAGTGCGCTTGTGATGCACAGCGAGTCAACAAGCAACAGGGCCGGGGCCATTGCGAGCGACTATTATCTTTTGGTGCGGGTGCGGAGCTTGGATGAGATAAAACAGCGAATTGAGGCGACGAGCATGGATTCGGTTGTGGGGTTTTTGGAGAGCAATAAGTTTGACGATTTTACGGCCGTTACGATAGGGCCGAGAGGGATTGAAGTTTAGACACGGATTGACACTGTTTTTTAGACTTGGTGAGAGATGGAATTCAGAGAAAAACGGCTGGGGAATGGGTTGAGTGTGGTCGGGGAGGTCAATGGTGCGGTTCAGTCGGCGGCGGTCGGTTTTTTTGTCAAGACCGGGTCGCGTGATGAGAGTGCGGAGATAAACGGGGTGTCGCACTTTTTGGAGCATATGCTCTTTAAGGGGACACAGCGCCTGAGTGCGTTTGAGGTGAACGAAGCGTTCGATAAGACAGGGGCGCAGTTTAATGCGTCTACGAGCGAGGAGAATACGGTGTTTTACGCGGCGGTTCTGCCGGAGTATTTGGTGGAGGTGACGCAGCTTTGGATAGAGCTGATGCGGCCTGCGTTGAGGGATGAGGATTTCGATATTGAGAAACAGGTAATAAAGGAAGAGATAGCGATGTATAAGGATTTGCCGCATTATGATGTGATGGAGCGGTGCAGGAGCCGTTACTTCGGCGGACATCCATGCGGCAACAGTGTGTTAGGGACGGAAGAGGCGATAGATGGGCTTGCCGCGGAGCAGATGCGGGGGTATTTTGGGCGGCGGTATGCGCCGAATAATATGGTGGCGGTGTTTGCGGGCAATTTCGACTGGGAGCAGGTCAGCGAGGTTGTGAAGCGTGGTTGTTCGCAGTGGCAGAAGAGAGAAGCGGGAAGAGAGCTTGGGGGGTATCGCGGGGCTGGCGGGCGAGAGCGGGCATCGAAGGCGAATCTGGTGCGCGAGCACATAGGTTTGATGAGTGCGGCGGTATCAGCGCAGGACCAGAGGCGATATACGGCGGCGCTATTGTCGGTGATAGTGGGTGACAGTGTGGGGTCGCGGTTTTTCTGGGAGCTTGTTGACAAGGCGATAGCTGAGACGGCGAGTATGCAGTATGCGCCGATGGACGGGACGGGGGCGTTTTACAGTTACATTCGCTGCGGGGTGGCCAACGCCGACAGGGCGATGAAGATGACGGAGCGGATATTCGGGGAGATTGTGGAGCAGGGAATTAGCGCGGACGAGCTTGCCAAGGCGAGGAACAAGGTGCTGAGCGCAATGGTGATAAAGAATGAACTCCCTATGGGGCGATTAGTGGATTTGGGGGCGAGCTGGGTGTATCTGGGGCAGTATCGCCCGATAGAGGAGGAGGTGGAGGCGGTCAAGGCCGTCACGGTGGACGATGTGAATTCACTGGCGAAGGAATATGACTTGCGCGAATATACGGAGTATAGATTGGAGCCGGAGGGGGATTAGTCGAGGCGGATGAGGTTGTATGCGCGGGAGCCGAGGCGGATTTTCTCGGCGTGCTCAAGCTGGTGATTTGGTGTTACTTTATCGCCTATTCGCAGGTCGGGGAGTTTCTTCTTTGCTTTTTGCTCGAGAGCATCGAGGGCGGCCTGGTCGAGTGCAACCGGGTCGGTCGAGGCGAGGATGCCGATGTCGGCGACGATGTTTTTCATATTTGGGGTGCTGAAGCAGTCGCAGTCGTTTGTGATTGAGATTGCGAAGTTGAAGAAGGCGGCACGGTTTTCCTTTCCTTTCAGTGCGCCGAGCGCGTGCTCGGCGACGTTTTTCTGGAGGATTTCGGACTCGGCGCCGAAGTCGTATTTGACGGCGTCGAATCGGCAGACGGCGACGCATTCAGCGCAGCCGATGCACTTGTCTTTGTTGATGTGTGCCTGAATTTCGTCGAGGGTGATTGCGTGTTCGGGGCAAAATTTTGCGCACTGGCCGCAGAGGGTGCACTTTGATTTTTTGACGGAGGGTTTGACGGAGGCGTGCTGTCTCATTTTACCTTTTCTGCTTGCGCAGCCCATGCCGAGGGTTTTGAGTGTTGCACCGAGGCAGGTGGCGATGTGTCCGGTGACGTGGGCGACGGAGAGGATGGACTGGCAGCGGGCGATTTCGGAGGCGATGAAGACCTGTTTGTTTAGTGGTGCGTTTATGGCCACGGGTGTTTCGTTTGTGCCGAGCAGGCCGTCGGGGGCAATGAACGGGATGCCGAGGGTTTTAGTGTCGAAGCCGTGCTCGGCGGCGAGGATGGTATGGTCGATGGCGTTGTGGCGTCGGCCCGTGTAGAGCGTGGAGGTATCGGTGATGAAAGGTTTTGTTTTTAGTTTGACAAGTTCATCGATGAGCCCTTTGAGGCAGCCGGCTTTGATGTATGTGGTGTTTCCCTGTTCTCCGACGTGGATTTTGACGGCGGTGAAGTCGCCTTTTTTGAAGCGGTCTTTGAATTTGGCGGCGTCGAAGAGGCGAACGGCTTTTTGTGAGAGTTTTTCAGGTCCGTCTCTTGCTGAGGCCTTTATCAAATAGACGTTGGAGGGCATAGGTCACCGGGTTAAAAGGTTCGGCAATCAGATTTCTATCCGCAGGGGCATTATATGTTTTTGCAGTGCTTATGCAAGGCGTGTTGGGCCGTACCCGCTTCTCAGAATGTGCGTCGTTCGTATCTCGTCGCGCGTATTGCGTCCCGCCGTAAGTCCCGCCAGTCTGCAGAACGCCTAACGGCGGGACGCCTTTCGGCGGCATCCTGTGGACGGCGCGCCGGGCACGACAGGCAGAATCAGGGCAGGTACGCTTGCGGGTTGGCCGTTGCGAGTGGAGGGATTAGAGTTGACGAGAAGAGAGGAAGGGGGGTAGTATTCTTATATGATTTGGATATGAGCAGACGAAGGATTTTTTGTGGAGTTTTTAAGATGAAGGCCGGCGGTAAAAAATGGATTCGTTCGCTTTTTTTGTCGGTACTGGTATTCTTCTGGGGATGTGGCGGTGCGTCGGAGCAAGGGGGCGGGATTGGCGATGAGGAGGGTCTTGGGACAACGGTTGGGATGGTTGCGGAGGTGTTTTCGTCGGGCGTGATACCAGTGCGTGGATATGCGTTGGTGGGTGGGCTTAATGGTACGGGTTCGTCGCAGTGCCCGGTGCCGATACGTTCGTATTTGGAGAAATATATTCTTCGTCAGGTGGCGGGCAGCAAGGTGGATGTGGACGGCTTGATAAGCAGCGAGGATACGGCGGTGGTGGCGGTTGAGGGAGTGCTGCCGGGGGCGGCGCAGAAGAATCAGGTGTTTGATGTGGTGGTTTCGGCTCTTGCGGGGGCTGAGACGACGTCTCTTGACGGTGGGTGGCTTTACGGTGCGGACCTTTACGAGGCGGGTCGTTTTGGAGTGGCAATCAAGGCGTTGGCGACGGCGGAAGGTCCGGTGTACATAGACAAGGTGGGCCGCGGCCAGTTGGAGAAGCGCAGGGGATACGTGCTGGGCGGCGGCACGGTATTGGACGATTACAAGATAAACCTTGGTATTCGTCGGCCTGACTATGAGACGGCGAGCGTGGTACGGAATCGGCTTAACGAGCGTTTCGGATACGGGATGGCGTGGGCGGTATCGCCGGGCCGGATAGATTTGCAGGTTCCGGGCAAATACAGGGATATGAAGGCGCGTTTTTTGCTGCTGGTTCGGGCGATGTATCTGACTGTAACGCAGGAGCGGACAAAAGAGCGGGTAATGCACTTTGTGAGCCGGCTGGCCGGTGCGGAAGACAAGCAGGACAGTGAGTTGGCTTTGGAGGCGATAGGTGGAGCGAGCTTGGGCAAGCTTGGTGCGCTTTTGAATTCGTCCAACGAGGAGGTTCGTCTTCGTGCGGCGCGGGTGATGGTGAATCTTGGTGACAAGAGCGCCATGGAGGCGCTGTGGCAAATAGCGAGGGACAAGAGCAGCTCTTATCGAGTTGAGGCGCTGGATGCGATATGTCGGGGCGGTGAGCGAGAAGAGGCGGCGACGACGGCTCGTGGTCTTGTTCGTGACGAGGATTTTGGGGTTCGCCTGGCGGCTTACGAGCATCTTCGGCGTCTGGACGACGTGTCGATAAGTCGTGTTGTTATAGGTGAGAGTTTTTTCCTTGAGAGCATAGCGCAGCTTGGTTCTGCGGTGATATATTGTTACAGGAGCGGCGCGCCGCGGGTGGTATTGCTTGGGGCGCCGATAAGGTGCAATGATGACATATTCATACAGACGCCGGACGGCAGTGTGACGATAAACGCGCCGGCCGGGCAGGAGCACGTATCACTGATGCGGACACATCCGAAGCATCACGACGTGATAGCACGGGTGCAGAGCAGTTATGACCTTTCGGACATAATTGCGGGGTTGTGCTCTGAGCCCGTGCAGGAGTCAGCTGTTGGGAGGACGGGTCTGGGGGTATCGTATTCGGATTTGCTTTACATACTGAAGGCAATGAGTGAGCAGAGTGCAGTGGACGCGGAGTTTCAGACAGGGGGGCTTGCGGAGTCCGCAGTCCCGGAGGGGACGCCTTACGGCGGAGCGGTAAATGTCAAGAGATGACGTGTTATCGGCCGATAACAGTATCATTCAGCAGGAATTGAGCTGTCAGAGTGACGCGGAAGTAAACGAGGGCCTTTGTTTTGGAGTTATCGGCCGATGAGAAGTTGTCGGTGTGTGGGGAGGGCGGCAGGGGCCGATATTATTGGACGTTTGAGCGAGGCGGGCATTCGGTGTGGTTACGTGGGCCGGGGGAGATATTTTACATCCAAGGATTTGCGGAGATTTGTGTGGGGGCAGTTTTGATGAAGGCAGCGGGACGGGAATATGAGACTTGAGAAGGTAGTGCTTGACGGTTTCAAGAGCTTTGCGGACCGGACGGAGTTTGCGTTCGAGAATTCGATAACGGGGATAGTGGGTCCGAACGGCTGCGGCAAGAGCAACGTTGTTGATGCGGTGAAGTGGGTCTTCGGGGAGCAGAGTGCCAAGAGTTTGCGCAGCGGTCGGATGGCGGATGTGATATTTTCGGGCAGCAGCAGCAGGAAGGCGGCTGGTTCGGCGGAGGTGAGCCTGGTTATATCGAACAGCGCAGGGCTGGGGACGGGCCGACTTTCGATTGATGCGGACGAGGTTCAGATAACGCGGCGAATATACAAGAGCGGCCAGAGCGAGTATCTGATAAACAACAAGGTTTGTCGCCTGAAGGACGTCCGCGAGCTGTTTATGGATACCGGTGTGGGTGTCAAGGCGTATTCGATAATAGAGCAGGGACAAGTTGAGCGGCTTTTAACGTCATCATCAAAGGAGCGGCGTTTGATATTCGAGGAGGCGGCGGGGATAAGCAAGTACAAGGCGCACAAGGAGGAAGCGATTCGGAAATTAGAACGGACGGAGCAAAATCTGCTTCGTTTGGCGGACATACTCGGCGAGGTGCGCAGCCGGCTTCGAAGTGTGAAGTTAGCGGCGGGCAAGGCGAGGAATTATCTGGCGTACAGCCAGCGGCTCAAGGAGCTGCAGGTGAATTACTCGCTGGCGGAGTACGACAGGATAGAGCAGACGCGGAAGGAGCGAACGAGTGTGCTGGCCGAGCTGGAGGTGGAGTTTGCATCGGTGGCGGCGGAAGTGTCGCGAGGGGACGCGGCGGCCAGCGAGCTTGGCAGGCGGATAATAGAGGCAGAAGGCCAGATAAACCGGACGGATAATTCACTTGTATCGGTGCAGAGCAAGATAGAGCAACTCTGTCAGCGGATAGAGTTTTTGCGGTCACGCGTTGAGGAGCTTGAGGGCAGGAAGTCATCGGCGGCGGAGCGGGCCGAGCAGCTTGGCGAGCAGAGGAAGGGTTTTGAGGTGGATTTGGCGCGGTGCCGTGTTGAGCTTGAGGAATGCACGCGGTCGGTGGCGGACAAGAGGGGCCGGATTGAGCAGATAAAGGGTCGGATTTCGGAGATTAACGGCAGGTGTGCTTCGTTAGAGGCGGAGTTAGAGGACGAGAAGTCGGGGATAATAGACATAGTTAGGCGGACGGCACAGCTTCACAATGAGGTCCAGAGCATATCGGTGTATCGGGAGAATCTGTCGGGTCAGAAGAACCGTCTTGCCGGCAGGGCCGAGAGCGCCAAGGCGGAGTTGGAGAAGGTATTGAGAGAGAAGGCGGGCTATGAGGCCCGGCTTGGGGACGTTGAGAAGGTATTAGCCGAGCTATCGGAGCGGCTTGAGGCCAAACGGGGCGAGAGCGAGCAGACGGAAAAAAGGGTAGAGGGACATAACAGGCGGCTGTCACACAGCAAGGAGGCGCTTAGCGCGCTTGGCAGTGAGTTTTCGGTGCTCAGTGAGATGGAGCAGAGGCGAGAGGGGATAAAGGGCGGGGTGAAGAGCGTGTTGGCCAGGCGAGGAGAGCTGGATTATGTGGAAGGGATATTGGCGGATATCATATCTGCGGATGTGGAGTATGCACCAGCGGTGGAAGCAGCGCTGGAGGGCAAGACGGATTCGGTGGTGGTGAGCAGCAGCAGTCGGCTGATGCGGGATGCGGAGCAATTAGCGATTGACGGGCGGGTGAACTTTATATGTATGGACAAGGCCGGGCCGTTTGTGGACGAGGCGGACTTTTCGGGACTCGCCGGTGCAAAGGGACGGCTTGTGGAGTTTGTGAATTACCAGGGCAGGTACGGCCCGGTCGTCTGGGGGCTTTTGGCCAAGGTGGTTGTGGCCGATTCGGTGGAGGCGGGGGTGGAGCTTAGCGCCAGGTTCGGGCCGGAGTACGAGTTTGTGACGGCCAGGGGGGAGTATGTTGGCGGCGGGGGAGTGATTAAGCTTGGTCCTTTGGGCAAATCGACGGGTCTTATATCGCGCAAGAGTCGCCTTCGCCAGCTTCAGGAGACGATTGAGAAAATAAGGCAGGAGATAAAGGGGCTTGAAGAGGAAATTTCGAGGGACGACAGGGCGAGTGAGCATCTGGCGAAGGTTCGCAGGGAGCTGCGGACGGCGATTTATGAGGCGAATACGGAGAAGACGCAGATTGGCTCGAGGGTCAGCTCGCTGGAGGAGAATATATCGCGTCTGCGGGAGGAGCAGCCGTTGATAGCGAGCGAGATGGGTCTTGTGGCCGAGCAGATAGAGCGGTCGGTTCAGAAGGAGTATGAGTCAAAGCAGAAGCTCGAAGAATTGGAGGCGGTCAACACTGAGCGGAACGAGAGGATTAAAGAGCTTGGGGAGCAGTACGACAGGGACAGGGCCGAGCAGCAGCGGCTTGGCGATGCGCTCACGGATTTGAAGGTGTCGCTGGGTCAGGCGGCCGAGCACGGCGAGGCGCTGAAGGCAACGATTGGGGCGCTTGAGGGTCAGCTTCGGGCGAATGCGACGGCGTATGAGTCGGCGGAGCAGGAGATAAGGAGCTGCGCCGAGCAGTCGGCTGGGGCAAGCAGAGATATTCTTGCCTGTGAGGGCAAGGTGTCGGAGCTTTTTGTGGACAAGGAGCAGAAGCAGCGGAGCAGCGGGGCCCTGCACAAGGAGATAGAGGAGCTGATAGAACAGCAGAGGCAGACTGAGGAGCGGCTTCGGGAGCAACGTTCACGGCAGAGCGAAATTGACGGGCGGATAAACGAGGTGAGGATTGAGCTTGGTCAGCTTGAGGTGAAGGGGCAGGATTTGGCAGAGCGGGTGCGTGATGAGCTTGGGCTTGATTTGGCTGAGTCTTATGAGAGTTATCAGGACAGTGAGGTTGACTGGGAGAAGGTGCGCGAGGAGATGGGGCAGCTTCGGGGCAAGATTGAACGATTGGGCAACGTGAATCTTGATGCGATAGAAGAACAGGACGGCTTGGAGGCGCGGGAGGAGTTTTTGACGTGCCAGGTGGAGGATTTGAACAGCAGCAAGGGTCAGCTTCAGCAGTTGATAAACCGTCTGAACAAGAAGAGCAGGGAGAAGTTCAGCGAGACGTTCGAGCAGGTTCGGGTAAATTTTCAGGAGATATTCCGGAAGCTTTTCGGCGGGGGCAAGGCGGATATATTCCTTGAGTCGGACGAGGATGTATTGGAGGCGGGTATAGAGATAGCGGCCAGGCCCCCGGGCAAAGAGACGCGGAGCATATCGCTGCTTAGCGGCGGGGAGAAGGCGATGACGGCGATAGCGCTGCTGTTCAGCGTGTTCAAAGCGAAGCCGAGTCCGTTTTGTTTTCTGGATGAGGTTGACGCGGCGCTGGATGAGGCGAACAACGAGCGGTTTAACATTCTGCTGCGCGAGTTTGCGAAGGACTCGCAGTTTATCATCATCACGCACGCCAAGCGGACGATGAGTATTGTGGATATGCTCTACGGGATAACGATGCAGACACGGGGGGTGAGCAAGAAGATAAGCGTCAGCTTCGAGCAGTATGAGGCCGAGCCGGCGGCGGCGTGATTCGTGTTGCGCATTGCGTTCCTTCGACTTCGCTCAGGACAGGATTGCGTGTTGCGTATCTCGTATTTGGTATTGCCGCCAGGGAACAGATTAGTTTAGTGCGGCGGCAGTGACCTGCAGTAGTCAGGAGTGAATGTCGTATTGAGGATACACAGGGTTCAATGAAGAAGTGTCCGTATTGTGCAGAGGAGATTCAGGACGAGGCGGTGAAGTGCCGGTTTTGCGGCGAGTTTGTGGACCTGCCGCCGGCACGGGAGGGGAAGTGGTATTTTCGCACGGGCAGTGTTGTGGTTGCGGTTTTGTTCATAGGGCCTTTTGCGCTTCCGTTAGTTTGGTTCAATCCGCGGTATAAGTTGGCAACGAGGGTTGCTGTTACGGTGGTGGTGCTCGGGTTGACGATTCTGCTGTTGCTGCTTATGGTGGGTCTGTATTCCCAGCTTGTTAAGCAGGTCGAGGCGCTGGGAATGTAAAGCAGTCCTGCCCCAGGGGGGACGATTCACCATTTTGTATTCCCGATTCTTGATTTGTTGAAAACTTGTCATTTCGACCGTAGTGAGCAAAGCGAACGAAGTGGAGAAATCTGTTTTTTAATGGATTTCCGTTCCGGGCTCTGCGCTACGCTCCGTGTCTCGACTCCGCCCCGCACCAATTTGGTGCGGCCCTCCGCTCGAGATGACGCTTTATGATGTTTTCAACAGAACACCAACTCTTGATTTGGGGCCGGGGGGCTTATTTTGGGGGTTTTGGGATTATTCGGATGGTGTCGGTTCCTTCGAATGGGGTCTGGTCGGTGAGTCGGCCTGTAACGGTCAGTTCGATACGGCCTGGTGTGAGGTCGAGCAACTCACGGCGGTGGGCTATTCATCAGAGGTAGATGTACCTTCTTTCAATGAGGTGAGGAAATTGTCCCAGGTGGATTCGCTTATTACGTCTTTGACTGTTTCGTCGGTTTGCCAGAGGTCTTCGGCCCAGTCGATAAGCTGTTCGATGTCGGCTTCGCTGAGCGGCTGTTGCAGGGTCGCTGAACTGAGCGAGAGGCTTTGCGGGATTTGCCGGCTCGGCAGGCCGGTGCGGCACATCATCGTCTGGTAGAGGTCGGACCAGGGCGCGACCCACAGCCAATCGTCGCAGAAGGCAGTAAGGTCGTCTATGTCAATCTCATCCGGCGCTATAAGATTGACGTTAGCATCCTCCGTTCGCCACGGGTCGGCAAGGACGGCGAAATCGAAGAAGTTGACGATTCCATTCTGGTCGTAGTCGGCCTTCGGCCAATAGTATTCATCGGCGCCGATATCGACGCGCAGAGCAGTCTTGCCGAACATTATTCTGCACTCGCCGTCCATATCGGTTTCGTTGGGGTCGATGAGGTTTGAGTCGCCAACATCGATACAGAACGAGTTCGGGCCGAGATGAAATTCGTTTGGGTCGATAAACAACGGGTCGGTGTTGATGTTGCCCTGGCCGATATAGCCGTCCTGCACACAGCAGTACGTTACGTTCAACAAGTCCGACGGGTTTATCTGCGTGTTGTTGCCCCAGACGATACAATTGCTGATACTCGGCTCGGCTTCGGGATACGAGCAGTATATCCCATCCCCGCCATTACCAATGATCGTATTGTTGCGTGCGACATAAGGCCCGGGGTAGCCGGTGAGATCGATTCCCCGGCCGGCGTTGTCGTGTATTCGGCTGTTGGTTATGTTGAGCGAGCCAAAGGCGCTGATACCGTATCCCTTGTTGTAGGCGATTGTGCTGTGGGTGATGGTGAGCAGCGCCGTAGCGTTTATTCCATGTATGCTGTTATTGCTGATATTGCAGTTTGCTATTGTCAGGCCGCCGCCTGAGACGTTGATGCCTGTGTAGCCCTGGGTTACGGTGAGACCATCGAGGAGGGTTGTCGCGTCGAGGTTCTTTGCAGAGACGATCTTTTCAACCGCCCAGTCGGGGCCTCTGCCGTGCAGGATTGTCTCATTGGCGGGGTCTTTGAGGTTTCGCTGGTCCAGCGAGTTTTCCCAGCCGGCGAAGCCGCCATAAACGGGCACGCCGCTTACAAGATTGAACGTTGCGTAATAATCATACTCAGGTGCCGGCCTATACGTCCCACCGGCGACCCAGATCGTATGACAGTTGTAAGTCCGAGCCATATCAAGGGCATCGTTCAGGTCGGCGTAGGCTGTCTGCCACGATAAGCCGTCACCGCCGTCGTTTGCGTCGTCGTCAACGTAGAGGATTTCACCTGGCCAGCAGCAGACGTTTGTATTTATAATGCGGTAGCTAAGATATTTGTCGCCTTCCATTTCGACTTCGTTGGTGATGGTAATGCCGGGAGTCACGTCAGCTTTCAGGCCACAGCGTATCTGAAACTGGCCTGAATCATTTGCACCTATATCCCCGAGCTGCCACGTAACCGTGTGTGCGTTGCTGTCGTAAACGCCGGCATCAGAGATGAAGTTGGGCTCATAGACCTCGGGCGGCAGGTAATCAACCACCACGACATTCGTGTCCGCATAGCCGTCGGCGCCCCATGCGATGTTGTAATACAGCCAGTTGTAGGGTATCCCCAGCCATTCATGTTCCACTTCGCTAATCAACGGCTCGATACAATCGATATCGTTATCGTCTTTGCAAATGTTAAAATACGGAACGCTTGCTACAGTAATAATGTCATTACCGATATATCCGCCGAGTTCGAATGGCACAAAGGCCGAGATGTTGGCATCGATGTCAAACACGTCGTGATAAGATGCACCCCAATTGGATAGGTCACCTGGTTCAAGCCCATCATAGACGCCGCTGGCCAGGCCTTCTTCTGTGAACTCATCAACGTCTTCACCGACGACGACAGTCGCGGAAACATCCCATCGCTCAGGAAGATAAGGAAATTTGTCTGTGCACCCGAGTGTAATCAGCCCTGTTCCCTCACCTTTTAGAACCCAGTCAATGGCTTGCACAAAAAATACCTCGGCAGCCGCAGGGCCGTGCACAGTGTGGTAATCCGCATCATGGCCGGTCAAAATCACCCTGCCTGTGATACCTGCTGCCAGAATATTCGGGTCGAGTCCGCTGGTGTCTCCGCCGGCATTCCACCCAACAATCAGGATATCGTGCGTTGCCAGGTCTTCTAGCGTAACGTGTTTTCCTTGTTCTGACGTTCTGATTTCGTCCTGCTCAAGGTCCCGTCCTAGAATTTCTTTCATCGCTTCTTTGATGCTGTCTTGACCGCCCTGAGGCACGTACACCAGAAAACTATAATCGTTGGGGTCGAAGGGTAAATCGACACTTTCAAGTGACGACGCACCCATCATATTTGCATCAGGGGGCAGGTTGCCATAAGTTTCCTCGGCAGCCCCCGGCGAAGGTAAAACTATCAAGGCCAATACTGCAAAACCGATGACCAAAAGCTGTCTAGACGGTGATTTCTTTGGGTTGTACATGATGCCTCCATTTCGAATATTACGCTGTGACTATTATCTACTATTCCCAATAGACGGAAGGACTATGTCTGGCCATTTGGGTGCGCGTTTGGAGGGAAGATATTAGCGCTTGTGCTTTATCATGCCAACAATTCCGGCTAACCCAAACAGGGCGATAGTCGTCGGCTCCGGAATAACAGTAAATGAAATATGGTCTATCATTCTGTAATCTTCAAAATTTTCCCAAGAGGTGTCTATCAATTGGATATCGAAAGATGAATCATCGCCCCATATACCAGTTAGATAATTGGTGGCCTCATTCCATGTCCAACTTTTGCACACAATCTCTAAATCAATTTCGGTCCCAATTGGTACAAATTGAGAGTTGCGAATGGAGCCGATATTGCCACCATACAAAGTTGCGGAAGAATCATCCATGATTAGCAAACCGCCTAACTCCCCATCATACATATTCATGCTAGCAATATCTGTTGTAGTCGCACCGCCTGTTTCACCGCCATAGATATTTATGCTGGCATTGTCGAATAAGAGAGCCCTGCCCACACCACCAACTTTCCATTCGTAAGGGGTCGTATTACAGATTTCGATGTAGCTATTTCCGTATGCCCAAACGTCATGTACTCCTGCACCTTCAACTAATAGAGATTGGTCATAAAGAGTAAAGACGTCAGCGATGTATGTATTTGAAATCGTAAAATCAAATTCTGCCTGAGCCAGTCGCGCGCACATGGAAAACACCGCAGTGGCCAACAGGATCACGCCCGCTAATCCCCTTTCTGAGTTTCGCATTTTCCCATCCTTTCAAAAATAGTCTCGAATATGTGTATTATACTACATACACACAAAAATTTCAACGTCTTTCGTCTTAATTCAGCGCACAGCGTCCGGCTTCGCCCTGTGGGCTATGCCGGAACAAGTATTGCGTCCCGCCTTCGGCGGGTAAAATTGCGTATTGCGTATTGCGTTCTTCATGTTGTTGTCTCAGCGAGCAAAAAGGGCACCGCCGCAAACCGGCCCAGCTATAAGGATGCAGGAAGTGCCCAAAGTGTTCCCTAAATTTTCAAAAAATTTTCGACAGAGCCGCAAGCGATTGCCTGGCAAGGCATCCCCGGCGGGACTTATGCCAAGTGTAGCGGCTATCAGTAACATATTCTCTATTGTCATGTTACAAGTGATGCGCCATTTGTCAAGCAAAAAATCCGTCTATAGGCATATTTTTATTTTGGGTATGCTCATCGGTACTTGCGGGGACGAAATAGCCGTGGTCGTAGCAGCTAAGGGCCGATACGGGTTTGTCGGCGGTGACGTGGACGTATTTATCGTTCAGGTCTGTTGTTGACCAGTGCCCGCCGGCATCCCGGTTGAATGTCTGGTTGAATGAGTTGGCATCGTCATAGACGGTGACGTTCGTATCCGGCTGGTATGCGAAGATGAGGAATTTCTGCTGGTCAAGTCCGGAATCATTCTGCGGGACATAGCTGTGGAAGTGCCGGGCCGTGCCTGAGCCGTTGGCGTCCATCGCATAATAGCCGCTTATGCCATAGGTCGTCGCATCGCCGCTCAGGACCGCAAAACGCTTCGAGCCGGTGACCTTGTAAACATGCTCCCACTTAATATAAAACGTGGACGTCAATTCAAAATGCTCACCGGCGCTCATCGGGTTGCCATTGTTTATCAGGACTTGTTGATTCCAGTCATCGAGCACGACAGATCCATCTGCTTCGTAGATTTCTATCGTCGTGTCGTCTTCATAGCTAAAAAAGACGAGGTTGTAGGTGTTGTAGATATACGAGGTATATTCAAGGGCATTTGCACTGGAGGCAATTACGAGGCAGGTCAATGCAGCGATAATGGGGTAATACCTGAAACGTGACATAGCTCCTTCTCCTTTCGATATTGAGGATATGTGATGGGTTTATTGACGTTTTCTGACGAGCAGAGCACCTATTGCGAGTAACGTAATTGTTGCGGGTTCAGGAATCACTTCGAGAACAAGCTCCTGCACCCCGTCGTCTTTGTGACTGCCTGCAAACAAGCCTTCGACATCCTGCGAGGGTGATCCTGGGCTTAGCAGCACCCCGCCTATTGAGAACCAACCCCCGCTCGCCGCGTTTATTGCATCGATGGCCGCGGCGTTGAGGACAAAGGTGAGGACGTCGTTCGGGTCGCTCGTGCTAAAGACCTCAAACTCCCCATAGCTGACACCTGTTCCGAGGTCAGCGTAAATAGCTGCATTGACACCATTCGTATCGTTGAGTATTGCCGTGTCAGTGGATACATCAAACAAGCCGTAAATCTCACTGTCTGCGCTCGAGTAGTAATCGAACCGTGTGAGCCGCAGCGTAGCGGAGACAACCGCGTCCGACAATGAAGAGAGGTCAAATGTAAAGAAATTGCGGATCTCGCCAGACATAGAGAATCCGACTCCGTAGTTTTCCCCAACATATTCGTTACTTGAGGTGTCGCTCCACCAGCCCTGGTTATCGACGCCGGGAGTGAACTGGCTGTCGGAGGTGCTAAAGACCTCTGTTACAGTCGCCTGCGCACAGGCGCAGCACACCAGCACGGCCTGCATTATCTATCGAGTCCTTCAATGCTTGGCTATAATTACTGCCAATGTACCAAGAAGCGTTCATAACCTTTGCGCCATTATCCACAGCATAATCAATTGCCTCTATAGCGTTGCTGGCGAATGCTTCCCATTCGCTTAGATAGTATGGCGGGAAGATTTTCAAAGCCATTATTTCAACGTCCCAGCATATACCTGTAACACCTACGCCGTTATTTCCAACCGCTCCTATCGTTCCAGCCACATGAGTACCATGACTGTCTTCATCCATAGGGTCATTATCTTGGTCATTCACATCATAGCCGCCAAAATCATATCCATAGATGTCATCGACATAGCCGTTGTCATCATCATCGATGCTGGATGTGCCATTGTATTCTGCTTGATTTTTCCACATATTACCCGCGAGGTCGGGATGATTATAGTCAACTCCAGTATCAATAACAGCAACGATAACGTTGCTATCGGTGATGATGTCCCATGCTTCGGATGCGTCAATATCAGCGTCCACTGTTCCCCCGGTCTGCCCGATATTGTGCATCGCCCAAAGTTCGTTAAATCTCGTGTCGTCAGGGAGAGTTGACAATAGCTTCAATTTATAATTGGGTTCAACATAAAGTATTTCGTTCTTTGCCTGTAGCTTTTGAAGGGCATCGGCCACGGTGAGATTCGCGGGCAACTTAACAACACTCAAACCGGGTACAAGTCTTACAGATTTTTTTACTGCCCCTGCATTAAAGGAGGACAAAATCTGATTACGTTCATCAGTAGTTCGTTGAATACCGCTAGTTTTCGGAGCAAACCTGATAAGCAACTCTCCTTCTTTATAAGGCAAATCGGCGGCTTTAGCAGAGGCTAAAATTGCCGCAAAGAAAATGATAGAGGGGTAGATAGCTTTCTTGAACATGGTAATTTCCTCCGAGGGATTAAGTATGGAATAATTTTGGTCTTCCTTGCTTTACAATCTTCCTAAATATTGGGGCATTGCCTTTTTCTTCTTGAAAGTGGCCTAACAATCAGTAGTCCAAAGCTGAACAAAACAAAAGTTGTCGGCTCTGGCACAACAGTAAAATAAACAGGATCAGAA
>CAZEPI010000014.1:0-78937 GCA_964514115.1 uncultured Pirellulales bacterium | reverse complement strand
GAGTGTTTTGTACCATAAGAAGCGGATAACCCACATTTTCATACACCGTAAGCACTGGAATAAGATTGAAATCCTGGAATATGAAGCCGATTTCCCTGCCCCTGAAAGCTGCAGCCGTCCGTGTATTAAGACCTGAGACATCTGTGTCATCTACCATCAAGACGCCTGAAGTTGGCTTATCCAGACAACCAATGAGGTTTAAGAGAGTGGTCTTGCCGCTACCAGATGGACCAACGAAAGAAACAAAAGAGGCCGGTTCAATTTCAAAATTCAAATCCTTTAACGCCTCAACCTTTAACTCTCCCTTTGCATACGCCTTTGATAAATTATTTGCTGTTATCAAGCTCATAGGCTTATCCCTTCAAAACGTGTTGTATGCTTATTACTCTCAAACTCCTACTTCATCTCTTCTGCCTCAGGCCAACTAATGGCCTGAACGGTTACCTGATATGTCATGTTGCTGCCAACCGTGCCCTTTTTCTTGGCCCTGTTCTGACCCCAAGTTATGTACCACACTTGATTAGAGAGGTATCCACCTTCCTTGTCCTGCAATCCGCCAGGCGCAGCACAGCGGAGCCTGGCGGATTGCAACTCGCCGCGAAGGCCGCCGGGGTCATATAACCCAAACCGCTGTGCGGACGATGATTATTATATTCCAGCCGCCACCGCTCGGCAACCACCCTCGCTTCCTTAACACCGGGAAATAGTCGGTACAGTGTGATATGCACACGGCTTCGCTCCCTGGCGCTATCGCGTAAACTCTTTGAACTCTTCAATAAGTTGTCTTGTGTGTGCCCCCGGCTTGCCGTCGCCGATGACCGTATCATCGAATCTGACCACCGGCACAATGTCCTTCGTCGTAACAGCAATAAAAAGCTCCTCGGCTGTCCTTGCCTCCTGCACCCTCAGCGACTTCTCCACCGTCTCCAGGCCAATGTTTCGCGCCGCCTTCAAAACGTAACCGCGAGTCACCGAAGGCAGAATATTTGCACTCAGAGGCGCCGTCCGAAACTGCCCGCCAACCACAGCAAAAAAACTCGACGCCGCGCCTTCCGTTATAAAGCCCGCATCGTCAACAAGAATTGCCTCCTCGCAGCCCTTCTTCTCAGCGTCCATCCGCGCAAGAACATTCGGCAATAAGTTAAGCGACTTTATGTCGCACCGCTTCCATCGCATATCCGGATAAATCGATACCGAAATCCCCTCCGCCTTAACCGTCGTCTCGTCCTCAAGCTCTGTCACCGTCAAAAAAAACTTGGGCTTTAGCTTAGCCCCCGGCAAATGGTTTCGCTGCTCCGAACCCCGCGTGATATGAAAGTATATCCTTGCATCCTCTATCCCCGCCGCCTCAAACGCCTTTTCCACACGCCGCCGTACCTCCGCGATATCCACCCCCTCTATCCCAATCGCCGCAAGACCGTTTCCAAGCCGCTCAAGGTGCTCCTCAATCGCAAATATCTTCCCCCCGTAGCTCCGCATAACCTCATAAACCCCGTCCCCGAAATATATCCCCCGGTCGAGATAGCTCGCTTCGACCTCGTCCATCCGAACAATCTTATCTTCTATCATCCCTATCTGCATATTCGACCCCCTTTTTCCGCCGGATTTTAGCGGCGGTTGGCTCCCGATGGTAGAAAAATATCTTGTAGTCCCCTTTACAACGCACCCAAAGAATCGTAGAATGCTCTGTTTGTGACTATATCTGACTATTCTGTACCACGGAGTTATCACGATGTACGCAGTAATTGAACAGGGTGGAAAACAACACAAAGTAGCAGAAGGCGATTGGCTCGATATCGAGCTGACCGACGTTGCCCCCGACGCTAAAAAACTCGACATCGACAAGGTGCTGCTTATAAGTGATGGTAAAGACGTAAAAATCGGTACCCCCTATATCGACGGAGCCAAAGTCATCGCCTCGTTTGAAGATACCGCCGGGCAATCCGTCGTCAAAGGCCAAAAGCTCTACCCCATGCACTTCCGCAGACGAAAAAACACCAGACGACGCATCGGCCATCGCCAAAAGTACCTGCGGGTCAGAATCGACGAAATAAAGACCTGATGCCGCACCTATTTTACCCCTTGCGCTCTGAGCATAGCCGCAAACCCGTACCAATCAAGGATTCACTCTTCCCACAAGTGCGGCTATTGAATAGGTGCGGTATGAGCCCCTCAGTTCCGCCCGGCCCTGGTCTCCTCAATGAGCTTCTCTGCTCGGCTTCTCCATTTCGCCGCGCCCTTTGCTGCGAAATACTCGAACGATTCGTCGTCCGCAAATGCCCCTAAAATACTCTTGCGACTGCCCCCGTCGGCCACCTGCTCGAGAACTTGCTCTCTGATTACCTCCAATTCCGCAACAAACTCACCGTGACGTTCGGTAAACATCCCCTCTAACTTCTTTCGCACGTGCCCCGCATACGCCGGACAGTTCCCCTCCGTCCCAATTGCTATCTGGAGATTGCCCCGTCTTACCACCGCTGGCATAAAAAAATCACACAGCTCCGGACAGTCCACCACGTTGCACAAAATCTCTAATTCCTGACAGTCTTTGTATATCCGTCTGTTCAGCTTTGCATCATCCGTCGCCGCTATCGCAAGGACTGCCTCGGCCAGATAGCTCTTCGAGTACTTCGATTCAATCATCTCCGACCCTGCCGACCGGCATAGATTGACAAGCGCCTCGCCGATATGCTCCGCTACCACCACAAGACGTGCCCCTGCCCTCAGCAGCACCTGTGCCTTCCTTGTTGCAACTGCTCCGCCGCCCACAAGCACTACTCGGCGACCCGCCAGCTCCAGAAATATCGCATACTTCCCCATCAATTTCTTATTATACCACCACTCGATGCTTCGCAAGCGCCATTTCAAATAAATCTGCCCTCCAATTTTTCAATTCGCTTCGAAAGCCAAATCGTGTAAACTTGCAGTGTTAATTCCGTGGGGTGCTGCTATGACCAAAGTGACCCAACTAAAGCCGCCGCTGACGGAAGACGATGTCCGTTCGCTAAAGGCGGGCGACCGCGCCCTTATAACCGGAACCCTTTATACAGCCCGCGACATGGCCCACAAGCGCCTCTGCCAAGCCATCGAGGACAGGCAGCGCCTGCCGTTCCCGCTCCAGGGTGCAGTCCTCTACTTCGTCGGCCCAACACCTGCCTCGCCCGGACACGTAATCGGAGCCGCAGGTCCCACCACCGCATCGAGAATGGACCCCTTCAGCCCGAAACTCATAGCCAATGGCCTAAAGGCGATGATTGCAAAGGGATATCGAAACGACCAGGTCCGCCAGGCCCTCATGAAACACACCGCCGTTCACTTCGCCGCCCTCGGCGGAGCCGGCGCCCTGCTCAGCAAACACATCGTCGCCGCCGATGTAATCGCCTACGAAGAACTTGGCGCTGAGGCCGTAAGAAAACTCGAAGTCGTTGATTTTCCCGTCGTTGTCGCCTACGATTGTTATGGCAACACCGTCTATAAGTAGGGAGAAACACACTTGAAAGTGACGCTGCTCGGTTTGCTCGAATCCGGAAAGAGCACGCTCTTTTCTGCCATCAGCGGCAAAGAGCCCACCCCCATCGGCACCACCGCCATCGAAGAAGCCATCGTCCCCGTCCCGGATAAGCGCCTGGATTTCCTCGCCACGCTCTACAAGCCCAAAAAGATAACCCACGCAGCAATTAACTGTCTCGACGTGCCCGGCTTCACATTCCAGGACGAACACGGAAGGGTCGCCGCCGCACGTCTCATCGAAAAAATCAGAACCGTTGACCTGCTCGTCCTCGTCCTCCGCGCCTTTGAAGACCCTGCTGTCCCCCCGTATCGAGGCGCCGTGGACCCCGCAAGGGACCTGACCGAACTTATGACCGAACTGCTCCTTGCCGACCTCCAGCTCGTCACCACGCGCATCGGCCGCCTCGAAAAAGACGCAAAAAAACCCTCAAAAAATCAGACGCACGACAAAGCCGAAATCGAGTTGCAGAAAAAATTGCAGGATACAATCGAATCTGAAAAGCCCATCAGCGCCGCCGTCGAAACCGACGAAGAGCGCCAAATAGTCAAATCCCTCGGCTTCCTGACGCTCAAGCCCGTAGTCGTTGCCGTCAACGTCGGCGAAGACCGGCTCAGCGACACCTTCCGGTTCAGCGACATAATCGACCCCGCCGCTCCGGTCGTCACCATTTCCGTAAAGCTCGAACGCGAACTCGCTCAACTCGACCCCGACAGCAGAGCCGAGTTCATGGCCGACCTCGGCATTACCCGGTCTGCCACCGGCAAATTCGTAAATAGCTGCTATTCCGCCCTCGGACTCATCAGCTTTCTTACCGTCGTCTCCGGCGAGCTCCGCGCCTGGCCCATAAAAAAAGGCACCACCGCCCTCGACGCCGCCGGTAAAGTCCACACCGACATCAAAAGGGGCTTCATCAAAGCCGAAACCATCAGCTTCGAAGACCTCAAAGAACTCGGCGACGAAAAGAAAGTCAAAGCAGCAGGAAAGGTCCACCTCCAGGGAAAAGACTATATCGTCAACGACGGCGACATTATCAACTTCAGGTTCAATGTCTAACACGACTTTCTATGCTTGACAATCGCCTCTCACGACCAAACCGCTTTTTATTCGCAATGCCCATACTTGCTGTTGCCCTCGCTGTCTCCTGTTCTGATTCGCCTTCATCCGACGCTGCCCCCGTCCTCAGCTACAAGATAATCGCCGCCTATTCCCACGATACCTCCGCCTTCACCCAGGGCCTTGTCTTCGACGATGGTTTTCTATACGAAAGCACAGGCAGTTACGGCCAATCCTCGCTGCGAAAAGTAGACCTTCAGTCCGGGAAGATTCTCCAGTCAATTCGACTGCCCGACCGAATCTTCGCAGAGGGAATCACGGTGCTCGGCCCTCGAATATACCTGCTGACCTGGAAATCCAATCGCATCTTCGTCTACGACAAAGAAACCTTCACCTTGCTCGCAGACTTCCCCTACCCCGCGCAGGGCTGGGGCCTTACACACGATGGAAAAAACCTCATAGCAAGCGACGGCACCGCCACGCTTCGTTTCCTTGACCCCAATACGCTCGCCGTCGTTTCTCAAATCGAAGTCCGCCACAACGATAGGGCGGTAGGGGGGCTAAACGAGCTCGAATACATCAAGGGGAAAATCTACGCCAATCTCTGGCCCACAGACCGAATCGCAATCATCCAGCCCGGTACCGGCCGCGTCACCGCCTGGGTCGACATGACCGGCCTCTTGCCCGGCCGCGACCGCGCAGCCGCCGATGTCCTTAACGGCATTGCCTGCGACGAAGAAAACAACCGCCTCTTCGTTACCGGAAAGCTCTGGCCAAAACTCTTCCACGTAGAGCTCATTCCAGCCAACTAACTCTGGCAGCCGACCCATATTTCTGCCATAAACCGTCACAGGTGAGTCAGCCACTTGCAAATGGAGATGGTCTGGCTTTCGTTTGTAAGATTCGCGGCGTTTGACAAAATCCCCTCCTTAACCTGCCGATATATCTCCTCTGCCATCGATTTCTCAATCGCTGCGCCAATGAAGAAGGTCTTTGGTTTCAGATGCAGCTTCTTGAAGGCGCTTCTGATTCGGTCCAATGCCGAGTTGGCTGTCTTCCAGTGCTCGTCGGCCCCCGCAGGGTCTATCCCTCCCTTTAGTTCACCCAGCGCGAGATATTTCTTCGCGTCGTGATGAGCAGACTCTTTGTTATGGATGAGGCTGACTGTATCAGGAGCACCGGCAAGAAGGGATAAGTCAACGTTCTTTCGCACGTTCAGCGACATAGTGAATTACGGCGGGATGGTTCGATATTGTTCAGTTGGAATAATAAAATCTTCCGGCGGAACCGTTTTGGAGATGATTATACAAGCTGAACATCCGCGTATAACTCGGGAAGTTTATCCTGACGTAAGCGAAATTTTGTGCCGTGATTATGGCCAGTCCGAGCATCAAAATCGACGAAAAGATAACCCATTTCAAATCCCTTTATGAACGCTTGGGGGTTGAACTTTGTGAGCACGGAGATCTTTTCGTAAGAGAAGAATTCTTTATGGCCTTCTTTTTTGGTTCTGGCTTGTACATAGAAGCAATTGAGCAGTTTGGTCCCGGCTTTATGAGTAAGGTCATCGAATCCCCAGTATGGTTGAGGAGAGAGTTCGCCAAGCCCAGCCCTTTGCTCCACGGACTTGATCCATTGCCTATGTGACTTATCGACAAAATTCCGGTCGAAGGAGATAAGCACCTTCTTCTGTTCGTAGTCAACAATGACTCCGAATCCCCTATCGCTCCTGACTGTACCGGTTATTGTTTGCCTGAAACTCATCTCATTCCCGCCGTATTTGGTTCCTGCTTCTTGGTGTGGCCAACCATACTTAGGTAAAAGCGTCTGGGGGACGAACTTTAGAGCTCTTGGCGAAGGTTCCATGTGGAAAAGTGTTATCAACGATGATGTCTCGATTCGCTGGCACTTGAGTTCCCATTCAGCCGCGTTGGGTATAGGCAAATTGTTTTCCTCAATCCCCAAAAGGTCTTCCAAGGTGTTTCCAACACCGCCAACATTACCGTGTCGACCAGTCTGAATCCAGCCTTTGTCGCGGATTTCCTTGAGTTTTTGGATAAGTTGTTCTTTTGAGTAGGTTTTCACGTTGGTTTTTTGACGTACTCACCTTTGTGGTGTTGCATTTTTGGTGGGCGCCAAAAATCTAGAAGGTATTCAAATGTCACACCCATCGTAATATAGTTGCTTGGCCAGCCAAATATACCAATCTGATTAACCACGTTTGTTCGATCCCATATAATTACATTGCGCAATTCGTATCCTCTACGTCGAAGTTCTTCAATAAGCGAGACATGAATGGTGATTCGATGATTTTCCCACCACATATCAGGAACATTTATAACGCAGTGTGCTTTTGATCTCATAAGAGGAAGCAACTGCTCAAATATATCTCCCATTTTTACCGTATAGTCGTTTAGGGACATTGTCCCAAGATCACGTTGGTCTTGCGAATACTGCTCTATCTTGCCTAATTGCTCATTGTTCCGATTTCGTCGCGATTTATTCTTGCGTTGTCTGTTAAGAAGATTTGCATATGGCGGGGAAGTAAAGATAAAACTGACGGATTCATTAGGTAGGTATCGCGAAATATTTATTGCGTCTTCACACACAGCTATTTGTTTCGCATTAGAAAAAAGTTGGCTGTTTTTTGCAAGACGGGACTCAGTAAGTTCAACATACTTCTCTTGAAGGTCAAAACCAACGCTGTTTCTACCCAGATCTTGGGCTGCCACAAGCGTAGTTCCGCTGCCCTCAAATGGATCGAGCACCAATTCACCTTTGTGAGTGAAGAGCTCAATGGCTTTTCGCGCAAGTGATAAAGGAAAAGTGGCGGGGTGGATGTTTTTATCTCTGATATCCCTGCCCTCATAGTTGAACTGCCAGACACCCAGTTGAGACTTAAGCCATTCTTTAGCAGACATACAATTTAAGTGATTCGGGGGACAATCGCAGGTCCGCGTAAAACCAACAGAGAGAAATTTTTGGTTGCCCTTATCAATAGCAAGACGTTTGGTCGGAAGTGGTTCCTTTACTTTTATTAGGTGTTGTGTGGTATCCCCTTGTCTATTGGCGGGTGTTATCTTATAGGTGGACTTGCCTACGAGACCGATGATGATTTTGTCGCCTGCGTTAAGATTGTGCTTGCGGAAAAACTCCCTAATAGCATGCCGCTCGTTGAGTATGCCTTTTTTCTGGTCCACGGTAGTTCGGACTAGTCCCACTCCATCTAGTTTAAGGACAATCTCTGTGTCCACATCTTTACCTTTGTGGGATATTAGCCCATTGAACTGCCGAACTCTCAAGTAGTTGTTCCGAATATTTGCAGGAGTAAGAACGAGCGTCTGTATCATTGATTTCCTTTGTCCATCTGCGCAAATTCTGATATCAAGTACAACCTCTTCACTTCCTGTTCATGATTAACTGCTCAACTCAATCATACCTTGTCCCGGTATAAAGACAAGCGGGTTTTCTCCAGACATAGACGCATTTTCGCAGGGCGTCTCTGCCGTATTGGCCCATCTGCTGGCTGCTGTTACCCTTGCCCTGAGGCAGGACGAGTATCGCTTCAATAGTGAAACCAAGCTCCTCGGCAATGGCTGAGAGTATCAGGTCAACAGATATGCTTGCCCCCGCGTACCTCACATTGTCGTTCACCATAAACATCAGGCCGTTTGGCCGCAGGACTCTGAGGCATTCATGAACAACGCAAGCCATTTCGTAAAAGTATCCTTTGACCATTCTGGCAATCCCAGGATTATTCAGGTTTCCTGCACGCCGCTGGTATTCGAGATACTGGACTATCGTTTGGAACAACTCCTGTCTGTCGGTGACCTCAACGGCTGTCTTCCAATCGGGATTCATTTGCAGAAGGTCCTTCGGCCGGTTCTCAACCGTGCAACTAAGCATCGTTTGCCTCAAATCACCCAATTGGGATTCTGTGATTCCCAGCATCGCAAGCTCGAGCGCATATGTTCTTGTATAGTCGTAGCGATTGCAGTAAGGAGGCGATGTAAATATGCATCTATATGTCCCCGTTTTTAACGTCGGCAAGACATCAAGTGAGGATCCCTTAAGCAACCGCACTCCTTCGCTGGGGGTCGTTGTCTCGGCAAAAAGTCCATCCGATTTTCCCTTGTTGCCCAAGTCGAAAATCATCTCATCCAGTTTTTTGACTATTGCTTCTCTGAACCCCCATATCTTGCCTTTTTGAAATGCCGTCCGGCCGTTTCCTCTGCCCGACCGCGAATCCCACCTCAAGTACTGCCCGTCTTTCCGTGTGAAACTTACCGACTCCAGCACGCAAAGAAGAGCAAACTTCAGGAGATTAGATATGGGCGCCTCTTCTTTTGACGTCTCAAACAAATACTTGCCAATATCTTGCTCGGTCCGGCGAGGATATGCTCCCTGTGTTATTTTGAGATTGTTAAGCGGTCTCGAACCGGTAGAATTGCGCCACGGCTGTGAGTCCCTCCAGCATTTCAGCCGCTCTATCTCATCTGTCCCGACTTCATCGGCGAGCATCCTCGCATCAATCACTTCCTGTCCGATAGGAAGCAACTCTATCCCGTCAGCGTTATATCCCAAGTGAGCTGCGGCAAACAGGGATGTCCCGACGCCCGCAAACGGGTCTAGGATGCGACCTTTTGGAATATCGCACCTTTGCAGAAGATACTCAATCAGTTCGCAAGAAAATGCCTCTTTATATTTGTACCATCTGTAAGCACCTCTACGCTTGTTGGCCTGAAAGCTTACAAGTCGGCGGGTCAGCGATCTGTCAACGCGCACCACCTTCTCATAATGTTTGCTAAGGGCACAATCCAGCTCGGCAATCCGATTCAGGTATGTCTCAGCGGTTTCAGACTTGATTGGTATAGCTTGAGTCATCTGCCCTAAGTACAGTTACTGCTTTTCACTCGGCACACGTCGGTATTATTGTGCGCAACACATTATATGTAACTCTGTGCGGATAGGCAAGGGTGTTACATTGACCAGTTCACCCAACCTGTTTGCTCATCCGCCCATTCACGCTTCACTTATTTACTACTGCCTTTCCACTGGCGATAGCAGCATATTTTTGCTATAAAGGCCGGAGTTGTTTCTAACAGGTGTCGAGCCACCCGCGTAACACACGATGCTTTAATGGAGATATCGCAATGAAGGCGGCCGTCCTCACAGGCCTGAGAAAAATGGAAATTCAGGACCTGCCCAAACCCCAAATCCAAAATAATACCGATGTCCTGCTAAAGCTCGAGCGCATCGGCGTGTGCGGCAGCGATGTCCACTACTACCTCACCGGAAAAATCGGCTCGCAGGTCGTCAAATACCCTTACCTCGTCGGCCACGAATGCTCTGCAACCGTTGAGCATGTTGGCACCGGCGTCAAGAACGTCAAGCCCGGCGACGAAATCCTCGTCGAGCCCGCTGTCTCCTGCCATCAGTGCGAGCAGTGCAAAATGGGCCGTGAAAACACCTGCTACAACCTCAAGTTCCTCGGCACCCCCGGCGAAGGCGACGGCTACCTCCGCGAATATATGGTTATGCCCGAAGAATGCTGCCTCCCAACCCGTGGGCGAATCACCCTCGACCAGGCCGCTCTCTGCGAACCCTTCACCATCGGCTTCTACACTGTCCAGCAATCGAAGCTTTGCAAAGGCCAGACCGCCGCTATCCTTGGCGCAGGCCCCATCGGCCTAAGCTGCCTCGTCGCCGCTCGTGCTTTTGGCGCCGCCGACCTCTACATTACCGACGTCCTCGACTATCGCGTTGACTTCGCAAAAAACGCCGGCGCCACATGGGCCGGAAACCCCGAAAAAGAAAACATCGTCGAAGCCATCCTCACTGACCGGCCCCTCGGTGTCGATGTCGCATACGAATGCGCAGGCCGGCAGGAAACGCTCGATGAGTCCGTTGAGCTGCTGCGCCCGGGCGGTGTGCTCATGCTCGTCGGACATCCCCAGTTTGACAGAGTTTCTTTTCTCATCGACAAAATCGGAAGAAAAGAAATCACCATTATCAACATCCGCAGGCAAAACCGCTGCACCGAAAAGGCAATGGACCTCGTCGCCTCCGGCGCCACAGAGATCGACTTTATGATTACCCATCGCTTCGGTCTTGCCGATGCACGCGACGCCTTCGAACTGGTTGCAGGTTACAGCGACGGCGTTATCAAGGCGATGATCAGCCCATGAGTATCCATAACCGCTAAAATCTTGCATATTGGAGGATGTGCCGTATGAGCTGGCTTGACCTGGAAGGAAAAGTTGTAATCGTTACCGGAGGGGCTTGTGGCGTTGGACGGGCGGTTTGCCGTGGGCTGGCTGAGGTCGGAGCCGCTATCGCCGTTGCTGATGTGAACTTGGACGGTGCAAATCAGGTTGCACTCGGCCTTGCCGGGCAGGTCGGCAACAAGCACATTGCCGTTGCGGTTGATGTGACAAGCAGGCCCAGCGTTGATTCTATGGTTCGCACTGTCATCGACCGCTTTGGCGGCATAGATATTCTCGTCAATAATGCCGGCATTAATATCCCAAGATTACTTGTGGACCGTCAAGGCAGGGAAGAATTGAGCGAGGACATCTGGGATAACGTCGTCGCAGTCAATCAGAAAGGCCCGTTCCTTTGCACACAGGCAGTTGTCAGGACAATGATTAGTTCAGGCAGGCCGGGTGTCGTCATCAATATGGCTTCGGAGTCCGGCATGGAGGGCTCCCAGGGCCAGAGCGTGTACGCCGGCACAAAGGCAGCCGTCTATGCCCTGACTCGGTCCTGGGCCAAGGAGCTTGGCAAACACAATATCCGCGTTGTCGGAGTCGCACCGGGCGTACTCGAGGCCACGGCCTTAAGAACTGAGCAGTACGAGCGAGCCCTCGCGTACACCCGTGGGATCACCGTCACCGAGCTCCGCAAACAATATGCCAAAGCATCCATCCCGTTAATGAGGCCCGGCAAGCTCAGTGAAATCGCAGACACGGTCTGCTTCCTGGCTTCACACCGGAGCAGTTACATTCACGGCACCATCATCAACGTCTCCGGCGGAAAGAGCAGGGCCTAAACCCGTCGTCAAAGTCTGCTTTTACAAAGGACTATGAACTGATAGCAATGAGTACTGCCAATGTCGTCAGCATCGGTAACGAACTTCTCACCGGCCACACCGTCAACACAAACGCCGCCTGGCTCTGCGATAAGCTCCTGGCCCTGTCAATACCGGTTATCAGCACCTATACCATTGGCGATCAGCTTGACAGCATCGCCCGCGCGCTAAAACTCGCCGCCGACGATGCCGACATCATTATCGCCACCGGCGGCCTCGGACCTACCGACGACGACATCACACGTCACGCGTTCGCCGCCTTGCTCGGCACCGAGCTGACCACAGACAACGACCTGCTCCAAAGAATCCGCCAATTCTTCGAAACCCGAAACAGAAAAATGCCCGAAAGAAATGCCATCCAGGCCTGCCTCCCCACCGGCGCCAGCCCCATTCAAAACGACCTCGGAACCGCCCCCGGCTTCTTCGCTGAATCCGACAACAAGCTCTTCGTAGCCCTGCCCGGCGTGCCATCCGAAATGAAGGATATGTTTGAAAAATCCGTGGTCCCAAAGCTGCGAAGCATCACCCCGGACCAATATGTCGCCGTCCGCCGGCTCAATTGCTTCGGAACCGGCGAATCAAATATCGCCGAAATCCTCGGCGACCTCATGGCCAGAGGCCGTAACCCATTGATAAACTCAACCGTCCATTCCGGCGTCATTACGCTCCACATCATTGCCACCGCCGAAACGAAATCAAAAGCAGGGCAAATAGCCGAGAGCACCGCAGAGCTAATCCGAAGCAAACTCGGCAAATTCGTCTTCGGCGAAGGCATCCGGACGCTCGCCGAAGTCGTCGGCGACCTCCTCCGCAGCGCCGGCAAAACCCTTGCCGTCGCCGAATCCTGTACCGCCGGCCTGCTTGCCAAACTCATCACCGACGTCCCCGGAGCAAGCGACTACTTCACCCACGGCTGGATTACCTACTCCAATCAAGCCAAAACCAGTCAGCTTGACATCCCGGCAGACCTTATTGCCACCCACGGCGCCGTCAGCCCGCAGGTCGCTGAGGCAATGGCCAAGGCCGCCCGCCGGAAAGCCAAAACCGACTTCGCCATCGCTGTTACCGGCATTGCAGGCCCCATGGGCGGCAGCGAACAAAAACCGGTAGGACTTGTATTTATCACTCTCTGTTCCGATAATAATCTGCAAACCGAACGATTTGTCTTCTCGCACGATAGATATGCCATAAGACGAAGAGCCACCCTGACGGCACTAAATATGCTCCGACTCAAGCTCATAGATTGACGAAGCATCCCGGGAATGCTATAATAGTAGTGCATTCGTTCTGGTGTCCCATTTGCTTGGTATGGCTAAAAAACGCAGACATCTCGGTGAAATCCTGTACAAGGCGGGACTCGTTCAGAAACAACCGCTCGTCGATGCAATCAAAGAATCGAAGGCAAACGGCAAGCGACTCGGCCAGGTCCTGCTCGAAAGGGGACTCATCGACGAAGACACCCTCACCAAGGCCCTGGCCAAGCAGTTCGGCCTAAAGTACATTAACCTCGATAAGACACCTGTCCCTCCCGAAGCCGTTAAGCTCATACCCGAAGACCTCATCAAAAGACACAACGTCCTGCCCCTCGGTATGAATAATGGACGCCTCCGCCTTATCATCAATGACCCTATGGACCTCGAGGCCCTCGACTCCGTTCGATTCCGCCTGAGCACTGAGCTCGAATGTTACCTCGCAAGTCCCTCGAAAATCCGTGCCCAGATAGAAGGTGCGCTCGAAGAAGTTGCAGGCGGCGAGCAGGACGACCTCAAGCACAGTATCGATGCCACCGCCGCCGAACTTGCTGAAACCGGTCACGAACTACAGGCCGAAGCCCTCCGCGCCGAGGCCGCCGGTGGAAAGGACGATGGACCTGTCGTTCGCCTCGTCAACCTGCTCATCGACAATGCATACTACATGCGAGCAAGCGATATCCACATCGAACCAATGATCGACCGGGTCAGAATCAGATATCGCCTCGACGGCGTCTGCTTCGAAAAGGACAATATCCCAAAGAATATGCAGGCCCCGCTCATCGCCCGTATGAAAATCCTCTCCGGAATGGATATTGCCGAAAAGCGACTCCCGCAGGACGGACGTATCAAACGAAACATCGGCGGTGACGACATCGACTTCCGTGTCTCAGCACTGCCCGGAAACCACGGCGAAAGCGTCGTCCTGCGTATCCTCCGGCCTGATGCAGTTAACATAGGTATTAAAGCACTCGGCTTCGAGGCCGACGATTATGACCACTTCCAAAAAATAATCAGAAGACCAAACGGCATCTTTCTCGTTACAGGTCCTACCGGCAGCGGAAAAACCACGACTCTCTACGCCGCTCTCCAGGAGCTAAACCGCCCCGACAAAAAAATCATCACCGCCGAAGACCCCGTCGAATATAACTTCGATGGCATGAACCAGTGTCAGGTCAGAGAAGAAATAGGACTGACCTTCGACAGAATCCTTAGAGCTATGCTCCGACAGGCCCCCAACATCATCCTCGTCGGCGAAATTCGTGATGGTATCGTCGCCGATGTCGCCATCCAGGCCGCCCTCACCGGACACCTCGTCTTCAGCACCCTCCATACCAACGACGCACCAAGTGCTATCACCCGCCTTGTCGATATGGGTGTCAAGCCCTTCCTCGTCGCCAGCTCCATCCAGGCCATTATGGCCCAGCGACTTATCAGAGTCCTCTGTAAAAGCTGCAAAACCGTTGACAAAGACCCTGACCCGCACTACCTCCGAATGCTTGGCATCACGCCCGAAGATATCAAAGAGCATCCTATCTACAAAGGCGAGGGATGCACTCAGTGCCAGGGGCTCGGCTATAAGGGCCGTATAGCTATCTTCGAAATGGTCGAACTCAACAACGAAATCAGAGAACTTGCCTTCGCAAAGGCCCCGACCTCCGAGATTAGAAAGGCCTGTAGAGCCAGTGGAATGAGAACCCTTATGGAGGACGGGAAAATAAAAATCTTTAGAGGTGTTACCGCCCCCGAGGAGGTCGCCAAAACCGCTCAAACTGAAGGTATCGTCTCATAGCACATATTATTGTCCCGGGAACTACAAAATGGCAACAGTTAATATAGACCGACTCCTCCATGCCTGCGTAAATCAGGGAGCTTCCGACATCCACCTCACTGTCGGCCGACCCCCTGTCTTCAGGGTCGATGGCCGATTGCGCTCACTTGAGACAAAGGTCCTCCAGCCGGACGATACCGTCGCCCTTATGAAAAGTATCGCCCCTGACCGGAACCAGCAGGAGCTCCAGGAGGAAGGTGGAACCGACTTCGGCTTTGCCTACGGCGAAAAGGGCCGCTTCCGTGTCGCCGTCTTCAAACAAAAGGGTAATGTCACCATTGTGCTGCGACTCATACCTTCCAAAATCCTGACATTCGATGAAATCGGCCTGCCCAGCATCTGTGCTGCCCTGTGCAGGCGACCCCGCGGATTGTTCCTCGTCACCGGACCCACAGGATGCGGAAAGACCACCACGCTCGCAACCATGGTCAATTACATCAACGAAAACCTCGACCGACACATCGTCACCGTCGAAGAACCCATCGAATACTACCATGATCACAAAAAATCCATCATAAACCAGCGCGAGGTCGGCATCGATGTCCCCAGCTTCGCAGAAGCACTCCGGCGCGTTCTCAGGCAGGACCCCGACGTCATCCTCGTCGGCGAGCTTCGTGACCTCGAAACAATAGAGGCCGCCGTCCGCGCCGCCGAAACCGGACACCTGGTCTTTAGTACCGTCCACACCACAAGTGCCGCCGGAACCATTACCCGTCTTATTGACGTCTTTCCACCGGACCAGCAGGACCAAATCCGCATCCAGCTAAGCAGCAATCTCGTCGCAGTCCTCAGCCAGGCACTCTGTCCCCTCGCAACCGGAAGGGGACGTATCGCTGCCTACGAGTTTATGGTCGTCACACCCGCTATCGCCAACCTCATCCGTGAAAACAAGACCTACCGAATCGACTCGAGCATCCAAACCGGCAAAAAGCTCGGAATGCAGCTTCTCGACGAACACCTCTGGCGGCTCTACGATTCAGGAAAAATTACCCTGGTTGAGATGGTGGATAAGGCACGCCAACCAGCTGACCTACACGACAAGGCCACTGCCAAAATGGCGCTTATAGGCAAAGGCAAGGCAGGCCGCAGGCCAAAAGAGCAAGACATCGGCCCGATCCTTAGAACCTGACCTCGGCCGCTGCCGCACTACGATAAATCTTTTCGTCATAAGGCCATTTCACCTCGCGCCGGAACCGCTGACAGGCCACCAGATTATAGGGCGGTAGGCCACAATCGCACTATTACTCGGTAGCACAAGTCCTAATAACTGAATGTCGATGTACTAATTCCCTTGAAATAAAGAGCTTATCGAAGTATAATGAAATACGCAGGAATCTGTATTGTCTCTGTAACCGTGGAAAGGGTTTTGACTATGGCTAAGTTGCCTCCCGCCGAGCAGTTGAGGGGCAGGCCCCTCGGAAGAGTCCTTACCAAAATGGGCGTCCTGACAAGAGAGAAGGTCCACCAGTGCCTTGCCATACAGAAGAAGCGACAGAAGCAGGGTGAGAAAAACATCAAGATTGGGGCCATATTCCTCGAGCTCGGCCTGGTCGATGAAAGGCAGCTTCAAATGGCCCTGGCCGGGCAGCGGGGCATGGAGTACATCGATATCGGCGACCTTGATATCCCGCCCGACGTCGTCGAGAAGGTCCCGCGTGACATGGCCAAGGCCTACCATATCGTTCCCGTCGAGTTCCACGAAGACACCAACGAACTCGTCGTCGCCCTCGATAAGTCGGATAATTTCCGCGCAACCGACGACCTGAGCACCCTGATGGGATGCAAGGTCACCGCAAAAATTACCGACACCGAAGCACTCGAAAACGCGCTTAATAAATACTACGAACAACGCGAGGAAACTGAGGGTATCACCGAGCTTATTGATGAAATTCAGGAGGACGGCTTCCTTGCCGAGTTTGAGGGAAGAAACCAGAGCATTGACCTCGATGAGCTAAAGGAGCTTTCCGAATCCAACCCCGTAAAGAAACTGCTTAACCTCGTCCTGATGCAGGCGATTCGCGACAAAGCTTCCGACGTCCATTTCGAGCCATTCGAGAATGAGTACAAGATGCGATATCGTATCGACGGTATCCTCTACGAAATGGTGCCGCCGCCAAAGCATATCGCCGCGGCGCTTAGCTCCCGAATCAAGGTTATGGCCAATCTCGACATCGCCGAAAGAAGATTGCCTCAGGACGGTCGTATCTCCCTGACCGTCCACGGCAATCCCGTTGACCTGCGTGTTAGCGTGCTGCCCACAATGTTCGGCGAAAGCGTCGTCCTGCGTGTCCTCGACCGCAGCCAAATCAGTCTTGACCTGGCCAAGCTCGGGCTTCGCCAGGACGACCGCAAGGTCTTCGACCAGCTAATCCGTAAACCGAACGGCATCATCATCGTCACCGGACCCACCGGCTGCGGCAAAACCACAACACTCTATGCCGCGCTTAGCGAGTTGAACGACATCGAGACAAAAGTCATCACTACCGAAGACCCCATTGAATACGACCTGGACGGCATTATACAGGTGCAGATGAAGCCCGATATCGGCCTCACGTTTGCACGATGTCTGCGTTCCATACTCCGCCAGGACCCCGATGTTATCCTCGTCGGTGAGATTCGTGACCTCGAAACCGCCGAAATCGCCGCGCAGTCCTCACTGACCGGCCACATAGTCTTCACCACCCTGCACACAAACGATGCACCAAGTTCTATCGCCAGATTGCTCGACCTCGGAATCGAGCCGTTCCTCGTCACCGCAACCATCGAAGGAATCGTCGCAGAGCGGCTTGTCCGACGGATATGCGAAAACTGCAAAACCCCGTTTGAACCTGCCGAAAACCAGCTCACCGAGCTTGGTGTTACACCGGAGCAAATCAGGGGGAAACAGTTCTACTACGGACGCGGCTGCACCAAATGCAATAACACCGGATACAAGGGCCGAATCGGTATCTTTGAAATAATGGTCTTCAACGACGAAATACGCGAGCTCATTATGAACCACGCCTCCACCAACATCTTGCGAACCGCCAGCCAGAAGGCCGGAATGAAGCTCCTGAGAGATACCGGACTCGCCGCCATCTATGACGGAATTACCACCATCGACGAAGTCGTAAAAGAAACAACCGCCGAGGCCGAATAACCGGCCTCTCTGCGTTTTGAGGTGCTGAACCGAGGTTGGAAAATGGCAGTTTTCAGATTTGAAGCACTGGATTCCCACGGCACGGCCGTCAAGGACGCCGTAGAGGCGATTTGCCCGAAGGAGGCCGTCGCCAAAATCCGCAACCAGGGATATTTCCCCACCAAGGTAACTCCTGAGAAAACACCACCACTTGCTCAACGACACGAAGGCGTGAAGGTCAAGACAAAAAGTCGTAGGATTGGCAAAGTCAAAGCTAAGAATGTCGCTGAGTTCGCACGCGAGCTTGCAACTCTGCAGCAGGCCGGTCTGCCGATTCTTCGCTCGCTCAGGATTCTCGAAGAGCAGGAAAAGTCCGGCTCGCTGGGAAAGGCCGTCAGTTCGGTGGCTGATGACATCGAAGGCGGTTCCACACTTTCAGAGGGCATGAGCAGATTCCCCGGTTGTTTCAACCGCCTCTTCGTCGGCATGATTGTTGCCGGCGAAACAGGTGGCGTACTTGATGTGACTCTCGGACGTGCAGCCGACTTCCTTGAGAAGACAGAGCATCTAAAATCGCGAGTCAGAGGAGCTATGGCCTATCCAGCCGCCGTCCTCACGGCAGCCGCTGCTATACTCTTACTCATGATGACTTTTGTCATACCCAGGTTTGAGGAGGTCCTCAGGGATCTCGGAGGAAACCAGCTCAATCCTCTGACAAGGGCTGTAATTGCCTTCTCTTCTTGGTGTCTGAGAGACTTCGGCTGGCTCCTCATCATTGCCGCTCCGCTAATCACGATACTCTTGATTAAGCTCTTTGCACGGTGGCGACCCGCACGCCTTGTTCTCGACACAATCAGATTGAAGCTTCCTGTTGTAGGACCGCTCGCAAAAAAAATCTGCATCGCCAGATGGACTCGCACCCTGGGTACCCTCCTGGGCGCAGGCGTGCCGATACTTGACGCCATTAGTGTCACTAGCCGGGCAGTCGGGAATGAGGTCTCTGTCCGTATGCTCGACCGTGTGAGAACAGCCGTTGAACGGGGCGATACCTTCGCATACCCGCTGCGCCACTCTGGTACGGTCAGCCCGGTAGTTGCAAACATGGTCGCTGTCGGGGAAGAAACCGGCGACCTCGATAAAATGCTCCTCAGGATAGCTGATAAATATGACGCTCAAGTTGACATTATGGTTGCCTCTCTAATGTCGCTCCTTGAGCCGGTAATGATCGTCGCTCTTGGAATAGTAGTCGGGACTATTATGCTGGCAGTCATGCTGCCAATACTGGATGTCTTGAGGAACGGACTGTTTTGAGAAGATTTATTCTGTGACAAACAAAATTCTGTAATTGTGAGGTGTCACAATGCCAACTTTCAAATATGAAGCGCTTGACTCTCAGGGCGTCGCAATAAAAGACGAAGTTGAGGCCCTGAGCCAAAAGGAAGCCGTCAGTAAAATCAGAAACATGGGGTACTTCCCCACCAAGGTCGCCGCCGGCGGTGGCGTTAGAAAAGCAGCGGCAAAGGCCGCCGCAGGACCCAGGAAAAGACGCGGCGCCGGAGGAAGGGTCAGAGTAAAAACCATCACCCAGTTTGCTCGGCAGCTCTCCACACTCCAGGATGCCGGCCTGCCAATCCTCAGGTCACTGCGAATCCTCGAAGAGCAGCAAAAGTCCGGCACCTTCAAACGTGTGGTCGGCTACGTAGCCGATGACATCGAAGGCGGCGCCACCCTGTCCGAGGCACTGGCCAGGTTCCCAAAATGCTTTGACCGGCTCCTCGTTGGTATGGTCGCTGCCGGTGAAACCGGCGGTGTCCTCGACCTCATCCTTGCCCGTGTCGCCGACTTTATGGAAAAAGCCCAAAAACTTAAATCCCGCGTCAGAGGTGCTATGGTTTATCCAATCGTCGTGCTCGTTGCCGCCTTTACCATCCTCCTGCTCCTGATGACATTCGTTATACCTAAGTTTGAAGCCGTCCTCACCGAGATGATCGAAGGTGAGCTTAACCGCGTCACCAGCACCGTCCTCGCTGTAAGCAGGTGGATTGCTTATGATTTCGGCTGGCTCGTGCTCATCGGTGTGCCGTTCGCTCTTGTCTTCCTACTTAGAATGATCGGACAGTTCCGTACCGGACGGCTTGTCCTCGACACAATAAAACTCAAAATCCCCGTAATCGGACAGCTCTCTCGAAAAGTCGCCGTCACCAGGTGGTCAAGAACCCTCGGAACACTCATCGGCGCCGGTGTCCCCATCCTCGATGCTATCAACGTCACCGGCGAAACCGCCGGAAACGAGGTCTTCACGAGCATGCTCAACAGAGTCCAGGACTCCATCAGGCAGGGCGATACCTTCGCCGGGCCCCTGAGACAGTCAAAGACGGTTGACCTCATCGTCTCTAATATGGTCGCTGTCGGCGAAGAAACCGGTGACCTCGATAAGATGCTCTTAAAAGTAGCCGATAACTACGACGAGCAGGTCGATGTCCTTGTCAACTCCCTGATGTCGCTGCTCGAGCCCATTATGATTATCTGCCTCGGCAGTATCGTTATGACGATAGTCTTGGCCATATTCCTCCCGATGATTCAGATTATCTCGGGACTAAACGTCTGACAGGCAATAAACCGGCCTGTCTCCAAGCAATGCACAAAGAACAAGGAGTAGTAAAGTGAAGCCGATTGCAAATCAACCAAATAAAAACAGGGCCTTTACAATCATAGAGTTGCTCACCGTCATGAGCATCATAATCATCCTCATAGGCCTGCTCGTGCCTGCCCTCAACAGAGTAAAGCGGTATGCAAAACTCGTTCGCCAGAAGGCCCAGTTCCACGCCATCACCGTCGCCCTCGACCACTTCAGCGCCGAGTACGACGGCTACCCGCCGTCGGGCCGCAACGACGAAACCGGCGCCGCCTACTGTGGCGCTATGAAGCTCTGCGAGGCTATGGTCGGAAAGGACCTCAAGGGCTTTTACCCCGATTCTCGCTTCCGTCGTGACGGAACCCTTGACGGAACCGCCGCTACACAACTCTATCCCGCAAGACCAACTCCAGTGACGCCCGCATACATCGAGAATCTAAAGGCCAGAAAAATGTACCTTCAGCTCGAAAACGCCAATGCCTATATGCTCGACAGCATATATTCACCGGCCCACCTTGCCGCAGCACCTGTTGTTCTTGACCCGAACATCTTTGTCCTCTGCGATGTCTATACCCGAGTCACCGACCGCAAGACCGCCAAGAGAATAGGTATGCCCATACTCTACTACAGGGCCGAGCCGTCTAAAACAGAGCACAAATACAGCAATGACCCCATCGAGCGGGAGAAAAATACATACGACTACCGCGATAATATCGACCTGATAAACGTACCTTTGCCCTGGGTCTCGCCTCCCGGTTTTGTGCACCCCATGGCCTCGGCCGGCCCTACGCTCGCCGGCGGAACTGCCAACCCGACTGTCTTCTACGCTGAAACACTTAACGAAAAAATCCCAACCAAAGACAGGCCGTATCGCGAGGACTCCTTCATCTTGATATCAGCCGGCTTCGACGGCGAATACGGCACCAGCGACGACGTCTTTAATTTCGGCAACTAAGCACGGAGACTGTGGTGATGAAAAGCAGGATAGCTCTAATAACCTGTATGCTTTTTTTGTCTGCACCTTTGGCTAACGCACGATTCAGCATTATCAAAAACGGCAGCTTCGAGAGCGATGGAACGATAGACCCGATAACCCAGCAGGATAAACCCGCGTATTGGTGTGACGTGAACGTACCGGAAGAAGAATTCGGCGCTTATGTTAATGGCGACTGGGCGACCCACCCTCACGCCGACGGCAACTCCCTGACTTTCTACTCAATTTACAATGTCACGCTCGACGAAGGCGACACCGCCTTCGTCTCCCAGCCGGTTTTTATCGAGCAAGTCGCCCGGTACATCGTCTTCGACCTGGAGCTTACCGGTACCTCGAGTCCCTGGAACCACGCAAAAAGAAGCGCTGTTATCCTGATTGATGGCCAAGTCGTTTACGACTCCAATCAATGCGCCCCCGACGGCTCCGGACAATGTCTTGACCAGTACGCCGACATAAACGATTTTACCGATGACCAAATGCACACACTTACTCTTGCCCTTAGGTCAAACGTTACGGAAACCTTCCCGTCCTATAACGAATACCGTGCCCGATGGGACTTCGTAAAATTCGACCTCCACTGCGGTGGTTTCGGATATCTGCCTGAGGACGTCAACCGCGATTGTTACGTCGATATCTACGACCTCGAATTGCTCGCCGATGAATGGCTCACCCAGGCCGACCCTCAGTTCGACCTCTTTCAGGACCCCTGCGGCGTCATCGACTCCCGTGACTTCGCAGTCCTTGCAAACGCCTGGATGCATACCAGCGATGCCCTCGGCTGGCATTTCGAAGAAGTCAACGAACCCCAGCTTGTCCTCCTCAATGCCGACCTCGATGACGATGGCATCGTCCACTATGGTGACATCCTCGTTCTCGCGCAAGACTACCTTACATACGGCGACTGCATCGTCGCCGACTTAAACAACGACCAGTCCGTCGATTTGCTCGATTTTGCCCTGCTTGCTCAGCAATGGCGGCAGAAGGGCAGCTTATACGAATGGTGATAGCTGATTGTGCGCCTTCTTACCGGCGCCTGGCTTGAATAAATTTGAAAAGGGGATAACCGTGAAACACAGGAACAACGCATTTACGCTTATCGAGCTGCTGACCTCTATGACGATAATCGTCCTGCTCATAGGTCTGCTTCTGCCTGCCATTGCCATGGTCCGCAGAATGGCTAAAGAAACCGCTCAGAAAGCCCAGCTTACGACCATCGATATGTCGCTCGACAGCTTCAGGAACGACTACGGTGACTATCCACCCTCAGACGGCTGGGATTATACTGCCGGCGCACCTCTCGACTACTGCGGTGCGCACAAGCTCGCTGAAGCACTCGTCGGCTGGGACCTCATGGGCTTCCACCCCGACTCCGACTGGCAGTCCGACGGCTACAACATCGCCAACACCTATTACTACTACGACCCCACGAGTATCCCCGATATGGACAAGAGAAAGGACCCTTACCTCGAAGTCGCTACCACCAGCGCATTTCGCCTCGGCGCAAGTGCAGCCGGCCTGCCCGACGGCCTCTACGGCTTCGGCAACACAGGCCTGCTCGCTCCTCAGCCCTTCATCCTCTGCGACGTCTTCACCGTCAAAAGACTCACCGTTACCACATCAAGCGGCAAAAAAGTCGTCTATAAGGCCGGTACTCCAATCCTCTACTACAGAGCCAATACCAACTCCAACACAATGCTCAACGGCAATTGGCCTCAGCAAAGATACAACTTCCAGGACAATATGGTCCTCGTTGACTTAACACCACTGGCATACATCGACGAGACCACACCACCCCCACATCCCCTTGAAAACCCTGCAACCTTCTATAGTGACCAGGGCGGCCTTATCGACCCGAAAGTAACCGCAAACTGGCCGTACAGGCCCGACTCCTATATCCTCATCTCCGCCGGATACGACGGCCTCTACGGCACAGGAGACGACATCCACAATTACTAAAAGCGCGTAACTAAATGAGCCGCGGACCAAAAATCTCGTTGCCGGCAGCGAGCCGAAGGCGTGCAACGGAGCAATCTCTTGGATTGTCGTCGCCACGTGCCTTTACCCTCATCGAAATGCTAATCGTCATTGCCGTCATCGCCATCCTTGTCTCGGTTGTCCTTGCCGTCGCCGGTCGCATTGACCTTCAGGCAAAACGCCGCCTCACAGAAAGCACCATGACAATCCTCAATAACGCCCTTGAGCAGTTCCGCGATTACCAATACGACTACAAGCACGTCGATTATACCGACCTCGATTTCCCACCCGATGCCAATGATTATTCCACAGCCGACCTTGAAGCCCTTTTTACGGGCCTGCTCGGCATTACGGATACAACCATCACCGGTGCTCACGACCCCGGCTTCTCAGGCAGCGAGGCAATGTACTTCTTCCTCAGCCAGGTCCCCGAGTGTCGCACCACCCTTGAGAGAATCGATAAATCCCTCATCACCAGCAAAGGCCGCGATGGCCAACCGATTACCGTTACAATCACTCACCCCAGCGGCGAGGTCAGGTCATATCCACTCCTGCGACTCATCGACCCCTGGCAGACCTCCGACCCCAGAAGAAAAATCGACCGATTCGGAAAAACAATTCGATACGACTACTACGACGAAGACTGGCTCTCCTGGCCCGGAACGCCCCAGGAAGAACTCAACCACAGGACCTGGTCCAAAAGAACCTTTCCGCACGTAACCTCAGCAGGCCCCGACGGCAGGTTCAACAATATCGACGACATCGTAAACATTAAAACAAAATGATTCGCCCACGCGCAAAATCCGCTCTCACACTCGTCGAGATGACCGTAGTCATCGCCATAGCCGCCGTGCTTGCAGGCCTGGCGCTGCCTGCCGCCCGAATGATGTTCCGCTCCTTCGAATCCCAAAGTGGCACCCGCTCTATGATTAGCTCCGCCCTCGCAAGCGCACGCGCCATCGCCGCAAAAGAGCAGACCTACGCCGGAATCCGCTTCCAGAAAACCTACCACCCCAAAGGCCCTGCGCATGCCTCGCAATACATAATCTTCATAATCTACGACTACCAGGCCACCGGCCTGGCTGACGGCTTCCGCGCCGTCCCCGGACTCGAACCAATAAAGCTGCCCGACTCCATCGGCGTTATGGACATGCGAATCGTCGAGCGTTCAAAGACCAAATCTATCGACTGGATTATTGACCGCAAGGACCGAATCAAATCCGACAGAGACCTCACCGATACCACCACCTTCTCCATTATCTTCTCCCCCTCCGGCAAAGCTGTTGTGCGACACGTCTACGTAAGAAACAGAGACGGAATCGTAGACAGCAATGGCAAAATAAACCTTCACAGCGGCGACGATATCTTCAACAAGAAAGTCCGTGTCGATTTCCGGGAAACAGACCGCCCCCAGGCCGGCTACGCAATGTTCTACCAGGACGACTACTTCGCGCTATCTTGGAGTCCATACTTCCCGCAGGAATTCGGTATCGGCCCGGAATCAAGCCGCACCGCCTTTGTCATTTACGAAACTGAAAAATTCAACCGCGCCTTCGAAAGACAAGAGGCCTGGGATACTTATCTCAGCAAGCTCACCGCAGACTACATAAACCCATACACCGGAACACTCATAAACAAACAATGAACATCAAACAGATGACAGAAAACCGAGAACAGAAGACAGAATAATGAACGGCGAACGGCGAACATCGAACGTTGAACATCGAACTACGCACGACGCAGTACGCACGACGCGCGACGAAAAGGGCTTCTCACTTACCGAGGTCCTCCTCTCCGTAGGCACCCTCGCCATAGGTATGCTCTTTATAGCGGGCGTCTTCCCCGTCGCCATCCACTTCGCCACCCTTACCACCGAGCGCACCCTCGCCGCCACCATAGCCGACGAGGCCTTCGCAAAGGTAAAGCTCATCGCCACCGACCCGCTTGTCCCAATCGACCCCTGCGACTTCGCATACATAGACTTCGCACCGTTTGAGCCGCTCGTCAGCCGGAAACGCGACATCGCTTTTCCCCCCATTGACGGTTTGCCCCAGCTTAACATCCTTGAATTCGCCTATCCCTCGACTGTTAGTGACCCTGACCGAAAAAGATACTGGTGGTCCGCTATATGCAGAAGGCAGGCCCCGTCGCAGGTCCAGGTTACTATCTTCATCAGCAGAAAGACCGGCGCCGCAAAAAAATATTGGGCCCGCGACGTGCTAAACTTGGCCGACCCGCTCCGGCTCATTACAAGCCCGCGTCCTGTCCCTGTTGAGCTTCCTGTAACCGCTGTCCTAGGCGGCGCCCTCGACAGAATCGCGGTCAACGACGCCTACCTTGCCGACACCATCAATGAAACCCTGTTCATCAACGCCGGCTCCACTATCGTCGATAACGCCACCGGCCAAATCTATCGCGTCCTTGAGCGGCTTGACCCCCCCAATGCAAATGTCATCCAGCTTGACCGACAGTGGCAGGGTACTCCGTCCGGCTCCGTCTGGGTCGTCCCGCCCCCCGCGCCCGCCGGACACGGCAGGTCTCCCTGCATCGCCGTTTACCAGAAAAGCATCCGCCTATGAGCCGATTGAAGTTTAACCACAAGGACACAAAGACACAGAAAAAATGGAATATCAAAAGCTTTCAACAAAGTCCGAAGGGATTGCCGAGGCAATTGTAAATGCCGCCTTCTCCGTGCATAAGGCGCTAGGCCCAGGTCTGCTCGAAAACGTCTATGAAGTCTGTTTCTGTCACGAGCTTGCCAAAGCTAACTTGCCGCACCGAAGACAGGTCAGTATCCCGATTCAGTATGATGGAATTACGTTTCACGAGGCCTTGCGAATCGATGTCCTCGTTGCCGAAGAAGTTGTCTGTGAAATAAAGTCTGTTGACTGGATGAATCCCGTTTATACGGCTCAGTTGCTCAGCTATCTTAAGCTCACACAGAAGCGCCTCGGTTTCCTTATAAACTTTAATGTCCCCGTAATAAAAGATGGTATCAAAAGAGTCATCCTGTAATTCAGTCTCTTTGCGTCTGACTGGTAACTAAAATAGTTAGCTAAACTTTGTGTCTTGGTGTCTTCGTGGTAAAAACAAGCAAAATAAATTTCTTTGTGCCTTCGTGTCTTCGTGGTAAGGGCTTCACCCTTATCGAGATGGTTGTTGCCATAGCGCTACTGGTGATGGTCGTCGTTTTTGCAGGCACCATTTTCAAGGTAAGCATCGGCTCGCACCGTGCCGCTGCCGCAAACGCCGAGATTATGCAAAAATTCCGCGCCCTCACCGCACAGCTTGATTCCGACTTCTCCGGCCTGCAAAAAGATGCGCCGCTGCTGATTTGGTTCCAGCTCGACCCCTGTGACCCCAATCACAGATTCGACCAGATTCTCTTCTTTGCCGACGGCGACTTCCAGTCAACCCAGCCGTACGACGTCAACCTCTCCAGCGGCTTCATCGAACCTGCACCAACCGGCGTACCTGTCATCGGAAATCTCGCTCGCATCTACTACAGCCAGGCCGCCCTCTACTCCCCCTCGCTCGACTACTTCGTCTTTCCCTGGCAGCAGACGGGCCAGACCCAAAAGGATAAAATCCTCAACATCCGCAACAGGACTCTTGCAAGAAGACTGCACATCCTTATTTGGGAGCCTCCCTCTGCGCCTCCGCCGCTCATCTTCCCGTTCCCATCCCAGGCCGACTTTGCTCTTACTTTTAATCCCCTCCCCAATAACATCTTCGAGCATGATCGCCTTGCCTTGGCCGAATGGAAAGTAATCGCACAAGACCAACTGAACACCGACCAAATTATAACAACCTGCTTTGGCTACAGACCTCCCATTCGGCTTGAGCCCGCTGAACTTGTCCCCACAGTCCCCTCCACCCGTACGGGCCGCCACATGCTCTTCTCTCAGGGCGTCAGCAGCTTCTCCGTCCAGTTCGGCTACCGCTACACCGCTGTCGTCCCTGCCCCGATAGACGAATACCTCTGGTATCCGAGCATCGACCCCGACGGCAACCGCAACTTCGCCGACTCCGACTTTGCCACTATGGTCTTCGCAAAGGGCCTTTTCACCCCCGCCTTCGGAGTCTGTTTTAATATGGCCGGGCCCACCCTGCCCCAACTAACTGCCACGTGGTTCCCGCCCGGTGCCCTTGTAAGCACGTATCCGCCAGGCGAACCTGTGCTCTTCCCTCAGACACTAAAGTTTACCTTCACACTCTATGACTCAAAGAAAATACTCGACCACGGCCGCACCTTTACCCACATCGTTTACTTAGACGACTAAAATGACACGGACGACAATACGCAATTTTATCCGCCGAAGCTCGAAGAGCGAAGGCGGAACGCAATTTTATCCGCCGAAGCTCGAAGAGCGAAGGCGGGACGCAATTTTACCCGCCGTAGGCGGGACGCAATACTTGTCCCGGCATAGTCCTGACCAATCGCCGCGACGCCGGACGCAATACGCAGTACGCAATACGCGATACGCACACGGCTCTGCCCTCATCCTCGCCGTCGTCCTCACAAGTCTCCTCGCCGTCATCGGCGTAATGTTTCTCCTCTCCGCCCGCGTCGATAGCATCGCCGCCTCCGCCGTCTCCGAGAATACCGACCTCAAACTCGCGATAGATACCGTCGTCGCAAGAATCGCAGAAGAGCTTACCTACGATGTCCCCGGTATGCCTTTCCAGGAATACCGGGACTATCCATATCACAGACTCCTGCCCGGCCTCGACGCCACACTCGGTACCGCCGACGACGTCGTCACATTTAATCCGGGTCCCGACGGACTCTGGAATACCCCTGACGATGACATTAACGCCGACCCCTGGCTCGCCGACCTCGAACCCCGCAACGTTGACTATCTTGAAACCCCGCTCGACACCACCGACGACCTGTGGGGCTTCGCCCACATCTCCGACCTCTACGGCCGGCTCGCCTTTCTCTTTCAGGCCAATCAGTTCGATTCCGAAGGCGAAAGAATCAGCTTCCGAAATATGCGAGCCAGAATCGTCTCGCCCGCCGAGATAACCCGTGAAGGCAACAAGGCCGACGCCGACGGCGACGGCGTCGCAGACAGCCGATGGATTCAATTGCCCGACATCACCTCCAGCAAAGCTAAGCCCATCTACGCCGCTGTCAGAATCATCGATAACGCCGCTATGCTAAATACTAACACGGGCTACCTCTTCGACCCCTGCGGCCTAACCGACCCCAACGCAGCAGCCATAAGCAGAATCGACGGCTCATCCCAAATGCAGGTCAACCTTGTTGCCCTAAGAGCCCGCCCCCCTGTTACATACCCCACGTCTGCACAAGCTCGAGACTGGCTCCGCGCAAGGGCCAACTACCCTTATAGCGCCCCCTTTGTGTCCCCCGGCGACCTCGCCGGCTACGAGCAAAACGTCGTATGGCAATACGCCCAGCCAACGCTTCCCTATACCCCCTTCGATATCGGCGACGAGCTGGAACTGCGAAATAGATTCCTCCTCAACCACGAAGACATCGATACCAAAGTCGAGCCTTACGGACTGTTCAGAGCCGCCGCTACGGTTCCGGTTGACGAAGTCCCATACACCCGCATTGACGATGGCGAATGGTACAGAGGTGCTCACGCGCACTATTACCCAGCCATAGACCTGCTTGACCCGAACTATTGTTATCGTCACATCGCCACCACCCACAGCATCGACCGCATCGTCACCCCCACCGGCCAAAAAATGCTTAACGTCAACCGACTCACCGCCGACCCGGACCCAAACAACCCAAACGGCATCTTGGCCACCTTCGCCGCCGTCAGAGACGGCATTAACCTTAACCCCGCATTTTACGACGTCAACGGCATCGCCGCTCAAATCACCGTCAATCTCATCGACCACGTTGACCCCGACGCCAATGTCACCACCATCACTTTACCCGGCGCCGTTCCTATAACCTACTACGGCTTCGAGCAACCCTGCGCCTATATCTCCGAACTCGCAAGGTACTTCAGACAGCCATTGCCCACCGAGCCCAATCGCGTTTTTACAACTTACGCTATCGAGCTGTATAAGCCATACTTCGAAGACCCCAGACCCCTGGATGGCGAATGGTCTCTATATATTGACAACTTACGCATTGGCAATATCAACTGGTCGGGAAGCGACCGCTTCCACGTTATGGTCGCCGAGGATGTCAACACCCCGATAACCATAGATTTCAACGATGTCAGTCCCCCTAAGGACCTTAACCTTCCCGCCACTCCGAACCTCGCACAGACAAATCTTAACTTTGCTTTTGCCGGCAGCAGTCTTATCGAGATACGACGCGAACTCACAGTAGATGTTAATGTACCTGTATCGCTCACTGTCGATGCTGTTGTTGTTCCCGACGCCGATATAAATGAGCCCAACTGGCTCGACCCTAATCTCACAACGCAGTTTATCGAGCTGAGCTTCGAACGTGACATCACACTCCACCGGTGCATAAGAGACGTTTGGGCCCCTGCGCTTACAGTTCCAACGCTCGGCGGCTTTAACGCCTTTGCTCTCGGCCCCGCCGCGTATAAGATGCAGGCCCATCCCGCCAATGGTCCCATCTCGTTCCACCAGCGCCCGCTGACAAACACCGGCCAAATCGGCTCGCTCTTTAGACTCAACGCCTATGCTATCGGCCCTGACCACAGGGAGTTTGATGTGTTCGTGCCCGTCTTTCTGCCCGGCGCCCGTCTGAACCTCGCCGACCCCAATTACCAGCAAATCCTCAACTACTTAACCGTATTCGACCCGACCACCGATGGAATCGATAATGACGCCGACGGTGTAGGAACAGGTTTTGAGGTCGATAATGATGAGCTCAAAATCAAAGGCCGAATCAATATCAACACCGCACCCTGGTTCGTCATCGCCCAGCTTCCCTGGGTCTCGCAGAGAATCGACGAACCTGTAAATTACTTCCTCGCACAGGCCATCGTCGCTTATCGTGATAAGCTGTTGCTTAAAGACCCTGGTGGCAGCCCTATCGCCGACTACTCCGACAGAACCGCCGCGACCGGCAGCTTACTCCCTCTCCGCGAAGAGCCAGGCCTCGAATCCATCGCCGAGCTTACAAACGTCACCAACACCACCGGATATCCCCTTTACGATATGCGCTGGTATGCCCTCGACCCCAACGACCTGCTCATCTATCCCGACCTCACCGGCGCAGACACCGCCCCCAGCGATTTCGAGGAGCGAGACGTCATCTTCTCCCGCATCAGCAACCTCGTCTCCGTCCGAAGCGACGTCTTCACCGCATACATCCTCGTCCGCATTGGCCGCGACGGCCCGCAAAAACGCGTCGTCGCCATACTCGACCGCTCCGAAGTCTCCCCTGATACGAGCCAGCCAAGCGGCTACCGAGGCAAAATCAAAATCCTCGCCGTCCACCCCGTCCCCCAGCCAAGATGACCTCCCACCCCGTCATTGCAGCTAAGCCGTCGGATGTGCCCTGCACACTGTGTTACGGGCGCTGATAATAGGCCGGGTCGTACTCCAACCAGTGTTCGGCAAATCTCGCAAAGTCACGAAAATCAATCACCCCGTCCGGCACCAGAATATCATCCACCTCAGGCGCACTCGTCAGCCACCCTTCAGCCACCGTCGCCACGTCCCAATAGTCCACGATGTAATCCGCCGGTGCAAAATCACCGACAATCAAAGGCCGAAGCTCAAACCCAAAACCATAGTCTGCCGTCTCCTCGTTTGTTGAGTCGTTTACGATTGTGATTGTGTAATCCCCGTACCCGGCAAGTTCAATATCACATTTCTCTAAATTGTTGTTCGGGTCGAGACCAAATAGCTCTTCACTGAAAACCACACTCGGCCCGTCAGGCCCACGCACCACCATGTCAAGGTCGGCTAAGTACGGATGAAGCTCTCCCGGCTCAATCACACCGTTCGACTTCGGTGGACTATCCGTCTTCTCATCAACCCACTCCACCCGCCTGTCCCACGCAATCGTCGCAATAATCCGACATCGAAACGGCACGCTCACCGTATACACATCCTGCTGGCCCTGCGCGAGTGTCCCGAAGGCCCAGCCCCGCTCCTCCGTCGTGTATCCACCCGGCACCAGCTCATTCGAATCCAGCGTCATATATGCCCTCAGCGCATCTAACCGCCCGTAGCCCCTGTCGCCGTGCCACGTATTATTCGCATCCGCCGGATTCGTCCCATACCCCTCTTTGTCGTCAACATTCGGAAACGTCGAATTCACAATAACCGCCCGCACCACTTCGCTCTCATTGTCGTTCGAACTTGCCGTTGCGTCCGCTGCGCCGAGCAGCAGGGCCGCAACACCCGCCGTGTGTGGAGCCGAGTAGCTCGTCTGTCCGATGCTGCCGCTCACCGTCGTCCACGATGTGTCGCCCCCGGAATACGGCACAGTCTGATTCTGCGACGGTCCAGTCACATCCGGCTTCCGCCTGCCGTCATAGCTCGGCCCCGTCCCGCTCGATGTCCCCACCCTGTCGTATGTCCATTGGTCAACCGCGTCGCCAAATATCAGACCGCCGGTCGTAATCCCGTTATACCCATCCCCGAATACCGTCACGACACTACTTTGATTCCCCGCCGCATTCGCAAACACCACACCGTATGTATACGCATAGTAGTCATAAAGCAGCGTCCAGAAACTCTCCCCGTCCCCATTGACGCTCGAAAGCTCAAACCCCGTCACAATCACTCGGCAGTTATCTGACATAATCAGATGCTCAAGCGCCTCTGTTAGCACATTGCTGAAGACAACATCGTTATTGTCCGCCACACGCGCATTGTAAACCCTGCACCCACGCGCCGCACCAACGTCATTCGGATAAGCTGTCCCGCCCCGGCTCGCTATTATCCCTGTCAAAGCCGTGTCGTGCGCCGTAACTTCGATGCCATCCCCGCTGAAATCGTATGCGAACACCCGCGGCACACCGTTGCCGTCCAGAAATGCCTCGTGCGTTACCCGAACGTTCCTCGCCGCAATGAAGCCGACATTTACGTCCTGGCCGATTTCGCCAAGCGCGTGCACCGCCTGCGCATTTGAACCTCCCGGCCCCGTGGACTCAGCCAGTCCGTACACCTTCGCTCCCATGCAGTGCAAAACCACTGCAAGCGCAAAAATACCCCCTTTTCGTATGCACCTTGCCACACCATCCTCCAGCAGCCGCTCAGGCAAACAACTGTCCGATATTATACCAGAAATGCCGCCAATTTCCAACTAAATCCACGCGAAGTGCAGCCGTCCTGAGCACTGGCGAACCCGGCTCAAAGGGCCGTTTCTCTTCCCACAAGCCGCAGGCCGAGTAACAAGCGACGAACCCTATCCTTTCCCCCTCAGCCACCCCACAAACCTCGCCAGCCCGTCTTCGATTTCGGTCTTCGGCTCATAGCCCAGCTCTCGCACCGCCTTGCCGACGTCCGCGTATGTCCGCTCCACATCGCCCGGCTGCAAAGGCAACTGCTCTCTCGTTGCCTTCTTGCCGAGCGCCTTCTCAAGCTGTGCAATCAGCTCATTGACCGTAATCGGCCTCGACTCCCCTAAATTGTAAATGTTGTACCCCCCGCATTTCTCGATGGCCGCGACTGTCCCGTCAATGATATCATCGATATATGTAAAATCCCGCATCATACCGCCGTTACCATAGACGCCTATCGGCTTGCCCTGCTCCATCAGCCGCGCAAACTTATGTATCGCCAAATCAGGCCGCTGCCTCGGCCCATACACTGTAAAGAAACGCAGACACGTCACCGAAATGTCGTACAAATCGTGATACGTATGACAGATAAGCTCGCACGCCTTCTTCGTCGCCGCATAAGGCGAAATCGGAAAGTCAACGTTGTCCTCCTCCGAAAAAGGCACCTTCTTGTTATTCCCATACACACTCGAGCTTGAGCCGAATACAAACTTACTTATCTTGTTCTCCTTCGCCGCCTCCAATAGCACCATCGTCCCGTTGATATTCACATCCGCATACAACAACGGCTGCTCTATCGAAGGCCGAACGCCCGCCCGCGCCGCAAGATGAACTATCGCATCCACCCCCTCTGCCGTCGCCCCCCGCATCGCCCCCGCATCACGTATGTCCGCTTCGACAAGCTTGAACTTATCATTTTGCCCCCACGCCTCGATATTCCGCCGTTTCACCTGCGGGTCGTAAAAATCATCAAAATTATCAACGCCGGTTACCTCCCATCCCTTGCCGAGCAACCGCTCGCAAAGATGCGACCCGATAAATCCCGCTGCTCCCGTTACAACTACCTTCATATCCTTTAACCTAAGCCGCGTAGACAATTACTAATCCGACAGCCAACACCAGAACTGCCAGCACCCTCAGCACCATAAGCGGCTGAGCCAGATACCAGTCCAAAATCTCCCTGACCTTCCGCCGACCAAGTGCGATTATCAAAAAGCCAGATACCAAAAACAAAATCCCCAGCACTATTATCAGCCACGTCACGTCACACGCCGTCGCTCCCAATAAAAACACCACTCCCAGGGCAAAACGCACCAAAGCAGCAAAGTACAGCCAATACCCCTTCTTGAAAAACCTCATAATCTTCTGCAGCAGCTCAGGCCTAACAAAGTAAACAATCGCAAGAAGCACTATCGCCGTCCCGATTATCCGAATCACGGTATCCATCGGCAACTCCCGCCAAATTGTCTTCCTCAACAGTCCCGGCCGCAAAGCCGCCCGCTTTGCCGCCTCTACAAAACGCTCGCCCTTCCCACGCTGTGGTATTCAATCCCCGTTTTTCTAACCACCGCCGGCTCATACAGATTCCGCCCATCGAATATCACCGGCCTCTTCAGCTTCTTCGTAATCAGCTCGAAATCCGGATTCCGAAACTCCTGCCAGTCCGTAACTATAACCAGCCCATCAGCTCCTTCCAGCGCATCATAACCGTTCTCAAATGTCTCTATCCCGTTATCAAGCTCCGCCAAAGCCGCCTCTGTCGCCTCCGGGTCGTACGCACGCACCTTCATCCCCCAGCCTAAAAATCTCCGCACGCAGTTTATCGCCGGCGACTCCCGCACGTCGTCCGTCCTTGCCTTAAACGCCAGCCCCCATACCGCCAAAACCGTCTCGGCTTCTCTGCCCGCAAAATAGTCCCGCACTTTCCCGGCAAAACGCTCCTGCGCATCGGCGTTTGCCTGCTCCACCGCCGCCGCTATCGACATCTCAATCGAGTTCTCTCTACCCGTATAAATCAGTGCCCGAATGTCTTTCGGAAAGCAGCTTCCCCCAAACCCCACACCCGCAAACAAAAACGCATTGCCGATACGCGAATCGCTCCCCAACCCGTGTCTTATCAGCTCAATATCCGCCCCGACCTTCTCGCAAAGTCCCGAAAGCTGATTCATAAACGATATCCGCGTAGCCAACATCGCGTTCGCCGCATACTTCGTCATCTCCGCTGAAGTCGCATCCATAAATATCATCCGGTTGCCTTTTCGCATAAAAGGCCCGTAGAGCTGCTTCAATATCTCCCGCACCGCAGGATTGCCCGTCCCCATGATTATCCTGTCCGGGCTCATGCAATCATCTACCGCTGAACCCTCCTTCAAAAACTCCGGATTGCTCACGTAATCGAACGCAATCTCCGTCTTTGCTCTTATCAGCTCGCTGACCTTCTTATGTGTCCCCACCGGCACCGTGCTCTTTGTCACGATGATTCGATACTCCGTCATAAGCTCTGCTATCTCACCCGCCACCGAAAGCACCGCCGATATATCCGCCGACCCGTCCTCCCTCGGCGGCGTCCCCACCGCAAGAAAGATAATCAGCGAACTGTCCACCCCCTCCTTCAAATCCGTCGTAAAGCCCAGCCGCCCTGACTTCTCGTTATGCCTGACAATTTCCGTAAGGCCCGGCTCATAAATCGGTATCTCGCCTTTTCTGAGCCCTTCTATCTTCGCCTCGTCATTGTCCACGCACACCACGTCATTGCCCGCTTCCGCCAGACAACCCGCCGTCACTAATCCCACATAACCGACACCTACCACGCAAACCTTCATTCGCCGCTTATCTCCTTATCTGCACCCACAATCATCAATCCTTCCAGCCCACAACCACTGCTCGTCTGCAACAGTTGGTTTGCCGAGTTGTCATTCCGCACTTGATGCGGAATCCAGGCGATTCAATATGTGGACTCCTGCCGGTGCCGGTGAGCGCAGCCACCCCTTGCAGGGCCGTCCCCAGGCGGACTTTCGCAGGAATGACATCCTGTATTCCATTTGTTACAGACCACCAGGCACACACGGTCTTCGTCCCGTAATCACCAGACATTATAGATGTTGGCTGAACGATGCCAAGAGTTTTATCGCCACGCGACCCCCTAATTCGACCTGGTATTCCAGATGCTTAACTCCGAGCAAGCGCTCAAAGCATCTCCAATCTTGAATTCGCGTCCTGCCGTGGCCCCTCGCTGGCACAGTATCAGACTGTCCCCCAGAAAAAGCTCGGCTAATGCCCGAGTTTTACCCGAATCGACTTCCAACCCCACTTAGCAAACCATATCAAGAAAACAAGTAAGATGCCACCTACAACCCCGCACATAACGTTGAACGTAATCGGATGCCTTTCCCGCCAACCTGGCTGCTCCTTTGAAAATGCAAGGATGTTCTTTGTAAACTCATGCTCTATACCGTGAGCGTTGGCAACAGCGGTAAGTCTTGCAAGGTCTTCTTGCATGATGAGATACCCATATTCTCCTCTATAATCACCGCCTTCCTGCCTTGCTTTTATCTCGTTGGCAATGTGCGTAAGCTCGGGCGTTGCCACAAATTCTCTGAACTCTTCCGAGTTAAGGTAAGCAGTGAGGAAATCTCCACGGAACTCATGTTGGGCTTCTTCTTTGGCTGCTTTGCGACTCCACGCACCCCTGCGATTGCTTCCCTTTATGATGATCGTGTTTGGGTAATTAGTGTCATCTATGACTATTTCTTCTGTCCTGAGAGACCCCGTTTCCGAGAGTTCAACGAACGGCCTATTATTCGTTTCTATCTTAATATTCTTAAGCCCCACGAGCTTTGCTGTAACTCGAAGTCCTGGGTTTGAGTTGTTGACATCCTCATTAGGAAAGACCGCTCGCTCAATTCGGGCTGTTACACTTCGGCATTGGAAGTTCTGTACTTCAGAAGGAATGAACTCCACCGCTGCCCCATGACTGGTTGAAATAGAAACATCTATCAGAATTGGTTTCTCTTTCACAAATGAGAAATACTGCCGATATGCGGGAAGCACCTTATTATCCACTAGCTTTTCATACCGCCGAAGAAATGTTTCGCCGTACGCCCTCATTTCTATAGCACTCACAACTTCATTTCTCTTCCAAATTCGCCAAAACATCCCCACTCCCATAACAGATACTCCTATGCAAACTACAAGACCCACTAATTTGTTCTTCTGAGACTTCCCCAACACAGAATCCTTCTATCGCTGACGGTAAGAGGAAATCTGCTGCCCACTGCAAGAGGCTAAACAAAACTCTCTATTTCTTCCTTGTAGGCTGTACAGATTTTGGACATATTTCAGTAACGAGTAATTCTCTCGTTCTATTCGATACCCCAATGCCTAACGCAAACTAATTGGGTGGCAAGTTCGTGTCCTCAGCTCACTGCTCCTGTTCGTCAATGACCTCTATCATATCGGTATCTATCTCGACGCTCGCCGCCTGGCCTAACATATCTATTTGCAGCACCAATCGCGTGCTGTTCTTCGTCGTTACAACAATCCCCTGAAGCTCGGCAAAAGGCCCCGCTATCACCCTGCAGCGCTGACCCGCCTGGATATACTTATGCGGCGCAAGCGGCGCCCCCGCCGCAAGGGCATACTCAATCTGCGAAAGCTCCTCGCACAATTGCTGCTGGCCCGCAACCGCAATCAGATTCGCCACCCGGTTCGTCCGAAGCACCTCCACCCGCTCACTCTCGTTGCCGCAAAAAAACAAATAACCGCCGAAAATCGGAAGCAGCGAACGAAGCGTCCTGCCTCGCCGCCGCCGGACCTTCCAGCACATCGGCAGAAAATAATTGATATCCTTGCCCACCAAATCCTGTGCAAGCGCCTTCTCGTTCCTCGCCTTGGTGTGTGCCACCCACCACAGCCCCTCGAACTCCCGTATCGATTTGCCTTCCGGCCACACTATCGGCGGATTCTCACTCGGCTTTAGCAATACAAAACCTCCTTGTCTTCACTCGCAAAACTCAACCACCATCTTCGCTACATACTCCCTCTGCCGCCCCGTCATCTCCGCATAAACCGGAATCGACAATACTTCCCTGCAGAGCCGCTCCGCAACAGGAAAATCTCCCGCCTTGTAACCCAAATCCTTAAAACAATCCTGCAGGTGCAGCGGCTGTGGATAAAATACCCCTGAACCGATTCCCCTCTCCGCTAAGTATTTTTGCAGCTCGTCTCTCTTCGGTGACGTAATTGTATATTGATGATAGATACTCACATTGTTCGCCTCTGTCTTAGGTGTCTTCAGCGCCGAACCCGCAAGCGCGGCGTCGTAATACGCCGCATTCTCTCTGCGCTTCTCGTTCCACCTGTCTAAGTATTTCAGCTTAATACCCAGCACCGCACCCTGTATGTTGTCCATCCGAAAGTTGCCGCCAATCATCCGGTAGAAGTACCTCGGATTCTCACCGTGTACCCGAAGCACCCGAACCTTCTCCGCTAATTCACCGTTGTTTGTTGTTACAAGCCCCGCATCGCCGAAGGCGCCCAAATTCTTCGTCGGGTAAAATGAAAAACAGCCGATATCACCCAGCCCACCGCACCTCTTGCCGTCCTGCATCGCCCCCATCGCCTGCGCAGCATCTTCAATAACCATAACATTATGCCTTGCCGCAGTCTCCTTAATCGCCTTCATTTGCGCGACCTGCCCGAACAGATGAGCCGGTATAATCGCCCGCGTTCTTTCCGTAATCCGCTCCTCGATTTTGCCCGCATCGATATTGTAAGAATCCTCGTCCGCATCGACGAACACAGGCCTTGCACCCACCCGCGCAACCGCACCTGCCGTTGCAAAAAACGTAAAAGGCGTCGTTATCACCTCGTCCCCCGGCCCTATATCCAGCGCCATCAGCGAAAGCAACAGGGCGTCCGTCCCGCTCGATAACCCAATTGCATACTCACACCCGCAGTACGCCGACGCCTTCCCCTCAAAATCCTCCACGTACCCACCCAAGCAGAACATCTGGCTCTCGCACACATCCGCTATGGCCCTGGTCACCTCCTCTTTGTACTGCCCGTATTGCGCCCTCAAATCCATAAGCGGAACCCGCATCACGCTCGCTCGCTTATCTTGCTGTCCTAAAGCCCTGTTCGTCAAAACCGCTCTCCTTTACAACGTTGATTCATCTCCGTATTATGTAGTCACCACAAGATACTCCGTATCGTCCCCGAAGCACATCGCCCCTTCGTACGCCGCCGGTACAAGCAGCGTATCACCCGCCTTGAACCCAACCTCTTCCGCCCGCGTCCCGATTATCGCCCCGAACCCCGAAACCACAATCACCACTTTCATCTCTCCCGGCGACAACAACCTCTCGCAGCCCTTCGCCTGATGCCCCTTGTCCACCGTGAAGTGCTCACAGCCCACAACACGCCCCACGCTCGCCACCGCAAGCTCATCCGCCGACTGCTCAAAATTGATACTCTCCAGCGCCTCGGCGATGTGAAACTCCCTGCCCTTGCCGCTCCTTTCATCAATCCTGTTCCAGTCAAACACCCGATACGTCGTATCCGAAGGCGTCTGTATCTCCGCTATCAAAAGACCCGCACCTATACTGTGCGCCGTCCCCGCTGGCAGATAGTGACACTCGCCCGCCTCAACCTCCACCCTCACCAACAACTCCGCCGTCCCTCCCGTCCGTATCGCCTCGCCAAATTCCTCTCTCGTCACCCCTTCCTTCAAGCCCTTGTAGATTACCGCTCCCGGCTCTGCCCCTATGATATACCAGCACTCGCTCTTCGGCTCTCCTTTACCCATCCGCCGGCACGTCTGCTCATCCGGGTGCACCTGCACGCTCAAATCCTCCTGCGCATCCAGAAACTTGATAAGCAGCCCGAACGGCCCGCTGTAATCCTTATCGCCCGTAATCACCTCCCCATACCGCTCCAGTGCCTCAGCCAATGTCCGCCCAGATAGCTCGCCGTTCTTAATCACCGACTTATCCTCAGGCAAATCCGCCAACTCCCAGCTCTCCCCGATTCTCTCATCCGCAGGCAGCCCCTTGCCGAACACCTCGCGCAGCCGCTGACCGCCCCATATCCGCCGTTTGAATATCGGCTGAAATTTCAACGGATAAGCTTCCATAGCCCGCTATGTTACCCACCCCCGATACTCCTGTCCACACCTTCAATTGATACATAACCCTCCACCCATGACCCTTCACCTCGGCCCTGACACAGAATCCGGATACTTACCGTCGCTCCCAACGAAAGCATTAACTTGCCTGAGCCGGCCCATCCGATACCACCGGTAACTCGAACCATTCTGCCTGCGCACGGCGTGTTCTCTCCTCCGCTGCGCCGCGGATTGCGCCTCCGGCAGGGCGGTAGAAGAAAAAAGGCCCGCGGGCAATTGCCCGCGGGCCTGACCCTTATGTCCGCTCGTCTATGCTGTAACCTGCCGGATTGTCAGTCATTCAGCTGCACATTGTCGAAGGTACCGGTGGACAGATTGCCCGAATCGTGGCTGGTAACGGCCATGCCTACGTAGATATCGGTAGCCATGCTGATAGTCACCGTGTCGATGAGCGTCCACGACGAGCCGTTAGAGGACACGTATGCGCTGAAGTTGTTGCCCGAACGAACCAGTCTCATCCAGTAAGGCGGAGCCTGGTCAGTGCCCCATACGGTCTGAGTGCTGGTCCCGCCGGTAGTGTCACGGTGCAAAATGGTCCAGGAGTGAACCGTGTCAGCGACGTTGGTCGTGTAGTTGTTCAAGGCATAAGTTGAATTCGCCGCCAGAGTCTCTCTGAACATCAGGCCGGCCTTGGCCCAGTCCGCTGTGATGTTCTCAAGACTGACCACGCGGGCAATTATCTCGCAGTCACCGCTAATCGGCTGATAGACGTAGTGGAACGAATCCGAGGTGCCTGAGATGTCACTGCCGTCGCCGTTGACCGTCCACGTGCCGGCTGTTTCCGAAGCACTACCCGCAACGCCCGGACTGCCAATGTCCTGGCTAATCCATTCGCTCGGCGCCGCGGTAGTGAAGCTCCAGACATTACCAGTGGTTGTACCACCAGGCCCCACCTCATCGATACGCCAGTAGTAGGTGGTAACTTCGCTCAGTGTTCCGGGGTCGTAGGTGGTACCGGCCTGGTTCTGGATAAACGGCGGTGAAGTGGTCTGGCCGAAGTACACATCGTGCGAAGTCGCCCCGGAGCCTGCTGTCCAGCTCAGGTCGGCATTGACACTGACGTCTGTAGCCCCATCTGCCGGATCCGGATTCGTGGCCTGCTCCGGTGGAACCGGCGGCCCGCTCAAAGGTGCAAAAGCCGCTGCCGAATGTGCAAGCCGGTTGGCACCCGAGTGCTGCCAGCTCACAGTCGTAGAGCCGGCACTCGCGACGGGCTTGGTGCTTCCAGCAGCAGATGCACTGTCGTTCTGGACGTCATACCGCTCAGTCATTCCGCTCGTTGTCGTGGTGAACGTGCCTGCGTTGCCGCAGCCAACCACGTCAATTACCCACGAACCATCCGTCAAAGTCGTGATGTTGGTCGAGATGCTGTTCGAGCCGGTGTTGCCGTTGGTCGCAACGGCTTCAGCACCGGCCTGGTCCACATTGAACAGCGAGATAGAACCACCGCTTCGCTCGGCTACCGAGCCGCTGTAAGTGACGGTAACAGTGGCTGTCCCAACTGCAGGAGAAAGCAGGTAGTACAACGCAGTCTTCTGCAGATACGTGGTGCCTTCGGTGCTCGTCGAGTTGGGCACCAGCGTCATAGCCGTTCCGCCGTAGGTTACCGAGCTGATGTTCAGGTCAGTGCTGCTGCTGTCTTCACCGGCGACGGCGACGATGAGTATTCTGTTGCTGCCGCTGCCGACTGTGTGTGACCAGCTAAGCGTCGTGCCGTCCGTGCCGTTGGAGTTAGAGCCCACCGAATCAAGCTGTATATCTACCGGTACAGCTCCGGTAGTGAAGCTCCAGACTACGCCTGTGGTGGTGCCGATGGCGTTCTTGGAGTCGATTCGCCAATAGTAGGTGGTGTCGTTGGCAAGGGTGCCCGGATCGAAGGTTGTGTCTGTCTGGTTGCCCTGGAATGTGCCCGGACTGCTCGTACCGAAGTAGACATCGTGGCTGGTCGCATCGGAGCCGGCCGTCCAGCTCAAGTCGGTTGTAGTGCTGACATCCGTTGCCCCGTCGGCAGGGTTCGGATTAGTCGCCTGTCCTGGCAGCGGAGTTTCAGGTTCCGTGGTGAAGCTCCAGACAACACCTGTAGTTGTGCCGCCTGGGCCAACCTCATCGATTCGCCAGTAATAGGTCGTCTCGTTGAACAAGGTGCCCGGGTCAAACGTCGTGCCGGCCTGGTTGCCCTGGAACTCACCTGAATCGGGTGTCGAATCTGTGCCGAAATAGACATCGTGCGAGGTTGCGCCGGAACCCGCAGTCCAGCTTAGACTCGGGTCGATGCTCACATCCGTCGCCCCGTTTGCAGGGCTGGGATTCGTGGCCTGACCCGGAGGCGGAACCGCCTCGGTCGTGAAGCTCCAGACGACACCCGTAGTGGTTCCAGCGGCGTTCTTCTCGTCGATACGCCAGTAATACGTCGTGCTGTAGGCCAGAGTGCCCGGATCGAACGTCGTTCCCGCTTGATTGCCTTGGAATGTGCCGGGGCTTGTCGTGCCGAAATAGACATCGTGAGAGGTGGCATCTGTCCCGGCGCTCCAGCTCAGGTCGGCATTGATGCTCACACCAGTCGCGCCGTTGGCGGGATTCGGGTTAGTTGCCTGGCCCGGAGGATACTGTACGCCCACAGGTGCAAAGGCCGCTGCCGACTGTGCAAGTCGATTGGCGCCCGAATGCGTCCAGCTTACGGTCGTAGAGCCAGCCGATGCTACGAGCTTGGTGCTGCCCGCTCCGGATGCACTGTCGCCCTGTACGTCGTAGCGTTCGGTATTGCCCCCTGTCGCCGAAAACGTGCCGGCGTTGCCGCAGCCGACAGCGTCAATTACCCACGAACCGTTCGTCAACGTTGTGATGTTGACCGAAATACTGTTCGAGCCGGTGTTGCCGTTGGTGGCAACTGCTTCCGCGGCGGCCTGCTTTGCGTTACGCAGACTGATGGAACCGCCGTTACGCTCGGCCACCGAGCCGGCGTACGTGACGGTAACAGTGGCTGTCCCGACCGCAGGGCTGAGCAGGTAGTACAACGCCGTCCTTTGCAGATAGGTAGTGCCCTCGGTCCGCGTGGAGTTGGCAACCAGTGTCATGGCTGTCCCGCCATACGTGACCGAACTGATATTCAAATCGGTGCTGCTGCTGTCTTCTGCGGCCACACCCACAACCAGTATGCGGTTGCTGCCGCTTCCGACCGTGTGTGACCAGCTAAGCGTCGTGCCGTCCGTACCGCTGGCGTTCGAGCCGACCGAGTCGTACTCTATCGCCGCGCCGGGCTGAGCCTCCGTTGTGAAGCTCCAGACAACACCTGTAGTCGTGCCGCCTGCACCAACCTCGTCGATTCTCCAGTAATAAGTGGTGCTGTAAGCCAGAGTACCCGGATCGAACGTCGTGCCGGTCTGGTTGCCCTGGAACTCGCCGGAATCGGGTGTCGAATCGGTCCCGAAGTAGACATCATGCGATGTTGCACCGGAACCCGCCGTCCAGCTCAGGTCAGCATTGATGCTCACACCTGCCGCGCCATTGGCAGGACTCGGATTGGATGCCTGACCCGGAGGCGGTGCTGCTGCGGTCGTGAAGCTCCAGACGACACCGGTGGTTGTACCGCCGGCGTTGACCGAGTCGATTCTCCAGTAGTACGTCGTGCTGTAAGCCAGTGTGCCGGGGTCAAAGGTTGTGCCTGCCTGATTGCCCTGGAACTCGCCGGAATCAGGTGTTGAGTTCGTGCCGAAATACACGTCGTGTGATGTTGCACCGGAACCTGCCGTCCAGCTCAGGTCGGCTGTGGCGCTTACGCCTGTTGCTCCGTTGGACGGGCTCGGATTGCTCGCCTGACCCGGAGGAGGAGGCGGCCCAAGCGTAAACGAATACCGCACATAAACCGGCGTATCTTCCGCACCAGCAGACCATATCCAGTGAGCAGGGGTGTCAGTCGGCATGCCAGAAACGTTTGTCCCCCAGTCGCCGGTGCCGTAGGCGCCGCGGTCAGAGGCATTGGCCCAGCCGCTGTCATCGAAGCCGGGTGATTCCCAGCCGGTACCGGGACTTAAACTGACCTTCCAGCTTGTGCTTGTCCCTTCGCGAACGCTGTCGATAATCAACTCGGCCAATACGCCTTCGGCCCAGCCGGTATCAACACCGACAACGGCGACAACGTTCTCGCCACTCTGAAGCTCAATCGAACTGTACGTCTCGGCGTTCTCCCATGAAGTATCACTGCCGATATACTGACCATTGACATAAAGGTCGTACTCATCATCTGTTGTTATGATCACATCCATCAGACCCGCCGGCGCCAGGCCCGTTGTGAAGCTCCAGACGACACCGGTCGTCGTGCCGACGGCGTTCTTCTCGTCGATGCGCCAGTAGTATGTAGTGTTCTCGGCAAGCGTGCCGGGGTCAAACGTTGCACCGGTCTGATTGCCCTGAAACTCGCCGGAGTCAGGTGTCGAATCCGTGCCAAAGTAGACATCGTGGCTCGTTGTTCCGGAGCCGGCAGTCCAGCTAAGGTCGGCATCGATACTGACATCCGTAGCCCCGCTGGCAGGATTCGGATTAGAAGCCTGCCCCGGTGGCTGGGGTGCTGCCTCAGTGGTGAAGCTCCAGACAACGCCGGTGGTTGTGCCGCCAGGGCCAACCTCATCGATTCTCCAGTAGTATGTGGTGCTGGCAGCCAATGTGCCGGGGTCAAATGTTGTTCCGGGCTGGTTGCCCTGGAACTCGCCGGAATCGGGGGTGGAATCCTGGCCGAAATATACATCGTGGCTGGTTGTGTCCGAACCTGCCGTCCAGCTTATATCGGCCTCAACGCTGACACCGGTTGCGCCGTTGGCAGGGCTCGGATTGCTCGCCTGTCCCGGCGGCGGAGGACCCGTTGCAGTCCCAAAGAGCGTGGTGATAGTGCTGTTCGGCAGGGTGACTTGTCCAGTCGGAGAGACCGTGCCTACATTCGCGCAGTTCTGGCTCGAAGAGGTTCTGTAGATGGTGAGCTGCGATGGGATGATGCTGCCCGATATGTTGAGGTTCATGGTTCTCTGACCGCCGGAGTTGTTAATGAGCACGATAGTCAGCGTGTTGTTGGCCGAATGAGTGAAAGCAGCCGCGTGAACACCGCTGTCATCCGTGCCTGCATCGACCATAACCGCGTCAGGTCGAATGTACCTGTAGAACTGTTTCGACACGTAGTATTTCTTATTGGGTGTACCATAGTCCATAAGGACATAGTTGCCGCCGCCCGGCTCGCTGAGCTGCCACCAGACCCAGGCAGACAGATGGCCGTATTTAAGGCCGCTGAATATCTGCGTTCCGAGACTGAAAGCGCCGGTGTCACCCGACCATGTATCACTGAAACCGCTTGTTTCGGTCATCCAGAAGTGCCTGCCTGTGTTGTCTATATCCAGACGCTGCCGCGCCAAGACCCAGTCTGCCTGACTGGAGGGGTCCGGGTTGACACCATCGCTGTAGCCGTGGCAGGCCCAGATACCCATCTGTGCATTGGCTTGCGAGTCGTCCTTGACCTTGCGGTCCGGCTCAAGGTTGTCCCAATCCCAGTCACGGGTGATACCCCAGAGCATGTGCTCGGACCCGAAAAGCTTCAGATTGGGGTATGAGCTGTGAATAATGGGCCCGGCGACCTTGAGCATATCGCGGTATTGTTCCGCCGTGTAAACACACGAATTGTAGGGCTCGGAAAACAGCGGCTCATTCTGCAGACTCCACGCGTACACATCCACCCCAATACCTGCAAAATCGTCGCGGGCGTCAACTGTGTAGTTCCCGAAGTCGTCGTAGTATTGCGACAGAAGGTATCCGCCGTCGGGGCTGCCGTTGGACTTCATCCATGACGGCGGCGTCCAGTAGGTTATGATGATCTTCAGAGGTTCGCCAAGTTGAATTGCCTTATCTCTGATCAACTGAAAGTAAGGCGCCTGCTCACTGAACTGGGTGTCTTGACCGGACTCCGGCGGGTAGTATTCGTTTCGGTGTATCGTCAGGCCGAGGTCGCCTATAATCGTATTACCAAACGAGTCGCTCCACCAGTCGCTCGGGTTGGACCAGTTGTTGCTCCTGAATCCGAAGGCGCCGAATCCGTCGATGGTTTGGTACTGAGTTGATTCGTTGACGGTGATGGTTGCCGCGAGAGCCGGCCCCAAAGCAAGAAGACACAACAGGATCGCAGGGAACCATCTGCCGTCGGGCTTTAATTTTTTCCACATAAACTTACCTTCCCTTCACTTGCAGTAGTAAAGTTGGTGTAAAGAATAAGTTAAGCTGCTACTGTTGCAGCAAGAAATGTGTTCGCTTTGTCATTCTCACCTCCTTTTAACAGTGGCCTAAACCACAACCTGGTTTCACTTCTTTTATTTCTCTCGCGCAACACACGCGCCGATTCCACCTGTTTTCTGCATCAAGGAAGACCTCTACAGGATTGCGTAACTTGGTGAGCAGGTCAGGCCAATCGCGCATTCCCGACGCGCGCGACAACCAGCCCAGACGTGTTGTTCGCCCTGACATCTTAAACACCTCCTTGCTTGGTGGAGTCTCCCGCTCCTTATGCGCCCGGGGCAGGGTCTAAGGTGTTATTGTTGGGGCACTCTCGGGATTGCCCGGCTGAGCAAGAACTTTCAGTGCGTGCAGATGCATAAAGACTCCTCTGCTTCATGCGCGTCGTCTGCAATATGTTCGCACGTGAGTTTGCGCCAATTGCCGACGTCGCTCCATGTACGATTTACATCTATTAGCACGGCTACTCACCCTGTCAAGTTAAATTTTGTTATTTCTTGTGGTTTTTTTACAGCCGCCGACCAGGACTTAAAGCGGCGTGTCTACCAGACATAGGCAACCGCCCTTCTTCGAAGCGGTTACGACTCACTCCACACCGCGGCCTCGCTGAACCACCCGACCGGCATATCCGCCAGCGTCCGCCACGCGCTGGCTCTTCTCTGCTGATCCAGGCCCATCTTTCCTCCCCCGCCAATCGGACGGGCAACAAGCCCATACCTGCACCGCTGCAGGCCCGCGGGCAAATGCCCGCGGGCCTGCTTGCAGTGCCCTGTTCAGCACTTCAAAGATGCTTAGTTACGCGGCGTCAGTAGCGGGCGTTAATCCACTGCAGTGCGCCACTCCACTTGGGCGCCTCGGATGCCGGTTGGCCCGTATACCTCTTAAGCCCCCAGCAATCGCCAACGAAGCAATACTGGTTGAAGACACCCTCGCAGTACGGCTCGATAGCGTTCAAGGCGTCGATGTATAGCTGCTCCTGAAGAGGGTATTCCTGAACGGTGGTGCAGCCGTCCGGATCGCTGTAGTTGTCCGAGCCGCCTTCGTAGCACATTAACTTAATGCCTGTGCCAACCAAGCTGTTGTGCGCCCAGTACATCATATCAGCGATGTTGCCAACGCTCGTGCCCCAGTAAGGCGCAGCTGCCCAGACATCCACGGTGGTCCCGTTCGGATTGATGGTGGAGTTGTTCAGGCACGCAAGCTCACCGATAATCTGATGGTTATAGTCGTAGCCACCCCAGTTGTAGCCGACCTGGCAACCAACGGCCTTCACCAATCGCGGGCTGCCGGCGCCAAAGACGCTCTCGAAGCGCTCGAACAGTCGAACCGAGGCGTATATCTTGTACTTCCACCACGGCTCGCAATACTCGCCGACATCCAGGTCTCGGATGCCCACTGCTGTCGATTGCTCATCACAGTACGTCGTCTGGTAGAAGCCCCAGTTCCAGCACTCGTTGGAGTACTCGACATACACCTTTAGGTTGGGGTTGAGGTTGTTATAGATCAAAGTCGCAAGCTGTGTCTGATAATCGGCATTGGCCGCGTGCGGAACCGTCACCCACATATCGGCACCGATGCGATTGCACAGGTCAATCTGCCATTCGTACGCGACACCGTAGCCGTTGCCCGCCGAGGAACCGTCTGAATTCAGCAGCGGAACGGTATTGTCGCCGTAGTAATGGTTGGCCGTCTTGGGAATACGCTGGCTCCAGCTCGTGACAGCCGAGCCGTTGGTGATTACCCAGTCCATGAAACGAAGGCACTTCATCTTTGACTCTTGCAGTTCAGCGACGAAGGTCGGGTTCCACGGGTTTGTGGTTGTGGACCAGTTGACGCCGTCCGCGAAGTAATGCGACCAGCCGCCCTCGCCCCACTCAATCCGCCAGAAGTTGCAGCCCACGGTCATCCCTGTGGGAGGAGCACCGGAGCTGGTGGTGAAGCTCCAGACGTTTCCTGTCGTGGTGCCGGTTGCGTTCTTCTCGTCGATTCTCCAGTAGTAAGTAGTGTTCTCGGCCAGTGTGCCGGGGTCAAAAGTCGTGCCGGTCTGGTTGCCCTGGAACTCACCGGAGTCGGGAGTCGAATCCTGCCCGAAATAAACGTCGTGGCTTGTTGCTCCGGAACCTGCTGCCCAGGTCAAGTCGGCATTGACATTGACACCCGTCGCACCGTTGGCGGGATTGGGATTCGCTGCCTGTCCCGGCGGCAGGGGTTCGGCCTCATAGAGCTGGCTTTGCGGGATGACTTCTCTCGGCTGGCTGGCGCTCGACCACTCGAGCTCAGCAACCGCACCGCCGCCGTTCTCATAGAAGTCCATTGCAACGTCGTACTTTACCCCAGCCGATAGCGCAATCGTCCCGCTGTTCTCGGTCGGCCCGTGGTCGGTCCAGTTATCAATGATAAGCTGGTCATCGACCCACAGCCGGATGCCGTCGTCACTGGTGGTATAGAACGTGTAGGTCTCCGAATACATCGGCTGGACCTGTCCTGTCCACTGGACACTGAAGGTATCTACACCGATAGCGGGGTCGGGTGAGCCGCTGCCCCAGTCGAAGTTGACCGTAGCATCGGTCCTGCTCAGGGTGTAAGCGGTGAAGTCAATGTTGTCATAGTAATCGCCCGTAAGACCTGTGCCGCCGCCGCCGCCCACGACCTTGTAGTACCCGTCTTTGACCACCCCGACAATGGGGTCGCCGAAGGTGGCGTTGTCGAAGGTTATGCTGCCAGTGACTCCGTACATGTAGTTAAAGTAGCCGTCTGCTCCATAAGCCACATCCACTGTCTCGGTGAAGACCACTGTTTCGCCTTCGTTGGCACACCATGTGTATCCTTCCGGACCGCCGCCGGCTGCTTCGGTAGTGAAGCTCCAGACCGCGCCGGTGCTTGTTCCACCGTCGCCCACTTCGTCTATCCGCCAGTAGTAGGTGGTATCGTTGGCAAGGGTTCCGGGGTCAAAAGTCGTACCGCTCTGGTTGCCCTGGAACTCACCCGAATCGGGCGTCGAATCCTGCCCGAAATACACGTCGTGGCTGGTTGCACCCGAGCCTGCCGACCAGCTAAGATCCGTACTGACGCTCACACTGGTTGCACCGTTGGCGGGATTAGGATTCGTCGCCTGACCGGGCGGTGGAGGCGGCGCCTCACCGGTCAACAAGGCCGTCGCAAACAAGCTCGGGTCAGACCATGAGTTGTCGGCTGTCGCAAACCACGCCTTCTTGCCGTCGCGTCCGCCGCCGTCATCATCGTCGTTTACGTGGACATCGGTGCCTATTAAGTTTCCTCCGGCCGGTGTTACGCCAAGCGTGGACCACGGTATTGATACCTCCAGGTTGTAGCCGCCGCTGACAGCCACCATATCGAAGACAATCCCCGTCGTATTGGTCGCCGAGTTGCTGCCGAGATGGATTGTCCCGTCGTTCCAGCGGAAGATATACTGGAAGTCATTCACGCCGTCATAAGAGCTGCCTTTGCTGTTGTCGGCGTCAATGTAAATCTCAATCGAATCATCGTCCCATGGATTCGTCGAATCGTTATTCAGCGCATCGTCAGTAACCTCGATGAGATAATAGAGGTTGTTGCCGTTCCAGAGCGCCCGCCAGGTGCCGGAAAGGTCGCTGTCCGATGAGACGCTGCCGTTGATGACATTGGTGATAGAGTCTGTTGCCGCCTCTGCCCAGACGGCGTCCACGCTGCCGTCTATCGAAGGGGCGCTCGACGCGGTGCTTATGCAGTAGTCCTGTGTGCAGCCGGTAGTGGCCGTGGTGAAAGACCACGTGTCTCCTGTAGTAGTTCCGCCGTCGCCGACCTCATCGATTCGCCAGTAGTAAGTAGTGTTCTCGGCCAGAGTGCCCGGGTCAAAGGTCGTGCCGCTCTGGTTCTGAACAAACGGCGGCGAGGTGGTCTGACCGAAGTAAACGTCGTGAGAAGTCGCGCCGCTACCCGCCGTCCAGCTTAAATCGGCATTGACATTGACACCCGTTGCGCCATTGGAAGGAGTCGGGTTAGAGGCCTGACCTGGAGGCGGCACGGGAGCGGTTGTAAAGCTCCAAACCGTCCCTGTTGTGGTTCCGCCGTCGCCAACCTCGTCAATTCTCCAGTAGTAAGTAGTATTATTGGCCAGAGTGCCGGGGTCAAACGTCGTGCCTGTCTGGTTGCCCTGGAACTCACCGGAATCAGGGGTTGAATCCTGCCCGAAATAGACATCGTGGCTGGTGGCACCGCTGCCGGCCGTCCATGAAAGGTCGGCGTTGACACTTACACCCGTTGCGCCGTTGCCGGGATTCGGATTCGTTGCCTGGCCGGGCGGTGGCGGCGGTCCGCCGCCTGAGACCGTGACGTTGTCCACCTCGGTCGTCGCGAGCACACCGCCTGAATGACTCGTTATGGCAAGGCCGATATAGACATCCGTTCCCATCGAAATACTCGCCGAACCCACCTCATTCCAGCTCGAGCCGTTGCTCGATTCGTAGCCGGTAAAGGTGTTTCCGCTTCGCACCAACCGCACCCAGTAAGGAGCGGTAACGCTGCTGCCGGCCGTGTGCGAGCTGCTGCCGCCCGTCGAGGTCCTTCTCTGAAAAGCGGTCCCGTTGCCGGCTGTGACGACCATCATCGCGTGCGTCGAGCCGCCCGTGAGCGCCTCGCGAATCATCACGCCCGCCTTGGCCCACGAATTGGTGTTCTCTAAAGAAGCGACCCGGGCCTCAATCTCACCGTCACCGCTGAGCGACTGATAGACATAGTGGAACTGGTCGGAAGTGCCCCAGATATCTGAGCCGTCACCTTCAATCGTGAAAGTGCCACCGGAATAAGAGGCGTTGCCCGCTGCGCTGGGACTGCCCACGTCGCCGTTTACCCACGGACTCGGCAATTCGCCGCCCCCGCCCGAATCCTCCACGACAAGCTCGGGTGGATTCGAGCCCTCTCGGGCGCAGATGCTCCACCAGTTGTCGTGACTGTTCGTCACGCAGAACGTTATCACGTCGTCCCCAGAGGCCTCGGTGCCCACGTAACTCGTTACATCGAACTCATACCAGCCGGGGCCGCTTGCCGAGGCAGAGGCCATCTGCGTGCTGCCTTGGGTCGGCACTGTCCCGCACTCAGTCCAGTCGTCGCTGCTCGCATTGTGGACGGAAATCGTCAGGGCCTGCGAGCTCTCGTAGTACAACCGCAGTGTTGCCGATGTGACCGCAGGATTCACCGAAGAAAGGTCAAACTTCATAAAGATGTGGTTCCACTGGCTAAAAGACAAAGAAACCGTGTCGCAGTCGCCGCTCTGCGAGCTGGCGTCCGCGGTCGGATTCAACGTTACGCCCAGGGCTGAACCTGTCGCGAAACCGCAGACCGCCGTTATCATTACGGCCAAAAAGAAAAAAGAGTAATACTTCTTAAACATCACAATATCTCCCAAGTTAATTGCCGGTTTTAGAAAAGGAAAATCTAAAAGTCGCCCCTCCCGATTTCGTATCGCATCTATCTCACCTCCTTTCGAAAATTCGCCCAAAACCCCGGTCAGGCCCGCGGGCAAACGCCCGCGGGCCCAATCTGTTTAAGCAATTGTCAATCCTGCTACTGCAATTCGCCGGTGCCGAAAGTACTCGGGTCTGTCCAGGAATCGTCGACTGTTGCGTACCACGACTTCTTGCCGTCACGTTCGGCGCCATCATCGTCATCGTTGACGTGGACATCGAGCCCGACAAGGTTGCCCGCGCCCGGTGTAACGCCAAGCGTTGACCACGGGATCAGAATCTCGAAGTTGTAGCCTCCAGTGACAGCGACCATAGTGAAGTTGATGCCAGCGGTGTTCGTCGCGGAGCTAGTCCCAAGGTGGATTGTCCCGTCGTTCCAACGAAAGACGTACTGGTAGTCATTGACGCCATCGTAGGAAGTCCCCTTGCTGTTGTCGGCATCGATGTACAGTTCTACCGAGTCGTCGTCCCAGGCATTGGCCGAGTCGTTGGTGAGGGCTTCATCTGTGACCTCCACGAGATAGTAGAGGTTGGTGCTGTCCCAGAGTGCCCGCCACGTGCCGGATAGGTCGGTGTCGGATGAGACGGTGCCGCTGATGACGATGGTGATTGAGTCCGTAGGTGCATCACCCCAGACACTGTCGACGCTGCCGTCAATCACAGGGGCGCTGGCGGCCTCAGCAATGCAGTAGTCCTGTGTGCAGGCGGCCGAGCCGGTGGTGAATGACCAGGTGGTTCCCGTTGTGGTGCCGCCGTCGCCAACCTCATCGATGCGCCAGTAGTAAGTAGTCACCTCGCTCAGCGTACCGGGGTCGTATGTGGTACCGGCCTGGTTCTGCACGAACGGAGGCGAAGTGGTCTGGCCAAAGTAAACATCATGTGAGGTAGCGTCCGCACCTGCGGTCCAGCTCAGGGTCGGAGTAAGACTTACACCGGTTGCGCCATTGGCAGGACTCGGATTCGTCGCCGGGTCCGGAGGAACCGGCGGTACGCCTGCGCCGGCCTTGACCACAAAGCCGATAACCGACTGGCGGTTAACATTGGTATGCGAGACTCCCGGTGTTACATCAGCACCGGTGCATGGCAGATAACCGCCTACGCCATCAGCCGACGAGGGCGCCACTTCAATCGCCTCGGTGAAGCCGTTGATGACAGAGTACGTACCCGAGTTTCCACAAGTTCCAGCCACAATAGCCATATCACCATCATTTGTGGAAAGGGCCGGTGTCTCTGCCGTGGTGGTGGCACTGCCGCCGGTACCGGTGGCTCCGACAAGGGTGCTCTGATTGACGTTCTGCAGGAACACACTGGTAAATGCCGGCGTTGCCGAAGGCGCCGTATTCCAGGTCACCACGAAAGTACTGCCTGATGCAGCGTCAATACCAGCTTCATCGAGAATGAACGCGCAGGTGTAAGCACTATAGGTGGTAGTCTCACTTCTATCCACGACTTTTGTCATCGACTGACCGCCGTACGTTACCGAACCAAGGTCGGTATCAGCGCTGCTCGATTCTGCATGAGCGGTAAAGACCAGAGCACGGTCTGTACCAGCCTCTTGAGCGTGTGTAGTTCCCGATGTCCACGAGCCGATGATTTCTACATCACCTGCTGCGGCCGCTTCGGTCGTGAAGCTCCAGACAACACCTGTAGTTGTGCCGATGGCGTTCTTCTCGTCGATTCTCCAGTAATATGTGGTGCTCTCGGCAAGCGTCCCGGGATCAAAGGTTGTGTCGGTCTGGTTGCCCTGGAAACTGCCCGGACTGCTCGTGCCGAAGTAGACATCGTGAGAAGTGGCGTCTGAGCCTGCGGTCCAGCTCAAGTCGGTCGTAGTGCTGACATCCGTTGCGCCGTTGGCAGGGTTGGGATTGGATGCCTGTCCCGGAGGCGGTGTAGCTGCTTCGGTGGTAAAGCTCCACACAACACCTGTAGTAGTGCCGCCCGGGCCAACCTCGTCGATTCTCCAGTAGTAGGTGGTGCTGTTATACAGGGTGCCGGGGTCGTAGCTTGTGCCGGGCTGGTTGCCCTGGAACTCGCCGGAATCAGGAGTCGAATCTGTGCCGAGATAGACATCGTGCGAGGTTGCACCGGAGCCGGCAGTCCAGCTCAGGGATACGTCGATGCTTTGATCTGTTGCGCCGTTTGCAGGGCTGGGATTCGTGGCCTGACCGGGAGGCGGAACCGCCTCGGTCGTGAAGCTCCAGACGACACCCGTAGTGGTTCCTGCCGCGTTCTTCTCATCGATACGCCAGTAATACGTCGTGTCGTTGGCGAGTGTGCCGGGGTCAAACGTCGTTCCCGCCTGGTTGCCCTGGAAGTCGCCTGGGCTGGTTGTGCCGAAGTACACATCGTGTGAAGTGGCTCCGGCTCCTGCAGTCCAACTCAGGTCGGCATCGATGCTCACATCGGTAGCACCGTCTGCGGGACTCGGATTGGTGGCCGGGTCCGGAGGAACCGGCGGTACGCCTGCGCCGGCCTTGACCACAAAGCCGATAACCGACTGGCGGTTAACATTGGTATGCGAGACTCCCGGTGTTACATCAGCACCGGTGCATGGCAGATAACCGCCTACGCCATCAGCCGACGAGGGCGCCACTTCAATCGCCTCGGTGAAGCCGTTGATGACAGAGTACGTACCCGAGTTTCCACAAGTTCCAGCCACAATAGCCATATCACCATCATTTGTGGAAAGGGCCGGTGTCTCTGCGGTCGTGGTGGCACTGCCGCCGGTACCGGTGGCTCCGAGAAGAGTGCTCTGATTGACATTCTGCAGGAACACACTGGTAAATGCCGGCGTTTCCGAAGGCGCCGTATTCCAGGTCACTACGAAAGTACTGCCTGAGGCAGCGTCAATACCAGCTTCATCGAGGATGAACGCACAGGTATAGGCACTGTAGGTGGTAGTCTCAATTCTATCCACCACCTTTGTCATCGACTGACCGCCGTAGGTTACCGAACCAAGATCGGTATCAGCGGTGCTCGATTCTGCATGAGCGGTAAAGACCAGAGCACGGTCCGTACCAGCTTCTTGAGCATGCGTAGTTCCCGATGTCCACGAGCCGATAATTTCTACATCACCTGCTGCGACCGCTTCGGTCGTGAAGCTCCAGACATTACCAGTGGTTGTACCACCAGGGCCAACCTCATCGATACGCCAGTAGTAGGTAGTGTCATTGGCAAGAGTGGCAGGATCAAAGGTTGTGCCTGCCTGGTTGCCCTGGAACTCACCTGAATCCGGTGTTGGGTCAGTTCCGAAGTATACATCGTGAGAAGTCGCACCGGAGCCGGCCGTCCAGCTAAGGTCGACGTTTATGCTCTGGTTTGTTGCGCCATCAGCAGGTGATGGATTGGTCGCCTGAGCCGGTGGTGCAACAGACTCGGTGGTGAAGCTCCAGACCACACCGGTCGTAGTGCCGCCTGCGTTGACCGAGTCGATTCTCCAGTAGTACGTCGTGCTGTAGGCCAGGGTGCCGGGGTCAAAGGTTGTCCCTGCCTGGTTGCCCTGGAACTCACCGGAATCAGGAGTCGAATCGGTTCCGAAATACACGTCGTGCGATGTTGCACCGGAACCCGCCGTCCAGCTCAGGTCGGCTGTGGTGCTTACGCCTGTTGCTCCATTGGACGGGCTCGGATTCGTCGCCTGACCAGGCGGCGGTGGGGCGGTGGGCTCATATAGCTGGCTTTGCGGAATGACCTCTCTTGCCTGGCTCGCGCTTGACCATTCGAGCTGCGCGACTGCACCGCCGCCGTTCTCATAGAAGTCCATCTGGATGTCATACTGAACGCCGGCGCTGAGCGTAATTGTTCCACTATCCTCAGTAGGTGCGTGGTCGGTCCAGTTGTCGATAACAGTTTGGCTATCGACCCAGAGGCGTACGCCGTCGTCGCTCGTTGTATAGAACGTGTAGGTCTCAGAGTAGAGAGGCTCGACGAAACCCGTCCACCTTACAGAGAACGTATCTGCGCCAATTGATGGGTCAGGTGAGCCGCTGCCCCAGTCAAAGTTGACCGTTGCGTCGACTCGACTCAACACAAACGCTGTGAAGTCCATGTTGTCGTAGTAGTCACCCTGCAGACCTGTTCCCGTGCCGGCGCCGGGCATCGTCGTGAAGCTCCAGACGACGCCGGTTGTCGTGCCGACAGCGTTTTTCTCGTCGATTCTCCAATAGTATGTCGTTTCACTGGCCAGTGTGCCGGGGTCAAAGGTGGTGCCCGCCTGATTCTGGATAAACGGCGGCGAGCTCGGCGTGCCGAAATAGACGTCGTGGCTGGTGGCATCGGAGCCGGCTGTCCAGCTCAGGTCGGCATCGACGCTCACGCCCGTAGCCGAATCTGCCGGATTGGGATTACTTGCCTGCCCCGGCGGCTGAGGTGCTGCCTCCGTGGTAAAGCTCCAAACCACACCTGTTGTAGTGCCCTGGGCATTGACAGAGTCAATGCGCCAGTAGTAAGTGGTGCTGGCAGCCAGTGTGCCGGGATCAAAGGTCGTGCCGGTTTGATTGCCCTGGAACTCACCGGAATCAGGAGTTGAATCCTGCCCGAAGTACACATCGTGGCTCGTTGCACCACTGCCTGCCGTCCAGCTTATATCCGCCTCAACACTCACATCAGTGGCCCCGTTCGCCGGAGTCGGATTGCTCGCCTGCCCCGGCGGCTGCGGCCCACCTCCACCAGTCAGGTCGCGACAGGCCTGGAACTTGTAGTTTCTGTCCGCATCTGCAAGGTCGTCGGTAAGTCCCCAGCAACCATAGCGGTGGTAGGAGCTGTGCAGCGTAAATTGCATGGCGATGTTGCCGCCGAGCGAAAGGAAAGCGTCGTCGTAATTGTACTTCAACTCGGTGGCTGCGCGTGCGACGCGGTGCACCGTGATCTGGTTGGCAAGATTGGTCGTCCCGCCGCCTGACGGCACATGGAAACCTCCCTCATAGGAGCAGGCACCGCCTATTAGGTTCCATTGTGCGGCCTTTTGGACCCACTGTGTCCGTCCTGCCTCGTCCCCGGTGGGCTGGTCAATCTGGCTGGTGATGTCGTCACGGCAGCGATCAAGAATCTCGTCAACAGTTCCGTAACTCCCATCGGTTGAGAAGTACGTCTGCCTGGCAATGCCGTAGATATAGTCTGATGGGGTCAGGCCCATGGTGTTCTGAATATAGGAAATCATGTAGGTCTCGACCCACCATTTGAGCATAGGTGCGTGACAGCAGAGCATGACGCGTACACGGTTGTTAAGCGAGCCGGCGCCGAAGACGGATTCGAAGCCCTGCGCAAGCTCGATGGTCCTTCGGGCGTAGTTCTCGTGCTCGTTGATGCCCATGGCGTTGGCCTGTGCGAGGGTCCACGCCTGCTGGTTGAAGATTCCGTTCCAGACCTCGTTGCTGTTCTCGACGTAGACGTTGAGGGATGGATCGAGGTTGTCTCTGAACAGCGTGGCGACCTGCGTGATGTAATCGGTTGTAGCTGAGACCGGAATGTTTATCCACGGGTCGATGCCGACCTGGTTCGACAGCTCAATGACGTACTCCCATGCAGCGGCCTGCCTTTTGCCGATTGCGTCAATCCCCACTTGCGCCGCGTCGGTGGTGAGCTTCCTGTCGGACCATGAAATCGTCTCAGGGTATGTGCCTTCCTGGTTGTTCGTGCCGGTCGTGTCCATGTAGCGTATGGCACCCCAGTTTGCACTGGTCAGGGTGTTGATGAAGTTATCGGTGAAGGTCTGTGTGGTGCCGGCGGGGTAGCCGGGTTTTATCATCTTCAGGTCTGTGTATCCGGTGTCGGTGCCGCTGCCGGTCGTACGCTGGGTGTTCGTGAATTCTATGTGGCTATAGACCCGCGGCTGGGTTATGACCAGCTCGAACGTCGTGGTGTTCGTCCCAGAATTGTAGGATTGGTTCTGGATGCTGGCCCCGGTAACGGCCAGGTCAGCCTGACCGACAAATGAGCAGCTATATGTCCCCGTGTTGTCGTGCCGGTATTCCTCCGGGTCATCGATGACACCTTCCCATTCAGCCACGAGTCGAAAGTCCATGGCCAGCCTTGCATCGCACGCAGGCCAGCCCTCGCTGTCATAAGCCATCGTGCCACTTGGCAGCCGGTCGTAGCGGTGGTGCTCCTTTGCCATGTCGACGAAGATGCCGCCGGTCTCACTGTTACCGCCGATATTTATGCCCAACTGCCCCGGATAGGGCTGCGCACCGGTAGGCAGGGCAGGTAACGCACAAAGAAGGATACATACGACAAAAAGTTTTCTTGACATGGTTTTTCTCCCTTCAATTGATTTGGAATCGCACTTGATGAGCAATTCTGTATGCAACTCAGTAATAGATGAAACTTTCTTTCAGTGGCTCTCACCTCCTTTCGAAAATTCGGCCAAAACCCCGGTTGGGCCCGCGGGCATTTACCCGCGGACCCAATCCGTTGACCTTTTTTCAGCAACACGAATTACACATCAATTTGTCGTGCCGTTGACGACCAGGTCGTCACCGGAGCCGTTTCCGATGCCGACTGCTTCATACGAATCGTTGTAACCGTGAACATAGAGTCGCAATTCCACTTGGCCGGTGAGACCATCGTGGCCGGTGACATCGACCGTATGAATAGGCGCGTTCATATTGGCCGATTCGCTAAAACTGCCAATCTCGCTGCCCTGGTTGAACCCGTTGACACTTGAGAACAAGGTAAATGTCCTTGTCCTGTTCTGACTCACGGGCCTGATGTCGATACTCGATATGCTCATCGAATGGCCTGAGCTTGGCGCGATTACCCAGGAAAGGTAATCATCCGCCGACAGCGCCTCGGCGAGTGTCATAGCAGTGCTTTGTGTGCCGGTAAGAGCGTTCCCGATATAATCGATGGGGCTCAATCCCGGGCCGATACTTGCCACACCGCTCGGCGCAGTGCTCGAGATGTTGGCAGCGACTGTCTCAGCAGGCGCAGAAGAAGCGCCGCCGTCACCGGCGAATTCCCACGCCATCAGGATACCAGGAGGGGCGGCAGAGCCGGTGGTAAATGACCAGGTGGTGCCGGTTGTAGTTCCGCCGGGGCCAACCTCATCGATACGCCAGTAGTAGGTAGTGAGCTCGCTGAGCGTGCCGGGGTCGTAAGTGGTACCGGCCTGGTTCTGAACAAACGGCGGAGAGGTGGTCTGGCCGAAGTAGACATCGTGGCTGGTTGCACCGGCTCCAGCGGTCCAGCTAACGTCGGCGTCGATGTCCACGCCCGTTGCACCATCCGATGGACTCGGATTGGTGGCCGGGTCCGGAGGCGGCGGAGGTCCGCCTACACCAACATTAACCACAAAGCCGATGACCGACTGACGGTTAACATTGGTATGTGAAACTCCGGGTGTCACATCAGCACCGGTGCACGGCAGATAACCGCCTATCCCATCAGCCGACGACGGCGCCACTTCAATCGCCTCGGTAAAGCCATTGATAACAGAGTACTCACCTGAGTTTCCACAGGTTCCAGCCACAATAGCCATATCACCGTCGTTTGTGGAAAGGGCCGGTGTCTCTGCGGTCGTGGTGGCACTGCCGCCGGTACCGGTGGCTCCGAGAAGAGTGCTCTGATTGACATTCTGCAGGAACACACTGGTAAATGCCGGCGTTTCCGAAGGCGCCGTATTCCAGGTCACTACGAAAGTACTGCCTGAGGCAGCGTCAATACCAGCTTCATCGAGGATGAACGCACAGGTATAGGCACTGTAGGTGGTAGTCTCAATTCTATCCACCACCTTTGTCATCGACTGACCGCCGTAGGTTACCGAACCAAGATCGGTATCAGCGGTGCTCGATTCTGCATGAGCGGTAAAGACCAGAGCACGGTCCGTACCAGCTTCTTGAGCATGCGTAGTTCCCGATGTCCACGAGCCGATAATTTCTACATCACCTGCTGCGACCGCTTCGGTCGTGAAGCTCCAGACTACACCTGTCGTGGTGCCGATGGCGTTCTTGGAGTCGATTCGCCAATAGTAGGTGGTGGCCTCACTCAGTGTGCCGGGGTCGTATGTGGTACCGGCCTGGTTCTGGATGAACGGAGGCGATGTTGACTGCCCGAAATACACGTCATGGCTGGTGGCGCCGCTTCCGGCTGTCCAGCTAACATCCGCATTCACACTCACACCCGTCGCACCATTACCGGGACTCGGATTACCGGCCTGCCCCGGAGGTAGTGGGCCTCCACCTTCCCACGGTGAGAGGTAATCACCGACTATGACCTGCTGGCTGATACCGGGACCCTGCCATGCAACAGCAAGGTTGTCGCCGCCGCCGCCTTCCTTCTGCAGGGCTTCGATGTAGTAGTCGTTGCCGCCCGTCAGCGATATCGAGGTGGACTGCTGCTCGGCGTATTTGTCCCACTGGCGTGAACTGGACCAGCCGGGGACGTTGGCAATCAGAGATGTGTTGGCGGGGTTATCGTCTGTGCTCAGCCAAAGCTCACCCGCATCATCCGAGGCAATCCAGAACGTGTAGTCGCCGGAATCGGTCGGAGTCAGATAGCCGCGCATCCTCGTGCCGTAGTTGTCCGCCCAGTCGGTCGGTGCCTCAAATGATGTCGGCTCGTCGCTGCCCGAAGGATTGTCGGGATAATCCGGACTCGAAGTCAAATCAGAAATGCTTGTTCCACTGATACCCGTCCACCATTCGCGCAGTATGGTTCCCGTTCCCCCGGCTTCGGCTGGATAGAGCTGGGTCTGGGGGATAATCTCGTATGCCTGGCTGGCAGACGACCATCTAAGCTCAGCGACCGCACCGCCGCCGTTCTCGTAGAAGTCCATATCAATATCGTACTTGACGCCGGCTGAGAGCGAGATGGTACCGCTGTTCTCAGTTGGCCCATGGTCGGTCCAGTTGTCGATTATCAACTGGCCATCGACCCATAGACGGATGCCGTCATCAGAGTTGGTGTAGAAAGTGTAGGTCTCGGAGTACATCGGCTCGACCTGGCCTGTCCATTGGACGCTGAAGGTGTCTACGCCGATGGCAGGGTCTGGTGAGCCGGAGCCCCAGTTGAAGTTGACGGTTGCATCGGTGCGGGTCAGAGCGAATGCTGTGAAGTCCATGTTGTCGTAATAGTCGCCCGTCAGACCAGTGCCGTCGCCCGGTCCGGGGCCGCCTGCCGCAGTTGTGAAACTCCAGACATTGCCGGTGGTCGTGCCCGCAGCATTGACCGAATCAATTCGCCAGTAGTAGGTGGTGTCGTTAGCTAAAGTGCCGGGATCAAAAGTTGTTCCGGTCTGGTTGCCCTGGAATTCGCCCGAATCGGGAGTCGAATCCTGGCCGAAATAGACATCGTACGATGTTGCACCGGAACCTGCGGACCACGAAAGGTCGGCATTTACGCTTACGGCCGTTGCCCCGTTGGCCGGGCTCGGATTCGCCGCCTGTCCGGGAGGCTGCGGAGCGGCCTGCGGAGTTGCCGAGACAACGTTGGACTGGCTGCTTTCACCGGCTGCATTCTCAGCGGTGACGTAATACCAGTATGTCGTCCCATTTGTTACCGACGTGTCGGTCCACGACGTGGACGTCGGCGACGCCTGCCAGTAGTAGTTTCCGCCGGTGCCCCGATAAACGTTGTAGAAGTCTGCGCCTGCCGAGCCGTCCCAGCTCAGGGCCACTTGTCCGTCGCCCGGTGTTGCCGATAGGTTAGTCGGCGCAGCCGGCGGCTGAGGTCCGCCGCCTGAGACGGTCACGCTGTCCATCTCGGACGTTGCAAGCACACCGCCCGAATGGCTCGTTACGGCAAGACCGACGTAAACATCCGTTCCCATCGAAATAGTCGCCGAACCCACCTCATTCCAGCTCGAGCCGTTTGAAGACTCGTAGCCGGTAAAGGTGTCTCCGCTTCGCACCAACCGCACCCAGTAGGGAGCCGTCACCGAACTGCCGGCTGTATGCGAACTGCTGCCGCCGGTCGAGGTCCTCCTCTGAAAAGCGGTCCCGTTGCCGGCTGTGACAACCATCATTGCATGCGTCGAGCCGCCGGTGAGCGTCTCACGAATCATCACGCCCGCCTTGGCCCACGAATTGGTGTTCTCCAAAGAAGCAACCCGGGCCTCAATCTCGCCGTCACCACTGAGCGATTGATACACATAGTGGAACTGGTCGGAAGTGCCCCAGATATCTGAGCCGTCACCTTCAATCGTGAAAGTGCCACTCGAATATGAGGCATTACCCGCAGCGCTTGGGCTGCCCACGTCGCCGTTTACCCACGGACTCGGCAGTCCGCCGCCTGCGGTCTCAGTAGTAAAGCTCCAGACCGCTCCTGTCGTCGTCCCGTTTGCATTGACCGAATCAATCCGCCAGTAGTAAGTGTTGTCATTGGCCAGGGCGCCGGGGTCAAAAGTCGTGCCGGCCTGGTTGCCCTGGAACTCGCCCGAGTCGGGCGTCGAATCCTGACCGAAATAGACATCGTACGATGTTGCACCAGAACCCGCTGACCAGCTCAGGTCCGCATTTACACTCACACCCGTCGCACCATTACCGGGACTCGGATTGCTCGCCTGCCCGGGAAGGCCGGCCACATCACCCAGTACATCACGGACGGCCTCGAATTTGTAGTTTCGGTCCGGGTTGGTGACGTCGTCGGTCAGCCCCCATGAGCCGTAACGGTTGTAACCGCTCGTCAGCTCAAGATATATAAACAGCCCGCCGCCGACGGGGAACCAGTTGTCGCGCAGGTCGTGAAGCATCACGTCCTTCATGCCGGCAGCTCGCTCTGCGGCGATTTTATTTGCGACGTTTGTCGCATCGCCTCCACCGGTATCCGAGCCGCCTTCGTAAGCAAGCATCCCGCCCGGTAGATTCCAGTTGTTTGCTACCGCCTTGACGAGCTGTCTCGATTCGACGCTGTCATTACTGCTGGTCCACATAGCATCGAGGATGTCGTCGGCCGAGCCGGTCGTGCAAACCGACCCGCAGTTATGGTAAGGAGCAACGCCAAGCCCCCAGATTAGCTGACTGGGCGGCCCGAAGTTGTCGTTGATATACTGCATCTGCTCGTTGTATTGACCGTCAGGAGGCCACCAGCCGATTTGCCAGCAGTTGACAACGCGCACTCTGTTGTTAAGGGCCGATGAGCCCCAGACGTTTGCCCATATCTGGGCAATCTGGGCGGTCCTTCTGGCATAGCCCGTGATGTAGCTCAGGCCAAGGCTCTGCGCCCACTCGTTGTTGTAGGTGGCCTGCCAGAATCCCCAGTTCCAAACCTCGTTCGACCACTCAACATAGACGTTGCGGTCGGAGTTGAGGTTATCCCTGAACAGTGTGGCAAGCTGAGTGATATAGTTGTCCGAAGCGTGGATTGGGATGTTGATCCAGGGGTCAATGCCAATGGTGTTGGAGAGCCAGATGACGGACTCCCAGCATCCACCGTCGAGCTTTCCTCCCCATGATTCCTGGGTAGCGTCGGACCAGAGTTTTCTCTCGGACCATTCGATTTGCTGTGGGTACGAGTAGTTCGTGTTGTTTGCATTTACCCATCCGAGGGTGCGCCACGCGCCGAAACTCGCCGACTGCGCACAGTTGATGAACGGCGTGTGGAATATCTGGGTCGTGTCGATGGGATACCCGGGTCGGATGCACCGCAGATTCGTTATCCCGGTGTTGGTTCCACTGCCCGATGTGCGCCTTGTGTCCGTAAACTGCAGAATCACAATGTTGTCCCACGGCCCGGAACTGTTCACGATAAGGTCAAACGTGGTTGTGTTCGACCCCGAATTGTAGCTCTGGTTGGCAATGGAAGCGTCGCCTTCGGTGACAGCAAGAGTTGCCTGGCCGTTGAATGAGCATTTGTAGGTCCCCACCATATTCGGTGTGAACTGTTCGGGGTCGTCGATGTTGCCCGCCCAGGCCTCGACCGGCCTCATATCCCAGAGCACGGTATAGGCGTCGGTGGTTGGCCAGCCGCTCGAATCCGTAGGCGCCGTTCCACCCCCAATTGCCCCAAACTGACGCAGCGTCTTGGCCGCATCAACGAACGGCATGTTCCAGCCCATGGAGATGCCGATACCAATCTGCCCGGGATAGGTCTGCGCGCCGGTCGGCAGGGCAGGTAACGCGCAAAGAAGGATACATACAACAAGAAATTTTCTTGACATGGTTTTTCTCCCTTCAATTGATTTGGAATCGCACTTGATGAGCAATTCTGTATGCAACGCAGTAATAGATGAAACTTTCTTTCAGTGGCTCTCACCTCCTTTCCGGAACACGCCGCTGTTCTCCGGATGGCATGTTTGATGATTGTCAGACCGACCGTGTGTCTTTTCCACAAATCGCTCTGTAACGTGCGACACTAAGGTTGCAAAGCGGCTTTCTCCTGCTTACCGAACCTTCACAACTTGTCAAGACAAAAATCAAAACATATTTAGGTTTCGCACTTTTTACAATACGGAAACCCTTATGAAATAACGACCTAAGCACCGCTTAAATTTTTGTGCGCTTTCGCGGGATTCTTCGTGAATGACGAAGGAAAATAAATCGAGGCTCCCGGCTCAGTTACCCATATTAACAACTCACGAAACGTGCGAAAGTTGACAACCATTTTTCAGCGGTAAAACGCTTCTATTCTGCTTAAGAAATGTCTGCGGGATACAATGGTCGAACAAAGAGGATTTTTGCAGTGTTCTCAAGCCCCAAGACGTTCTTTTTTCAGATTTTCCAAATCTCGGGGGCTTATTCCAAGTTGTCCCGCCTCTCAGAATCAACTCCAGACCACAAAACCGTCTGTTCCAGGATGGACTATGACTACCTGTATGGCGCAAGTCCTTCACCGTTGCCCAATTTCCCCCCTCACCTCGGGCATTTTGCGGGCGGTACCTGTTGTTGGTCCGCAGAACAACCTAACCAGAACCGTTTCCTGCCGGCCTGTCAATATTCTTATCTTGTCAGTGACAGCTATATGGCACAGCACGAACAGAAGAGTTCACAAGCACCCCATTTCTTGCCAAAAGAGCCGGATTACCGCAAGTCAGACCTCACATCGCGTCAGCCGAAAAGGCAGAAACCGTCCGCATCAATCGCGTTCAAAAGACCCTTCCAGCAGCTCCGGATTCCCCGCCTTTCTGTGTGGACGTTGCTTGCACAACGTTGGCTGTTCGATGTCGGACGTTCGCTACCTCCCGCCCTCAGCCTGACTCGCTGCCCGTTTCCCATGCTCAAAATGCCCTCTCAAAAAAAAAATTATCCGATTCAGCATTTTTTCCTTGACTCGCTTGTCTATCTTGCCTATTATATCTATAGAGAAGATAACCAAGGAGTCGATAATGAAACTCACTACAAAAAGCGAATACACAATACTTGCCCTCATATACATCGCTCGCCACCGAAAAAAGGGCTTCGTCAAAATTGAGGAAATCTGTACGTACTACGATATACCGAAGAAGTATCTCGAATTACTGCTGACCATCCTAAAGCAAAACAGGTATCTCAAAACGCGAAGAGGGTCGGCCGGGGGCTATGCCCTCGCAAAACCACCCTCAAAGATTAGCATCGCCGAGATCATTCGCCTTATGGATGGCGCCCTCGCACCCACCGAATCTGTCAGCAGATTCTTCCACTCCCACACGCCCCTCGAACAGGAAAAGAAAATCATGAAGGTGTTCAGGCAAATCAGAGACTACATCGCCGACGTGCTCGAAAATCTCAAACTCTCGGACCTCACGTAATGACACGCGAAATTAAACAATAAGGAAAAGATTATTGGAGGAGACACTATGGAACTCTGGCAGATGATTGCCATCCCCATCCTCGCCTTTGCCTGTGAGTATATGGACTCAACACTCGGAATGGGCTATGGGACTACCCTGACCCCGCTCTTTCTGCTTTTGGGCTTCAGTCCCATGCAGATTGTACCGGTTGTTCTGCTCTCAGAGCTGATTTCAGGCCTGCTGGCCGGCTTCTGTCATCACCGCGAGGGCAACGTTGACCTAAAGCCCAAATCCGCCGACATTTTCAAAATCAAGAATATGTTAAGCCCCCTCGGCTACATCGAAACATTCAAAAAGACTGTCCCCACGCACCTGAAAATCGCACTGCTCCTCGGTGTTTGCAGTGTCGTCGGCACAGTGGCCGCAGTCTTCATCGCCGTCAGTATCCCCAGGTTCTGGCTCAAAATGTATATCGGCTGCCTCGTCCTCGTGATGGGCGTAATCATCCTCATCTTTCGAAACAAACAGTTCAAATTCTCCTGGAAAAAGATGACCGTCCTCGGTGTCGTCGCTTCCTTCAATAAGGGAATGAGCGGCGGCGGATATGGCCCCCTCGTGACCAGCGGCCAGATCCTCTCCGGTGTGCAGGGAAGGTCTGCCGTCGGCATCACCTCCCTCGCAGAAGGCCTTACCTGCCTCGTCGGCGTAATTGCATATGTCCTGCTCAAAAAGGGTACGCTCGACTGGCATCTTGCCCCATGGGTTGTCCTCGGAGCCGTCTTATCTGTCCCCCTCTCCGCAAAGAGCGTAAAGCTAATCAGCGACAAAAAGCTCAAACTCGCAATCGCTGTGCTCACGATAGGCCTTGGTCTTTTCACTATCGCAAAAGTTCTGAAGGGTTTCTGACATATAAGCCGCCCGGGCACCGCCGCCATGGCCGCGCCTGGCTCCGCCGGATACCTGAAAACTTCAAAAATGGTGGGAATCCGACGATGAAATACAGGGTGACATTTGAAATCAAGGGCACACAACTGGCCGACGGATATGCACTCAACACCAGCGATCTCCAACAGGCAATAATGATGGCCTTTGATAACGAGGGTGGCTCACCACTGTTTGATGACCGGCTCGACACCCGACGACCACGATTCAAGCTGATTGCGTTACTCAGTCTCTAACGGCGCCGAACCTGTCTCGCAGGCACCCCAACACCCCACTCTCCTGCGCCCGCGGGCAGACAGACCTGGTGCCAAACCACACCAACACACTCGCTCTCACAACTCGATGTTGGCTGTTCGATGTTGAAGGCTCGCTACCTCCCGCTCTCACCCCGATACACTGCAGCGAGGACAAAGCCCCTCCAGCTTCGTCTGCTGCCGATGAATCACGTACCCCTCGCCCGGACTTCCCGCCGCCGGCACCAACAGCCCCGGAAGACAAAAAACATCTCCACAGCTCGTACACACAAAATGCGGATGACACTGCTCAGCAGTGCATCTGTCCCCCAACTCGAAGTACACCGTCCTCTCCCGAATGTATGCCTTATGAACAATCCCTCTTGCCACTAACGTCTCGAGCGTCCGGTAGATTGTCACCTTGTTCGGCCCCGAACGCCCTATGCGCACCGCAATCTCCTCCGCCGACTGCGCCCTGCTCCCGCTCAACAGAACTTCCAGAATACCCCTCCTCGAAATCGTTCTCTTCAGCTTTGCTGCCCTCAACAGTTTGTCGGCCTTTTCTTCCAACGCGGATATCATCTGCGACCCCATTCCGAAAATAATCAATACTTGTCCTGAGCATCGTCGAAGGAATCAATTATCAATCAATCTAATGCCCGTAGTTTAGACACAGATTACTTGTCCGACATAGCTTTAGCGACGGCGGAACACAGATTTACACTGTTTTTGTTTTTAACTTTTGCCCTTTCACTTTTTAGGCTCTGTGCTCTCTGTGTCCTCTGTGGCTAAAAAGTGGTGCCGCCTGTTTCCACATCCCCTCTCACTAACAGCAGCGGAAACACTATGTCACTTATACAGCACGGCAGCCACGTCGCCAAAAACAGCGTCGCAAGTACGCCTGCCGCACTGCCCACACTCAGAGACGAAACCGTGTGCATTAAAAGATAAGACGACGATGCCCATGTGCTTATCAACACATGACCTGAGTGCGGAAATCTCGTCCTGGGCAAAAAGTACGCTATCACCACCCCTAAAATCGCCGCAGGATTCACCACGTACCATTCCTCAATAAATCCTAAGTGAAATCCTCCCGCATGCTCACCCTCTTCACCGCCGCGGCCGTGCTCCTCATCATCGACAGCTTCTCCTTCTTCCGTCGCCTCCTGCTCGTGATGATGCAGCTCCCCATGAGTCGGTACATTCAGACCAAGCACGTTCGCCCCGATTTGAGGTATTATTATGTCACTCAGTGTCGCTATCCCTATCGACCCCACGTACCCCACCACAAGAACAATCAGGAAACTTTTCCCTTTCGCGTGCAGCTTGAACATCGACGCCGTCACCATAGCGCTCAACACTACGTGCGCAGGATGAAAAACTGCAAACAGCACGTGACTGCCCGCCTGCCCGATGTTCCTGAATACTAACATAAACGCAATGCCCAAAGCCGCGCCCACCAACGTAAACGGCGCGTGCCTCTTTAGCTCTATGAAAATGTGCTTAACCTTTCCACCTGCCGACATAACCAATCTCCTGCTAACGGATTCTCTTTCCTATATCAAAAACTTGTCATTTCGACCGTAGTCCTGCGTAGCTTCAGCGAAGCAGGACGCAGCGGAGAAATCTGTTTACTTGATAGACCTCGGTTCCCGGCTCTGCGCTTGCGATGCGTGTTTCGACCCCGCCGTGTACCAGAACGGTACATGGCTCCGCCTCACCATAAATCCGCAAGACACCTTATTGTAACTAAATGCAACTCAGTTGCAACTAAATTTCCGCCGTTTTCTAATTCCTCTGGTTACAGGCACTTATGCGACTAACCCAAACTGCTCGTCCCGTTTCACTGGCCATCCCGAACCGCGATTGAAGTTAAGTGACACGCCGATTAGTCCGAAAAACACTACTGCTGGGCTCCGGGGGGTATTCGGAAAATCAGTACCACCAACGGAAAACAAAAACAGGATACAAAACAATGACCGGCCAAATGGCTTCCACAATTCGCAGCTTCCTCGCCGACGCACCCGTACTGGCCGTATTCATCGTATTCTGGGCCGGCGCATTCGCATCCCTCAGCTCCTGCACAATCGTTCGTGTCCCCATTGTCCTCAGCTACGTCACAGGAGCCGCCGATTCCAAGAAAAAGGCAATACTCGCCACCATGCTTTTTGTCGTTGGCCTTGTTGCCAGCTACACACTCCTCGGCGTACTCCTCGGACTCGTCGGCTCACTCGCCTTCGCCTTCGTACAGTTAAACAAATACGTCTTCTGGTGGATGGGTACGCTCCTGTTCATCGCGGGCCTTTTCGTCGCGGGACTGCTCAAGGCCCGCCACCTGCCCGACCGGCTCCAGATAAAACAAAACTTTCGCCACGTCACCTACGTCGGCGCATTTATCTTCGGCCTCTTCTTCGCACTTATCGAAATGCCCGCCTGCCCCTCGTGCGGCGGAATCCTCTTGCTTATCGCCGGTATCGTCGTCACACAGGACCTCTCACCTTATGCCGTCCTCATCTTCGTAAGCTTCGCCCTCGGACAGAGCTTCCCCGTCCTCGCTGTTGCTCTGTCCACAAGTCTCGTCAAAGGCGACCTGCTTGTCTCCCTCGCACCTAAAATCCATCGCCTTGAACAACGCGTCCGGCTCGTCGCCGGAAACGTCCTCATGACCATGGGATTCTATTTCTTCATCATCGCTTAAAGGACCGCCCGGATGCAAAAGAACCATAAAAAATCCTCCTGCAATACCGCCGACGAAAACGACGACATCAGACCCGTTAAAAAATGGTCCTTCAGCATCATCTTCGTAACTCTCTGCCTGCTCGCCGCCAGACCCATGATCGTTAATCAGCTCCTCAGCAGGGCCGACGCCTACTACGCCTACGGACTAAACGACAACGCCATAAGACAGTGCAAAAAAGCCCTCTTCATCCAACCCCATAACAATCACGCCTGGCTCACCCTCGGCGACAGCTACAAAAGCCAAAACGACATCGATAATGCCGTCCAGACCTATCTCAACGCCATCAACGCCGACGCCTCAAACTGGACTGCGCATTTCCGCCTCGCTATGCTCTTCGCCCTCCAACAGGATTACACCAGCGCGATTCCCCACTTTGAAGCCGTCAGACAACTGGCCCCCCTACCGCCTTATGCCCCGGCTCCGGATGCATTCAACTACCACCTCTCGTCACTCGAAATGCTCGCCCTCTGCTACGAGCGAACAGACCAAACCGACAAGGCAATCGAACTGCTTGGCGAGGCCCTCCGGCAATACCCCACCTGCTCAAAGCTCGCCGAAAAACTCGATACACTCGAAAACCCCCGTCCCTGAGAACCACTCAACTGCTCATAGCAGTAGCAGGGCTTGCCCCGCCGAATCGAACTGTTCACCTCCCCACCTCCTTGCCATACCAAAAACTTGTTGCAAATTCCCCCGGCCCCGCTAAACTAACTTCGCAACATGCTCGAGAAAATCAAATATTAAAAACCAAAAATAAAAATTGTGGAATCCCTAAGGGATGACTTCCTTAATTTTAATATTTGCATTTTGATTTTTGAATTCTTCTCGTCAACAGACGGCGACATGAAAATCCTGAGAACTATATCCCAGCTCGCCGAACTTCCCTCCGGCTGCGTCCTCACAATCGGCAACTTCGACGGTGTCCATACCGGCCACCGCGAAATACTCGCCGTCGCAAAAAATATCGCCGCTCAAAACAATACCAAAGCGGCTGCAATGACCTTCGAGCCCCATCCTGTCGCAATCCTCCACCCCGAAAAAACTCCCGGTGTTCTCACGTCGCTTGGCCTCAAAACCTATTTGCTGGAAACCTGCGCCCTCGACTATCTAATCGTCCTAAAGGATACCGCCAGTCTCCTCCGCCTCTCTGCCGCCCAGTTCGTCGACAAGTTCCTTGCAAAGGATGTCAAGCCAAAGGTTGTTGTCGAAGGAGAGGATTTCAACTTCGGGGCACAGCGAGCCGGTGACATCGAAATGCTCAAAAAAATCGGCGCAGAAGCCGGATTCCGGGTAATCATCGTCCCCGACCACCACGCAAGACTCCCCACAGGACAGGCCGTCCGCGTCTCCAGTACCACCATCAGATACATGCTCGAAGCAGGCCACGTTGCCGACGCCGCCGTTTTGCTGGCCAGACCTTACCGACTCATCGGCCCCGTCATTGCCGGCAAAGGACGCGGCAAAAAACTCGGCTTCCCAACGCTCAATATCCAAAAATCCGCTCAGGTCATCCCTGCAGAGAGCGTCTACGCCGGCTTCATTGCCCTTGCCGACACCGAACAGGACACCGCCACCGCCGACGCCAGAATTCCCGCCGCCTTCAGCATCGGGCAGGCAACAACCTTCGGTGACCAGCATCCCATCCTCATCGAAGCACATGTCCTCGATGCCGAATTGCCCACCACGCAGAATCAATGGCTCGCAATGGACTTCATACAGCGAATTCGCAGCCAGCATAAATTCCGCTCACCCGATGGACTCGCAAGACAAATCGCCGACGACTGCAAAACCGCAAATGATATACTCACACAACCGGATACCACATAGGTGAAAATATGACCCAGCCCCGCGATTTCATCCTCGCTACAAGCCAGTTGGGATTTCGCCCCGACTCTCCCAAACCCCTCACCCTCATCCCGCCCGACAACCCCAAAGACCTGCCCGACCGAATACCCTTCTATGTCCAGCATGTCGCCGACCGAATCGTACGAGACATCGAAAAACCGAAGTTCTGGTCCGACAAAACCTTCCGCTGGCCGTACGACCCGCTCAGCGGGCGATTCGTCCACCCCGTCAGGATCTATCGCGGCTTTCGTGACAAATACTTTTACAAAGGCGCCCTTGTCAAAAAAACCTCACGCTGGGGCACTTTCTGGCAGGGCGATTTCTCGCAATTCAAAACCCCCGGAATATATCAGATTGAAACCGAATACCAGTTGACCACCCCCTTTATGATTGACGCTCGACCCTACGAACGCCTCCTCCGCGGCTTCCTTGTCTATCTGTATTCCCAGCGAAGTGGATTCGATGTCCCCGGCATCCGACCGGCTATGCACCTCGACGACGCCGTCCTCGACAAAGACGGCGCACAAATAAAAGCAGCAGGCGGCTGGTACGACGCCGGCGACCTGAGAAAGTGGATGGCCTTTACTCAGGCCAATCTCGAAGCCCTTTGCCACATCCACAACACCGCCCACCCCGCATTCCAGACCCGCGCCCTCGACGAAATCAAGTGGGGCAATCGCCTCTTTCACAATATGATAGCAAAAAACGGACAGGTCTATGAAGACGTCGGCGGCGGAACCATCAAGCCCCCATTCAAATACGAAGACGGCTGGTGGTTCGAAAATCACCCCGGATGCCTCGGCGACAACTCCGGATGCAGACAAACAGACAATATCCCGAATAGCGGCGACGAAAGAACCGTCCGAACCATATACAATCCCCTCTGCCAACTCGAATTCGTCCGAAATCAAGCGCTCATCTCCACAATCCTGCCCAGAACACACGCTGCAAAATGCCTCAAGCTCGCAAAACGCGCCTGGAGCTATGGCCAAAACCACAACGCCGACCGCCGAACACTCTTCGTCGCCGCCGAACTTGCCGCCGCTCTCCAACTCTTCGCATCAGACAGTGACGCAGTTTCTCTCTCTCGAATAGGGCAGCTCGCCGAAGAGCTCCTCTCCCGTCAGGATACCGGCAGCGGGGGGCTGTCTCATTACTTTCTCGAACAAAATGCTCGCGATGGCTACCGAAGTTTCGCCTTTGCTGCGACTCCGCCGCTCGCACTGCTCCGCCTCTGTGAGCTTAATATACCCTCGCTAAAATCCCTCACCCAGAAAGCAAAGACTGCCGTCCGGCTGTACATCGAAAACTACCTCCTCGCCGACGCAAAATCCAATCCATTCGCCGTCACCCCCTATGGCCTCTATATCAATCCCCCGCACCACGACCTCCAGCTCTTCAGAGACGCAGGCCGCGGCAGGGGGGTAAGAACCTTCATCCACCCCTTCAACCACCAGGACATCATCCACCCCTGCGGAGCCGTTTACACTAACCACGCTCACCTGCTCGCACGCGCAGGCAACCTGTTCGCCGAAAAATCCTGGCGCGACGCCGCCGAAATGCTCCTCCACTGGCACCTCGGCCACAACACCGTCGGACTCTGCCTCTTCACCGGCGTCGGCTTCCGCCATCCCGTCCCATTCTCAATCTACAACTACAAAATCCCAGAGGCCTGCATCTCCGGCTGGATAGGACGACCCGACGACTCCCCATATATGGAAACATCCAACGCCGTCGAATGGAATTCCCAGGAAATCTGGGACGTCGTTTACCAACACGCCGTCGCAGCCATCGCCAATCTCGACTAACATCGCTTCCATTACCATCCCTGATGCTCGAGCTGTAGCTGCTTCCGGCAAGCCGCCTCCAAATTCCCTCGAAAACTTCTGCGCAATGCTGGACACAATCAACAACACACCGTATCATCTGTAACTTCCGCCAACCGCCTCACCCAGCGGTAAAAACTGAATACCGACTTTTGGAGGTCGCTCCATGAAAGTCCCCGTCAAAGAAAAAATCGGCTACGCCTGCGGCGAATTCGGCGGTAGTCTCATCTGGCAGGTCATCATGTGGTACCTGCCAATCTTCTACACCGACACGGTCGGCCTTAGTGCTGGTTTCATCCTCGTCATGTTCTTCACCGTTCGCGTCTTCGATGCCGTTAACGACCCCGTCATGGGCCTCATTGCAGACAGAACCGAAACCCGCTGGGGAAAGTTCAGACCATACATCCTCTGGATGTGCCTGCCATACATCGTCTGCTCTGTCATCATGTTCATAACGCCCGGTTTTGGCCCCCTTGGAAAGAACATCTATGCCTTTGCTACATACACCCTGATGATGGTAATCTATACGGTAATGATGATTCCATATTGCTCCCTCACCGGCGTCATCACCGGAGACCACGTCGAGCGAACTTCTCTTTCCACCTACAGATTCATCGGTGCCTTTTCCGGCTCCTTAGTCATGCAGGCAACGATGCTTCGGCTCGTTGCAAAACTTGGAAAGGGAAGTGAGCAACGTGGTTACCCGCTCGCAATGATTGTCTTCGGAGGCCTTTGCCTCGTTGGATTTCTCATTGCATTTGCCACTGTCCGAGAGAGAGTCAGGCCGGATCCCAAGCAGAGGACCTCAGTCAAGCGAGACATAGGGGACCTGCTACAAAACTTCCCCTGGGTAATTCTCTTCATCGTCTCTCTGCTTACGCTCGTCTATGTGTCCGTTCGCTGCGGTATTGTTGCCTATTACTTTAAGTACTACATCGAGCAGAAGTTCTTTGAGATATCCCTGCTCGGCTACGATTTCAAATGGGAAATGGCCTCAGTGTTCATGGTCACCGGCACACTCTTCGTCATGCTTGGAGTATTAATATCAAAGTGGCTCACCAAGACCTTCGGCAAGCGAAATGCCTACCTTGGCTGCATGGTTGTTATAGCGGTCTCAATGTTCTTGCACCATTTTGTCCAGCCGACCCAAATCAAGCTGCTCTTCATACTCCAGTGGATATACTCCTTCGCATCAGGTCCCACAATGCCGCTGGTCTGGTCAATGTACGCCGACTGTGCTGATTATTCCGAATGGAAAACCGGCAGACGCGCGACCGGCCTGGTCTTCTCGGCATCAACTTTTGCCTACAAGTTTGGCGGTGCCGTCGGTGGTGTCCTCCTCATGGCTATGCTCGCAATCTCCGGATATGTTGAAAACGTCGAGCAGACGCCCCGCGCTCTTGTCGGAATTCGACTTTGTCTCAGTGTCGTCCCTGCAATACTTGCCGCAGCCACCGTCGTCCTGTTGTGTTACTATAAGCTGAGCAAGGACGACTTGGATCAAATACAAACCGAACTCGAACAACGACGGGCAATGGAAGGCACAAGCGCCGAGATGGATGCAGGTGCCGGTTCACCGTTGGGAGAATCCGATGAAATCAAAGGCAATAGTATTTCGTGAGCCGTACGAAGTGGAAATAGCTGAAATCGACGTCCCCAAGCCTGCGGCCGGCCAGGTCCTCACCAAAACGCTGTATTCAGGCGTCAGCACCGGCACCGAATCCCGCGTCCTCGCCGGCGGCCAGGCGGGAGGCGAGTTCCCGCTCATCCCCGGCTACGAAAACCTCGGCCAAATCGTCGAAGCAGGCCCCGACGTTAACCTCAAACCCGGCGCCGTCGTCTTCGTCGGCCTCGGTGACTTCACCGGCGATTACTGCCGCTGCTGGGGTGCCCACACCCAGTACGCCCTCAAAGACGCCTCCGCCGTCGTCCCCGTCCCCGAAGGCACCGACCCCGCAAAAGCCGTCTATACCAAAGTCGGCGCCATCGCCCTCCACGGCGTCAAACGAGCTTCCGTCTGCGAAAAAGACACAGTCGCCATCGTCGGCCAGGGGCTGATTGGCCACTTCGCCTCCCAATCTTGCAAGGCCAGAGGTGCTACCGTCATCGCCGTCGATATCGATGCCGAACGACTCGCCGCTGCGAAAAAAGCCGGCGCCGACCACATCGTCAACGCCAAAACCGAAAACCCCGCCCAGCGCGTAAAGGAAATCTCAAACGGCGGCGTCGATGTCGCCATCGATGCAACCGGCATCGCAAAACTCGTCGATTCCACCGCTCGCCTCGTCTATCCCCGACCCTGGGCGCCCCCGTATCCCCCGCATCCAAGAGTTGTCATCCTCGGTACTTCCAGCGAACCCATACCCTTCACCTATAGCCCCACGCTCTTCGACAACGAACCCGACATCTTTCCCTCACGTGACACCACCCCCGACGACCACACCGAAATGATGGACCTTATCGCAACCGGCAAAGTAAACCCCGACTGCGTCCCTGCAAAAACCTTCCACTTCGAAGATGCACCCGCCGCCTACAAAGAACTCATCGACAAAAAACTTATGCGAATAGTATTTTCCTGGACATAGGAGCACATTATGAAAAAGGTTAACGTCGGCTTCATCGGTGCCGGCATGGTTGCCGACCTCCACATGGAAGGCGTCAAAAAGAACAAACGAATCAACGTCCTCTGGTTCGCCGACCCCAACAAAAAGAACCTCACCGAAAAGCTCAAAAAATATTCCGTCCCCAACGGCACCGCCGACTACCATGACATCCTTGAAGACCCCCGCGTCGATGCCGTCGTTATATGTCCGCCGCCTTTCGTGCACTTCGAAATTGCCAAAGCCGCCATGAACGCAAAAAAACACGTCATCCTTGAAAAACCGATGGTGGCCAACCGCACCCAGATGAATCGGCTCGTCCGCGAGGTCCAAAAACACCGAAAGCTTGTCGTCATCGAATGCTCCGGCAGGCACACTCGCCTCCAGCCGAAATTCCGCTTCATTAAGAGAATGATTGACAATGGCGACATCGGCAAAGTTTACCACATCCACCACTACCGCCTTATGCGACGAACCTTCATCGAATACAACCCGAACGCAAAATGGGCAATGCAAAAAAAATACGCCGTCGCTGGCCCATTTGTTGACTGGGGTGTCTACGACCTCTCCTTTCACCTCGGCCTGCTTGACGACCGCCCGCAGCTCAAAAAGATAACCTCCTTTACCAAAACCGGCATAAAAGTCTTCCGCAACCCCAAACAAAAATCCGACATCGAAGAGCACGGCGCCGCCTACATGGAATTCGACACCGGCCTGACCTACTATTACGAGCAGGGCTGCGGCGTCCACGCCGAAGCACCCAACGAAACACGAATCTTCGGAACACGCGGCTCGCTGCGTTTTGCATTCTGCTCCTGGAATTCGCCCGAAATAGAGCACTTCTGGGTCGATAAAAACCGCCGTCAGCGCCGAACAATCCGAAAGGTCGATATGTCCAAGCACCCCGGCGACCACGCCGCACTGTTCAAACACTTCCTCGAATGTCTCGACCGAAAAGCAAAACCCGTTATGCCCGTATCACTCGCCGCCAAGCACCTCGACATACTCTTCAAAATCCTCGAAAAATGAAGTAGTCGTCATTCCCGCGAAGCATGCGCTTTGCATTGGGTCTGCAAAACCTGTCTACCCGTCGCCACTACGGCCACCGCTTATCGCCTCGTCATATTTAGCCCCCAGTTTCACTGGGGGTCTAACCGTTACCCCCAACTTGCGACCTCTGCTCGCTTGCATCAAGCTCCGCGGCCTGATAGAATCCTTCTTTCTCTCAAAGGGTGCGCTATGATAACAGAACAAAACTTTCAAAAAGCCGTTGACCTTATCAAAAAGTCGAGTAGCGCCCTCATCACCACCCACACCCGCGTCGATGGCGACGCCTGCGGCTGTTGTCTCGCGCTCTCCGAAACGCTCACCGCCCTCGGCAAAAAAACCGAAACCCTTCTTCTCTCATCTCTTCCCAAATGGTACGAATTCCTCTTCGACCCAATTCCCCCCGTCCTCGGCAAAGACATAACCATTGAACAGCTCAGTAGGGTGGGCTCTGCCCACCAGTCCCCCTTCGACCTCATTATCATCCTCGACACCAACAGCTACAGCCAGCTCCCTAAACTCGACGGCTACCTGAAGAAAACTCAAACCCCCATCCTCGTCATCGACCATCACGCAACCGCCGACGGACTTGGCTCCGTCGAGCTTGTTGACCCCCACGCCGCCGCCACCTCACTCATCGTCCTCGACCTGCTCAAATTCGCAAACTGGCCCGTCACCGAAAAAATCGCCCAGGCCCTCTTCGCCGGCCTCGCCACCGATACCGGCTGGTTCCGATTCACCAACACCTCCGCCCAGACCTTCAAAACCGCCGCCGAACTCATCGACGCCGGCGCCGAACCCGCCCAAATCTACAAAAATATCTACAACAGCTTCTCACCCGCCCGTTTCAAGCTCCTCACCACTGCCCTAAACTCCCTCCAGCTCCACCTGGCAGACCGCCTCGCCACCCTCGAACTAACCAAAGCCGACTTCCAGACCACCGGCGCAAATTACGAAGACACCGAAAACCTCATCGACTTCGCCCAGCTCATCGCCTCGGTCGAAGTCAGCGCTTTGTTCGTCGAGCTTGCCGATGGCCGAATCCGCTGCTCCCTCCGCTCCCGAGGTGCCGTCAACGTCGCCCAAATCGCCCAATCCTTCGACGGAGGCGGACACCACGCCGCCGCCGGAACATACCTGAACCCCCCAATCCAAAACGCCAGAAAACTCATCCTGAACGCAGTCCAACGCCAACTAAGTGCGTGATGACCCACCAGCCGCCGGCAACGCCAGGTTCAGCCGACCAAAGGAAGCGCACGCTTCCGTGACCGAAGCAAAAGGGCCGCATAGACGCTTGCGGCGAGCAGGCCCTTCGCTGAGTACACCCCGGCTGAACCCCATCCGCTCTGTGGCTAACCATAATTTGTGTTTATTCGTGTTAATTCGTGGTTCTCCTTTTTCTTCGCGCCTTTGTGCCTTCGTGGTAAAGACGCCTCCCCGGTGAACAAATCACCCCGCCCCGGCGTATAAATCCCCATAGGCGGGGAAAGTGAAAAAATTTTCTAAAAATTTTGTTGACCCACCGCCGATATCAGTATAAAGTGAAGAGTTAAGGTAACGGCTGTAATTGTCAGCCAGAAGTGGAAGGGTGTATTAAGGCCTTGAGAAGGTATCTGATAACTTGCGAATTTCTGCTCTAAACTGCCCATAGGCAGCATTGGTTGATACCAGAAACCGCTGGCAGTTTAGACAGCGGTTTTTTTCTTGCTCTTTCTTAACTACATAGATAAACTATCCGACCTCAACCATTAGTTTTGAGTTATCAGTGTTAAGCTCTGAGTTGCTTTTCCTTGACTTACAACTAAAAACTCAAAACTAAAAACTGTGGAACCGGGCTCGTTGTTCGTGAATCGTATCTCGTAAAAAAACAACCAACGAGATACGAGCGACGAGATACGAGCGACGAATAGGGTTCCGGGCTCGTAGCTCAGTTGGCTAGAGCGCACCCCTGATAAGGGTGAGGTCGGAAGTTCGACTCTTCCCGGGCCCACTTGCTTTGGCTGAAAGCCAAAGGAAATTCTAAGCTCTAAGCACTAAATCCTAAACTTTAGGATTTAGAAATTAGGATTTAGGATTTCCCGCGAAGCGGTCCGGGGACGTAGCTCAACTGGGAGAGCGCCGGCTTTGCAAGCCGGAGGTTGCCGGTTCGAGTCCGGTCGTCTCCATTCAATTCGCTTCCAGCGAATTGAACGCTACGGCGCAGTCCCGCTTGGGACCAAGCCGGGCACGCTTGTACCATGTGCCTCGCACTCCGAAACGAGGGCCGGGGCACGGGATACGAGCAACGAATACGTTCTTTTACAAGTTAATATGTGGATGCGAGATGGTCTTTTGTCACGCGGCAAAAGACAATAAGCGTAATGCTTAGGAATTCTCGGCTTATGACCAATCAATGATTGATATGGTCAAGTTACTAAGGGTGTATGGGGGATGTCTAGGTACCGAGAGGCGATGAAGGACGTGGCAGGCTGCGATAAGCCCGGGGCAGGTGCCGAGC
>CAZEPI010000013.1:0-101685 GCA_964514115.1 uncultured Pirellulales bacterium | reverse complement strand
CCATTCAAACAGTATACCATATCGCCGCCTACTCATTCACCCACGGGCAAGCCCGTGGAACTCTGCCCTTCGGGTTATTAGATTGATTACTCAAACTGACCGATGGCCAGTTTGAGAATGCAAAAATCAAAATGCAAAATACAAAATTGTGGAATCCCGGCGCGCCGGGATGGCCAATTTTATTGATTTTTTTGCGTTATAGAACATTTTGTCAAGTAGACAGTTACGTCAATTCTTAACCATAAATCGGTCAGTTTGAGTTGATTAGCAGAAGGGGTTGGGGGTAGTGGAAGCAGGTGGGGGATGTTCGCTTTCTCCTTCGCTAAAGCTTCGGAGAACGAGTCGCTACGAGGGCGAGGGCTATTTTCTTAGCTGGGGGATGTCCGGCTCGATGTGAATGATGATGTTTGCGGGTCTGGTCAGTTTTTGGTGGAGGGTATTTTCGAGCCGTTCGGAGATTTCGTGGGCGGCGGCGATGCTAAGGTCGGGTTCGACGAGGATGTGCAGGTCGAGGAAGAGCTGTCTTCCGACGGAGCGAGTGCGTAGGCGATGCCAGTTGCGAACGGCGGAGTCGGCGTTGATGACATTTTTTATGAGCCGGATTGTATCGTCGTCGACGGCAGCTTCGGTAAGCTCGTTTAGGCAGTCAACGAGGATTTGTGCGGCGACAAGGATAATCATAAGTCCGACGGCGATGGCGGCTATCTGGTCGCCGTGGGTGAAGCCGAACTTGAGGGCGACGAATCCGGCGACGACGGCGACGGAGCTGAGGGCGTCGGAGCGGTGGTGCCAGGCGTTGGCGTAGAGGATTGAGCTGTGGAGCTTTACGGCGACGGTCTTTGTTATTCGATAGAGGAACTCCTTGACGACGATGGAGAGCAGCGCGGCGGCGAGGACGGCGTAGTGTGGGGTGACGTGCTTGTTTTCGGCGATGTTGACGGCGGCACGCCAGACGATGACTGAGCCGACGAGGACGAGGACGATGCCGATGAATGTAGTGAGGAGTGTTTCGGTTTTTCCGTGGCCGTAGGGATGTGTTTTGTCGGGCTCTTTTGCGCCGAGACGGACGCCGAGGAGGACGGCGAGGTCGGTGGCTATATCGGAGAGGGAGTGAGAGGCGTCCGCCACAAGTGCCATTGAGCCGGAGACGGCGCCGACCCAGGCCTTAATTACCGCCAGGGCGACGTTGCCGGCAATGGCGAGGTACGTGACGGCTTTTATTTTGCTGTTGTCCTGTATGAGCTGGTCCTGGTGCATTTGATGCTCAGGTGTTTATTTGTTTTCGGATATCGGAGACGGCACGGACGTATTTTTGAGCAGTTTTTGAATCTTTGGCTTCGATGATGAGGCGCATAACGGGTTCGGTATTACTTGTGCGGAGGTGCAGCCAGGCATCGTCGAAGTCGAACCTGCAGCCATCGATGGTATTGAGCCGGGCGTCGGCGAATTTTGTTTTGGCGGCGTCGAGGATTTTCTGTGCCTGGGTTTTGTCTGCGGGGAATTTCTCTTTGAGCATATAGTATCGAGGTATTTCGGCGACGATATCGCTGATGGTCTTGCCTGTTTCGGTCATAAGCTGCAGGATGAGTGCGATGGCGAGGAGGGAATCGCGGACGGGCCCGACGCGGAGGTCGATGACGCCGCCGTTGCCCTCGCCGCCGATGATGCAGTTGTTTTCGAGCATAGCGTCGGCGACATTTGCTTCGCCGACGGGCGTCCGGATGACGGAGGCCCCTGCTGCCTGTGCGATATCATCAATCATTCTTGAGTTGGAGAGGTTTGCGGCGGCGGCGCCGGTAGCGTGTGCGAAGATGAGCTTTGCGGCGAGTACGAGGGTGTATTCTTCGCCGACATAGGTGCCGTTTTCATCGACGACGGCGAGCCGGTCGGCGTCGGGGTCCTGTGCGAAGCCGACGTCGGCCTTTTGCTCTTTTACAACATCGCAGAGGGCGGTTAGATTCTGAGCGGTCGGCTCGGGTGTGTGGGCAAAAAGGCCTGTCGGTTCGCAGTTAGTGGGGACTACGCGGCAACCGAGACGGGCAAGGAGGGTTTGGGTGATTGGCCCCCCTGCTCCGTTTACACTGTCGAGGACGACTTTGAATTTTTTTGCGGCGATGGCGTCAGCGTCGATGAGTGGGAGGACTTTTTGTATGTGAACCTGGTGGGCGTGGTCGTTTGTGGAGACGCAGCCGCGATTAGAGTCATCGACGAGAGCAAAGTCCTTGCTGAAGTAGAGCTGTCGAATGGTCTCGGCGTCGGGTGCGGGCGGGGCTACGCCGTTTGCGAGCAGCAGCTTTATTCCGTTGTACTCGGAGGGGTTGTGTGAGGCGGTGATGACGATGCCGCCGGCGCAGTGGAGGTGTCTTAACATGATGCCGACGGTGGGGGTTGGTACAAGCCCTAAGTCCACGACATTGACGCCGGTGTCGGCGAGGCCCTGGGCGACGGCGGATTTTAGCATTTGGCCCGTGGGCCTTGAATCACGGCCGAGCGCAACAGAGGGCTTTTGGTCGCCGGTGGGGGCGGTGTTTTTGAGGAACGTACCGAATGCGCGTGCGTATTCGGTGGCCACGGTCGCGGTGAGGTTTTGGCCGACGATACCTCTCAGGCCGCTGATACTTATTATCAGGTCGTTTGCCATAGCAGTTCCGCCAACAGCGTCCAAGCGCGTTTGGCCATCAGGCCCTGGCTGCTTTTTGCCGACGAGCGGAGTTAGTCGAGCTTGCAGACGTAGATTTCATTAACGAAGTCGAGTTTGGCAAGCTCATCGACGACTTTATCGTCAGGATCTTTGTCAAGTGAGACAGCGAGGACGGCTTTGTGTTCTGCGGCTTTCTGGCCGACGCCCATTGTGCAGATATTGATTTTGTGCTTTCCGCAGACGGTTCCGACGGAGCCGATGACGCCGGGCTTATCGTCGTTGAAGATGACGACGACGGCGCCGGCGGGAGTCATTTCGACGTTGAAGCCGTCGATTTCGGTAATTCGCAGGAGTGTTTGGCCGAAGACCGAGCCGGTTACGGTGCGGGTGACTTTGTCGGTGACGACTCTTGCGGTTAAGCTGGCGGCGACGTCTTTTGCCTTTGGGTTTTTGGTTTCGTCAATGCTGATGCCACGTTCGTTTGCGAGAACGGGGGTGTTGACCATATTGAGGGGCATATCGAAATGTTTCTGGAGCAGGCCGATAGCGAAGTTGAGAGTGACGGGCTGAACGTCCATCTCGGCGATGGTGCCGCGGTACTGCACCTGGACTTCTTTAATATGGCCTGGGGCAATGGTGCTGAGTAAGGTGCCGATTCTTCGAGAGAGCTCGGCGTAGCGGGTAACAACAGGCGGGAGAGCGCCGGCGGTTGAAGGGGCGTTGATGGCGTTTCTGACGGGGCCGCCCTTGATGAAATCAACCAGGTTCTGTGCGGCCTCGACGGCGACGTCTATCTGGGCTTCCACGGTGCTTGCGCCGAGGTGTGGAGTGACGAGGCAATTGTCGAGGTCTTTGAAGCGGGTGTTTTCGGGCGGTTCAGTTGGATAGACGTCGAGTGCAGCGCCAGCGATGCGTTTTTCGGCGAGGGCGTCGTAGAGGGCATCTTCGTTGATGATACCGCCACGGGCACAGTTGACCAGGCGGACGGTGGGTTTCATCATCTTGATTTGCTCTGCGCTAATCATATTGAGTGTCTGCTCGTTTTTGGGGACGTGGACGGAGATGTAGTCGGCCTCTTTGAAGATTCTGTTGAGGTCATCGGTGATTTCGACGCCGAGGTTTTCGGCTTCGGGCGGTACGGCGAGCGGGTCGTAGCCGAGTACCTTCATATCGAATCCGACGGCCATTTTGGCCACCGACATACCGATTCTTCCCAGTCCTATGAGGCCGAGGACCTTGTTGTTTAGCTGATTACCCATATATTTTTTTCTGTCCCAGGCGCCGGCTTTCAAGCTATCGCAGGCGGGGACGATGTTTCGGCTAAGTGCGAGCATAAGGGCCATTGTGTGCTCGGCGGCGCTTAGTGTGTTGCCGCCGGGTGTATTCATAACGAGGACGCCTTTTTTGGTGGCTTCGGGTACGTCGATGTTGTCAACGCCGACTCCGGCGCGGGCGATTCCCTGCAACTTTCCATGGTTTTCGAGGACTTTTGCGGTGACTTTAGTACCGCTTCGGATGATGAGGCCGTCGTGCTGGCCGATGATTTCGGCGAGCTCGTCTTCGCTGATTCCTGTTTTGACGACGGCTTCGACGCCGTCGGTGGCATTGAGCAGCTCGATGCCTTCCTGAGCGAGTTTGTCAGTGATAAGAATTTTTATCATCACGTAGCTCCTGTAAAAATTTTTCCGGCCCGTTATTGCCATTCCTTCCAGCCGACGGTGGTCCTGTCGTCGGCGATTTGGAAATACCTTTTTGGGCAATCATAAAGATACCTTGTTGAGCAGTGGGCGAAGGCGAGGACGAGCCGGGCGACAGCGGCCTCGCGCGATTTCGGTTCGACTTCAAAGCCCACCTGTACGTTTTTTTTGTTATCAGCCGGCCAGATTCTTTTTTGAGTTTGGACGTCGATAAGCGAAACTCGGCCGGCCAGGAGTCCCTTATGATAGCTGGCGGACTCCATTTCGTAAAGCTCATAATTGTCGAGCTCGACGAGAAGGACGAGGTCTGCCTCGACGGCCCGGCCGATGTGGGCGGGTGTTAGCATTGCGAAGTCAGAGCGCGTGGAGCGAAAGTCGGCGAGCCGGTCGTAGTCGATGAGGTTTTCCGGGGGCAGCTCGGTTTTCTGACGGAGGACCGCGAGTACTGTGTCGGTGATGTAGAAGCGCAGGTTCTCCCGTGTCTGAAAGTAGGCCGGCTGGTTGACGAGGACCAGTGTTTTTCTGTCGGGGTGCTCGGTCAGGTCGAACTCGGCGGGGATTTTGGTCTCGTAGCCGGTGGGACTGCCGGCTACGGAAGCCAGACCGACGAGCTGGCAGCCGGCCGAGAGCGCCAGCAGAGGCAGCATCACGGCGAGGATTGCCAGGGGCGGGTGGAACAGGTTAAGCGACTTTAGCTTCGGCATATTGCGGTTGCGTATTGGCATCGGTCAGGGTGTAAGCCGTTGAACAAAGGCCCGGGATAAGGTTACGGCCCAGGCGGCGGCGACAATAATAAGCAAGGCAAGCACGACGTAGCGAAGTTTAAACTCATCACGGAGTCGGTCAAGAAAGCGGAAATATACCCCAAAGACGGCAATTATAAAAGCAAAAAGTGCTGTGACCAAAAGCGCTGCGCAAAGAAAGGCGGCGGCCGGCTGGGTGTAGAAGGCGTGGAGGATTTTACCCTGTGCGAATGCGAGGATGGCGGTGGTCATGCCGCAGGTGGGACAGGGGAGGTTGAAACGCTGTTTGAAGCCGCAGGGGAACGGCCAGGGAGAGATATTGAAACGGGCAAGAAGATGGACGGCGGTGAAGCCGGCGGCGATGGCGAAAAAGATTAGTGCGGCAATTGTCCGCTGGCGTGGTGTTGCGCGACGGGTGAATTTTGACCGAGTTGTCTGTTGGCTTGCGGTCATAACGACGCTACAATAGGCAAGGTCAGCAGAGGTGTCAAGAAAAGTGGAGAAGAAATGCTATGGGATTAGAGCAGGTTGATTTGAGCAGGATGTTGGAAACGGGGATAGTGGCGGCACGCTTAGCGGGTCAGCGGGCGATGGAGGAGCTGAAATACGTCAAGGCGACGGTGAAGAGCACCGATCAGCTTGTTACTCAAGCGGATGGGATATGCCAGCGGATAATCATCGACAGGATAAAGGAGACGTATCCGGATGCCGGGTTTATCGCCGAAGAGGGAGAAGGCGAAGGGCTTTTTAAGCAGCCGCCGAGGGGGGCAGAGAAGATATGGTGGGTGATAGACCCGATAGACGGGACGAATAATTTTGCGAAGGGGATGCTGCTTTTTACGGTGGTGATTGCGGCGATGTATGAGGGCCAGCCGGTGGTTGGTGTGATATTCGACCCGGCCACCGAATCGATGTACACGGCGGTGAAGGGACGCGAGGCACAACTGAATGGGCGGCGGATAAGGACAAGCGAGGACGGGATTGACAGGTTCTCGAGCGTGGGGATGGATAGCCATTTCGATAAAGGGGTGCCGGGCTGGGCGACGAAGCTTATGGAGCAGACGCGGTTTCGCAATTTGGGCAGCACGGCCCTGGAGATGGCTTATCTTGCAAAGGGTGGGATGGTTGCGAATGTGTTCGTTTGTCCGAAGCTGTGGGACGTGGCGGCGGGGACACTGCTCTGCGAGAATGCCGGGGTGATTGTGAGCGACTGGAAGGGAGATAAGCTGTTCCCGGTTGACCTGGATTCGTACGAGGGGGTGGAGATGCCGGTGGTCGCGGCGAACAAAAACGTCTATCAGCAGGTGCTTGAGCTGGTGAAGTAATTCGGCGTGTGTGGGCACACGCCGCGTCGTGCGCATTGCGTATCGCATTCGTTCGATATGGGTCCCCAACAGCAGTTCTGCCGCAGCTTGAGTTCCCCGGGAAGGAGGCTTGCGTGAGCACCGAGCGGGGCAGGGACAAAATCGCGTGCGGCGATTTTGTCCCTGCCACCTTAGTTGTTTCTTTAGTTTTTCAAACGTCAATAACAGCTTTTTGAGCACTGAATTACAAATGCAAAAGCTCGGTTAGAAACTCCAGCCGACGCCGGCGCTAAGTGTGGTGGTACTACCACAGAATCCGACACCGCCTGTGAGCATCATATTCCTGTCTTTGCCCACAAGAGCTTTACCGCCGACAGCGAGGGCGTTCTGGTTTTCAAAATTACCATATCCCAAGCCGAGCGAAATATCCTTGCCCGAAACAGGAGGTGGAATAGCCGCCAAGGCGGCAACAGAGGCAATACCTGAATAGGCCTTATCGACCCTGTCTTCAAGTTTATTATATTGCCTCATATTAACCGCATCATAAGCACCGACGCCGTCCGCTACGCCCGTCACCTTTACCGGAGCGCCCGTATCTTCATCGGCGAACGTGGCTCCATCATCATCCAGGGTTAAGGTCGTAGAATCAGTCCCGCCGGAGATAACGGTGCTTGTCTGGCTAATAGTAATGCCGTGCGATTCTCCGGTGGTGTTGTTGTTAACAAGTAAGCTGGCGGAGGTGGGAGCCATCGAAAGACTGGACTGTGCGTTCGTACTTAATGCATCGCTATCCGCAACCAAAGTCACAGCACTGTTACCGACCGTAGCACTGCTATAGCTATCAGCGCTGTTTAGGGTCGCACCACCGTTGGCGGTAAGAGCGCCGGTAACACCGAGGGTTCCGCCGACTGTAGCATTATTAGTGATGCTGGCTGAATCAAGCGTGGCCAGGCCGGAAGTACTTAATGTTGATAAGCTCGTATTGCCGGTAACACCGAGGGTTCCGCCGACTGTTGCATTATTAGTGATACTGGCTGAATCAAGCGTGGCCAGGCCGGAAGTACTTAATGTTGATAAGCTCGTATTGCCGGTAACACCGAGGGTTCCGCCGACTGTTGCATTATTAGTGATACTGGCTGAATCAAGCGTGGCCAGGCCGGAGGTGCTTAGTGTAGATAAGCTCGTATTGCCGGTAACACCGAGGGTTCCGCCGATACTGGTATTGCCGTTTGTCGCAACCATGAAGTTTCCACCGTTAACATCTATACCGCCATCCAATGACGAGAGTCCTGCGACGTCCAATGTTCCACTCGTGGCCACATTACCTGTTGTGTCTGCTACCGTAAATACGCCTCCGTCAGCCGAGATGCCGCCATTTGCCGTAAGAGCGCCGGTCAGCGTCGTCGCGCCGGTAACTCCCAGGGTGCTGTCCAGTGTAGTCGCGCCGCCAACGTTCAAAGCGCCGCTATTGGTCGTAGTAGTACCGGCAACAGTCAAACTGTTGGTAATTGTGTTGGCGTCACCAGCGCCAATTGTCGTGGACTGGGCATTGGAAAGTATCGTGGTGATAGTATCGAACCCAAAGTTTTCATCATTGACGATAAAACTACCTGCACCGAGGTTATCAGCATCAACGTTGACCGTAACGTTATCATTAGCATCTATGACGATACTCTCACCATCTGTGATGGTGGCCGCCGCGTACTGAGGCATAACCATTGCCATAATAAGAAAAATCGCGGCCAGCTTTTCCAAAAACTTTGTTTGTTGTTTCATAATTTTTCCCTTTCACCTTAAATAATGTTATTGAACGACTTCCTTTTTGATTACGACACACCCGCTTCCTGCGGGCATGAGAAACACTTTTACCGCACCGCCATCAAGTAAAATAATGTTCTTCTTGAGCACGCTCACGCGTTTCAAATCCTTGAAGACCGTTTTTTCCACTTCCTCGCACCCCATGTTCACATATTCAACGGTATCGTAAATGGCATCCTGATTCGGGAAGAAACTCGCGCTGGCATAGATTGTGGATTCATCCGGCCTTATTAGTTCAAACGAAGTGGAAAATAGGTGCTCGTCCGGCTGCTTTTGCACAGGAAAAATGAATACCCCGCTCTGAGTGTTTGCGGTAAGAAAGGTAGTAACCTGGTTAATTCGTTTCAAGCAGGAAAGAACTCCGAGCTTTACAGCCGCCTGCGTTACAACATGTACCGATGGATTGGCTGGCTGCGGTATTGCAGGCGCTGAATTACTCGCAGTGTCCGCGTTGCCGGGAGGCTCACTATGCTGGTTGAAGTCTTGCGATGAAGTGGAGGCAAGTGTTATTATTTCATTAGTCCCTAACGCAGGAATGGAGATTATGTAAACGCCAATACAGATTGAGATGCTTAAAACGCAGCCCAAGGATTTCCACGGGCGAACAATATTGTGTCTTTCCTTATTCATTGAAATGACATCCTCTCTTTTTGAGTTGCTCTCCAAACCAATCTAAGTCGCTCCATTTTATAACATTGCGCCGTTTCCTACTTAGTTCTTTATACATCAAAAATCGCCCGCTCTATAGCAACTGGCTGCAAAACCCGATGGCTGTGTTATCGGGACGAAACCACCTCCGTGTAGTTTTGGCTATGCCTGCGGCAGTTTTGCCTCTGCCGCCCTGGCCTTCGACTTCTCGCTCGGCCTCATAACGAGCCGATTATTGGGATAGGCTCTTAGCTTCCAATTGCTGCGTATACAGTGGTAGCAATCTGGTGTCAAGAAAAATTTTTGCAAATAGCGGTCAGCGGACAGCCCCCGGTTTGTGGATTCAAGGTTGCTCACCCGTAGGGGTCTCCGCTTCGCTTCGACGTGCAGCGGGCAGGGAGAAGGATATGAAAAATCAATCCGCCTTCGGTATCCTCGTTCGCCATCCTCCTTCGCCAAGGCTTCGGCGGACAAGGACGCAAAAGGCAAAATGAGAAGAGAAAAATCAAAAAGATGGGGCCTCGGTGCGAGATGGAGGGTCTCGAGATTGGTTCGGGCCTTAAGGGCCTCACAATGACATTGCGTTTCGTGCAGGTCAGTCGGGGTTATCTTGGTTGTGGGGTGGACGGCGGCCATAGCAGAGAGTAGAGCAGGTGAGCAGGAGAGCAGGGGCGGCGCGAACATCCAACAGCGAACAGCCAGTGCCCAACGTGGAACAGGAGAGCAGGGGAGCTTAGGGCAAGCCCTTCGGCGGTTCGACAAGCTCACCACAGACAAGCCCGCCAGACTGCGCGGCGGGTAAACTCAGGGTAAGCGGGGCAGTGAAAACGGTTGCGTGATTATTTTTCAAGGGGGTTGCATCGTGGGATTGGGTTTGTTAGATTGGTGTTAGAGGTTCGGCTGGAGGTGTGGTTTGCTATACTGTGAGCGGAACGACAGTCCACTAATGGAAGGCAGGTATGGGTAAATCGAGAGGATTTGGTGCGATTTTAGTTGCCGGCGCGACGGTGTTCATATCGAGTTTCTGCATCATGGTACTAGAGTTAGTTGCGAGCCGGCTGATTGCGCGTCACCTTGGCTCATCGCTTTATACGTGGACATCAGTTATCGGGGTGGTTCTTGCGGGCATTACCGTCGGGAACTACATAGGGGGACGTATTGCGGACCGGTTCGGGGCGAGAAAGGCACTTGCGATTCTCTTTGGCGTCGCGTCGGCATCGTGTGTGTTGACGGTGATATGCAACAACTTGGTCGGGGAATGGCTTGTGCTGTTGAAACTGAACTGGCCCTTACGAGTATTTAGCCATGTAGTGCTGGTATTTCTTCTGCCCAGTGCTGTTTTGGGGACGATTAGTCCTGTGGTGGCAAAGATGGCGCTCGATGAGCATCTTCCAACGGGCAGGACAATGGGTGACATATACGCGTGGGGGGCGGCAGGGAGTATCGCAGGGACATTCGCCGCCGGCTACTGGCTAATTGCGGCGATGGGAACTGTCGCGATTGTGTGGATTATGGGCGGTGTGCTTCTTCTGATGGGGATTGCCTACCGGCGGCGTTTGTGGCCTTTGTATGTGTGGGGACTAATGCTTGCTTTGTTTGCAGCAATGGGTATGGCCGACGGTGAATGGGCAAGGCAGGCAGGCTCGGCGGTGAGTCTTAGGCCGAGGGTGGATGCGAGGATGATTTACGAGAACGAGACGCAATACTGCTACGTGGCTGTGGAACGGATAGGGTCGGGCAACATGGACCACCGTGCGTTTATGCAGGACAAGCTCAAGCACAGCGAGATTATAATGGGTGACGTATATGATTTGCAATATTTCTACACGCAGGTTTATGCAGCAGTGACCGGCAAGTTTAGCAAGGGCAAGGAAAAGCTGACGACAATGACTATCGGTGGAGGTGGTTACGTTTACCCAAGGTATATCGAGGCGGTCTGGCCGGGCAGTCTGGCAGAGGTGGTGGAGATTGATCCAGGTGTGACGGAGGCGGCGATAAAGGCGTTTGGCTTAGAGCGAGAGACGAGCATAAGTACGCACAATCTAGATGCGCGCAACTATGTTGACGAGCTGCTGGAGCGAAAATCGAAGGGCGAGGAGATACCGAGATATGATTTTATCTACGGGGATGCGCTAAATGATTACTCGGTGCCGTTTCAGTTAGTGACGCGTGAATTCAATGAGAAGATAGATGAGATTCTTGCGGAAGACGGCATCTATATGGTCGATTTAATCGACATATATGACAGCGGGCTTTTCCTCGGGGCAGTTGTTAACACACTGCAGGAGACTTTTGCGAATGTTTACGTTATAACCGAGTTGGTACAGCGACGTGCCGGTCGTAACACGTTTGTCGTTATTGCTTCGAGGGGGGAACTGGAGCTTGATGATATTGGGCAGTACTATGAACAAAGGGAGCTTGGTGCGTGGGTCTTAGGTGAGGCAGAAATTGACGAGCTGAAAGCGAAGGTGAAGGGTCTTGTTCTCACGGACGACCACGCCCCCGTGGAGAACCTGATGGCCCCTGTGGTAGTCAGGAGCTCAGCGGATTTTGCTGCGGCGAAATGCATCAGGCGTGCGAGGCAACTGGCGCGGGAGGGCGAGTCAGAGGAGAGTCTGCGAATCTATCGTGAGGTAATTGAGATTGACCCGAGTCGCGCGAGCTTAGCGTACAATGACATGGCAACGGTTTTAGCAGGACGAGGGAGGATACGGGAGGCAATTGAGGCGCTTTACAAGGTGTTGGAGTTAGAAGGAAAAGCCGAGGCCAAGAGGGATGTATCGAGTGTGCACTACAGTCTGGGCGTGCTGTATAAGAAGGTGGGGAGGCTAGAGGAGGCAAGCGAGCAAATCGAGTTGGCTGTGGCAGGTTATCGGGCAGAGGTGGTCAGGCGGCCCAAGTCGTTCAATTCATGGGCTGGACTTGGTTATGCGCTGGCTGAGAGCGGCAGAATGGCTGAGGCCGGTGAGGCATTTGCCAAGGCATTAGCCATAGACCCGCTTGAGCCTTTAGTCAGAATGAAGCTGGTATTTGCGCTAGATTTCGAGGGAAAGCGAGAAGAAGCGATTGGTGTACTGCAGACAGGCGTTGAGCTGATGAGGCAAAATGACAGACCAGAGCAGTCGAGAAGACTGCAGGCACTTATCATGCAACTCGAGCGGAGGGCAGCTCAGCCGATAAGGTAAGGGGCTGCGAGGAGATTGCATGGGGAGCTTGCGGCAGTCAATTTTTCGTGGGATTGATTATCGATGAGTGATTATTGGTGTGGGACTACGCCTGAAATGAGAAGCTGAGGCAGCGAAGCGGGGAATTTTCAGGAAGAAAGCTTGCACTTGAAAGTTGGGTTTGTTAGATTGGTGTTAGTGGTTTGGTTGGAGGTGTGGGCAGGTGTTGTTATAGTCAAGGAAGGTCAGGGTTAACCGCAAAGGAGGTGGCAAATGAGCGGGGTTTTCGGGGTGGTCTCAAAAGGTAACTGCGCGGAGGCGCTATTCTACGGGACGGACTATCATTCGCATTTAGGGACGGAGTACGGGGGGTTGGTGGTATTGGGTGCGGAGGGATTTACGCGGCAGATACACAGTTTGAGCCAGAGCCAATTCAAGTCGAAGTTCTACGACGACCTTGCGCGGTTCAGGGGAAACAAGGGGATAGGAGTAATCAGCGATTATGAGGAGCAGCCGATATACCTGAACTCTCGGTTCGGGCCTTTCTGCATAGTAACCAGCGGATTCATAGATAACGCGGAGGAACTAACGGCGAAGTTATTGGAGAGAGGGGCATCTTTCAGCGAGGTCGGCAGACGGGCGGTGAACACAACGGAGCTGATAGCGAAGCTGATTAACGAGGGGACAAACCTGGTGGACGGGATAGAGCGGGTATTCGAGGCAATAGAGGGGTCGTGCTCGCTTTTGGTTTTGAACAACGACGGGATATACGCGGCGAGGGACAGACTCGGGTACACGCCTTTGGTCGTGGGTAGAGGTCCGGACGCGTGGGCGGTGACGAGCGAGACGACGGCGTTTGCGAACAACGGATTTGAGATTGTCAAGGACATTGGGCCGGGGGAGATAATCCTTATAAGCAAAGAAGGTATTGCGCAGAGCCGCCGCGGCGGGGAGAATGGGAATCAGATTTGCGCGTTTTTGTGGATATATACGGGTTTTCCGGCGTCGAGCTACGAGGGGATAAACGTGGAGACGGTGCGCGAGCGCTGCGGGCAGTGCCTTGCGAGGCGGGATGAGGATATTGAGGTTGATGTGGTATCGGGTGTACCGGATTCGGGGGTAGCGCACGGGCTGGGTTATGCGATGGAGTCGGGCAAGCCGTTCCGGCGGCCTTTGGTGAAATATACGCCGGGATACGGGAGGAGCTATACACCGCCTTCGCAGCAGACGCGGGATTTGGTAGCAAAGATGAAGCTGATACCAATCAAGGAGGTGATTAAGGGTAACAGTATCGTGATGTGTGAGGATTCGATAGTTCGGGGGACGCAGCTCAAGAACTTTACGATAAAGAAGCTTTGGGACTGCGGCGCGAGGGAGGTGCACATACGGCCTGCGTGTCCGCCGCTAATGTTTCCGTGCAGGTTTAATCTTTCGACGCGGTCGATTGAGGAGCTCGCAGCGCGGAAGGCGATTGCCGCACTGGAAGGTCGCGACATAGAAGATGTATCGGAATATACGAACCACCGTTCTGAGAAATACAAGGCAATGGTGGAGTGGATTGCGGAGGATTTGCGGGTGACGACGCTGCGGTATCAGACGTTGGATGATATGGTGGAGGCGATTGGATTGCCGAAGGAGCAGCTTTGCCTTTATTGCTGGAACGGCCAGTGTCCCAAAGCGACCCCGCCGAAACCAGCGTTAGAAATAAAAGAGATCAGGCCCAAAACTCGAGACAGACGACGGGCAACCGTGCAGACTGAGTAGCGAGGGGGCTGGGGGCCTTTTTGTATAGCACCTCGTCAACGTAATTTCCATATACGTAGGCCATTTTGAAATTCTCGCTGCCGTCGTACTCGGCGATAACACGTGGGCCATCCAAAATTTCTCTCACGCAGTCTTTTCGTTCCTTTTGGTTACGCCTCGCTCACTGAGGTGTTTGATCGCGTATGGGCCTACTCCTATCAACAAAGGGAGAGCGAAAACCAGTACCCAGCAGACCCGGTTCACAATACTCAGGTTCCTGAGAGTCCGAGGATACACAATTAGATACGGGGAGGGGTCGCTGGTAAAATCCAAGGAAGAAGCATCGACCCCTGTTACACCTTGCAATTCTTCTTGCTCTAGATATGGGTAGAATACATCGTGCGTGCTTTTATTCACCGCGAACCATCCCCTGGCGGTCTTCCCAATGATCCAAGCTTCTTCAATGGCAAACTCCTGTATCTCCTCAGGATGAATGATGCGATCAAAGCCCGAATCTGTTCCAGGTTTCAAGCGAACAAGATAGCCAGGCCACCAGATCTCATAGCCATCACCCATATCATATCGTGGGTCTTGACCTTGCGAAAAGGCGAAAGTCAGGTTAAGCAAAGGTCTCCAAACAAGAATCACAAGGACCATTGGCAAAACACATTTAACAATGACGTTTGTCAGCATAGTACGGTGCATCAGGTTACTCCATACAGCGACATGAAATGGTTTCACTCAGTATCTTATCCAGATGTACTATGTGGTCGAATCTGAAACCACAATATCGCGCTATGCTAGGGTTGCTGGCAGCATCAAATGAGAAAGTATCCCTGATGTCAAAACGAACACGGCACACTAACGTGGCTGTACTGTAGCTGTTTCTTCTAACACAGCACCGGACCGTGTGTGTCAGCGTGCTGTAAGCGTCGTTGTCGCCCCTGTGCAACGTACCATACCAACGGGGATCGCCACCCGAAAACCAGTATCCTTCCGGCGATACGCCTTGGAATCCAAAGCCACTGCACTCACCTATCGGAGTATACTTACAAAAATTTCTTCCTACGCTTCGCACCAACTCTTGTAGAGGGCGCCAGCTCGGGTTTATTCCAGGCCTTGCCTCAGCAGCCCTCATCGCAAAGACGCTTGTGTTCGAGAACTCAACCGGGCGCCCAAATCCACAAACGTAGTGGAGAACAGCCCGCCTATGGCCCCAGTCGCCTCCCCTGCCCTGTGAAGGTAATGGGTCTAGCCACCCAGCAGAACACCCGGCGCACCCTGCAAACGAAGATCCAAAACTATCTGATGATCTCAGCCCAAGGTTGTCTTGAAAAAACAATGGGTTGCTTTTTCCATACTCGTAAAGGTTTGCCGAATCAACATATTGAAGAGCCGGTACCAACAAAAGCGTATTCGACTGGCGAATTTCGACCACCACGCCCAGTGGGTCGTGGGTCAGCCATCGGCCGGTGTCGTAGTCGTAATAGCGGTGGCGGTTGTATTGCATTTTCAAAGAGCCGGAGTCTAGCAGGTCGAGGCGGCGGCCGGTAAAGAGGTAGCGATTGTTGTAGCCGGGGATGTCATATTCGGTTGAGAAATCACTGCTGTAAAACACCGGCTGACCGTAGGCATCGTATTCATATCGCCGATTCACGGCCCCGCCGGTCGCCACGAGCGATGCTGTGCTGTATAAGTGGTCGTGGAGGTAGTATTTGTTGCCGAGGGGACTGAAGGCCTTTTTGTACAGCACCTCGTCAACGTAATTTCCATATACGTAGGCCATTTTGAAATTCTCGCTGCCGTCGTACTCGCACAGGACCTGCCAGTTCGGATTATAATAATACCGCCTCGTCTTATTGGAATCCAGAGAGTCTTTCATCTCGATTCTTCTGCCTAAGGCGTCGTAGGCGAATTCAGCTATATCGGTGCTGTCCTTAGTGATTTTTATGATGCGGTTTTCGTAGTCGTAGGTGTAAACGCAACCGTCCTTATCCTTCGTCAGATTCCCCGCCGCATCGTAGCTGAGATTATTGCCGTCGATGCTCCTGTAGCGATTGTTGAGGTTATTGACGACGTAGTTCACGTCGTTGGCGTCCCTGATATTGACATTCGTCCTGTTACTTAGTTTGTCCATTGTAAAGACTTCGTTGTCGTCGGCAAGGCCGGATATGCCGGTATAATCGGCGATGGTCAAGTGCGTTTGTGGGCGACGATGACCATATAGACAGGTTCGAGGTGGGCGGGCAGTGAGAGGACGGCGGCGACGGCGGCATCGTCGAAGGCCCCTACCGCTACGGAGCCGAGGCCGAGCGCTTCTGCCTGGAGGTGGATGTTCTGGGCGGCGTGGCCTGCTTCGGCATAGACGTATCGCTGGCCGCGGGGGCCGTAGCGGGCGGTTGTTCTTTTGAATTCGGCGGCAAGGACGAATGTTGCGGCGGCGTCGGCAATGAACTGCTGTCCCCAGGCGGCGTGACAGAGGGCGGGGCGCAGGTCATCGTCGCTTAATTTCTCGAGCGAATGGTCGGGCAGATAGTGGAGAAGCCCGTCGGCGCTTACAACGAAAAGCTCGAGCGGGTAGGTGGCGCCGGCGGAGGGGACGGTTTTATATCGGCCGGTCTGTCCCTGTGCGGCCCAGCATAGCTGGCTTGTCTGTTCGATTGTGAGCGGGTCGGGCAGAAAGTCGCGACAGGAGCGTCGGATGCTTATGGCTCGCTCAAGTGACATCGGGCCATTGAGATTCGGGGCGGGCAATTTCAGTTTCTCGTTCATCTTAGACCTCCGCATTTACTTCAGAACGTCGCGAAATTTGCGTATTATCTCGTCGGCCAACTCAGTGCGATTGGATTCGGTCAGTGTGTAAAGGGCTGCGCCTGGATGGGTCTTGACTTGTGATATGAAGGCGGGGCCTTTTTTGGCAATGGTGGCGAGGAGGGGTTTTTCGGAGTCGAGGAGGCAGCGGACGGCATCGATGAATTTAGGTGAGAGGCATTCCATTTTGCCGATTTCGTCGATGATGAAAAGCTCGGCGGTGCCTTGCGGGTCGAGGATGGGCACAACGCAGGTTTCAAAGCCGGCGATATCGACGCCGTATTTTCCCACTTTAGGGCCTTTGAAGCCAATGTGAGAGAGGATGCCTTCGGGGCCGTCAAGGTGTTTCCATTTGAAGCCCTTTCGAGTGCCGCGGTCGCGGATTTCCTCGGTGTAGAAACCGGCGAGCTTGCGGTCGCTCAATGCGGCGACTATTCGCATGACGGCGGTAGTTTTGCCGCAGCCGGGCAGGCCGGTGAGCAAAATTCTGGGCGTATTAGATGACACGGGTGCAATCCTTCTATTTTTTTCTTTTTGCGGCAATCCAGGTTCGCAGTTTTGCGAGCGGCATTGCGTTTAGGATATCGGTTTTTGCTGCCCAGCCGCGAGCGGTGGTTGCGACGCCGTAGGCCATCAGGTCAAGCTGTGAAATGCTGTGGGCATCGGTGCCAATCATCAGTTTGACGCCCTGCTCTATGGCCATTTTGCAGTGGAGGTCTTTCAGGTCGAGTCGCCAGGGATTGGCGTTTACTTCAAGGGCGGTATGTGTCCGGGCGGCGTGTTTGATGACGGCGGGGATGTCGATGTCCATCGCCTCGCGCCGGCCGATGAGGCGGCCTGTGGGATGGCCGATGCAGGTAACGTAGGGATTGTCCATTGCCTTTAGCGTTCGCAGTGTTACCTTGTCGCGTGAGCCGGCAAGGCCTGAGTGGATGGAGGCGATGACGAAGTCAAGCTCGGCTAAGAGCTTGTCGTTGAAGTCGAGAGAACCATCGCCGAGTATATCGACTTCACTGCCTGCGAGGATGGTGATGCCCTTTAGGTTTTCGTTTAGCTTTCGGATTTGGTTAATTTGTGCGGCGAGGCGTTTTGCCGACAGGCCGTTGGCGATGGCGGAAGAGGCGGAGTGGTCGGTGATGCAGATATACCTGTAGCCGATTTTTTTTGCGGCTTCGGCCATTTCACGAATATCACATTCGCCGTCGGAGGCGTCGCTATGCATATGGAGGTCACCTTTGATGTCACCGATGGTCACGAGGTTCGGCAGTGAATGTTTTGCTGCGGCTTCGACCTCGCCGCGGTCTTCGCGGAGGAGCGGGTCGATGAAATCGAGGCCGAGCTTCTCGTAGATTTGTTGTTCGGCGGCGCCTGCGAGCATTTTGTCGCCTTTGAACAGGCCATATTCGTTCAGCTTGAGCTTTTTCTTGACCGCGATTTCTCTTAGGCGGACGTTGTGCTGTTTGGAGCCGGTGAAATACTGCGAGGCGGCTCCAAAGCTTTTGGGGCCGACGACGCGAATATCCACATGGACGGGACGGTCGCGGGTTTCGATAATTGCAGAGCACTTTGTGGGGCCGGCGGCGAGGACCTCGCGGATAAAGGGGGCTTTTGTGAAGGCGTCGATGATTTTCTTTCCATTGGCGGCGGAGACGAGTATGTCAACATCACCGATGGTCTCAGCGTGTCTCCGCAGCGAGCCGGCGGGCTGAATCTTCTTGATTCCGGGGAGGCGGGCGAGAAAGGTAATTACCATGTCGGCGGCTTCGGCGGCCTGGTCGAGGCGAATTCTGCCGGTGGACTTTTCGAGAAAGTCGATGCCGCGTGCGATGGTTGCTGCTTTTTTTTCACCGAAGCCGGGGAGCCCGGCAACAGAGCCGTCGGCGAGGGCCTTTTTGAGGTCGGCGATGTTTTTGATTTTGAGCCCTTCATAGACGGCTTTTACGCCCTTGGGGCCCATCTGAGGAATTGCAAGCAGGTCGAGGAGTGTTTCGGGGATATTTTTCAAGAGTTCTTCGTGCGCGGTGATTTTGCCGGTTTTGATGAACTGTTCAATTTTGGCGATACTGGATTTTCCGATGCCGGGGACATCGGCAAGGGTGGCATCTTCGAGCATTTGCCGGACGTCGGTGGGCATCTCTGCGAGAGTGCGAGCGACTTTTCGATAGCTGTTGATGCGGAAGCGGTCCTGGCCGAGGATTTCCATGATGTCGGCCATTTGGTCGAAAAGTGCGCTGAGAGCGGCGTTTGTCATAAGGTTGAATTATACCACCGGGCTGCTGGAAATCAAAAAGACAAACAGGAGCAGGATATGCGGGGCTGGGTCAACTGAGGAGATGGATGTTGCCGAGGCGGACACGGGTCAGGCCTGCGGCCTTGGCGGCACTGAGGCAGCGTTTGGCCTGAGCCCACGAAGTCGGGGGCAAATCCGACATCATAAAATCAGGGCCAAAGCCAAGCAGAGCATAGGGTATGTCGGGGTTTTGCTCGGCGATAAATGAAGCCAACGCGCCCACCTCCTGGTCATCGATGTAACCGGGGACGAGTAGTGTGCTGGCGATTAGGGGTGGCGGGTCGGGCCTTTCGGCGATGCGACCGGCAGCGGCTTTGAAGTTATCAAGCGTGCGGCTGTTATCGACGCCGCACAGGGCGAAGTGGAGGTTCTTGTCGATGGCCTTTAGGTCGAATTTGACACAGCCGCCGCTTTCGAGTGACAAGTCGAGCATTTTGTCGAGAAGCTGGGGCACCATTGAGCCGTTTGTTTCCCAACAGATTCGCAGTATTTTACCGGGGCGTTGCTGCCGGGCGATTTGTGAGAGGGCAAGGGCGTGAGGGAGCTGGCAGGCCGGGTCGCCGCCGAAGAAGCAGATGCAGGCCGTATCGTCGGTGACATCTTCGGCAAGTTCGTGTGCGCTAAAGGGCCTTCCGGCAGCCGTTTGGTTTTTGTATTGCCAGTTTTGGCAGAACAGACAGTCAAAGGAGCAGGCCTCGTAGAAGACGGCGAGGTTGAAATAGCCGCGTTCGGCTCGGCGTTTGTGGGTGAATTTGGGGTAGCCGGTGCCGGTGCCGCCGGGGCAGACCCAGTCAGCGACGCAGTTGGTCGGCAGCTCGTCGAAACTCCAGGAGACGGCGGCCTCGTTGGCGGTTCCTCCTTTGAGTGCGCCGTTTTCGTTTCGGCGGACTCCGCAGTAGCCGGTCTTGCCGGGCGCGATTCTGCACTGATTAACACAAAGCCCGCAGACGATGCCATCGGCAGCGCGGGGCGGTATGCCCTCGAGGCCGAAGGGTGCATGGGCCTGCCGGTGGACCTGTTCGAGCCGGCTCAGCATAGCGGAATCGGCCTGGGGGATGCACGCGGCGCAGAGAGAGAGGGTCTGCGCTATTTCGTTCGAGGTCTTGCCGCATTTTGCACATACGCCCATTTCAGCACCCAGCTAAAGTTCTCAAACTGGCCGATACCCGCTTTCCCGGGCACATGCTTGATTTTTTAGACACTGATTCACACAGATTAACACAGTTTTTTAGATACTGGATTCCCGCGTTCGCGGGAATGACGAATTCTCGTATGTCTGTGTGCATTAAGCACTTGTATTCGGCCTCTCCCAAGAACGGTCAGTTTGAGTAAAGTTAAATGTATTTGCCAACGCCCATCATAGTTACGTCACTGCGCCGCGGGTGCGGCGGTTAACGACGCAGCAGGTATTAGCCAATTCTTAGTACGGCTGCGGCCCGGAGTCGCGAGTGTTTTATTCGCAGCAGGACATCGTTCGCCTGGTCCAGCGGAAATTCTTCGATGGTCGGCTTAACGGGGATTTCGGCGGCGAGCGGTAGAAACTCTTCGGCGTCGCGGCGGGTGACGTTTGCGACGCTTTTTACTTCGCGTTCGAGCCAGAGCAGCTCGGCGTAGTCCAGCGGCGGCACCGGCGTTTCTTTTCGGATGGCGTTGATAACCAGCCGGCCGCCCCTGTCGAGCACAGCCAGCGCATCGCGGACACATTCGCCAACGGGTGTAAAGTCCATAATTTTGTTCAGCTTCTTGGGCGGCTGGTCGGCGGAACGGCCGGTCCAGACGGCACCGAGTTTTCGGGCAAGGTCGGCGTGTGCCTCGGTCTTGGTGAAGACGAAGACGTCGCTGTCGGGCAGCTTGTGCTTTAGGATCTGGATGACGATATGGGCCGAGGCACCGAAGCCGAAGAGACCTACGGACTCGCCCGGCTGGACATCGGCCAATCGAAACGTTCGATACCCGATGACGCCTGCGCAGAGCAGCGGAGCGGCCTGTGCGTCGGTGAAACGGTCGGGGATTGGGTAGGCGAAGTTCTGGCCGACGACCATATACTCGGCGTAGCCGCCGTCGGCGTCTTTGCCGGTCCACTTTGCATTCGAGCAGAGATTCTCCTGGCCGCTTCGACAGAAATCACAGTTGCTGCAGCAATGGTAGAGCCAGGTCACGCCGACGCGGTCGCCGAGCTTGAATTTGGTGACGGATTTTCCTTTTTCGGCGACGGTTCCGACGACCTGATGGCCGGGGATTATGGGCAGCTTTGACGGGACGAGGCGTCCTTCGGCTTCGTCAAGGTCGGTATGGCAGGCGCCGCAGACAGCAGTCTTGATGAGGATCTCTTCGTCGCCGGGCGTCGGGGCAGGCAGGTCAGTGAGTTGCAATGGTTTTTCTTCTATGGGGCTTTGTTTTGTGAGGACTACTGCCTTCATTTATCGATTTGCCGCTTCAACTGTTTTTCAAACGCGTCGTAACTGTCTTTGCCGAAGAGGCAAAAGACAACCCGTCGCAGAGCGGTGTCGCCTTTTAGATAATCAATCGTCGTTTGGAGCATTATCTCAGCACATCTATCGATTGGAAAGCCGAAAATTCCGGCGCTTACGGCAGGGAAGGCGATATTCTTTATGTTTTTCTCGTCGGCGAGCTTCAGGGAATTGAGTGTTGCGTTTCTGAGCTTTTGGTCTTCGTTGCCTTCTCCCATTCGGGGGCCGACGGCGTGGATGACGTACTTTGCTTTGAGGTTTCCGGCGCCTGTTATGGCGGCGCCACCAACGAGGCAGGCGCCTATTTCGCTGCACTGCTTTTGTATAGTGGGGCCGCCTTTTCTTTTGATAGCACCGGCGACGCCGCCTCCGAGAATGAGCTGCGCATTTGCGGCGTTTACGATGGCTTCGGTGTCCATCTCGGTGATGTCGCCGGATACGAGTTCGAGGACGGCGTTTTTGATTTCGACTTTCATCGCCTGTGTCTCCTTATATATGTTTACGAACAATTGAATAACACGACGGTAATTATAGGACAAATGAAAAATTCGACGCAATATGTGCTGATTGAGTGCAGAAGCGGGTTGAAAAATCGTGCCAGAGACGCTAAAATGCGCGAGGTTTTCGTCAGTAAGCGTCACTTTTCCGGATGCGAGTGCCGGTTGCCATCGCGTCAGCCGTGCGGCTGTGAGCACCAACTAAGCCGTGAGCGGAAATCTCAGGCGACAAGCCGCGGGGGGGTGCGTCATCAGCGGGTCCGCTGAGGCGGGCCGCCGTGTATGGCACAAGAACAAAGGAACAGAATTTAGATGAACAGTCATCGGCTGTCGAAGACAATAAGGAACACGCCTTGGGTTATCCTGATTTTGGTTCTGGTGCACAATTCAGTTGCTGCCGGTCAGATTGCGAGCCAGTACACACGGCCTTCAATAGCCGCTGTGAGGACCGAGAGCGCCCCGGTAATAAATGGGCGGCTTGATGAGCAGTGCTGGTCGATGGCAGACGTGGCAACGGATTTTACCGAGGTGCAGTACATCCGGCCGGCAATCGAGCAGACGTTTGTCAGAGTTCTTTACGACGATGAGTTTATCTATATATCTTTCGAGTGTCTTGAGCCGGAGCCGGAAAGGATTCAGGCCACCGAGCGCCAGGAAGACCATTTTATGAGAGACGACGACAGAATAGACGTTCGTCTCGATACGTTCGGGGACAAGCGAACGAGTTATGCGTTCACTGTCAATACATTGGGGACGAGGTTCGATGCTCGTCAGGGATTCTTTGGTTTCGACGAGAACTGGGACAGCGACTGGAAGGTCGTGTGCACTGTCGGCGAAGACCGGTGGATTGCCGAGATGACCATTCCTATTGCGGATATGCACTTCGAGCCGAAGAAGGATGTGACGTGGGGGGTTAATTTTTCGCGGTCGGAGGAGGGCAGGCAAGAACACAGCAGTTGGTCTTATCTGAATCAGCAGCCGCGGTCGCCGCGAAACTTCGGGACACTGACGGGTCTGGATTTATCGAAGGTTGAGGTAGAGGCGAAGCCGAAGTTCGAGACATACCTGAGCAGCACAGCAAAAATGCGACAGGCAGGGACCGGCAAGCTGGACGGGGGAAAGAACGAGCTTTCGACCGGTCTGGATATGTCGATGAGGTTCAACAGCCAGTGGATAAGCGCGTTTACGTACAATCCGGATTTCGGTCAGGTGGAGGCAGACCCGGATACGATTGAGTTGCGAGATACGGAGCGATTTCTTCCGGAGAGAAGGACGTTTTTTCAGGAAGGTGCGGAGCTTTTTGAGACACCGCTGAACTATTACTACAGCAGGCGATTTCAGGATATCGACGGGGGGGCGAAGATTACGGGTCAGGGTAGCAAATGGGCGTTGGGTATGATAGATGTCATAGGTGATATAAAGCGTGGGGATGAGCAGATAGGCGGACATTACAATGTAGGCAGGTTTGTCAACTATATGGGAGAGGATTCCCACCTTGGTGCGGTATGGGCCAGCTCGAACCGAAAGGATGGGAGCAACATCGTAACGGGCTTGGATACCAGAGCTTTCATCGGCGACAATACATGGCTGAGCGGGCAGGTACTGAATCTGCGGGACAGCAAGGGTGTTGAGACCGACGGGGATACAGACCACAGCGGACACGGGATGTTGTTTCAGGTCGCCGGAGATAAGAAGCCATATAGCTGGAATCTGAGTTATATCGACATCACTAAAGGGTTTGTGCCGGACCTCGGATATATTCCACGGCGCGACATCAGGGGTCCTGCCGGCTCTCTTTTCTACGACGGGGACATCGAAGAAGGGCCGGTGAGATGGGTCGGGCTGTTCACGGATTTCGATTACTACCACAACCATAAGAGCGAAGTGGAGTACAACTACTACAGGCACATGGCCGGTATTCGCTTCCGCAATGAGCTGGAGATTCGTTATTACCGTTCGGACCGATATCACCACCCATACTACAACAGATCTAACCGATTTCGAGTGAGTCACAATCGCGTCAACAGGTGGAATTCGATAAGCGGCAGCTATGAGAAGGGAGTCTATGAGGGAGTGCCATACGACGAGTATGGGTTCGAGAAGCCGGTGAAACTGAGCGACCGTTTCACGACGGAGTTTGAGCTTGACTACAGGGTACAGAAACCGGAGGAGGGCGGAGATGAGACGATATGGCTTTGGCGTTGGGTGACGGAGTATGTGTGGCCATGGGAGGGAAGGATTAAGTTTACGGCAGAGGACACGGCAGAGGGCAGGTATAATTTGACGCTGTTGTTTTCATGGCCGGTGCGAGACAACATCGACTACTACTTTGTTTTCAATGACTACCGGACTGAGGAGGACGGGATTGCGGAGCGAGGGGTGTTTACAAAAATCGTTTATCGCTTTTGAAATAAGGATTTCGGCTGGTGAGGACTTTTTATCTTAAATGGACAATCGCCCTTTTGTCGGCGGCGGGGTTGTTTGGATGTGCGGAGGCGGGCGGGCCGGGGGGCGATTTGGGATTGGCGAGGCCCTACATTGTCCTTGAGCGCGGCGATATTCGGGCGGTGATAGTCAATAATGAAGCAGTGGACGATGAAGCTCTGTCGCGACATCGCGGCGGTTACAGCGGTCTGGCATCATTAAGTTACAGCAGGGGCGGTGAGAACGTGTTTGTGCCCTTTTATTCAGGGCTGAACTTCGAGCACATCCATGACGGGACTACTCAGGAGAAGGACATACTTTTTGAGCCGCGACGGGCGGTAATGGAAATTCGGCGGATAAATGAGTACACGGTGGGGCTGTATCAGCCGCCCACGCCTCACTGGAAACTTGAGAGCCGGCTGGAATATGAGCTGCTTGAAGAGGGAGTGATTGAGTTCAGGTTTGAATGTGTGCCGCATGAGCGGACTTTCGCCAACGGCTACATCGGACTGTTCTTTGCGAGTTACATAGAGCAGCCCGAATCGCGTGACATACACTTTTTGGGCTGTCCGGCTGAGTGTGCCGACTGCGAGCCGCAGTGGATTACGGGCGTAACACCTGCTCACGGGAAGCTCTCCACACATTTGGGGCTGACGGATAACAGAGATTTTCGTCACGATGCGGAATTCCCTCTTACGCTTGTGTTCAATTTTTCGAAATACCGTTTTGTCAAGCCGTGGTACTACGGGGTGAGCAACGGGATGGCGCTGGTGTTTATGTTTAGAGAAGATGATGAGGTTCGTTTCAGCCAATCGCCCTCGGGCGGTGGCAAAGGCAATCCGGCGTGGGATTTTCAGTGGTTCATCGAGGATTATGATATCGGCAAGCCGTACACGTTTGTTATGCGTTTGATGTATGTGCCATTTGAGTCACCGGAGCAAATCGCCCAGGCGGTCAGGCCACACCTTGCCGAGCTGAACGGTCATTAAGAGCGCGAGGTGCAATTTGTGTGATGGTCGGTTGTCGCGTCGGGTTTCGGCTTGCAAAAACGGATAAGAAACATATAATAGACAAGGTTGTGTTTCTGTGAGACTTTTTTTGTGTAAAGGACAGTGCATAAATGACGAGGCGAATCAGCAGACGCGGGTTTTTAGGCAAGGCGGCGGGTGCAGCGGCAAGTGTGGCATTTCCGTACATAGTTCCTTCGAGAGTCCTTGGGCAAGGTGCTGTAACGGCGCCGAGTGAAAAGATAGTGATGGGGGCCATCGGGGTTGGGGGGATGGGCAGCGGACATCTTCGAGGTTTTATGGGTTACGACGACGTGCAAATGGTTGCGGTTTGCGATGTTTTTGAGGACCGCCGCCGGAGGGCTGTTGACAGGGTGAACGTGAAATACGGCAACAAGGACTGCAAAGGGTATAACGATTTTCGCCAGCTTCTGGCGAGGGACGATATTGATGCGGTGTTTATCGCTACGCCGGACCACTGGCATACGCTTATAGGGATAGAGGCGGCGCGGAATCGCAAGGATATGTATTACGAGAAGCCGTTAGCTTACAGCATAGAGCAGTGCAAGGCGATACGTCAGGCGGTGCACGAATATGGGGTGGTGTTTCAGTTCGGTACGCAGCAGCGCAGCGACAACTGGTTTCGGTTTGCGGTGGAGCTGGTTCGGAACCAGCGGATAGGGAAGTGTCATACGATAATGGTTGGCTCGGCGGATTACAAGCCGGTGGGGAATCAGCCGACACAGCCGGTGCCGCCGGGGCTTGATTACGAGATGTGGCTTGGGCCTGCGCGATGGGCGCCTTATACGCGACTTCGCTGCACGCGGAACTGGACGCTGATATCGGATTATTCTCTCGGCTGCGTGGGAGGTGCCTGGGGGATTCACCACGTTGATATTGCTCAGTGGGCGGCGGATGCGGACAACACCGGGCCGGTAGAGGTGCAGGGCTGGGGCAAATTCCCGGAAGAAGGGCTTTATGATACCGCTATCGAATGGGAGGTGGAGCACATCTACGCCGGCGGTCTAAAGCTGATACATATGGATATGAAGACGGCGAAGACGAAGATGCCGCAGTTTTCACTTCACTGGATGGGGATATTGTTTTTGGGCAGTGGCGGATGGATTTACGTGGCGCGGGGATTTTTTGATTCGGAGCCGAAAGGGCTTTTGAGGACGAAATTCGGTCGGGATGACGTGCGGCTGGGATACAGCAACGACCACAAGCGCAACTTTCTGGACTGCGTCAAGAGCAGACAAAAGACCGTCAGCCCCATTGACGTTGCCGTGCGGTCGGATACGGTGACACACCAGGACCATATAGCGATGACATTAGGTCGCAAGCTTCGGTGGGACCCGGCGAAAGAGGAGTTTGTGGGTGATGCCGGGGCAAACGAGATGCTCTCTCGGCCGATGCGAAGTCCATGGCATCTGTAGCATACCAATACGGGAGAAATGACTGTGGCGTAGCTTTGGCGGTCTGCGCCGGGACTGGTGCACCGCCATAGGGGAAAAAACGGACCTTGAGTCGAATTGGTGGGGTAAACCCCACCCTACAAAGCTTAGGCCCACGGTGTGGGCCTTGCAATAACAGCATATCGCAAACCCACCTACAGACTACAGATTCACCCGAATCTGTGTTAGAGGGATTGTATTTGTGGCGGGGGCAGAGAGGGGATAAACTGTCCGTGTTATTTGGCCGGCTTAGGGGCGCAGTAGTATGCTCAAGTTTATTACGGACAGGCAGATTTACGAAGAGGTCATCTGCGGTCTGGTGCCGCGTGCGAAGAGGTTTGTGTGGCTTGCGACGGCGGACGTGAAGGACCTGCACGTTGAAAAGAACGGCAGGATGGTTCCGTTTCTGGAGGTTCTTTCGGACTTGATAAGGAGGAAGGTTGAGGTTCGGCTGTTGCACGCGAAGGAACCGGGGCCCGTTTTCAGAAGGGACTTTGACAAGTATCCGAATCTGATTAAGGGTATGGAGAGGATTCTGTGTCCGAGGGTGCACCTCAAGAGCACAATCGTTGACGGCAGGGTTGCTTATCTCGGCAGTGCGAATCTGACGGGTGCGGGGATGGGGGCAAAGAGCGCAGTGCGGCGGAACTTCGAGGTGGGTATCATCACGGACGAGAAGAAAATCGTCGGTGCGATTTCGGAGCAGTTTGACGCTATCTGGCGAGGTGAGCACTGCAGGGCCTGCCAGAGGAAGAAGTACTGTGCGGACTACAAGGATATTTTGCTCAAATGAAGCGGAGGGCCTATATCGATATTGAGACGACGGGGCTTAGCCGACGGTATGCGGAGCTGACGGTGATAGGAGTCGCGATGGAAAGGGGCAGTCGTATGCAGCTTGTTCAGCTTTACGAAGACGCGCTGAATGAAGTGCGGCTGGTTGAGGTGCTGGGGTGGGTCGATGAGATTTACAGCTATAACGGCAGCCGATTCGACCTTCCGTTTATCAAGGCGGAGTTAGGCGTTGACCTTAAGGAGTGCTTCAAACATACGGATTTGATGTATGACTGCTGGCGGAAGAATCTCAAAGGCGGGCTAAAGGCGGTTGAGAGAAAGTTGCGGATACCGAGGTCGCTGAAAAATGTGGACGGGCACAAGGCGGTGCTGCTTTGGTGGGAGTATGTGAACAACGCGAACGGTGAAGCGCTGAAGATGCTGCTGCAATACAACAAAGAGGACGTGCTGAACCTGCGGGTGCTCAGGGAGAAGCTCGGGGTCGAGTAGGATTTGGTAACTGAGATTTCTGGAGGCAGACTATGGATTTCTCAAAGGTACTGCTAACGAGAAGGAGTATCCGGTCGTATTCGTCGCAGGGGGTTGATAAGCCGGTTTTGAAGCGAGTATTGGAGACGGCGAGGATGGCGCCGTCGGCGAACAACGTTCAGCCGTGGCGGTTCGTTGTCGTGGCGGACAAAGACAAGCGAGAGCAAATTGCCAAGGCGGCGGCAAATCAAATGTTCGTTGCCGATGCGCCGATTGTCATCGCCTGCTGTGGTAAGAAGTACACTGACCGCTGGAGCTGGATAAGCGAGAACATGTATCTGGTCGATACGTCAATTGCTATCGACCACCTGACGCTGGCTGCGAGAAATGAGGGGTTAGGGACGTGCTGGATTGGTGCGTTCGACCACAACAAGATCAAAAAACTGCTTGCGGTTCCTGATGGCTTTGACGTGATAGCACTGACACCGGTCGGATATCCTTCTTCGCCTGAATTGTTCCGTGAAACGCAATCGCGAAAACCACTGGACCAGATTGTCTTTGCTGAGACGTTTGGCAGCGCGGCTGCCGGGATTGTTTAGCACCGGCGGCGGGGTCAGTGCCGCCGGGTGGGTTCTTAGAAAACATCTTTGCGGCGACGAAGCTCGGCGAAGACGTCGGCATCGGTTGCGTCTTTCATTCGAAGCGCTGCTTTGATTCGGGGGTTGGAGGCATGCAGGAAGATGTTGGTCTGTATTTCTTTCTCGATGGTCGATGGAACAGCCAGTTCGCCCTGCTTTAGTTTCTCTCTAAGCTCTTGCAGACATCGTGTGACTTCTTGATTATCCGGTTCGATGGTAAGGGCGAAGCGGTAGTTTTCTTCGGTGTAATCGTGGCCGCAATAGAGCAGTGTGTCGGGCGGCAGTGATGCGAGCTTACTTAGTGAATTCCACATTGTCCTCATATCGTACTCGAGAACTCTGCCGCAGCCGCCGACAAACATTGTATCGCCTGTCCACACAATAGCCCTTTCGGTCCGGGCAGCGGGGACATAGTAGCAAACTGATGTGCGAGTATGTCCGGGCGTGGTGATTACCTGCACCGTAACATCGCCAATCGGCACGACGTCACCGTCGTGGACAAGGTTGTTCAGCTTTGGTATTTGGCTGTCAGAGCCGATGACGGTACAACCGGTTTTCTTCTTTAGCTCAGCTATGCCGGCGGTGTGGTCCCAGTGGTGGTGGGTAGCGAGAATGTGTGTGAGCTGTAGTCGGCGTGTGGTGACAACGTTCAGGACGGCGGCGGCATCAGACGGGTCAACGGCAAGGATGCTGCTCCCGGCGTACTGCCAGAGGTAGATAAAGTTATCGCCCAAAGCCCTGAGCACTGTCATTTTGCCGGACATAAGGCCCCTGCCGAGAATCTTCACTCGCAAGAACAAGCACAACAACAAATAAGAGCTATCATCGCATATTCCCTGCTGCCTGCGGTTATCAATCTGTTTACGGCTTTGGCGATTAGAATCCAAAAGTTTTTGCTGGTTTTGAAAAAAATTTTCACTGGGGTGCAGCGACGCGTTATCGGGGCTAACTGGGGTAAGCTGCCGGGTGCGGGGCAAGACAGATAAGGTGGGAATTGCGGTATCAGCACAAGGTGAATAAGAGCGACAAGCTTCGGCTCGCACGGCATTTTACCCGTTTTGAAATTGTGGGTATTGAGGGCATCAGGGGGCGGGATGAAAAGCTCAAGAGCAGACAGGTGCGTTGTCGATGTTGGACAGTAGCGATAACCGACAACTAAAAAGCGTTGATCCCAGGCCCCTGTGAAGCAGCAGGCGAGTTTTTCAGACATACTTAGAAGAATGAGTAAAGGAATTTCTCGCCGAACTCCGCAGGGGTTTTATTATGCGCAGTCAAAGGACACCTTGCGTTTGGGACGCACTCGGCGAGAGTGATTGCGGCATGTGGGTGCGACGGGTGCGGCCGCCTGCCGGTACTGCACAAGTTACAGTTCGACAATACACCCGAGGCATTGCGAGGAGATTTAGAAAAGGCGGTATTTGAGCCGTCTGCGAATCTCGCTGCGGTTTTGCCAACTGTGGGTGTCGATGCGGGGTGGTTGCCAGCCGCTGCACAGCCGGCGCCACCACCGCTTGATTAAATGAAGTACGCTCACCGTGGCTACCCCCATATTAAAGTTTAAGATATGTCCGGTTTCGGGGCAAAGACGAGATGGGCTTTTGAAGGCGGGCTATGGGAACGCCGGACAAAAGGCGGCGGTGGGAGTCGAACCCACGAATAACGGTTTTGCAAACCGTCTGCCGATACAAGACAAGTCCCAAGAATCACAGCACTTACAGCAAAACGAAAAAAGCGTCTTGGCGTCCTGCTTGGCGCTTTTAGCCGAAAAAGACCCCGACTTGGCGCTTGTCGTCGAACGCTGGCCAGACCTGCCGGAGTATATCAGACAGTCAATCAAGGCGCTGGTCAAAACGGGCAGAAGATGAGCAGGAATACACAAGAAAACGCCGCATCCAGAACGCAGAAAAGGTGGGGTTTTTGCACGATTTGGGCGCTGTTACGGCGAACGGTGCTAAGTTGGGCAATAACAAGAACTTGTGGTCGTCACGAAAAGGGAATTAATAGAGTCTCCAGAGGGGGCTACGCTGAAGCCGGCGGAACACCGACCTTTCGGCGAGCAAGAGGCCGATTCGACCGTCTCCAAAAACTCGTTCCTCGAAGGCAATGGGGAAAGCAATAGCTATTGGAGCGGCGCTGACCTATGCGACGCTGAAATAGCGGCTTCCTTCTAAGGTGGATTTACGCCAGCACGCCGGTAGATTCTATCCCAGTACTCCTGCCGCGCATTTTCCTCCTGCCAGTAATTCGACTGTTGCGCTGGCGGCGGGTAATAGACGGGCCGATTCGCACGCTGGAGTTCAACTTCCAACATCATCGCCCGCTCGAAGCCCTTGCTGAGACCATAGAGCATTCTCTCTTGATTGTTCAACTGCGGTTGGGTCGGTTGGCTCGACCGAGAGAACGTCTCATACACTATGCGGTGAATATCTTCGACCGCCTTATCTTCCTCTTTCAGTTTCTCAGCTTCGGCATTGAGGGCCTGGGCCTTGCTGTTCATCGCTGCTTGTTCTGCTTGAAAGGTAAAGACCATCTTAACGTATTCAGCGCGCATCTTGGACACCAACAACCGACGCGCCGCTTCCCGTTGGCCGAAGTCGCCTTGCTCAAGAGATTTGGTGTAATGATTAAAGGCGTTCAGCTCGTCGTCGGATAGGTTAGTGAGGAACTGCGCGAAACGGCTGTTGAGTTCGTCCTGCTCGTTTGCCAGAGCTTCCTTCTGGCTTTCTATTGCGGCCCATTTTTCCGCTTGTTCGGCTCGCATTTTCGCTAAATGGGCCTGCGCCTGCTGCCAAGGCGTAGGTTCGGGCGAGCCGCAGCCGAAGCAGAACAGCAGGCAGGTAACAGTAAGTGTGTATTTTGTTATCATTAGCCCTTTCCTGGACAACAGCATAGCTTACCGTTGCTGTAAGTCAAGCAAAATCTGGGCAAAATCTCACCTGCGAACCGGCCTAAAGTGTGGTAGAATAGGTGGAAACGAATAATCCGCCATAGGCGGACAAGAATCGGGACGACCGGCCAGCTACCGGTCAGCAAAGCGATACAGGGCGGGTTGATTTTTCGACACTTGCCTTTCGTCAATCTGTCCTGTATCGACCCGAAGAAAGGCAGGTAAGAAATGGGAGTGACAAGACTTCCCAGATACTTTGGGGGTGAATCTAAAGACCCTCTACGGCAAAACAAGCATCGGTCAACCGAGAAGTTGCGGAAGGAAAAGAAAACCGGGCCTGCCGCTGAGGCCCCTGCTTGGGATGAGCCGTTTCGACCGACAAAAAGATGGGGAGAGCTTGCCGACAGTATCCCCAAACTATCAGACCAGATTAGGCAAGCAGCAGAGCAACTCCGACGAAACCCGCCCAAATCAGACGAAGACATTATCGAAATAGCTCAGTCAACGGGACATCTTGAGGCCAGAATCAGAGGTGGAGTGCGCGACCACAGTGACCTCGATATGTGGGTTACGTCAGAGACACTGAGACCGACAATGAGGGTTCTCTGCTCCGCAAGAAACGTTAAGCAGCAAATCGAGAACCGTTTGGGTCACGAAAAGGCGAGAGATTTATACCACGACTTAGCGAATGCCTTGCGATATGTTCACGAACCCGAAAAACCTGACGTTGAGGGATACTACTGCAAAGCAAGCGGAGATTATATTCTACCTGGTGGCGAAGTTATAAGTCCCGCAACTGAAGGTAAGAACGTCTTCAGGGTCATTGGTTACGTCTTTGTTGGCGATGAGCGGCGACCTCTACACAAGAACTATATCGCCGAAATCCTCTATACGCTTGCCAGCGGGCAGAAAAAAAAGGGGACGCCAAAACCGGAAGCAGCAGCAGGCGAATGGTCAAAGCCGATGTCGAAAGCCAGGATGATGCGCATCCTTCGTATAGACAGTTACCATACGCTTAATGCCTTTGCTAAAAGACACGGTATTCAGAAGATAAACCGCCAGACATTCAGGATTTGTTTGGACACTCTTGACGAAGAGACCTGCTCAAAGCTGATAGATTCGTAGTTGGGTCGAACTGACTCAAACTGGCCCGAACTGGCTTGAACTCAGTCGAACCCTAACACAGCCCCCTTTTTGCACACTCTACCATATCCGAATATGCGGGTATGGAACTCAAACTGCTGACACCAACAGATGTCGATTTGATGCTGGCATATCCGGAGGGCCGCACGCTTAAACTGGCGCGCAAGCATCTCATTCCGCACATTCGGTTACCCGATGGAGAAATCCGCCTTGAACAATCCGCAATTAACCGAATCGTTGAGCAGGGCAGGCGGAGGGCAGCCGATGACCGCTGACCGGCAAACCACAGTTGCGCCGCTGCTTCTCTCCGCTGCCGACGCCGCACGGGTTTGCGGCGTTAGCCGTTCTCACTGGTTAGCACTACATAGCAGCGGCAGGACACCCTTACCCCTCAAACTTGGCAGTCGGATTTTATGGTCGCGCGACGAGCTTGCTGAGTGGATTCGTTGCGGCGCACCCAGCCGCGAAAAATGGCAAACGATTAAGGAGAACCAAGGATGTCAAAGCGCTTAAAGACTTGGCCAAAAAGAGAAGGCGGCCTGCCTTGCACAAACCGCCTCTCGATTATGAACACACAAGCAGCAATTTATCACCCGAAGGACAGGGAGTCAACCCCCAAACTTAAAGAAAAAATCGGCTGTCTTCTGCTCTGTTTGCTCACCGGCGAGGCACAGCCGGACGGCTGGCGGCGGTTTGAGCTTTTGCTTCGGCGCTATTACGCAGGGGGCCAGATATGAGCAAGCCCATCTGGATACCGAAGCAGTTGCTCAAGTCCAGCGCGTTTCTTGCGCTAAGGACGCCAACTGCCCATAAGGTACTTGCTATCTTCTGGACGAAACGTCAGATGTCGCAAGTGGGTCGTCGGGGAAAAGAGCGGTGGGAAGTCACAAACAACGGCGAGATAGAGTTCACCTACCGCGAGGCCAAGACGAAATACGGGATACTGCAAGGTGCGTTTCGTGATGCGATAGACGAGCTGCGAGACAAGGGCTTTCTTGATATTGCCGAGAGCGGCGCAGGGCTTTACAAATCAGCCAACCGCTACACTATGTCTGAGCGGTGGAGGTTATACGGAACGCCGGACTACGAGAAGCCGAAGCCGAGACCAAAGGGGCCAATGAACAAGGGTTTCAGAAAGGGCAACCGCTGTGGGCGGAATTGTAGAAAAAAAGACAACTGTTAAGGGCCAACATAGCTCAAGTGTTGTGCTCCAACATAGCTACCACTATGCAGCCAAAAGCTATGCGGAACTGACGACACGGCAAAAGGATACGGGACAAATGACAATTCCCGTCCAGCAAAAGACTTGTGTTTCGGGCTTGCCCAGCTTAACGCTATGTTGCTCTGCAACAACGTTCTATAGATTGCCACTCCCTACAGGGTTAGATGAAAGAGCAGATAAACGAATCGGAAAGAGGCGCCGAAAAAAAATTGCAGAATCTTGAGAATAAGGGCTTGACAGAATGGCAAGTAGTATTATGATTGAAGATATGATTCTTGAGAGCATAGCAAAGGCGATGAGACGTTCGGGCAAGAGCCGCTACCAAATCAGCAAGGAAACCGGCGTTGACCAGGCGGTGCTCTGCCGTATCGCAAAGGGTAGCAGCGGCAGATACAGTTGCAGCACAAAGACCGCTGACCTTCTCTGCAAGTATCTGGGGCTTGAGCTAAAGCCGAAAGTGAAGAAACGAAAGGCAAGGTGAATTATGAGAGTTTTCAGAACGTCATACAAAGACAGGGACGGCAGGAAAAGACAGGCCGCTAAGTGGTATATCGAACTGAGAGACCACCTGCGAACGGTCAGACGCCTTCCGGCGTTTACGGATAAGCAGCAGTCGGAGGCACTTGGCCGACAGATAGAGCGGCTTGTTGCCTGCAAGGTTGCCGGTGAACCGCCGACGCCGGAGCTATGCCGATGGCTTGAACAGATACCGGCCAAGATGCGCCAGAGGTTTGCGAAGATAGGTCTGCTCGATGCGGAGCGGGCGAGCGGGGGAAAACCGTTGTCCGAACACCTTGCCGACTTTGAACAGTTTTTGCTTGCGAAGGGTAACACCCGCAAACACGCAAGGCAGGTTACATCAAGGGCACGGCGAATCATAACGGGCTGCAAGTTTATCTACTGGATGGATTTTGCAGCAAGCAAGGTGCAGCGATACCTTGCCGAATTGAGAGACAACGGCAACGGGATAAGCGCCCAGACGTTCAATTTCTACCTGCAAGCGGTCAAGGAATTTGCCCGCTGGATGGTGCAGGACAGACGAGCAAGCGAAAACCCCCTGCAACACCTAAAGGGGCTGAACGTCCGAACAGACAGACGCCACGACCGCAGAGCGCTTTCGGTGGACGAGATACGCAGGTTGTCAGAGACGACGGCAGAACAGCCGGAGCGTTTCGGTATGACCGGCTATGAACGGGCGTTGCTGTATCGCCTTGCGGTCGAGACGGGCCTGCGAGCAAACGAGCTGCGAACCCTGAAAGCGTCGTCGTTCGACTTTGAGAATCGAACGGTAACGGTAGCGGCGGCATACAGCAAACACAGACGAGAGGACACGCTGCCCCTGCGTAAAGACACGGCAGACGAGCTACGAGCTTTGACGAGCGGCAAACTACCGGCAGCCCGTGCGTTCAATATGCCGAAGCTCAATCAGGTCGTGAAGATGCTCAGGGCTGATTTAGAGGCCGCTGGTATCGCCTACGTTGACGAATCGGGGCGGTATGCGGACTTTCACTCACTCCGGCACACTACAGCGTCGTTATTGGCTTCTGCAAACGTCCACCCCAAGACGGCGCAGGCAATACTACGACACAGCAAGGTTGATATGACACTGAGCAGATATTCTCACGTTTACGCAGGTCAGGTATCGCAGGCCGTTAAGACCCTGCCGGACTTGTCAGCACCGAGCAGCCAGCAGCAGCGAGCGGTTGCAACAGGGACAGACGGCGAAAATGTCTTGGCGTTTTGCTTGGCGCGTGAGGACGGAAAACATCGGATTGCATTGGACACGACCGGACAGGCAAACCACATTAGCGATTCAAAACGTGCGAAAACAAAGGCGGCGGTGGGATTCGAACCCACGAATAACGGTTTTGCAAACCGTCGCCTTAGGCCACTTGGCTACGCCGCCCTAATAGTCTATAAAGTTAGATCCGATGGGTTGTCATTCCGCACTTGCCTGTCCTGAGCCCCGGCACGCCGGGGTCGAAGGAATGCGGAATCCAGACTTTCAAACATGTGGATTCCTGCTTTCGCAGGAATGACAACTCACACAGTCATTGCTCACAAACCACTATAATAACCGGGTGCCAGTTTAGCTGGAAGAGGTAAGTTTTGCAACAGATTTCTACCGCGAAGCGGGGTAAAGCTCGCGCATCGCGGGTCGTCGAACGTCAGGATGGAAAGGCGAAGGGCTTAAATCCCCTCGAGCCATTGGTCGGTTAGTGCTTTTACGTCGTCGATATCGACGAGGCCGTCGCCGGTCAGCTCAGCGCCCTCGCAATCGCCGTAATCGGTGCTGAGCCAATAGCCGCAGAGCATAGCAAGGTCGTCAATATCGACGTCCCCCTCGCCGGTGAAATCGGCACCGCCGCAGTCGCCGCAGCTCGTCTCTTGCCACCAGTTCGCAAGGGCTGCAAAATCGGGTGCGCTGATTTTTCCGTCGCCGGTCATCTCAACGCCGTTGACGCCGCCGTAGTCCGTCCAGAGATAGTGCCCAGCTAAATAAGAGTAATCCATGAACGTTACGCCATCGGGACACAAAATATCTGCCCACGGTATCGACCACAACAGCCGCGGGTAATTCGTCCCCTCGCATATCGCCCACACATCATTGAAATCCCACCCGGCGTCGGTAAAGGTTGAAAGCGTCTTCATTTCGCTCGTCAACTTGCCTGTGCCCATCACACTGGTAGATATTTCTGAGGTCTGGGTATCCCAGAAATTGCCTGTGTCCTCATAGTCCCCGCCTGTGTCCTTTCTTCCCACCAGCCCTCCGACGTTCGATGTCCCTGTCGGCTTGCCGGTCGAATAACAATGGATAATTCTCCCTCCAAAATTTTCTCCCACGAAGCCGCCAATCTTATCGCCACCGCTTACACTCCCCGCCGCATAACAATCCGTGATTGTGCCATAGTTGTTACGCCCCACCAATGCGCCGACGTATATGCCACGCCCGTTCACGTCACTTCGCGCATAACAATCCGTAATCGTGCCCCGGTAGTTCACGCCCGCAAGCCCGCCAACATAATCGCCGGTGCCATTCACATCACCAGTGGCATAACACTCGGTGATTGTGCCGTAGTAACTGTGCCCTACCAGGTCGCCGACCCAATCACCCGTGCCCTTTACATCTCCTGCGGCGTAACATCGAGTAATTGTCCCAGAGCCCATAAAACCCGCCAGCCCGCCGACATAATCATCGCTGCCGGTTACATCGCCTCCCGCCCAACAATCCATGATTGTGCCCTCATCGTTATGCCCCACCAGCCCTCCGACATGATAATCGCGGCCGTTCACATCTCCCGTGGCGCAAGAATCCGTGATTGTCCCACGGCTGTAGCCCACCAAGCCGCCGACATCGCCGCCGCCGTCCACATAACCCTTAGCGTAACACCCCGTGATTGTGCCGGCGGTGCTCCCGACCAACCCGCCGACATAATAATCACCACCGTTCACGTCGCCTGTTGCATAACAGTGCATGATTGTGGCACTCGCGGCACCCACCAGGCCCCCCACAGAATAATCTCCGCCGTTTACGTTGCACGTCGCATAACAATCCGTGATTGGAGCATTGGTATGGCCCACAAGGCCGCCGACATAATCAGCGCCGCTTACGACACCGCTGGCGCAACAACTTTTTACAGTGCCATCCCAGTTAGAGCCCACGAGGCCGCCGACGCAGTAGTCGCCCGTGACGTTCGCGTCTTTGGCGCCAAGATTACGAATTTCGCCGCTCTGGCCGACATAACCGAAAAGCCCCACATAATCACTTGCCGGCATGTCCAAGACGGCGTTGCGAGCAACGTGGGCATTGCCATGAAAGACACCGGTAAAGGGCCCGAGGTCGCCTATGGGATACAGCAGGGCTCCTGTTAAATCCAGGTCGTCCATGAGGATGATATTCGCATCGAGGACCGAGACGTGCCAGCTCAGCAGGGCGAAATCCTGCGCAGTCCATACCTGATAGGGGTCGGCTTCGCTGCCCGTTCCGAGCAATGGGACCGGCCCCGGAGGCGGAATGGGAACTCCGCCGGCATTTTCCCAGGCGAGGCGTGGGTAGTCCTGACCATCCTGCATCACCCAAGCGCCGTTGCCCCAACCAGCGTTTTGGAAGATACTCATCGTCTTCATTTGTTCGGTCGTCAACCCTTTGCCGCCGCTACTTCCGAGCTGGCCTGAAGATTCAATGTCCCAGAAACTGCTCGTCACGCTCCCTTGGTGGGTGTGGCCCACGAGGCCGCCGACATGAACGTGAATATCGCCTGTAACCGGACCAATAGCGTAGCAATTTGTTATCGTGCCATCGACATAGATCCCCACCAGTCCGCCAACATAGGTATGACCCGAGACAGCCCCTGTGGCATAACAGGCCTTAATTGGACCGCAGGTGCTCCCCACGAGTCCGCCAACGCGCCAGTCGCCGTTCACGTCGCCCGTAGCATAACAACTGGTTATTGTGCCATCGTCGTTATATCCCACTAGCCCAGCGATGTAATCGCCGTCGGCGGTTACATCACCCCCAGCATAACAGTTGGTGATCACCCCGCCGACAGTGTTACGCCCTACTAGTCCACCGGCATAACCTACATCACCACCGATTACATCACCCTCGGCATAACAGGCGGTGATTGTGCCACTGTCGTTATACCCGACGAGACCACCGACGTCAGAACCACCGGCTACAAGCCCCCTAGCACAACAATTCGTCATTGGCGCTCCGTCATTATAGCCGACGAGGCCACCGACATAACGAGCGGTACCGCTTAGAGCGCCAGTGGTGGAACAGGCCGTAATTGTGCTACAAGTATAGCCCACCAAGCTGCCGAGGAAGTATGACTTAGCCCCGCCGGTGATACTTACATCTCTAACGCCCAGATTTGAGATGACGGCGTTTGTGTCTATTTTGCCGAATAGGCCGAGGTAGTCGTTGCCGAGGCCGGTGGTGTCGATAGTGAGATTCAGTATATTGCAGTCATTTCCGTGGAATGTGCCTTTGAAAGAGACCCCATCGTAGGTGGATCCATTATCGGGGTTCACGTCTGGGGCGATTAGGGCGGTGGTGAGAGTGCGTCGGCCGGGCAGGCAGGGGTCGAGGTCGATATCGGCAGTCATTACAAAGCACTTATTATAATCGTTTACGTCATCGGCCAGGGCGTAGAGGTCGTTATGGTCTGAGATTCTGTATGGCTCTTCGGCTGTGCCTTCGCCGCCGGAGTATTTGGCAAAGACCGGCTGAGCGAAGAAAAAGAGTAAAACGGCAATCGTGAAAAGGGCAGTGTACCGGCGGCGCCGGGACCGTGCACAACACGGCCGGTCAGGCCCCCCGCCGGATTGGGTGCGGGACATATTCATCCTCCTTCTTATACGAGTCCGTTAAACCCTCGAAAACGTCAAGCGGCATTATACTACTTTTCCGGGCGGATTTCAACTGCCAAAACTGAGAAAAAACAGACATTGGGTGGACTCGCACTCAGGCAGTGGGTCTTGGTGGCTGGTGTAAGCTGAGGGCGAAGGCGTCTTCCCAGGATTCCTTCAGGACCTCGGAGACGGTGGGGTGGGGGAAGCTGACATCCTCGAATCTCTCAGCAGTGCCGACAAGCAGCCGGGCAGCGCCCACCAGCTCAGTAACGCTGTGGCCGACCATTGAGACGCCGAGAATTTTATCGCTTGCTCTGTCGCGGACTGTTCTTATCTCGCCGACGGTCTGATTGTGGGCCAAGCTCCTACCGTTGGCGTGGAAGAATGCTTTGCCGATGGTTATCTCGATGCCGTCATTTTGGCAGGCGGCTTCGGTTTTGCCGACGGAGGCGACCTCGGGGAATGTATAGACGGCGCGCGGGATGAGGGAGTAGTCGGGGATTTCGGCATTACCGCCGGCAACGTTGGCGGCTGCGACTTCGGCTTCTGCAAATGCGCCGTGGGCGAGATAGGTCGTCCCGACGGCGTCGCCGATGGCATAGACGCCGGGGACATTTGTTTGCATTTGCTGGTTAACTTTGACGACCGGGCCGTTGGTCTCAAGGCCGAGCGCATCAAGTGTCTCCTTGTCACAGACCGCCCTTCTGCCGACCGCGACAAGGACCTTTTCTGCCTCGATTGTCCGGCCGTCTGCGAGTGAAACTTTGGCCTGTGCGGAAGACATATCGACGGCGGTGACCTTGGCGCCGGTGAGCGTTTCGATGCCCTGCTTTTTTAGCTCTTTGGTCATCAACTGGCTTACCCAGGGCTCTTCGGTGTTTATGATTCGCTCGAGCGCTTCGACGATGGTGACTTTTGTTCCAACTGCGGCATATACGCAGGCAAGCTCACAGCCAATGATGCCGCCGCCGACAACAACCATCGAGGCGGGAATCGACTGCAGGGACAGTGCTTCGGTGCTGCTGATTATCGTTGTGCCGTCGAATGGGAAGGCGGGTATTTCGACCGGGACCGAGCCGGTAGCGAGGATGATTGCCTTTTGGGCCTGGATTTCGGTTGTGCCGGCCTCGGACTCAATCTTAACCTTGTTCGGCGCGGTCGCCACCGCCCTTGCGTTGAAGATTTTAATCTTATTTGCGCCGATAAGGCCGGCAAGGCCCCTGCAAAGCCCGGTGACGAGGGCGTCTTTTCGCTTTTGCATATTGGCCCAGTTGGGCCGCACCGTTCCTTCAATATCGATGCCCATCAGAGCCGCGTGCTTTGCTTCGAGGAGAAACTCTGCTGAGGCCAGTAGGGCTTTTGAAGGGACACAGCCGCGATTGAGGCAGGTGCCGCCGATTTCGGCCTTTTCTACAAGGGCGACCGACCTGCCCTTTTGTGCGCATCGAATAGCGGCCGAATAGCCGCCCGGCCCGGAACCGATTATCACTACGTCAAATGTCTCAGCCATTATGAAGACTCCTAAACAGCCTGCAGCTCGGCAGAAATACGAACTTTGTGCTGTGGGCAGTATAACCGATGGCAACAGAAGGCCAAATGCAACTTCTCCAAAGGCGGACAGAATCGAACAGAACCGCACAACGCAGTCCGACAGGACTCCACAGGAGAACGACAAGGCCCAATAACAAAGTGGTGACTGTTTTTGTCTGAAGGGATTGTTTTGTGGGGATACGGCGGTCAGAATCAATACGTAAGGTTTTGTTTTTATGATAAGAGATGCTTTCGATGAAACGGCTGCGGATGCCGGCGGTAGCTGCAAATCCGTCCGCCGAGGCATTGGATTTGACCCACCAGGCGGCCTGCAAGAGGCCCGCAAAGCGGTTTGGGGGTATTGTGCGCAAGGCGGCTGTACGGGCCGTGCAAAGCGGCAATGGGGGCCGGGGGATAAAAATGCTTTACAAACAGGGCTTAAGGTAAAGAATAGTGCTGAAAAATGACTATGTACAGGAGAGCCGGATATGAAGAAGGTGGTTCCAATAGTAATCTTAGCGGCGGTTGCGGCGGTTTTTATCGTTGTGGGCATCGCCAATAAGGGACAGGGCGGCGCGAAAAGGCAGGTGGCGGTGATTCCGAAGGGGACGACGCATATATTCTGGCAGTCGATACACCGCGGTGCGCTGGCGGCGGGCGAAGAGCTGGGCGCAGAGATATTCTGGAACGGGCCCGACCGCGAAGGCGACAGAGAAAAGCAGATTCAAATCGTGGAGGATTTTATCACCCAGAGGGTCAGCGGGATAGTGCTTGCGCCGAACGACAGCAAGGCGCTTGTGCCGATTGTGGAGAAGATTTCGGCAAAGGGGATACCGTGCGTGATAATCGATTCTGGTATCGACACGGATAAATACATCTCGTTTGTGGCAACGGATAACTACGAGGGCGGTGTGATTGCGGCCAGGCGGATGGGGGAAATTTTGGGCGGCAAGGGCAACGTTATCGTCGTCAAGTATTCACCGGGCTCGGCATCGACAACGAAGCGCGAGAACGGCTTTATCGAGACCATCCAAAACGAATTTCCAGACGTCGAGATTGTAGACACCAAGTACGGGATGGATACCGTGGAGACGTCGCTTCAGGCAACGGAAGATTTGCTTACGAAGAACGCGCAGGTTGACGGTCTTTTTGCGTGCAACGAATCGACGTCAGTCGGAGCGCTACGCGCGCTGCAAAGCCAGGGGCGTGCGGGCGGTGTGAAGATGATTGGCTTTGACGCGGGCAAGCTGCTCATCGAGGGTGTAAAAAGCGGAGATATCGACTCGCTGGTGGTGCAGAATCCGTACAAGATGGGCTATGAGGGGGTCAAGACGCTTATCGCCTCACTCGAAGGGCAAGAGGTGTCGCAACGGATAGATACGGGAGTGAAGCTGATAACGAAGGAGAATCTTGAGACGCCGGAGATTCAGGCGCTGTTGCAATGATTGCAGAGGCAGGTGACAAAGTAGAGAGTAAGCGGGTGGCGCTTCGGATGGAGGGAATATCGAAGCGATTCGGACCTGTGCAGGCGCTGGCGGAGGTGAGTCTTACGGTAAGGGCAGGGACGGTTCACGCACTTGTGGGAGAGAACGGGGCGGGCAAGAGCACCCTGATGAAGATACTGGCGGGTGTGTATCGGCCTGACGCAGGGACAATTGAAATCGACGGGAGCGAACGCAGCTTCGCCAGGCCGCAGGAGGCAATCGAGGCGGGCGTCTCGATGATTTATCAGGATTTGGATTTAGCAGAGCACCTGACCGTCGCGGAGAACGTGTTTTTGGGAAACGAGCCGACAGCGGGTCTATCGTTTGTGGTGGACCGTAAGGCGATGACGGCGAGCACAGCCGAATTGGCAGAGATGTTCCAGTTCGAGATAGATGCGACGGCGGTGGTGGCCGAGCTTAGCACGGGCGACTGCCAGGTGGCCGAGATACTAAAAGCGCTGGCGAGGAAGGCGTCGATTATCGTTATGGATGAGCCGACAAGCTCACTTTCTGAGAGTGAGACGCAACGGCTGTTCGAGATAGTCAGGCGGCTGAGGAGCAACGGCATCACCGTAATCTACATATCGCACCGGCTGGAAGAAATAATCGGATTGGCGGATGAGGTGACGGTGCTCCGGGATGGGAAAGTGGTTCACGCCGAGCACATCACGCGGCTCGATATACCGACGATTGTCCGTTATATGGTCGGGCGTGAGCTGACGGACTTTTTTCCTTCACGACAGGCCAGAGCGGGCAAGGTAGTCATCAAGGTCGATGGGCTTTCATCGGGCAGGAGAATCGGGGACGTTTCCTTCGAGGTGCGGGCGGGTGAAATCGTGGGGATAGCGGGGCTTGTGGGGGCGGGCAGGACGGAGGTGGCCAGAGCGATATTCGGCATAGATGTCAGGACAAGCGGCTCAATCCTGCTGGAAGGAGAGCAGGTGACGATAAAGAGTCCTGCTGATGCAATCGCCAAGGGCATCGGCTATTTAACCGAGGACCGCAAGCGCACGGGGCTTTGCCTCCAGTTGCCGTGCAGTTGGAACGTGACATTGGCGGGGCTTGAGAAAATCGGGATGGGCAGGGTAATCAGGCCGGCAGAAGAACGGCAAATCGCAGCAAAGTTCGGCTCTCAACTCGATATCAGATGGGCGGGGCCTGAGGCCGCTGCCGAGTCTCTTTCGGGAGGAAACCAGCAGAAGCTTTTGATTGCGCGATGGCTTTTGGCGGAGTCTCGGTTTTTGATGTTCGATGAGCCGACGCGGGGAATAGATGTGGGGGCAAAGAAGGAGGTGTATGCACTTTTGAACCGGTTGGCCGGTCAGGGCAAGGCGATACTTTTTATTTCGTCGGAACTGCCTGAGCTGCTGGGAGTAACGGACAGGATTTTAGTTATGCGTCGAGGTCGGCTGGTCGGGAACCTCAGGACGAGCGAAACCAACCAGGAACAGATAATGCACTTGGCTGCTGTGGAGAAAGCAAATGAGTAAATTCGTCAGGCAGTTGCTGCCGTTTGCGAGTTTAATACTGATAATCTGCGTACTATCGGCACTGAAGCCGGACACGTTTTTGACGGGAGAGAACTTCCTGAATGTGCTTCGGCGGTCGAGCGTTTATGGGATAGTGGCCGTCGGGATGACGTTTGTAATCATATCCGCCGGCATTGACCTTTCGGTCGGCTCGATGCTTGCGTTGTGCGGGATGATAGGGGCCGATGTGATGGTGGCGATGGGGGGAGCGGATCCGCAGGGGTCTGCGCTTATGGCGGGGACTATTGCGGGGATTTTAGTGGGTGTTTTATGCGGGCTGCTGAACGGCACACTGATAACGATGCTCAATCTTCAGCCGTTTATAGTGACATTAGGAACGATGAGCTTCTATCGGGGCATTGCTTTGGTGATGGAGGGCGGCCAGCCGGTGAACGTCGCCGACTATACCTATTTGGGTGAAGGGGTGGTGCTTGGTGTACCGGTTTCAGTGGTGATTTTTGCGGCGGTGATAGCGGTTGCGATGTTCCTGCTTCGATATACGACGCTCGGCAGATACACATACGCGATTGGGTCGAACCGCGAGGCGGCGTTTCACGCGGGCGTCAACGTGAGGCGGAATCTGATTTGCATATACGGCTTCATTGGTCTGCTTGTCGGGATAGCGGCGATGATACAGGTGAGCCGAACGGTATCGGCGCAGCCGACCGCGGGGTTGGGGGCAGAGCTGGATATAATCGCTGCGGTCGTGATTGGCGGGGCGAGCTTGGCGGGCGGCCAGGGGACTATCACAGGAACCATCATAGGGACACTGCTCATAAGCTTTCTGCGTAACGGCTGTACTCTATTGGGTATTTCCACCAATGCACAGCTTATCGTAATCGGAATCATAATTGTAGTCGCCGTCGCCGTTGACCAGCTCGCAAGGGCGCGGGGCAAGGCGCTCGAGTCGGCGCCTTGACAGCATAACAAGGCAAACTTGAGTTTGGGAGATATAGCGATGCCAAAAAAGGTCGAGGCGGTTTGTTTGCGGAACATAGCAAAAGCTGCGCCGAAGTCGCCGGTAATCGGTGTGTTTGCGGCAAGCGACCCGAGGATTGACGAGCAGAGCAGGACGCGATGCAGGAGCATCGTGAAGCTAACGGCAGAGCGGCTCAGCGGCGCGGTTGTCCTGCCGGACGGTCGGTCGGTGGACGTTGTTTACTCGACGGTCCTGGTGGACGGTGAGCCGCAGGCCGACATAGTGACCCAGCAGTTCCGAAAGGCAGGTGTCGATATCCTGGTTTGCGTTCCGGATACGTGGGCCTTTCCGCAGCTTACGACAATTTCGCTCGTGCAGCAGTTTCCCAGCAACACTCCTTTGAACATAACGTGCGGCAACAGCGGGCCTAAGCCGGGGGTGGTTTATGCGCACGCGACGGCGGGGGCACTGGCACAGTCGGGGCGAATGGTGGCGCTGAATGTGGGCAACTGGCCCGATACGGGGATGACCCCGAAGATGAGCGATGAGACGGCGAAGAACCTGATTGACTGGTGCTACGCAGCGGTCGCAGCCGTGGGCCTGCGGGGCAGGCGCGTCGTGATATTCGGGCACGATTCGATGGGGATGGAGACGGCCCTGGCACACATCATACCGACGCGGAACACGTTCGGCCTGGAGATTACACGGCTGGATATGAAGCTCCTGGCGGATATGCTGAGCAAGGGGGCATACGACAAGGGCGAGCTGAAGGCGCTTCGGGCGTGGATTGATAAATACGTCGGCAAGCGGCTTGAGCTGCGGGACGAGGCCGATAGTCGGCGGTTCAATATGAGCTTGGCGATGTACCTGATTGTCAGAGACATAATGGCAGAACTCAATGCGGTGGGCGGCGGGTTTATGAGCCAGCTTGAATGGGGAAGTGATATGCGAGGCGTGCCCCTGCCGGTGGCTGATGCGATGGAGTCGCTGTTTAACAGCACGTTCGACCATAACGGGAAAAAAACCCCGCTGCCATACGCGACGGAGGCGGACGTGCAGGGGCTTTTGACGATGCTGTTTATGACGTGGCTTAGCGGGGGCAATCCGCCTTTGTTCATGGACTTTCGCAAGGTCTGGGAGGCGTGGGAGATTAAGAAACTGGCGAAGAAGGTGGGCCTAAAGCAGATAAGCCGACGGGCGGACTGGTACACCAAGGGATTGGTCGACGGCGATAATTCGGGCAGTGCATCGTTCGACTGGGCGGCCAAGCCCGGCACATCGGTAAGGCAGATAATGCGCGGCGTGAGTATGCCTCTGGCCGACCCGCATTACTTCCCCGGCGGGGGCAACAGCGTGACATTTATGACGCCGGGCGGGATTGAAGGTATTGCCGGACGGCTGGCATACAGTAATGCGAATGGCTTGTTCAGTATGTTCTGGGATGAGGCGCGGACGACGCAGGTACCGGCGAAGCTGGCTAAGGCGATGTGCAAACTTACCACACCGACGTGGCCTCATACGTTTGTGGTGCCGAAGTACGCGACTATGGTTGAGTACAAGCAGTACCCCCCTGCCAATCATTTGCACATGACGTGGAATCTCCCGGTGACGAGATTGCAGCACTGGATGGACTTGACGGGTGTATTGAGTGTTACGCCGTGGGCGGCCAGACCGAGGTTCGTCGAGGGCGTTGATAGGCCCCAGCCGTTGATTCACCTTATCAACGGCGGCGAGGATGCTTATAAGAAATCACGACGATGATAGTTGCTTTTGTTTGGCCACAGCGGGCACAGAGATCACAGAGATTTTTTTAGACACGCGGCGCAAGCCACCCCGAGGGGGGATTCACACGGCCTTGCCCTTTTTAAACTCGTGTCACTTCGTTAAAGACTAATCCGTGTTTATTTCGGATGTCCTATGGTCTGGGCCAGGACCACTTGTTGAGGCCTTACCTTAATCACTTCGCCGAATTTCTTTCCTTCGATTAATCCCCTGACCGTCGCGCCTAATCCTTCCGATGCGCAATACAGATTGACGTTCTGGGCTATAAGCCCGACTTCAAAGTGCGTCCAGAGGTCCCGTTTTGCATTCGATATCTCCATCTGTGGATTCTGCCAATTGCTGAGGTTCAGGACATAAACCAGATTGACCGGGGCGATATATACGAAATCCTGTACGCCGGCCAGCTCTCGAAAATCGCCCTTTGCAATGCGATTGAGCTGGTGCTTCGCCACGTCATACAGATAGACGCCTTCCGGCAGCACCACATAGATATCGACCGCATACAAGGCCAATGCAGCGGGCGAGGTGCGTTTGCCGTCCGGCCTGTTTACCCCGTCGGCCGCCCAGAGCAGCTCAGACAACTGCTGCAGAGTGAGCTTTTTGTCCGTGATATCGCGCTGTGACTTTCTTTTCTTCAGCGACTGCATTATGGAAATCCCCTTGTTCAAATCAGGGGGGTTGAGTTTGATTATCTCGGCGTCAGCGGACCAGCCGGCGTCCGCCTGCGTGGCCGAATCAGTCGAAGTGGTTGTGTCCTGGCTGTGGCCGGTCTCCACGGCGGCCAGCATCGTCAAAGCAGGCACGCTCTTTAAGAATACTCTGCGATTCATATATTCCTCCAATCTTCGCCTTGCGTTAGTCGAAGCAAAAAAAACAGCAATAATCGTTATACACATTATTCGACAGCCAGAAGGACTACCGATTTCGAGGGAACTGTTGCCAGAATCTTGCCGTCCTTAACATCCATCCCGTCAAACTCTGCAGGCCCTACAGCATCGGGTTTTTCAAAAGTATTATGTGCATTCGTAACCTTAGAGGTAAGAACACGCCCTGTGGCCTTTTGCGCCCAGAACCCCTCGAAGCCAACCTCAAGCTCTGCCGGTGCTTCAGGATTCAGATTGCATATCGAAACATGTATTTTGCCGGATTTATCCTTCGATGCCGATGCTGAGATACCCGCGAGCGTCTCTGAGCCGTTCTTGTAAGGATTACAAATGATGTCACCGGGCAGCAGCTTCGCGCCCTGATGAACCTTATACATTTCGAATACATAGTACGTCGGGGTGACTATCATCATATCGCCTTTGGTCAGTATCATCGCCTGCAGCACGTTGTTGGTCTGAGCGATATTGGCCATCCTGACCCTGTCGCAGTGCCGATTAAATATATTCAAAAAGCATCCTGCAACTACAGCATCCCTGAGGGTATTTTGCTGATAGAGAAAGGCGCCGTTTTCTCCTTCTTCGGCGTCCCACCACGTGCCCCACTCATCAACGAAAAGACCGATGCGTCCCTGCTTGTCATATTTATCCATTAACTTTTTGGCTCTTTCGAGAATTCCGTCAAGCTCCATCGTTTTCTTGAGCACCCTGAACCAGCCATCCTCATCGAAGACCGTGGCCCTGCCTTTTCTGTTCCAGTCGCCCTCGAAAACATAGTAGTGCATGCTAATCGCGTCCATTTGCCCGGCCGCTCTGCTCATAAGCAAATCAAGCCATCGGTAATCGGCGCCGCTCGGCCCGCAGGCCACTTTTGTTATTCTGTTGCCCGGATAATTCCTGACGTATGTGGCATAACGCTTGAAAACGTCCGCGTAGTACTCCGGTGTCATATTCCCGCCGCAGCCCCAGTTTTCATTACCGACTGCAAAATACTTTACCTTCCATGGTTTTCGGCGCCCGTTGGCCCGGCGTAAATCGGCCATACGGCTTCTCCCCGCAAACGTCATATACTCTACCCAGTCCTGCATTTCTTCCGGCGTGCCTGAGCCGACGTTGCCGCTTATATACGCCTCGCAGCCCAGCATCTCACACAAATCCATAAACTCATGCGTGCCGAAATGATTATTCTCCGTAACCATCCCCCAGTGCGTATTGACCATTGCGTGCCTTTGCTCCGCAGGGCCGATGCCGTCCCTCCAGTGATACTCATCCGCGAAGCACCCGCCGGGCCAGCGAATGACCGGCACGTCGATTTTCTTCAGGGCCTCGACAACGTCGTTACGAATACCTCTCGTATTCGGGATATTCGAATCCCGGCCCACCCAGAATCCCTCATAAATACATCTTCCCAGATGCTCCGCGAAATGCCCGTAAATCTCCGGCCTGATGATATCTCCGGGTGAATCGGCGTGAATGACCAGTTTATTGACGATACCCTCTTCGCGAGAAACTTCGGTCTTTGCCAAACCTGTTGAGCTGCTTAAGCCGAACAGCACAATCGAGACTATCAAAATGAATCCGACCGCTGAATCTCTTTCGAACATAAACCACCTGTTCCGTCTCTTCATAGAATCTCCTCAATTAGAAAAGCAGGCACAACCATACAATGATGACGGCCCGTTTCAGAATCGGCCCTGCCGCGCTTCACGAAGCGACTTAAGTCAGTTTGTGCATCCGTTTAAGCAGCGATACCGCCGCCGGCATTGTCAACCCGAACACCCCCTTTAAGAATGTCCTGCGATTCATATATTCCTCCAATCTTCGCTTCGTCTGATATTCGAAATTCCTGAAACTATGCACAGCCGCACATTTGCCTCTTGCCCATCATTCTACCCGCATCTACGGTTTCTTTTCAAGACCTCAGACACGGGATTTGTCCGGGAGATTTGGAGGTCCTATGGTCGTGAGGCCACCCCGGAATGAGTGCGTGACTTAAAGAAGGAAGGGAACAAATTGATGTTTTCTGTCAACAGTTGGGGGGCGGTGCGCATTATAATTGAATAGAGGCGCTTAGGTCGGCCAGGAGAACAGCTCGGCGTGAATCAGATAAGCCAGGAATCAACAAAGAATACGGTTTTCCCACGCGGCGGTGAGCAAGGCACATCGCCTCTGGCGGCTATTGCAGGCAAGCAGCGAGGCCGGCTAAAGCGAGTGGCAGCAGGGATGGGCTTTGGCCCGGCAGATGCAGAGGATATTGTTCAGGAGGTTTCGCTGCGGGCGATGCAGAGCGGTGAGTACCGGGGTGAGAAGGAGGCGCTGCTGTGGCTGATGAGAGTGACGGTGAATGAGTGCTTAGCGGAGCATCGCAGGCGGAAACGGTTTCGCAAAGGTGCGCTGGAGATTTTGAAGCGCCGGCGACGAAAGGTGAGCAAGGGAGCAGATGAGCGGGCAATCAAGGCAGAAGAGCTTGAGAAGGTCAGAGAGGCGATGCGAGAGATGGATGGGAGTCTATTGAGTGTGATGGTGCTACGGTATTTCTGCGATATGAACTCGAAGCAGGTGGGCGAGGCGCTGGGTCTGAATCCTTCGACGGTGCGGAGTCGGCTTCGAGAAGGCCGGATGATTTTAGCAGGTAAGCTTGCGGCGATGGGGGTTAAGAAATGACCGGCAGGAAATGCGAGGACATTCGGGCGCTGTTGGTTGGTTACGCCGACGGAGAACTAAGCGCAAGTGAATCGGCGGCAGTGACGGAACACATAGCGGGATGTGCGGACTGTCGGGCGGTGCTTAGTTCGTTGAACAGGTCGTTAGAGCTGGCGCAGGTGGTCTGGGAAGATGGGCTGGCAAAAGAGAAGAAGATAGGCCGAACTGGAGGAGCTAGCTGGCGAACGTGGGCCCGGTATGCTGCGGCAGCGGCGGCGGTAGTGATTCTTGGAGCGGGGTACCTGACGTGGCGGTCGAGTTTGGCGGCGAGGCAAGAACGGCAGGCGGCTGAGCAGGCAATAGAGGAACTAAGCTTCAAGAAGATTGAGCAGCGTATCAAAGAGGAGGGGCGGGCGGCAAGGATGCTTGCAGCAGTGGAGCTTTTGGGCGATTCGCCGGACCTTGCGGCGGTAGCTGAGGGACAGTGCCGGTATATCGCAGCCGCATACCCGAATACTAAGGCGGCGGAGACTGCGAGAACCAGAATACAAAAGACAAGATTAAAGGAGAATTGCAAATGAGTAGGGTAAAGAGAAACGTGATGATGGCGGTATTGGCGGCTGGCCTTGTGACGATAATTTTCGCAGGCATTGCCACGGCGGACGTGCCGGAGCTGACCTTCGAGAACAGCACCGAGCCATTAGTGATGACGATACGGCCCGGGTCCACGAGGCCCACACACGTGGCGGAACTCTATCTTGCGTACAGCGAAGACTTCGACAGTTACAGGTATCCGGGGTTTGTGGAGACGATGCTGCTGCGGCCTGCGGGAAAGACGCTATCGCAGGAACAGGCGTACGCGCTGCCTGCCTATATTGACAGGGTCGGTGACTATGGAGAGTTTGTGACGAATCACTATCGGTTCCTTGTGTACGGCGTGAACGAGGATGGCGCGAAGAAGGCAGCGAATGCGTTTGTCCAGGCCGCTGACACACTCGCGGCAGAGGGCAGAATTCCGTTCCAGGATGAGTATGCGGCGATACGTGAAGAGATGGACAGGTACAGAGAGAGAATCCCTCAGGTTCAGGAGGAGATTAAGGCGCTGAAGGAAGGCGCAGCCGAGTGGTGGGATAAGCTCTCAGGTCTGCCGAGCGGCCTCGAAGAAAGGCAAGCCAACAGCAAAAGGATTGCCGAGACCACCGACTCTATTGACCGGATGAGTATCCAACTTGCCGAGTACAACGGGAAACTGAAGGCGACGAATGATGAGCTCATCCGGCTCAAAAACCTGCGAGACACGGCAGGGGATATCTCAGATGAGAAGAGAGAGAAGGTGGCCGATGCAATTGAAACCCTTGAGGACTGGCAAGTTGGGTGTCTTCAGGATATGAAGGTAGAGCAGACAAGGAAAGAAGCAATGGAGAAGATTCTTACAAGGGAAAAGGCGTGGTACAAGCGATATGTGAGACTTCCCGAGCTTGAGAAAGACTTGCGTAACCACGAGTCTTGGCTTGAGAGGCAGAAGTTGAGGTTGAGGGAGGTAGATAGGGAGCTTGGACGCCCGGACCCGAGAATGTGGCGGGCGAGGGTATTTCAGAATAAGGCGGTGATTCATCCGGTTATCAGCAGCCAAGAGCAGTGAGATTATTGGACGGTTGAAAAATTTTTGCTACGCGGGCAATTGAGGGGTTGACAGAAACGGCAAGGTGTAGTATACTGTATTGATTATGAGGCAGGTAGTCCGTGGAAACAGTTGGGTATGGTGGTGGCCTGTTGGATAGCCGGCAGGCGAGCGGACAACTGCTATAGAGAGAAATCCGTTAAGCGTGTTAAACGCGGCCTGTTGGATAGATTTCAGCAGGCCGTTTTTTTGTTGGCAATTGCTCTCAATTTGGTATGACAGAGGCAATTTTTAGCTTGAGGGGAAAATGGAAGACTATAAGCAGATAATACTAAACGCCAAGCCGGGGCAGATAGTGCCTATCGTTCGGCAGGTGGATATGGCCGACCCGATGGACTTTTTCGCCAAGATAAGCGACTACGGGCGGGCAGAGAACTGCTGTCTGTTCGAGTCGCGCGAGTATATGAAAGGCAGCAGCGCGCTTAGCTTCGGGACGGCAAAGCCCGCCCTTTATCTTACCGGAACGGGCAGAGAGTTTCGCGTAAAAGCGCTCTCCAAGACCGGCAGGCGGATGATTGCGTATCTTACGGCAAACGCCGAGCGATTTGCCTTTTGCGAGAAGGTGGATTTTGAGGGCACCGAGATAATCGGGAGGATAAAGCGGCACGATGGGATTGTGGACGAGCAGACGCGGCTCAGGGCAACGAATCAGATGGACGTGCTGCGTGCGGTGGCGTTCGCGTTTCGATTGGCGAGCAAGCCGTTTCGTGTAACGTGCGGGCTTCTCGGGGCACTTAGCTACGATTTCATCGACCAGTTTGAGAAGCTGCCTGCGAACAAGGAAGACATCCTGAAGAACCCCGACTACGAGCTTTACTTTGCGGACAACATCTTTCTGATGGACCATGAGCACAACCAGGGGTACGTGGTTGTGAATGTGATGATAACAAACGGCGACAGGCAGGCGGCGATAACCGAGGCGCAGGAGTGCTTCGATTATTATGCGAACATCGCGCGTTTTGAGACACCGAGGGGTAAGAAATATACGGCAGCGCTTCCCGAGAGCTCGACGGATATGGAGCAGGAGGATTACGAACAAATGGTTCGCACGGCCAAGCAGCACATCCTTGACGGTGACATACTTCAGGTGGTTTTGAGCAGGACGAAAATCGAGCCGTGTGCGGATGAGCCGCTGGATGTCTATAAGCGGCTCAGGGGGCTAAATCCCTCGCCTTATATGTTCTATTTACATACGCCGAATACGGTCCTGTTGGGCTCGAGCCCGGAGCTTAATCTGCGGGTGAGCGGGACCGATGAGCGAAACGTTGAAATTCGGCCCATCGCGGGCACAAAGCCCCGGGGCAGGACGAACGGCCGGCTCGATACCGATATTGATTTTCGGTACGAGGCGGAATTGAAGATAGACCGCAAAGAGCTCGCAGAGCATATGATGCTGGTCGATTTGGCAAGGAACGATATTGCCAGGGTCGCCCAGCCGGGGAGCAGAGTTGTTACCGAGCTTTTGACGGTGGAGAAATACGAGTCGGTGCAGCATCTTGTGAGCAACGTCAAGGGGACACTGGCAAAGAATCTGGACGCCCTGAGCGCATACCTTGCGACGATGAATATGGGGACACTGACCGGAGCACCGAAAATTGAGGCAATGAAAATCATCCGCCGGCTCGAGCGGACAAAGCGCGGCTATTACGGCGGTGCGGTGATGTATCTTACGGTGGACGCGCAGTTCGACAGTTGTATCACGATAAGGAGCTTACAGATAAAGGACCACACGGCGTATATTCGAGTCGGTGCGGGAATTGTTCACGACAGTGTCCCCAAGACGGAGTTCGAGGAGACCGAACACAAGGCCGGCTCTTGTATGCGGGCGATAACAGGCAAGTGACAAACGCGGAGGGCACTATGGAAGACAGAGCGAAAAGAGTTTTGTTCATCGACAATTTTGACTCCTTCACCTATAATCTGGTCGATGATTTTACGAAGCGTCGATGCGAAGCAAAGGTGTATCGGGCAGACACGCCGCTCGAGGATTTGAAGAAAGTGGCAGAGGAGTTTGACCCCGACCTTCTCGTGATATCTCCCGGGCCGGGGACACCGGATTTTGCGGGTGTGTCACTGGCGGCGGTGGATTATTTCAGGAACAAGCTGCCGATATTCGGTGTCTGCCTGGGGCATCAGGTAATCGTGCAGTACTTCGGCGGCAAGGTAGGCCATGCCCCCGAGCCGATGCACGGAAAGCCCTCGAGGGTGACGCACAACGAGAAGGACATTTTCGAGGGGATTGAGAATCCGCTCCAGGCCGGCAGATATCACAGCTTGTGTTCGATTGAGTTGCCCGGTTGTCTTGAGCAGACGGCTGAGTTTGAAGGAATCAACATGGGCGCGCGGCACAGGGAGCTACCTGTTTTCGGGGTGCAGTTTCATCCCGAGAGTATACTGACGCCGGCGGGCGGAAAAATCATTGAGAATATCCTGAGAATCGCGGCGGAAAGAAAGAGCAAAGTCAGGAGCTGAATTATGGCAACGATAACGAGCTATCTCGAAATAATACTTGAGGGCAGGGACCTGACATTCGAGCAGGCAAAGGAGCTGCAGGATACGATATTCGCCGGCCAGGTCTCGGAGGTGCAGGTTGCGGCGTTTCTGGCGATGATGCGGATGAAGCGTGCGACGAGCGCAGAGATAGCGGGGCTGGCTCAGTCGCTTCGCGACCATGCCGTTGCGGTGAAGGTTGAGGTTGACCATTTGATTGACACGTGCGGGACGGGCGGAGCAACAGTGAAAACGTTCAACATATCGACGGCAGCGGCGCTGGTGGCGGCGGGCGCTGGGGCATACGTGGCGAAGCACGGCAATCGCGGGATAACGAGCAGATGCGGCTCAGCAGACGTTCTTGAAGAGCTGGGTGTGAATATCGACCCAGGGCCGGACATTATTGCTGAATGCATTCGTCAGGCACACATCGGTTTTATGTTTGCGCCGAAGTTTCATCCGGCGATGAGATTTGTCCAGCCGATTCGCAAGAGTTTGGATTTCAGGACGGCCTTTAACATATTAGGGCCCCTGGCAAATCCGGCGAGCGTCAAGGCGCAGGTTATGGGAGTAGCGGACGCCGCCCTTTTAGATAGAATCGCAGAGACGCTGAAGATTCTTGGGGCAGAGCGGGCAATGGTCGTACACGGCCAGGGTATGGATGAAATAAGCATCTTAGGCGTCACCGATATACGCGAGCTGCGCGACGGACAGATTCGCTCGATGCAGTTGGACCCGGCAGAGCTTGGGATATCCAGCACCGCAATAGACGAGCTTCAAACGGGTGACGCCATCGCCAACGCCCGGATAATCAGAGACGTCCTGAGCGGCAGGGAGAAAGGGCCTCGCAGGGACATTGTTGTTCTAAACGCGGCGGCGGGTATTATCGTAGGCGGTTTGGTGGACGATTTCGAGACGGGGATAAAGCTTGCGAATAAGTCGGTGGACGACGGCAAGGCAATGGCGGCACTTGAGAAGTTAATCGAGGTTTCGAACGCATAAGCCGGAGTGCAGGGCGAACAGAACAGATGCTGATTGTGAAGGTGAAAATCTGCGGCCTTACGAATTATGACGATGCGATGGCGGCTGTCGATATGGGGGCGGACCTGCTCGGCTTCAATTTCTACGAGAAAAGCCCACGTTATCTGACGACGGACAAGGCGGAGGAGATAATCGGCAAACTGCCTGCATTTGTCGACACCGTCGGCTTGTTTGTGAACGAATCACTGAGCCGGATTCAGGAGACGCTGTCGGGCCGCTATTTTGACTGGATACAGCTTCACGGAGACGAGACATCGGAGTTCTGCGAGCAGTTCAGGACCATTAATGTAAGGACGATGAAGGCAATAAGGGTGAAGGACAAAGATGATATCGCGCGAGCGGAAGAGTATTACACCGACGCCATTTTGCTCGACGCATTCGACCCTGAGAAATACGGAGGGACCGGGCTTACGTTTGACTGGAACATCGTCGGGCACATCGGCAAGCGAGTCTTTTTGGCCGGCGGCGTCAATCCGGACAACGTCGCCAAAGCGGTGGAGTTAGGCGTGTATGGGATTGACGTGTGCAGCGGAGTCGAGTCGGAGCCGGGCAGGAAGGACCATAAGAAGATGCAGGCGCTATTTGAGAATATCCGTCACTTAATAGGTTAGGAAATCAACTATGAAGCAGAAAGGCAGGTTCGGAGGTTACGGCGGATTCTATGTACCGGAGGTGTTGATACCGGCGCTGGAGGAGCTTGAGCAGGCGTTTTATCAATTCAGTCAGGACAACGATTTCGCCTCGGAACTCGACGACCTTTCGAGACATTATGCGGGTCGGCCTTCGCCTCTGTACTATGCCAGGCGCTTCAGCGAGCACGTCGGCTGCAAGGTGTATCTCAAGCGTGAGGACCTTCTGCACGGCGGGGCCCATAAGGTCAACAACACCCTGGGCCAGGGCCTTTTGGCAAAGTATATGGGCAAGACCAAGCTGATTGCCGAGACGGGCGCGGGCCAGCACGGGCTCGCCACTGCGATGATAGGCGCTTTGTTCGGTATGGAGACAAAGATTTTTATGGGGGTGGTGGACATAGAACGTCAGAGCGTCAACGTGCACAAGATGAAGCTCTGCGGTGCGGAGGTAATAGACGTCGAGGGCGGCACGGGGACACTGAAGGACGCGATAAACGATGCCCTTCGCTACTGGACGGCTCACGTGACGGATACGTTTTATCTTTTCGGCTCGGCGTGCGGGCCCCATCCATATCCGACGATAGTCAGGTACTTCCAAACCGTAATCGGTACAGAGGCAAGGCAGCAGTGCTTGAACGAGATTGGCAAACTTCCCGATATAGTGTGTGCGTGTGTAGGCGGCGGGAGTAACGCTATCGGCATTTTCTCAGGCTTCATCGACGACGAAGACGTACAGTTGATTGGGGTCGAGGCGGGCGGCAGGAGCTTGAGCAGCGGCCTGCATGCGGCGAGCTTGGTTGCGGGCAAGGTCGGGATACTTCACGGCGCCAGGGCATACCTGCTGCAGGACAAAGAAGGACAGGTATACGAGACCGAGTCGGTAAGCGCAGGTCTTGATTACCCGGCAGTAGGTCCCGAGCATTGCTTGCTGAAAGATACCGGCAGGGCTATGTACGTCGCGGCCGAGGATGAAGATGTCCTTGATGCGTTTGAGCTTTTGAGCAAGACCGAGGGCATACTGCCGGCGCTGGAGAGTGCGCACGCTCTGGCTTATCTGATGAGCCGGAAGGGCAAACTAAGTGCCGATACGATAGCGGTTGTGAACCTGAGCGGCCGGGGCGACAAGGACGTGGGCATTGTCGAAAAGCATCGGCCGGTGATGGATAAGTAATTGATAACTTGTCCGACGAAGTCCCGGTGCCGTTTATCGGGACGAAGTCGGATTAATGACTTGCAACGAGGACATTGTGAATGAAAACGTATAAAGAAGTCTTTTCGGGATTAGACAGAGCGGCGTTGATTCCGTTTTTCGTTGTCGGCGACCCGGATTACCAGACGAGCGTCGATATCGTCAAGGCAGCCATCGACGCCGGGGCGGATATTCTGGAGTTAGGGATACCGTTTTCGGACCCGATAGCGGATGGGCCGACAATACAGAAGGCGGATATTCGGTCGCTGAGCAGCGGTATGACCGTAAAGAAGGCACTCGCGCTCATTCGCCAGATAAAGCAATACAAGGACATCCCCATCGGCCTGCTGATGTATTACAATCTTGTATATCAATACGGCACAGAGAAATTCTTCAGGGATTTTCATGAGGCCGGTGTGAACAGCGTCTTGGTTGCGGATTTGAGCATCGACGACGCGGACGAGATAGCAGGCCCGGCAAAGTCAGCGGGCGTCGATACCGTTTTTATGATAACGCCCAATACAGAGACAGAGAGAATGAAGCTGATTGCCTCAAAGACCACCGGCTTTATCTATACGGTCTCGCTTCTGGGGGTCACGGGCAGCAGGGAAGAGCTTTCAGGTGCGGTGGAAGGTCTTGTGGGCAGGTTAAAGAAGTTGACGGACGTCCCCGTCTGCGTGGGCTTCGGTATCAGCAAGCCGGAGCACGCAAAAACCGTCGCGGCAGCGGGCGCCGACGGAGTCATCATCGGCTCGAAAATCGTCTCCCTCATCGAAGAAAATCTCGCAGACAAGACAAAAGCCGCAGCAGCAGTCTCGCACTTTGTCGGCAGCGTCAAGCAGGCACTGGGCAACTAAGACAAGCGATGGGGGCAGGCCTCAGCCTGCCAAGCTATCACTTGAAGGTTCCCTTGGGAATGTCACGGTACTCTTTCTCAGCCAGGTCAAAGAGTACCAATCCTGATCTGCGGCCGCTTATGAACGAAGGAACGCTATAGTAAAATGCGAGAAAGTTGCGGTCTCTCCCAACCCAGATTCCCCGTCTAAAGACTGGTCCCTCCCGTGGGTACTTTGTGAGGAGGTAGACCGGTCCGGGGTCCGGATTGCCTTCGCGCCACCGCCACAGTTGCGTGGAGCCGCGAGTGAAGTATGCATAACCATCTCCCCCCCACCGTGCGCGGGTTCCTGCTCCCGCCTCCATTGCTTCACCAGTTCCGAGGTCGAAAACAACGACAGCCGGTTTTTCGTCCCACTTCCCTCCTGAAAGCAGTAACTTATCGTCATCGTCATAGTCAACAAAATAGAAAGGATTGTGGAACCCCGTAATCGTGGCGGTGCTTTCCACCGTGGCCGCCTTTAGGTCATATGTCCGTATTTCAGTCTTATGAGGACGGTAATCGTTATCGATCAGATAGCACTTTTCCCGTTCGGTATCAACCGCAGCACAGCCATAATGCCCAACCTGATGCACGACACCTTCCACACCTGTGCTATCCAGGCGAATCTCCACGACACCGTCTAACCTGAAAGAGTGTCCGTCGGCGGTTTTCCTGACGCGACTTCTCAAGCCAACCCAAGCCCTTATCGGTGAGGCCCCGATGAAGTAGTCAAATTCATATTGTTCGGGCTCCAGCCCTAGTTCCGACAGGGACACAGCGTCAATAGGCCCGCCTTGCCTGTCGAAAACGAGAATCTCCTTCTCCTTGCGGATGAGGCAAAAAGGACAGGTTGGGTCAGCTACCAATTCTCTGTTACTGACCAAGTGCATCTGGAGAAAAATCGGTAGCGTGACGGGACCTTCTCGCTCAAGTATATGACGCAGTGCCTCATTCCCAAGAGTGCTGTTGAGCAATTCCTCGGTCCTTGTGAAGTTCTCTACACTCCTGAAAGGTAGAGCCATACCGGGCCCCGCGCGCTGATAGTCCCAGCACACAACCATCGCACACAGCAGCGCCGTGCATACGAAAGCAATAGCATATTTCTTCATCCTATCCTCGTATCACGCGTCAGGAACCTATTTGCATAGAAACTCCTCAAGGACTTGCCGGTTGTGGTTATAATGGTACGCGGGCACCTTATTGGCGTCAAGTATTTCTGGTGTGCGCAGGACAACCTGCCTGCGTCGCGCCAGGTTGCGCCGTGAGCGACTGGGGATTTTAGGCGAACGCGCCGGCCGGGGTGTAGGTATAGAGAGATAGATTGACAGCAATGCTGCGAAATGGGAATCTGGCAGCATAATCTGATAGGGCGCCGTGAGACAAATAAGAATGTGTTTGCTTTACGGAGGGCACGATTATGAGCAAGGTGCTTTATATCAAGGCGTCGCCGAGGGGCAACAGGTCGCACTCGATAGCGGTGGCAGATGCCTTTGTCAAGGCGTATAAAAAGGTAAACCCACGCGATGAGGTAGAGGTGCTCGATGTCTTTGCAGAAAAGCTGCCGACATTCGATGGTGCGACGGTGACAGCCAAATACAAGATAATGCACGGCAAGGACCACACGCCCGCGGAAAAGACCGCATGGCAGGAGGTCGTCGCAATAATAGACCGGTTCAAGAGCGCGGATAAATATGTGCTTGCCGTTGCGATGTGGAACTTCTCGATTCCGTATCGGCTAAAGCAATACATCGACATCATTGTCCAGCCGGGGCTGACGTTCACGGTCGATGAGGGCGGCAACTACAAGGGATTAGTGACGGGCAAGCCGGCTCTGGTCGTGTACGCCCGCGGCGGTGAATATCCTGCCGGGTCACAGGCCGAGGGCTTCGATATGCAGAAGAAGTACGTGGAGCTGATACTTGGGTTTATCGGCTTTACCGATATTCGCTCTGTGGTTGTCGAGCCGACATTAACCGGCGGCGACGTTGCCCAGCAAAAACAGCAGGCGGCCATCGAAAAGGCCAGGCAAATCGCACAGCAGTTTTAAGTCGGCTCGGCCAAGACGAGCATTTTCCGCCCTTTTTGCGCCCGTCGCTTCTGCTCTTACGGGCTCGGGGTGGTGCGGTAAAACCAGCCGCGATACCAAAGGTCGTTTATGGCCGCCCTGTTGCTCTGAATTCGCGCATCTAAGAGCTGAAGCTGTTGAACCGTGTTCCTGTTGATTTCCGTGACGGTTTGTTCGAGCTTGCCGTACTGGTTGGCGATGGTGGCCGTGGTCTTATCGAGGTATTTCATGCTCTCGGCGAGCTGGATGCTCGTCTCCGCAACGCGCTCTTCGAGCTGTCGCATTCTCTTCTGGGCCTCGGCCTCGAACTCAAGCTGCTTGAGCTGCGTGCGTGACTGGACCTCCCTTTGCCAGATATCTCTATCCTGCTGTAGCTCTTGAATTCCCCGCTCGATTTGCTCTATGCTTGCCTCGTCGGCTCGCCCGGAGTCTTCGATGGCCTGTTTGGCCTTTTCGTAGCAGCGAATCGCCTGGATAAAATCGTCCGGGTCGTCTCTGAAGTCCCAGGTCCTGGCGGCGAAATACTGTGCCATATCGCTGTAGTATCTGGATTCGGCGACATTGCGCTTGTTAAGCGTTCTGGTATCGATTTCCCTTTTGCTGTACGCCTTTGTGGCAAGCGTGCTGCCGACGGGCACTTCGACGATTATCTGATTTTTGTCCTCGGAGACGACTCTGCCGGAAACGGGCGTCTCATCGCGCAGGTAGAACTCGGCGAATGTAATAAAACTCATTCTTGGTCTGGCCGGAACCCTGGCTGTGACAGTTGCCTGTCCGGCGTCCGTATCCATACCGGCTGTCTGAGCAATCGCACTTGAAATGAGCACAACGGCCAAACCTGCAATAGTCATCGCAACTATGATTGTCATTCTTTTCATTTTCTTAACTCCTTCAGCCATTACCTGCTATCGTGACACGTATAATTACAGCACATTTTAGCACTAACTCGCCGTAGCCACAACGAAAAGCCAGGGCGGAAAACGGGCGTGCCGAGCAACAGCACGGCCATCTCCCGCGACCTCTGCGAACTGAACGTGCCTGAGAGCCGGCATTTTTCTTCTTTATCAAAGGAGGCGAAGTTATACTCAGGGCAGGCGTTTGGTTGATTTTGAGGAGTAGATAAGATGTGTTCTCTTGACAGGCGTGATTTTATTAAGGCGGCGGGTATCCGGGCGGTTTCTTTACTTGGCGGATGTGCAGGCAGTTTTAGTGACGGCAAGGCAGCGCAGCGGCCTAACATACTGTGGATAATTGCGGAGGATTTGTGCCCGGACCTCAGGTGTTACGGTAACAAGATTGTGCGGACGCCGAACATTGACCGGCTGGCAAGTGAGGGGGCGAGGTACACAAATGCGTTTACGACGGCGCCGGTGTGCAGCGCGAGCAGGTCGGCGTTTATGACGGGGATGTATCAGACGAGCATCGGGGCGCACAATCATCGCAGTCACCGGCACGATGACTACAGGCTGGCCGAGCCGGTGAGGGTGATAACGGAGTACTTCAGAGAGGCCGCGTACTACACCTGCAACTGCGGGGGAGGCAGATGGGAGAGAAAGGGAAAGACCGATTTTAATTTCGCGGTGGAGTGGCCTTTCGACGGGACGGACTGGCGGCAACGGAAGGCGGGGCAGCCATTCTTTGCGCAAGTGAATTTCTACGAGACGCACAGGGAGTTCCAGCGGACCAAACGCTATCCGGTGGATCCGGTGAAAGTCGAGATGCCCCCCTACTATCCGGACCATCCGGTGACGCGACGGGACTGGGCGGATTATTTAGAGACGGTGCAGGTGCTGGATGCGAAAGTTGGCGTGGTGTTGAAGCGATTAGAGGAGGATGGGCTCAGTGACAATACGATTGTGTTTTTCTTCGGCGACCATGGTCGGCCCCACGTACGCGGTAAACAGTGGCTTTATGACGGGGGAATTTATGTGCCGCTGATTATTCGCTGGCCGGGACAAATAAAGGCAGGAACCGTCATAGATGACCTGGTCAGTGCAATAGATTTTGGGCCGACGTCGATGGCGATGTGCGGGATAGAACGGCCCAGCCATCTTCAGGGACAGACGTTGTGGGGGCCGGATGCAAAACAGCGGGATTACATATTCGCGGCGAGGGACAGGTGCGACTGGACGGTGGACAGGATCAGGTGCGTGCGGACGAAGCGGTACAAGTATATTCGCAATTTTCTCCCGGAGCGGCCCTACACCCAGCCGAACTACTACAAAAAATTGCAGTACCCGGTGCTGACGTTGATGAACGTTCTGCACAAACAGGGGGAATTGACACCTGCTCAACAGCGTTGGATGACGCCGACGAGGCCTGCTGAGGAGCTTTACGATTTGGAAAATGACCCTGATGAGATTAACAATCTTGCTGAAGACGCCGCCCACACCACGACCCTCAAGCAGCTGCGCGGCGTGCTCGATAAGTGGATTGCACAGACGCGCGACCAGGGACATATAATGGAGGATGAACAGACGATTCGAGCCAGTGACCCAGCACGGATTGAGCGCTATGAAAATCAGATGCGCGAGCGAGGTCTGCACCCGGACGTGAGTGACGAGGAGTATTTGAAATGGTGGCAGAAAAAACTCGGCGTGTAACCGAGTACCGATAATTGGAGTTTGATTATGCGATTGATAAGTTTGGCGATGCTGGCTGCAGTTTGTGGTAGTGCATCGGCTCTGGACGGTGATAGGATTCAGCCCTATACTGAGAATCCGCATTACTGGCAGTACAAAGGTGAGCCGGTTCTGCTGCTGGGCGGTACGGTCGAAGACAATCTGTTTCAAATCGCCAATCTCGAAGTGAATCTCGATTTGCTAAAGAGCGTCGGCGGCAACTACGTGCGCTGCACGATGTCCAGCAGAGATCCGGGGAACGTGTGGCCGTTTGCAGAGGATGATACCACCGGACTGTACGACCTGAACGAGTGGGATGATGAGTATTGGCGCAGGTTCGAGAGACTGCTTCAGTTGACCAAAAAGCGTGAAATCATCCCCCAGGTCGAAATATGGGCAACGTATGATTTCTACAGGCCCCAGCGATGGGGCATGAATCCGTGGAATCCGAAGAACAATATAAATTACACTTCGGCCGATTCAGGATTGACCGAGCGGGTGGATTATGACCCTTGGGCCAGGCATCAGCCCTTTTTCGAGACGGCCCCGCAGTTGAAGGATAATAAGTTGGTGCTACAGTACCAACAGCGCTTCGTAGAAAAGCTGCTGAGCATTTCGCTGCGGTACAACCATCTCCTCTATGGAATCGACAACGAGAGCAACAATGACCCGAAGTGGGTGTGGTACTGGGCCGGGTTCGTCCTGGACAAGGCCAAAGACGCAGGCGTTGAGATTGAGCTGACACAGACGTGGGACAAATGGGACCCGACCGACGGCAAGGTCGGCGGCGTTAAGCCCACCCCGCCCGACCCACATCCGTTCTGGCAGTGGCCGCAGGAAACATACACCGTCGACCATCCCGAGCTATTCAGCTTCGTAGATATCTCGAATCACAACACCCAGCAGGGGCAGATTCACTGGCAGACGGGCCAGTATGTTCGCAACTGGATTGAGCGCACGGGCAAGGTCAGGCCCATCAACTGCGTTAAGATTTACGGCGGCCCCGCGAATATGTGGTGGTGCAACGGCCCGAGGGATGGCACCGAGCGATTCTGGCGGAACATCATCGGCGGACTTGCTTCGAGCAGGTTCCACCGCCCCCCCGCCGGCATCGGGCTAAACGCCGACGCACAGGCCCATATTAAGAGTATGCGAATGCTGCTCGCCGAGTTCGATATCTTCGGGGCCGTCCCTGATTCAAAGAGTACCCTGCTAAAGGCTCGCGATAACAACGAGGCGTTTCTAACTCATATCAAAGGCGAGCAGTATGCCGTGTACTTCCCATACGGCGGCTCAGTTGCCCTTGATTTAACCGGCGCCGAACGCACATTTGAAATCAAATGGCTTGACATCAAAAAAAGCGTGTGGACACAAAGCAAGACTATCCAAACCGGCAACACCGTCACGCTACAAGCCCCGTCACTCTCACATTGGGTGGCTTTGCTAAAGAGCAGAAACTAATAACTCATTACTTCTCTGCCAGCCAACTTGGCACCTGGGAAATACCGACCTTCAGAGGTGCGTCGCAGGTCATTTTATCGGCAGCCGTCCCCTGTCTATCTCCGCCAACAAATACCCCCGCTCAGACTCCAATTTTGAGTGTCCAATTCAGTCGTACTGCATTATACTATGTGCGTAAAATTTATTTATTAGGTCACGGAGCAGAAGAAATGGGTAAAGAAGATTATCGAACCAAAAGGACGTGCTGTCCCGGTTGCGGGGGGCAATCGCAGTCCGGAATCAGCCGAAGGGGGTTCCTGAAGGGTGCCGGTGAGATGACGGTGTTGGGGACAGCTCTAACGGGGTTGACGTGGTCGTCGCTGGCAACGGCGGCAGACAAACCCCCGGGCTATCAGAGAAAACCGCTCGTGGTTAAGCCGATTCTCATCTACGACGCACCGCAGCCGAAGCATCAGACAAGCTGGCGAAACTGGGGCGGCATCCAGAGCGTTGAAGATGCAAAACGCGAGGTTGGCCGGATTACCAAGGAGCTTGAATCGCTTAAGGAAAAGGCGGACTTTCCTGTTGAGTTTGCGGACGTGGCGTATATCCGGAACAAACGGGAACTTTCGGGTGTACGCGGGGCAAGGGAGGCGGATGTGTTTCTCGTTTATGCGGCCGGCGGATGGACGGATGTGTTTGACGCGATAGCCAAACAAGGCAAGCCAATGATCATTTTCTGCCGGCACAAGTCCGGCCCGGTGTATTTGTGGTATGAGGTCGTAAGCCCGCGATTCCTGCGGCAGCACACCGACACTCTGGCGATAAAGGGAGTCGATGACGGTGATGTTGTAATCGACAGCCAGGATGAAATACTTTGGCGGCTGCGCGGGCTGTGCGGGCTCAAAAATACGATGGGGTGCAGGATAGTCGCGATTGGAGGTCCTTCGGGGTGGTCGCAGCCGGCGGGCAGGGTCCCGGCGCTTGTCAAGCAGAAGTGGGATTTCGATATGGTGTCTTTCTCGTATGACGAGCTGGGCAAACTCATCGTCGAAGCACGAGCCGATTCAAAAACAGTTCAACGCGCAAAGGACGGGGCGGCCGAATACCTGAGCGAACCCGGCTGCAAGCTGCAAACCGACCTGAAGTTCGTTGAAAATGCGTTCCTGCTGACGGACGTCTTCCGAAGGGTGATGGACAAGACCGATTGTCGGGCGATTACGATTAACGGTTGCATGGGGACGATAATGCCGCTGGCCGAAACCTCCGCCTGTCTGGCCCTGAGCCTTCTAAATGACGAGGGCTACCTGGCGTTCTGCGAGTCCGACTTTGTTGTGATACCATCGGGCGTGCTGCTTGCGAATATCTCGGGCAAACCGGTGTTTCTGAATGACCCGACCTATCCGCATGACGGGATAATCACGCTCGCACACTGCACGGCTCCGAGGAAGATGGACGGCGAGAAGCGCGACCCGGCGATTATCATGACGCACTTCGAGTCCGACTACGGCGCGGCGCCGAAGGTGGAGATGCGGAAGGGACAAATAACGACGAACATTGTGCCTGACTTCAAGTCCGAGCGATGGGTCGGGCTTGCCGGCAAGATTGTTGACGTGCCGTTTATGGATATCTGCCGGTCGCAAATCGATATCAGCTTTACCTGTGACAGTCTTGAGCTTGCTCGGAGAATGCACGGCTTTCACTGGATGGTCTGCTACGGCGACTACCTTAAAGAGACCGGCTACGCACTCAAGAAGGTCGGCATCGAGTGGGATGACCTGACAAGCAGCACGACGGCCTGAAACAGGATTAGGAACTCCTTATTTGCCGGCTAACCAGGATGGGCCGTGGGAGATATCGACCTTGAGGGGGACGTCCAATTCGATAGCGGAGGTCATTTCGTCGGCAATCCACCGGGCGTGAGTGTCGGCCTCGGCGGCGGGCAATTCGAAGACAAGCTCGTCGTGAACCTGAAGAATCATCCTGACAGGCAGGTCCTCGGTTTCGATTTTCCGCTGGATGTTAATCATGGCCACCTTAATCAAATCCGCGGCAGAACCCTGTACGACGGTATTGATGGCCAGGCGCCGCGCCTGGTTTCGCTTGTTTGTGTTTTTGCTGCCGAGGTTCAGAATCTTTCTGCGTCGGCCGAGGATGGTCTCCGCGTAGCCGTTGCGTCTTGCCTCTTCGACGATGCCGTCCATAAACTCTCGGATAGAACTGTAACGAGCGAAGTAATCGTCGATGAACTTTTTCGCCTCGGCCACGCTAAGCCCCGTCGTCTGAGACAATCCAAATGCGCCCTGCCCATAGATTATGCCGAAGTTCACCGCCTTGCACCGGCTGCGCATCTCCGATGTCACTTCATCAATGGGACAATCATAAACCTGCGATGCCACAAACCGGTGGATGTCCCTGTCCTCGGCAAAGGCCTTCAGCAGCGCTTCGTCCCTTGAAAAGTGCGCCAGCAGCCGAAGCTCAATCTGCGAGTAATCCGCCGAAAGGATGCAGTCGCTTTTTTTCTCCGGGACAAAGGCAGAGCGAATCTTCGCGCCAATATCCGTGCGGATGGGGATGTTCTGCAGGTTCGGGTCGGAGGAAGAAAGCCGACCCGTGGCGGTGACGGTCTGGTTGAACGAGGCGTGGACGCGCCTGGTCTTCGGATTTATCAACAACCCCAGCTTATCCACATAAGTATTCTGCAGCTTGGTCAACTGGCGGTATCGGCCGATAAGATTCACAACCGGATGCTCCTCGGCGAGCTGCTCGAGGACGGCGGCATCGGTGCTTCTGCCGGTCTTGCCGAGCCGAACCGGCTCAAGGCCAAGATTGTCAAAAAGGACTTCGCCTAATTGCTTCGGCGAGTCGATGTTGAACGTGGTGCCTGCAGATTTGTAAATCTCCTCCTTTAGCTTCTCCACGGCCTCGGCAAGCTCGCCGGACATTGTGTTCAGCAACGCAACATCGAGATACACGCCGTTGTATTCCATAGCCGCCAGGACCGAGACCAGCGGCATCTCAACCTCTTCGAACAGCTTCTTTATATCGGGCTGTTTTTCTAAGCGGGCCCTTAGACAGTTATGAAGCCGAAGCGTAATGTCCGCATCCTCCGCCGCGTACTCGGCTGCGGCGGCAATATCTACCATATCAAAGGTTAGCTGGTTTTTGCCTTTGCCGATGAGGGCCGAGATGGGCACGCACCGATAATTCAGCAGCGAAAGGGCAATGCTCTCCATCGAGTGGCTTTTTCTGAGCGGGTCGATACAGTACGACGCCACCATCGTATCGAAGTACACGCCCGCCAGCGGCATCTCGGCGCCACTTAGCACAATCATGTCGAACTTTATATTCTGGCCGACCTTCTTTGTCTTCGCCTCGGCGAGTATGGGCCCGAGTTTCGCCCGGACCTGGCCGACGCTTAGATGTTTCGACCCCATAGGCCCTTTTACCGGTATGTAGAATGCCCGGCCCGGCTGCCACGAAACCGATATCCCGACAAGCTCCGCACTGACAGGATGCACTGAAGTCGTCTCTGTATCAATCGCAAAGAGCTTTTGCTCCTTCAGCTCTGCAGCCAGCTTGTCAAGCTTTCGGTCTGTCTCTATAAGCTGATAGTCGTGCTCTACCGTCTTGACTGACGCCGGCTCGTGCGCGTCGGATGGTTTAGCGGTTTTGTCGGTGCGGCTCCCCTGCCCCGTTGAAAGACCAAGCTGGGCCAGAAGCCGCGAAAAGCCAAGCTCGTCGAAGAGCTTTCGCAGCCCTGCCTCGTCGGGATTCTCAAGTGTGAACTTGTCGTAGTCGATATCCACGGGCACGCCGCAGTCGATGGTGACGAGCTTCTTGCTCAGGTATGCCTGGTCTTTGGACGCCCGCAGATTCTCGCCCCGCTTACCGGTTATTTCGTCGGCGTGCCTGTAGAGATTATCGAGTGAGCCGTACTGCTGAATCCACGCCAGCGCCGTCATCGGCCCCACGTCCGGCACCCCCGGCACATTGTCCGACGCGTCACCCTGCAGGGCCAGGACATCAAGGAACTGCTCAGGTGACATCTTCATTTCCTTTTGCATTCGCTCAGGGCCGAACTCCAGCCCCGACTTCATATCGAACGCGCGGACGTGCTCGTCCAGAAGCTGCAGAAAATCCTTGTCCTTTGAGCAAAGGTACACGTCGATGCCGTCACCGGCGGCCTTTTTGGCAAGTGTGCCCATAACATCGTCGGCCTCGAAGCCGTCCACACGCAGGACAGGGATATTCATCGTCTCCAGGATTTGCTCGATGCGGTCAATCTGCGCGGGCATATCATCAGGCATCGGCGGACGGTGGGCCTTGTATTCGGCATACATCCCGGACCTGAAGGTCGGCACCTTGCTGTCCATCGCAACGACGAGCATATCGGGCTTTCGGCTCCTGATGAGGCCGAGCACCGCCGCGGTGAAGATATAGGTCGTCTGTGTCGGCTCACCCGAAGGACTTGTTAATGGCTGTCGCATCTGGACGAAATAGGCGGCGTAGATGTGCGCGTGACCGTCGATTATGTACAGGGACTTCGGCATAGGTAGCACTTTATTGAGCCGGCCCGGTGCTGTCAAGCTGCGAGCTGAATGCGCGGGCCGTCATTGATTTTGCGGCAGCTCCCTTTGCTGACCGCCTGACTTGTCTTTGCTCTGCCGCAATAGCTTGTCCCTCAACTTGCGGGCCTCTGACGATTTTGGGTCGATCTGAAGTACTTTATCGAGGTGCTCAAGCGCAGATTGAATCTGGCCCTGCTCTGAGAGCAGCATTGCGATGTTCAGATGGGCCGGGGCAAAGTCGGGGCGGCTTTGCAGAGCTCGGCGAACCTGCTCGGTCGCCTCTTCGAGCTTTCCCTGCCTGGCCAGCACGGTTGCGAGATTCATACGGGCCTCAAGCATATCGGGTTTTAGCTCCAGCGCCCGCTGAAATTCGCCTGCCGCACGGTCGTATTGACCTTTGCGGTACAGAGCAGCTCCCAGATTTCCCCTCGCAGCCGCATCGTTCGGGTCGACTGCAAGCACCAGGCCAAAAAGCTCAATTGCCCTGTCGTATTTGTTACTGCGCAGGTACGCAGCTCCAAGCTGTGACTGTGCCATAGAGTTCGATTCCGTCACTGCAACCGCGTGCTCAAAAAGCGTCACACTGTTTCGCCAGTGTGCTAAGTTCACTCGTGTGACAACGCCCAGTGCCGGCAGAACGATTGCCACGGCAATCACGGTAACGATTTTTTGAATCTTAAGCTGCCGCACGATGTCGGCGGCGCCGAAGGCAATAATGACGAATATACCGATGAGCGGGACGTATGTGTAACGGTCTGCCATTTGCTGCCTGCCCACCTGGACAATGCCTACCACCGGCACTAATGTTATCAGGTACCACAGCCAGCCGACGATGAGATATTTCTTTCTCTTGGCGAGCGCCACCGCCAGAACCGATATCGCTGCAAGCAGCACAGCCGAGATGATTAACTCAGCCACAGAAAATGAACTGCCGGGGTGCGGGTAGAAAACAGCAAGCCGTGCGGGCCAAACCGTTTTTCCCAAATAGCCGGCATAAGCAATAACCGCGTTTGCAATCCGTGCCGACAAAGGGATGTTTCTCGCAATGTCCATCGCCCCTGACTTGTGCTGCACGACAACAGTAACCACACACGAAACCAGCGCAAGCAGGCCGAAAGGTATCTTCTCAAGCACAAGTCGCCACGGGCTCGGCCTCGAAACACCGCCTTTTCTCTCCTGACGGCGCTCAACCACAGCGGTGCTCCGCCCCTGTCGCAACTGCAATCTGCCGAGAGGCCAGTAGTCCAGCAGCAGCAGCACAACCGGCAGTGACACCAACATCGGCTTGGCCATCAGGCCGACTGCAAACAGCGGCAATGCCAAAAGATAACGTCTCGCCGACGGACGTTCGGCAAAGTTTATGTATGCCGCCATCGTAAGCAGCCAGAACAGCGTGCTCAGAACGTCTTTGCGTTCCGCTACCCAGGCCACCGACTGGATGTGCAGCGGATGAACGGCAAACAGCGCCGCGACGAATGCACTGACATACGCCGCCTTAGTCACACGAGCAAGAATGAGAAAAAGCAGCACCGTATTTGCCATGTGCAGCAGCAGATTGGTCAGGTGGTGCATAGCGGCTTTTTGGCCGAAGAGCTGGCAGTCAAGCATATGTGACAGCCAGGTCACCGGATGCCAGTTGTGCGCGTGCAGCGTGGTAAAAGCCCACACAACCGAGCGGACGGTAAGCCCCCTCTTCACGTCTGGGTTTTGCGTGACGTAAGATGGGTCGTCATAGCTGACAAACTCGCAGCGAAGGACCGGATAGAAAACGCCGAAGCTCAGAACCGCCAGACCCAGGCCAAGTAGAACAGCGTGTTGTCTGTCTCTTTTTTTCATCAACGAACGGAGTGAATATCAGTGCCGCGTATCAGCCGACAAAATCAGGTGTCGGCTGTGACCAATTGCATCTGCTCTTGTCTTGCAGGTATTGTCGAAACAGCCGGTGACGCACTCATGGCAGCGGCACCACAGGTATATCGTTCAAATCAGGTAATACCAGTTTTTCCTGTTGCTGCCGCTGCTGCTGGAGAGAAAGCACGAATTCGAGATTTTTCCAGGCGTTCTCATGCTCCGGCTCCAGCTCCAGTGTCCGCTCCAGATGTTCTTTCGCCTCGTCCAGCCGGCCGAGCCTTATCAGGACTGCCGCGAGGTCGTTGTGCACACTGGCATAGTCCGGGTTGATGTCCAGGGCGATGTTGTACTGTGCAACTGCCTCATCGAACTTGCCCATCCCCGTCAAAGCGACGCCCAGGTTATAGTGCAATTTGGCCGAGGTCGGGTCGTATTCGAGAGCCCTGCTGAAACACGCCACGGCCTGCTGCACGCCGCCTGTGTGCATAAGCAGATATCCAAGGTCGTTGTAGGCGGTAACGAAATCCGGTTTTAGCTCTATCGCTCTTGCCAGATGCTGCACGGCCTTGTCGTTCTGGCCCAGCCGAACGTATGCCGACGCCAGCGAATAGTGCGCAAACGGGTCGTTCGGTTCAAGCTCCAGCACCTTGGCCAATTGTTCCGCCGCGAGGTCGAACCTCTGCTGAAACACGAACGCCTCTGCCAGTTTGATGCGAGCGGTGGGCGTGCTTCGAAGCTGAACCGCCGCCCTTAGATGTTCGGTCGCCTTCTCGACGTCTCCCGTATCCAGAAGAGCCGAGCCGAGATTCATATGCGCCGCGAAGAGATTGGGTTTTACCCGCAGTGCCTTCTTGAACTGCTCGGCCGCCTCTTCGGCCTTCCCGTCCTCTACCAGCGCGATGCCCAGCCCGTTCATTGCCTCGACGTAGTCCGGCCTTATCGCCAGCGCCTCCCGGCAGTGCTCTATCGCCTCGTCCACTCTGCCCTGACTGCGCAACGGCTCGGAAAGGCAATAATGAGCAACATAGTTGTTTTCCGTAACCGCCAGGGCGTGCTCAAAAAGCGTGAAGCTGTTCTGCCAGTATCGTGCCTGCAGGTGAGCAGCCACCCATAGCGCAGCGACAGCCGCCACAGCAACAAACGCACACACCGCTTTTAGCTGCGGCAATTTCCTTATCAGGTCGCGGACTGCAAATGCAATGATAATGAAGATTCCAATCAGCGGGACGTATGTGTATCGGTCGGCCATCGCCTGGTCGCCGACCTGGATAATCCCGATGACCGGTATGAGCGTCCCGACATACCAGAACCAGCCCAAGGTGGCATAGCCGTATCGGTCGGCAAGGCGAACGACCAGAATGCTCACCACCACCAGCACCACCGCAGATGCAACGGCAAACGCAACGGGTATGGATTGAGGATACGGATAGAAAGGCGCCAGCTTGAGCGGGACAAACATCTTCGCAATGTAGGTTGCGTAGGACACAGGCACATTGGCAACGCGCTCAAGCAGGCCGATACGCTGCATAGTCGTCACTGCCCCTGCGCCTTGCTGAGCGAAAATAGTGATGGTAGAGGATACCACGGCCAGGGCGAATAGCGGCAGTTTCTCGCGTAATAAGCGCTGCGGTGTTTGAGCAGACGGATGCGGGGTCTGCTCGCCGCCGGCTTCAGACGCCTCTGCCGGTCGGACTCTTTTCAATGGCCAGTAGTCCAGCAACAGCAGAACAAACGGGACAGTCACCAGCATCGGCTTTGCCATAAGACCGAGAGTAAACGCGATGACGACAAGTGCGAAACGGCCCACCTTCGGTCGCTCGACGTAGTAGGCGTAAGCGAGCATCGTCAGCATCCAGAAGACCGTGCTCAGAACGTCTTTTCTTTCTGCTATCCAGGTGACGGATTCGACGTGGAGCGGGTGCAGTGCGAAGACAGCCGCCACAAAAGCACTTGCCCATACGGCTCTGGTCATCTTCATGAGGACCACAAAGAGCAGAAGTGTGCTGATAACGTGCAACGCCAGGTTCACAAGATGAAGCCCGCCCGGCTTCGGCCCGAAGAGCGAGCAGTCCAGCATCAGCGACAGCCACGTGACAGGGTGCCAGTTGCCCGCGTAAGTGCTCGTAAACGCCCACTTGATGCCCTGTGCTGACAGGCCGTTGGCAACAATCGGATTCTGATAGACGTAGTCACCATCGTCATAATTGACAAACTCATACCCGGCCACTCGTCCAAAGACGGCGATAGTAACAATAACAAGTGCAATGCAAATAGCCGCCGGCACAGCTCGCCGCACAAGCCCGCGCGACCGCTTTGCAGCCAATAGAGGCGACTCGGACTTCACATCGGCCCGGCCCGGCTGCTCGCCGCTTTGCTCGCTCGTCTTCTCCAAATCCTTGTCGGGCGTATCATTCATAGGTACAACTGCTTGTCAAAAGATATCCTTCTGCCGATTATAAGTCAGTGAAAATGATACACAGAGCCGAATATCGAGTCAAGCCGCTCTCACCGCCGACATCCACCGCAGTCCAAAACCTCTCCTGACAAAAGGCGACCGTCGATGTCACTGTGCGGGCGTCTCATTACCGGCAACGTACGGCTGTTTGTTCCTGTACAGCTCAAGCTGGCCGGTGATATCTTCCGCAAGCTCCGCCCGATTTGACAAGCGTGCAAGCTCCAGTGCTTTCTCGGCGGCCGCAACGGCCCGGTCGAAGTCTCCGCCGGTCGCATAAGCAGCGGCGAGCGTAGCCAGCGCCTGCGCATTTCTCTCCGCCGTAAGCTCTACAGCCCGCGCCGCGAGCTTTACCGCTGCCTGCGGGTCGTGAAACTCAGTATCGGGATATACGGCAAGCACCCACGCCATCTTGTTCAGCACATTCGCATCGTCATCGGCCAGCGCCCGCGCCTTCTCATAGTGCTCAAGGGCCTCGGCAAGCCGCCCCTTTTCGAGAAGTGTGTTTCCAAGCTGGATATGTGCTACGGGTAGATTCGGGTCCAGCTTCACCGCCTCACTTAGCTCGGCAATCGCCTCGTCGAGCATCCCTTGCGACCGCAGTGCGACGCCAAGATGAACGCGGGCGGCTGCCATCTGCGGATTAAGCTCGACGACTCTGCGAAACTGTGCAGTCGCCTCGACGAACCTGTCCTCTTGGGCCAGCGTGAGGCCGAGATAGAGATGCGCGTTTACCGAGTTCGGGTCGATATTGGCCGCCTTTGATAGCACTGCGATTGCCCGCTCGGTATTGCCCATCTCGAGCAATGAAGCTGCGAGGTTGCAGTAGGCCTCCGTAAACTTCGGGTCAATTTCGATAGTGCGATTGTAGTATTCAACAGCCCTGTCGATATCGCCCTGCCGCGCCATGACCTGCCCCAGCTTGTCGTATGCCTGGGCATAGTCGCCTTTGACCTCAACGGCCTTGCTGAAGCACTCGGCCGCGCGATTCAGGTCACCCTGATTGAGCCGGATTTGTCCCAGGTTGTAATAGCTTGTATGTTCGTTGGGATTTAGACGTATAGCGGCCTCGAGATGCTCGACCGCCTCTTCCGTGTTCGACATCCGCCCAAGCAATATCCCCATATTGGCGTGTGCTCTGTAGGACCGCGGGTCGATAGCGAGTGACTTGCGCAGGTAGGCAGCAGCCCGTTCGCTGTCGCCCGTCTGAGCCGTCGCAACGGCGAGGTTGACGAGCGCATCGCCGAATGCCGGATTTATCTCCAGCGCCCTTGTAAGCCACGTGACGGCTTCGTCCGGCTTGTCCAGTCGCAGCAGCGTCAGGCCCAGCCCGTTGAGTGCATCGGGGTTGGCGGCTCTTATTTTCAGGGCAAGCTGAAACTGTTTGATGGCCTCGGCCAGCCGCCCTTCGTCACGCAGATAGTGAGCCAGATGAGTGTGCGCAACGTGGTTCTTAGCAGTGACGGCAATTGCACGCTCAAAGAGCGTCCCGCTGTCTCGCCAGTAACGCACCTGCAGATGTGTCATCATCGCCCAGCCGAGCATCACAGCCAGTCCAACTGATGAAAGTAAGACCCTGCTGCGTTTTACTCTGCCGGCCAATTCCGTAGCGCCCCACGCTGCGATTATGAAGATACCGATGAGCGGGATGTACGTGTATCGGTCGGCCCGTGCCTGGTTTCCCACCTGTACCAGCCCGATGACCGGCACAAGCGTTCCGAGATACCAGAACCACCCGACCGGCAGGTATTTGTGCCTTTTCGCAGCGAGTACAACCACCGCAGAAACGCCTAATAGCAGGCCGGCCGATGTCGCTATTTGCAGTATCGATAGAGTATCCAGCGGGTGAGGATAAAACGCAGCAAGCCGGCTCGGCCAAATCGTATCCCAAATATAAGCGACATACGAGACAACAGCATTCTCTATTCGCATACCCAACGTCAGATTTCTCGTCGATGCCACCGCCCCGCCGCCTCTTTGAACGAGAAACGTAACGACGCTCGACGCGGCAACCAGCACAAGCATAGGAACCTTCTCAACAATCAGATACACGACCTTGCGCCGGGCGGCCAAACTTGACGCCACAGGCCGGCTCTTTGTGCTTCCCACTTCAAAGCGACCCAGCGGCCAATAGTCGATAAGTAACAGAACGAAGGGAAGTGTCACTAACATCGGCTTCGCCATCAGACCGAGCGCAAAAACAGCCAATGTCACCACATACCACCCAACACGCCGGCCTCTGACATAACGCAGGTAAGCCAGCATCGTCAGCATCCAGAAAAACGTGCTCAGCACGTCCTTTCGTTCCGACACCCAGGCAACGGATTCAACGTGCAGCGGATGGAGCGCAAAGCCGGCGGCGACAAACGCACTACTCCACATACTCCCCGTTGCCTTGTAGAAAAACAAAAACAGCAGGCACGCGCTTAAAATGTGCAGCAGCAGATTATGCAAATGATGGGCGGCGGGATTTAGCCCAAAGAAATGACAGTCGAGCATATGGCTCAACCACGTCAGCGGATGCCAGTTGCTCCGGTAGCCGCTTGTAAAAGCCCATTTGGCGTTCTCGTAAGAAAGCCCTGTGTTGACAAATGAATTGTCGGTTACGTAGTGCGGGTCGTCATAGTTGGTGAATTCGCATTTCGCCAGGTACGAATAAGCACCTACGGTGGTCACCGCAAGGGCCAGCCCTACAAGCACAACGTGCAGTTTCTGATTGGCGCCGCTCACTTATCTCGGGAACAACTTTGACCTGATAAGGTTCATCCTTGCCAGCCGGAACTTCAGTCCCGTCCAGAGGCACCCAAAACCGTACTTCACACTCCGTGAAAAATTGATTGAAGACGCCTCGGCAAAGTACTTCGTCGGGCAGCTAACCTCCGCGATTGTATAGCCGAACCACAGAATCTGTGCCAGCATCTGGTTGTCGAACACAAAGTCGTCGGAATCGGCCTCTAACGGCAGCTTCTCAAGCAGCGACCGCGAGAACGCCCTGTAGCCGGTATGATACTCCGACAGCTTCGCGCCGGTCAGAATATTCTCAGCCAACGTCAGGAACCGGTTTGCAATGTATTTGTAAACCGGCATATTGCCCTTCAGCGCATATCCGCCTAAGATTCTCGACGCCAGCACGCAGTGATACAGCTCGTTGCCTATCATCGACGCCATCGCCGGTATGAGCATAGGCGTGTACTGATAGTCCGGGTGTACCATAACAATAATGTCCGCGCCCGCTTCAAGCGCCAGTTTATAGCACGTCTTCTGATTCGCGCCATACCCGAGGTTGTCCGGATGCGTCTCGACAAGTGTATTCGGCAGCTTGGACGCAATGGCCGTTGTCTTGTCGTCGCTCGCATCATCGACCACGATTACCAAATCAACGATGCCCTGCGCCATTACCTCGTCGTACGTCTTGCGCAAGGTCTTCTCGGCGTTGTACGCAGGCATCACCACTACTACTTTTTTGTCACCGAACATAGCGCGTATTATAGCAATTTGCCTCTTATCAATAAAGCCGTAAGTGTTCAGCCCTCCGGAGGTAATACGGCATTCGAGGGCTCGCCCAGGCCAGAGCTTTTCCTTCGAAGAATGGTTATATAGCTGTTAGACTGCGGCTGGTATCCCACGCACTCCTGTCCCCATCGATAGACCGTCTTGCGCGAACCCAGAATATCCACTATACCCACCAGCGCATAATGTCGTGGGCTGTACTCGTTGAACCATTCAAATATCAGCGTCTCGCTGTTCTTCCTCGCCAGCCAGGATGTCGGAATATTCACGAACAGAAGGAAACCGGGCTTACTTTCCTCGATTTCGCTAATCATCTCCTCTTGCATCTCGTGTGCGAATGTCTGCTCTTCCATCAGCGCGTATGTATAAATATGCCCCGTCGCGGAGCGTCTCTTCGAATAAAAGTAGATTTGCGGCTCAGAACCAATCACCGCAACAGTCTCGTCCGGCCCGGAGTTCTCCCTGACAAACTTCGCTATTTCCAACGATTCTATGAAAGGATTCGGACCGTAAGCCATGCGCGATATCCGCTCCGGAGAAGCATCCACCAGGTATGTCCGCTGCTTCCAAAGCCCATTAACACCCGCCAGCAAAACAACAAGAATCGAAAGTGCCGTTTTGGCAGACCAAAGCCGAGACATAGCAAACAGCTCCCGAATAGCCACGGCGCTCGAACCGACCAGCAGCCCCGCCGCCGGCAGTAAAAGGACAAAGTAGTGAGGCCGAAAGTACAGACCCGGACAGACCGCAGCAAACGAAAACAAAACATACCCCACCGCGAACGGTGCATGAACGCGGCTCTTCTTCCTCCAGCACACAGACACCAGACCCGCCGCCGCCAGCAGCCAGAGAAGATATGCCGACTCAACAAGTGTGGTGGTTCGCATTATGAAAATACGGGGAGCTGAGGCAAGCGGTATTTGCAAAACGTATTGGCGTGCATAAACAACCGTCCACAACCAGAACTTATCAAAAACGCCGGCAAGGTACAGAATAAGGCACGTAACTGCGAAGGGTACTGCCGCCCCGGCAAAAAGAACGAGCAGCGACACACCCATTTGTTTGTAGTCTCTCGGACTTGCCCGCAGCTTATGATAGAGCAGATAAGCTCCGCCGAAGGCAACGAAGAACAACCCATGCTGCTTCACAATGAAAGATATCCCGAGCAGCAGCCCGGACGCAAAAACAAAACCCAGCTTCCTCGCATCGAGCGCCCTGAGCAGCAGCAGAATCCCTCCCACAGCGGGCAGAATGACGAAGTGCTCGGCATTGGCGGAAAATCCCTGGACAGCGGGTCCAATCGAGAGAATAGCAAACGCAAGTGCGGACGCCAGGCCGCCCAGCCCTCCGAACAGCCGTTTGCCGAGCAGAAAAACGATGACGATAGTGGCCGAATTAACCATAAGCAGCCCTAAATGAATACCCCTATGTGTTTGACCGAAGACCGCGAGGATAAGGGCGTAAGCCGCATAGATGCCCGGCAGCTTCATATTGTAAAGCAGCTTATAAGGAGGCACGCCCTGAAGGATGAGCTGCCCCGCGTAGGCATATTCACCCTCGTCTCGTTCGAGCGGCACATCCAGCAGCCGGACCCTTACCGCAGCTGCCAGTATCAGCACAACACAAAGCCCTATCCAGGCCAAGTGTCTCCTAAGCATCTGCGACTGCGTTTGCTCGGTGGAGTCGTCTGTCGTCATATCCCTATATTCGTTATTTGCTCGCCAACTCTTAAGTGAGCCCTGCACTGTCGGCCGGGCGTTTTTCCCGGTGCTGGCTGCCTACCTGCGAGACCTTCGACTGCACCCGGTGTGGAAAGTCCTTGAATCAGCGCAACTTATGGCCTATAATTATCTCTCAATAGCGGGCTGATTCAACAGAATTCTGCCTCATTCTCTCGTTGCTTCATCCGGGCCCTGCATATTCTGCGAACATACGCACCTCGACTGTCGATAGAGAATAGTAAGACAGAGGAATATGAGAATCTATGGCAACGCCGCATAACAAAGGCAGCGACCGTATGCTGAGCCGCCGTTCGGTGCTCAAACAGGGCTTATCGGCCTCTTTGGCGACACTCGGGGGCGGTCTGTTAGTTGGCGGCTGCGGCCGAAGGAAGGTCAAGCCCGGTCCGAACATCATCCTGATTGTGCTCGATACCCTTCGGGCAGACCACCTGGGCTGCTACGGTTATGCCAAAGACACATCGCCGGGTCTTGATAAGTTTGCATCGCAGGGAATCCTGTTTGAGGATGCGTCCGCACCGGCGCCCTGGACGCTTCCGTCTCATGCGTCGATGATGACCGGCTATTATCCGAACCGGCTCGGACTAAACAACGAGTTGCGACCCATGCCAAAGGACGTTCAGACACTTGCCCAGATGCTCTCACGGGCAGGATTTGCCTGCGCAGCAGCGGTGAACTCACTGTATCTGAACAGAAAATTCGGTTTTGACAGGGGTTTTGGCGAATTCACGTTTTTTCCTGAGGGTGGCGAACCTAATGAGTCGGCGGCTGAGATAGTGCAGACGGCGAAGAAATGGATTAGCCGACATCAAAGGGACCGGTTCTTCCTGTTTCTGCATTTTTTTGACCCGCACAGCAACTACTCGGCGGCTCCGGAGTATGAGGCAAAATTCACCGCTGACTATAGAGGGCCTGTGGACGGCAGCACCGCTCAGCTTATGGCGTTTCGCAATGGGTTCTTTAACTTAGGCCCCGAGGACGTCAAGTACTTGACCGGGCTGTATGACGCCGAGATAAATCAGCTTGACGACCGGATGGTAACACTGTTCGGGCTGCTGGAGAAACAGGGATTGCTGGCCAGCAGTTTTGTAATAGTAACCTCGGATCATGGTGAGGAATTTTTGGACCACGGCGGAGTGCTACACGGACGAACACAGTATCAGGAACTGTTGCATGTCCCACTTATGATTGCCGGGCCGGGAATACCTGCAAACAAACGAATACGCGAGCCGGTAACCCTGGTGGATGTTACACCCACCGTTCTGAAACTCGCCGGTCTGACATCTGCGATGTCACTCGAAGGAATGGATATCAGTACGTTGTGGCACAACGAAGCAGCGGAGCTTCCTGAGCGGTTCATTTTTGCCGAAGCAGACCACAACAATAAGCAGGACGGCATTAAACGGACGGTCCGTAACAATCGCTATAAGCTGCACTACAATCGCTTGAGCGAAAACTACGAGCTTTACGATTTAGCTCGTGACGAAAAGGAACAAAACGATATATCAGATGTTCGCACGGATATTGTCGCGAAACTGGCCGAGAAGCTAAAGCCCTTTTCGGAAAATACGCGTCAGGGCAGCCGGCCTGTTACACTTTCACAAGAAGAGGCAGATAAGCTAAAGAGCTTGGGTTATCTAAGGTAAGTGGTTCTATGACTGTGCCAGGAAGCAATTCGGTCAAAAATCATGCTTTAAGCCGGAGATCCCTCCTCAAAACCGGGCTTTATGCCGGGCTTGCAACACTGGGGGGCGGTCTGTTTGTCGGCGGGTGCGGCCGAAGACGAAGGGCCAGACCCAATATCCTGCTCATTACAATCGACACCGTCAGACCCGACTTCCTCGGCTGCTATGGTTATTCCAAAAACACTTCGCCAAACCTCGACGCCTTTGCCGCCGAGAGTCTGCTCTTCGAAAAATGCCTGACGCACGCGCCGGAGACCCGTCTTAGCTTCGCCAGCATTCTGACCGGCTTCTGGCCTCACGAGACCAAAGTCACCACCAACCGCAGATTGCCGAACGGCTTGGTGACAGTGGCCGAGACGCTTCTGCGAAACGGCTACGACACCGCCGCCGTCATAAGCAACTATATGCTCCGCAAGACTCTTGGCTACGAGCAGGGATTTGCCGTTTACGATGACGCTATGCAGCAGCGCGAAATCATTCGCAAGTGGCCCGAACGTATCGCCCAATACACCACCGACCGTGCAATAAAGATGCTGACCGATTATTCGGGCGAACGATTTTTTATGTGGATTCATTACCAGGACCCGCACGGGCCGTACACGCCGCCCCAGCCGTACTCGAAAATGTTCATCGACCCGGCCGCGCAACCGCGAGAACTCCGACTTAACGACTCGCTCAGCGGCATTGGCGGCATACCTGCATACCAGCGCCTCGGACGAAACCTCGACTTCAACTACTACGTCTCTCAGTACGAAGGTGAGCTGAGATATCAGGATGAGCATTTCGGACGGCTCGTTGCCGCACTAAAAAAGCTCCGCTACTACGACGACACCTTTATTATTCTCACCTCCGACCACGGCGAGGGTATGGGTGAACACAATTATTACTTCGCTCACGGTGAAACGCTCTATCAGCACATGACCCACGTGCCTTTGATGATACGCTTCGGCAGGGATTTCATCGGACGCAGAAGCGATGTCGTTCAGCAGATAGACTTCGCCCCCACGATACTGAACATAGCCGGCGTCGAACCGCAGTTACCGTACCGCGGAAGAGACCTCCGCCGTGAATATGACGAACCCCCGGAGGTCTTTGCCGAAATGAAGTCGCCCCTGCTCAGCGACGGCGTTAAATTCTCACTGGTCTCCAACGGTCTGAAGATGATTTACACACCCCTGTACGGCACATGCGAACTCTACAATTTGCAGACCGACCCTGCAGAAGAACAGGACCTCATCAATTCGCCAGACTACGCGACCACCGTCCCCAATATGAAAACTAAGCTGCTGTCTATGCGAAAAGACGACCGCCTCGGTATCACAGACACCGGCCCCGAACAGCAGCTCTCCGAGGAAGAACTCGAAAAATTAAAATCCCTCGGCTATCTTGAATGAGCGTAACAAGTGTCCCTTCTGATTTGCCGAATGCCCGTGCAGTCGCCTATCGCAGATACCCCAACGACTCGAGCTGTCTGCGGGTCTGCTCGTCAAGTTTCATCTTCTCAGCAGTCACATCTGTCCCTGCCGCCTCGGCAAGCTTGGCATAGGCCGATGCGCTCGGGTGAGAAAGACCGAGGTTATTGTGAGCGGTGGGGTCGGCCCGTAAATCATAGAACTCGACCGTGCCGCTTGTCTTCTCTTTCACATACAGATGTTCTGCTGAAATCACCGCCACAAACTCCAGCTCGGGGATATAGTCATTGGGGCCCACCTCAGCCACTGCCAGACGGCTGCCGATTTGCTCGTCGGCCAGCAACGCAAACGATTTACCCTCGAATGATTCACACGGTGCGAGACCGGCCAACTCGAGCAGCGTCGGCGCTATATCGATTGAGCGGACTTGTGCGGTGATTTCTGTGTGGCCTCGCAAATGTCCCGGCCAGACTAAGAGCAGCGGCACTTCATAGACCTCCGGATAGAGGTTCTGCCCGTGCTCCGTCGTGCCATGCTCGCGAAAGCTTTCACCATGGTCGGAGGTGATGATGAAAATCGTATTCTCAAATCTGCTGGCTTTCTTAAGCCCTTCAACCAGCTCCCCGATCGCCGCATCTGAAGTCTTTATGTCCGCGTCGTAAAGCTCAATCACCCTCTCCTGTATCGCAGGGCCTTTGAGCCCTCGCTTTCGGTAGCGATGCTCAATCTCCGAATCCGGCAGCATGCCCAGCCCGGCGATAGCCAAAGGCGGCTTCTCAAAAAAAGGTGACTCCGGACGATACGGCGCGTGCACTTCCATATCGTGGACGTACAAAAACACAGGTCGCCCCGCCTCGGTCTTGTTTAATTCCGCCAGCGCATGTGTATTCATATCCCAGCAGACAACGGTGTCCCCGTCAAAATCAAAGGTCTTGTAGCTGTCAAAGCCCGCGGCGAAGTTGAACTTCGCCTTGAGCCACGGGTTCGCGTTGACGCCGATGTTGTAGTAGCCATTCTCATACAGCACTTGCCCAAGCGTCGTCAGTGACTTCGGCAAAACGTGCTCGACGCCCAGAACCCCGTGCCGTGGCGCTTCGCGGCTCGTCATAATCGACGCCATCGACGTCTTCGTCCAGCTCGACGGTGCAATAACCTTTCTGAACAATACGCCGTTTTCCGCTAAACCCGAGATGTTCGGCGCAGTGTCTATCGGATAACCGTAGCATGGCAGGCGGTCTGCTCGAAGTGCATCGATAAGGATAAAGACGATATTCGGCGCACCCTTCGGCGCCGCCGGCTTACCGGCCTTTCCACAGCCGCCCAACCACAGCGCCGGGCCAAGCCCGCAACCGAAGCCGCCGTAAACACCGTACCTTAGCACCTCCCGCCGACTAACCTGCTTTTCTGTCTTTCCGCCCATAACATTCAGCTTCACACCCACCCCCCTGCCTTAAGTATCATACCTTTTTGCCCCTTCCCAGACAACCCTTCTGCTGTTGCGCGTTAGCTGTTCCCCGGCGTTCGACGTTCCCGCTCCCCATATTTAGCCCCCAGTTCCACGGCGGGTCTAACCTACATTCTGTCTTCTGCATTCTGTGTTGGACGTTCCCGCCCCCCTGATTTAGCCCCCGCCCCGCGCGGCGGGGGTCGCACCCGGCCGTCCACTCACAACCATCACCATCCGCCTGTACCCCCCTCGCCATAATCTTCGCACACTGATAATAAATCAAATCCCCGATTCCCTCAACTTCCCCCATCCGGCATCTTTCCGAACTCTTATTCGCCATGCGCCTCCACATATCTAATCCTCTCCCTCAGCGATTTCTCATCGAAGCAGAAACGCTTATCATAACCCCTGGTCCATACGCGTCCCTCGCATCCTCGCTTCTTCAACGCATAATACGCCGCACTCTTCAGTCTCGAAACAACCTTACCCACCGCTCTGCCGCCCTCTTTGACCACCACGTGCACATGATTGCTCCAGACCGACAGGGCAAGTATCTGCTCACCAATTCTCTCTGCTTCCTCTAAGATGGCCTCTCTCACTACCTCCCGTTGCCATCGCTTCAGCTTGAACTGCTCTCGTTTTGACTTTCTCTTGTTTGCTTGCTCCAATCCTTCGCTTGGCTTCAACACATTTCCATTCTTGACAAATCCGCGCTTGTCACCTTGCAACCACGTCCCGTACGTCGTCAACGTCACCGTATACCCGCAAGTCTTACTCGTATGCTCCGTCTCCATACAACACCTGTCGTCCTCGCCCACCTGATTTAGCCCCCGCCCCGCGCGGTGCCGGTCGCACCCACCTATCCACGCCCAATCTCACCTCCACCCTCAAACCTAACGACCCCACTTTTCCCTTTTTACTTTTCCCTTCTTTCTTCGCCACGCTGCCCGGATGCCTTACGGTACAACCAAAACGCCGTCTTTGGGCCGAAAACAAGGTTTTTACCTTTTCTGCTCCAGCCTGCTTATGTAATCCTCAACATGAAGACCGAAGTTGGCCCTAATGAATCCCCCCCAACACTACGTAGCCGAAAACAATCAGCGCCATCCATAGCAAAGCCAACAGAAGTGCAATCCACAGGATAAGGGTTGTGACAAGCGATAGAGCTTTCGAGGCGGGCCGCCACTTGCGCTTGCGGTAAAACGTGTAAACTGAAAGGCAAAGTGCAGGGACCCAGCCCCAGGAATTGTAGAACGTCCAATCCGTCAATCCAATGCGGGCGGCCACGTTTGGCATTAGCAAAACCACGCTGGGTACCACGCTGATAGCCAATGCAACACAAGCCAGCGCGAAAACATGACGTGTATTCTTGCTGTCAGCCGTCATTCAAAGTCCTTTGTCTTAGTCTCTCTATCTCAGTCTTCAGACCTTCGACTGGACCTGCTATCAGGAATCTAACGAAATCATCTCGAGACATTGTATGCTCAGCACGCTCCACAATCTTGCTCCGGTCTTTGTTACCGGTCAGAATCGAGAACGTTACGGAGCCCGAAAACCTTTCAGAAGCACCGTCTGAGGGCTCCGCGCTAGACGCTACCTTCACCTGCACACAAAGCTTGATGTTCTTGAGTGCTTCAGACCATATCTTGTAACCGGCGGGACTGTCGTAGAGGGTGTCTCCCCGGTTGAATGAAAACCAAGAGCCTTGCGTCCAAATACGGCTTTTCTCTTTGTTCTTAACGCGCTCGGTCCGCTTTATATCCAGCGCTTCGTTGAAGCAAGGCGGTACGCACATATACCATCCCTCCGGACACTCTGTCGAGGGATCTTTGAGCAGCTGCTCCTCGCGTTTTTCTCGCAAGTTGGTCGCGCGGGTAACCTTATCCAAAATTGTAAGGGCTTGTTCGATCATGTAGTCTCCTCTCTAATCACAATGCCCTCCTGCAATAGCATGGCAAACTTTTTCTTAAGGCTCTTGACCTTGGCTTGCTCTCGCCGAATGAGTTTTTCCGAGTCTCCAATGTTGCCCGCGAGGCTCTGTACTTCCGGCGCTGTGGAAAGCATCGCCCTCACTTGTACCATTCTATCCTTCTCAGATGCATCAAATAGTCGTGACTCGTCACCCCCGATCAGTTCAGTCTTGTGCTTGCAGAGTTGGCCGTACATTCCTGCCTTGCAATTGCAGAAAACGGAGAGCCTACCATGCTCCTCGATGAAATCCACGTTGTAAGGTTCGCCGCTGCTGCTCTTGGCCCTGATTGTCAATTTTGTCATTTCTATCTCCGCGCGAAACATAACAGGCTCTTTGGGAGGCGTTTTACAAAACCACCATAACCGTATTAGAAGGCGCGCCTTCGCCCGCCTTATTGACTGCGATGATACGATATTCCAATTCAGCCCCGCGTGGCTCATTCATCGTCAAAAACCTCTGTGCCCTCTGCCTGCCCCGGCGTAGCTAACAGCGAAGCCGGAACACAAGGCTGACCAATTGTTCAGTCAGCTTACATTATGAGCGTAGCTCATGTGGACGAAGGCCTTGCACCGCGCCGCAAGCTCGCTTGTAGAGCGGTGCAGGCCGAGACCACCAAAGCTGACTGGAAAACAGTGTAAATCCGTGTCTAAAAATTCTTGGTGCCTTCGTGGTAAAAAACTCTGTGCTCTCTGCGGCTTTGATTCTTTATATTTTCTAATCTGTGAAAATCCGTGTTAATCCGTGGTTCTACAAAACCGCCATCACCCTATTAGAACGCATGCACCCCAATTCTATTCTTCCTTTCCCTATTCACAAGCATTTTTCCAGCTTTTTTCTCCTCGCCTAATCCCCGCCTCCACTGTTTTGCAAATTCGAATTTCGTGCTTTGAATTTGTTTCGGATTTAGGATTTAGTGCTTAGGGTTTTCGCTACCCGCCCTGCGATTTCCCTCCACCTGGGTGTTGAATATGTATACATGACGTAATCCTTAATTGCGCATTACACGATAAACCCCCTCACCAAAAAAATCAACAAAAAAACTTGCCCGGCGTAGCCCCCTGGGGACGAAGGCGGGTCCCCGCCTTGCTTGTCCCATAGGGGAGTTTACCCGCCTCTCCGGCGGGCGGCGGCGATTTCAGTAGATGCTTAATAATTTTGACGAAATAGCACTTCTCATAATCTCGGTGTTTGCGTCCCGGCCGGTGAAGAGCTTGAACTGCGCCGCCGCCTGGTTGACGAACATATCCAGCCCGGAAATCGTCCTCGCCCCCGCCTCTTTGGCGTCTTTCAATAGCCGCGTCTCAGCAGGATTATAGACCGTATCAAAGACAGCCATATCCTTCTTGAGAACCTCCTTCGGCACCGCCGTCGTCTCAACATCGGGATCCATACCCAGGCTCGTGCAGTTAATCAGCAGCTTCGCCTTTAACCTGGCAAGCTCGTCCAGCCCCGCGAATTTGCACTTAAACTCGCCGGCTAATTTCTCGCCCTTTTCGACCGTGCGGTTATAAATTGTCACTCTTGCCTTCGCATCCGCCAGCCCCGCCACTATCGCCCTTGCCACACCCCCTGCCCCGACAACGGCAACAGGCAGCTTCTTCAAGCCGGACCGCTTGATGCCCATACCTGCCGTTATCGCATCCAGCGCACCGCTGTAGTCGGTATTGTACGCGCCTAAATTGCCGTCCTCGTCCACTGTCACCGTATTGACCGCCCCGATTCTCTCTGCCAGCGCCTCGACAAATCCCCCCTTTTCCTTGACGTAATTCAAAGCGTTCTGTTTATGCGGAATGGTGACACTAAAACCCTTAAATCCCAGCCACGCCCGCGACAACGCATTATCCATAAACTCGTTGAACTGCTCGCCCCCCCCTGCCACCGCCAAAGGAAGATACAGCTTGTTCGCCCCGATGTCCGCAAAGCACGCATTGTGAATCGCCGGACTGAGCGAATGCGCGACAGGCCAGCCGATGACCCCGTAAAGCTCCGTCTCTGCATCAATTGAATCCCACCGATACAGCCCCCTTAGCTCATCCACCGTCAACTGCCCCGGTGCGGTCAGCGTTTGCTTGTCTATACAGCCGAACGTCACAAGACCGTTCAGCTTCTTCGCTAAAATTCTGCTGATAAGCCCCGCCTCGTCCATACAGAACACTATCGCCTCACGGCCGGTGCTGTGCAGCACGTCGAACGCATCGAAGCAGTCGTTTATGTGATGGGCCGAATAAACCAGCTTGGCGATAGCTCCTTCCCTCGCCGCTGCAATACTCCGGTACGCATCGATAATATTCCTGAATTTGTGCTGGAAGTTGTGCGCTGAGAGAATCAACCGCGTCTGCGAACCCGAATCGAGCGCTATCCACAAATTCTCCGCAACCGCCTCCGACTGAAAATTCTTGTACTCCACATCCACAAACTCCACCCCCGCCCGGATAGCACTTGCCAGCACGGTTGTGCGAAGCTCGTTCGAATGTCGCAGCGCGCCGCCGTGGTGATGGTCTCTGCACGTCACAATAACAGGCAGATTCGCCGCCAGCGTATCGACTTCGGCTATGACCCTGCGCACTAAGGCAACGCTCAACTGCACAAAGTAATCCGTCCGCAGCTCGAGCATCTCAGCACCAGCCGCTACCGCCGCTGCAATCTGCCGCTTCGCCTCCTCAGGCGTCTTGGCCGCTATTGGAACCGCAAGGTACGTCATAATCGCACCAAAAATACACCAACAACCCAAAAAAGTAAAATCCAAAAATAGGCCGATGCATCGACCACTGTGCGGCAAAGCTTGTCCGTCGTACGCTGGCAATAGCCGGACAGAGTTTGTTTGCAGTCCTAAGACTGCAAAGGTAGTGCGTGTGAGGCGCTATAAGGCGAAGGGTGGCGAGGGGGTTAGATACCGTCGAGCCACTGGTCGGTCAGGGCCTTTACGTCGTCGATATCGACGAGGCCGTCGCCGGTCAGCTCTGCGCCTTCGCAGTCGCCGTAGTCGGTGCCGAGCCAATAGCCGCACAGCATAGCAAGGTCGTCAATATCCACATCCCCCTCGCCTGTGAAATCGGTACCGCCGCAGTCGCCGCAGGAGGTTTGTCCCCACCAGTTGGCAAGTGCCGCAAAATCAGGTGCGCTGATTTTGCCGTCACCGGTCATCTCAACGCCGTTGACGTCGCCGTAGTCCGTCCACAAGTATCGCTCAGCCAAATACGAGTAATCGACGAACGTCACGCCATCCGGGCAGATTATGTCGGCGTATGGTATCGACCACAACAGCCGCGGGTAATTCGTCCCCTCGCATATAGCCCAGACATCATTGAAATCCCAGTTGACGAAGCTTGCCTGCTGTTTCATTTCTTCGTCAGTCAAGGGTTCGCCAAATCCGTTATCCGGCCCGCCGCCGTCATTAGGGTCGAGAAAATAACAATAGCTGACGCTGCCCGTCCCCCACGTATAGCCCACGAGGCCGCCGACTTCAGAAGCCCCACGCACCGCCCCCAAGGAGTAAGAGTTTGACAGTGTCCCACTACTACAGCCGACTAAGCCGCCGACTCGGTAACCCGTTGCATTGATGTCACCATGAGAATAGCAGGACAGAACACTCGCGGTGTGAGATTGTCCCGCCAACCCACCGACACACGCTGACCCATGCGCAGTTCCTTCCGAATAGGAGGCCACAAGGTCACCTTTATAGTGCGATCCAATCAAGCACCCTACACGCTCCGTGCCAGACACCTTCGCACACGCGAAACATCGGACGATGTCGCCAAACGCACTATCCCCAATCAACCCGCCTACATCTTCAACTCCGGAAACGGTGGCAGTCGAGCCACTATCATATATATCACCATCTTGGATGTACGCGATTACTCCTCCTGCGTAACCCGATCCCGCGTTTACTTCACCCGTACTCAAACAGGCAGAGACTGTGCTGCCGTAAGCGGCTCCAACAATACCACCGACCTTCTTACCCCCGCTAACTGTTCCTGCGACGGTGCACTGTTCCACCACGGCTGAGTCGACCTGACCTGCCACACCACCTACACACCAAGTACCGGTGATCGTAGCATTCTCCACCCTGCAATTCGTGACTTCGCGACCTTCAAAGAAGCCTGCCAGCGCTCCCACGTCGTCCTCTGCGGTGACTTCAGGCTCTACAAGCACGAGATCTCTGATTTCGGCATGCGGACCGTAGACGTAGCCAAACATGCCTACGTGATTTCTGTGGGGAAGATAGATGAAGAGGTTTGAAACGCTGTGTCCGTTCCCGTCAAACACGCCCGTAAAGGGCAGTCCGCCGCAGGTCCCTGGATACCCGCCCCCAGTACATATCCCTATGGGATTGAAGACAACATCGTTGGCTGCCGCCGCATTCACGTCCGCCATAAGCCGAAAATGCTTGTCCCACGCGCAGTAAACCGAACTGATTGCAGAAAGCTCCTGCGGTGTCTTAATCGCATATGGTGCGTATTCTGTTCCGTCTCCTTCCCAAGGTCCCGTGTCGGTAATAGGCACACCTGGTTTGCCCTCCCAGCTCAATCTCGGACGGTCTCGTCCCTCATCGATAGTCCAAGCCCCATCACAGCCCCAACTTGTAAACGTGGCGACCATCTGCATCTCACTTGTGCTCTTCCCGACTCCGAGCGCACTTGTGGGCTGACCGCTCTCATCCACATCCCAGAAGCTATTCAGAGTCACACCACCCCCTGTTCCCGCCAATCCGCCGACACCCGTCGTCCCCAAGACCTCAGCGGCCGCGTAGCAGTTGATCATAATCTCGCCCGCGCTGCCAAGAAGCCCGCCAACGTTCTCATTCCCGCTAACCAATCCCTCCGCGTAGCTATTGATAACATATCCACCACCACCCGAGAGTCCCCCAACATAGTCGTTTCCCATGACGACCATATCTGCATAGCAATTCCAGATAAACCCACTATTATATCCTACAAGCCCTCCGACTGAACGGCCACCACCAACCGTACCATCCTCTGCACAGCAATTTCGCATACTAGCGCCAAGCTTATAGCCTACGAGCGCCCCTACTCGCTCTCCTTCCGCAGCATCCACAACAGCATTCATCACCCGAACGTTTCGTATCTCGGCAGCGGTGTCGCGAAGGTAGCCGAAGATACCTATGTGATCCTCGCCTATCGAAACATAAGTGAAATGCGAGATCGTATGGCAGTTTCCGTCAAACACACCCCGAAACGCGCTACTGAAACTCCGACCGATGATTGTGAATTGTGTCCCGGTATACTGCGCGAGGTTGATGTCGTTTACCATAACGAAATGCTTATTGAAGTCCTCGACGTGATTGGCGATGCTGTTGAGGTCTTCGGGTGTGGCGATCCGGTACGGATTGTTGGGTTCGCCGGCGCCGCCGGAGTATTTGGCGAAGACCGGCTGGGTGAAGAGAAAGAGGAAAACGGTAGCGACGAGAATAGCGGTACGGGCGCAGTGCCGAGACTGAGCACGGCACAGCCGCTCAGGCCCCCCGCCGGATTGGGTGCGGGACATATTCATCCTCCTTCTTATACGAGTCCGTTAAACCCTCGAAAACGTCAAACGGTATTATACTACTTTTCCAAGCCCATTTCAACCGCTAAAAACGAAAAAAAACAGGCAGGGCAAGAGAGGTGCCTGCAATCGTGACGCACAGCTCGCGACGAGCAAGCGGAAAGTTTTTGCTTGCGTTTTGCGCCGGCCACATTAGACTAACCATCCGCAGGGTGTGCTCCGGAAACTATCAGCCCTGCCTTGTAACAGAAGTTGGGAGATTCCAGAATGATAGGCAAGAAAATTCGACTCGAAAGAATAATCGACCGCAACAGCGGCAGAACCGTAATTGTCCCCATGGACCACGGCGTCACCGTCGGCCCTATCGCCGGTCTCGAGGATATGCGCAATACCGTAAGCAAAATCGTTGCAGGCGGTGCCAACGCCATCCTTATGCATAAGGGCATCGTCCGCGCAGGCCACAGGGGTGCAGGCAGAGACGTCGGCCTGATTATCCACCTCTCCGGCAGCACTTCGCTCAGTCCCGACCCCAACGCCAAAGAGCTCGTCTGCACCGTCGAAGAGGCAATCAAATTAGGCGCCGACGCCGTCTCGGTGCATATCAACCTCGGCGCCGATACCGACAAAGAAATGCTGTATCAGCTCGGTTATATCAGCGAGCGATGCCTCGAATGGCAGATGCCCCTCGTTGCGATGATGTACACAAGAGGGGCGAAGATAAAAAACGAATTTGACGTCGCAAACGTCAAGCACGCCGCAAGGGTCGGCGCGGAGCTCGGCGCCGACATCGTCAAGGTCCCCTACACCGGCTCAGTCGAAAGCTTCAAAGAGGTAACTGCCGGCTGTCCCGTCCCGGTCGTCATCGCAGGCGGACCGAAGATGACAAGCGACGAGGATATTTTCAAAATGGTCGAAGACGCTCTCAAGGCAGGCGCAGCCGGACTATCCATCGGCAGAAACGCCTTCCAGCACAAAACACCCGAAAAAATCGTCGCCGCTCTCTGCAAAATGGTCCATAAAAACGCATCCGTCGAAGACGCGGCAGCCATGCTGCAAAGTTGAAACAGTGCCAGGTTAGTAATGTCGGAACAATCGTCCTACGGATACTTTGACAACGCAAACAGGGAATACGTGATAACGCGGCCGGATACACCGCTGCCGTGGATAAATTATTTAGGCCTTCAGAATTACCTTGGCATCATTTCCAACACTGCAGGCGGTTACAGCTTTTATCGCGACGCCCGCCTGAGACGGCTTACCAGATACCATTACAACGCGATTCCCAAAGACAGTCCCGGCAGATATATTTACGTCTGTGATGGGCGAGATATCTGGAACCCGGGCTTCAAGCCGGCCAAAACAGAACTGGACGATTACAAATGCCGACACGGCCTCGGCTATTCCGTAATTGAGGCAGCGCTGAACGGCTTGAGGGTCTCGGTCACGTATTTTGTGCCCATCGACACAAACGCTGAAATCTGGTCTCTCGAAGTAAGTAACGACAGCACAAGCCCCAGGGATATAGACCTGTTCGCCTACACCGAGTTTTGTCTTTTTGATGCTCTGGATGACTGCACGAATTTTCAGCGTAACTACAGCATCGGCGAAGTTGAGGTAGAGAAAAACACCATTTTTCACAAGACCGAATACCGCGAGCGCCGCAACCATTACACGGTTTTCTGGTGCAGCGAAGACATCGCGGGTTTCGATACCGACAGAGACGCCTTTCTCGGCAGAATGAATGACTATAGCTGTCCTGCAGCCGTCACGAGGCGCTCGGCGACCGATAGCATCGCCCACGGCTGGGCCCCTGTAGGCGCACATCACGTCAAGCTCACCCTGAAGCCCGGCCAGACCAGACGCCTGCACTTTGTCCTGGGCTACATCGAAAACCCGCCACAGGAAAAATTCGCCGCCCTCAATATTATCAACAAGAAGAGATTCTATGAGCTTATCGAAAAGCTAAGTACTCCCCGACAGATTGACAAGTCCTTCAACAAACTAAAGGACCGCTGGAGCCAGATGCTGAGCAATTTTCAGGTGCAGATTGACAACGAGCACGTAGCCCAAATGGTAAATATCTGGAACCAGTACCAGTGCATGGTCACCCTGAACCTGTCGCGCTCAGCGAGTTTGTTTGAGACCGGCATCAGCAGAGGCATCGGTTTCAGGGATTCCAATCAGGACGTTCTCGGTTATGTCCACATCGCACCCGACCGTGCTCGCCAACGAATCCTCGACCTGGCGTCGACCCAGAACCAGGACGGCTCCTGCTATCATCAATATCAGCCGCTTACAAAAAAAGGTAATGCCGAGGTGGGCACAGGTTTCAGCGACGACCCGCTCTGGCTGATTGTCTCGACGGCTGCATATATTCGGGAGACAGGCGACTGGACTATTCTCGACACCCCCGCCGGTTTTCAGGACGTCGAGACCGGTAGAGACAGCGTGACACTGATAGAACATTTGCACCTTTCGATGAAGCACGTGTTCGACCGCCGCGGCTCCCACAATCTGCCCCTTATCGGCCATGCCGACTGGAATGATTGCCTGAATCTCAACTGCTTCAGTAATACACCGGGCGAGAGCTTCCAGACCGCAGGTGACATCGAAGGCGGCAAAGCCGAATCCGTTATGGTCGGAGAACTGTTCATCTACGCCGCCAACGAGATGGTGCATATCACCGAGCACATTGGCCAAAGCGAAAAGGCCGACCAGTATGCCCGTCAGGCCGAGAAGATGCGCCAAGCCGTCCTGAAACACGGATGGGACGGGGCGTGGTTTAGACGTGCCTACGACCACTTCGAAAAGCCCATTGGCTCCAAAAGTTGTGACCAGGGCAAAATATTCATCGAGACACAGGGCTGGGCGGCAATGGCAGGCCTCGGCATGGACGACGGTAAGGCCCTGACTGCACTCGATAGTGCATGGGAATACCTCGGTTACGAAAGCGGCATGGTCCTGCACCAGCCGGCCTTCACCAAATATCAGGACCGACTCGGAGAGATAACTTCATATCCACCCGGATATAAGGAAAACGCCGGTGTATTCTCCCATAATAATACCTGGATTACCATCGCCGAGGCCTTGCTCGGCAGAGGCGACAAGGCCTGGGAGCTTTACAGGCGAATCTGTCCAAGCACAAAGCAGGACAACGCCGACACCTACCTTTGCGAACCATATTGCTTCGCGCAGATGATTGCCGGTCATGACAGCCCCACACCGGGCCAGGCAAAGAATTCCTGGCTCACCGGAACCGCCTCGTGGAGCTTTGTCGCGATGACCCAGTACATCCTCGGCATAAGACCCGAATACAACGGTCTGAGAATTGACCCCTCCATCCCGCCGGGCTGGAAACAATTTGCCGTTACTCGAAAATTCAGAGACGCACTGTATAATATAAAGGTGTTCAACCCAAACGCCGTAATGCACGGGGTCAAGAGAATGCTTGTCAACGGCAGCGAGTACGACGGAAATCTTGTTGAAGTGTTTGAAAAAGACAGCGTTGTTGATGTCGAAGTTTACTTAGGTTAGCGATTGTCCGATGGTTTCCGCAGGTTCAGACAATAGGCGACTGTGGGGAATCGTAAAGGAGGTTATGATTATGAAGCGAGCCGTCATCATTACCATTGCTCTGGCAGTGGCTCTTATTACGTTGCTGGTCCACTCTGCCAGCTCAATCTCTGCCGAGCTCGTCGAGGCGAAAGACGGCTCCGGCATCGTCGGCTATAAGGATACGCCTATCCTTCCCTGGTGCGGTTACCATCAGCACGACCCTGACCGCCCCGCCCCGCCGAAAGTTACGCCGCCGACTCCGGCCGACGACAAGCCCGCTGGCGCCCCTTCCGACGCTGTTATTCTCTTCGACGGCAAAAATCTCGAAAAGTGGCAGCGGAGCGACTGGAGAATCGAAAACGGCGAGCTTATCGCCGTAACCGGCCACCTCACAACCAAAGAGGCCTTCGGCGATTGCCAGCTCCACCTCGAATGGATGGCCCCCGACCCGCCGCAGGGCGACGACTGGAACCACGGCAACAACGGCGTTATGCTGATGGGGCTTTTCGAGATACAGATATTCGATACCTACACCACTCAACTCTACCCGGACGGCCAGGCCGCCGCCGTCTATGGCCAGACCCCGCCGATGGTCAACGCCTGCCGCCCGCCCGGCCAATGGCAAAGCTTCGATATCATCTTCTATGCACCCGTCTTCAAGAACGGCAAGCTCGAAAAGCCCGCCTTTGTCACCATCTTTCACAACGGCCTGCTTGTCCACCATAACCAGCAGATTTACGGCCCTACAGGACACCGACGGTTGCCTAAATACGATAAACCCATCCCCGAAAAGCTGCCGCTGGCCTTGGCCGGCCACCACAACCCAGTGCGTTTTAGAAACATCTGGCTCCGCCCCCTGTGACTTTTGCACACTCGCCGCCGCGTCCATTTACCGCTGATGAAACCTCTTGACCAACTCCTGAGGTTAAGCTTTAATCTCGTATGTGTCCGGCTGGGCTGTGCCCGCCAATAATAAAACTGAAAGCAAAACCAATGAAAAAGCTCTGGGTAAATTCGATTCCATACAAGAAGGACGTTGTGATAGCTGCGCTGGAGAGCGGGGCAGAGGCCGTCGTCCTGCCCGATGGCCAAAGCCAAACGGTCCGCGACTTCGGCAAGATAAAGACCGTCGAGAAAGATGGGGACATAAAGCCCGGCCTCGACGTTGAGTTTATCGATATCGCAGACAAGCAAGATGAGGACAAGGCGGCAGCCGTGCCCGAAAACAAAATCGTCGTCCTGAAAATGCTCGACTGGACGATTATACCCATCGAAAACCTCCTCGCCCGCCGAGGTAAAAATCTTATGGTCCAGGTCGAAAACAGCACACAGGCAAAGCTGATGGTCGAAATCCTCGAAAAAGGCGTCGACGGCGTCGTCCTCAGCACGACTAATATCAACGAAATCAAAAGATGCGCTGAGATTATCCATCGCATAACCGAAAGCGTCCCTCTCGTCACGGCCACCATAACAACCACCAAACAGCTTGGCATGGGTGACCGCGCCTGTCTCGATACCTGCACACAGATGACCCTGGGCGAAGGCATGCTCGTCGGCAATACAGCATCGGGTTTTTTTCTTGTGCACTCCGAATCTATCGATAATCCCTACGTGGCCTCACGCCCATTTAGAGTAAATGCCGGCGCCGTCCACGCATACACACTCGCCCCCGGTGGCAAAACCAAATACTTGGCCGACCTCAAGGCCGGCGACGAAGTCATGCTCGTCGATTACCACGGCAAAACAGAGACCGCCTATTTAGGCAGAAACAAAATCGAAAAGCGACCGATGCTCCTCATCGAAGCAGACGCCGAAGGTGCACCCGTCTCGCTCGTTATGCAAAACGCAGAGACCATCCGCCTCGTTGACCCCAAAGGAAAGGCGGTCTCGATAACAAAACTAAAGCCCGGCGACAAGATTCTTGCGCACGTCGAAAAAGCTGGCAGACACTTCGGTATGAAAGTGGATGAAACGCTGATTGAGAGGTAACGATGGAGCTGTCGGATTATATCGCTGGTGTCCTTTTGGCTGTATTGTTCGGCGGGGCTATAGGACTCGAAAGAGAAATCAGAGGAAAACCCGCCGGCCTGCGCACAAACGTCCTCATTTGCCTCGGCGCGGCTGTCTTCACCCTGGTCTCGCGCTACCTCGGAGCCGGTAGCGGTGACTCCGTCACCCGCATCGCAGCACAGGTCGTCACCGGTATCGGTTTCCTCGGCGCAGGCGCAATCATTCAGGACCGAGGCGGCGTCCACGGCCTGACAACTGCTGCTACTATCTGGATTGTCGCAAGTATCGGAATGGCCTGCGGCGCCGGCTTCTTTCTCCTTGCACTCACCGCTACGATTCTCGGCGTCGTCGTACTGGTAGGATTAAGCCCGTTAGAAAGACGGCTCGCTTCACGCAGGAAACGCAGAGAAATCGAATGACCACTCGCCTTATTCAGTCCTAACCACCAGGGGAAGGGTTCTGGGCCGTCCAGTTGTTCGGGTCGTTGCCGTAAAGCGCGGTAGAGGTGCGAGTAAGTGACTTACCCCCACCGTCGGCTTCAACCGGCCAAAGGTCAACATCGCCGGGTTCGTCGCCCGGATGCACGCCGTCACTGTAATTGACACGTTCCACCCTGATGTAGTAGCGCGTGCCGAGCAACTCGTCACCGGGCTTGCCCAATTCGAGCTTCTCACCGTCGTTCGCAAGCCAGCCGTCATAAGGCCCGTAAATAATCCCCGATGGCACAGTCGGATACCGCCAGCTAAACGCATTTGGGTCCTTCGCAATGATTATCCGATTCCCCGAACCTATAGTCACCTCGCTCGGACTGTCGGGGAACGTATAATCTATCCCGTCGGTGAATTTCCACGCCTCGCCCTCGGCATAGTCATACAGAACTACGCTCGTCCCGCCGCCGTTTCGCAGCTCCACGTACTCGTAGCAGTCGTTGTTATACGGGCTATTGGCGGGCCAGTCCGGGTGATACATAATCTCCGTTATCACTATCGGCCCCACCTTCGGATACGCATTGGCTGTGCCAGGCGTGTTGCCGTCCATCGCAACAAAGTTGTAATTGTCCGTGCTCGCCTTATAGTATCTCCCGATTGATACCCCCCTCTCCGATGCCCCGAAATCCTCCAACTGCCTGTAACCCGTCAGCATCCCATTGCCGTCCACCGCCGACCACAAACACACTATCTCCCCGTTCTCACTAAGCGCAAATGCTATATGGCTGCCCGCATCCGCGGCACCCGGACCGAAGTTCGTATCCTCCGTTACAACCAAGTAGCCATACCCGTCGATGACCGTCCCCGCCTCGAACTCGTACTTCATAACATTCGTGTCACTGTCGCTGAGGAACCAGCCCGATATGTCAATGGCACCATTAGTCGTGTTATAAAGCTCTATCCAGTCGTTCGGATAGGTATCCGTATGCGCCATCACCTCGTTTATCACAACGGCACCCGGATTCGGGACAATCCCCGAATCGTCCCAGCCGGGTGAACCATCAATATAAGCGCTTGGCCGCCACGAATCCTTCCTGCTCCAGTCGTTCACATCCGCAGATGCCGGATTGATTATCGTAAGGGAATAGCCATCCCCGTCCGTAATCGACCGCCACCCGTCCTTATACTCAAAATCCAGAATCGCCGTCCCCAAAGCATCTTCCAGCCGAATCCGCTCACCACCGTTATCCAGAGAGCCGCTGTACTGCCCCGCAACGTTTCTGCCCGTCCCGTACTTCGCCTCAAATGCGTCCATATCCTTAACAACCAGAACACGCTCACCCGCCGCAAGCTCCACCACCGCAAACGTAAAATGTATACCTTCCGTAAAACTGGCCAGATTAAGATTGATTGAGCTTGCCCCAACGTTCTTCAGCTCAATATACTCGCTGTTGGCATCAACCGCCGCCGTCCCCGCCGGATGATACATCATCTCGCTCACACGCAAATCCTGCCCAACCTCGCCCAGCGCGTACACCGCCTCATTAAGCGAACTCCACTCGTCCCCGCCGCTGTCATACACACGCGACTTGACCACGCAACTGTGGTCCAGCGCAACACTGCCCGTATATGCAACCGCGCTCGGCGAGACGTCACCACCACTTCCCGCTGTCCCGGCAGCGAGTAGTTCCACGCCTATCAGGAAATCACTGTCCGTTTCCGAAATATTCAACCCGTGAACCGCCAAAATGTTATTGCCCACCTGGAGCTTGTTCAGGTATGAAGTAAGGTTGAATTCCTCAAAGCCCGTCGCCTCGTGCGTACGGCTCGCAGCCGAATGCCATCCCGGAACCCCGTACGAGTTCTTCCCTGCCACCGCGTCACCGTTCAGATAAACAACAAACCCGTCGTCGTAGCGAACCTTCAGCGTCATCGTTGCGAAGTCACTAAGCTGCCCCGAACTGACCGTAAACGGTATGCGAATCAGGCAGGTGCTGTTCTGGCCGTACATATCCCCTTCGACATCCATGTCAATCAGCTCATCGTATCCCGTCCCTGTGTCATACCCCACAGTGCCGAACCCGCTTGTCCAGCCGGAGTCGTCGTACGGCTCGCTGCCGCCACGCCAGCTCGTTCCGATATCATACGTCGGGATAAGCACCTTCTTCGCAGCATCGACGCCAACTAACTCCGTGCTGACCGCCCTTGGCTCGACACGCGGGTCGTTACCGTCGAGCGTATAGTAAATAGTGCCTGCGCTGCACGGATCGACCATACTCAACTGGTCCCCTGAAGAAATATACCCGCCGTGCTGATAAGCACCGTTTATCTTGAACATCGGCGCCGCCATAGCGAGCTTGAACAGGCCATTTGCGTCAAATGCCGCCAATACCGGCCCTTCCCGCAGCGGTATGAAGGTATCGACCATGTACGTGTCTATATACTCGATTACTCCGGACACCTCGTCCGCCAGCTCCCAGAACCGAGTCTCGAGATTTTGCTTACTAAGCGTCCCGCCGTTGTTGAAATGCTTATGCGTGCGGTCCGCCCAGAGCTGCCGAAAGTCCGCATTGGCCTTCATCGCCCGGTAGAGCTCACACATACCCCCATCCTCAATATTGTTCAACCCCGGTGCCGACCACGTCCACCAGAATGGGAAGGAGTCAAATGCGGTCTTCTCAAGGCTCGCTCCCAGTGCCCAGGCATCGGCCAGCCCTTCGGCGTCCCACACGCCGAATCTGAATTTCCCGCCAGCCGCTCTCTCGCGGTGAACCGTCCAGTTGTTCACTGGCCAATCCCAGTTGCCGCTGTAAATCTGCAGCACAAGGTAGTCTATGAATGCCTCGATATCCAGCCGCTCAGCTACGTACTGATAGTGTGCATTTATCGAAAGGTCGTGTCCTCTGACGTAATTAACCAGCGAATTGAACGCTACATTGTCACCGTCTCTGACACCCGAGTTGGTGATGATGTCGAATTCGCTGTCCGTCTTGAACCATTCCTGCAAAAACTCCTGGTCGATACGTCCGCAGGGATTGTAATAAAATTTGTAATCCCCATTCAGACACAGATTAAGGAAACTACCCGTTACCTCAACCGCCCCCATCTGCTTATGAAGCCGCCTCGCCCACTCATCTCTGATAAACGGATTGCAGCTATCGTTGTGCCCGCCACGAAGGGCAATACTCCTGTATCGTTCGATATCGGTAAACGGGAAAATCGCATACTCCAGCCGCTTGCTGCCGTAGCTGCTGCGAAAGAACAGATTAAAGCTGAACCTGTTCTTGTTCCAACACCCCCACCAGTCGTCCCCTCTGGTGTACCGCGGTCGCGTATAGCCACTGCCCCGCACCCGTATCCCGCAGTCAATCTGCAGCTCGTTGCCATCCGCCCATAAAAGCTCTGCCGATACCGGCCTTTCATACTCTATCCCTCGCTGCATCGGGTTGTTGTAGCTGTCCGGCCCGTCCGGCTGCCACACGCCACTACTGTCGTAATACCCTCCGACAATCGCCATTATCCCGTTCGGCTCGAAAAACGTCTTGTTCGCATCGCCCACAAGCGATATCACCGGCAAAGATTTCAGCCCGTCACTCGCTCCAAAAATATACGTATGCGTCGTCGCCGGCGAAGGCAGCCAGCCCGTCTTTATCGCCGTCGCCCGAAGACACGTCGTCCCGTCGATATGCAGAGCCCCCGGGTAAAGCGATGCGGTCGCCGAGGGCACTTCGTTCTCAATCGGCTCGCTGCCGTCCACCGTGTAGTAAACCGCAACCCCCGGCGTCACCGACGCAATTATGACATCGAAGTCCGTTTCGTAGAACCCACGAAAATGGCTGAACTCCGGCGACTCCACAAAACCCAGATACGCCTCGTTGTTCTCCGCACCCGGCGTCGCCGTGGGAAAGAATCGCCAGTTGTCATTCCCGTCGTCATACCTGCCGTATGAAATGTTTGTCGTCTGCTCACCGAATGTCACCGAGTCTATCACGGTAACGCCGTCGGTATCAATCAGCCCGATTTCCTCACCGCCCCGCGACAGCTTGAATTCCGCATGCAAAGGCCCCTCGCCGGGCTCCTCGTCGGCCCATATCACTAAAAACCCGCCCGCTGCTATCGTCGTCTCCTGCGGATAACCCGTCGGAACCTGCCACTTGTTCGGCTCAGCTAACGTGTCCGTCAGATACGTCCCCCCGATATTGATATCCACCTCGCCGGCGTTGTAAATCTCTATCCAGTCGTCGTAGTCGCCAGCCGGGTCGTTTATATCACTGGCGCTACTGTTCGACGCCATAAACTCATTGATGAAAAGCGCTGCCCCCCTGTCGCCCCACTGCCCGGCCAGCACCGAAAAATCCTTCATATCAATCCCGCTGGCCCCATCGAAGTCGCCGCAGCCGCTGTGCGAACAGCCCCCCGTCCCCAACCACTGCTCCGCAAAGATAGCCATATCCTCCCAATCAACCCGGCAGTCCCCGCTCAAATCCGCCTGAGGACATAGCTCCCCAAAGCAGGTCCCACAAAGCAGTGCGAACACTAATAACGGCAGGAATACCTTCATCAGCCAAAAACACCCTCACTTAACCACCCTACATCTTACCAAATCCCCCCGCATAAATCAATACCTTAAGGATACACCCGATTCCGCCCCCCTTACCCGCGCCCCAGGTCCGCTTTTGTTTAGCACCCGTCCGCAGGATAGGTGCTTTCTCACTTCTTAATCCAGTCCATCACACGCCCACCGACCACCTGATATCCTCCACCCTGATGTCCCGATTACCCGATACCCTTTTCCTATGCCCTGCTGCTTCTTACCGCGGGCCGTGGGCCGGGCCGCGAGCCACAAAATTCAAACATTTGTTTCAAACGCGCGTTTGAGCCATTCGCGCATATAGCGCAGATCCAAAATCACAATTTCTCAAAATTTTTTTAATCCCTCTCTGACAAGCACTTACATACCTCGCGCTTCTCGAAAATAGCCAAAAAATCGGACCAAACGCGCAAGTTCGTGCCTTATACAGAGAGCTGCTTCTTTGATGACGCACGAACCCTGAGCGAGTCCCCATCGGACGAGTCGAAGGGTCTCAATTTTGAATTTTGATATGTCATTTTGATTTTTGCATTCTTGTCCGCCGAAGTTTGCTGGCACGAAGGCGGATTGACTTTTACCTTGTACCCGGAGGGGGCATCATCGAGCTGAACATCAAAATCAAAATCCCACCCTTCCTCGAACGCATCCTCATCGCCCCCGTCCTGCTCTACCGCTTTTTGCGCTTCGGCTACACCTTCTGCCGCATCCCCCTCTCCCGCGGAAAGTTCGCCATCGTTGACCCAAAAGACTACCACCGCCTCTCCCAACACACCTGGTACGCCCACAAGTCTGGCCGCACCTTCTACGCAACCCGAACCACCCGCCTCGCACCCAACGCCCCAAGAATAAACATCTTCATGCACCGCGAAGTCCTGAGTTTACCCGCCGCGCTGTTTGGCGGGCTTGTCGAACCGCCTGTGGTGAGCTCTGTCGAAC
>CAZEPI010000012.1:0-106953 GCA_964514115.1 uncultured Pirellulales bacterium | reverse complement strand
GAGGTTGGAGCTGATGTTGGGAAAACGGCGGTGGCAGCCGTTGATGGAGCGGTAAAAGCCGCCGGTGAAATAGGCGCCGACACCGCAAAGGCAATGGAACAAGCCGCTACAGGCGCAATAGAGGCCGCCGAAGAGACTGGCAGTGATACTGCCGATGCCGTGCGCAAGGTTCTTAAAACCACTGTCAAAGGGAAGTAGCGAATAGACCTGATGCCGAGGTGCGGAGTAATCCTGCAGAGGCAAATGTTCAGGGCAAGAGAAAGGAGTGTAAAAAGATGGCGGGAAACCCAAGCTGTAAAAACGCGGAACACAATATGCACATTTGTGCACTGAAAGCCGAAGATTTTGACAAGAAGAATCCAGAGAGGTTCAAGAAGTTAACCATGGATCCAAAATACAAATGTGCCGCCTGCGGTGCCATGGTAAAAGACAGCAAGAACGTATGTGAGCCGGTCGAGCTATAGGTATGTACGCATGAGAGGTACGGAGCCGGGATAGTATAGCCAATGGCATAGGTAAAAAAGCCGGCGTTGAGGCCGGCCTTTTTTTTCGTTCAATTATTCACTGTTCTTTGCCGGTTGTTGACGTCGTTCTGTTTGGTTTTTCCTGGATAGGCGGGGAAATAATATACAGGCCCAGGGTGTACAGAGGGAGAGGTAAAGCGAGAGATCGCCCAAGGCCCGATTAATGCTTTTTTCTTACATCATTAATAACATATTTTAGCTAAAAATCAAGACTTTAGCCCCCGCGGCCTGCATCCGAGACTCTCGTCGCGAGACGAGGCGGTAGGCGATTGTCCTTGGGACCCCTGATGGGGAGCGGAGATTTTATAGAACAACCGCTATTGTATTACTGGGGGGGCTTTGGCCGGCCTTATTAATGGCCTTTACCCGGTATTCAGCGCTTCGCGAGAGATTGGATATTAGAGCAGTTGAGCAGCAGAAAGCCACCGCGGCGCTTGAGCGGGGATAAATCGGCCATTTCAAGCCAAAAACGGCGTTTACGCCTTCAAAAAACCGCGGTAAAAAGTCTACAATCCAATCTCCCCAGCCATAAAGTCAATTGACTTAGCGACAAAGTAAACAGCCTTAGCCATTCCGCAGCGTGCGCAGCCACAAAGTAAACTGACTTAGTCATAAAGTAAATTGACTTAGCTTCTGCGCAGCGTGCGCAGGCACAAAGTAAATTGACTTTGCCTCTACTCAGCGTGCGCAGCCGCTAAGTAAGCTTACTCTGTCACAGGGCACACTTACTTTATCACGGAGTAAGCTGTTCGCGGCAGAGGTTGGCGAGCAAAACGTATTTTTCGGGTGTAAGCTGGTCGGGGCGGGAGTTCGGGGCGATGTGGGATTCTGTGAAGATTCTCGGCCAGTTGCGGATTTGGCTGAGTTCGCCTGTAGCCAGTTTGGTGGTTGTCTTGAGCATCTTCCTGCGGTGCTGCATGAATATGCTTGTGACTTCGGCAAGCAGTGTGAGGTCTTTGATTTGGCGGCATTTTTGCCTGCTTTGGCTGTAGGCAATCATTGCGGAGTCAACTTTGGGGTGCGGCCAGAAGACAGATGGTTTGAGGATTCTTATGGTTTTGACGTCGCCGGTGGCGGTCAGGAGGATGCTGAGTATGCCGTAGTGCTTTGAGCCGGGCTTAGCTATCATTCGCTCTGCGACTTCTTTTTGAATGGTGACGTACATAGCGTCGGCTTTGACGGGGCCTGTTATGAGGTTGAGCATAACAGGAGAAGCGACGTTGTAGGGCAGGTTGGCGAGCAGGATGAGGCGGCCGGCCGCGAGGGGCCCTGGGGGCTGGAATTTGTTTCGGGCGTCTTCCAGTGCTTCTTTTACTTGCCGGCTCAGCCGGTGTTTCGACTCAAGGATGTCGGCGTGGATAATTTGAACGTTCGGCTTGCCTGCGAGCCGGTTGGCTGCGATTTGCGCAAGGGCGTTATCGATTTCGACGGCGATGCAGCAGCCGCACCTTTCCGCAATTGCTTCGGTTAGTGAGCCGGTGCCGCAGCCGACTTCGAGGACCACGTCGTCTTTTTGGGTATCTGCCGAATCGACGAGCAGGCGCATCAGGTTGAGGTCGATGAGGAAGTTTTGGCCGAGACGTCTGTTTGGTTTTGCGTTGGCTGAGGCGAGCAGTCGCTGAATTTGCTGTTTAGTCTGCATCGGCGTGGGCCTTTGCCTCGGCGAGCCGGCGGTTCTTTTGTGTTGCTGCCATTTGTATGGCGGTTGTGATGGCGGCCTTCATACTGTTTGGGTTTGCAATGTTTTTGCCGGCGATTTCGAAGGCGGTCCCGTGAGCGGGCGAAGTTCTGATTATGGGAATGCCTATTGTGATATTGACGGCGCTATCGAACGCGAGCAGCTTGACGGGTATCATTGCCTGGTCGTGGTACATAGCGACCACGCCATCGAATTCGCCTCGTGTAGCCCTTAAGAACAGTGTGTCCGCCGGAAATGGTCCACAGCAGTCTATCCCCTGTTCCTGAGCAAGGAGTATGGCGGGGGAGATGATACGGCCTTCTTCGTCGCCGAACTGGCCGTTCTCACCTGCGTGCGGATTCAGGGCGGCGACGGCGATTTTCGGTTTTTCGATATTGAAGTATTCTTTCAGTGCGGTGTTCAGCAGGTCGATTGGTGTAAAGACGCAGCCGATGGTGAATTTATGGCGGACCTCGAACAGGGCTTCGTGAATCGTGGCCAGTGCGACCTTAACAGGGCCTGCGGTGAACATCATTGCCTTTCGGTTTGTTTTGGTTAGCTTGGCGAGCATTTCGGTATGTCCCGGCCAGGGTGCGCCCGCGAGTTTCCAGCTTGTTTTGTTGATGGGAGCGGTGACAATGGCGTCGATGATGTGGCGTTTTGCGGCGTCGATGGCGTCGAGGCAGAATTTGATTGAGGCCTCGCCGGCGGTCCTGCTCGGCCCTTTGGTTCGGGCAGGTACGGAGAAGTCGTCGTAGTCTGCGACGACGACTTTGTAGGGGCAGCCGCGGCTTAGTTTTTCGTGCTGGTGTCGGCCCCAGAAGGGTTCTATTTCGGCTGCGTCGGCAGCGTAGCAGAGATGCTCGTTCATACCGAAGACGATGAATTTGGCGGCGCGTCGGATAGTGGGGTCTGCCAGGGCCTTTATGACGACTTCCGGCCCGATGCCAGCCGGGTCACCCATCGTTACGCCGATTACGGGCTGGGCTACTATGGAATTGTGGTTGACGGCTTTATCCATATTCATTTTTTGAGTAGGGTGTTGGTAAGTCAGAAGCCGAGTTGTTGGAGTTTTTCGACGGTTAGTTTGTCTTGTCCCGGGAAAATTGCCTCGAGGTATCTTTTTACGCTCTTGGTGATTATATCTATTTCGATATTGACTTTTTGGCCGAGTTTTGCGTTGCCGAGGGTCGTGTTTTTCAGCGTTTGCGGTATCAGGGCGACGGTAAAGGTGCTCTGGTCGAGCCGTGCGACGGTAAGGGAGATGCCATCGACGGCGACAGAGCCCTTTGGGATTAGCTGTTCGAGCAGAGTTGCGTCGGCTGCGAAGGTCATAGTGGTAAAGTCGCCGGTTTTTTCGATGTTTTTCACAGTCGCGGTTGCGTCGATGTGGCCGAGGACGAAGTGGCCGCCAAGGCGGTCATTGGGGCGCAGGGGCAATTCCACATTTACCGTCGAGCCGGCCTTTAGCAGCCCAAAATTTGTCTTATTGAGTGTTTCAGGGCTGATATCGAAGGCAGCGGCTGGTCCTTCCAGCTTGGCAACCGTCAAGCAGACGCCGTTCACTGCGACGCTGTCGCCGGTTTTCATTTGTTTGGCAAGGGCCAGCAGGTCTATAGTGAGCCGTGCGCCGGTCTTTGGCCCCGGAGACAACTGCTTTACCATGCAGATTTGTTGTATCAGTCCCGTGAACATTTGGAATTGACTATTTACCGTTTTTTATTTACGATTCGCCCATCGAGTGAAAGGCATGTTGCAGCTTCAATTGTACGGATTTTCAGGGCGATAATCAATCGTCAATTGAGAAAGGAGGCGAAGGTCTTATGAGCGGTCTTGCGAAATTGCTGGTGGTTGTTTTGGTAGTGGTCGCGGTGGTTTTGCTGGTTAGGCGGTTCCGCAGCTCCGAGATTACAAGCGGCCAGCCGAATGAGCCGAACGAGCCGAAGTCTTTCTATGATGTAGCGGCCGAGGACGATGCTCGGCTGCGGGCCGAGCCGAACGTGGTTGTGGAGTTGCCGTCGGGCGAGACAGAGCCGTTGAAGTTCAAGGAACTGCTGCCCGAACAGCAGGCGGATGCCGAGCAGCTTTTTGAGATGGCGCTGACTCAGCGCAAGATGGGCCGACTGCCCGGGATGAGCTACGGACAGATGGTTCAGTACTGCAGGACGATTATAGAAAGATATCCCGACAGCGAATATGCCTACAAGGCAAGGAGAATGTTGGGCGAGGTGCCGAAGAGGTACTGGGACCGGTACAAGATAACCGACGAAGAGATTAGTGGGGGCGATTAGAGTTGAGGGATTGGAGAGGTGGTATGCGGGATAAGAATGCAGGGGCGACAATGATGGCGATGGATATACCGGTAATTTCATTAAAGGCGGATTGCCTGCCGGAGGCGTTGGAAAAGGCGGTTCTTGCGGTTTGGGATAACGGCGTTGAGATAAGGACACAGTATGATAAGCCGGAGGACCCGCCGAGCAGGGATGCAACCGTCGTAATAACGGTGAGCAATCCCTTTAACGAGCCGCGTATCTGCAAGAACTTCCCGGGCGGGCCGGAGGAGCTTGAGGCATACAGGCAGGAGGTGGTCGGCGGGATTCACGACCACTGGGTTGACCCTGCGGCGGGCAAGTGGACTTATACTTATCATGAGCGGCTGTTTGCATATAGCCCGGTCGAGGACTTGCGCGATGCGAACTCACCGAGGCCGTTTCATAAGGTTGATCAGATTGAGTATATCGTCGATTATCTGTCGAAGGTGACGCATACTCGCCGGGCGCAGGCGATAACGTGGATGCCGACGGCGGACCCGGCGACGGATGACCCACCTTGTTTGCAGCGTATATGGTGCCGGCTGTTGGCCGATGATGCAGGAGGGCTAACGCTTAATATGAACACGCACTGGAGGAGCCGTGACCTTTACAAGGCGTGGTTTATGAATGTCTATGCGCTGACGGACCTGCAGCGGATAATCGCCGAAAGGATAGCGAAGCGCACAGGCAGGCCGGTATCGGTGGGGAGGTATGTGGACATAAGCGATTCGCTGCACATTTACGGCAGTTACTTCGACGAGGTTCGGCGGGAGGTTGAGAAGATGCGGACGAGTTCGTTTGCCGGGCGGGCCTGGCAGAGCAGTCATCCTGCGTTTTCGATGATGACGGCCGAGGCACGAGAGAAGCTTGCCAGGGACCCGGATTGGTACGCCAAGGCGAGAGGATGAGTGTGTGGAGGGATTGCAGAAGCGAATCGGGTATTTGATTGGAGTGGTGGCAGGTGGCAGTTAGGGTGAATGGCGAGTTAATCGAAGATTCGGTGATACGGGCCGAGGCCGAGCGGATGCGCCCGCGCTACGAAGAGGTCTTTGCGAATATGGAGCTGGCGGAGCGCGAGACGCAGCTAATCGACTGGTCGCGCGAGAACGTTATTGAGCGGGTAGTTGTCAGGCAGGAAGCGCAGAGGCGGGCAGAGCCGGTGCCGCCGGAGCAAATAGAGGCGGCGTTTTCGCAGGTAAAGGGGCAGCAAAGCGGCCGAGGTGGTGCCGGAGGGGGTTTGGACAATGATGAGCTGAGGGGGGAGATTGAATTGCAGTTGCGAGTAGAGCGGTTGTTGGATGAGCAGTGTGAGAGTTTGCCGGAGCTGTCGGAAGAGGCAATTAGCGAATTCTACGATAAGAACAAAGAGCGATACAGGACTGAGGAGCTGCTAAGGGTCGGGCACATTGTGAAGCATATTGACTGGAGCAGTGATGAGGGGGATGCACGCGAGAAGATGCGGCAGGCGCAGAAGGAACTTCAGAAAGGCGTGCCCTTTGAAGGGCTGGTTGGCAGATACTCGGATTGTCCGGAGAACGGGGGTGATTTGGGATACGTCAGGCGTGGGCAGATGGCCGAGGAGTTTGAGGATGTGGTGTTCAATCTTGATGTGGGGCAGGTCAGTGACGTATTTCGGACTCGTTTTGGGTTTCACATTGCAAAGATTTACGACCGCAAGCCGTCAATGCAGCAAAGTTTAAGCGAGGCCAAAGAACAGGTGATCGAAGGGCTTAAGGAGCGGATGCGTCGCCAGGCCGTTGAGAGCTTTGTAGACCGGTTGAAAACCGAGGCGAGTATCGAAGATGTTTAGCTGCCAGTCGATGACTTGATTTGTCGCAGCGGGGGTTATTTTGCCTGTCGGCTTGGCTTCTTGGATTAGTGTGCGTGAGGACGGGAAAAAAGTGCTGAGTGAATTTGGCAGAGGAGGGTTTTTATTTTAGATTATAGATAGCTGAGCGGATAAAGCAGACCCAGCCGGCTATGGTTTCGTAGATTCGGCGGTCTAAACTCGAAACGACGCAGCTCAGCCAAAGTCTCGCGGCGGTTGAGAGCCTTTCGGCCGGGCGAGCACATAAACTGGCATCCCCTTCGCGTAATGCGAAGGTATCAGGTGGGAAATTGGGGGGCCATATAAGTTTCTTTCCGAGTCGGGTCTCTGCGCGCATGGCGTGGAGACCTTTTTTATTTTGTCAGCATGGGGGTGGGATTTTTTTTGACATCCCGGGTGTGTTGCTTAGAATGAAGATGGTTTTTTGAGCGGGCTGTTTTGTGAGGTATCGATATGATGTATGTTGGCGGCCTGTTAGAGGTGAGGTGGGTCTGAGTTGTGAGGTGTCCGTTCTGCAAGGAAGATAGGGACAGGGTAATCGACTCGCGTTCGAGTGACGCGGGCAGGGTGATTAGGCGTCGTCGGGAGTGTCTTGCATGCGGCAGGAGGTTTACCACATACGAGAAGATGAGCGAGAGTTTCAAGCTCTATGTGGTGAAAAAGGACCAGTCCCGCGTGCCTTATGAGAGAGAGAAGATAATTGCAGGTTTAAGGAAGGCGTGTTACAAGAGGCCGGTCTCGGCCGAGCAGATTCGGGAAATTGCCGACCGGGTAGAGGAGGATATTTTCAGGAGTTTTGATAAGGAGGTAACATCGATGTTTGTAGGCGAGAGTGTGATTAAGCATCTGCGGGGTGTTGACAAGGTGGCTTATATAAGGTTTGCCAGTGTTTATCGGGACTTTAAGGATGCGGGCGAATTGATTGAGGAGGTGACTGCGGCGATAGCTCAGAGCGAGTTAGAGGGCCAACCGAAGCTGTTTGAGCAGTAGCCCCGCACCTGCTTCTCAGGCCGAAGGAGTGTTCGAGATTTGTGAAGAAACGGGTAGGTCGGGTCAATGGGCGAGTGTTAAGCCGGGAGTGGAAGTAGGTGCGGGAGAGGATTTTTGCTTTTTGCAGGGAGGCAAAAAAATGGCGGGGACAAAATTGCAGGTGGTGAAAGCGGACGGGTGTGTTGAGGAGTATCTTCACACCAAGGTTGTAGGTACAATAAGCAACGCTCTGGGGATGGCGGGTCAGGCGGACATACCTGCGGCTGAGGAGCTTGCCGAGGCGGTGACGTACTACTTGTACCACGAGAAGGCGAGTCGGAGGATTGCGAGCAGCGAGATATTTTCGATTATTCAGGCGGTTCTCTCGGCAACGGGTTATGAGCAGGCCGCGGTGGTGCTGAGTGAGCATCGTCTCGAGCGGAAGCTGAGGCGTTGTCGTGTTGAGGTGGTCGGCGGTGATGTGGAGCAGTTGGATGATCCGAAGAGATTGGATAGAGGAGATAGGGCAAGGACAGGGAGCAGGTGGGATAAGTCGAGAATCGTGGAGGATTTGATCAGGGAGCAGGGTATTTCGAGACAGGCGGCGAGGATGATTGCATCTCTGGTAGAGGAGAAGGTGTTCGGTATGGGGGCAGGTTTAGTCACTACGGGCTTGATAAAGGAGCTTGTTTTGGGGGATGCTACTGCGGTCTTGCGAGCGGAGAGACAGCTTCAGGGTGTTTGACTTTTAAGTGGCATGGCTTTGCTAACCTGGCAGGTTATTAACCAGTTTCAGTGCCTGGGCTGCGAGGTCTTCGGCTGGTTCATTGGGTGGAAGGTCGAGCCAGTTGACGTTTGGAAAGGTTTTGAACCAGGTTCTTTGTGATTTTGCGAGTCGGCGGGTGTTCTTTTTTATGAGTTCGACTGTGTCATTGAGGGTAGTCCTGCCGGCCAAGTGGTCGATTACTTCAGCGTAGCCGATGGCGCAGCGTGCCTGGGGGCTGAGGGGCTTATCCTCGGCCAGCAGTGAGTTCACTTCGTCCAGAAGGCCTGCCTGTATCATCTTTCTTACTCTTGCGTTGATGCGTTTGTTTTCTTCGGTCTTTGCTCTTCTCAGGCCTATGATGGTCCAGTCGCATCTCGTGGTGCGTATTGCGTTCCTTCGACTTGGTTCGGCTCTTTCGACAACGCTCAAGACAGGTTCGCTCACCACTGGTCGCTCCCCTCGACTTCGCTCGGGGCAGGCAGGACAGGCTTGCGTATCGCGGTCGTGCCATTGGTTTTGAAACTGCGAGATGGGTCTTCCGGTTAGCTGGTAAACTTCAAGGGCGCGAATTATTCGTTTTTGGTCGTTTGGGTGGATGCGTTGAGTTGCGGGAGGGTCGATTTGCGTGAGCTCATTATAGAGTGTGTCGAGGCCTTCTGTGTGGATGCGTTCTCTTAGTTGGGCTCGGATATGTTCGTTTGTTCCCGGGCCTTCGAACAGGCCGTAGAGGAGGGCTTTGATATACAGAGCGGTTCCTCCGACGGCGATGACGGGTTTGTTTTTCTCTTTTATTTCCTGGATGGCCTGGTTGGCGAGGTCAAGGAATCTTGCCACGCTAAAGGAGCTGCCTGGTTCAACAAAGTCGATGAGGTGGTGTTTGATTTGGCGGCGGACGTCTTTTGGCGGTTTTGCGGTACCGATATCCATTCTGCGATAGACTTTCATTGAGTCGATGCTTATTATTTCGGCGTTGAGGGATTTGGCGAGATCGAAGGCGAGCTTGCCTTTGCCGGATGCAGTAACGCCGAGGATTAGGAGCATTGGGTTAACCATAATTCTCTGTTGCCATATTTGGAATGGTGTATAATACGCTTCGAGCGGACTTTACGCAACTTTTGGCAGGTTTTGGGCTTATATGTCGTTGGCTTTAGACAAGGCGTTTGAGGCGGAGCTCGGACGGAAGGTCCGGGTGGTGAACGATGTACTCGGGCGTATTTTGGCGGAACCGGCGTGGATAAGTGAGGATTTGCGCGAGTCGCTACGTTATGTTTTGGAGGGTCCCGGCAAGCGTGTGCGGTCGGCTCTTGTTTTATGGTGTTGTGAGCTTGTGGGCGGCGAGGTGAATCGCGCTGCGGAGGTTAGTTCGGCGGCAATCGAGATGGTTCACACGTATTCGCTTATTCACGACGACCTGCCCGCTATGGACAACGACGATATGCGGAGGGGCAGAGCCACTTGTCATAAGCGGTTTGATGAGGCGACGGCAATACTGGCAGGAGATGCACTTTTGACGCTGGCGTTTGAGATACTGGCCAAGGAGGTGGACATGCCGGAGACGGCTGTGCGGCTAATAGCTGAGCTGGCAGAGGCAGCGGGGCCGGCGGGTATGATAGCGGGACAGATGGTGGATTTGAAGGCGGAAAACGGTGGCGCAAGCGCCGAGGCGCTCGAGTATATCCACACGAATAAGACGGCGAAGATGTTTCGCTGTGCTGCTGTGATGGGCGGGATATGCGGTGGGGCGGATGAGCAGCAACTTGAGTCACTTGGCAGTTATGGTTTGAAAATCGGTTTGGGCTTCCAAATAGCCGATGATGTTCTCGATGTGAGCGGTACGAGCGAGCAGCTTGGCAAGACCAGCGGCAAGGATGCCAAGCAGGGAAAGGCGACGTACCCCGCGATAGTGGGAACGGCGAGGTCAAAGGAATTAGCGAACGAGTTGGCAGACGAGGCGGTTGTTGCGCTTGAGTCGTTCGGTGGAAAGGCGGATATTCTCCGGCAGCTCGCGAGGGAGCTTTTGAACAGGAAGAAGTAGGTATCAGGCAATTAGGAGCGTTGGCATGAGTGATTTGTTCAGTCTTGAAGGGAACACAGCTATTGTGACGGGTGCATCTCGAGGGTTAGGCAAGGAGATGGCTACGGCGTTGGCCGAGGCGGGAGCAAATGTGGTTATCGGCAGCAATGAGAAACAGATTGTTGACGTCGCGTCGGAGATAGCCGGGGCAACGGACCGCAAGGTGGTTGGGGTTGATTTAGATGTCACCGTCCGCAGCTCGGTTGAGGCGATGGTCGCGCGGACTATTGAGCAATTAGGGAAGGTGGATATCCTCATTAATAGTGCGGGCGTGAATATTCGAGCGCCGATAGCGGAGATAAAGGATGATGACTGGGAGCTGATACAGAAAGTCAATGCTACGGGCGTGTTTTACTGTTGCAGGGCGGTTGCGCCAGTGATGGTGGAAGCGGGCTATGGGCGGATAATAAATATTGCTTCAGCGCTGAGCATGATTGGGCTTTCGGGGCGAGTGAGTTACTGTTCTTCGAAGGGGGCGGTTCTTCAGTTGACTCGGACTCTGGCGGTTGAGCTTGCTGAAAGCGGGGTGACGGTGAACTGTGTGTGTCCGGGGCCTTTTGGGACGGAGATAAACAGGCCTGTGATGGAGGATGCTGAGGCGACAGCGGCGCTGCTCAAGGGTGTGCCGATGAATCGTTGGGGGCGGATAGAGGAGATACGTGCGCCGATTTTATTTTTGGCCAGCCATGGGGCGAGTTTTGTCACGGGAGCGGCGATTGCGGTCGATGGGGGTTGGACGGCGGGGTGACGGGTGTTGAGCGCGACGCGGACAGGGAGCTGGCGTATCTTGTTTGCGAGCGGGTAAGAAAACGATAGTCTTGCGAGGATTAGTCATGGGAAGAGAGGTTGTTGGCAAGGTCGTGATGTTGGGAGTCCTTGTGGTGATTTGTGGGGGTTGTCCGAGCGCAGCTTTGGAGAATCAGCAGTTGTTGTATCGGGTGAATTGTGGCAGCCAGAGCGAGTACACCGATGAGAGTGGGGCTGTCTGGCAGGCAGATCAGATGCTGGAGGAAGGCAAGAGGTGGGGTGCTATCGGAGGCGAAACGGTGACCAGGGAGATGGCGCTGACTGTACAAGGCACACGGTCTGGCGAGGTGTACCGGACAGAACGTTATGGACTTGAGGGTTATGAGTTCGAGTTGCCGAACGGTGTGTACCGAATTCGGCTTCATTTTGCGGAGACCTTTGAAGGCGTATACAGAGCTGGTATGCGAGCTTTCGATGTGAAAGCAGGAGAGAGAGACGAGCTTTTTGGTGTCGATCCTTTTGGGGAAGGTGGTGGATTTGCACGGGCTGTGGTGAAGGAGATAAAGGGTGTTCGAGTGCGCGATGGGAGGGTCAGGATTGAATTTGTGCCACGAGAGAGGGGGGCGGTGGTTAACGGGATCGAGATATTCAGGGATTTGTCTGAGCAGAGGGATGTGAAGAGAATTTTGTTTATCGGCAACAGCAACCACATGTTCTGGGCGCTTCCGGAAACGGTGGAGGCGATGGTGAATACAGGCCAGGGAGAGGTTCGGATTGAGGTTCATCGGTCGCTTAGCGGAGGCAAAGATCTTGCCTGGCACTATGACAAGAGTGATGTTGTCAGCAGGATAAGAACGGGAGACTTCGATTACGTTGCTTTGCAGGAGGGATTAAAAGACCCTGTGGCTGAGAAGGAGGAGACATTCGAGTATGCAATGAAGTTTGACAAGGTCATTAAGGAGAGCGACGGGAAGACGCTGTTATTCGTGCGATGGGCTAAGGTGGACGAGCCGCCGGGACGTTATGACGAGATAATAGAAAGAGACGTTGAGCTGGCTGAGAAACTGGGCGCGATACTGGTTCCCATAGGTGCGGCGTGGCAGCAGGCGCTTCGTGAAAGGCCGGGGCTTGTGCTTTACAATCCGGACGGGGGGCATCCGGGGATGCATGGAGCTTATCTGAATGCGTGCGTTTATTATGCGGTTCTTACGGGTTGGTCACCTGAGGGATATCACAGCCCCGCAGTGCTCGGACGGGAGGTAAAAATCGATATGGAGACGGCCTTGTTCCTGGAACGAGTGGCGTGGGAGACCGTGAAGAGATATCGACCTTTGACGTTGCTTCGCTGAGCAGAGAGCTTCCGGGGGCTGACAGGAATTGGGCAGCTACAAGTTGAGATGAGGGTAACAGGACTCATACCACAGAAATTCTCTTGCGGAATGTGTTTGTGCCAGTGATTTTAAATCTCGTGCGAGGTTCTATCTGATAGTGGTTGGGCAGAGCGGACATCGCATTATCAATACTGATATCGGTGTTTTATGAGGGTACTGGTCTGTACAGAGACGATAGCTGGTCGGCGCGCGGGAGCTGTAATTTGACTAATAGAGAATTGAATGGGATGTCGATATTACCAGCAGGTCTTAGGGGGATAGCCGATGGACATATTTGTATCTCCGATAGGACTGAGCATGCTCGTTCTGGTCGTGCTTGGTGGTCCGGTAGCGACGGTGGCGCGTTTTGTGTCTCCAGATAAGCCGGCAGCTTGGGGGCAAGGGACCCCAGCCGCGAAAAATGGCGGCTGGGAACCCGAATTGTTGGATACTTTGGACTGTTGCATTAGGATTCGTCCTCCGCCTCGTCCTCCGTGAGTTTCGAGAGGTTTGATTTCGATTTGTTTTGCGAACCAACGGGCCATCCCTCAGGGATGGCTTTTTTCGTGGCTTTGTGGTCATTTGGGTATGCTCAGAGACGGGGCGTTTGATTTCGAGGTGGTGTGTGTTATAATGATCTGCTTGTATGGGCGGCTTTTTGGGGAAAATGGGTTCTTCTCGGTTGAGCAATGGCGATGGACGGCCAGAGGGTATCGTTCGTCTGCGAGCCGACCATGGGCCTGGTCCCAGGGGGCGAGAGGTGAATGCGAGCAGTAAAGATGGGGCAGAGGCCCGTTCAGGCAGCCAGTCGCATTATGGTCTTTTGGAGCGGATTGACGGCCCAGAGGACTTGAAGAAGCTGGATGTGTCGGACTTGAAGCGTTTGGCAGAAGAGGTACGCGAGTTTATTCTCGCGTCGGTGAGCAAGACGGGGGGGCATCTGGCAAGTAACCTGGGCGTGGTGGAGCTTACTCTTGCGCTGCATTACGTGTTTGACTTCCGGCATGACAAGCTGCTCTGGGACGTTGGTCATCAGTGTTATGCGCATAAGATACTCACGGGCAGGAGGGACGCGTTTGGTCAACTGCGTCAGGGAAACGGTCTTAGCGGATTTCCGGATCCGGCCGAGAGCGAGGTAGACCGGTTTGTTGTAGGGCATGCAGGGACATCGGTGGCAACGGCTATCGGGATGGCGCTGGGTGAGCGGCATTTAGGCAGGGAGGACAAGGTCGTTGCGCTTGTGGGCGATGCGAGTATTGTGAATGGGACAAGTTTTGAGGCGATGAATAACCTGGGTCTGGTCAAGAGGCAGCTTTTGATAGTGCTTAATGATAACTCGATGGCAATTGATGCGACTCAAGGTGCAGTGGCGAAGCATTTTTCCAGGATACGGCTCAGCCAAACATACGAGGATTTGCGAAGGACGACGAATGAGATATTAGAGCATATGCCTATCATAGGCAAGACAGTGGAGGAGGCGGTTGAGCGGATAAAAAAGAGCATTCGTATGGTTTTGCCGGCAAGTCAGTTGTTTGAGAGCTTGAACATACCGTACTTTGGGCCTGTGGATGGTCACGATATTGGGTCACTGGTTGAGTTGTTTCGGGCGTTGAGGGAGCTTGACCATCCTGCGATACTGCACTGCTACACGAAGAAGGGCAAGGGGTTCAAGCCGGCGGGTTCTGAGCCGAGTAAGTTTCATTCGACGGGGCCTTTTAAGATAAACGGCGACAGCGTTGAGTCGCCGACAGATAAGGGTCGGCGCAGTTTCACGCAGGTTTTCGGCGAGCATTTAGCCCGGCTTGCAGAGGGGGACGAACGGATTGTAGCGATTACCAGTGCGATGTGTGACGGGACGGGTCTTGTGAAGTTTCGCAAGCGGTTTGGGGGCAGGTTTTATGACGTGGGCATTGCCGAGGGTGCGGCTGTGGATATTGCAGCGGGTCTTGCGAAGAGCGGACTTCGTCCTGTTGTGTGTATTTATTCGACTTTTTTGCAGCGGAGTTTTGACCAGATATTTCAGGAGGTGGCACTTCAGAATTTGCCAGTTGTGTTTTGCGTTGACCGTGCGGGCGTAGTTGGTGCCGACGGGCCAACACATCATGGCTTGATGGATATTGGTTATCTCAGGATGATGCCGAATCTGGTTCTGACGGCGCCGGCGAGTGGTGGGGAAATTGGGTTGGCGCTGGAGTTTGCGTTGGGTGCCGATGGGCCAGTGTGCGTGAGGTATCCGAAGGATTTTGTTGTGTCCGAGGAGTTTGGGGGTTGCAGCGAACCGTTTGAGCTTGGCAAGAGTGTGGTTGTACGGCAGGGCAGTGGAGCAACGGTTGCGATTGTCAGTTATGGGCCTGTGCTTAGCGAGGCGATGGCTGCGGCTGAACGGTTGGCTGAGGAAGGGATTGAGGTAGATGTGGTAAATGCGAGGTTTGCGGCTCCTGTTGATGAGCGGATTGTTGAATTGCTCGACGAGGGTAAGAGAATAGTCACTGTGGAGGACCACAGTGTTGCGTGCGGATTTGGTTCTGCTGTTATGGAATTGGCTGCTCAGCGGGCCGGGGCAGGTAAAGGGCTGGGTCGAATTAGCGTTTTAGGGGCGCCGAGGCGGTTTATAAAGGCAGATAGCCGGAAAGGGCAGCTTATGGAGGCCGGTGTGAATGCCGATAAAATAGCAGCAGCGGTCAGGGAAATAGTGGGTCGCTGAGCGAAGTTGTCTATTCGGCTGGGAGGGTGAGGCAATTGTTTTTAGGTGCTGAGGTCCTTATGGTCAAGGCGGGTTTGCCCAAGTTAGCGGTATTTGGGGACAGTCGCAAGGAGCACGTAGCCGAGGCGATAGCGGAGTTTGAGTGTTTTGCTGTGGGCAAGGCGGAGATAGTTGCGCGGTGTGGGGTGGAGGAGTGTTCGGGTGAGCTTTTGGAAGGGGCGGATTTTGCGGTAGTGTTTGGAGGGGATGGGAGCATAATTTCGGCGGTGAGGGAGTTGAGCGAGTCAGAAGTTCCGGTAATAGGCGTAAACGTTGGCAAGCTTGGTTTTCTTGCTGAGTTTAGCGTTGATGAGTTGAAGGATTTTTTCCCGCAGCTTAGCGGCGGTGAAGTTGCGATAGAGAGGCGGATGCAGCTTCTTTGCACGGTTTTGGCCGGTGGGGAGGAGCGATTCCGTTCGGTTGGGGTGAATGATGTTTTTATTGCGGCTGGTCCTCCCTTCAGGACTATTGAGCTGCAGATGTCGGTTGATGGTCAGTCGGTGGGAGGTTGTGTGAGCGATGGCCTTGTGATTTGTACGCCGACGGGTTCGACTGCCTATAATTTATCGGCGGGCGGCCCGATACTTTCACGGAAGATGGAGGCGATGGTGATGACGCCGATATGTGCTCATTCGCTTAGTTTTCGTCCGATGGTGATTAAGGCCGACAGCGCCGTTGAGGTATCGCCTGTGCGTCTTAATAAGGGCACGACGGTGTCGGTCGATGGGCAGGTTTCGCAGGTCTTTTCTGCCGGTGATGTTGTTCGAGTCCAGAGGAGCGGGAAGGATTTTTTGATTGTGAATAACCCGCTGCGGAGTGAGTGGGATACGCTGGCGGCAAAGCTTGGCTGGGCGGAAAAGCCGAAATACAAGAGTGTGTGAGGCGGTCTGCGTTTTTGTTGCGAACATAGCGGCAAAATTGTGGTAAAGGTAATATGAGAACTGGAGCTTTATCTGTTGTTTTCGCTGTGCTGTGTACTGTTATGGGCGGGGTTTGCCTGTCGGTGGAGAATCCGTCTGTTGGAGGTTACTCCGACAGTTACATCGGCAGTACGGTTGGTGACGGGTCTATTCCGCCAAGCACTTACGAAAATGGTCTGGTTCCGAGCATAAATCCCATAGATACCAGCGGGAATCTGGTTGTGACGGGCAACATCGGGGGTGGCAGGCATTTCAGGGGCATCGTTCCGTACAGTGGTGCCACGGATTTTGAAGCGGCATCGGGTTCTTTGCGGCATACTTCGGCTTATTTAGACTCATTTTTACGGCGTTCTGCAGGTGTCGAGGACTATGGCGCATATACAGGGTCGGCAGTTCCTTTTTATTCTCCGAGTCAGACGGTGACGGCGATGAGGCCGGGCAGCGGAGAGATAGTTGCTGCTCCGAGGGCGGGTGTTGGTATTAGCGGTTATGAGGTGTTTTCGGGGCTGGATTTGCCGGACGAGCAGGTTTTGTATTATCAGGATAGCGTCGTTTCTGAGCTTAGTTCTCGTCCGATGTCCTTAACGCAGGGCGAGCTGGAGCGTACAATTGCCGATGATGTGTGGAAGTATCCTCAGGGTGGCTTAGAGCAGGAGGCGGAGGGGGGCGACGAAGGGGAGGGTATGTGGCGCGACTATGTGTCACCGGAGATGACAGAGAAGCGGGGCGAGATGTTGGTGGACGTTCTGAATCAGCCTTTGGTCCCGGAAGGAGAGGGCGGACTGGAGCTCCGGCGCACCAGGGGGCTGGAGGGGCGGTCGGACGAGGAGGCAGAGCAGGGTACTGAAGGTATGCTGACACCTTTTGCGAACAGTCTGGAGGGTGTGTGGGGCCTTGATGTATATGACCTGATGAAAAAAGAGCTTGGGCAGCTTCCTGCAAGTTTGGAGGGGCTGGAGGCGGAACAACTGGCGGTGGATAGTGTTGGACAATTGCCCGGGGCCGTGACAGGTTTGGAGGTAGCGGGCGAAGGTATTGGTTTGGATGCAGAAAGCAGTCGAGGGCAACAGGAGCCGGCCCCTTGGGGGCAGGCAGGTGCTGGCCTGGCTGTAACGGGGCTTGGGAGTGACGAGCAACAGGGAACAGCGGAGAAGCGTTTGGGCGGAGTTGAGTTGCCTGTTGCAGGGGCTGGGGGCTTTGCGGAGGGTTATGAGAGCTTTGCAGTTTTTAAGAAGGACCGTTTCAATCGACACATAGCGGCGGCAGAGCGGTATATGAAGGAAGGCAGGTACTATCGTGCCGCTGATGCCTACACGCTTGCGACGGTTTACAAGCCGAAGGACCCACTTGGATATGCGGGTAAAAGTTTTGCGTTGTTTGCGGCGGGTGAGTATATGAGCAGCTCACTGTTTTTGTCCCGCGCGATTGAGATTTTCCCTGAGTATGCGAAGTTCAAGGTGGACCTTGTGGAGATGATAGGAGACAGGGACAAGATTGAGAGCCGGTTGGTTGAAGCGAGGCAGTGGGCCAAGCAAAGCGGGGCGGCGGAGCTGGATTTTTTGCTGAGCTATGTGTACTATCAACTGGGTCGGCTTGAGTTTGCGAGGCAGTCGGTTGGAAGTGCGTATAAGAGGATGCCGGATTCGCCGGCGGTTGCAACTCTTAAGAAAGCGATTGAAGAGCACATAGCGAGCTTGTAGGGTGGGTTGAGCGCGTTGTGAAGGATTTTGGGAGCATGGAGAGAAGTGGCCCGGCCATCCCAAGGGGGCTGGTGACGTGGCGATGATACAGGGCGACACAGGTCTTGAGATGGGGGAGGTTTTCTCGTCCGGCGGGACTCTGGAGAGGGGTTTTGAAGGTTTCGAATCGAGGCCGCAGCAGCTTGAGATGGCAAGGGCGGTTGCCGGTGCGCTTGGTGGGGGACGGCATCTGGTGGTTGAGGCGGGGACAGGGGTGGGCAAGAGCTTTGCTTATCTTGTTCCTGCGATAGATTTGGTATGGTGTGGGGCCGGCCTCGTCTCGGCGAAGGCCGGAGCCGGAGCGGGGAAGGTACTTATCAGCACTTTTACGATTACCCTTCAGGAGCAGCTAATCAACAAAGACATTCCTTTTCTAGCGGGTTGTCTGCCGCGCGAGTTTACGGCGGTTCTGGCAAAAGGCAGGGGCAATTACGTGTGCAGGCGACGGCTTGAGTATGCGCTCAGGCGGCAGGCGGGGTTGTTTGACAAGTTTGGGTCGGCTCTTGCAGTAATTAGCAACTGGGCGGGCCAAAGCGAGGATGGTTCGCTTAGTGATATGTCTTTTCTTCCGCGGAGCGACGCCTGGGACGCGGTCAAAAGCGAGCACGGGAATTGTCGGGGCAGGAAGTGTCCGCATTTTAATAAATGCTTTTACTGGCGGGCGAGACGTCGGCTGGAGAGCGCCGATATCATAGTTGCCAATCATGCACTGATGTTCAGTGACTTGGTGCTGCGGGAGGCAGGCGGGTCGGTGTTGCCTGATTATCACAGGGTGATTATCGATGAGGCGCACAATATCGAGCGGGTGGCTGAGGAGCATTTTGGGATTAATGTGACGAACCATGCGGTCAAGTATCTGCTGGATGGTCTTTACAATCCGAGGACACACAGGGGGCTTTTGGTTTATATCAGGGCGGAGGAGCTTACGGATGAGGTGGTTCGTGCGTCGGAGGCGGCGAAGCGTTTTTTCGGGCGGGTGCGCGACTGGTATGAGGAGACACGGGGCCAGACGAACGGCAGGTGCTGGCAGAATTTTGTGGATGACACGGTGACGGAGTCGCTGAAGCGGCTGCGAGGAAAACTCGCCAAGAGGGCAAAGGCGGCGAAAGATGAGGATGAGCGGTTTGAGTTGATGCGCTTTGTTGACCGGTGTGCGGCGGTAGTGCAGGAGATAGATGAGTTTTTGATGCAGAGCAGGGAGGATTTTGTTTACTGGGTGGAAGCTGATGAGGGCAGGCGGAAGACTGTTCGGCTGCGTGCGGCGGCGGTGAACGTCGGGGCGGATGTAAAGCGATGCTTATTTGACAGATTCGAGTCGGTGGTTATGACAAGTGCAACGCTGAGCAGCGGTCCGGCGGGTGACGAGGGCGGCTTTGATTTCTTTTCCGGCAGGATTGGGCTTGAAGATTTTGAGGCGGTGAAATTGGGCAGTCCGTTCGACTATGAAAAGCAGGTGACGGTTTACATAGAAAGGGATTTGCCGAGTCCGAATGATAACGAGTTTGTCGAGCGGGCGTGTGAGGTGATGAAGAGGTATATTTTGCAGACTGGTGGGCGGGCGTTTGTGCTTTTCACCAGCTATGAGATGCTGCGAAAGGCAGCGGCCGAGCTTGGCGACTGGCTGGGTGAGAATGGCATCGAGATTTTGGAGCAGGGGGCGGGGGTGGACAGGAGTGTGCTGCTTAAGCGATTCAAGAGGGACGGGCGCAGTGTGCTTTTCGGGACGGATAGTTTCTGGCAGGGTGTTGATGTTGCGGGCGAGGCGTTATCGAATGTGATAATCATTCGGCTGCCCTTTGCGGTGCCGGATACGCCGCTATTGGCGGGGCGGTTGGAGCAGATACGGGCCGATGGAGGCAATCCTTTTTTGGATTACCAATTGCCGTCTGCGATTATCAAATTCAAGCAGGGCTTTGGCCGGCTGATTCGCAGCAAGAGCGATACCGGGATTGTGGTTGTCCTCGATTCTCGAATCCTCAGCAAACGATACGGAGAGAAGTTCTTAGCTGCTATACCGAAATGCCGGATGGAAGTCGTCGCTCGTGGCTCGTAAGTCGGCGATGTTACCTTGTTGGGTGGGGTGTGAGTGAAGTGGATTGTGGCTGCGTTGCAGGATGGCTATGATGTGTACGGATTGTTTCAAAAGGTGTCGTCGTGAAGGGCAATGGGTTTACTGTCGCTGAATTACTTATTGTGATTGGTGTTGTTGCGCTGTTGCTGTTAGTTCTGGTACCGGCGCTGGACAGGGTACGGTCTATATCGCCGAGGATGGTATGTGGGACGAATCTTTCGAGTCTCGGCAAGGCTGCCTGGTCCTATGCGAGTGACAATGACGAGCAGTATCCAGCGGCGGAGAGATGGTGTGATTTGCTGCTCGATTATGCAGGGGAGCGAGAGAACATGTTCAAGTGTTACGGGGCTCAGAAGGCAGGCGACAAAGGCCGATCTCATTATGCCATGAATTCCGCGGTCACGCCTTCCGATAGCCCTGAGCTGGTCGTGCTCTTTGACGCGAAGGGTGGATGGAATCAACATGGCGGGCAGGAGCTGTTAAGCCCTGAGAACCATATGGGAGACGGCTGCAGCGTCTTGTTTAACGATGCGCAGGTTCGGTTCGAAAAGGAACCAAACTTAGAAGGATTAAACTGGATACCTGAAATAGCTGAAGACGTGAATACTGGGCCCGCGACCGAAAAGGCCGAGAAAGCTGATTCGTGGATGTGAACTCTGTCCGCGAGCCAGATTCTTCGTGTTCACTCCGATTCGCTCGCTTACAATGACAATCAGTATTTTCCGTAGGTTCTTGCGGTTTCAATCATAACGAGGAGGTTTTGGTCGGGGGTGTCGCGGCCACACTGGTCGCCGGTTGAGAGGATGAATCGGCCGCCCTCAGCGGCGTCGTCGATGGCTTTTTTGCTTGCGGCGACTACGTCGTCGGGCGAGCCGTGGAGCATCACTTCGGTAGTATGGAGGTTTCCTTTGAGGACGATTTTGCGGCCGAAGAGTTTTTTGATTTCGGCGAGGTTGCAATCGCCCATCGGGGGGATTTCGAGCGGGTCTATGACGGTGAGATTGGTTTCTTCTGCCATTATTTTGACGAGGTTTTTTTCTGGGCCGCAGGAGTGCATGTGGGTGGAGATGCCGGCTTTGGTGGCGAGGTCGATGGCGCGTTTTACGGCGGGGAGGGCGAGTTGGCGGAAGATATCGACGGTCTGGAAGACGAGCGTGCCTGAGCTGCCGACGCAGAGGAAGTCGGGTTTTACTTCCATAGCCATTATGTTTTTGAAGCGGCGCTCGACATCTTCGATGAGCTTTTGTGCCCAGTAGTCGTGGAGTTCGGGGTGGTCGTAGTACGTGAAGATATCCTGCTCATTTTCGAGTATGAGGGATTTGGCGAGGAATACACCTACGAGGCCCTGGTCGCCCATCATTTTTTTCAGCGGGGCGAGGCCTTCAGGGCTGAGGTCAGCGGGCTTTACGCCCTCAAGCGGTTGGAAATCCTCAGGGATATCGGGCAGGCCTGCTTTTGCAGGTGGTATCCATTCGGTGGGGGCGTCGGCGACGTAGTAAACGCAGATTCGGGGCTCCCAGATGCGCTTGCCATTTTCGAGGCGCGAGCGCTGGACGACGATGCGATGGTCGTTCTTAAAGACGATGAATCTTTGCCACTGGTCGGCGGGGATGATTTTTTCTTTTTCTTCGGGCGTGGGGGGCAGGCGGTCCCAGGGCAAGTTGTCTTTCTCATCGGGGAAGGTGAGGGGGAAGTAGCCATCCATAAGGGCGTCTATTTGGAAGTGTTTTGCGGCGTGGATGTAGGCCCGCCAGATGGGCGGGTCGTTGTAGAGGTAGAGGTCCCAGAAGGGTTTGCCTGTCAGGCGGGCGGGTATCATATTTGAGAAATCGGGCGCTACGGGGACGCAGTCGGGGATTTCGCCCCTCAGGGCGGTCAATAGTCTTTCTCTTGGTGTCATGGGGCCATGCTCAAAATCAAGGGTAAAAAGTTAAAATGCAAACAAGCAGGTCAGCTTTAACAGCAAAAGCCAGCCAACTGTCCGGGGGGCAGAATTCGGCTCATACGGCCTGCCATTATAGGCAGCTAAGCTGCCTGCGGCAATGAAACGGTTTCTGGCCCCTTAGACCTCAAAACCGCGGGAAAACAGGAATTTGCCCACCGGCTCTTTTTCCTTGACATATTTCGTCCCATAAGGTAGACTAAAATCAGGGAGCACGGTGTGCGTGCATAAACCGAAAGAAGCAATAATCTGTTTTTAAGGAGTGTGAACAAATGAACTTATCAAGTAATAAGAAGGCCTTCACCATCATTGAGCTGCTGACGGTTATGAGCATAATCGTCATCCTGCTCAGCATCCTTGTGCCCGCCCTTAACCGCGTAAGACGCTACGCGAAAGTGGTGATGCAGAAAGGGCAGTTCCACGAAATCAGCAAAGGTCTCGAGCTGTATCAAAACGACCACGACCAGACATACCCCGACTCCGACCCATTCGGCGCGGACGGAGACCCATACTGCGGGGCAATGAAGCTGTGCGAAGCGATGCTGGGGCAGGACGGCGAGGGCTACCATCCCGATTCGCGTTTTGCGGCAGACGGGTTGAATGCAACGGACATCGAAGATTTTTACCCGTTCAACCTGTGTCAGCCGACGCTGGCGTCCGTATACCAGAACGACCCGAATCTAATGGCCAATCTGAGAGAGCGAATATCATACGTGTACACTGAGGACATAAGGGCCTGCCGACTGGGAGACCTCTTCGCGGACCAGGGAGTATTTCTGACCCCAGTCGACACATATGCAAACGCGGTTATCTGCGATGTCTTCCTCAATGCCAGCATCAGGAGTTCGTGCGCCGCGCGCTCAGGAGAGAAGATGGGTATGCCTGTGTTATACTACAAGGCAGACCCCTCCAAGATGAGCCATGATATCGCAAATCCGGATAACACCGACAACAAATACGAGTATCTTGACAACTACGCGCTCACGGCCCTCGGGCTGCCGTGGGACCCCTGTGCTGTCCATCCACTCTACTTTGATGGAACAAGCGCACCCGGCGAGCTTTTCTACAGACAAACAAGAAACAAGAGGATTACGTCTACGCTTAAGCCGCACAACGAGGACACGTACATTCTCATTTCAGCCGGCTGGGATGGGCTTTACGGCACAAGAGACGACGTTTATAACTTCGCCGACTAACATTAGCCCGAAAACCTGGATATGCCAAAGCCACTCAGGTGTCTGATATCTGAGTGGCTTTGTCTTTATAGCTGGCGCGGCGAATTCTGGGCCGAATTTTCTTGCAATTCGCCCTTTGTGTGCTAAATTGCCCAGTCGTAGCCGACGGGCAGGTAGCTCAGGTGGTAGAGCAGCGGACTGAAAATCCGCGTGTCGGCGGTTCAACTCCGCCCCTGCCCATTCGCGTGCCAATTGACCGCAGTTTCAATTCCGGCCCGGATTTTTCCATTCTAACGGCTCGAACACCGCCTTATACTACGCGAGAATACCTGCCCATCGAGAAGAGAAAAAAAATGAAAGAGATAATCGACGTCAATAGCGGTCAGGTTCGGCTCGGCAGGGCGAATGAGATTTTGAGGTCCACCGCCATCGGCTCGTGCATCGTCATAGCCGCCTACGACGCCAGGACCAAGACCGGCGCCTTAGCCCACATAATGCTGCCCGGAAAGGCGCCTGTCAACGAACCGGCAAAGGCCAAGTACGCCGAGGACGCCGTCCGCCAAATGGCCGAACAAATGACTCGCGCCGGTGCTGCGAAGGACTCAATTCAGGCCTGCCTCGTAGGTGCGGCAAACGTCCTCAAAGAAAAAGATGATACGGTCTGCGCAGAAAACACTGCATCCGTGACCGCCTGTCTGAGGAAGAACGAAATCGCCGTAAAGGCCACGGCCCTCGGCGGCACGAAAAGAAAGGGATTGTCACTGGATATCGATAGCGGCTGTGTGTTCTACACTGAAGGCGAAAACACGCAAAAACTGCTGTGCGAATTCAGCCGGAAGCACTGATCTGACCTTAGCCGGTCAGGCCTTGCCAAGATGCTTCTCTATGGTCTTTATCAGCAGCTCATCATCTATCGGCTTGGGAATGTAGTCGGCGAAGCCGTGCGCCAGCAAGTTGTCCTTGTCGTTCTTCATTACCTTCGCCGTCAACGCTATAATCGGGACAATCGGCTGTTTTGCTTCCTTCAATATCCGGTCAAACGCCTCATATCCATCCACATCCGGCATCATTATATCCATCAAAACCACGTCCGGCGAAGCGCTGAAATACTTGTCAACCGCCGCCCTGCCGTCCCCGGCGAATATCAGCTCATACCTGCCTTCGAGCATCATCCGCACCGCTGCCCTGCTGAACTCATCGTCCTCGGCTATCAACACTTTCGGCAGCACCTGCGACAGAGGCCTGCCCGAATCGGGCAAAGGCGAGTTTTCCTTATCCTTGTTCGAATCAGTTCCGCCGGATTTATCCCTGTGCTCGTCTGCCCCCCGCTGCACGGTTCTCAAAGGCACGTGGAATTTCACGGTTGTCCCTTTGCCCACCCGGCTTTGGGCTTCTATCGCACCGCCCAGAAGCTCTACCATTTTTTTGCAGATTGTAAGGCCGAGGCCGCTTCCCTGATACTTTCTTGTGCTGGAACTATCCACCTGAGCAAACTCATCGAAAATAGTGGCGATGCTCTTTTCCGGAATCCCGATACCCGTATCCGAAACCTCAAAATAAAGCCGCGTGTCCTCGGCATACACCGTCAGAACAATCCGTCCCCGCTCCGTAAACTTCACCGAATTGCTCAGTATGTTGGTCAGTATCTCATGCAGCTTCTCGGCGTCCGAGACGATCTCGGCGGGCACGGATTTGGCCTTGTCCACTATAAACTCAACTGCCGGATTGTCGTTTAGCGTCTTGACCATGCTCCGCAGGCCGGCAATAAGCGCATCTACCGACAGCGGCTTTAGCTTCATCTCTATCTTGCCCGACTCGATTTTCGAGAGGTCCAGTATATCGTTTATCAACATCAACAGCCGCTGGCTGCTGCGATGGATTATCTCCAGGCCCTCCTGCTGCTTGGCCGTAAGATTACTCGTATCGTACCTGCTCAGAGTTTTCGAGATACTGATTATCGCGTTCATCGGCGTTCTTATTTCGTGGCTCATATTCGCAAGGAACTGGCTCTTGGCCCTGCTGGCTGCCTCAGCCGTTTCCTTCGCCTCCTTGAGACGTTCCAGCGCCTCCTTGCGAGCGGTGATGTCACGACCTATCCCCACAATACCAATGATGTTCCCTTCGCTGTTGCGCCAGGGCAACTTGCTCGTCAGGAACCAACGCATATCGCCTTTGTGACTTCTGTTTGGCTCATCCTTGTTGATAAGGGGATTGCCCGTTCGCATCACGTCCTGCTCATCACCGTAAAACGCTTGTGTCAGCTTGTCCGGGTAGTAGTCAAAGTCGCTCTTGCCTATCAGTCCTTCGGGCCTGTCTTCCCCCATGAAGCGGGCAATTGTTTCGTTTGCGACCACAAACCGGCTCTCGCGGTCCTTGATGTAGATTGAATCAGGTATGTTGTCAATGAGGGTCCGCAGCATGTTGCGTTCCTGGGCCAGAGTATCTTCGGCCTCCTTGCGAGCAGCCGCCTCGCTTAGTGTCTGAGCAATTCCGTTAATAAGGTTCCCTTCTTCTTTCAGAAATGCGCCGCCATCAAGCGTCTGCGGGTCCTTAAAATAATAGATTTCAATAGAACCTCTCGTCTTATCCTTGACCTGGATGTCGGCTTTCTGGCACCAGCGTGTCTGTTCAAACTCCTGCAGCGCATACTCGTTATTGTCAAAGCTGATTCTTGCCTGCGTGATGTCCGGCCAGTGCCAAAAGTCACCAATCAGAGCCAGAACATCTTCGAAGATCTCCGACAACTCCTGCCGTTTGCATATTGAGCTGGCCACACCGTACAGACAATTCAACTCGGTGATACGCTCTTTCAATTCGTTATTGGCGGAGAGCAGTTGCTCTTCGTGCGCGCGAAGCTGCTGATTGGCTGCCTTGAGTTGTTGTTCGTGGGCCTGAAGCTGTTGGTTGGCCGCTCTCAGCTGCTGCTCATGCGCACGCAATTGTTGATTTGCCGCCCGAAGTTGTTGTTCGCGGGCCTGAAGTTGTTGATTTGCCGCGCGAAGCTGTTGTTCGTGGGCTTTGAGCTGTTGGTTGGCAGCCCATAGCTGCTGCTCCCGTGCAGAGAGCTGCTCGTTTGCCGCCCTAAGCTGCTGCTCATGTGCCCGCAGTTGCTGATTGACCGCCCGAAGTTGCTGCTCGCGTGCCTGAAGCTGGTTGTTGAGTGCAACAAGCTCTCGGTCGCTAACCTCTTGCCCGCCCTTGCGTCCTCTGAGCGGCTCAACTCTCGACTTGCTCTCCCTGTCAGCGCCTTTTCGTGTCTCTTTCATAACACCGGCACGCCCGTTACAGGCCGTCCCTCTGCCAAAGAATCGCTGGCCAAGCCCTTAGAACATCCGACCGGCCAACGCCGGCTTGTGCAGGATTTCAACGCACGCTCACGAACCATCCGGCCTTGATTTCGGCTACACAAACTTCTCCTTGGACTGAATGCTTATTATAACCCCTCCGGCCCGTCAAGGCAAGAAAATAGCGCAAAATAGTTCCAAGACACGCCCACCACGCACAAAAGCAGCGATTAGCCGAATCACGCGACAGTGCCTGTCCGACCGTCGTCCTGCTCTAACGCAAGCCAAACTCAAACAAACCGCTCGGCTGACCGCAATGCGAGTCTAACAGTGCACGCGTCGTGGTGAGGTTACCCCCCCTTTCGGATATGATACGAAGTGCAAGCCCGCCCATCCTCCTGTCATATGACCCCACTGCATCCGCTACCACCGTCACCTTCTTGCCTCTTGCCAGAAGGCCCAGTGCCGTCGCTTCGACGGCGCCTTCCATCGCAGCTCCTACCACAACAAACTCGGCCGGATCCAGCTCCGTAAGCATCCTGTCGACACGAGGTTCCTCAAACGGATCGAAACATCGCTTGTGAAATATCACCTGCTCATATTCCTCCAGCAACCCAGGCCACAAATCCGTGCTGTCACTGGCAAAGAAACTCGTGTGTCGCCCCCGAACCGTGTGTATCACCTTCGCTTCTGCTTCCAACCACTTACGCCACCAGCCGCAACTGCAATTGTCTTGAAAAGTCTGAACCGTGCTTATCCTGCGAACACGCTTCATCTGCGCCCAGTTCAATACCCTCAGTATGTTCGCAAGAACCTGCCGATGGTCTTGAACACAGGCAATGCTGCTGCGTCGAAAGAAATGTCTCTGTGTGTCAACATCAAGGATAACTCGTCCCAGCCGAAATGCAATCACAGGCAAAATCATCTGTTTTCACTCCATACTCGCCACCGACTCAACCATCGATCAGTGGTGCAGGCCGCAGTATCCAATCTCCTCACAAACTATCTTTATCTTTTCCCAAACCTGCGCATCGTTTATCACCCCGAGTGCAATTGGATGCAGAATCTCGTCTTCATACGCCAAATGCTCCAGCATCACCGAAACCAGCCGCTGGCTTACAGCCACAAGCCACATCCTGAACTGCTCAAACCGCACATCGTTGAGCGAGACAACAAGCTTGACCATGTTGTCTATCTCCATTCCGATGTTGATGTGGTCCCGCTGGCCGGCCCGGCAAAGCCCATCCCAGCCGTACTTCCTCAGATACGGAAAGATAATATGCTCCTCCCGCTCGATGTGCTCCTTCATAACACTAAGATGACGCATTATATGACCCAGCCGACGAAACTCTGCACTCGTGTCACTCAATTCATCCAGCAAGCTTATCTGGAAAACGACGTTTTCGAGTTCAGCCAACAAACATCGGAACATCTCGTGCTCGACCGTTACTTTCCGCAGAATATGACTTTCGGGCAGTTGCCCATCTTGCTTATTGTCTTCTTCCCGATACACCCCCATATACATAAAGGCCGCTGAAAGTTGCTGAACCGTCCTCGCTGAATAGCCACTGTCGATTAGAACCAGCTCAGCAGTCGCCAAATTTTTCGGGCCCATACTGCTCACAGTCCGCCGTGCGTCCCTGCAAAGCCGCCGTGGTTCGTCTCCGCGATCGATGCGCTTTAATATGCTCACAACCTGCTCGGTACCTTCATCAATACAGTCATCCATCTGTCACACCCCCCACCACACCTTTGCGCATAGCGCTAAACCTCGCCCCGCCACACGCTGTCTGCTGGCCGGGCCTTGAAATAATACCGACAAATGCAGGCCCCCCGCACCTACCTGCGTCTATCACGGTCCGGACAAACCGTGTTTGCGCTCTGCCGGGTTTGTCACCGACTGCATCGGCAACTTTTGACCCGGCCAAGAAAGAGTAGATGCTGCTCTGAAATTCCATTGTTCATCACCTCTATGCTCGAGAACTTATCATTGCCTGCCGGACCTGAATGCCACCCTTTGAACCCTGAAGTATGTTTTGAACAATCAGGCCCGGCTTGGGAGAAAAACCTTTCTCGGCCCTGAGTCGGGCCGAACCGGCCTTATTACCTTTTCAAACAGCCCGCTACCACACAGCCAAGATTTCCAAAACCCTCCTCCCAGTCACCCTCTGCCGAAGCCATCCTGACTGTCCAGGGAAACCAAGTGCAAAAATCGTGCCACATCAAAAACCCCCGCAAAGGCCCCAAAACGCGGTCCCAAAACCAAATCTCTCAATTTGACCTCTCATTTTGAGGGGATTCACGCTTTTTGACTGATTGCCGCTAATACCGCAGTTATTTAGTTTTTGTACTCCCTGCGTGACATAAGCCCATAACACTCGAGGGTTTGCATGGAGGCCATGGATTCAAACGTTTGTTTGAAACGCGCGTTTGAGCCAAATGCGCATATAGCGCCGGGGGGAAATCGGGAAGTCCTAAAATTTTTTTACTCCTTTTGTTGTAACGATTTGCGCGAGTTAGGAGCGCCTAAGACGGGCAGAATTTCGGACCAAATGCGCAAGTTCGTGCAAGGGTGGAGGGGGATGAGTGGATGAGTAAATGAGTGGATGAGTAGAGACGGAGACAAGGGTATGGGGTTTGATCTTGCGATATTCGGAGACGGCGAGCTGGAAACGGAGTACATCGAGTGGCTTGTTGATGAACGGTCTGTGGAGATTGCTTCGCATTTTGGCAGGTTGTGGGAGTATTACGCGAATCGGGCGGTGGACGCGCGGGGGACCGGTGCGGCTGAGCGGAAGGTGAGCAGTTCGGGCAGGTGTTATGTTCAGGCGCAGGAGTACGGGCTGCCTGCGAGGATAACCGGGGTTGTGCACAGCGGTGATGGGGGGATTTTCGGGGGCAGGGCGGTTAAGGACATTCAGCGGAAGGAGGTAGTGATAGAGAACGATATCGGGTGGCGGATAAATGCGGCGGTCGATTTTTTGTTCGGCAAGCCGATAAGTTTTGTTTCCAAGTCGACGAGTGGCGAGAAACGAGCGGAAATAGAAGGGATATTAAAGGCGGTTTTTTCGGCCAACGGCGGCATAGGGTTTTTCCAGGATATGGCAGTGCTCGGGAGTGTCTATGGTTTCGTCGATTGTATGGTCAGGCCTGGCAAAGAGGTTTTTGATTACATTTCCTACTCCTCCCAAGACCTCACACAAGAGGACGTGCTGCAGAAGGCGGCGACAATCGGGCTGGAACTGATTGAGGCGCCGAGGGCACTGCCTGTCCTGGATGAGAATGACTACAAGAAGATTCGGTATTACGTGCAGCATTTCTATCAGGGCAAGAATCAGCTCGCGAAGCGCAGCTCATTTCTATCGAGACTGCTCGGCGGCGGTGGTGTCGATAAGAGGAAGGTTGTGGCAGTAACTGAGGTTGTTTCGGCGGATACGTGGCAGCGGTATGAGGATAAGGAGCTGGTTGCAGAGGGTGGCCATCCGTGGGGCTTTTTACCGGTGGTTCACATTCAGAATATTGCCCAGCCGTTCTACTATGAGGGGCTTAGTGATATTGAGCCGTTAGTGCCGCTGCAGGATGAGTTGAATACACGGCTCTCCGACCGGGCGAGCAGGGTTACGCTGCAGTCTTTCAAGATGTACTTGGGTAAGGGGGTTGAGGGTTTTGAGAACAGGCCTGTGTCTCCGGGGACGATGTGGTACACGGATAATCCGGATGCGGCGATTGAGGAGTTTGGCGGGGATGCGGCGGCGCCGAGCGAGGGTCTGCACATCGCGGAGATTCGGGAGGCGATGGACAAGGTGAGCGGCGTGACGCCTCTCGTTGCGGGAGTGCTGAAGAGCAAACTTGGGAATCTGACCAGTGCGGTGGCGCTTCGGCTTACGCTGATGGGGATGCTGAGCAAGACCGAGAGGAAGGAATTTACATACGGCGAAGGGCTAAAGCGGATAGTCAGGATGGTGCTGGCGATACTGGATAAGGCGAATATTTACTCGACGAGCGAGGCGGAGAGGGATGTTGAGCTGATTTTTCCAAGTCCTTTGCCGGAGAACGTGATGGAGAAGTTGCAGGAGGCCCAGATGAAGAAAGAGCTGGGTGTTCCTGTTGAGCAGGTGCTCAGAGAGTTGGGTTACGAAACCGAGAGGAAGGAGTTGAGATAAGATGAGTCAAGTTGACGAAGAGATGGAGTTGTCAGAGACGGCAGAGGAGCAGGACTGCGCGGATAACGCCAGGCTTGTTCCGGTAGCCGAGTCGATTCGCTATCGCAGAAGGGCGCAGAGCGCCGAGAGGAAGGCAGAGCAGCTCGGCGAGCAGTTAGCCGAGGCCAAGTCGGAGGCGGAGCGAGTTGGTGAGCAACTCAGGCAAGTGCAGCGCGAGCAGGAGCTTACGCGGAAGCTGGCTTCGGAGCAGACGAGTGATATGGAGACGGCTCTTTTGGTTGTCAGGGCCAGATTGCAGGGTGAGAAGCAGGCGGATTTACAAGGCGTGATAGAGCAATTGAAGAAGGACAAGCCATATCTGTTTGGCGGAGGCGGTGAGGCGGCTGTGGTTGCGAAGACGTCGGGCGTCAAGGAACGCGTGGGAGCGAGTCGAACGGTTCTTGCGAGCGCGGCGAAGAAGGCGGCGGTCACCGGCAGCCGGGCGGATGTGCAGGAGTATTTAAGGAAACGAAGGAACTTTACGTCAGTTTGAGTGTGCGACCGGTGGATGGGGATTTGTGTGTTTTGAGTAGCGGGTTTTGAGGAGATTTCTCGACTTCGCTTTGCTCCGCTCGAAATGACAGGAATATGAAAGGAGAATAACAGATGTCTTTTACAGGTAAAGCGACGTATTCGGCGGGTACGACTTTGCCGGAGCTGGCAGAGGATGTATCGGATTTGATTGGGATAATTTCGCCTTACGAGACTCCGTTGCTTGATGCTTTGGGTGACCCTTTGAGGGAGGCGATGAGCACGCATCACGAGTGGCTTGAAGATGGGCTTCTTCCCAATAAGGATGCTGTCAACGATGCGACGTTCAGCGACCCGAGCAGCGATACGGAATTTGATGTGGACAACGGCAGCAGGTTCCGTGCGGGCGACCAGATTCAGGTCGAGGGCAGCGAGGAGCTGATATTGGTGATGGCTGTGAACGGGGGTACGCTGACGGTTGTTCGTGGCTATGCGGGGACGACGACAGAGGATTTGGCGGACAATCAGGTCATAAACATCTTAGGCAATGCGGCGCTTGAGGGTGCGGGCAAGCCGGCGGCTCGATTTACGAATCGCGTTCGTTGCGGGAATTACACTCAGATATTTACGGCTGCGGTTGAGGTAAGCGGCAGTGATATGGCTGCGAGTCAGTTGGGTCTGGCTGATGAGATGGATTACCAGAAGCAGGAGCGTCTTCGCGAGCTTATCAGGGATTTGGAGAACACAGTCGTCAACGGCGGAAAGCCGGTAAGCGAGTCGCAGGGCAGCGGGACGGTTCGGCGGACAATGAAGGGGATTGTTCAGCATTTTTCGACGAATGTGTTTCACACGGGCGACGGCGGCTTTCCGAGCGGGACGGACCTCGATGAGACTAAGATAAACTACGTGCTGCGGAAGATATGGGAGAACAGCAACGGCAACGTCGATTTGATTGTGGTCGGCGGTTTTCAGAAGCGCAAGATTAACGCATTTGCTTCAAGCAGCAGGAGTTTCGCGGCTGGTGACACGACGTTCACGGACATGGTTAACATTTATGAGAGCGACTTCGGTGTGTGCAGGGTAGCGACGACGCGGTGGCTGCCGCAGGATGCTGTGCTGCTTCTGGATTCGTCGCGGGTAAACGTGCTGCCGTTGGCGGGGCGGAGCTTCCACTTCAAGCCATTGGCAAGCAGTGGTGACTATGAGTGTGGTGAGCTGATTGGCGAGTACACGCTTGAGCTGAAGAATGAGGCGGCCCACGGATTGATTCGCGATTTGAGCACGAGTTGACGGCGGGGTTTGTGACGGGCAGGTGCGTGGATGGGCGGCGGTGCTCATCCACGCACCGGAGTGTTCGGCTGGTGAGGGCAAGAGACGATGGTTAGCTTTATGAATGATGTTGACATTTTGAGATATGAGCCGGTGCTGTTTGGCGAACTGTATCTGCCGGGGCAGGTTTTGGCTGAGGGGACAGGAGGTGCGCTTAGCGGGACGACGTTTACAGCGGCGGATGCCGACTTTACAGGTTTGCAGGTGGCGGCCGGCGGGGCGATCTACCTTCGGTCTGCGGATGGTTCGGTGGACGGGGCGTTCGAGATAGTGTCGGTGGATTCGGCAACGCAGCTTACGGTTTCGGTGCTGCGGAGCGAGTCGAGCGACGAGCCGATAGCGCCGGCCAGCGGGGAGGACGTGAGCTATCGGGTGAGCACGTATCGGCCGCAGGCGGAGGAGGTGAGTTTCAACCTGGCAGAGCGTCTTGGGATTCGGCCCGGCAGAGCGGACAGCGAAATCGGGGCAGACGACGTCTTGGATGACAGTGTGCTGAAGCAGGTGTGTGTGTTCGGCGTATTGTCGCAGGCGTATGCAACGCTGGCAAGCAAGCGCGAGGATGAGGGTCTGTGGTCGAAGAGCTTGCATTACAAGCGGCTGTTCGAGCAGGCGAGAGAACGGTGCCAGGTTTGTTTCGATGTTGATGGTGACGGCGTTGGTGACAGCACGAGATTCGGTGGATGCGGGAAGCTGGTTCGCGACTGATGGGGTGACAAGATGCAGGTTAGTTTAGATGGGCAACGACTGTTCGATGACGAGTCGATTGTGATTGAGGTGGGCGGCACAAAGCGAGACCGTGAGGAAAGAGCGGTGGCGGGATTAGACGGCGTGCTGAGCATCGACTTAGGTCGGCGGGGCAGGCGGATAAGACAGAAGGGCGTCCTGCGGGCGCGGAGTGAAGAGGAGCTTACCAAGAAGGTGAGCGCAATATGGGGATTTGCGGACGGCAGGGAACATAAGCTTGTGGCCGGCAGCGAGGAGTTTGAGTGCGTCAGGATGGATTCGTTTGAAGTGAAGGACAAGAGGCAAAGTGGAACGGGGCCGGTTGCTGATTACGAGGTGGTCTATACGCAACTGGGGGTGTAGGGACGATGGGACTTATTTGTGACGGTATAGATTCGGTGAGGGTGTTTGAGCTTCCGTGCGGGGTGTGGGGCGACGGGGGGAGTGTGGAAGGGCCGCGGAGCTGTTTAGTGAGATGGCGGTCGGTGTGGAATGATAAGCTTTATCAGGTTTATGTGAACGGCAGGTTTGCCGGGACGACGCTGGACTGTGAGCAGAGACAGATAGTCGTTTCGGGGGTGAGTAGTTTTGAGACAGCGGTGCGAATAGAGGTATTTGCCGTTGAGCCGGAAGAGGCGTATATCGACTTTGGGGATTTGCCGGGGTTGCCGTACCCACAGAGTGGGAGGGTGAGAGTCAAGTTGCTGAGGAGTCAGGCCCTGCCGATGGGCGGGAGCTTTGATGTCTATTTTGATAATGGAACGGGGCAGATAGACTACGAACAGCTGATTACGGAAAGGCCTGTGCGTATCTGGGGATGCGGTCAGGACAAGGGGGGGTGGGGGCAAAGCAGTTTTGGCGAGAGCGATTTTGGCAGGGACTGGTCTGCGGGTATTGGTTTTGGCCGGGGGGTGTTTGGCCAGGGAGAGTTTGGGGCCGGCGCAGAGGCGATAGAGTGGATAAGCGGTGTTCTGGAGGCGGGCGTTTACAGGTTTGGTGTAAAGATACGTGACGTGGCGGGCAATGAGAGTAGCGGTGTGGAGACGGGCGAGGTGACGGTGATACCGGCGGCGAGGCTGGCAGAGCAGGTGAGCATTGATTCGTTTGATGAGCAGGCAGGTCAGGTTGTGCTTGCGGTCAGTTGAGGACAGGGGATGAGAGGTGCGAGCGTGTATTTCGAAGGAGGATAAGCGATGGCAGAAGTATATCCATCTGATAATGAGCTTTTGAATCTGAAGTCGGAAGCAGAGACGGGTGTGGAGTATATAGCGACGGGTCAGTCGCCGTATTATCTGCATTTTCGCAAGCTGTTGTATCGGCTGCTTTTGGCGGCGAGGCGTGCGAATGACTTGCGGGTGTATGACGAGGGTGGTCTGGATATCGGCGTAAAGGCGGGGAAATTCTGGGCAGGGACGGAGCTTGTGAGTTTTTCCGGCTCATCGGGGAACACGTTGGCTGACGACAAGGCGAGTATCTATGTGTATCTCGATGCGGAGGGTAATCTTGTCATAGATGAGTACAGCGAGTTTCCGGATATGGCGGTAACGCCGCACGTTCGGTTAGCGGTTGTGACGACGGCAGGTGGTGACATTACTTCGATAGAGGACTGTCGGTCGGGGCACAATGTTGTAGTTCCATACGAAGCGGGCGGGGTCAAGCGAAGGATTGAAGCGCACACGAGTGATGATTTGCTGGAGGCATGGGAGTCGGGCAGTGTTCATACGAGTCTCGGGGCGACGGGGGTGGTGACGTTGAGCCTGCCGGAGTCGGCTTCGGAGGGGATGGCGTTTACATTTGCGGTTCAGGAGTCGCTGGAGCTGCGGGTGGACCCGGGGACGGCGGCGATACGGGATGACAGCGGGCATACGCCGGACAAGTACAAGTCGGCGAGTACGATTGGTGCGTGCCTTAGTGTGGTGGCGGATGCGAACGGCGACTGGGTTGTTGTTGGCAAGAACGGGACGTGGAGCGAGGAGGTTTAACGGCGATGGATTTTTGGTTTGGTGATTCGGCGAGTGTGATACACGTATCGAAATCGGGCAATGATGCCAACGGCGGGGTTGCGCAGCAGTATCCAGTCAGCTTGGCGAATGATTCGAAGCTTACTATCGGCTCAGCTTTGAGTGCGTGTCCGGACGGTGGGACGATAGTCATCTGGCCGGGTGAGTATGCCGAGCAGGTGGATGTAGCAAGTGCGGCCAAGTCGATACGATTAGTCGGTGTTCACCGGTATAAATGCATGATTACGCAAAGTGGCTCGACTGATACGGTGGTGGGTTACAAACGGTGTGTGTTTGAGAATCTGTCTGTCACACAGACGGGGATGGGCAAGGCACTGACCGTAAGCGATGAAACGACAATCGTTAATTGCGATGTGATTTCCAGCGGTATTGATGGGCTTTATGGGAGCGGTGCGGACAGAGTAAAGGTTAAGAACTGTTACGTGTTCTCGTCATACGATTCTCTTTATCTGGGCAATGAGGGTTTAGTCGAGGATAGTTTGATTGTCACTGACGGATGTTACTCCGGCAGTGGTGTGGCTCGGGCGGTTTGCACGGGTAGTGCCGGCGACAATGTGATTGTGCGGAATTCGATTCTTATTGCCCAGCCGAGCTACGGCAAGAAGACAATGCCCGGGGCTGAGCTTTACGAGAGTGACAGGGACCTTTACTGCATCAAGACGGCAGGGACGGTTGTGTTAGATAACTGTGTGCTTATCGCCAGTGGTTACAAGCCGGGCGGTGCTCACGCGGATTCTTATGCGGCGGGAGATAGTCATTGTGTGGACGCCGTGCAGCGGTTAGTGGCGAACAACTGCTCGTTCTTTTCGTGGACGGACGCGAATCAGGCAGGCACGACAGCATACGGCCTGCACAATACCGGTGGGCAGGTGCAGAACGGGATATTCAGTGTGTTTGGTCTGGCGGGGACGTGGGAGCTTTATACGACAGGGACAAGGAAGGTGTATTTAGCGAATACGTGCTACGACGCGGCGAAGGTGGGTTCGGGTATTGAGCTTAAGGCGGTGCCGGATGCCGGCGGTGGTATTGAGGTATCGGGCAAGGCGCTTACGGCGGCGAAGATGCTTCTCAATAAAGCGGTGCAGAACAAGCTGACCGGTGCGGTTGAGTACTTTGACGACGACGGGCAGACGGTGGTATTGACACACACGCCGAGTGAGAGCGAGTCGAGTATTACACGGGAGCCGAACTGATGGAGGCGGTGTGGCTGAGAGAGGCGTTATTCTGTGGTCAGACGGCCAATGGATTTAAGCTTGGGACGGTGCTTTCTTTGGGCTGGTTCTGGCAGCGGGTGGAGGGATGTTCGCTGGTCTATTGCGGAGAGGCGATGGAGGAGATTGATTTTGAGAACGTCCTTGCCGTGGCTGCGCCGGATGCAGAGCAGATAGGAATTCCGAGTTGGGTAAGTTACGAAGACGAGAGGTACTTCTATGTTGTGCGCCGGGCGAACAGGTGCGGGCAGATTGAGCAGAGCTTATGTGCTGCTGTTGTGGTCCTGACGGAGGAAGGTGCATTAGCGGCGGCAAGGCCGAACAGCGTTTTCGAGGTAAAGGTTGAGCGATTTGGCGGCGGGAGGGTTCGGCTTGTGTGGTTTTACAGTCCTTTGAGACAGCAGGCCGAGCCGAGCCGTTTCGAGGTCTGCTTTGACGGCGGGACAGGCGGGATTGACTGGGAGAATCCGCTTGTTGAGATTCGGTATAAGGGGCGGAGGTTCTATTCATACGAGAGCGAAATGCTCGATGAGGGCAGATATCTTTTCTCGGTGCGGGCGGAGGATTCGGCTGGGACGTCTGACGGGGCGGGTCGCTCAATGGGGGTAGATTGCTTTAATGTTGCACCTGGGGGTATTGAGATTCTGGGTGCAGGGGCGATTTGACGGTTTGGGGTATTGCGATGTCGAATCGGGTTGATTTTTATCAGTCGGTGTTGAGCGAGCCGGCTTTGCCGGCGGGGAGGGTTTGTGTTTTTCTGGAGGAGGCGTTGTGCGAGTTTCTGGGGGTTCGTGAGTTAGTTCGCGGCCCGGCCAGAGAGTATAGCTGGGCGAGGCTTAGTTATAACACGGCTGGGTATCCGGAGGCAGACAGTATCGGCGCCGAGAGGATTGAGGACTTTGTGTCGGCGGGTATGCGTGTTCGCATCGACCGGGTTTACAGCGGGACATATCTGGCTTCGGCGGTGCACAGCGTACCGATATTTGCAGGGCAGGTGGAGAGGATTGAGACAAAGGTTGGGCCTGCGGGGGAGCAGGTGGAGGTAATTGCGAGGGATTTCAGCGGTGTTTTTGAGTGTGTTACCGTCTATGGCAGGTGGGCCAGGGACATTGGCGGGGGGATTGTGTTTTTGTCGGGTGCGGAGACGGTGTTCAACGACGGTGGCGAGGCGAACGGCTCGGCTGAGCTGGTTAAGCATAATGGAAACGAACTGCGGGTGTTTTCGGCTGAGGGAAAAGATGCGAAGGCGTGGAGCTGTGCGGAGGCGATTCGGTATTTGCTTTGTGAGTATCTGCCTGCGTGCCAGTTGGGCGTGCCGAGTTTGGAGCAGTTGGAGTCGCTTATGGAAGGCAGGAGTGTTCGGGACCTTGATGTAACGGGTCTTAGTTTGGCTGATGCGATAGGTCGCTGTTGCGAGCAGGTGGGGCTGCGATACAGGTTTGAGCCGGGGTTTTGCGAGTCGGGTGCGGAGCAGTGGATAGTTTTTTACCGGCCTGGGCGGGGAAGGGTCGTTGAGCTGAATCTGCAGCAGCCGGGCGAGCAGCTTAGCATCTCGAAGAGCAATATCTGGAAGCTAAGAAGCGAACGCAATTTCTGGCCGGTGACGCACAGGTACATTGGGCAGGGTGACTTCAAGGTGTTCGAGGCGACGTTCGAGTTAGTGAAGGCGTGGGACCCGGGCCTGGAGAGTACGGACTACGAGAGGTATTCGCCTTCGACGAATCCGGATTTTGAACAGGTGCGGGATGTTTATCGCAAGTGGTGTTTGAATGAGGCGGGTGACTATTCGGGCCAGCCGTACAATCTGGGCGAGCCGTACGATTTTTCGAAGGTGTTTGAGACGAGCGAGTATGTTCATCGCAGGCGGAGGTTCCGGCCTGTGCTTACGCGGGACAAGGCGGGCAGGTCGCTGGGGTATGTCCTTGAGATTACTTACGACGGCGGGGTGACGTGGTGGCCTTATCCGTTTGCGTTCGACAATCTGCTCAATGAGTGCGGGCTGTGGCTGAGCAGTGAGCGGCTTGACCCGTACGTTTGGGTGGCGGCGATGAAGGGCAAATTAGGGTTTCGGATAACGGCGTCGGTTGTAAGTGACGAGCGGGTCGGCTGCGAGGTTGCCGATGGACCTGTGGGTTCGACGGCGGCGGTGGTGGACCATTTGATAACGCTGCCGAGGCGGTTCAAGTTTCGCAAAGTATCGGGCAAGAGCAGGTTTGCCGGCTCGAACGATGCGTCGCTGGGCGTGGCGGATGAGGTGGATGATTCGGCTGCTTTGTTTGATTACTTGAGGGCCACAGCTTCGGTTAATTGTGCGGTGATTGAGCAGGCGAGTGTGCAGACGCCATATCTGTGTCTGGATTATCAGGTTGCTGACATTGTTACCTGCGGCAATGAGAGCAGGGATATGCTTGCGGTGCGGAGGGACAGTCGCAGCACGGTGCTTATAGAGAAGGTGCGGCTGGACTTTGCGAAGCAATCGACCGAGTTGAAGCTGGTTCGCAGGAGGATGGTGCGGCTATGAGCGTGGCGAGGAGATTCAGTGACAGTAGTCAGGTTCTGGAGCGGCTGTCACGGTCGGTAGCAGGGGCCATTAGTGAGGCGGCGGCTGTGGCAAGTGCCGGTGAGCGAGCTGCGCCGATGGCGGTGAAGATAAAGAGTTGTTTGCAGTTCAATGTGTACAGCGTTCGGGCGGTTGAGGTCGGCTCGGCAGGGATAGTGCCGGTTGAATACGGCGACGGGATGCAGGCGGTGAACTTAGCGGAGGATTTTACCGGTCAGGGCGAGCTGTCGGCGGGGACATACGCAGTTATGCACCGGGTGGGTGATAAGAATGTGTTTTACGCAAAACCGTGACGAGTAAATGAGTGGATGGGTTGATGAGTAGATGCGGAGATGAGTGAGGGTAAGGACAACAATACGAATGGCTGGCGGTTGAATCGGACTGTGAATCTGTCGGTGTTGTTGCAGCTTGTGTTCTTAGCGTCGCTTATTGTAGGGAGCTGGGTGAATCTGCAAAGGCAGTTAGACTTGTTGCAGCGGGATGTAACGCAGCTTATCGAATGCCAGAAGCAGTTTCAGGGCAAGCTTGAGGCAGTGCAGGAAAAGAGCATATCGTATGAGTATCGCCTGCGTGCAATAGAGCGGCAGATGCCGGAGGCGGATATTGCCGAGGCGGCGATGCGGTGAATGAGTTGATGCGTGGCAGGGGAGGCAGAAGGAGAAGGTGAGAAGATAATATATCGGGTGGTTTAGATGCTACCACGGGATGCAGTTGCATCTGCCGGGAATGCAGCGGTCTTTGAGGGACTTCCAGACGTCGGATGTTTCTCTGCAGAGACTTATGGATACGTTTCGGTCGAAAGTTCTTATGGCATCTATGAGGAAGGAATAGAATTCGATGCGTTTGTCGGGAGGATATCGCAGTTTATGGTCGGAGGCACCTTTGAGCAGTATGTCTGAAAGCAGCTCTTTTGCGCGTCGTGGATATGCATCGGCTATGAGTCGGGTGTGGCCGGGCAGCAGGCGGAGCATTCCGAGCGTGATGTTCTCCGGTTGTGTGGCGGTCAGCATTTTTTTGACGAGGTTGGTATATTCGGTCTTGTAGTTCTGATGAAGGATAACAGGGTCAATTCTAAAGCGTATTCGATAGCCATGCTGTTGACAGCGTCTTGCGGCGGCGAGGCGCTCGTCGAGCGTTGCGGTGCCCGGCTCGAAGGCGGTTATGGCTTTGTCGGAGTTGAGCGTCCAGGAGACGACAGTGTGGCTGTTCGGCTCGACGGAGAACAGATTGTCGATGTTGGAGCTTTTGGCCAGGAGCATAAGATATGCTTTAGAGAGTCCGGCGAAAAAGGGGACGAGCTGAGTTGTAAGGTTTGTAATGTGGTCAAGAGCAAGCGAGTCGAGCATCTCACCCATATTGAAGGCGGCTATACCTGCAGAGGCGGCAATGGCTTTTCTGATTTGCCTGAACATAGTGTAATAGTTGATGTTGATTTTGATGAAGGGCGAGTAGCGGCGGTAGACGAAGGCGAGATAGCAGTATGTGCAGTAGTAGGGACATCCGTTGGATATGGGGACGAGCTTGTAGTATGGACAGCAGCGGACATTTCGACCGAGGTTGCCGTCGAAGCTGCTGACGAACGAAGAGGTTCAGCCCAGCATAAGAGTTCTTTTGCCTGCGATGAGTGCCTGGCCGGCGATGACGTTAGGTGGCGGCTGATACCGCTGGTGGTCGATTATGGTGACATCTGCCGTTGGGAACATTGCGAGAATCCTGCGGGCATCGGGATGGTCGGCTATCTTTCGCCACAGCAGTATTGTTTTGGGTTTGAATTTTCCGGCTGTGTCCAATTGGAGAACTCCACACAAGTACGTGAGGATTGTCATAGCGAGTAAACGTATTGTAGCAGGGGAATCGGTTCGGGTGCAACAATGGTAAAGCGAGAAAGGAGAAGGTCGATGGGTAAGGTGATGGTGACGTTGGCGGCGGTTGCGGTGCTGGTTTGCGGTTGTGAGAGTGTGCGGTTTTCGCCGGGCGAGGCGCAGAAGCGAAATGCGTGGGTGCATAATCGGACGGCTGCTTTGGCGGCTGAGCAGGCCGAGGATGAATATGCCTCGCAGGAGCTTCAGCAATTGACGCGGCTGAGTGAATTGCAGAGCAGGGCGTTCGTGGCGTATTGCGGGCTGCCGGCAGAATTCCCAAAGGCAGAGACCGTCGAGGACGTGCTCGAAGAGTCGAACGCAGAGCTTGCGGTTGCCGCTATAGGCGAGGCGAGCGAAAGGCCTGACTCGTGGCAGTTGGCTGATGCCGCGATTGAGCTTGGTATAGGCGTCTGCGCAGTTTTGGGCGGGGCCTATGGAACGGCGGCGGTCAGATTCCTCAAGAAGGCAAAGGCAAAGTCCAACGCGCTGAAGGAGGTCGTCCTGGGCAATGAGCTTTTCAAAAAGACAAACCCTCAGAACGCTGCGGTGTTCAAGGATGCACACAGGACTCAGTCGGCATTGACAAGGCAGATAGTTACGGAGATGAAAACGAGTTAGCGGGCAGGTCAGACGGGAGAATTGACGGGCAACAAGACGGAGTCGGGGCGGAATGATAGTGGTGGGTGGTCTTGGGCCTCGGTCGAAATGACGTTGGTGCGTGGTCTTCATGACGGGCTTTGCCTCCGGCTATTGTCCGTAATATTTCTTACAGTGCGCCCGCTGCGGAGCGTTTTGTTACTCATCGCACGGCGAGCAGCCGAGGACATCTACCTCATATCCGAACTGTCCCCACGCACACTTCTGCGCCCATCTCAGCTCGCAGTTGCAGGGCTGATTGCATAGGTTCTGCGGCAGCATGTGGCCCGGCATCGCCAGTTTGGCAAATTCCAGCGTATCCGGGTTTCTCCATTTGAAGTATTCGCTGTGTCCATCTGCAAAGCCCCAGTTTGTGCCTGAGCCGTGCCTCAACGGTGCCGGGTCCCACCACTCGGGCCTGTCGTAGAAAATGGTCCAGCTATCCCAGCCGGTATGGCCCTCATCCACCCAGACGAACCTCTCAGACGGCCTCTTTATCTGTATCAGACGCCGTATCGGCGGGCCGCCAATGCCCCTTGCCTCGGCATCGTGCCACGTCGCTGCGCCGTTCATCGCGTCAACTATCTGGTACACCAGCACTTCTTCGCGAGGGGCAGTCGGGCACTTGTAGAGCTTGAGGTTGTGGGCATATCTGTAAAGCAGATTCGTTCCCTCAACAGTCGTAACAGTCGTGCTGCCGACGTCGGTTTTGTCCGCAGGCCCTTTGAGAAGCGCTTCTGCATACAGCATATCGCCCGCTCTCTGCTTCTGCACAATCCGCAAGCCGTCCATCCAGGGAGGCACCTCGTTGCCGAGCCAAGCTCCGTCTGCGGTCGTAGTATAGCCGGACTTGCCGCTTACGATTGTGCCCTCGTGGTCCTCGGCGTACATAGTCCACGCCAGAAGCAGTTGCCTAAGGTTATTAAGACAGACCGCTCGTTTACCCTGCTCTCTGGCTCTGGACAGCGCCGGTATAAGTATCGCCACAAGAAGCGCGATAATGGCGATAACCACCAGAAGCTCGATTAGCGTAAAGCCCCTGGTCCGGCCCATACTTACCCCCTTTTCAAAGCACCTGGAGCGATTTTTCGAAATCGGGCGTGCTGACAATTAGCTAATTTACCATATTTGTCCTTCTGTCACAAAGGATAATTTCACACCCGGCACCCGCCACGGTATTCGCCGTATATGGGTCTGCCGGTGCTGCAACCTCATCGAACAAGCCAGTTGACTTCTTACCGAGCAGCACCTGAGATTTCGTGCGGCTGAGGTTTTTTGAAAGGTTCCGCAATGTGCAAGACATGTGGATGCATGGCCGGCAAGAGCAAGGCCAAAAAGAAATCCGGCAAAGCAAAGGCGAAAGGCAAGAAGAAGTAGTACGCCTTGGCGGTCTTGCTTTTGTTGGACGGTTATTCGATGGTGACTTCGACTGAGGGCTCGTAGCCGAGCTTGGACCAGGTGCCTATCTGGACCCTGTAGAGGTCCTGTTTTCCCTCGAAGGTCTCCGGCTTGATGTCGTTTTGCGGGTGTGATTTGTCGGCGATTGTGCCGTAGTCGATTGTCTCTTTTCCCATCCACTTCCAGTGCTCGACGTGGCCATCCGCAAGGGCCAGGTTTGTCCCGTCGCTGTGTCTGACCATCGGGTCGTCCCACCACATTTCTCTGATGTAGTGGACGGCATAGCTGTCGGGCGTAACGAAACCCTCGTCGATAAATACCAGTTGCTTGTGCGATTGCTTAATCCGGAGTCGATGCTTGACCCAGACCTTGTCCTTTTTTGTATCGGCTCTCGGCAGACCGTTCATCGAATCGACAATCATATAGGTCACCATCTCGCCTCGATAGCCGGTCGGGCAGCGATAGACACCCGTGTCCGCTGCATAGCGGTACAACGCGCCGGTTCTTATGGCTTCGAGCTGTAACTCTTCCATGGTCTGGTTTGGGGGCACTGTACCCGTATCCCAGGCCACACCAATCCAAGGTAACTCGTTTTCGTGGTTATCGTAATCCCAGTGCGACTGAGGAGGCGGCGCAGCCTTGCCGGGATTGCCAACCGGTGCACCGTTGACGATGTAACCTTCGAAGTCATCGGCATACATTATCCACGCGGCGATGAGCTGCTTGAGGTTGCTCAGGCACACGGCACGCTTGCCGTGCTCCCTGGCCCTGTTGAGAGCAGGCAGCAATATACCCATCAGCAGGGCGATGATGGCAATGACCACCAGCAGCTCGATAAGTGTGAACCCCCTGGATTTCTGAGAATTTTTGACGCCCATATTGCACCTTTGCGACATCGTGAGTATTATGTTACCATATCGGCGTTAGGATTTCAACCGTCCCGCACCTGTTTTGAGACACTGGTCAAAAGAGCGTATCTGACCGTAGCACAGTTGGCGGATAAAAAGCCGATTCAAGCCAGTATCTCAAAATTGGGGCGGGGCGGGTAAAACCCAAAAATATTCTTGAGCAAGGCCCTGATTTAGCCGATACTGCTTAGTGAACCCCGGTGCGCCGGGGGACGCATCCTCAATGGGGGCAGTCAATTGGGGCTTGCAAGAAAGGAGCTTCGTTATGGCCAAACGCAAGTACAGGCAGGGGCCTTTTACGAACGCGGAAATCGCCCATATTAAGAAGGGCTTCCCTGAAAAGACCGCGCTCGACATCGCCCTGGCACTAAACCGCTCGCTGAATTCCGTAAAGGCCCAGTTGCGGAAGCTTGGGCTGCGCAGGCAGCCAAGGCCCAAGTGGAGCAAAACGCAGATAGGGAAAATCAGGAAGCTCTATCCGACCACGAGCACCTCGCAGATTGCAAACCAGCTTGGCTTTACGCTTTCGCAGACCAAACGAAAGGCGATGGAGCTGGGACTAAAGAAAAGGAGGTAGCTTCTTTTCTTTGGCCGCAGCACAAGGGATCCCAGCCGCGAAAAATGGCGGCTGCAAACCCAAATCCGACATCTCTAAAGGTCGCTTTGCGACCCACACTCCACCCCAATTTTGGGTCGTGATTCTTGCGCTCAGGCGCAAGACCCGAGTAGCTCGGGTGGTGCGCTTGGCGCGGTCGCTGGAGACCGAAATTGGGGCGGGGTCGGGTTACCATTTCAGAGCCGGGATATCCGTTTTGGTGATGAACCGCACTGCACCGTTGTTAAAGAGGATATTTGCGCCGGCAGGAGCGTGATGGTTTGTTTCGAGCAGCTCAGGCCCGCCGTGCTGATTCCAGCCGACACTGGCCTCGAAGAGCAGGACTGTATCATCGGGTGAGTTTGGCTCGCAGTTCGGATTCAGTGCGTAGTGACAGCCCGCATCGGGCGCCGACGGGCAGATGAAAACCTCGACTGTCAGGTTTAACTCTGCCTGCTCCATCACGGGCTCGGCCAGCAACGAATCGCACCAGCTATCGGCGGGCGGATATCTGCCCTCGGTCAGATTCCTGAAAGTGGCCAGCGCCTCGCCGAGCTTCTTGAGGTTCTCTTGGCAGCGAAATCGCGGCCCGAGCGGATGCTTGCTCATCTCGGCTACCTTTAGCCAGAGCCGGCTCGCCGATGTCGTGTACAGACCGACAGGACCGGCGGCGATGATGTCGCCGGAGATTATCCCGAAGCTGGCCAAGAACCGGCTGTCTTTGCAGAGCTTGATGGTGGTGTATTTCTGTGCAGCCGTTGCAACGAACGGTGACCGCCGCACGTAGCGGGCCTGCGTCATAGCTGCTGCAAAGTTATCTATCAAGTCACGGTCGGTTACCTCGAATTGTCTTAGCTGCTGTTTGGTTTGTTTTCTCTCATTGACGTCGGCAAAAGCACTTCTGCCTGCATATGCACAAATCGCCCCCAGGCCGTAGTTTGTATGTGTCACCTCGATGGCGGTGCACGATTGAACGGCTTTTATAAGCGAGCGGATTTGCATAGCCGAGATGACCTTGACAACCAACGGCAAGCCGACAGGCAAAGCGACCAGCACAACAAAAAACGCTGCCGTCACGACAATCGATTTTTTGTTCTTGAACGGCGACCACTTGCTCTTCCTGTGAAGGATAAGCGCTGCTATAAGGAACACGAGGACCGCGAACAAGCTAAGCGACGCCGCTGCACTTACTATCAAAGACACCAACTCACTGCCTAATGTCACCAACTTCTGTTTCTCCTGACAAAGGTACGAAATACGTTTCGCCCCCTGCTCTGCAAAGGGCATTACGCTATGCGTGCATTCTACCAGCTTAGCTTACCGATGTCTTCGGGCTTTACGAAGCGAACCGACCCGTCGTTAAACAGGAGACGATAGCCCTTTGCTGGCTGCGGTCAGATATGTGTGGGAGCCGGCTCTGCCTTTGCTCGTTTCAGCTCGAAGGCGCGGACAATGACGTAGGCAACCAGGGCAAAGACGAAGAATACGAGCAGCATCCACGCTACGCCCCGCAGCGTCGAGATAATCGTGCGATACACCTCGAGCACCCATCGCTCACCGGTCAGCTCTACGATTTGTGCTCCTTCGTAGCTCGGCTCGGTGACGTATTTTTCCAGTTGCCGGATTCTAACGCCGCTTGATACGCCGGTGACATAAATGGCAAAGACCAGATATTTCGACCAGGCGGTGCTTATTTTGTCAGAGATGATTCGTGCAAGAATCCTGTCAATCGGCCCTTTGAAAATCAGCACCACTATCATCGATACCGCCAGCGCAATTAAAAACGTGACAACCAAAAGCGTTATAAACATATCCCGTCTCCTTTAAGATTCGCCTTCATCGCCGCCAAGTCTATCGGCCCTGTCGGCCTTTGTAATGATTTTCTTATGCCGACACAGGTGATAAGCTTACTCGCCGGTTTCCATAACGAGACGAAAGCCATGGTTGTAGCTGAAGCGACAGCCGGGGTCGTTTCGCATGTGGTTGGCCGACCGAAGCCACCATTTGGGGTTCGTGAATGAGCCGCCTCGCATCACGGGGATAAATATATCGGCTTCGACCCATGCGCTTCCATCGGTCGGTGCACCATTATAGCCGTCGTGCCACATATCAAGCACCCACTCCCAGACGTTGCCGTGCATATCATAGAGCCCCCAGGCGTTCGGTTTCTTCTTACCGACCGGCATCGTTCTCACGCCCGAATTGAACCGGTCCCAGGCCATGTCAGCCACCGGTCCGGCAAAGTCGCCGGTCGTCCCTGCCCTGCACGTGTATTCCCACTCGGCTTCGCTGGGCAGGCGAATTACCCTGCCGGTCTTCTCAGAAAGCCATTTGCAGAACTCAATTGCGTCATACCAGCTTATGCAGGTTGCCGGCTCGTTATCGAGCTGCACAAATCCCGGGTCGCGCCAGCTCACCGCCGGCCTTGCAAACCAGTCGGAAGTCGTCGTCCGCATAAACGCCCAGAGCTGCTTTTCCGCATCCGTTACATATCCTGTCTCGTCGGCGAAAAGACCGAACTGCTCACAGGTCACTTCCGTCTTGCCCATATAGAAGCTGTATGCGATGTTCACCTCGTGAATGGGCTGCTCTTCTTTGTCAGCCATCGAGCCCATCATAAACCTACCCGGCCCAACCAGCACGAACTCGAAATCCACGCCCTCGGCGGACAATGTCACCGCCTTTGGGCCTTCGGTTCCGGTGATGGTCTGCTTGTCTTGTTTACGGATTCTGTCGGGAACTGCCTTGTGGGTCGGGCCGGGCCGGTCACAGCGGACAATTCGAAAGCCGGTGCCGCAGCTTCGAAACGCCCTGTGCGCAGCATACCGATAGCAGCAGCGAATCTGATAAGCGCTGCTGCACCACATCCCCCCGCGCAGCACCCTGCGCGAGGCCACCGGCACGGGGACATACTCATCAAGTCTCGCAGAACCATCCGCAGGCGCCCGGCTATACCCGAAGTGATACACATCTTCGCACCACTCCGCGGCATTGCCGTGCATATCATAAAGTCCCCAGCCGTTCGGCTTCCTCTGTGCAACAGCGTGGGGCTTCCCATCGGCGGTTACGTCAAACCACGCTGCTTGGGACATATTGCCCGACTGCTCGTCATCGCCGCTGGCCCTGCACGCGTATTCCCACTCGGCTTCGCTCGGCAGCCGGATATGCGAGCTGGTTCGGCCGCTGAGCCATTCACAAAAGGCCTTTGCGTCGTTGTAGCTTATGCAGACAGCCGGCTCGTCGTCGGACTGCTCAAAGCCGGGCTCTCGCCAGCTAAGTCCCCTGTCGGGTCCCATCAGGTGCGGCTGGGGGCATAGCCACGCCCAGTTGTGCTTCTCAGCATCCGTTTTGTAACCGCTCGCTTTGACGAACTCGCGGAACTGGCCGACCGTCACCTCGGCCCTGGACATATCAAAGCTGTAGTCGAGCTTAACGGAATGCACCGGCTTTTCGTCACCGTCCCCATTTTCAGAGCCCATAAGAAAGTCGCCCGGCGCTATCCGCACAAACTCGAAGACCAAACCATCGCAAATAAGTGATCGTGCCTGCTCCTGGGCAGCGGCGCTGCTGTCAACCGCAAGCGATAAAGCTAACAGCAGCAGGGTTAGCGACCGGGTTGTTTTCATTTGTCGGCTTCTTTATAGGAGCGAAGTTTGCCCAGTTTCTTCAACTCGGCGTGTTCGGCGAGCTGGAATGCGAGTGTCGCTTCGTCGAGCAGCGGGTCGTCTGTCTGCTCTCGCCAGCTCTGCAGCTCTGCCAACAGCTTCTGCTGGATGTCTGCGAATTTGCTCTGCCCTGCGAGGTTGTTGAATTCGTGAGGGTCTTGTTGTAGGTCGTAGAGTTCGAACTCGGGCGGGTCGTAATAGGTTTCATAGGCCCCTTTGATTTTCTCATCAAGGCCGGGTTTCTGCAGGGCTGCCCAGACGGGGCCCTTGCCCTCGCTTCTGCCGGGCTCAGTCCTGCCTGCAGCGAGATTGTGAATGAGCTTGTAGCGCCGGTCACGGACCGTTCGAGCGGGGAAGTAATTGGGCGTCCCGTGCGAAGTGAATTCGCAGAAAAGCAACTCCGGCCACGAGACGGTCTTGCCTTCCAGCAGCGCAACGAGCGACCTGCCGGCCAGATTCCCCGGTGCTTCGACGCCCGCCGCATCGAGAATCGTGGGAACGATATCTATAGTGCTTATGAACTCATCTCTGACCAGACCCTCTTTTGCTCGCCCGGACCAACGAACAAGAAACGGTGTATGCAGGCCCGCTTCATAGCAGGTCATCTTCGCCCTGGCAAATGGCGGGCCATTGTCACTTATGAAGATGACCATCGTGTTTTTCGCATAGCCGAGCTTATCGAGTAGCTCCATAAGCATCCCTACGCCCGCATCAAGCCGAAGGACCGCGTTGTAGTAACCGACTATTTGCCGGTGTATCCTCGGCTCATCGACAGCCAGGAAGCCAAACGTCTCGACGTCGTCGGGCCCGACGAGCTTTCCAGGCACACCGCGAATCCTGGGTATCTTGTAGTGCATGTGCGGGTCGAAGTAGTTGACCATAAGGAAGAAGGGGTTATCGCCCTTTTGACTTAGGCATTTCTCCGCCAGCTCGGCAACGGCCACCACGTCTTTTGTGCCCGGCCCGTCGTACTTGGGCCCTGAATTATAGTCGAATGGAAATGCCTCCGGCGGATTGACGTGGATCTTGCCGATGACGCCTGTGTAATAACCAACCTGCTTGAGATACGCAGGCAGCGTCTTGATACCGTCGTGCATCGTGTATTCGCCTCGGTGGGCCAGACCGATTTGCCCGTTCTGGTGCGGGTAAAGCCCCGTGAGCATGCTGCTTCGGGAAGGGCTGCACGATGAATGTGTGATAAACGCATAGTCGAATCGGACGCCATCCTGCGCGAGCTTGTCAATGTTCGGCGTGGGGATAGTCTTGTGGCCGTAGCAGCCAAGCTCCATACCCAAATCGTCGGATGTAATCAACACGATATTGGGGCGCTCAGCTTCTTTATCCCGGGCCATTACTGAAAGCGCAGGCCAAAGGCCTAATAGCCCTGCCCCACCCGCCAGTCGGATTACAAAATCTCTTCGGGTAATGCATTCCATTTCCAGCCTCCTTGTCTCAGGAGTTTTCTTGTTCGTATGCGGATGATTGTACCTGCCGGTGCCGTGGTTTCAAGCACCCGGCGTGCTGGCGGAGGTGCAGCTTTACATCGATTATTGTCTTGAGGATTATGAGCATTATGAGCATGCCGACGGGCGAGCCGAGTGCCATAGTGATAAAACCGCCTGCGATGATTGCGATATGCATCACGACGACCCGCGAGTACGGCTGGGCCATAAGCGTATCCAGCCGGGACGTCTTGTACCCACCCCGGCACACATAGTTGAAAAAAAATGATATGCCGTGACTTGCAAACAGCGCCGCCAGTGCATACTTCATATTGGTCGGTATGGCAAGATATGCGCCCCTGATGACGATTATGAGCAGTTGAATGAATACGAGAAAGCATGGCCATACATGGTCATTTTGAATTATTTGCCCGAACCCGGCATCGCCTTTGCCGAACATCATCAGCACAGCGAAGCCGTGGCCCGCAGCAAACGCCCCGTAGTGCCATGCGAAGAAGGGAATGTAAAGGAGCTTGCTGGCGTGGTAGAGGCCGGCGTTTATCCGGCGAGAGGGCTGCCTTGCTGTCTCAGCGGTCAGCTTCTTTAGCTCCTCTGCGGTGAAAGGCTGGGCCAGCACCATCTTCAGGATGTTGTAGAATCCGACGATGAGATTCTCGGCCCAGTACAGAAGCACGACATAGAAAGCATCCCAGCCGAGACACACAACACCGAAGACCGGTATCGTGTTCGCCGCCACAAGTGCGACAACCGATACGTTAGACAGATGTTTTTTCGCAAGGAGCATCACTAAGCTTTCCTGTTATTGGGCAGTTGGGGCGGCTTCACCTGCTTCAACTCGTTGGGCAGCTTGATCATTCCTTTTTCGTGCTGTTGTCTTATGGATTTGTTGTGGAGCAGGTTCTGTCGAACGAAGAACCAGTAAGGGCCCCGCAGAAACCACAGCGGGAGACTTCGAATGTATTGATTCTCTTTACGGCAAGCATCGACGAACCCGTTGGCGAAGTCGATTTGGCGGCTGACAAGCCGCGCGCCGCCGACGTCCATAAGGTAGTCTTCCATCTCGACGTGCCTGCTCCACAGTTCGTCAAGTGTCAGTCCGGCAAAGCCCTGGTGGTAATGCTTTGGCGGCTTTGGGTTAAACAGGCCGCCCTTTACGTCACAGCTCGTCAACGAAACGTCATCGGCGAAATCGGTTGCTATGTCCGTGCCCCCCTGGCTTGGCCTGGATAGGGGGATGGAGTAGCGGCACAGAAGGGTCGGCCTGTCCACGTGACACCAGGCAGAGATGAACGCCTTGTGCGAGCCCATTTTGACCAGATAGCAGCCCGCAAAAGCGAAGCCATTCTGTTCGGCCCACTGATGAAACGGCTCCATCGCCCTAAAGAGACGTGCCGCCATCACCGAGCCGTCGTCCTCAAACGGCTCCATACGTAGATTTCTCTGCGCGAGCGTTTCAGTGACGGTTGTTGCCGCTACAACCACCAGGATGAACGCAGCTAGTGCTAAGACAGTCAACACCGTTTCCATCTGAATCGACTCCTAAACAATTGCCAAGGTAGGCTTGTGCACGTCAGCTGATTCCGCATACGCTGCGCTTAGAGATTCTACGTCATTGGCCCGTTTCTGCAACACCTCATATCAATCTCATAAGGGCCGGACCGGAACTTGCCCGGCGCCGGATACAGTTGAGACCCTGGTACACGGGCATACGTAAAACCGGTGCAGCGGCGTATGTCGGATGATGGATTATGCAGCAACCAGCGGCGGTGCAAAAGTGTTCTTGGAGATTCGCTGGCGGAGGTGCAGCTTTATATCGATGATGGTCTTGAGGATTATGAGCACGCCGACCAGCGAGCCGAGGGACATAGTGATAAAGCCGCCTGCAATGATTGCAATATGCATCACGATGACCCGCGAGTATGGCTGGCCCATTAGCCTATCCAGCCGTAACATCATAAACCAGACCAGGCGATTGGTTGTCAGATGTTTGGGACGAGTGTCACTTCAAAGGTTTGTTCTTCGCCGGCTCGAACCACGACCAGCTTTGCCGTCTCGCCGACCGACCATTTGCGCGCCTCTTTGACGTACTCGCTTCTGTTGAGCACATCTATGCCGTTTATCTCAAGTATCTTGTCGCCGAGCTTCAGGCCCGCCTGGGGCGCCTGGCTGTTGGGTTTGAATCTTCTGACGATATGCTTTCCCATTGCCAGGTCCGCCGGCTCCCACTCGATGCCGAGGCAGGCCGTCGGAATCACATACAAATCGGCCACAAAGCCGGCTATCTCGACCTGCATGTCCCCGAACAAAACCTGGTTTCTTTGAATCTCCGCGAGGTCATTCTCAACGACGATTCCGTTGGCGCCTTTTTCCGCGGCGATAGGCACCGCCGCTGCTATAAAATCTTCGATTGATTCGGTTGGGTTTTCGATGTCGACAAATCGCCCGACGATTGTGCCGTCCATGTCAAAGGTTTTGCTGCTCCTGATGACGTAATCCACATCCTCACCGGCTATCGCCTCTAACTCGAAGCCCGGACGCATCTTGAACTTTATGGCGTTGGGGTCGGGCTTGAACGTGCCAATCCCGGGCGAAAGCGGCTTGCCGTCCTTTTCGAGCTTGTACTTGGTAACTATCTGGTCGAAGGTTTGCTTTGCGTTGTAAGACTTAAGCTCATCACCGATGTGCGTGGGTTCCTTGCGGTAGCAGACGATAATCCTGAACGACGCGGGCCTGACGCCTCCATAGCTCACAGGGCTTTCGGTCTTCGAGCCCAGCGGGACGAAATACGAAAAACCGTTGGCCAGCGTCAGTTCTGCTGAACGCAAGAGCGAAAAGTCCTCCGACCGCTGCTCGGGGGTAAAGGCGTTGCCCGCAAAATAGACGATGTATGCGTTGTAGGCCTGCTGTTCCTCGCCGTATCCACCTGTATAAGCGTCGGTCAGCGGCTGATAACCGCTCTCACAGCCGCAGGCCAACACCGCCATCAGTATCCCCATTGCGAATTTGACTGTCTTCATTGCTTCTTGCCCTCTCTTGGTGAATAAAAAAAACAGCCGCCACGCTGTGCTCAGTGCGTCAAGGCACCGGCCAGCGTATTGTACAGAACACGTTGCTCGGCCGAAAGTCTTTTCCCCGGTCCCCAGTCGACTTGTTATACCCGATTCGGCATCGGGCGTTTTCCGCGAAGATGCGCTGCTTGAACTGCCGCCTGCGGCACTGTATACTCACGCCGATTATGATAGTGGGCGTGATGACAGCTCGGCTGCACCTGCAGGGTGTAGGTTCGCTTAAGCAAAAGCGAGGCATCGTCAAGGGGCTGACAGGCCGGCTCAAAAGCCGATTCAACATCTCTATTTCCGAAGTTGACCACAACGACAACAAGACAAGTGCGGTCCTCGGGATATCCGTCGTCGGAAACGATTCAACTTTCATCAACAGCCGGCTCGATGCCGTCATCTCCTTTATGCGACGCGACGGCAGGTTCTATCTCGGCACAGTCGAACGAGAAACCTTCGGCGCCTGAGCCCGCGTTAGACCGACATCCGTATTGCCTCAACAGCTCAAATGTTATACGATGGGCGTCCTTTCAGCCCAATGGCTCGTTTTTCTGCCGCAAGGCCGGCGTAGAGCCCGTGCTGTATTTCCAGGCCACCGAACAGGCCAAAACCGAAGTTCCTCACGTAGAGTTTTAGCCCCGCCGTTTTTTTCGACTGGGCGCATGTTTCTTGTGTGCAGTTCCCCATCGCGATATAGTAAACCTCGCGTATGGGCACTTGTTCAACGTTCCTCGGGAAAGCGCCTTCATTTAACAACGAGGGAATTCGCAGTGCGGGCCTGCAAAGGCCCAAGGAGTCACAAATGAGTACAGGTAAGGTAAAATGGTTTAATGAGAAGAAGGGTTTCGGCTTTATCGTTGCCGACGACGGAAGCGGCGATGTGTTCGTGCATCACTCAAATATAGAGATGAACGGCTTTCGCACACTTCGAGAAGGCCAGGAGGTTGAGTACGAAGTGACTGAAGGACGGAAGAGTCCGGAAGCGGCAAATGTAAAACCGCGCTGAGCATTGCCTGGCAGAAAACCAAGGTGCCGCAGCGGTGTGTATAGTCGGCGGCCGAGAACGGGGCAGCAAAATGATAAGAACGATCGTTTCGATGATGGTAATTGTAGTCGGTTTCTGCAGCTTGTGTGTTGCTGAGCAGCCCCCTTCGCTGAAGCTTCGGGGGCCCACCGAAGCCTTGGCGGAGGTTGGGGCCGAACCAATTCAGGTCAAGGGTGTGTTCCCGGGTATGGCGGTTTATGCGCCGGGGATGGGCAGCAACAGCGAGGCCGGGATAGGTGCGCTTATACCATGGGCCGATAGGCTCTGGGCAGTTGGATATGTTGCGCACATTCACGGCGAGGGGATTGGGCTCTATGAGATAAGCGACGACATGACGATGCGCAAACACCCGGCCTCGGTGACGGGGACATTCGCGAATCGCATGGTACACTGGGAGAGCGGACAGGCGTTTATCGGGCCGCATGCGATCGACGCCGAGGGTAATGTCCGGACTATCGATGCGCTCAAGAAATTTCGGTTGACCGCAACGATGCGGCACCTGAAGGAGCCGGATAAAAAGGTGTATTTCATGGGTATGGAGGGCGGATTTTGGGAGGTGGATGTCAACATGCTGGAGGTCAAGCGGCTGTTCGATTTACGAAAGGAGCTGAAGATTGTCGGCGCGAAGGAACACTTCAAGGGCGCATATACAGGAGCGGGGCGAGTCGTCGTTGCGAACAATACTTGTGAAGAGCCGGAGTATCTGGGCCAGCGGGCCGCGGGGCGCTTAGCGGAATGGGACGGCAACGAGTGGCGGATTATCGAGCGGAATCCATTTGTAGGAGTTGGTGGGACGCCGGAGGGCAAGTCGTACGGCGGGCCGGTTATCTTCGCGACGGGTTGGACGCGGTCGAGCGTCGTGCTTCGCGTCTATACGCAGGGAAAATGGTCGCGGTACCTGCTGCCGAAGGCGAGCCACAGCTGGGACAATGCGTGGAATACGGAGTGGATGCGGATACGACGAGCACAGACGGAGCGATTCTTGATGGATGTGCACGGGATGTTCTATGATTTGCCGCCGTTTGCATACGGGGGAAAGGTTTGGGGGATTAGGCCGATTTGCTCGCACCTGCGGGTGGTGCCGGATTTCTGCTACTGGCGGGGGATGCTTGTGATGGCAGGCGACCAAACGGACCATGATGTGGGTCAGCCCCAGAGCGGATTGTGGTTCGGCAACATCGACGATCTTTGGAGCTGGGGAAAGCCCGCCGGCTGGGGAGGACCGTGGTGGGAAACAAACGTCGAAGCAGGCCAGGTTAGCGACCCGTTCCTGATGACCGGCTTCGATAAAAAGGTTGTGCATATGACTCAGGATTCGGGCGGCGAAGTTACTTTCACGGTTGAGGTCGATTTCTTGGGCAACGGCACCTGGCATAAATACGATTCGTTTACGGTCCTGCCGAGGGGCTACCTCCATCACGAGTTTCCCGATGGCTTTAGCGCCCACTGGGTCCGCGTAAAAACCGACCGCGCGTGCACCGCAACGACGTATTTCATGTATAACTGACCAGCTGGGGTGCGGCGGCGGCGGTTTGTGATGTCAGCGGCTGTTGAGAGGGTGTCGGCAGAGTTGAGTACCGCTTGTCAGACCGTCAATTTCCGCCCATACGTGCGACAAAAGATTTGCGGGTGTTTTACCGGTTGTATATAATTGCGAACAAGAACAGAGTCCAACGGTACGGTCAGGACAGGTGCTGCTGCAACGCGACCGGGATTGCGCAATTCTTCAAGAAGAGTTTCGGCACTGACCAATAAAAAACAAAGGCACGCTTACAGGTTTCACTATCGGTGTAATCGGCCCGGAAAAGAACGAGGGGGCATCGCAGTAGTCCGACCTGCCGGTGTGAGAATTGGTTTTGCCGATACTCAAGAGACGGGTTCCGCATCGACCTGTCAGAGAGTGTTTTGTTGAGGGCAGATTTGATGGGTCGAAAGAAAAAGACGAGTTCGCGCGAGCTTGGTCTTGAGGTTGCGGCTATATGCGGCAGGCACTTCCTGAAGCTTGAGGACCTGCACTACGGCTATTGGCCCGAGGACCTTGAAGTTAACATCTCCAATCTTCACAAGGCCCAGCAAAACTATACCGACTTTCTGGTCTCCCACATTCCTTCGGGCGTCAAGAGCATTTTGGATGTCGGCTGCGGCAGCGGGCACGTTGCCAGGCGGCTTCTGGATATGGGCTATAGCGTCGATGGTGTTTCTCCCAGTCCGCTGTTGAGCGCCCGTGCCAGGGAGCTGCTTGGAGACGGCAGTTTCATATTTGAGTGTATCTTTGAGCAGCTCTCGACGGACCGGCGGTATGACCTTGTCCTGTTCAGCGAGAGTTTTCAGTATGTAAATCTTCAGCAGGGGCTGGAAAAGGCCGCAGCACTGCTCAACGAGCAGGGTTACCTGCTGATATGCGACGTATTCAGGAGCGATGTGAGCGGCAACACCCGTTTGGGCGGCGGACACAAGCTGGCACGGTTTTACGAGCGGATACCACGCTTTCCGTTTACGCTTGTCGAACAGGTGGACATCACCGACCGAACCGCGCCGAACATGGACATACTTGATGATGCGCTCACGCAAGTGGCTGAGCCGGTTCTGGAATCGAGCATGCGGTTTCTGGATGGCAGGTACCCGCTGATGACAAAATTTCTGCGCTGGAAGTACAGAAAGCGCACAGAAAAACTGTATGAAAAGTATTTCAGAGGCGGCAGAAGGAGTGAGGATTTCAAAAAGCACAAGACCTACCAGCTTCTTGTCTATGAGAAAGGCCCGTCAGTAAAGCAGGGGACCGGTCTTGACTAAGGTTTGATAAGGCAGGTCGGAAGCGCGCAGCCGCTTATTCGGGGGTCTGTTTCTGAAGCAGTTCGATTATTTCCGCCTTGGTTGGCAGTGCCTCGACCGAGCCGAACTTGGTGCAGGCCAGTGCGCCTGCGGCGGCGGCAAATCTGACTGCCTTTCTTAGCTCATCGCCCACCGCACACGCCGCTGCCAGCGCACCTGCAAAAGCATCACCTGTTCCCGTGGGGTCCACAAGGTCTATCAAAAACGCGGGGACATGGTCGGCATCGTTTCTGTCAACGACCATACAGCCGCGTTTTCCCATTGTGATTACTGCTGCGGCTGCGCCTCGGGTGACCATATCTGAGCCGATTAGCTTGGCGGTGCGGAAGTTCGCGCTGGAGCGGTCTGTTATTAGTGCTGCCTCGTAGAGGTTGGGTATGAGGATATCGGCTGAAAAATACTCGGCCGGAAGGGATGCATCGATATCTGCGGTTGTTTCATTTTCCGGTTCGATTGCACCTGCAGGGTCAAGAATTACCTTCGTGCCGTGGAGCTTGGCCGTGAGTATCGCCTTGATAACAGCGGCTCTGGGCAGCCGTCCGTGAATAAGGCATATATCGGCGTCGGCTATTGCCTGCTCGGCCCTTTCTATATCCTCGGGCAGCATCGCACTGTTTGCACCGCTGTAGGTCACGGATGCATTCTCTCCTTCGGCGTCCACCACGGTAACAACGACGCCGGTGTTCTTTGCCTTTGCGGTATAGACAAACTCGTAGTTGACGTTGAATTGCTCGAGCAGTGTTCTGACAGTTTCGGTGAAGGGACAATCGCCGACTTTGCTTATCAGCCGGACGTCGCAGCCGCAAAGCACCGCTTGAACGGCCTGGTTTATGCCGGGACCTGTTGCAGTGTATGAAAGGGCCGAGCCGGCAATGTTCCGACCGGCTGAGGGAATTTGGCTGCAGCGTATCGCTAAATCAACGAACGCGCCGCCAACTACGACAATTTTGGGCGTCCTTGCTGTCATCAAAATCCTCGAGCAATCCCGACTCGTCGGGACTGTTGCGAGTATAGGCAAATTGCTTTCACGTGCAACGTTTTTTTGTTAATAGCGGCTACCGGCTGGTGTATTCGATTGCCCCTGCGTCACGTTTGGCGCCGCTGGGGTGGTTGCCGAAGAAGTCGTGGAGGAAGGGTCCATCGAACTGCCAGGCGTAGAGTTCTTCTATCGTCGTGCGCGCATCTTCGAGCGTCCCGCGAGAGACCCGCAGAAAATCAATAGCCCCGGCGAAATAGTTACCATCCGGTCCTTTACCCACGAGAAAATCGGCACTGCTTACTAACGAATCATTCGGCTTGGGCATCGAGCCGGAAAGGGCGGCGTTATCGAGCTTGCCGTCGATATAGATATTCATCCCCTGCGGCCTCACTCTATCAAGCTCGGCGATGATGTGGTGCCATTTGCCGTCGTTTACGGCGGTATTGCCGGTTCGCGAGCACTGTCCGGCGGCTGATTTGACGGTAAATCGCGGCCTGCCCTTATCGTCTATATCGAGTATGTAGCCGACGTCGCCGGCCTTCGAGGCGATACAGCCGGCCGTGCTGCCCTCGGCGGTCTTGAGGAAGGCCTCGATGAGGAAGTTGCCTGTCCCTATATCGAGGGTCCTTCGTTTTTCGCCCGGGCATGTTACTTCGCGGCGTCTTGCGCTGTAGGTGTAGCTGCTTTTCTGGTCGGCGTCTTTGAGTATACAGTAGGTGTCTTTGCCGTTGAAGGTAAGAGCGCCTTCGGTCCAGTCGTCAAGTTGGCCTTTGGTGAAATCGTCGGCGGTGACGTTTTGTGCGGTAAGGTCGTTTCGGGGGATGAAGCGGTACATATCGCGGCCGGTGTACTCATCGGTCATATACCAGTTCTCGCCCAGTATCTTTGTCGCATCCGCGTTGTTCTTGTAGAAGTTCCATTCTCCCACCACCGCGTAAAGCGACCAGGGGATAAAGAATTTTACACCGCGGTCGATTGCCGCCGAATCCGCTGTCGGCCTGAAATCGTGCGACTCGGCGTCTCTAACCGGTGACTTATCGACGGCCCAGCCCACCTGACTCGCCAGAGCCCCCTTTGCCTTCAGCGCAGCGCTGTACGTTTCGACGCTCTGCCGCAGCATCCCCTCGTGCTCGAACAAGCCGACGGATTTCGGTTTTCCGTAGAAGACGTTGTTGGAATAGGCCAGAGAGTCGTAGGCGTAGGGCTCGCGCTCGGTGACGATGTCGGTTATCTGGTGGAGGTTTTCATCCTTGGCCTCTGCGTCGGAGTGGCGGAAATACATCTCGCTGATATCGAGCCATAGATTGCCGAGGTAGGAGTTTCGGCCGGCGTTAGGCACCTGTCTGCGGGAGCCGGCGGCGAATTTGTAGAAGGTGTTGTTGAAGGCCGCATTCTGGAATCCGATGATCTCCTGAAGTGCGGTTGTGTTGCACAGCGGGCTGGTCAGGTCGTTGCTTTTTCCCCAGCCGATGTTGTTGAAGACGTACTGTTTGAATGCGCCGTCGAGGTAATAGGCGAAGCCGAAGCGGGCGGTGGCGTGGTCGCGGTCGGGTTTTCCTTTGCTGAAGGTATGCTTCCAGAACCAGAATCCGCCGGGATTGCCCGAGATGTTGTCGAAGATGTATGTCGGGCCGCCCTGCCATGATTCGATGCCGCCCCAGTCGTTGGTGTTCAGTAGCGGGTCGGTAACCTTGTTGTGGTGGATGAGGATTCTTGCCAGGGGTTTATCATAGAGGTTTCCGCCTCCTTTGCCGCCGAAGATGAATAGCCCTGCCCCGTAGCAGCGGTCGAGGAAATTGCCGGCTACTTCGGCGGTTGTGGGGAAGTTGACGACCAGGGCGTGTCCGTGCTGGGCGCGCAACGGGCGCAGGCCGATGTGATAGAGTTTGTTTCGCAGGACTTCGACGTTGAGCAGCTCACCACTGAGCTGTTCACGTCCGCCGCCTTGGGCGATGTTTATCGCGCCGTAGTCGGTATGGCTGATATCGTTGTCGGTAACGGCGATGTCACTCAAGACAGCGCTGTCGCCTTTGGCCTGCATCCACACGGCCGTCATAACGTGCTCGAAGCGGCAGTTTGAGACGCGGATGTCTTTGCAGTCGCCGATTGCCTTGACGGAAGCGCCGTCCTCTTCGGGGATTGTCCACCAGCGTTCATGCCACTGCGCGGCGTTGCCGAAGCGGAAGGTCAGGCCGGTGATATGGATGTGGCTTTGGCTGCGAATGTCGATGGCGGCGATGTTGTTTGCGAGCTCGATGACGGATTCGTTGGGGTTGCGGTCGTCGCCCAGGCGGACATAAAGCCGGCCTGGGTTGGGGCCGTCGGCGGCGTAGTAGTATTCCCCCGGTGAGTCGAGCATCGCGGGGAGGTTTTCGAGGAAGTAGCGGCAGTGGCTTATGGGCGAATAGTTTGACCGGGCCTCGCCCCAGGGACCGCCGATAAGGACGGCGTGGCGAGCGGGGTCGTATTTCTCGACGGCGCAGGCGTATGGTGTTCCCATTACGCTGACGTATTCAGTCCAAACGGTGGCACCATCATAGGCATCCGGGTCGGTTGCGGTCAGGTGCCGGGGGTCGATGCACCAGACCCTGCCCTGTTTGCCGTCGGGCGTCTCGACTTCGACTCGTTCGGCATCCTGCCAGATGTACCATTCGCTCTTGATGTCGTCGGGATTTGTGACCGACCAGTTCGGTGTGCGTGCGAGCTTGACGCGGATGACTTTACCGTCGCGGAGCTCCCAGAGGCAGCGTGGCTGAGGTCTGCCGATATCTTTGTACCAGACTTTTTCGGGCCCGGGGACATTGGGTGCAGTAGATTGGTCACATTTTTTCCAGCCGTCGGTGATTCGTCTCGAGCCGTAGATAGCGGATTCGCCAGAGCCCCAAGCAGGGTCGCAGGTGAGCTTTATGGGATTGGCCGGCTTGCCGGATTCTTTCGCGATTATCTGACCGCGGTAGATGACACCTTTCTTGAAGACATACGTCTGGATGCCGGTGCACTGGGCGGCGTTGGCCTTTGCAGCCGGGTCCCAGGGATGATGCCTCCAGGGCTTCTCTTTGGTGCCGGGGTTTTCGTCGGAGCCGTTGTCGTAGTCGATGTAGCGAACCGAATCGCCCGGCTCGAACACAAACGGCTCCGGCGCCCACTGCAAATCCCCTTCGGGCGTTATCTTCGCGTGCGGCTTCTGCCAGGAAAATTGCTCACCATTTACATTTGCAGAAAAAGCGAGCAAAAGCAGCACAACAAGTGCTCCGGGCGTGATTGTCTTTTTACGGAAGGTACGCATTTTCAAGTCCTCCAAATTGTCAGAACCAATCACCAATTAGCGTAAACCAAATGCCCCGGCTGAGCAAGGACTATGGTCTCGTGCAGATCAGGATTATTGCCGAGTATGGTTCGAAGCAGAAATAGTCTGGCAAAAGCGCGTGGACTTGGAGTGTGAAGCGCTGGTTTTGGTCTCGCTATTGCAGCCAGCGGTGGAGGAGTATGTTGGGGTCGAACTCGTTGACGATACCGTCGCGGCCGTCGGGGGCGATATCTTCATTCGGGTCGGCCGGCACATCCTGCCAACGCGCAGCTAACAGTAAAGTGGCGAATTCAAAAGGCAACTTCCGCAAGAACATGCCCTTAATGCAGTTTGCTCCTATGAGCAACATTCGGGTGTGATCTCATCTTACTTCTATACTCTCCACGAGCCACTCGGTGTCTATTGTGCATCACCCAAGAGCGACTTCGTTGTCTGTGCGCGACCGCCGCGAAGGTCGGCGTCATGGTGCTGTGAGCCAGTCGTCGGTCCATTCTTTGAGGTCGTAGATATCGACGGCGCCGTCGGGCTGCCGGTCGGCGCCGTCACAATGGTCGTTTCCGGCGTTGCAGTCGGTGCGCAGCCACCACGCGGCGAAGTCGGCGAAGTCGGTCAGGTTCGGCAGTTTAGTGAAACTGAGGTAGTTGACGTTCCACGAGTCGGAATCCATAGCAAGGCGTATGATGTGCCGGCCAGCGGTGAGAGGCACGGTGTCGGCATATACGCTCGTCCAGTTCTGCCAGCCTCCTGTTGCCGCGAAAGACACGGGCCCGGTGACAGCGACGTCGTTGACCTCAAGATGGAAGGTGCCACCGGCGCTTTGGGAGGCGACACGGGCCTCGACTTGGTAAAGGCCGGTTGAGGCGACTTCAACGGTATATTCGAGCCACTCGCCACTATCAATCCAGCCGACGTTGTAGCCGCCCTCGCTGCAGCTCTCGATATCCACGTCGTCCGAACGATAGGCCGTGCCGCTGTTGCCGGGGCTTGTGTCGAGATATGCGACATCCTGGCCGCCGACGTCGTAGTCTTCGGCCTCAATGGTGCCGGGAATCGACCAAGGCAGACCACCGTAGGGGTCTTGAGACTGGGGTGGCTGGCCGGGCTGGTCGTCATTGCGCCTCAGGTAGAGCTGGTCCTTGACGAAGCAGCCCATCTCACCATCGCCGCAGCGAAGGGTCCAGTTGTTCCAGAACATAGGCGGGCCCCAGTCATAGCTTGCGACCCAGGCGGTGTTGCCGATTTTGAGCGGCTCGATGAAGTCCATCAGCGGCTGGCCGTAGTCGGTGATTGTGCCGTGAAGGAGGTCGTTGGGGTCGGGATGATTGCTCAGGCTAAAACCCCACTCGGTCATGATGATGGGATAGACGGCGGCGCAGGTGGTGATGTGGTTTGTATACCAAGACGGGAAGCCCGCTCGCCAATGGCCTGGGTAGATATGGGAGACAATCGCAATGTTGCTTCCCGAGAGCGGGTAGCTTGCGGCCGGGCCGATACCCTGCGACCAGTTTGGCCCCGCGACAAGAATGATGTTATTGGGGGCATACGTCCGTACGATATCGATCCACGTCTGCATATCGGTTCTGACACTGAGCCAATTATCGGTATCCGAACCGACGCGATTTATCGGTTCATTGAAGAGCTCGAAGAGGACATGGGAGTCATTGGCAAATTTCGGGGCCATGTACTGCCAGAACTGGCTGGTCTGGGTGACTTTTTCCCAAGTATCAGTGATGTAATGCCAGTCGATGATGACATAGAGGTCCTTGAAGGTGCAGTAGTCAACGACGGGTCTTAAGAGATTATTGTAGAAGGCGTCATCGTTGGGGTCCCATCGGTGCGGCCACCCGTCTGAAACGTCGGGTGGAGCGATTGGGATGCGGATGACTCTTGTGTACCACCCGGGCCAGGTGCCCTGCGCATCCGTCTTATCAGTGAGGCGGTCTATCATATTGACTGCGCCACCCTGCCAGCCCTCGAGAAAGCCAAGGTCTATGAGGGAGACACCTCTGAGGACAACGACATTTCCGTTGGGGTCCTTGATTCGGTTGCCATCGACATGCAGCGGCGGGATGGCGGCGTGCAGCGTCGTCGCACAGAGAAGGATGAGGACAACGATCCTTTCTGCGTATCGGGTTTTTGAGGCCTTTCTCATATCACGGGCTCCATCATTGGGCAGCGCGGTTGCCTGTGCTCTGGGCCAGCCTGACGATGGTGGCATTGGGGCCCGGTCCCGTCGTTGGCCCAAATCAGCGGTATCATATTGTTGTCAATGGTCATCTGGAGGATGTCCTCAAACTGGGTAAGCGTAAGGCCGTAACCGGACTGGAGTTTGCCTAAGACTCGGATGCAGTTTGCGCCTGTGCGCTCGATCTGGGGAATAATCGCACCGCCGGCATACAAGCCCACATCGAAGAAGTTCTCAGCGCCGCGGATGACGATTCTTTCACCGCAGTGGTCGTAGAGGAATCGACCCCGGACCGGCATGACGGCGCGGCCGCACTGGTGCGCTAACAGCACAACAAGCACCGCTGCAAAGAAGGTTCTTCTCATCACCACATCCCTAAAGAGCTGTGTGCAATTTTTATTTTTTCCACCGGTCACCGAAGGCCTTTATGTCGCGCCGGTCGATACCCCCGGTAAGGTCAAGGTCGGCCAAGCCGCACCAGTCGTTGTCGTAGTCGCAGTTGCCGTCCAGCCATTTCTCTGCGAGGTATGCGTAGTCTTGAAAGTCAACATCGTTGTCATCCGAGAAATCCGCCGGCTGGCCTGTAAGCGCCCAGAGAAAGCCATAGACAGCGGCTGAGGGTCCGATGTTCTGCACTACAGTGAACTCGTTGTTCATTATGGTGTAGGGGTTGTCGGTGTAGAGCTCGTGAGTCGGCCAGACATAAGGCAGCGCCGTGGGGTCGGCGGACGGCCAAAAAGTGAGATACACCGCGTGCGAGCTGGAGAAGTGGCCGGTGGACCAGCTTTCGGCAAAGCCGCAATTCATCGGCCCGTACAGCACAATGCCCGGAATAATCGGCGCGACGCCGTCGGTGTATGCGTCGTGACAAACGGCATGCTGCGGCGTGCGTTCGGCGCCGTATGTGCCGGCGCCTGTGATATAGGCCATATTCAGCGCGTTGCCGCCGAGGACATAATCGCAGGAGGTGTAGATATAGTCCAGGTAAGTCTGGTCACCGCCGGAAAGATGGTAGGCTATAACGAGCGGCCTGACCTGTGGTGTGGTTGTGATTGCGCCGACTACCGTGGGCGTCCAGATGTAACCAGCCATGCGGCAGCTTCGCTGCTGGGCAGGAGACAAACCTCTGGAGTCCGCCCAGTTGTAGCAGGCCTGAATCTGTGTGTTCTTAAGGGTCGTATCGATGCCCGGCTGGTCGGTCGTTACGTAGGCACAGACCGCCATTTCCTGACCGCCAAGAGAGGAAGTCGAAGAGGTCACGTTGTTGTCGGTCTTATATTGGTTCTGATATGCGTTGTTTCCGGTGACTTTGTAGAGCCACGCGGCGGCTAACATTCGCTCGTTCTGGATGCCGGAGGCGCTCACAGCCCAGTTATAAAAGGCCTCAGCGTCACTTATCAGGTCGCTCTTCTCGCTGGTATCGCCTGCAAGTTCCAGGCAGTGGGCAAGCTGTGCACAGCCGGCGGCCGTAAGCATTGTGACCTGGGGGTCTTCCTTGTATGCGTACCAGGTCGTATATCGGTCGGTTGCCGAGTTGTCCGGCGAAGTTGGAGTATTGCATTCAATGCCGGCAGAGACGCCGCCTGTGGGTCCGGTGAGGCGGCGGAAGAAATCGATAGTCCAGCGCGCCTCATCGATAATATCCGGACTGCCGTTTCCGCTTTCGGGAATATTGAGCTGACCATCGTAGAATTTTTCCGGGAATATTTCATAGACCATCAGCAGCTCCTGAGGGATTTCGAGGTGGGGCGTCCTGCGGTCCCAGTCGCCGGCATCGAAATAGCCGCCCCAGCCCCAGTCCGGACCCATCCAAGGCGCCGGATTGGTCGGCATGGCCCACTCGGTGGTGTAGGCGGGACTGCCCATATTCCCTGCGCCGACGCCTTCACCCTGTGTCATATAGTTCCAGGTCGTGTAAACGACTTTGAAGCCATTAACGCCCGGAGTATGGTCAATATCCTTTGGCCAGTTGGTCCAGGGCAATCCCCTTGCCGGGCCGCTTCGCTGATGATACAGGCCCCGGCAGGCGAGATAGAACGGACCTGCGTAGGTGTGGTCGGCAATCTTGAAGGGATAAGAGCAGCCGATGCGCTCGATGACTATCCTGTATTCGCCGGGTGTTTGGAACGAAGAAAAATCACACTGCCAGACGTCCGCCTGGTTGTAGTTCGATGGTTCCGGGTCACCGGAAAAGCCGGTATCTCCCGGACCGGTCTCGAAGTCCTTTCGCTTGACTAATGTCCCCGAGAAAACGGTCGAGCCCGAGTTGACATCGACGAGATGAAACGGCGTGCCGGCGTAGTCTTCGAGCTCAAGAGGCCACAGGTTGTTTCCATTGCCGTTGATACCGCCTATCCAGTGGGAGACATAGGCGTATTTCATACGGGCCGACGGAACATAGCCAATCTGATTGGTGTGGATGGCCTCGCTGCGACAGCTATATTCATCGTAAACAAGGTCGTAGGAATTCAGGTTGTCAGCCAGGTCGCCGACATAGATTCTGTAGAGTGTGCCCCTCTGCATCGGATAGGGAAGCTCAAGGCACACCCAGTGCTCCTTGACGCTCGCGGGCGGCCAATTCGGGAAGTCCTGGCCTTTGGTTTTTCGACCGACCTTGACCGGAGTCCGGGCAGGCGAGTAGTTCGGGTCGGTGAAGCTGTAAATCTGATATGACGCGACAACATCGGCGTCGGTGGTATCCAGCGGGCTGTCGTAGATTATGTCGCTCAATCCCTGCGAGTAAGTCCGGTAGGTGACATACCCGTCGTCGAAGTGGCACATAATTACTCTGTCCGTTATCGGTAATACTTGTGTCAGGTTGGACGCATCGGCGGACGAAACGACAAGCAGGACCGCAGCAAGCGATATGGCGAATACTCCTTTCATTACCTTCCTTCTAACATAAGTCATTGTCATCAAGTTAATTATAACATATTGCGGTGCGGCATTTCAAGTCTTCTCATTGCGGGCGCGGGATAGAACCCCCAACTGTTGCCCATTATCGCAAAGTCCTTGAAGTCCACCTTGAGACTTGCGTCGAGGTCGGCGCAGTTCGGGTCGGCTGAGCAGTCGCCGGTGTCGAGCCATTGGTCCACAAATACGTCCAAGTCCCAAATGTCCATAGTGTTGGGCTCGCCATAGGCGAAGCCCTTGCCGTCAAGAGCCACATAAACCTTGCCGAAGACGTCCGGGTCGCCGTCTATTGCGACGACGTTGGAGTAGATGCCGAGCGGATAATCGCAGATTCTGGCCCAGGTCGCGGCCTCGTTGATGGAGCGCCAGATTCCCTCCACGCCGTTCAGCTTGCCGGCATAGTAAATCGTCGGATAGATGGCGCCCGCGTCGGCCTTGCCGAATCCGATGGCCTGCGCAAAATCGGTGCCGGGCACGAGTGTCCAGTTCGAGCCGTAGTTGGTGCTTCTGTACAGACCTTGGCCGCTGGCATTGCTGCAGAACCAGACGTGACCTGCATTGCCGGACGTGGCTTCCACGCATGGGAACCGCCACTTCGGCAGCGCGGTGCTGACATGACTCCATGTAGCGCCCCCATCGGTAGAACGCCACACACCTGCATCAGCATCCCCCGCCCAGTTATAGATATAGAAGGTCCCGCCGTCCACCTTGTCGGCGGCAACTGCCTCGTTGCCGGGTCCCCACCCCGTGGTCAGCGGCGTCCCAAGACTAATCGGTCCGCTCCAGGAGCTGCCGCGGTTGGTAGTGTACCAGACCTTGTTGTCGGCCCCGTTGAACCAGATTATGTTGTCAGGGTCGGTGGCCGAGACCCCTACGCCTCGCGGCACGCCCTGTTTGTCGGAAGGTACGGAGGCGAACTTCGTCCAGGTTTGGCCGCCATTGGTGGAGTAGCCGCTCTCATTATGGCCCTGCATCTCCGAGATTGTGGCGATGAATAAAGGGTCGCCGCCGCAGTCGTCGAGAGTCCAGGCCCCCGAGAACGTAACCGCCATCTGCTGAGCATTGTACTGGTCTGGGTCGCTGTGGTAATGGACGTTAAGGTCCATCTTCGCCATCACCGGCTTGCCTCTGACCGGACAGAGCACGTCCTTTGCGCAGGTGTCCTCGATACCGCGGCTCACCGAATACCAGGTAATCTGGCTGTCGCCCACGTCGCTGGTGCGCCACATGCCGAATCCTTCGGCGAACCACATCCTGTCCTGCACGGTAGGGTCGAAGACAATCTCACCGACGCTCATCCAGCTTGAGCCCAGGTAGTAAGTGTGCTGCCAGCTAATGTCGGAGAAAGTGGCCCGGTTGATCTTAGTCCAGGTCGCACCCTGGTTGAGCGAGCGCCAGAAGTTGCCCGCCCCGTTGTTTGTGGTGAAAAGCCGCTGGGCATTGAAAGGGTCAACAGCGATGTCGTTCCAGCTCTGGGCTCCGGGAGTTATTTCGGTCCACGTCCCCGAGTATTTCCATATCTGCTGATCATCCTGGTATGCCACGAAAAACGTCCCATCGGGACCGGCCTCAGCATCGTGAGGTCTGAGGTTCGCAGCCGGCCCGCCGCTGTTAATCTGAGACCAGTTGCTGCCGGCATCCGAAGTGCGATAGACTCCTTGCTGCCAGACGGTAACATATATCACGCTTGTCTTGCCGCCGACAGTACCCGAGGTCGGGTCGAACACAACGGTGTTGACACCATGGTTGGCCCCACCGGTTGGAACCTGGCCTGTGGATATCTGCGACCAGCTATTACCTCCGTTCGTGGTTACCCACAGCCCATTGGCGACCGAACCATAGTAAACCACGTCAGGGTTGGCCGGGTCCACGGCCAGCCGCTCGCCTTCCTGCCTCCCTGCTCCGTTGGGTTGCATCTCAACGTCGAGAGTGGTGCTGGTCTTGACCCAGGTGTCTCCGCGATTGGTGCTCTTGTACACGTTGCGTCTGAACGCCATGTACGCGATGTCGGGATCGCTCGGGGCGCCCACTATGCTGTCCACGCCCTGGTAGTTGCCGTAGTAGCTACCGGCGGGCATGGGCATGCTGCCCACTGTGACCACGTTTGTCCACTCGCCGGCGATCGGTTCCCAACGGTAGGCCCCGCCCACATCGGAACGACAATAGGCCAAGTCCTGCTCGGTCGGATGTACCCACATGCCGACGTCCCAGCCACCGCCGCCTATCTTGACAGGTTTCCACTCGTACTGACCGGTGAGGTCTGTGTAGCCATTTGCGGTTGGTAGCCTGCTGGCAAGCATTGCTAAAATTAAGCCAGCGAACAACCAACACGCTCGTCCTCCAGATATGATGCAAAGTCTCATCCAGACTCCTCCAAGAAGTTCTTCGTTCGGGTGCTTAATATTAAGCCATTATCCTGTCCAAGAGCCGCATTGGTCTCGCGGGTAGCCGGCGTGCTCGTCCAGCTTTCTGCCAGATGTGTCGATTCAAGCGCACATTCGCCGGCATGGAGAGCCGGTCGACACATCAGAATGATTGACATATACTTATTATGCATCCGTCTGCTTAGCGAACGAACGTCACTTTATGCTTAATACCCGCCATTTTTGGCGGATCTGCCAAATTGTTTACAAACCTTTCAACCTGTTGGGCCGGATTAGAGCCCCCAAGTGCTGCCCATGACCGCAAAGTCCTTGAAGTCAACGTCGTTGCTGTCGTCCAGGTCTGCGCAATTCGGGTCTGCTGAGCAGTCGCCGGTGTCCATCCATTGTTCAAAGAGGACTGCTACGTCCCTCAGGTCCAGCTCGTAGTCGGTATCGAGGTCGCCGAGCAGAGGATACCTGTACAATCTTGCCTGCGGTATTACCTGCTTTGCCTGGGATGCGCTCGACCAGCTCAGTTGAGCCGTGGCATCCCCGGTGTTGTCAAAGTACTCCATCTTGATGTTGTATTTTGTGCCGGCGGTGAGGGCTATCGTTCCGCTCCATTCGGTGGCGGACTGGTTTTGCCACTTGTCGATTATGAGTGTGTCGTCAACCCAGAGTCGCACGCCGTCGTTGGTCAAGGTATAGAATGTGTATGTTTCGGAATAAAGCGGCTCGACCTGGCCCGTCCAGCGGATAGAGAACGTATCTGTATCGACCGACGGATGAGGCCAGTAAGGTCCCCAGTTGAAGTCTACCACGGGGTCGGTGCGTACGGCTGCGAGGTTTGTCAAATCGCTATTGTCATAGTATTCGGCTTTTAGTCCGGTTCCGGCACCGGTGCCCGTAGTGAACAGGCGCAGGGCGCCGGGCGTTGTTCCGTTGTTGTTAACCGCGTCAACTCGCCAGTAGTAGATTGTGTTGGGATTCAAAGTCCCAGGGTCGAATTCATCATCGGTGACATTTGCAACAAAGGGGACGCTGAATGTTGTTCCGAAATAGACATCGTGGCTGGTGGCGTCCACGCCGGGTGTCCAGCCCAGGTTCGCGTTTATGCTCACGTCGGTTATATAGCCGACCGGCTTAGGGTTAGTCATCTTGGTGGGGGGCAGGTTCGGGTCATAGATAAGGTACGGCTCAATCAGAGAGGCCAGCAACGCATTGCCTGCGGCGTTGAGATGAACGTCGTCAATCAAATAGCAGCTTGGGTCGCCGCCACAGTTTGTGTTGACTGTATCTATCCAGGGTGTTCGGACGTCAACAAAGCCGCACTTGTACTGGGTGGCTTTGTCCGGCATCCAATCCCAGGACATAAAGTCGGACCAAGAGTCGGGTCCGGTGTAGTGGTCGTTCCAGAGCAGCACTTCGGGCTTTAAGCCGTTCGGGTTGACGTGATTGCGCATCATCGAGACGATCTCTTCATACTTCAGGTGGTCTCCGTAAACATGAAAGATGACCAGGTCCGGATTGAAGGGGTAAACATCGTCATCGACGTAGTCAATCAGACACTGAGACGCGCAGCCCCCGCGGGCCCTGTTTTCCATTACGATGTCCGCGTGCGGGAAGGTGGTCTCCAGATAGTCCGTGACCTCAAGGTGCCAGTCCTGCTCGGAAATTGACTGACCATAGTACAGCAGGCGCAGTGTTTTGGGGTTCTCAGTTGTGCTGGTTCCAAGAATCCACATTGATCTGCGAATATTCTTCGACGGGTCGAAAGTCATGTTCTCGGCCAGACCCATACTGGCAAGCAAAATCGATACACTGACCGCCACAACTGAAGTGCAAATGCCCTTCCTCATTTTGCATCTGCTCCTAATAAAAACTCATCTGCCTGCTCATTGTCGCCAGGTTTCTGCCATCACTGCCAGGTCGAGAAAATCTACGTGGTTGTCGTTGTAGAGGTCTGCGCAGTTCGGGTCCGCTGAGCAGTCGCCGGTATCGAGCCACTGGTTGGCGAACTGGCCAATATCGAGTTGGTCCACTGCGTGGTCACGGTTCAAGTCGCCGAGCCGGTAGGTTGGAACAGCCGGTGCAAATGCAGCGACCGAATGTGCAATATCATTAACGTCGGGGTGGTCCCAGCCAACGGCGACAAGGCCGGCCTCGGAGACGGGCATTGTGCCGGCGGCCGCGGAGCTTCTGGGGGTGCCATATCCGCCTGCTCTGACCCACCTGCGAAGCATAGCACCCGAGTCGGGCCAGAACTCACCTTCTTCACCACTGCCGACGACGTCAACAATCCAGGTGTTGTCGGTGAGTGTTGTGATATTGGTCGAGATTGAATTCTGCGACGTTGCGCTGTTGGTTGCGACGGCTTCGGGCGGCTGTTGTCTGACATTGAACAGCGATATTGCGCCGAGCGTCTGTTCGTTGACGCCGCCGGAGCGCTGCACCCGGACCTGGTATGTGCCGGCAGCGGGAAGGTCGCTGTCGAGCAGGTAATACAGGTCGGTTCGCTGCAGAATCGTCGTTCCGACTGTGACGGTGGACCCGGGCACGTAGTTCATTGTGACGCCATTGTAGGTGACATAGCTGACCTGAAGGTTCGTCGCCGACTCATCTTCAGCGGCCAGGCCGACAACAACGATGCGGTTGTCGCCTTTGCCGAGGTGGTGGTCAACACTAACCGATGAGGAACCCCAAATGTTGTAATTGTAGTCGTCCCTGTCGTAGGTGATATTGGGGTCGAATTTTTCGGTGGTGAACGTCCAGGCACTGCCGGCAAAGGTGTTCGTATCGTTTACGGCATCGACGGTCCAGTGATATGTCGTGTTGTACGGCAGCTTGCCGAGGTCAAAAGTCGTGCCGGCTGTATTGCCGCGGAACTCGTGCGAGCTGCGGTTGGCGGCGGCGACAGCAGCCGCATCGGCACCGAAGTAGACATCGTGGGTGGTGGCGCCACGGCCGGCAAACCAGTGCAGGTTAATGTTCCTGTCAACATCTGCACTTGCGTCTGCAGGCAGCGGCTCTCGAGCGTTGTAGATTGGCGAGCCGCAGGAGCCATTGACAATAGAGGCGGGCCTGACGGTGGTATTGAAGATGCTGTACTGGTTGGCGACGGCGACCTGCTCGCCCCAGGGCTTGTTCCAGTGGCCGTATATCTTATCATAGACAACGGAGTGGCCCCAGGCGGGGGTACCGCAGCACCACCAGACCCACGGCAGCCAGCCGATGTCGTTTTCTGTGGCATACTGAAGGATGAATTCCCACTCGGTGCGCTTGGAGAGGTCAACGCCGATATGAGAGAACTCGCCGATGATAAAGCAGATATCCAGGGCGATGGATGTATCGATTGCATTGCGGATTCGCTCTTTTGTTCCGCCTTCGGGGACGGCGTCCCACGGATGCCAATCGAAGATGATGTTGTGCAGCGGGTCGTGATCTACAAGTGCCTGGCCGCTGTTGAATATGTAATTTTCGTCGCGGCCCCAGCCGGCGGGGTCGATGACGAGCGGGCAGATGATTCCGGCGTTTCGTATTTGTGTGATGGCGTTTTCGTAGGCGGTGCGCCATTCCGCGTCGGTCTGGCTGCCATCGCCCGCCTCGTTGGCGATGTTGAGCAGAAAGTACTGCTCGTGCTCCTGAACCACAGCAACAATGGAAGGGCTGGTCCAGTAATCGACGCATGTCTGAAGCTGCGCCCATTCACCGGTTGCGTTCCACAAGCCAACCATCGGAATCATATCGTTGTTGATACAGTTTGTTATGGCCAGGTCCAGGTGTGATGCGTCGAGGTATGAATGGCCGGTCTGCCAGAAGATTCTCGCGCAGTTTGCGCCGGTCTGGGCCAATTGCGGGAAGGTTGTGGCTCCGCCGTGGTCCCACCAGGCCGTCATTACGTCGGTTCCGCGCAGAATGACGCGTTCGCCGCAACTATCGTAGAGGAACCTTCCGTCTACATACATGACGGCTTTGGCCGTTGGCGATAGCCCCGTCGTCAATGCCACTGCGATAATCAGATTCTGAAGTGATATGTACCTTCTCATTCTTCTCCTCGAATCATTGGGTTATTGTAACCAACAATCTGCAATGGCCTCAAGGTCCTCGATATCAACTATGCCGTCGCCGCCCGCAGGGGCGATATCGGCTGAGGGACTATCCGGTACATCCCGCCACTGCTTGCCCAGAGTCGCAAAATCGATGAAATTGATGTCGTTATCGCCGTCAAGGTCGCAGGCCGGGCAAAGGTCTGTCCCGTACAGTGTCACCACCGAGCTTGCAGGCATAACGAACGAGCCGTTGTGCTCTACGGTTCCGACCGTGACACAGTTTTCCGAAGATGTGGTCCTGTACTGGGTGTATTTTGCCGGCAGGATGTCGCCGTCTATATCGAGGTGAATAGTTTTGGCCAGGCCGCTCGTGTTTATCAAAACCAGCGTTGCCGTGCTTTGCGTGTTGTGTTTGAAAGCCACAGCCAGTATGTTCGGGTCATCGGAGATGCCCTCAACCATAACGGCTTCAGGTCTTATGTAGCGGTAGTAGTGCTTCGAGATGTAGTATCGTTTGCTTGGTGTGCCGAGGTTCATAAGCACATATTCACTCAGCCCGCTTTCGCTTAATTGCCACCATACCCAGGCGGAGGCATGGCCGTATTTCAATGCAGCGTAGATGGACTGAGCCAGTTGTCGGGAATCGGCCCATGTATCGTGGTAGCCGCTGGTCTCGGTCATCCAGAAGTGCTTGCCTGTCGGCCAGAACCTGTTCTTGCCATAGGTCCAGGCACCCGCTTCAGCCGAACCCGGATCAGGCGTCTGGCCGTCATTGCCGTAACCGTGGACGGCCCAGATGCCCATCTGCTGGAATGCTGCAGTGTCGTCTATAATAGCCTGCTCATAGCTGACGCCGTCCCACTCCTGCGTCCAGAGCATGTGCTCACAGCCATAGAGCAGAATGTCTGGCCAGGCTGCGTGAATGATAGGCCCTGCAATCTTGAGCATGTCTCTGTACTGCTCACGGTTGTAAACGCAAGAGTTGTATGGCTCGGGGAAGTTGGGCTCGTTCTGCAAGCTGAGTGCGTACAGGTCTATGCCGATGTTGTTGTAGTCCTGTATCGCCTGGACGGAATAATCGCCGAAGTCGTCGTAATATTCCGGCTTGAGGTAGCCGCCGCAACAGGTTTGGGGTTGCTTCATCCAGTGCGGGGGCGTCCAGTAAGCCGCGATGAACTTGAGCGGCTCGCCGCTGGCGTCGGCCTTGGCCTTCATTGCCTGCAGGAATGGCACCTGTTTCGGCCACTGGCCCGGCTCATCGGGTTTTGGGTAGTATTCGTTTCGGTTAATGGTAAGGCCGAGGTCGTCGATGACTAAGTCGAGGAACTGCTGGTCGTAGAAGGGTCCGCTGCTCCACCAGACGTTCATCGCACCGTGTGCTCCAAAGCCGTCGATGGTTTGATAGGTGATCGACTGGTCAACAGTTATGACCGGGCCCGGCGCAGTGGCGAACGACCAGATCTGACCGGTTTTCGTGCCGGCAGCGGTTTGTTCGTTTATTTTCCAGTAATAGGTCGTATCGCGTTCCAGCCGTCCCGGGTCATAGGTGGTGCCGCTCTGGCTCTTGATAAAAGGTGGTGGGTCGGCCGTGCCGAAGTAAATGTCGTGCAAAGTAGCCCCATAGCCCGCCGTCCAGGACAAATCCGCTATAGCACTGACCTTTTCATCGCCGTTTCCCGGACTTGGGTTCTTGGCTGTCCCGGAATCCGTGCTAAAGAACCAGACTTGACCTTTCCAGCTTTCATTCGGGTGAGCTTCGTTTACCTCATCTATTCGCCAATAATAGGTGGTGTCGAGCGGCAGGTCTTCGAGATTGTAAGTAGTGCCGGTCTGTCTGCCTCTGTAAATTCCGAATGGATTCGATCCTGTGCCGGTTGCAGTGCTTACCCTTGAGCGGTTTGTCCCGAAGAATACATCGTGGCCGTCGACGTCGGCGGCGTATGCGCCGGCTTTCCAGCCAAGTGTAACATCGACGCTGCTCTCATACAGCTCGCCGACGAGGGAGTCATCGGCAGGGCCTGGGTCTGAGGCGGTCAGCCCTGCCGCCGTGAAGCTCCAGACGTCGCCTTTGACTGTACTTGAAGCATCGTTCGCCTCGTCAATTCGCCAGTAATAGGTAGTGAGCATATCGAGCGGGCCGACCGGATAATAATTCGCATCATAGCGGCCCTCATAGACACCTAAAGGATTCGACGTGTTCGCATCGGTAACTGCAGCGAGATTGGTTCCGAAGTAGATTTCGTGTCCGCCGTCGGGGCTGTATGCAACATCTGTGCCCGGCCTCCAGGTGAGAATTACATTGAGAGGTGCGCCGATTCCTTCATCTTCGGGATATGGATTAGCCGCCTTTGGCCCGATGGTAGTAAGAGACCAGACCTCGGATTTCCAGGGGCTATCCGGGTGGACGCTGTTGACTTCGATGACTCGCCAGTAGTATTTGGTGTTGGCGTCGAGAGGTGCGTCGCAGCCGAAGGGATAGGGGTCGGTGGGCTGCCAGGATGCTGTTTGGGTCCTGTAGTGGCCGAAGTTAGTGCCTAAGGGGTAACTAACAGCGGCACCATCAACATAGGTTTTTTTGGTATGAAGAAAGACGTGGTGGCCGTCGGCTGTTTTGCCTTCGACATAGTCGCCGACAAAGTCGCCGGGCGTCCAGGTGAGTGTCTGCTCCGGCGGCACACCCGTCCTGCCGTCCGCCGGCAAGGGACACGTGGCAACCGGACCGGCAAAGACATTGGTGACTGTGAAAACTGCAATGATAGACACAAGGACAAGCCATTCTTTCAACATTACCGCTCCTCTCAGATACCTTCAATTCAACACGTTTAGTTAGAGTGCCCGGCCTGTCGCAAACCAATTACAACCCCCAGTTGCCGCCAAGCAGACCAAAGTCCTCAAAGTCAACGTCGTTGCTATTATCGAGGTCGGCGCAGTTGGGCTCAGCCGAGCAGTCACCGCTGTCGAGCCACTGCCCTGTAAATATGCCGGCATCTTTATTGTTCACTCTGCGGTCGAGATTCAGGTCACCCATCGGATAGTATGCATCTGCCGGTGCAAATGCCGCTACAGAGTGGGCGAGCTGCTCAGTGTTCGTGTGCTCCCAGCTTATGGTTGCCAGACCTGCCGTTTGAACATACTTCGTGGCACCGGCAGCGGTCGAGTTTGTCGTGGCTGTATCCCAGCGTTCGACCATATCGGCTCCTGTCGTTGTAAACGAACCGGTTTGGCCGCTGCTGACGACGTCCACTACCCACGCACCATCGGTAAGCGTCGTAATGTCGGTCGCGATGGTCTGCGAGCTCGATTCGGTATTCGTTGTAACCGCTTCAGGCGGCCCCTGATAGACGTGGCGCAGAGACATCGCGCCGGCGCATCTGTAATCGACATCACCGGCGAATGTCACGGTGACAGTGTAGCTGCCGGGTGCCGGCAGCGCACTGTCCAGCAGGTAGAAAAGCTCGGTTTTCTGGAGAGTGGATGTCCCTGCAACTGCGGCAGAGTCGGCGATGCGCCTCATTCGTATGCCGTTGTAGGTGACGGATGTAATCATCAGGTCCGCCTCATTTGCGTCTTCACCTGCGACGCCGACAACGACGGCGCGCTCGTCACCGGCACCAATTGTATGTTCAAAGCTCAGTGTTGCACCGGCGGTGCTTTCGTCGTTCGAATTTGACGAGTCGAATTCGATTAGGACTTCGGCACTATTGGTTGTGAAGAACCAGGCCCAGCCGGTCGTCGTGCCGTACGGATTGACTTCATCGACTCGCCAGTAGTAGGTTGTGCCCGGCTCGAGGATGCCGGGGTCGAAACCGGTTGTGCTTGGGCTGCCTTGATAGACTTCCGGGCCGAACATCGGGTCTGTTCCAAAATAAAACTCGTGCCAATAGGTCCCCGCGCCGGCGTCCCAGCTTAGATTTGTGGTTCTGCTGATACCGGTCGCCGACCTTGCAGGGTTGGGATTGGTGGCCAGCTCCGGTGGCTCTGCGGTTTCAGTGTGGAAGTCCCACACAGGCCCGCCGGCCGTGCCATAATCGTTTCTCTCGTTTATCCTCCAGTAGTAAGTCTTGTCGTTGTCCAGAGTTCCAGGTTCGTAAATTGTCTCGGTCTGGTTGGTGACAAAGGGCGGCGGGTCGGTGGTGCCGAAAAATACATCGTGTGACGTCGCATCTGTACCTGCGGTCCAGCTAAGTTGTGTGTCTATCCTCACGTCCGTCGCTGTGTCAGAGGGAGTCGGGCTTGAAGCGGCACCGGGCGGCGCCATTCCCTGGCCTACGCCGTGGAGTGTCACCACACTATAACCCGGAACGGTGAGCGAGACCTGCCCACTGACAACGCTAAGGTCGGAGAGCTGATCGAATCCTTCGTCGCTCTTGGTTCGAAAGACGCTGAAGGTCTCAACGTCCGGTGTGGCGGGAACATTAATGGTCACCGAGTTGTCGCCGGACCTCATATTAACCAGCATAATTGCCAGAGTCCCGTTTGCGTCGCGTACAAAAGCGCTGACGTTGAGTGAGTTGTAAGTGTCGTATTCGCTTGCACCGCCGGTAGAGCTCTTTCCGTTTGCGAAAGTTGCCTTTACTCGCTGTGCGCCGGGACGGACGTACCGTGAAAAATGCTTATAGGCGCAGTATTTCTTGCTGTCGTGCGGACTGGATATATGGCTTTCGCCGAGCAGGGTATGCTCGGTCTCATCCCAGCTTCCGTCGGTTGTTTGCCAGTAGATATACGAGCTTGCGTTTGCGTGCACCATCGCGCTGTGCATCTTCTGTGCCACACAGATGGCGCCGTCCCCCGGGGTTGTGCCGCCGCCACCGTTAAGCCAGGCCGACTTGGGACCGCCACACTCGGCGAACCAGACGCCCTTGCCGTCACCACCGACGCCGGGGCAGAAGGTCCAGCCAGCCCAGCTTGCGGGGACACTGTTCTTTCCGAGCCAGTAAGCGGCCCAGCATTTAATCCCGTCCTCATCATTCGGCTGGTAGCCGTTGCTCCCGTAGAAATCGAGAAAATCAATCAGCGTCGGGTCGCTGTGGTCTTTCACGGCCTGGATGAAATACATCTGGTCGTTCAGCGCCCAGGGAACCGCCGGAGAGGAACCGAGGCTGGCCATATGCGGACCGTGGGTTTTCACGTTTATGCTCTTTTGCTCGAATTCGTCCTTGAGGGCTTTTAGGGCCGAGGCATACTGCCAGTACTGCCCGCTAATCGGGTCCGGGTCGCCGTAGCCGTACAGGTAGGTGCAGCTATCGAAGGGATTCTCAAAGCTGACTTCATTTTGCAAACTGACGACGTAGACAGGGATTGCGTAATACTGTTCGAAGCCCTCAACCCAGGCAGCCATGTATCTGCCGAACTGTTCGAGGTTATTCGTATCCTGCAGGAGCCGCCCGCCTATGCTGTCGCCGCAGGTCCCGCCGCAGCCGCTCAGCCAGGGTGTCGGCTTCAGCAAAGAAGGGTTCGAGACGTGGTATTGCTCAGCCCCCGTAGGGCCTTTCATCCAGTGCGGCGGCGACCATACCGAACCTTCCAGGCGAACCTCGCACGGCTCGAAGGCGTTTTGCTTCAGCCAGGCCGTCAGGTCGGCAAAAAGCTCGACCGCATAAACGTCGAAATCCATCTTGTTTATGTTCGTTTGCAGGTCATCGACCAATTCGACCGGCGTGGCATAGTTGCCGTCCGGCGCGACCAGCACACTCTTGGTCATAGGCATTCGGACAATGTTGCACCCCAGGTCTCGGTAGGCCTCGCGCCACGCCGTGCTGTAGTACGGGATGGATGGGTCCCACGTAACCAGGCACGAACCCCAGCCCTCGATGGTTTGATAACGGGTATTTGCGTCGATTGTGACTTCCGCCGACAAACCAATGGTCGGGTAGAGAACTGTCAATGCTGCGATAATCGCAGTTAGACTCAACCCGCATGCCCTGGGCCAGGCCCTTTTTTGCGCAGTGGTCATAGTCAAACTCCTCCAAAGGGGGTGTATAGACGACATCACACAGCTTTCCACCAGCCCTAAAGACCCCCAAAATACGCACTGATTTACATGCGATACTCTCAGACCCTTCATTATATCTCAATTTGCCCACGATGCAAGGTTTTTCCGCCCTTCGGCGTAACCGGTCAGCCCGCAGGACGCCTTCCGGCGTTACAGGTGGGGAGAAATCGGTGGTAACGAGGACAGATCACAGGAAGCACAGGGCAGAAGGCAGGGCCCTTAGCGGTTGCGAGCCGCAATTTGCCCCCTCGTTTTCTCCATCGAGCACACTCGGACTCGGGCTACGACAAACTGAAGGGGGGCAAAGGGCCAAGCATCGTTGCTCAAGGGCTGCCGGAGCCACCTAATGGCCCTTAAACGGCGAATTTGCCGGCCCTGCGGCCTTTAATGGGCCTGTCAAGGCCCCCAGCCACCACGGAGGGTGCGTTTGTCAGGCATAAAAATAACAGAAAAATTTACAAAATAGCAAACAAAAAGCTTGACAAAGTTCTCTCGTTAGTAAAAATAGGGATAGGTTTAGTGGCCAGCGAACACGCCTGGCTGATTGGTAGCTATGAAGAGTAAGTGGAAAAAGACGTTCGACGCCAGGGCTCAGGTAAAGCTCGATTTGAGGGAGCGGATTGACCTGCTCGGCTGCAGGATGGGGCTGCTGAAAGGAGAAGACAGGTTGCTTATGCAGATGTACCTGGAGAACGGCAACAGTTTTCGGCAGATGGCTCGGCTGATTGGGGTAAACGAGGCGACGATTGGAAGGAGGATTCACAAGCTCACAAAACGGCTCTTGGACGGTGAATACATAACCTGTCTTCGTAATCGTGACAAGCTATGTGCGGAAGAGATGAGAATTGCAAGGGCTTATCTTCTGGAAGGCCTGTCGCAACGGAAGATTGCAAAGCGGTGCTCCTTGAGTCGGTACGCGGTTAGAAACGCACTTCGGAAAGTGCAGGAGATGGTGCGGATAGACGGACCCGGCGAGCGGAAGGGGCCCTGAGAGGAGCGGCGACGATGCGGCTTGAGGTTTCCAAGACATTTGCGTGGGATGGCCGGTTGACCAAGAAGGTTTGTTCGGTGATGCGCATGTTCGGGGTTGATGTTGAACGGCTGGACAATGTCGGGCGGCACGGGTGCTGCCTTGAGCTTGAGCCGGGCGATGTTGTCTATATCACGGGGCCTTCCGGTTCGGGTAAAAGTGTTTTGCTTGCTGAGTTAGCCAAGCAACTGCCTGCCGACGAGCTCGTGAAATTGGATTACATAGCGCTCGATTCTGACAGGGCGGTAATCGACTGTGTCCGGGGTGACATAATGAGCTCGTTACGGGTACTCGCCTCGGCGGGCCTGAGCGATGTCTTTTGCGTTCTTAGAAAGCCGATTCATCTAAGCGACGGCCAGAAGTATCGGTTTCGCTTAGCCGTAGCGCTCGCATCCGATAAAAAGTTCATCCTTGCAGACGAATTCTGCAGCAACCTGGACCGGCTGACCGCAGCGGTTGTGGCCCACAACGTTCGCAGGTTTGCGACCGAACGCAAGGTGACGTTTCTCCTGGCATCGAGCCACGAAGATATTCTCAGTGACTTGTCGCCGGATGTCTTGGTGGTCACGCACCTTTCCGGTCAGACTGAGGTGATTTACAGGCGCCGCTTTCGCTCCAGGCGCACCGGTCAGGTGTCTTGATGTGAAATTTTGGATTAACGATGCCGAGTTGTAGTGTAACAAAGAGTTTGAAGATTGTGCCGGGCGGGCGCAGCGATTATGAGCACCTTAGGTGTTACCACTATCGCGGCGGTCGGCTGGGGGTGTATGCAGCCATTTTCGCCTTAAAGGGGCGATTTGCGACGGCTGAGCATCCGCACGGCGAGATGACCGTCGGTGTCATCGTTTACACGATGCCGGTGTCGGGTCTGGAGCTTAGGGACGTTGCGACAAATGGATTCTTCCGCGGTTTTGACAGGAGCACACGACTTGGGCTTCTCAACAAGCACGTTCGCTGCATCAGCAGGGTTATTATCGAGCCGAGGTTTCGCGGTCTCGGACTTGCGGCGCGACTGGTGCGCAAGACGATGCCGCGTATGGCCGTTGCCATAGTCGAGGCGATGGCGGTTATGGGCAGGGTGAATCGCTTCTTCGAAAAGGCGGGGATGGCAGCGTACGAGGCGAACGTCCCTGCAAGGTGTGTTCGGCTATCAGAAGCGCTCGGTGTCGTGGGCATAGCGCCCAGAGAGCTTGTCGATGCAAGGCGGGTGCAGCAGAAGATTGAGCAGCTTGGCGGGGCAGAAGCAGAGTTTGTCGGAGCCGAGATAAAAAGGTTTCTGCAGAGCTACGGCAAACGGCGGGCTATGAAACCGGGCCTCGAAAGGACACGCTATGTGCTCAGCAAGCTGACCGAAAGGCCGGTTTACTATATCTGGCGAAATCCCAGGGTCCAATCGGAACGAGCGGCCGGGGCTGTCGCCGCTGCAAGTCCTGCCAGGGACGCCTTGCGGTGGCGTCCTGCGGGCGCGCGGGCGTGACTGAGCCGTCGTGGATTTCGCCTTTGCGTTTTAGTTATTAGATGGTCTGTGTCGGCTATCGTGACACCGACGGGGACGGAGTATGGAAAGAAAATGCAAAAGTAAAAAGGCAAAAGGAAAAATGTCAAGGCATCAGCTAGGCAATAAAACGGCTGTGGAGGTTAAGTCAATCGAGCTTGCTAAGCTTGTGGCTCATCCGGCGAATCCCAACGTGATGAGCCAGGGTACTTTTCGCAAACTGGTTCGCAACATCGAGCGGACCGGCAGATATGAGCCGATAGTGGTCAGGCCTCATCCGGAAAGGTGCGGCTTTTTCCAAATCATCAACGGCTATCACAGATGCAAAGCGCTCAGGCAGCTTGGCCACGAGCGGGCGGACGCGATTGTCTGGGATGTGGACGATGAGCAGACCGAGATACTGCTTGCGACGCTGAACCGGCTTTGCGGGCGCGACGAGCTGGACAAGAAACTTGCATTGCTCGCGCGGCTTCGAGAACGAATGGATACAACCGCTCTTGCAAAGCTCGTGCCGCAGACGGCTAGGCAAATTGACCGGCTTGCGAATCTGAAACTGCCCAGTGTCCCGGCGGCACCGACAAAACCATTCGCAAATGCGATGGTCTTTTTTGTCACCGACGAACAAAAACAGATTGTCGATAAGGCGATTCGCCTGGCGACGGCGGGCTATGAACAGGGCAGCCCGGCGAAAAAGACGGCGGTGGCGCTTACCGAGATAGCCGGACAATTCCTGAAGGCCCATGCGATGGAGGCGCAGCAAGGGACTTAGAACAAGCGTGGCACACATGCAAATCACCGGCGGGGTGTGAGGAATTGCTGAACTGCTAACAGCAGATACTTGAGAAAGGTATAGTTTTGGCCGTGCGGGTTATGTTACTCTTCGGAGGATTGGTTGAGGTAGTTTATGTCGCCCCAGGTGGCGTACTGGACCCGGTGGAGGTCTTCGTTACCGGTGTGGTCGATGTTGCTGGACTGAGTGGTCCAGACCCACTCGCCCCAGGCGAGCCCGCAAATCATAAGTGTTCGCTCATCTTCCCACTTCCAGTGCTCGACGTGCCCATCGACAAAGGAAAAACACGCACCTTTGTCGTGAGGACATTGCGGCTTGTCGCTCCATTCCTGCCGTGTATGGTTAACAATGAAGCTGTCGGGGCTTGGCCAGCCCTCCTCCATGAAGACGATTCGCTCGTGGGGCTTGCGAATCTGCACACGTGTCTTGGCAACGACCCCCTGATCCCCGTGGCCTTTCCACTCGCCGTTCATCGATTCAACGATAACGTACGTCCGCAGCATATCGCGTTTGGCCTCGGGGCAGCGATAGACTTCAATGTCCCGCAGGTAAGGGTAGAGGACACCCTTTTTCATTTCTGCGATTTGCTGTTCTCGCAGTGCCGGGTCAGGGCTAAGCTGTGGACCAATAAAGTTCCAGTCTTCGCCGCACCACGGGACTTCGCCTTCCTGCCGTGGGTTTTGGCCTCCACTTACGATTCTGTCCTCGTTCTGGTCGGCGTACATAATCCACGCCAGGCTGAGCTGGTAAAGGTTGTTGAGACAAAGTGTGCGTTTGGCCTGCGCCCTGGCTTTTCTAAGGGCAGGAGTCAGAATAGCCATCAGCAGCGCTATTATGGCAATGACGACGAGCAACTCAATGAGTGTGAAAGCTGCCTTGATTCCTGGCTTCGATATTGTGGCAGTCTTCATTCTTGGATTCCCCGCTGCGTTTGTCTAAGCCGGTTCTAAAACCGTGCCCTTGCAAAGAATAGACACGCGCTTCGGTGTGGAGTTAATTGGTATTGCTACCCCTTTTGCAACTGAAACGGACTCTGGTATCTGACTTGCAGTTCTGTTCGATAGCCGCAACCTATATTAATGAGTCTAATGGTTTTAGATTAGCAAATCAAGCAAAAAATAGTGCCTTTTGCTGCTGGTAAACAAGGGCTTCTTACGGCGGGGCGATTCGCGGCCCTGGAGGTATAATTGAGCATATTTTGCTGGAAAATACCGGGCGGTTGTGGTATGATACGCTGGTTGTGGGGGACAAATGAACCGGAAAAGGAGTATTGAGAGGTGAAAGGAGGACGGCGGATATGAGGCGTATGATGGCCGGGATCGCCGTATTCTTGTGCGTTCTTGGCTCAGCACAGGCCAAATACTCCGGCGGAACAGGCCAGCCGAATAATCCTTACCGCATCGCCACAGCCAACGACCTCAACGACATCGGCAACCACGCCGAGGACTTCAACAAGTGCTTCGTCATGGTCAACGATATCAACCTCGCCGCCTACGATGGGAACACGTTCAACATCATCGGACCAAATCAGTCTGAACCATTCATAGGTGTATTCGATGGAAGCGGCCATTCCATATTCAACTTCACGTACGAATGTGACAAGGGAGATTACATAGCGCTGTTTGGAGTCGTGGGAGAATGGCCTACCCCGCACACCAATAATGGTCACATAAGGAATGTGCGCTTATTGAATCCTTCGGTAGCTGCGAACGCCAGCAATCGCGTGGGGACGATGGTAGGCTATTTACGAGATGGGACCCTGGAGAACTGTGTTGGGCAGAACGTGAGCATTATCGCAGATGAGAGTGTAGGTGGCTTAGTTGGTTACGTAATGTGTGGAGCTGTTCGGAATTGTGATATCCAGGGTGGAAGTGTTCAAGCAAACGTCAGTGTTGGTGGATTGATCGGTAAGTTCTACAGCAACTGTGTCAATCCCATAGTTGCTGATTGTAGAGCGTACTGCACCGTGGCAGGTACAACAGAGAAGGCTGGTGGCTTGATTGGATATCAATACATAGTGGGCTTACACAATTGTTATTCATCGGGGCTCGTCTTCGGGGGAGACGATGTCGGTGGGCTGATGGGCTACGACTTGGATGGAGAAGTAATCGACTCATATTCGAGCAGCGATGTATATGGCAATACGAGGGTAGGGGGACTGGTGGGGTGTATTAATGTTTACAACAGCTACCAGGCCGACTATCTCGTTTTGAGATGCTATGCTGTGGGCAGTGTTTACGGAAACTCGCTCGTGGGTGGCGTGCTTGGCCATCAGCCTCCCGAGTACAGCATGATTGAAGCTTCTTTTTGGGATGTGAATACGACCGGCCAAACGACCAGTGACGGGGGGATGGGATTAACCACGGCACAGATGCAGATGGAGAGCACTTTCACCGATGCCGGATGGGATTTCAATGATGTCTGGAGGATATGCGAGGGCCAGTGGTATCCGCAGTTGGCGTGGGAAAAGTACGCCGGCGGCCTCGGGACCGCAAGCGAACCGTATCAGATACGAACATACTGCGACCTCTATGCACTTGCTGATGATGTGAATGATTACAACAAATGCTTCATTATGACTGCCGATATCGACCTTGACCCGTGCCTGTCCGGCCGACGCACCCTCACCACGGCCCTCATCGCCCCGGATATTGATAATTCCTATGATGACTTTGATGGCACGTCCTTTACCGGTGTGTTTGATGGAAACGACCATAAGTTCACAAACCTGACTATCAACGGCGGTGCCAATGACTATCTGGGTCTGTTCGGCTGTATCGGTAATGGTCGGGTCAGGAACGTAACGCTCGAAGGCGGCTCTGTCGGCGGTGATTACTACGTCGGTGTGCTGACGGGGGCAAATAGATGGGGTGGTGACGTTTCGAACTGCCATTCTACCGGCGATGTCAGCGGTTTTGTCTCTGTCGGCGGTCTGGTGGGGGATAATGAAAGATCGACTATCTCGAACTGCTATTGCACCGGTGATGTAAATGGGGTTGAGGAGGTCGGTGGCCTGCTGGGGAAAAATAATGATCTTGCCAGTCTCTCGGACAGCTATTCGGCCGGCGGTGTCAACGGAGACCTCTATGTCGGCGGGCTGGTCGGCGAGAATTATGGCACTATCTCGAACTGCTCTTCTGCCGGCAATGTCGATGGAACTACGAAGTCCGTCGGCGGCTTGGTGGGGGGAAGTTGGGGTGGGCCTGTTTCGAATTGCTATTCTACCGCCAATGTTATCGGTGGCGAGAGGGTCGGCGGCTTAGCGGGGTTTAACAATCATAATATCGCAAACTGCTATTCTGCCGGGGCCGTCACCGGCAGTGTCGATGTCGGCGGCTTGGTCGGGGACAGTGGCTTAGGTGGTACTGTAACGAATACCTTCTGGGATTTGAATACGAGTAGCCAGGCTACCAGCGCGGGGGGAATCGGCAAGACGACCGCCGAGATGCAGACCGAGAGCACGTTCACCGATGCCGGGTGGGATTTTAATGATGTTTGGGCGATATGTGAGGGGACGAATTATCCCCGGCATATATGGTCTATACCTGCGGCCGATTTTCTTTGTCCCGACGGCGTCAACTTCATCGACTATTCCTTCTTTGCCGACTGGTGGCTGGACGACAACTGCGCTGATGTGAACGACTGCGAAGGAGCGGATATCGATTCATCGGGGGCGGTTAACGGAGACGACCTAAAGGCCCTGTGCGACTATTGGCTGGAAGGGCTCTAAGGTTTGCGGTATTGTCAGGCAGGGTCGCCACAGGGCAGTTCCTCATCGGAGCTGCGCCGAGGCGGGGGATTAAACGTGCGGGTTTGAAAGGATAAGCAATGAAACGGCGTGCATACAGCAGACGAGATTTTATTAAGGTTGCAGGGGTCGGTCTTCCGATGGCAATGGCTGGGGCGACGAGCGACGCCGGACAGGCACAGCAGCCGAAGGTTTCGGGCCAAGGCGAAGCTGCAAAGCGACAGACCATTACCGTCGATAAGAAGGAGCTGCCCCGCATTTACCGCGACGGCTTCGACACGCTCAAGGTCGGCTTGTGCCAGGTCCGCACCCAACAGTGGGCGCTCGATGAAAACATGCAGCGGACGCTAACGGCAATTGAGACCGCCGCAGAGCGGGGGGCCGAAATCGCCGTCACGCCCGAATGTGTCATCCACGCCTACCCCTTCGACGATACGCAGGGGAAATCGCAGGACTTCCGCGAAAAGCTCTTTGGCGTGGCCGAGTCGCTCGACGGGCCGCGACTCAAAAGCGTCTGCCAAAAGGCCCGCAAGCTCAATATCTATGTCGTCATCGGGTTCGTCGAGCAGGGAACGAACGGGCAAATCCACAACTCCGCTGCGTTGATTTCTCCGCAGGGCGAAATTCTGAAGGTCTATCGCAAGGTTCACTGCAGGCACTTCGAGAGCATCAACCACTGGGGCTATTTCACCCCCGGCGACGACTTCTTCGTCGAGCGGCTTACCTTCGGCAAGCGCACTTTCAACGTCGGCCTGATGATATGCTTCGACAGAGAAGTGCCCGAATCCGTGCGATGCCTGAGGGCCCTCGGCGCTGAAATCATACTCTGTCCGCTCGCGACCAACACCAGCGATATGAGCGCGTGCAACAATCGCGCCGACAACGAGAGTATCACGCGAATCAGGGCGACGACAAACGAGGTCTTTATCGTCGTCGTCAACCACGCCGATAGGTTCAACGGCGGCAGCTTCATCGTCGGCCCCCTCGGCGAGCTGTTCTGCCAGTTGGGCGAAGCGCCGGAAGTCCTCGTTTACGACCTTCCCGTCGGCATTATCGCAAAGAACTTCCACAGCGAGCCGCTTGGCTGGATGGGATGGGGCTACCGCCGAGCCGACATCTACAACAAGTACCTTCTATAGACAACACGTCACTCGAGACTATCCAAATTCGAAAGGGTTCTATCTATGTCACACGGTAAAGGTCTAAGCAGAAAACAGACAGCGGTATTGAATGATTTGTTCCAGCAGGGCCTCGATGAGCCGGACGCATTGGCCAAGCACAAGGTAAGCGCCGCCACTTACGAGACGTGGCTTGCCGACGAGCAATTCGCCGCCGAATTCCAGCGCCGCATGCAGGCCGCGTACAGACAGGGCGAGCTGATTATCGCGAGGTATGCAAACATGGCGGCCGCCAACCTGGTTCACCTTACAAACTCCAAGAATCAGGAGACCGCCCGCAAGGCCTGCCTCGACGTCATCAACTTCAGACACCAGCAGCGTAGCCAGCCCGAGCACCGAAATGACGAACCCGGCTTGGCAGAGACACACAGGAGCACCGAGCTTTCACCCGAACTTGCCGCACGACTCCTCGCCGCCTTAGCCGAAGAAAACGGTGACGCGGGACAGCAGCTCCAACCGCAACGGGCTGTGGGAAAAAATTAAAGGGAGACATCGGCCCGCTTTAGCTTACGCGTAAGTGGTGGAGCCCGCCTCCCTTTAATATCACCCTCGTATCGGACACCCTCCGAAGCCCGATCGGCCTGTCTTGCCCCTCTATCTAAAGTATGCGACAAAATCCGCCCAACGCAAATAATCAGCCGCCAAAATCCGGCACTTCCACGGCCTATGCGAGCATAGATAATCCCGAATCGCCCTTGAAACCGCCGTGGTAACAGCTAAAATTGAGAACGAATCCCGTTGCGACGGGCATAATGGTTAATTCGGAGGATAAGAAAATGAATCGGTATAAACTCGCCACGGCTTGCTTTTCGATGGTTTTGTCGTTTGCATACTGTGCAAAAGCAGAGTCCCTTGCCCTGGGGGCGGCGCTGCCCACACTCGATACCGCGCCGGACAAAGAGGCGCTCCTGGAGAGGATTTACAAGGCACAGGAGGATGTAAATCGTTTCGGGGGCGGGCACGTCATCGTGGGGCGTGTGCTTGTCGAGCCAGACGACGACCCAGCGCTGGTCAATTCCCAGATGCAGATACTCCCTGGCGGTTATTTCGCGGATGCGACGAAGGACCTTGTCAGGCCCGTGGGTTTTCGGATGCATCAATACACACCATACGATTTGCATTTGGCGGGCCTAACGGGCGATATTGTCGATGTCGGGATTATCCAGATGCGCCGGCTGGCCGAGCGGGAGCTGGTGCCGGTCAAAGGGGAAATCGTGATGGTGGGCGGGGGCGACCCGCGGCAGGCAACGGTGGAATTTCACATTCGCTCCGGCCCTGTGAATACGCCATCCAACGGGACCGAGCCGCGACCGCGCTGGGCCGAGCCGGTTATCGTTCCCGTCTGGCCGGAAGGCGTTATCGATACGAACGGTTTTTCCCCTGTTACCTGCTACTGCTCGGTTACCGCGCCCGGTTTCGTCAAGCAGGGATTCACGGTTGATTTTGACCCGAAGCTGGGAGCCGACATCGGGATGGTCTGGCTGGACAGGCCCTGCCCGATTTTGCTGGACTACGTGGTATCCAGAGAAGGTTCTTTTGAGGGTCAGCCCATTCAGCAGGTTATGCTCAAGGGCGGCGACCGGTTCAAGGCAACGCCGGACATCTATGGCTGGGATATTGAATTCGTTCAAGAAGCCAACGATATCTACTTCACTTACTTTTACGCACCCTGTTTCATCGCCGACCTTGGCGAAGGCCAGATAGAGGATTTTCTGGATGCCGACGAGGCGGCAGCAACAATCCGGCCGCGAGATTTGATGGTCAATAACGGCCATGTCTATATTCTCAATCAACGTCACTGGAAACGGCTCGTGCTCTTCAAGGTGACAATCGAGCCGCCCCGGCGCGGCGGGCGAAGGTGAGCCGGCAGAGAAGATGATTTTGTGTGTGGGGGCCATTATGGGCAAGAGCAAGAGAAATGGTCAACGGAGAATAAATCATGTGTAGCACAAGAGCGACGGTTGTAAGTAATTTTTTGGTCTTGGGACTATTGGTGACGTATCTTCTTTCAGCAGGAGTCGATTCCCGGGCGGGTGAAGCGCAGGGAGAGTTCTATGTGCCGAAACAGGATAGCTGGCAGGAGACGCTTCGGCTGAGGCGGGAGCGGCTTATCGAGGAGACGCAAAAGTCCAGCACGGCCCAGGAGCGCCGGGCGCTGTGGCAACAGACACAGGAGGATTTTCCTGATACGGCTTCGCAGCTTGAGATGACCATGGATAAGACCGAGCGTATATGGGACGCCGACTGGCAGCCGGGCGACTTGAAAGAATTGGCAAGTCGGTATGTCGAGGCGGCCAGGGAGATACAACGCTACCGCACGGTCAAGACGGCCCTGGAGCAACCCAGTACAAACGTCCGCACGGCCGAAGAGCTGGATGGGGTGCGCCGGTTCTACTACCAGGCGTTCCGCGCAATGGAAGATGAGATACTGCGGCAGGCCGATGAGAACATACGCAAGTACCGGATGGGCACGCTGATAATCAAGACAACGCCCGGCGCCGCAGTCGCGGTCGAACAGCAGAGCCACGATTTCCTCTTCGGCACGTCGCTCAACGACCAGATGTGGGCGACAAAAGCCGACTTCGCCGACCCGCGCATCTGGAGCGACGACTTCGCTTGGCTGAACGAAAAAGAGCGCTACCCCTTCATCGAGGCCAACCGCGAACGATACTATCAGCTCGTGAAAGACAATTTCAATATCGGCGTATTTCAAAACGCCGCCAAGTGGTTCAACGTCGAGCCGAGCGAGGGCGAGATTTACTGGACCAGCGCCGAGCGCACGACTAAGTGGGCGCTTGCCAACGGCCTGAAGCTCCGCGGCCACTGCGTCTTCTGGGACTGCGAAAGGTTCGTGCCCGCCTGGCAAAAAGATATGAGCGACGCCGAGCTTCGCCGCTCGGTTGAGAGACGCTGCAAAGACGTGGCGAACTGGTTTGCAGGCAGGGTGGACGAATGGGATTTGAATAACGAGATGCTGCACTGCCGATGGTATCGCGACCGCTTAGGCGACGATATCGTCGGCGATATGTTCCGCTGGTTCAAAGAGGCCAACCCCGAGGCCGTCCTGACGCTCAACGACTTCAACATCCTGAACAACCGCTACCGCAGCCGACTCGATGACTACATCGCGCAGGCACGGGATTTTATGAGCAGCGGCTACGCACTCGGCGGCATCAACTGCCAGGCGCATAGCTGGCACGGCGAGACGAATCTCGGCTTTGTCAAGTATGCCCTCGACCGGCTCCAGCGAACCGGCGTGCCGATAAAGATAAGCGAGTACATCATCGACGACCAGGCGGGCAACAAGGAATACGCGGCGGTGATGCTCGATAAGCACTTTCGCGTCTGCTTCGGTCATCCTGCGGTGGAGGCCATTATTTTCTGGGGTATCTGGGAGGGGACACATTTTTCGCCTTCCGATGCGTTGTGGCTGAAGGATTTTACGCCGACCCCGCCGGCACTCGCCTATCGCAAGCTGGTATTCGACGAGTGGTGGACCAACTGGAAGGGACAGGCCGACGATAACGGCATCTGCCGCGTCCCCGTCTTCTACGGAAAACACAAAGTCACCATCGACGGCAAGGAAATGAAAATTGACTTTGCCGGAACCGAAGGCAGGGAAAAGACAGTAGAGTTGAATTAAACAAAGGATATGGATACGTGAAATTATCAAGATGTGGGTTTTTGCTCACCGCAGCGGTGATTGTGGTGTTCTCCTTAGATGCAGGCGGTGCAGAGAACTGTAAAACACAGGCGGAGTCGCCTGTTGAAGGCGTGTATGAGTACTGGCGGCCTTTTTCAAACCATAGTCCCTTCAACACCCCTATACCGAAAGATGCCGAGGTGCACCCAAATTCGGAAAAGATGCTCGAAAGTCTTCTCGACGGTACGTTTCGAGAGAGCGACAGGGGACACCTGCATGTCAATATCCAGGAGTGGAGCATCCCGGTATATCGCGTGCCGCAAAGCGGCGCCCAGATAAAGACGATTCGCTGCGACTCAAAGCACTGGTCGGGATTCGAGTCGGTTACCCTGCCGGTATGGGCGGAATTGAAGCCCGACCCGGAAGCAGACGCTCACATGGTCGTTCTGGACCTTGCCAACAACACCGCCTGGGATTTCTGGAGTGCCCGCTGGCAGGATGGCCAGCTTCGGACAAGGGCGGCCAACACGGTCGATTTATCCGGCGACGGGTTAGTGCCTGAGGGTGGGTGCCGGCTCGTCGGTTTTGCCTTATTGGCCGGGCTGATTACGCCGGAAGATATCGCCTCGGGCAAAATCGACCACGCCCTTGTCTTTGCACATGAGTACTTAGCACCAAGGCACGTCTGGCCTGCGAATAAGTCCGGGCGCCGTATGAAACGTGCCAATTCAATACCATGCGGCGGAGTTGTTCAACTGGACCCTGCTGTCGATGTCAATGCGCTTGACCTGACGCCTGTCGGGAAGATGATTGCGCGGGCATTGCAGCGGTACGGGATGTATGCGTCTGATTATGCGGACGGCCTGGTAATCTATGCGGAGAACCCGATGGGTAGAGCGGTTAATCCCTGGCCGGCGCTCGGCCTCGATAACCTCAGCGCCCGCAACATACCCGTCCAGCGAATGCGCGTCCTTATGCCGGGCGTGACGAAGCAACTCGCCGACGAGGGTGAAAAAGAATCAGGGCAAGGCAAATAAAAAGAGAGACGAAGCTCGCTTTACCAGTTCGGTCACGTTTGTCCGGCTCGTCTCTCTTGCGATAATGCCATCCTGGCCAAGGTTATCGGCTCGCCGCACTTCTCGGCTGGCGTATGGTTGCTTGTTCCACTTAAAGTATAAGATATATTGGGCCGCCCGGACGCTCTCGCGTTGAGAGATTTTGCGACAGAAGATGGGCCTGGTTGGCGGTTTACTATCACGATTATGAAAGGCAGTGCTGATGAAGATAGCAATCGGCTCGGACCACGCTGGCTTTAAGTACAAGCAGCAAGTAGTGGAGTTTCTTAAAGACAAGGGCCACGAGGTAAAGGATTTCGGCACGGATTCTGAACAGCCGTGCGATTATCCCGACTTTGTAAGACCTGTTGCCGAGGCGGTGGCCTGGGGCAGATGTGAAAGGGGGATAGTCCTGGGCGGCACGGGCAACGGCGAGGCAATGGTCGCCAACAAGGTCCGCGGCGTTCGCTGCGCGCTGTGCTGGGACCTGCGAAGCACCCGATACAGCAGGGCGCATAACGACGCCAACGTGCTCTCACTTGGCCAGCGGATGATTCCCATCGAAGCGGCTCTCGAAATTGTCGAACTGTGGCTGAACACCGCCTTTGACGCCGGCAGACACACCCGGCGAGTCGAAAAATTCGAGGTCGATTGAGGCGGCTTTTGTTTGTTCTGAGAATGTGTTTAGTTTTCGGGAGGTGATTATGCCGAAGATGTTTGGTCTTGTGGTTGCGATTGCGATTTTGTCTGTTGCGTCGGCGTTTGGTGCTGAGACCGTTTTGGTTGAGGCCGAATCGTTTGCCGATACCGGCGGCTGGGTGATTGACCAGCAGTTTATGGACCAGATGGGCTCGCCGTATCTGTTGGCGCACGGTCTTGGCGAGCCCGTTGCCGATGCAGTGACGACCGTCAGGTTTCCCGGGCCGGGCAAGTACCGGGTCTGGGTTCGGACGCGGGACTGGGTCGCGCCCTGGAACGCGCCGGGTGCACCCGGGCGTTTTCAATTGTTCATCGACGGCCGGCCGGTCGAGACCACTTTCGGAACACAAGGGGCCGAGTGGCACTGGCAGGATGGCGGCAATGTTGAGATTGAAAAGGAAACGACGACGATTGCCCTGCACGATTTGACGGGCTTCGAGGGCAGGTGTGATGCGATTGTTTTTTCTGCCGATGCTAACGCCCCGCCTAACGAGGGTGAGTCGATGCGTCGGTTCCGCCGGAAGCTATTGGGTTTAGGCGAAAAGCCGGCCGATGCGGGCACATACGATTTAGTCGTTGTCGGCGGGGGAATGGCGGGGACGTGTGCTTCGCTTTCAGCGGCTCGTCTGGGTCTGAAGGTCGCTCTGATTCAGGACCGTCCGGTCCTCGGCGGTAACAACAGCAGTGAGGTTCGAGTGCACTTGGGAGGCAAGACCAACTTTGAGCCATACCCGGCCATAGGTGATATCGTCGCAGAGCTTGACCCGGGCCGTCACGGCAACCGCCGGCCGGCGCATTACTACAATGACGAAAAGAAGCTGCGCGTAGTCTGGGACGAGCCGAACATCGATTTGTATTTGAATACGCGTGCTTTCGCGCTGGAGACGACATACTCGAAATGGAAACGCTTCCTCCGGACCCAGCTCGGCGACAAGGATTTGATTCTGCTGCGTCCGCCCACCGTCATTCGCAACAAAATCTTCGCTGTCATTGCCGGCGATATACGGACGGGCAGGGAACTACGTTTTGAGGCGCGTTTGTTTGCGGATTGCACCGGTGACGGGACGATTGGCTACTTGGCCGGAGCCGACTTCGATATGGTCGAAAAGGGACGCATGGGCCCGAGTAATCTATGGCGCGTGGAGGACATGGGTAAGCCCGTTAGCTTTGCGCGATGTCCGTGGGCAATTGATTTATCCGACAAGCCGTTTCCCGGACGCCCCAAGCATCCCGGTATTTACGGCGACCACGGCCCGCAGGAGCTGGGCGGCTGGTTCTGGGAAAGCGGCTTTTACCACGACCCCTTCAGCAAGGCCGAGTACATCCGCGACCTGAACTTCCGGGCGATGTACGGCGCGTGGGACACACTCAAGAACGTCGATAAGGTTTACCCGAATCACAAACTCGTCTGGGCGGCGTACATTGCAGGTAAGCGCGAATCACGCCGGCTGCTCGGCGACATCCTGCTTAATACACAGGACCTGATGAGCGGGCGACGATACGAGGACGGCTGTGTGCCGACGAGCTGGGACATCGACGTGCATCTGCCGGAGGTCGGCTACGCCGACGGCTTGGGCGAAGATGCATTTATCTCCAGAGATTACCATACTCAGTACGACCGGCCGTTCTGGATACCCTACCGCTGTCTGTACTCACGCAATATCGAGAATTTGTTTATGGCCGGCCGGGACATCAGTGTCACCCACGAGGCGCTCGGGACGGTCCGCGTGATGCGCACCTGTGGAATGATGGGCGAAGTTGTGGGAATGGCCGCATCGCTCTGCAAAAACCATACTACGACCCCGCGACGTGTTTACGATGATTACCTCGCTGAGCTCAAGGCGCTGATGGCGCGGGGCGTCGGCAAAGACTCGCCGGCTGCAATGGCGGCAATTCGCCCGATTGAGTTTGACCTCGACTTTGATATGTCACAAATTTCGGAAACCAATGCACTGGTGGGATTGAGCAGCGAGGGTACGCTCAATGTTTACACGCAGACAAAACCGTGGCCCGGAGTCAATGTGCACCTGCCGAGCTGGGACCTGACCGGCTATAAGTCGGTCTGCGTCGATGTCACCAACCGCACGCCCCGCAACCTGCGTATATGGGGCAAGTTGACAGGCAGCGATTCGGACCGGGGCATTCAGTGCAGCATCGGCGTCCCGCCCGGAAAGACGCGGACACTGCGAATCGACCTTTATCCGACGCCGTGGAAGCTGGATGAGCCGATGGGCTTGGTGGGGATGCGCAGGCCGCCGGGTGAGCCCAGCACCATCGATGTCTCGAAGGTTACCAACATTTTTGTGCATCTGCAGGATTGGGATGAGCCGACATGCTTCGAGGTTGACAATGTCCGAGCCGTCGGACGCCTGACCGTCCTGAAATCAGATGTATTTTTGCCCTTTATCGACGAGTTCGGCCAATTTGCGCACGCGGACTGGCCCGGCAAAACCCACAGCCAGGCCAATATGGAGCTTGAAAAGGCGCGGGAAAAGACGGAGCTTGGGGCCAAGTCCGGACCCGACGACTGGGACAAATACGGCGGATACAACAAAGGCCCGAAGCTTGAGGCGACCGGTTTTTTCCGCGTCGAAAAATACAACGGCAAGTGGTGGCTGATTGACCCGGCTGGCTTCCTGTTCTGGTCGCACGGTGTGGATTGTGTTCGCAGTCGAAACGAGACGCCGATAAGCGACAGGCAGAAATACTTTGCGCCGCTGCCCGGCGACGATTCGCCCTTTGCCGAATTCTACGACACCGCAAGCTGGGCCCCGCACGGTTACTACAAGGACCACACGCCCTACAAGACATTTGATTTCAGCAGAGCCAATTTCCTTCGCAAGTACGGCGACAACTGGCAAGAGCAGTTCGCCGATGTTACGCACCGACGCCTTCGAAGCTGGGGTACAAATACGATTGCCAACTGGTCCGATGAAGATATTTATCTGATTCGCCGGACGCCCTATGTTGCAACCATCAATTTTGACGCGAGGCGCCTTGAGGGCTCCGAGGGCTACTGGGGCAAGTTCTACGACGTCTTCGACGACAGCTTCACAGAGAACCTGGCCAAGCGACTTGAGCAGGAGAAAGGCAAATCAATCGGTGACCCATGGTGTGTTGGATTCTTCGTGCACAACGAACTTGCGTGGGGAGATGAGGTCTCACTGTCGCTGGCGACACTCGCCTCTCCTGCCGAGCAACCCGCTAAGAAGGTCTTTGTCGAAGACCTTAAGGCAAAATACGGCACCATAGACAAACTAAATGCGGCGTGGTCAACACACCACAAAAGCTGGGAACAGTTGCTGAAGACCCAACAGCTTCCGCCGAATAAGGAGGCGTGGGCTAAAGACAAGGCGCAGGCGGATTTGACGGCGTTTTATATCAAGACCGCCGAAACGTATTTTGCGACGGTGCGCGATGAGCTCAAGCGAGTTGCGCCACAGCAGTTGTACCTTGGCTGTCGATTCGCGTGGGTAAACGATTTGGCGGCGAACGCGGCGGCGAAATACTGCGACGTGGTCGGCTACAATCGCTACGAGTATGACGTGGAAGGCCTGGCTCTGCCCGGCGACATTGATAAGCCGATAATCATCGGCGAATTTCATTTCGGTGCGCTCGACCGAGGAATGTTCCACGAAGGCCTGCGACCCGTCTGCGACCAGCAAGACCGGGCCTTTGCCTATAAGCACTACGTGGAAAGTGCACTGCGCAATCCTTATATTGTCGGGACGCACTGGTTCCAGTACAAAGACCAGGCCACGACCGGCCGAGGCGACGGCGAAAATTACCAGATAGGTCTTATCGATATCTGCGACACACCGTACCCCGAGACAATCCAGGCCCTCCGCCAAATCGGTTACAATCTGTACGAATATCGTGTCAGACCGGGGGAGTAAACTGATTGTGGTCGTGGATTCATCGCGACGGCGTCACGACAGATGCCAGAGCGAGCGGAATCAAGGCAAAAATAATTCATAACGCGTTTCTTGTAAAGGCTTTAGAGGCCCCCGCCGGATTTCAGTAATTCTTACAGCACATCGTGCCGATATTTACGTAAAATATTCTTACATAGTATTGGTAAATTTTGTTACACGTGCTATACTTAACTCAGTGGTGCATATTTCGAAAAGGAGGTAGCTATGGCAACAGATTTCAACAAAAAGCTGGGTGAGCGAATCAAACAAATACGAGTCAAGCTCGGATTGTCTCAAGGCGCGCTTGCAGAAAGGCTGAATGTCAGCAGAGAGACGGTTTCTCAGATTGAAACCGGAGCACGGAAAATGACTGCCGAGAATACAGCGACCTTGTGTAAGGGTCTGAATGTAACTTCCGATGTGCTCCTGAACCTTAAGCAGGATATTGCAGTGACCCTCGAGAAACCGCATAGGAAGCCAACGGCAGACAAAAGGCAGATTCGGATTAGTATCCCTGCCAAGAACGTTGCGAAGTTCAAAGAGGTACTGCTGTATATTTTGTCGCGAGTCGGCTCAAAACCCAACGTCGGTGAAACGGTTCTCTACAAGTTGCTGTATTTCATCGATTTCGATTACTATGAGAAATATGAGGAACAATTAATAGGCGCCACCTATATCAAAAATCACCATGGTCCAACACCGAAGGAGTTTACGAAGGTCGTTGAGGACATGGAAAACAAGGACCTGGTGCGTGTCAGGTCACAGTATTTCCAGTTTCCGCAGAAAAAGTACCTTCCTTTGAGGAAGCCGGCCATTTCCCGGTTGAGCGCGAAGGAGCTTAGCGTTATAGACAGCGTCCTTGAGAGGTTGTCTGACAAGAACGCGGCCGAAATCAGCGCCTATTCTCACGATGATGTTCCCTGGTTAACCACTGAAGATGGCCAAGTCATAGACTACGAATCCGTCTTCTACCGCACACCTGCGTATTCAGTAAGGGCATACGATGACGAAGATATTCAGTGAAGTACGGAGACTTCCTGAGTTTGAAAGAGATTATAAAAAGCTCAAGAAGAAATTCAGGACTCTTGATGAAGACTTCGACACTTTCGTCGAGACGCAACTCAAACTTTTTCATAAGTTGGGGGTGGATAACGGGGGATGTGTGCGTATATCAGATATTGGTATAGAGCGTCCTCAGATTTATAAGGTCCTCAAGTTCGCATGCAAAGCACTGAAAGGAAGGGGCTCTAAAAGCGGGATAAGGATAACCTACGCTTATTATCCCGATGAAGATGTTATAGAGTTCATTGAGATTTACTTCAAGGGTGACAAATCGCGGGAGGGCAGGGATAGAATCCTCAGGATATACGGGCAGTAGTTGTTTGGCCAAGCGTCTGTGCCGCCGATTAGATTTGAGTAACGCCGCGCCTTTCTGCATATCAGGATTTCAAATCGGAGCGAGGGGATAGTCATGGCAAGCGATTCGATTGTGGATTCCGGCCGCGCTGGTCGGCCCGTCAAATCAGGTCGGTCTGATGCGCCGTTCCATCTTTACTTCGTTCCTTTCTATTTTCACGCAAAGGGGTGATAACTATGCAAAACGAACTCTCAATTTCATCAGACCAAAACAAAACCGTCCCAAGTAGCACAAGCCAAATCGAAAAGGCCGCATCGGTATATTCTGCGCTTCGGCATATAAGGCCGACGACTAAGCGCGACTTGAAAAACTACGTCAAGGTCTTTCTCGGAATCGACGTGCCCGACAGGCGCATCTGCGAAGGACACTCAAGCCCGATGGATTACCTGTGGCACAGCTTCAATTGCGACTTTGAATCTCAGCCAAGGCCGAACGCAGATGTGATCGTCTGGGCCAATCGCGGAGGCGGCAAGACCGAGACCGCGGCGATTGCAACGCTGCTCGATTGCCTCTTCAAACCCGCCTGCCAAATTCGCATCCTCAGCGGCTCGGAAGAACAGGCGGGCCGAATGTATCAGTATCTCGTCGGCTTTTTGAACGGCGGCTTCGGCCGGCTCCTCGCCGGGCCGGTTCGAAAGACGAAATCCGTCTTCGCAAACGGCTCAGCCGTCGAGGTCCTCACCCAGTCGCACACATCGGTTCGCGGCCAGCACATCCAGAAGCTTCGCTGCGACGAAGTCGAGCTCTTCGACGAGCAGGTCTTCGCCGCCGCAAAATTCACCACCCAGAGCACCGACCAAATAATCTCAGGCATAGAGTCCATAAGCACAATGCATCGCCCTTACGGCCTTATGCAGCAGATTGTCGCCTCGGCAGGCCAAACGGCCGTCCCTGTGTTCAAATGGTGCCTCTGGGAAACCATCGAAAAGTGCACCGACAGAAACTGCTCGCAGTGCCCGCTCTGGAGCGACTGCGCCGGCAAAGCAAAACACGCCGCCGGCTACCTCAAAATCGACGACGCCATCTCACAGATGCGCCGCGCAAGCCGCCCCGGCTGGGAAGCCGAGATGCTCTGCAAAAAACCGAACCTTGAAAACATCGTCTTCGCCGAGTTCGACCCCGCTGTGCACGTTCGCCCCGTCGATTACGACGCGAACCTGCCGCTGTACCGCTCGCTCGATTTCGGCTTCGTCAATCCGTTTGTCTGTCTGTGGATTCAAGTTGACGGTGATGGAGTCGTTAGAGTCATAGATGAATATGTGCGCACAAGGGCCACTATCGATATCCACGCCCACGAAATAAAAACCAGAACCCCCTGCGAAGAAGCGCGACTGGCCGCTACCTTCTGCGACCCTGCCGGCCAAGGCCGAAACGACGTCACCGGCACCAGCGCCGTCCGCGAGCTGCGGGCCCTTGACATTCGCCTCCGCTACAGGCGAAGCGGCATCCTCGAGGGTATTGAGCTTATCCGCCGGGCCATCCGCGCTGGCGACAGCCGCACCCGCCTGGTAATCTCACCTCGCTGCCCCCGCCTCATCGAGGCCCTCCAGTGCTACCACTACCCCGATTCACCCGCACCCGACGAGCTGCCACTCAAAGATGGCCTATACGACCACCACATCGACGCCCTACGATACTTCTTCATCAACCACTCCCGCCCCACCAATCCTGTAATCAGACCATATTGAACTTGGTTAGCCCCCAGCTCCGCTGGGGGTCAAAAATCCTCTTGTCATTCCGCACTTGCCTGCGGAATCCACAATAAGAACACTCGCCCTTTAGGGCCTTCCTCATCGCTTAGCCCCGTCGCTCGCGACGGGGGCACTCCTCTGTTATTTAGCCCCCAGTTCCACTGGGGGTCAAATCTTTGTCATTCCGCACCTGCCTGCCCTGAGCGCATTTATACTGAGCTTCGTCGAAGTAGTCGAAGGGCTGCGGAATCCATATATTTAGCCCCACGTTTCACGTGGGGTTTGATTTAGCCCCTCCCCATCGCATGCCTCTGGCTGGGGATCCACGACCCAGAAATCCGGCCCCACCGATTTCCCTTGACTTTCTTCCTAAACTCCTCTACCAAAGGCCTTTATTTCACCCTCACGGGAGAATAACACTTTACGCCCGAAGCCGCCTTTCAGTGGCCGCTCCGGTGAGATTTAGAATGCCGGGAAACACAAGGTGAGTGGTCAGATTCGGATAAAGCAGGCGCTTAGGAAGGCATACAGAAAGCGCAGACCAACCAGAGAGGAAATCGGACTCCTCCGGCGTCAGCTTGCGAAGATGCTTGATGATGCCAATCCCAGGGAATCTGAAGAATACCACAAGGGGCTCCTCAAAGATTTTCTAAATAATACCGCATACACCGCCCATTTCATAAACACCAAAGACCGAACTGACATGGTTATCCATAGCGGACAGAGGTCGGATTCAACTGTTGGGGTCATTATTGAGACCAAACGCCCCGGCAATAAAACCGAGATGCCAACGGTCAATAATCTGAACAAGAAAGCAATTCAGGAGCTCTTGCTCTATTTTCTCAGAGAAAGAGTGACAAACGAGAACTTTGAATTGAAGCACTTGGTTGCAACTGATTTGTACAGATGGTTCATATTTGATGCTCACGAGTTTGAGAAAATCGCCGAAGACAAGAAACTCCGAAAGGCGTTTAAGGATTTTGAAGAGGGCCGGTTGACGTTCGAAAAAACAGAACGGTTTTATAAAGAGATCGCCGGTCCTGCAATCGAGCGTAGAAAAGGCAAGATTTCCTTTGTTTACTTCGACCTTCATGACTACCAAAAACCCCTAAGAGAACAAACTAAGACGGGCGACATTAGCTTAATTGAACTGCAGAAAATACTGTCGCCGACACATTTGCTCAAGGTACCCTTTGCCGATGATAGCAATACCCTCAACAAGGACTTCTACAATGAGTTGCTCCACATAATCGGGCTTGAGGAGTACAGAGAAAAGGCAAAGAAGTTAATCCGCCGGAAAGAATCCCGGGGCCGCAACGAAGATGCGATGATCGAGGCGGCAATAACACAAATTGCCAGCTTGGGAAAGCTGTCGCAGGTAGAGGATGTCGAACGCTTTGGCGAGAGTATCGATGAAAGGCTTTATAACATTGCATTGGAACTTGTCATAACATGGGTCAACAGGATTCTTTTCCTCAAGCTTTTGGAATCCCAGGTCGTAAGTTATCGCGACAGCAAGGATTACCTCTTTCTTAACAAGGAAAAGGTTCCGGAATATGACGACCTGAACACCCTGTTCTTTCAGGTATTGGCAGTCGAAACAAAAGCCAGAGCGCCAAGGATAAAGAAGAAATTCCCTAATGTCCCGTACCTGAACAGCTCACTGTTTGAGCCCACAAAGCTCGAGCAGCAGACCATCTTTATCAGTAACCTCCCCGACGATACGGTGCTCCCCTTGTATAGAAGGACGGTACTCAAGACCAACTCGGATAAAATCAACACACTCGAGTATCTCTTCCGATTCTTGGATGCCTACGATTTCGGGGCCGAAGGGAGCGAAGAAGTAGCCGAGGACAACAAAACCCTCATAAACGCTTCCGTATTGGGCTTGATATTTGAGAAGATAAATGGCTACAAGGATGGCTCGTTTTTCACACCCGGGTTTATCACAATGTATATGAGCAGAGAAACCATACGCCGAGCCATCGTTGCTAAATTTAAGGACCAGTCCGCCTTCGAAGCCGACACCTTTCCCGACTTGGTCAATTTCGCCAGGGGTACATACAAGAAACACGATATCGACAAGTACAATACGATAATCAATTCATTGAAGATATGTGACCCCGCGGTCGGCAGCGGCCATTTTCTTGTTTCAGCACTTAACGAGATAATCGCAATCAAAGCAGAACTTGAGCTTCTCACAGATGAAGATGGCAAAGTACTCCGCGATTACCCGATAGACGTTGAGAACGATGAGCTTATTGTTCTCGACCGCAACGGTGAGTTCTTCAAATATGACCCTGAGAACAGGGAAACCTGTAGGGTCCAGGAAACGCTATTCCGCGAAAAACTTACCATAATTGAGAACTGCCTGTTCGGCGTGGATATTAACCCGAACTCTGTGCATATATGTCGTCTAAGATTGTGGATCGAGCTTCTGAAGAATGCGTATTACAAGGAAGACGGTGAGCTTGAAACGCTTCCAAATATCGACATAAACATAAAGTGTGGAAACTCATTGATAAGCCGCTATCCCCTCGATGCAGACCTCAAAGAGGTCCTGCAAGAAAGCAGATTTTCCGTAGACGCCTACCGGATTGCTGTAAACACTTATCGAAATGCGGAGAACAAAGAGCAAAAGCAGGCAATCGAGGAAGTCATCAATAAGATCAAGGGGACATTTACTGCCGGAATAGATAGGCAGCATCCCAAAAAGCAAAGACTTGCAAACTTGCGCGGGAAATTGATAGCCCTTGTGGACCAAGGTGTCCTTTTCCACACGGAGAGCAAGAAAGCGAGGCAAAAGAAGATCGAACATCTTGCCACAGAGATTGCACAGCTGGAAAAGCAGATAGAGGAAATTCAAACCGGGGTCGTATATAGAAACGCCTTTGAGTGGCGATTTGAGTTTCCGGAAGTCCTCGACGAGACAAGCGGTGATTTTGTTGGTTTCGACATCATAATTGGAAACCCACCGTATGGTTTGTTCAACAAGAAACAGAACCAAAAAGTGGGTCTTACCATACAGAAGGAAGCGGTGGCTATAATCAGGCGGAATTACCCCGCTACTGCAGCCGGCGGAATAAATGCTTGCCGAGTATTCTACGAACTTGCTCTGCATTTGGCCTGCAAGCAAGGGCTCCAGTGTATGATAATCCCCTTCGGCATACTAACCGACAAGAGCTCCGCACGTTTGAGAAAACATGTTTTTGACAATCACTCATTCTTAAGCATAGACGCATTTCCCGAAAGAGACAACAAAAGAAGAAGGGTCTTTGAAGATGTGAAAATGTCAACAGCAATCATTCTATCCGCCAAGGGAAACGGCTGTGAATCGTTCCATCTGGGGGTTTCATATGACCGGAAAATTCAGACCGAAAACAGGTTCTGGCTGGATAATAAAGATGTGATGCGGATGAATCCCGATTTGTGCCCAATACCTATAACAACACCTCCTGAGTACGAAGTTCTTGCCAAGATATATGCTAACGACAACCTAACAAGGTTAGCAAATATACGCAGATGCCTTACGGGTGAGGTAGACATGACTTTTGCCAAGAAGGCCATGTCACAAAATAAACAGGATGCCGTGCTACTCAAGGGCGCTCAGGTCGACAGGTTCGAAACAAAGCACGATTTTGCCATCGTAAGTCAGGGCCAAATCGAGTATCTGAACCTTCAAGCGTTCAGAAAAGTGTACAGCGCCAAGAAACTGCACGACGCCTATAGAAAAAGAATAGTCCTGCAAGGACTCACCGGAGTAAACGAAACCTATCGCCTCAAAGCTACAATTGTTGATCCTCCGACCTTCCTAGCAAATTCGTGTAATTATATCGTCGAGCCCGACGAGATATCGTTGAGTATTCTACTGGCTCTTCTAAACAGTAAAGTTCTCAATTTCATATTTCGGTGCACAAGTACAAGCAGCAATGTCAACGGATACGAGGTCGATAACCTTCCAATTCCCAAAGAAATCGCTGCCGCAGACAATGAGAAGTTAACCCTGCTCCCGAACCAAATAATGGCAGCTAAGAAAAAGGACCGGACCACAGTCACTGCAGCAATGGAGGCCGAGATCGACCAAATTGTTTACAGCCTTTACGATTTAACTCCCGAAGACATCGCCGTAATTGAGGCGAAATACCCACGCCACTAGCAGACTATACAAACTCCCCCAAATCCACACACACAAATTCCGCGTTTATCCCTCGTAGCACAGCGAAGAACCTTTTGCTTTCCTCGTTTGTGTCCTCATCACAAAGTCGTTGTTTCCATCCTCTAAGAGGGTATACCCCCCTCTGACATCTAACATTTTCTAACATTTTGCAGCCCTCAGGATGCCAACATTTGTCTACAACCAGAGCGCTGAAAAGTCAACTTTTGCCAACATCTCTGACGCTCAGAACCTTAACTTTCCTTAAACCTGATAATACGTGACAAAGGTTTCAGTATTCGCGGTCTTTGATGGTGCCCGGCTGAGGCGCCGGATATCTCCCGTCGGCATCGGCCTGCAGCGGCGCCGGTGAATCCTTCGTCAGCTTATCCAGCCCGGGCGCCATCTCGTGCTCGCTGTTGAGGATCTGCTCGTAGGTGATTTCCTGGCCTGTGTGAGCGGCCATCCGGCCCATGCTCGTAACCAGGCTCGCACGCACGCCGCGATCTGTCTCGTTGTAGGGCTTGTCGTTGCGAATCGCATCTACAAGGTCGTTCCATTCGTTCTGGTACGGATTCCGCTCGTGCGGGGCAACCTCAGATTCCCAAATTACATTGGCCTTGTCAGGATTCTGTTCCTTATAGGTACTCGACGGCATCCCACAGTCGCCGGTCCTGGATACGATCGCCATGCCCTTGCTGCCGTGGGCGTAGCTGGAGTATATTTCCTTGCACCCCCTCATGCAGCGGCCGTCCAGAAGGAACTTGCTGCCGTCGCCGTAGGTATATTCCACCGAATACGTATCGAAATTCTGGTCCACGTAATTAACGCCTTCCGGGCTCTGCTTATAATGCCGGCCGCCTAAGGCCTGCGCCTTGACAGGCCAGGCATTCTTCATCCAGCACTGATGGTCGATCAGGTGGATATAGAAGTCGCTGTAGTTGCCGCCGCTGGCCCAGATGAAGCTGTGGAATCGCTGTACCTGGTAGAGCATCTCACTAATACCAGCCGGCTTCGGCAGCGAAGCAAAAAAGCCGATCGGTCCATGCATCCGGTAGCCGCGCTGCAGAATGATGTCGCCGATCTCCCCGTCCTGAATGCGTTTATACAGTTGCTCCAACGCCCGGCTGTGGCGGGACATCAGCCCAACACCCACTTTTAGGTTCTTAACCGTCGCCTCCTCGGCAAGCTTGAACATCCGCCGGCTCGTCGGCCCGTCAACGGTCACGGGCTTTTCCATAAACACATTGAGGCCCTTCTCCACCGCGTAGGTGAAATGCACCCATCGAAACGCTGGAGGCGTCGCAAAGATAGCGATATCGCCCGGGCTGAGACAGTCCATCGCTTTCTTGTAAGCATCGAACCCGACGAACCGCCGATCCTCGGGCACATCCACCTGCTCGGGCCGTATCTTCGTCAAATTGTCGTAGCTCCTCCTGAGACGACGCTCGAAGACGTCGGCCAGCGCAACGAGCTTGACCGGCCCGCTGTTCGTGGCCATTGCATCGGCCGCAGCCCCCGCCCCCCGCCCGCCGCAGCCAACCAGCGCAACCTTGATCGTGTTATCCTCGCCTGCATAAATCCGCGGCGCGACAGCCGCTATTAACGCCGAAGATGCAGCGATTCGACTTGTCTTCTTCAAAAACTCACGACGTGACGTATTCCTCTTGGCAATTTCGCTCATATCGGTTTGCCTCCTGCTGATTCGTTCTAAGAGCTTCTGATGCTCTTATCTGGGATTTCCCATTTAAACAGTTAAATGCATGCTTTTTCCGTATGACACCAATAATCTTACCAAATTCACCTTGAGCCTTCAAAGATTTCCCTTTTCGAGGCAGCTCTATTGAAAATTGGCAAGAAAACACGGTTTTTTATGCCCCACCTTTCTTCCAATACCTACTTTTGCACAGACCTTGACCGCCCGCACCTTCATAAATCCAAGTTTTTTAACAATTCTTATCATTAGCCGTACCCAATGGGCACAGGCTTCAATCGAAAACACGAAAACGGGGAAAGCGTGGCCAATAATCAATTATCAATAATCGATAATCAATTGAATCACCCAGCATCAGAAGCTATATTTTTGTTTGACAGTTCAGGGAATTTGGAGTATTTGCAAATCGGAAAGCGGGCGCTAAATCGGAGAGTTGATTTTTGTTGACAAGAGCAGGGTTTTTCAGCCGGTGAGAAAATAAAAACAGCGATGGGTTAAAAGTTTGCCTTACTAACCGGGTAACTTGGCAATGAGGATATAGTGATGGCAAAAAAGTTCTCTGTGAAATTGAGACGTTTTTTCATTCTCTTGGTTCTCCTGTGAAGGTGATTCACATCTGTTCCGGAAAGGAGGCGGAAATGAGAAGTGGAGTAATTTAGGTGTATTGCTGTAGTTCAATCTTAAAACGGTGTATTTTCTAAACTTGTTTGGGAGGAAAAGAACAATGTGGAAAAAACTCATACTATCATCGGCCGTGCTGGTTTTCACCTTCGGTTTGACCGTCTCTGCGGGGTCCTACCCCGGCCAGATGGGTATCGGTATCAGCCTGCCGGAACGCGGGGGGACCATGGTAGATCAGGTGCACGAGCACTATAGGTGGTACAAATCAGGTGGTGCTGACCTGACGTCAGGTGACGTGGATACCAGTGGCTGGCCGACGGTTGATTGCAGGTATGTCAAGGACTGGCGGCCCGTAGAAGAATGGGCCGGCACGATTGATGACCCCGAGGCATATCGCGTCGATATGAGCGGCCTGTACAAGTGCTCTTTCAACGGCCAGGCGACGCTGTCTAAGCTCGAAGGCGATTTTACTATCTCCAACCAGGTCTTTGATGAGCCCAGCAACACCACGACGTTCGATCTCACTGTAGACGCGCCGGGCCCGCACCATGGGATTATCGTTCTGGAGTTCGTCGACACCAAGCGGACACCCACCAGCGGCACCGGTACCGGTATCACTAATTTCAGGACGACACGCCCGGGCTATGCACACGATACCACGCAGGTCTTCACGGATGATTTCATCAACTGTCTGACAAGTGCCAGCTTCAGCACTATCAGGTTCATGGACTTCAGGCACACCAACAACTCTGAGCCCACTTATCCTGCGACAACGTCCTGGTCTCAGCGTAAGCTGACGACCGATGCTGGTCAAGGCCAAATCGTACCCCTGGGCAAGCTGGACGGCGCTGCCTGGGAGTACGTCATTGATCTCGGCAACCAGGTGAACATGGACATCTGGATCAACGTCCAGTGCTCGGCGGACACCGACTACGTAACCCAGTTAGCCACGCTCATCAAGAACAACCTCAACGCCAACCTGAATGTCTATGTCGAGAACAGCAACGAGGTCTGGAACGGTATCTTTGACCAGTGCGCATACAACCAGGCCCAGGCCAACGCCCTCGGTATAAACGAGCACGAAAACTACGCACGAAGAACCATCGAGCTTGCCCAGATATTCGAGAGTGTCTTCGGCGCCGGCTCGCTCAATAACCGGGTCCGCGTCATGCTCTGCTGTCACGCACCGATGCTCAAATGGTGGGTCGAAACCTACATGATTTCCTATATTCAGAACACCATGGGCCTGACCCCCTCTGATTACATCTACGCCATCGCCAGGCAGACGTATTTCGGTAGCAGTTGCAGCAACGGTACCGTGACCACGATTCTTGATTGCTGCCATAACGACATCACCAGCCAGATATCCGAGACCGGCGGCGACGAGGCAGGCAGACAGCAATGGATCGACAAGGCCGCTGAATGGAACCTTGTCGGGGGTGCCTGCTCCTATGAGGGCGGTTTTCACATCCCCCATGGTGGTAGCACCACCAATTTAGACAACCAGATCTCGGCACACCGTGTTCAACGTGCAGGTACTGAGTTGAAGTATAATTACGACGACGCTTTCTTTGCGCTCGGCGCCAACATCGCCATGCAGTTCACGTTGACCAGCGGCTACAACCGCTACGGCTGTTGGGGCCTGACCGACGACGTCACCAATCCCGACAGAAACTACAAATTCCAGGCGATTCGCGACCTGATTGCAGAGCCGAATCAGCCGCCGGGCAAGGCCACGAATCCAGACCCGGCCAATGGTGCAACCGATGTGGACCTGAACGCTGACCTGAGCTGGTCTGCGGGTTCGGGGGCCACATCACATGACGTGTACTTCGGCACAGCTAGTCCTCCGCCATTTATCCAGAATCAGACTGACACGACCTACGATCCGGGACTAC
>CAZEPI010000011.1:71864-112818 GCA_964514115.1 uncultured Pirellulales bacterium | reverse complement strand
CAGGACACCGGGTTTTCAACCCGGCAACAGGGGTTCGAATCCCCTTGGGGCTATTAAGAAAAACGGGTACGCTTCAGATGTACCCGTTTTTTTTATTATTTTCAGGGGATGAGAACCCCGTATTGCGCAGCAATACCAAAGGGGTTCGACACGACGAAGTTGGGCCGCAAAGCGAATCCCCTTGGGGCTATTTGAATTACGAGAAATCTTCACATCCCCCCAACAGTCACCGTATATGTCCTGCAAGGTGAGAAGAAAAGGCACGTCGGCATAACCAACGATGTTCCTCGCCGCAGGCTGGTAATCAATTGCGATCTGAATCTTCCATAGCTGCTGCGTGCCGGGCCATTTCGGCAAGGCCGTCCAAGCAAAGCTGCGACCACGTCTCCATCGTATCGCGGAGCTGCGCCAGCTCAGCAGCCGTCTTAAAGTCCATCTGCGTTATCATCTGCTCGCGCCTGCCGACCTTCGGCGAATCCAGAGTCCAGAAGTGAACGATTCCGAGATGCACGCTGCCCACGTCGTTGGAATCGTCGTTGAGAAGTGCGACAATCCTGTCGCTGTGCTTGGCCTCTACCGACACTTCCTCGGCCACCTCGCGCTCGACAGCCGTCAGGTATGTATCGTACGGGTTTGCAAACAGGGGCATATCATCGACAGGATTTATGTGGCCTCCTATACCGATTGACCGCAGGCCGACCAGCCGGCCCTCGCCCGCCCGCCTGCCGCGCACATAGCTGAGGTATTTGCCGGCACAACTCATAATCACATACGGGATAAGCTGCTTATAAGAAGGGTCGCCCTCGGCTTCTGAGCGCGGCATAAAATGCGGGACGCCTTGTGCAAATATCGCTTCGATGTAGCGAGCGACATCGAATGCCAGGCCGTTGAACGCGCCCACCTGCTCGAACACATTTCGCTCCACGACTAATACTCTTTCTTCTCCAGCCATATCCCCACCTATACACTAAGCCCGCGACCTCCTCAAGAAAAACCCCCTTCCTCCAAAATGAGCGATGAGTATTGCGTACCGCGCGACGCGTGAAGCGTATCTCGTATCTCGTATCTCGTATTGCGTCCCTACGATACATTCGACAGGCTCGGGACGGGCTCAAGGCGGGGGCGGCTAAACAGGACGGCTTGGTTGGATTTCTCCGCTTCGTCCTGCTTCGCTGAAGCTACGCAGGACTACGGTTGAAATGACCGTGACGGGTAGACTTGGACCTTGGTCGAAACGAGGGAGGAGCTTTTCTACAGAGCATACCTGGCCCCTTTAATTCGTGCGGCGGGGGCTATTTGGCGGTAAGCAGAAATCGGCCATCCTGCGGGTGCTAAAAGGCGAAAATCGCAGTTGACTTGTATATCGGGTTTGCTACATTCCGTATTTGGGGAGGTTGTGTTATGCGGATACATATAAGCTGCCGTGGTGAGGCGGCGGCTGCGGGCGGTAAGCGAATGGGAAACTTGTAGATTCACAGGGTCGGAGGAAATGAGGAATTGGGTAGAGGAATGCGAAGCGTTCATGAAACAGGAGCGGAGGGCAGATAACTATGGGAGGGAATACCGCGATGTGGCGGACCTGTGAATGAGGCGAGGCTGAGGTATGCCATTAACCCTGGCACCAACACGAATACCAGAATGGTAAGCTTTAGATGAACCTGAATGACCTGTTACTGAAAGCGGATATCGATCCGCGGGATGTTCTTGTACTGAGGCACCGGCCTCACGAGGCCGAACTCAACAAGGTGCTTCCGTGGCTTGCGGCAGAGAAACCGGACGTATTCAATGCTTACCAGCAGACACAGGTACCGAGGCTCGAGCGAGCTATGCAGAAGATGACAAGTGCAGGATATGTTGCGTCATTCATCGGGTATGAACCGGGAAAAGCACTATTCATCGGCTTGTATTCAATCGGGACATCAAAGTCTCTTAGTCGTGAAGAATTCTGGCAGGTGCCAGCTTATGTTAAGATGAAGGCGCTCGGCATGACCGGCTATACGGAGGAGGATTCTCGTACTTCTATTCTATGGTTCGATCTTGCACTAACCGACTTCTATGCTTCTTGGAAAGGCAAGTTGGTCGTGAGCTGGCCGGGTCTTGAACGGTCCTGGTGGCGGCGGGCGCATCGCAACGAAATACCCATTCTTGCCATTCTGGAAGATAGTGTCCTTGATGCCGCGATGCCGGAGTGGAACGATATAGTCCTGACATGGGAAGAGCTCCATTTGCTTCCTGTACGCTGGAAATCAGCGCTCGCGCAATGGAGAGGTATTTATTATATATTGGACACTTCTGATGGAAAAGGCTATGTAGGTTCGGCTTATGGCGGAGACAACCTTCTGGGCAGATGGTTGAGCTATGCTGCTCGTGGGCATGGAGGCAACAGGCTACTTCGACGACGCGACCCACGGAACTTCCGATTCAGCATCCTGCAGCGGGTATCACCGGACATGAACAGCCCCAAGGTTATCCGGCTCGAGAGTTCCTGGAAGGTGCGACTTCACACGCACGAACCGCTGGGCCTTAATGCCAATTAGGAGCTGACAAGGCGCTTCAGCCGAGGGCGGAGAGAGAACGGCAGGCGCCGGTTGAGGCAGGCCGGGGCTCAGGACAAGTCTCGCGGGAATGATACTTATGAAATCGGCTGTAAGTGAATCTGTGACAGCCAAGGCATAAGCGCAACGCAATACGCACAACGCAATACGCAGGACGAGTCACACGGCCATTCCGGAGACCTCGGTCTCAAAGACCATTGTATTATCAACGACCCCCTGCACGTAGGTGTTGTATTTCCTGCCCTTTTTGAACTTGGTAATCTTGCCGAGAAGATAAAGCCGCTGGCCCGGCTCGACCGTCGAGCGAAACTTCGCCGAGCCGATGCTCGCAAAGCCGATGAAAACATCTTCGCCGTAAACCTTCTTTACGAAGAAGCTCAAAAGCTGGGCCGCACACTCCACCATAATCACACCGGGCATAAGCGGCCTGCCCGGTATGTGCCCACGAACCCAGAACTCCTCAGCCGTTACATCCTTATAGCCGAGAATCAGAAACTTATCCTTGTCGTACCACAGCACGCCGTCCAACTGCTGCATCTCGTAGCGCTGGGGATTAATCTCGCATATCGCCTCGTTATCAAAGACAGGCGACGCTGAAAGGTCTATCTTCGACAAGTCAAAAAGCAACGGTGGCGGCATCGTACACCCTCAACACAAGGGAATTGCACTTCTGATATGGACACTATCCGCGCCCCAGCCGACCGTAACGGCCTGCCCGGGCCGAACAACTCCACTCTCACAACTGCAGAAAAGCTCGCCCTGTGCTACTCAGTCACACGAATCTCAAGAATCCGGTTGCGAACCTCCTGAGATGCCTGCTTAACCTTCTGCATCTGCTTGCGAACTCGCGTCCCTGCGGCCTTGTTTCCGCCCTCTGCCTTGCTTATGTCGGCCTCAATCTCGGCAATTAGCACTTTCAGATTTTCGTACTCTTGCATTGAAACTGTCCTCCACTTAGGCGGTTAACGCTCCTTAAATTATGGCCCTTAGATGCCAAAAACTTAATTGTCCCCGAAACCTTTGTCAAAGAAAATCGCATTTTTTGCCAAAAAACACAATATTTTTTTGTCCCCTCTCAGCCGGCCAGCTTCTTCGTCAGCTCGGCTATCCGCCGGCCCCATCGGCGACAGAGCTTTTCCGCCCGCTGGTCCGGTTTGCCTATTGCGACCGGGCCGTAATGGTCGCCCTGCGGGTCACCCTGAACCACCATCCCGCTTATCAGCATCGCCTCTAATATGCTCAAAATCGTCGTTTCATTGCCCCCGGCGACGTTCGCCGAGCTCGTAAATGCCCCACCGACCTTGCCGTCCAACTGCCCGTGCTTGACGACCGCATCGTCAAATAGCTTCTTCAGCTCCGCCGCCATCGTCCCATAATACGTGGGAGAACCGGCCACTATCGCGTCAAACGTGAGCAAATCATCCACCTTTACCTCATCAACGCTCCTGCAGTCCGTCGCCAGGTCCGCCTTCCTCATCCCCTCTGCTATCATTTCCGCCATTTGCTTGGTATTGCCGCTTCTCGAATAATAAACCACCAAACCCTTCGCCATTTTGCTCCCTTTCTATATCTTTGCCCTCTTTGTCATTGGCACACCAGCACCAATCGATAGACCTGCAACTTCTCAGCCGTCGCTGAAGGATGCCTGTTTCTACCTTGATTCTTTCTCTCTGCGCCCTCAGTGCTCTCCGCGGTTAATCTTTTTTAAGCGGAATCACCTCCGGCTTGCCGAAGTCGGCCGGAATTACAAATTCAAATACATTCGGGTCAATCTGCTGGTTGACCTTCGCATCCAGCAACGTAATCTCATACACATCCTCGGACGTATTTACCGCTGCAATCTTCCACGGCAGGTGCAGCTTCTTATCAACCCACAAGTTCACCTGCGTATAATCATCCTTGTACTTCGACTCCGGCCTGACTATAAGGGCGAGTTCGCCCACAGCAGGTGTCTCGTTGGGCTCGTTTTCGACAAGGGCGATTTCAAAGTCTTTCCTAAGCTGCTCGGTGTTGGTAAAGCCGATGAACGGGAAGCTGCGCTTAGCCAATTCAAAGGCATCGACCGGCTCGTTCGGCTCGGCCATTTGCCGCTTCTCAACCTGCCTTATCTCATAATTGACGCGAGTCAGCCACTCGCCGTCGAATATGTACAGTTCCTTATACTCGCGCTGCTCCTCATCGTCCTGCTTCAAGCTCTCAAAGTCTATCCGCAGTTTCGACTTGCGGCCGAACTTCGCGTAATACAGCCCGCCCTTACGCAGCGTCGTCGATTCAAGCAGCGGCTGGCTGAATAGATACTCCACCCGGCACTGATACGTCCGAAGCTCTCGCGTCTTTTCCTTCAATCGCTCAAGGACTCCATCGACCGAGTTGATATCAACGCTGCTCTGCCGGCACATCGGCGTGGCCGAGCTGCTGCACCCGGCCGAGCAAGCGCCCATTGCGGCTATAAGCAGGCCAAACCCCGCGTAAAACGCGGGGCTAAATATCTGATGCGTCTGCGGCTTTTTCATCTTCGATAACTTCAAGTATCTGCGGTATATTTTCAACCACAAAATCGGCATGCTCGGCGAATTCATCGGCCCTGTTTTGATTGTCAAGCAGGACGGCCACCGCGCCTGCCGACTTGGCACACATCAAATCAAAAAGATAATCCCCCACAACCAGCACGTCTGCCGGCTCAATCCCGAACTGTTCGCACAACGCAACAACACCAAAGGCATCGGGCTTGACAGGCCCTTCCTCCCTGCCCACTACCCCATCAAACTTAAGCCCGTGCTTGGCCCCCACCGCCAAGGCATTGGCCCGCCTGTTCCGCGTAAGTATCCCGATTCTAATACCTTTGCGACGAAGGGCCTCCAGCGTCTCCTTCGCACCGGCATTGAGTCGCGATTCCGTCACCGCCCTGTTCTCGTGAAAGTGTAGTATCTGCTCGGCCCGGCTGCGCTGCTGCGGTGACATCTTCTGCATCAGCTCCCACACGGGCCCTGCGTCCTTCGCCAGCCCCATCTCCTCGCGTATCGAATCAAAATCAAAGTACGGCTGAGTTATCGTCCCATCCAAATCGAATATCACCGCCCTGATTGGCATAACCTCACCGCGATCCACTGGCGAAACTGCACCCCGGCACGCCGGGGCCGAGGCGCTAATCACCCTTCTTGTGAAGAAGCTCTATAAACTCCCGCCCCGCCCGGCTGAGCATCTTGTCCTTACGAACGATTATCCCCGTCGGCCTGAAGAAACACTCGTTGCTGAATTCCACCGCCTTAATTGTCCCCATCGAAACCTCTTGAAGCACCGCCGTCTTAGGCAGGATGCTCACGCCGCTATTTATCTCCACGGCGCGCTTGACGGTCTCTATGTTGTCAAACTCCATCACCGGACGAATCGAAATGCTGTACCGCTGCAGCATCGCGTCTATCCAGCCGCGCGTCGGCACCGGCTGTTCAAATCCTATGAATCTCTCATACTGAAGCTTATGAATATCTATCTGCTCGGCCTTGGCAAGCGGGTGTCGCGGGCTGCACACCAGGACCAGCGGCTCATCTTCAAAATCATAGACCTCCAGCCGACGGTCGCGCTTCGGCACCGCCACCATACCTATGTCAATCTCGCCCGAAATAACAAGCTCGTAAATCCGCTCGGCGCTAAAATACTCAATATGAACATTCACGTTTGGATGTGTCACCATAAACTTCTTCACATAATCAGGCAGCGTGTGCATCCCGATACTGAAGATAGTCCCGACGTTAATTCTGCTGCCGGTTTTCGACCGTAGCTCATTGAGCTCGCTTCTGAGCTGCTCATATCTGTCGAGGAGCTCTTTGCTCGCTTTGTAAAAGACCTCGCCGGCAGAGGTAAGCTCCAGCGGACGCTTCTTTCTGTCCATAAGCTGGCACTTATGGACGACCTCCAATTGTGCAAGCTGCTGTGATACCGCCGACTGACTGAGCATGTGCTTCTCCGCTGCCTTGGAGAAACTGCGAAGCTCCGCCAAATCACAGAACACCTTTAATGTCTCTATGTGCACTATAAGCCACCCTGATAACCACTATTAAAATTTAGCGCAGTCCCCAACGCCTGCGTGGTATTATATTAGCAACGATAGCGGTTTCAAAGTTATTTGTCCGCCTGGACGCCATTATTATTAGTTCTGCTTATTGGATTATCACTTCAGATAGTGTGCAACCAACTACAATGACGTGACAATAGTTGGGGGACTGAAGAAATGCCGGAACAGCCCAGCACCGGCCTTAAGGGCTTAGACGAGACGCTCAACCGCCTTCGCAAGGGTGATAACGTCGTCTGGCAGGTTGACAGCATCGACGATTTTCGCAGTTTTGTCGGGCCGTTTGTCGCCCGCGCACTTCAGGAGCAGAGGAACTTAGTCTATCTGAGGTTCGCAGACCACGCCCCGCTCGTCGAGCCCGACCCGTGCATCAAGACCTACAAGCTCGACGCCGGCACGGGCTTCGAGACCTTCTCTACTCAGGTCCACGGCATCATCTCCAAAGAGGGAATCGGCGCCTATTACGTCTTCGACTCTCTCTCGGACCTGCTCAGTGCCTGGGCCACCGACCTGATGATAGGCAACTTCTTTATGATTACCTGCCCATATCTTTTTGAGCTTGACACCATTGCATACTTTGCTCTGCTGCGCAACAACCACTCGTTCAAGACCATCGCCCGAATCCGCGAGACCACCCAGCTTCTGCTCGACCTTTATAGCTTCGAGGACGACTTCTACATCCATCCTCTGAAAGTCTGGAAGCGATACTCTCCCACTATGTTCCTGCCGCACCTCAAACAGGACGATGAATTCGTCCCGCTCACCAGCAGCGTCGATGCAACACGACTTATCTCCCATATTTCGACGCAGGGACTGGACCCTTCCAGAAGAGCACTAGACCACTGGGACCGTCTTTTCCTTCGCGCCGAAGAACTTTCTGAGCTTGCCGACGCCTCCAAACACGATATCCGCCTGACCACCGAACGGCTGTGCAGGATAATGGTCGCCAGGGAGAAACGTATCCTGTCACTGGCAGAAGGCAACTTCTCGCTGAAAGATCTCCTCAGCATCAAAAACAGAATGATTGGAACCGGCTATATCGGCGGCAAAGCCGTCGGTATGCTGCTGGCAAACAAAATCGTCTCAAGCAACAAGTCCCTGAACCTCGCCTCGGACCTCGAACCACATGATTCCTTCTATGTCGGCTCGGACGTCTTCTATACCTACATCGTCGAAAACGGCTGCTGGAAACTTCGGATGGAGCAGAAAACAAAGGACGGCTACCTGAAACTCGCATCCGAGCTAAGGCAGCGCCTTCTCAAGGGCAGATTCCCAGACCAAATCCGCGAGCAGTTTCAGGAAATGATAGAGTATTTCGGGCAGTCTCCCATCATCGTCCGCTCAAGCTCGCTGCTCGAAGACGCATTCGGCAACGCCTTTGCCGGAAAATACGAAAGCTTGTTCTGCGTCAATCAGGGCAGTCCCGAACAGCGATACGGCCAGTTCGAAGAGGCGGTGCGAAGAGTGTATGCGAGCACTATGAACGAAGATGCACTGGTGTATCGCCTTCAGCGCGGGCTGGACCAGCAGGACGAACAGATGGCGCTGCTCGTTCAAAGGGTCTCCGGCTCATACAGGAACCACTACTTTTTCCCAGACTTGGCCGGCGTCGGAATCTCCCACAACACCTTCGCCTGGAACCCGAAGCTCGACCCGAAGGCGGGGATGCTTCGCTTAGTGTTCGGCTTAGGCACCAGGGCCGTCAACCGTGTCGAAGATGACTATCCAAGAACAATAGCGCTGGACGCACCCCTTCAGCGGCCACTGGCCGGAGCGGACGACATAAGAAGATTCTCGCAAAACCAGGCAGACCTGCTCGACATCGAAACCAATACACTCAAGAGCGTACCCGTGCAGCAGCTCTTTGCCGAGAAACTCAACTTCGACGTTGACCTGATTGCCGTCCGCGACGTCGAGATGACCAAGAGGGCAAAACAGCTCGGCCTCGCCCAGCACGACTACCGCATCCTCACGTTTGAGAGATTGCTCAAAGACACCGACTTCGTCGAGAATATGCAGAAGATTCTCAAGACGCTCGAAGAGGCCTACGACTACCCCATCGACATCGAGTTCACCGTGAACTTCACCGACGGTCAAAAGCCGATGATTAACCTTCTGCAGTGCCGACCTCTTCAGACCAAAGGACTCCAGCCGCACGTGAGCATCCCGGCCGACATTAATGAGAGTGACATCCTCTTTCGCTCAAGCGGCTACTTCATGGGCGGCAGCATTTCACAGCCGATAAGGAGAATCATCTACGTGCGGCCAAAGGCCTACGAAGCACTTGAGCTTTCGGAGAAATACGACCTTGCACGCCTAGTCGGCGCGCTTAACAGGACAGGTGAGCGGGCGGATTTGCCGACGCTGCTGCTCGGCCCGGGCAGATGGGGAACTACGACCCCTTCGTTAGGCGTGCCCGTCAGCTTCTCCGAGATAAACAACATCGCCGTCCTGGCTGAACTCGCCTGCGAAGGAACAAACCTTATGCCCGAGCTATCCTTCGGAACACACTTCTTTCAGGACCTCGTCGAAAGCGACATCTTCTACGTCGCCATCTTCCCGCAAAAGGAGGGCTGCACCTTCAACGAATCGTGGTTTGAGAACATCCCCAACGCCCTGCCTGAAATCCTCCCGGAAAAAGCCAAATACAAGGACGTCCTGACCGTTTGCGAGTTGCGCGGAAAAGGCGTGCGGCTCGTCGCCGATGTCGTTTCCCAGAAACTGGTCTGCTTCCTCGAATCGCCCTCAGGAGCAGGCCCGCTATGAGCACTTAAGCACCACCTGCGCCTACCATTAGCGTTTCTGATAGTCTCTATCAGTATTTGTTGCTTGGTCTATGGCACGTGCAACCGTATGATTGAGTGCTCTGCACTAACGTACCTTATACTGAAAAAAGGTGATTCTTAAGGAGAGTATCCAAATGTCAACAAATGCCGTTACTCAGGCCGTCTATGACCAGGTCCTCAAACGCAACCCCTCCGAACCGGAGTTCCACCAGGCCGTCAAGGAAGTCCTCGACTGCCTCGGGCCGGTACTCGAAAGAAACCCCGAATACGTCCAGGCCCGAATCCTCGAGAGAATGGTCGAGCCCGAAAGACAAATCATCTTCCGCGTCCCCTGGCAGGACGACAAAGGCGACTTCCAAGTCAATCGCGGCTTCCGCATCGAGTTCAACAGCGCGCTAGGCCCGTACAAAGGCGGCATCCGATTCCACCCCAGCGTCTATATCGGGATTATCAAATTCCTCGGCTTTGAGCAAATCCTCAAGAACTCTCTGACGGGCCTGATGATGGGCGGCGGCAAGGGCGGGAGCGACTTCGACCCCAAGGGCAAAAGCGACGCCGAGGTCATGAGATTTTGCCAGAGCTTTATGACCGAACTGTTCAGACACATCGGCCCGGATACCGACGTCCCCGCAGGCGACATCGGTGTCGGCGGACGAGAGATTGGCTTTATGTTCGGCCAGTACAAACGCCTGCGAAACGAGTTCACCGGCGTGCTCACCGGCAAAGGACTCGACTGGGGCGGCTCGCTCGTCCGAAACGAAGCCACCGGCTACGGCATGGTCTATATTATGGAAGAAGCCCTAAAGACAAAAGGAAAGGGCTTCGACGGTATGACCGTCAGCATCTCCGGCTCAGGAAACGTCGCAATCTACGCAACCGAAAAGGCCCAGCAGTTAGGCGCAAAGATCGTAACGCTCAGTGATTCAAACGGCTACGTCCACGACCCCGATGGCATTCGCCTCGACACCGTAAAGCAAATCAAAGAGGTCGAAAGAAAACGCATCAAAGAGTACGTCAAAATCCACACGCACGCCAAATACACCGAGGGCTGCGCGGGCATCTGGGATGTAAAGTGCAACATCGCTCTTCCCTGCGCAACGCAGAACGAGCTTGACGAGGCAGCGGCCAAGACGCTGGCCAAGAACGGCTGTATCGCCGTCGGTGAAGGCGCAAATATGCCCTGCACGCCCGAAGCCGCCGAGGTCTTCGGCGACAAGAACATCATCTTTATGCCGGGCAAGGCCGCAAACGCAGGCGGCGTCGCCGTGTCAGGTCTTGAAATGGCACAGAACAGCCAGCGCATCCCCTGGACTTTCGACAAGGCCGACGCCGAGCTCAAGAACATTATGGTCACCATATACAACAACGCCAACCAGGCCGCCGAAGAATACGGCTGTGGCGGCAACTTCATCGTCGGTGCAAACATCGCCGGCTTCACCAAGGTCGCAAACGCTATGCTTGCTCAGGGGTTGGTCTAACATCCACAACCGAAGACAAGAGGCGCTCATTCAAACCGGGCGCCTTTTTTATTGCCCGCATCTCTGCTCGCGGCTAAAATGCCTGCCAATGACAAAGCAGCCCGACACAAACAAGGCCCTCCATCAGCACATCGAAATGGAGCAATTCTTCTCCGGCGGTTTCGCACCAAAAATCCAAAAAGCGCCCCAAACCGATAGTCCACAAAGGCAAAGACCCGACGCCGGCAAGGCCGCAAAGCTCCTCGAAGAAATAGCCAATCAGACCCGCTCCTGCCGCAACTGCGGTCTCGGCTCGCTGCGTACCAACGCCGTGCCCGGCGAAGGCACCGCGAACGCCCGAATTATGTTCGTCGGAGAAGGCCCGGGTGCAGACGAAGACGCACAGGGCAGACCCTTTGTCGGCAGGGCAGGACAGTTCCTCGACAAAATCATCGCCGCCTGCGGCCTCGAGCGCCGCGACGTCTGGATAGGCAACATTCTGAAATGCCGACCACCCGACAACCGTGACCCAAAACCCGATGAAATAATAAGCTGCCTGCCCTACCTCCAGCGACAAATCGAAATCATTGACCCCGACGTCATCGTCGCCCTCGGCGCCCACGCCGCAAGGACACTGCTCGACACAACAAAGCCGATAGGCCAGCTCAGAGGCCGATTCCACGAATACTACGCAGGGATAGGGCATCCGCCAATCAAGCTTATGCCCACATACCACACAGCATATCTGCTGCGGAACTATTCAGCCGAAAACCGCCGGAGGGTGTGGGAAGACATGAAAAAGGTCCTCGCTGAGCTGAACTTGCCTATCCCCCCGTAACCCTGAAATAACACCGAAAATGCAGCATCCGCCGACAACCAACCCCGCCAGAACCTCAACTTTGCCTCCAAGACACGCTCCGGCCACGACACTGCAAAAAAATACGCAAATCCGCAGTTTTTAGACTTTTTTTGCTTGACAAGTGCTAAGTGTAGCATGTAGATTGTTGACAGAGAATGAGGATGCGGTGATAGGAGCACCCCTCGTTGGTACGGTTTTCTTCACCGGTAAGAAGAAGGAGGAGTTGAGAGATGACACGCCTGCCTGTGGCGGCGCGGGTATCTTTCGCGGCTGCGCTAACTTTAGCGTGCGCTTCCGCTGCACGTGCAGTATATTACCCCCTTGAGATTTTCACCGCCAACGGCGACTACAACGACAGCCCCGCCATTGATGTCTATATGGACGTCGCAAACGGCGAAGGTCAGGTCGATTTCATCTTCTACAACATAAGCACCGTCGAGTCCTCTCTGGCAAGAATCTACTTTGACGACGGCTCACTGCTCGGAGTAGCCGACGTCAACGGTTCAGCCGGGACGAGCTTCAGTGAGGTATTTCCCGGGCCCGGCAATATACCCGGCGCCGAACTGCTCGACCCGCCCTTCGATGCAAACAGAGAATTCAGCATCGGAGCAGAAAACCCACCTCCCGAAAACGGCGTCAATCCCCCGCCTCTCAACGAATGGGTTATGGTCTCATTCGAGCTCGTCGAAGATGGAACACTCCAGGGTGTCATAGACGAACTCAACGCCGGTATCCTTCGCGTCGGCGTCCACATCATAAGTCTGCCCGACGGCTCCAGCGAAGCCGCTATCGCCATCCCCGAACCTGCCACGCTTACACTGTTCGCCCTCGGCGCTCTCGTCTTGTTGAGAAAAACCAGACGGTAAGCTTGCGGTTTTCGCCCACGGATTGGGTGGCTGTGCTCACTGGCCTGTGCAAATCCTCACGGGTCTTTCGCTCATTTTATCCCCCCTGACCTGCCATTACCCTTGTCGCCCCCAGAATCCTCATTCTAAGCACGCCACCGGTGGTACTCCCAGAACGCCGGCCATAGACCGCTGACTATGGACTTGGGAAGACCGCACAGCAAGAAGTGAGGTAAAATAGGTAAATTTGTAAGGATGGGTAATTTTTCTGTTGCCTTTTCCTGTGGATGTGTGGTAAAATGCTCGGCACGGTTAAGCCCGGACGCCACACCTATTTTTGAGCAGCCACGCTGAAGGTTGTGGAGGGAAACAGGGAGGTTTTTCGCCGAGCGGTACGACTGTGCTGAGTATGCGCATTCGTAAGTCCAAGAGGAGAACAGGTTCCATTCACAAATTCGCGGAGGAGAAAAGTGATGAAAAGAGTATCGGTAGCCGCAATCGCGGCGGCCATTGCCTTGCTGTGTCCAGGCCTGGCACAGGGGGTAGAAATCAACTGGCCGGAGCCAAACTGGCCCGCAATCTTCGAGCCCAATCAGCTTCTGACGCTGAACCTCGAAATGGACCCGGATGACTGGCAGGCCATTCTGCACAACAGTCCGGGGCCGGATCCGCCTGACTGTATACTGGTCGAGATTGAACTGCCCGCAATGTTCTGGATGGACGGCGAAGAGCACCTCAAAATCAGGGTAGCGGTTCGCAGAAAGAAAAGTTTTGCATTCCCGGATGAAATCAACCCACAAAAAGTTGCCCTAAAAATCGACATCAATCAATACTACCCGGAAGACCCGAATGCAGCCCCTGACTGGCATGGGATGAAAAAGCTCAGTCTCGAAGCCAACAGCGATTCCATTGACCTTGTCGCTGAGGGTACGGGCTGTAACCTTCATCGAATGGCTTCTCTCACGGAGGGATACGGCTATGCTATGTGGCACGCTAACTGGGTCGAGCTTTACGTCAATGGCGATTATATAGGCGTCTATGTCAACAACGAACAATACGACAAGCAGTATATGAAACATCGCGATATGTACACACACAGCTACAGCTGGCTGTACAAGTACGCCGACTGCGAACCCGGGTTTGTGCTGAAGGTGGGAGATGACGAAATTCCCAAGAGCCCTGCAGTGGAGGCATTATGTTACGATCCTTTCGTAAACACCGGCGACGACCCCGCTTTGATGCCGTCGGGAGGAGTGTGCCCGGTTCCCGATGATGCCAACATCGTCGCAGATATGAATGAGTGGGTGAACATGAAGCGGCTGCTGACCTCGCAGGCGGTGGCCGCCTTCCTGGCGAATTCGGACCCTCTTTTCGAGAGTGGCAACAATACCTACTTTCTGGACTTCAATGACGGCAGCGGCAGAAAAAGGATGTATTCCGTCTGGGATATCGATGCAAGCTTCAAGAGTACAACCCGGGACTTTTATTACACGGGTAGCTCGGAGACATACGAGGAAGTTATTCTGCAAAATCCAGTCTTCCGTTCCCAGTACAACCAGATAATGAGAGACCTTCTTGACGGTCCATTATCCGAAGCCAGTATCCATGCCTTCCTTGATGACATTAATACTCCGGAGTTAGCAGCTGCCATTGCAGCAGACCCGTACAATCAGATTGGCGGAGACGTGCCGGGCAGGGTCGCTGAGTTGAAAATCTGGCTTTCCGACAGAATCAAAAACGTCCGCAACCAGATGGATTGGGATGAGCCAATACTGCCTCCGGGCATTGTCCTGCTCGATGACGGTTTCGAGGGCGGTACCTGGGACGCCAACTGGACCAATGTGAACTGGCTGAAAGATACCGGCGTTTATGCTCACGGTTCAACTTCCGCCAAAGGCGATGTAACCGGCACCCTGACCTGCATTGATTTGGACGCCGGCGATGCTACCGCCATTCATATAGACTTCTGGTTCAGAAAAAAAGGGACAGAAGACACAGATTTTACACTCTTTTATTATAACGGAACCGACTATATCAATGTTGCCGAGCTTAATATCCTCGGCGGCGACAGCGAATGGCTGCACTACACCGATACGATAACAGACAGCCAGTATTTCGTGTCCGACTTCAGGATACGGCTCGATGCCGCTCTCGGTGGAGGCGAGGATGTATGGGTTGACGACGTTGCAGTCACAAAGGAAGCACCGATGGTGATTTTGGGCTATATTCTGGACTCCGGCGCGACACCAATCGACGGTGTATCGGTCGATGCCAATAACGTCGGCGGCTCCGACACAACCGATTCAAACGGCTTCTACGAGCTATCCGTGCCCTTTGACTGGTCCGGCACGGTCACGCCGACAAAGGCCGGCTATACCTTCGAGCCGAATAACAGGTCATACGCCAACGTTACCGAAGACCAGACAGACCAGGATTACACGGCGACCCTTCTGACTTACACTATTTCCGGCACGGTAACAGTCGGCGCTTCAGGCCTTGGCGGTGTAACAATGGCCGGTCTGCCGGGCAGCCCCGTTACCGAAGCAAACGGCTTCTACAGTGACACGGTGCCCTTCGACTGGTCCGGCACAGTTACACCGACAAAGGCGGGCTATACCTTCGAGCCGAATAACAGGTCATACGCCAACGTTACCGAAGACCAGACAGAGCAGAACTACACCGCGACACTGCTGACGTACACTATTTCCGGCACGGTTACACTCGGCGGTTCAGGCCTCGATGGCGTCACGATGAACGGTCTGCCGGGCAGCCCTGTCACCAGCGGGGGCGGATTATACAGCGACACCGTGCCCTACGGCTGGTCCGGAACCGTTACGCCGACAAAGGAAGATTACACCTTTGAGCCGGCTAATCGGATATACGGTAATGTTACCGACGACCAGACGGGACAGGACTATGCGGCCACGAGCATCTACGACCTTGATGCCAACGGCTTTATTAACCTCGGCGACCTCAAAATATTGTGCACCAACTGGCTCAGCAGCGGCGCAGGTGATTTCGACGAGGATGGGACCGTGGCCTTCGACGACTTCGCTGAATTTGCCGACGCCTGGAAGCTTCGATAAAAATAACTCGCGAACAATTCGCAAGCAGGCATTAAACGCCCTGTGGGAAACTCCCACAGGGCGTTTTCCTTCTCAGAGTAAAATTGTCACAGGATATCTTCCGCCCCCAATCGTTTTCTGAAATTTTACTTGAAAAACGCAAACGCTTAAAGATACTGTGACCGTAATGATGCCTATTATCGGGGTGATTAGCTCAGCCGGTAGAGCAGCTGACTCTTAATCAGCCGGTCGCAGGTTCGAATCCTGCATCACCCATTCGACCTGGAGCCGGTGTCAATCAAAGACATCGGCTCTTTTGCTTTCCCTAACGTTGCCAAAATAAACGACTTGCACGCGATACCCTCCGACAACGCTCCCCCATTTGTCCTGTCTCCGACCGGGACAATCGCAGTCAAGAGGTAAAGAGCAGGGTAAGCGTTTTTTGTAAGTTCTTTGTAAGCTGGTTTGTAAGCGCTTGTTTAGTGAGTTTGTAAGTTCCTGTTTTTGCTGTAGTAGTGAATTGTGGACTGCGGATTGCCAATCCGCTGCCAGTTGCGGTACACGGGAAATTGCGGAAGCGTGACGTGATGATCACAGATCGGCAGCTTGTCCGCGCGCCCTTGGACGGGAGTCGCTTCTGCTCAGAAATGCTGCGGGTTCAGAAGTATCACAGCGTTCCTGTGCGCTGCGACATTTCCTTCGACGCAAGACTTGCCGATACACTGCTAAGCCAGAGTCGCTGCTACTAGGGGCTTGGAGTTTTCAGGGCGAATCCATTGCGCTGGCCAGCAGAAACCGCGACGAAGTCAGTACCCGGGGGGTTCTCCGATATCTGATTATGGTTGTCCCATCCCCATGAATGCACCGACCCATCGGTACGTAGTCCCGCATTGAAATAGCCGCCAGCGTCTACTTCGGTAAAGGTGCCCTCAGGGTCACCGCCTTCCCCATGGTCATTGTAGCCCCAGGCATCAACGGCCCCGTTCGTCCTCAGGGCCAAGCCATGCTTGTAGCCACCAGAGACAGCCTCAAAACCCGAACCTGTCGGTGCATCCGTAATTTGGTCCTCGTCATCATTGCCCCACGCCTCGACCTGGCCGTCGGATGCGACGGCCAGACTGAACTCATCGCCGCCAGCGACATCCGTGTACCCGCAGCACCGTCCATTACTCTGGCCATAAGTATTTCGCCCCCAACCGACTATTTCTCCGTTACTTTTCAGGGCGAGTGAGTGATAATCTCCCGCAGCGATGGCAACAACGCCGCTCTGGGCATCTGCCGGGACAGTGGATTGACCGTCGGTATCTCTACCCCACGCAACGACAGAGCCGTCCGACTTGAGCGCCATGCTGTGGTATCTGCCGGCGGCAATCGCGACGAAGTTCTTCTGGTTGCTCTGCCAACGACCCGTGTCCCCCCATTCACCAATCCATAGCAGAGTAGAACCTCCCGGTATTTGCTCACACCGACCGTATCCGTTGTTGCCCCAAGCAACTATAGACCCATCTGCCTTCAGAGCAAGAGCATGGAAGCTACCGCCGGATATTGCCACAAAGTCCGTATCAAGGGGCTTGCCATCTACGGTGTCGTCGACATCGTCCCCCCAAACGACGATTTCATAGCCGATTTTGTAGAAGCCGGTTGCTACTGCGTCTGTGTCATGAGGGTCAGGACCAGCGGAAGGTGCGGAGATGTCGCCTTTGTAAACGACGATATATTTGGAAGGAGTCCCGGAAGGAGGTGTGAAGCTCACAGTGAGAGTCGAATCATACGGTAATTGACTGGTGCCGACCTGCCATACGGGGTCAAACGTAATAGCTGTTTCGATTTTCTCCCTTTTGCCTTCAGAGTCGTCCCAGTAGATTTCAAATTCGCCGCCCTTGAGCGTCTGCTGGGTACTACTGTTGTCCGACTTGTTCGTAATTGTCAACTCTACGTCAGGTGTTTCGGCAGTTAACTCAACATCCAATTTGCCGCGGAAGAAGTAATTGGCCAAGCCAGTGACGTAGTCAACGGTGCGCGGAATTGTCATGTGCGCGTAGTCTTCATAGATCTCTTCATCGAACACCGTGTAGCAGTGACCCATATTTATTGGCCCAGCTTCAGACGCATAATCCTGCGTGTAGAGGTCCATAGCCAGATGTGTGATACCGTATCCACTGCGATACTCCCGGGTGTACCATATTGACGAGTCGGGGTGAGGAGCGGTATAATCGTAATCAGGGTGTTGGAAGTAGTAGAGAGAACTAGTGTTGTCTCTGAAGATCGTGCTATCAGATAAGAACTGGTAACATGTACGTTCCGACAAACCCCAGTTCGTCAATGTGGCAGGGTCAATATAAGGCCCAGAAGTCGTGACGTGAAGATTATCAGTGTCCCAGTAGCTGGCAACACCCGAGAAAGCCATGGCCTGAGGGGTCCAGCCGCCGGGAAGTAGCCCGTCCAGTAGCTCTTTCCCATCTTCGATGTTCTTAAGGACTCTTTTTTCTGCCCACCTTTCGAGGGGGTTCCCAAAATTCTTCTGGATTGACCATTGCCACTTGATATTCTGGCGTATGCTCATGTGCGCGTAAACAAAATCATTCCTGACGTGGGCAGGCACGCCGGCGTCCTCGCACAGATGGAGGACGTGTCCCAGAGCCAAGAATGTCAAGGCGAGGTAGTGTTCTCTGACTCCCTGGTCTTCTTTGCTCAAGGCTTCGACGAAGAATTCTCTCGCTTTGGGCCAATTGAAATAGTTCCTGAGCTCATCTTGCCAACCTGCGGCTTCCGTGCCCAAAGCTCGTTCCAGGCTTGACGCACCTCGCAAATCGAATTTTCCGTCTGTAACATCGCTGAATAACTCAGCCCATTTCTTATGCTCGGCCCGATTGTCCAGCCCAGCGTTACGCGTCGGATCATGAAAATGATGCTTGGCTCTGACATCCGGAACGTCCTCCAGCCAAGACCCCCAGATTAGCCAGTCGAGAACCTGGTTCTCTGCCCATGGCGCTGCCGGCAGCCGTCCCTCAAGCTGTTCCCATGGAATCCGCTCTTCAAAAGGCAGATACGATTGGTCCATCTTGAGCTTGTAGGTTACACCGTCTTCTACGTCCAAGTGCGATTGAAGGTACAGACCCAAGACGGATTCGTTATTTAGAACCGCCTTTCGGGTCAGAGCTGAGTGCGCACTTCCGCACCATCCATAAACCAAAGTTCCATATATCAATGTCGTTACCCCCATCGCACACGCGTGCACCCATACATATCTTCGCATATCGCAGCTCCTTGTCCAGCAGCACGACGGCTGCTACTTCACGGCAATCCCGGTATGCCGCCGATGAAAAGAAGTACAATCAATAGCCACAGCAATCCTTCGATGAAACCGAGGACCGAAAGTGTTATCACGATTCCCCTAAATAAGGTACTGCCAGGCTTCCAATACACTGCTCCTGTTACTCCCAGTGACGAAAAGAGCAAAACAAAGAGCCAGGCGGTTTGCCGAAAGCCACGAGCGCCCCATAATCTCTCCACAACCGATATATCAAAATTCAGATCGAGCCATGGAATCGCGCCTAACATAACAGCGCACACTACCATCGCCGCAGTAAACACAACCCTCAGACCACTATGTTTTTGAGAACGCATCACGGTGCTATCTCAACAACCACTAGTATACGTTCGACGCGCGTCAGAACCTGCTTATCTTCCAATTGCCTTGTCCATCGCGCCCAAAGAAGACGGGATAGCCATATAACGTCCCGCCTTCGTCGCGAAGAAGATGATAGACAGCAGCGTTGTCCTCGCGTGATATCAGAATCATCTGATCCATATCATTGAGCATGTCCTGGAACTTCGGTTGAAGCTGCTCCATCAGAGGAGCATATCTCTCTGCAGACAAGTCAGTGAAATGGCTCAGGGCATCTTCCACATCGCCGTTCCGAAGAGCCGTCTTGAACGATTCCCAGGTGTGCAGTGGCGAGCCGCCGGGCGCATCCTTTGCAATGGCGATTTTGACTACACGACCACCGTCTGTGGAATCCGCGATGTAGATCACCTGCTCTTCGGCCCCACTCTCACACGCCACCGCTCGTGGAGACGAGAAGACGTTTGCTGGTGACGTAAGACCGGCAATCTCAATTACCTGATCGAGGTAAACAATCTCATGGCTGCTAAACTCGCCGAATGTGTTTAGCTGGAATATCTGGATGCGGTTGTTACCTGTATCGGCAACGAAAAGCTGGTCAAACTCTCGGTTATAGCTCGCATCCCTGGGACTACTGAATTCGCCGCTGCCGAGGCCGCTGTAGCCAACATCATTTATGAAGTAGCCAGAAGTGGCGAGCTTCTGGACTCGGTCGTTACCTGTATCAACGATAAACGTCTCACCTATTCCAAACAGACAAATGCCGGTGGGATTGTCCAGTTGGGCTGGCTCGATACCATACTGTCCCCATTCGCCGACGTATGAGCCATCATCGGCCTTGAGTATCTGGACCTTGTTGCTGCCGGAGTCAGTGACATAGACATAACCATCGTAGCTTACGGCTATACCCCGAGGGCTGCTGAACCCGGATACGCTGCCGCCAGTGCCGAAGGTGCTGTCAACGGTTCCGTCGCTGAGATATTTGCGGACACAGTCATTGCCAGTATCAGCGAGATAAATCTTGTCGTCTCCATCCAGGGCAAGCCCTTCAGGATTAGTTGCTCCGGAGAGAGTAATGGTGTTCTGCAACTGCAACTGGTCATTGTATACTTTGATGTCGGCGGCCGTACGGCGCAATGCATAAAGGTTTCCAGCAGAGCTGATAGCCAAGTCTATGGGGTCGGCCACGGTCACAGGGGCAACGCCCGGCTCGACTGTAGCGTCAACAGGCTGGTTGGCGCCCATATTCTCACCAGCAACGCCGGTGCCGAGGCACTCGGTGGCCTGCGGCTCAAGGTCAGCGTTGAACTGAGGGTCGACTTCATCATTGTCGCCGCCATCGTGGCCAAAGGCAGGGTCCCAGGGGCCTTCGCCACTAAGGCCACAGCCCTCAACATCGCTATAGCTGACGTAAGGAGTACTGACAGTCAGGTTAAAGATAGACTCGTTTGTCTTAGCCCGCACGATGCAGCCGACTATTCCTGGATGGGAATTGAAGTTGTACACACCGTCACCATTGTAAGCAGCATCATTCTCGCTGAATACACAGTCTACAATACTTGCGTTGGAGTTCTGGTTGTAGATGCCCGCTCCACTATTGGCAGTGTTCCCGCTGAAGATACAGTTGACAATCCGCGCGGTAGATAAGCTGTTATACAGAGCGCCGCCTTCCACCGCATAGTTACCAGCGAACTTGCAGTTACGCACAATAGGGGAAACACCGTCGTTGAGCATACCGCCGCCCCGCGAGTCCATTCCTGACTGGTCAGCGCTTCCTTCAACGACCCTGAAACCGTCGAGGATTGCGCCGTCGGCACCGCGCACGACATGAAGGGCGTTATCTGCGTCGGGCACACCCGGTCCGTCGCCGTCGAGGTCACCGCTCAAGGTCGTTTCATTTGCCATCCAGTCTCGCTCGTCACGGCTGATTTCTGTGCCAGCAAAACCGCCGTATACTTCCACATCGGGTTTCAGAGTGAAGGATCCATCCCTCCCTCCGCTCGTCGGGATGTACTCCGTCGATGCTGCTTTTACCCAGACCTCTTCACCAGATGAGACTCTGTCGAGCGTGTCCTGGAGGTCGCCGTACGCTGTTGTCCAATCCAAGCCATCCTGGTCGATAGGCGCTGCCGGTGTGTCTTTATCTACAAGTACCGGAACGGCTACTTCGTCGGCGCCGATATCAACTCTGCATACCATTCTGCGCGACTCGCCGTCAATGTCAACCTGGTCGCTGTAGTCCCCGCTTGGTTCACCCTTGTTAATACATGGAGAACCCACCAGGAGATGGTAATCTCCGGGGCCATTCCACGCGTTCTTGGACAGGTCCTCAATTTCCTCAGATGACAAGGCTTTGCTGAATATGGCCACCTCGTCGATCGTGCCGACAAAACCATTCGTAATGCCGCCGCCATCTCCTTCGGCCCCAATGAAGACGTCGCTAGCCGCGGAGGTTATGGCGGAAGCCGTTGTGTCGCCAGCGCTCGGCGAGCCATTGATATATATCTGGCCTGTTTCGCTGGAACTGTCAAAGGTCGCCGCGATGTGATACCACTGTCCTGCTACCAATATATATGGCGCTGACATCGAGGCGTCGGAACCCCAAGTGTAGAAATAGATGTTTGAGCTGTCGATGCGGATGCCATACTGCTTGTTAGTCCCGTCTGCTTTGGCCACAACGGTCTGGGAGCCCGAAGTACCCGTGTTTATCCAAGCACTAATGGTAATCTCGTCGATGATGTCCAAGGAGCTATCATCCGCCACAGTGACCGACTGCGTACTCCCGTCGAAACTCAACCCGCCGTAGTACTTGCCGGGTATTCGTGTGGCCCCGTTGATTGTCCCATCGTTGTTCCCGCTCGAGTCAAGAACATCCGACCCGGTGTCTTCGTCAAATCTCCAATATGAGACAACGCCCGGAATTGGTACCCATGAGTCGATTTGCACAAACCACGGGTCTTGGGATATATTTCCGGTTCCGCCAGCCCCCCATCCCTGTATGCAGCAGAAGTTGACGGTCGGCGTCCCTCCAAAAAGTTGAGCCGATTGGTCCATGCTGCCCTTGTCGCTATTGCCCCACAGAATGCAGCTTGTCAGCGTCGTGCCGGTATCCATGTTCCGCACACCGCCGCCTTCTTCACCGGCCGAGTTCCCGCTGAAAGTACAATTTGTTACGGTCGGGTCACAGTAGCTGTCCGTGCTGTTCATGCCACCTCCGTACCGGCCGGCCGAGTTGTCGGCGAGAAGGCAATTCGCAAGCGACGGGTCGCTGCTGGAGTAGTTGTTTACCGCGCCGCCGTCACCAGCGTGAGCCACGTTGGAAACAAAGGTGCAATAAGCTATGCTAGGACTGCTCTGATAGTTGTGGATCGCGCCGCCATGTGTGCAAGCCTCGTTCGCGATGAAAATACAGCGGTCAAGTTGAGGATTAGCAAGCTGATTGGCTACCGCGCCCCCAAAGCAACCTGCGGCTTTGTTCCCGCTGAAAACGCAATCTGTTAGTGTCGGCGACGAATTCTGATTGGCCATCGCCCCGGCATCTCCATATGAGGGACCCAGCGCCTCATTGCCAATGAACACGCAGTCATTAAACGTGGGGTTGCTACTTGTGCTATTATAGACCGCGCCTCCGTAGTCCGCAGAGTTCCCGGAAAACGTGCAATTGGTTACTGTCGGGCTACTCGTTTTGTTATACATGGCACCGCCACCCAAGGCGGCTGCATTGCCCTCGAAGCTGCAATTCATTACTTTGGGGCTTCCGCCATCATTGTACATCCCACCGCCGGCATCGCATGTCCCACCACCATCTGCCACACCGCCTGTGATAACGAACCCGTCTAGCACGGCGGACTGCCCGACTCCGCTACCATCCACGACATGATAGCTGTTGTCACCTCCCAAATCGCCGCTCATATAGGTCTTGTTACTTATCCAGGACCTTTGGTCGCGGTCGGTCTCCAGCCCACTGCCGCTAAAGCCCCCATAGACTCTTACCCGGTCCCACAGCCCGAAAGAATCTGTAGCATCCCCAGTGACATCGGGATTATAGTCGGCCTGATCCGGTCTATATATTCCTGCTGCCACCCATACTTCAACATCAGGTTCGTAGAACCCGGGCCCGGAAACAAGAGCATCTTGAAGATACCTGTACGCATCTGTCCAACTAGTGCCGTTCTTCGCCCCGCTCGCGTTCTCGTCGACATAGATGATCTTTATGACTTGCATTCCCCGCGGATGAACATCCGTATCGTAGCCACCTCCTGCGTTGACCACCGTAAGTGCCACAGTATAGAGGCCAGGGCCGTAAACGTGTGTCGTAAGCCCAAAATCGGGCCCAGGTGGAGGGTCAGCAGGGTTCCAGTACTGGTGCTCTCCTGGTGAGCCGTCACCAAAGTCAAAGTGGTACTCGGTAATGGGCGCACCCCCTGGATAAGACTCTCTCCCATCGAATGTTATCGTGTCTCCTGGTTTCGCATATGTTGGATCTACGTTGAGAACTGCATCCGGAGGTATCACACACGCCTGTATCTCCAGCCCGGCACCCAATACGAGACTATGAACAACAATAGTGAGGGCTATCTTTCGTTTCATCTGTTGTCTCCTGTCTATTCTTGTGAACTGCTCTGAATCAGCCAGCGCTCTGCAAGCGGTGCGGCGTCACAGTCAGGATACTCCCGGATGAGCCGTTCGTAAGCCGCTCTTGTGCCTATAATTGCCTCTTCCATCGGGATAAGTCCTGTCTCTCCCATCTTCTGAAGGTTGCGCCCTATCATGAATAAGGCGCGCCAGGTCATATGATACTCAGGATAGTCATCAACAACACGTTGGTAATAGGATATTGATGCCTCATGCTCTCCCAGTTTGTCCAGACAATCAGCCGCTAAGCAGCACGCGTTTGGCACTTCGTCAGAGTCAGGAAACTGATTCATCATTCTTTCTACGACCTCTACAGTTCTGGTTAGATGGGCGTGGGATTCCTCTTCATTGCCTTCGATCATCAGCTGGCCAGCTCTTCGGTAGTATCCTTCGGCGGTGAGCACCAAGCTGGTAGGCAGGAAGGGATGATTAGTGAAGTTAGCCACCATGGCATCAAGAGCAGCTTGCACACTAGTCTCATCATTTGAAACCATGAATGAAAGCACACTGGCTCTACGAGCACCCATCTCGGCCATTTCAGTCTGCACATCCCCAGGATAACGCCAAATAACTTGCTGGTACGTATACTTAGCTTCGGCGTATTGCATTAGTTCTTCCAACCTACTTGCTGCGTGGATAAGCATCGCAGGCACGTCGGGCTCATCCCCAAACTGCGCGATTAGCTCATCAATGCCGTCCTTCGCCTCTCTGTAGCTGCCCGCTTCAATCAGAGCCAGTATATTGGCCAGTACCTGCTGGGTCTTTTGCAGGCACCTTTGGGCTTGGCTCGCAACAGGGCTGCTTGGGTAGTCCTGCACCACTTTTTGATATATGCTCTGCGCCCGATCATATTGCCTTGACCAACTGTATTCCTGAGCTATGTCACATAGTGTCTGGGCCATATCCGGATGGTCTGCAAATTGTGCGGTCAATTCGGTGAGGGCCTGGTCGGCCCGGTTATAACCACCTGACCCTATCAGTGACAGCACATTCGACCGGCCGATAGCAAGTCTTGCCTGGCCTGCATATCGACTGGTTGGATGACGCTCGACAATTCGCTGACAGATTTCCCGCGTCTTCTCATAGTCGCCCGACCATCTGTAGCTGTCGGTGATAATGTACAGTGCCCGCGGCAAATCGGGATGGCTCCCGTAATCGGACACAAGTTTCTGGACAGCCGTGTCGGCCTCGGAGCCAGCACCCAAAGAAACATGCCCGCTAGCTATGTGCATCTGGAACCACATGCCCTGGTTACTGCCGCTCCACGCGTCTTCAACATCCTGCGCAATTCCGATAGCTCGCTCATAATCCTGCAATTCCTGATAACGTCCAACCGCCGCATGGAGAACGCCTGCAGTATTCTCATCCGCAGGAAAGTTGGCAACCAATGTGTTGCAAGCCGCTAAGGCACCTGCATGGTTGCCTGAATCAATCATGGCGAGAATATTGGTCTTGGCCTGCTCAAGAGCGTCTGTGCCAGCGGCAAAACACTGCGAAGACAATCCGGGCAATATGAGAACTGTGAGAACAAAGGATACCGAAAAGACTTTCTTAACCATTGCTGAAACCTCCTAATAATTGCGTAAGCGCACAAATTCCCCGCTTTTTGACGTTAATGGTGAGTTTAGACCACCAGATGCCCCCGGAAACAACTTCGTTAGCAGGTGTGGTTCCTGCTCTCATTGGATCACCTTTAGTCCCTCAAGATTCACAGTCCTTTTAGACGTGTCCCCGCCGATTGTCAAGAAAACAAAACGCAAAAACAGAAAAAAATTTGCACGCATAGTTCAGCCACAACACACAAACGGTGTCCCTTCGGCGTCACATATGGATTCGGTCCCGTCCGGATGTCGCAAAACGGCTCCTGGGGGATGTTTTGTAAGCTGGTTTGTAAGCGCCGGTCTGCATTTCAGGCTCCCTTGCGTATCTGTCCGGCTTCTTTCCGTCCTGAGAAATCCGGCAGGCTCTCAACCGCTTTCACTTCCTGCCCTGTCAGAGTGTGCGTGTACAGGGAGAGCGTCAGGTTTATATCGCTGTGCCTCATAAGAGTCTGCGCGACCTTCGGGTGCACGCCACTTGCCGCAAGCAATGTCCCTGTCGTGTGTCTGAGGCTGTGAAAATCCACGTACCTGCCCCCCAGAAAACATAACCGGCGTTCAACACCGGCGCCTGAAAATACGACGCTGAAAGCCCGCAATCCTCTGTAATCCTCATCTCCCAGTCAGCGCACCACGCTGCCGGACAGATGACAACGCCGATTATCAGCAACACAAACCGCAATCGCCTCGGAGATTTGTCGATTCTTCTAAGATATTCGAGAACGGGAACTTATGAATACTGGCAAGAATCAGGTGTGTGGGAAGAACCCGGGAATCTGCGGAGTTCGGTGCGCGCGCACGGGACTTCTATTGGCGTTCCTGAAGCCACCTTTTCCTAACATCTGCTGTCTTGTCGTGAGCAAGCAAACAATCTCACGTTCTGAAGGTTTTTCGGGGTTCAGGCATATCCAAACATCATTTTCTCCGAGTTTTGCGTTCCTTGCCTATCCATCGTCAAGCGGCCGGTGCTGTGTTTTGCTGGCGACGTTAGATACAGGGCCGTATACAACGGTGGCTCGCACGTTGCGATCAGGGTTTGCGGTCATTAAACACGATGTCGTATTTGGCGATGCTGTCATTTGTGACGAACGTCAGGTGGACGCCTTCTGGTGCCTTCGCCGTGACAGATAGAGTCTTATTCGAGAGTCTCCATGAAACTTCAACCGGGCCTTTAATGGTCGCTGATGCACCCTTGGCCCAGCTAAGACCGTTCGGGCGAGGACTAATCCTAAAGGCCTTTCCTCCAGGCTCTGTCGGCATGATCCCGAGGATAATCCGGTTGAGAAAGTGGACGGGCATGGACGACCAGGCGTGACAATGGCTTCGCGTAGGCCATCCGCCCTCGCCTGTAATGCTGCCGTGGAAACGCTCCCAGACAGTAGTCGCATCCGCTTGCATCATCAGCCGATACTTCTCACGAATCAGCTCAATGACGAGATCCTCGTGTCCCTCTTTCTCCAGCGCTTCGAACAGATGCATTGTGTCTATTGCTGCAACCATGTTTATCATGCCTTCACGCGATGTCAGAAGGCCGCGTAGCGCCGCATCGTGATTCTTCTCTTCGACGATATCATGGATAAGGCAGAGAGAGGACGCCTGCAGACTTATTGCGCGGTCGTCGGTACGGCTCCGGAATCTGTCCGCGACGTAACCCTGTTTGTCATCGTCCCAGGATGCGTTGATTGCGGTAACAAGCCGGGCGCGATATTCTCGGAGCCACGTTGCTCTTTCCGCATCACCAAGAACATCAGCGCACTTCAGCGCGGCATTCACTGCACCGACCAGCAGCATGTTTTCGCTGACCCGGCCGAATCGCGTGTAACCGCCGCTCTCGGCTCCTTCGAGGTTCTTGATGACCATCGGCCAGATCTGCTCAATGAATGCCTTGTCGCCGGTATAGAAATAGTAATCCCACACCGAGCATCCCCACAGATAACTCCATGCAGGCAGAAGCGTCTCCCACGTCGACGGCACCTGCGAGAGGACTATTGGGTATTTCTCCAGTGACTGACCTGCCAGAAGGATACACCGACGGGCAAGGTCCTCCGCACCAAAGGCAGTATAGGCAAAGACCGCCTCGTTGCGAGAGTCACCCACCCAGAAAGTCTGCTCGAACAGCGGGCAGTCAGTGAACGTGTCTTCCATGCAGAGCTTCAGCGTTCGCGCTGATATCTCCCATAGCTTATCGAGTGTCGGATCACTGCACCTGAAATAACCTGTGCAGTTAACCGGATACGTTGACTCAATCATCCGGACATTGCGAATGCTCACCGGCCTGGTCTGATTACGCAGGTAAATGAACATATAGCGTCCCGAGCGACGCCAGAGGGATACAAACTCGTTATGCCCCTCTTTACAAATGTAGCGCATACTGTTCCGGTACGCTGCTGTGTGCTGGACCTCTCCTGCCGGGTTGATATATTCGACTTGAGCCAGGTCTACCTGGAGCCCTTCCTCCGCGATCAGGTCTATTTCATAGTAACCGCAATTCTGCTCTCCGAAGTCGTAGACAAGCTCGATGTCACCATCCTTCGAGGGCTGTACAACTGTCATTTCGGTATTGTCATGCATCAGCGCCGCGCAATTCTTGACCAGCTTTGCCGCGCTGCCAATGACACGACGAGCCTGGAACTGCAGGTGTGGATCGTCCAGCAGCTCTGTATCTGAATCCAGCGTAAGCGCGATGGTGCCCGCCTCCCGCTTAAATGATGCAGCATCGGTCGCCGCCGCGGCGAATCTCTCGCCGACATCACGTATGCGCTTCTCGATTTCCTCTTGCTCTGCGCGGTCGAGTTGACGATACCTGTAATCAACATTCACATACTTGCCCTCCTCGAAGGCAACAAAGCACCAGGGATTCTTTTTGTTGCTATCGAGGGGATTCTCCAGGTCAAAGCCTTTTGTTTCCACAAAGCGGATGACCGTATCGCGAAACCAATGCTTGAATGGGTCTCCAATAACCGCAAGAAAGAAGTGCGCACCGGCCTTTAACTCCACCGGACCCCGCGTCCGGTTGCCGTTTACATAGAAGTGATAGTTCCCGTAAGGGTAGTTTTGAAAATGGAGTGTCACAGCCTTGTCGCACCGGATAACAGTCGCCACAGCACTCAGCATGGAAACCGAATGGTTCGTATCAATTAGGCCCGGATAGAGATACTGCTCATTACGAAAACCAAAGCTCATCCAGTCATCGGCCACGACATTAGCGCCTACAAAACGCTTGAGACTGAACGGTTCGCGTGACAGCAGCCGACAATCGCGCGAATTCAGGTCCTTCCATGGACCGCCATTGGCTTCGAAGAGTTCCATCGCAGATTTGAAATTGAGTTTACCTTCCTTACGCGCATCATAGATCTCGTACGGCCCCATCTGCACGCACTTCTTGTGTACGTTCCGTACCCATGTCGATACATCCGCCACTCCCCAGGAATCGTCGGAGACGATCTTGAGTGAATCGCCTCCTGCAGTCTTCACATCCAGCTCGACCAGAAGCCCTGCCTGCTGACACAACTGATGAAAGGTCCCTGTGCCGAAGTAATTGGCGATAATGCGAATCTCATTCTCACCGACGTTGAGGTACGGTGTAATATTCAGCACATCATACTGGTAATGATTAGGCCAGCTTCGACACGGACCGTCATTCACCCATTGGTCGTTCACAAACAAACGGTAGCGCGTATCAGCCGTGATAATCATCTGGCCATCAACTACTTCACGAACCGTAAATGTCTTGCGAGCAATAATGAAGTCGTTGTAGCTGTTGTGGTCGTCACGCTCTGCCCAAATCCATTTTGCTGTCAGCCTCTCACTTGCCCCCGAAACCGGATTCATATTCAAAGCAAACACTGTTACTATCAGAACCCTTAACATAGCCTTGAGCCGCATACTTTTTCCCTTAAGCACATTTAGAGCTTCCAACAGAATGAGTTTCAGCACCGAGAGCCGAAGTGCAGATTTCCCCAGCCTTCTTCTCGTTGGTTTGGGTCGCCTGACACAAAATTGCCAGACAGCACATCAGTACAATTGTTGTCCTTCTCACGGTCTGTCTCCTTGCACTACCCCGTGTGTGTTCATGTGGACCAAGCTCCTATTGAGCTGGCTGGGGATATTATACTCATTCAGGCTTGTCAGAGAAGGCCAAGTCAGCCACTAATCGTATCATACCAGAGCCTGGCATTTGGGTTTGTTCGCCCACAAGACCCACCAACAAATAGTAGTGAGGTCATGAGAGCGCTTGATACAGCTTGAATTGCGGGGGTCTGGGCGACAAACTGGCTTGTCTTTGACATCCCATAAGGGATTCCTTGCAGTGGGTCCCATACACCCCCGCTCCCCCCTGCCCGGTGGGGTAGGTATCAAAGAGGCCGAGAACAGTTGGGACTCCAAAGCTGCTGCGCGCTATGTAGTACCTTTTCGCAAATCCGAGCCGTTTCCCCTCCCCCCATACCCGCTTGTACGTTTTTCGGGTTGACTATCTGTGCCTGCACGTGACTATCGGTTCCGGACACTGCCTAACCAAGTCACCGAACCCAAGTCAGCTGCCAAACCTATGGTTTTCTTAGGTTTTTCCTCCGGCTTTTCCCGCTTCAACCGCTCTAAATGCGGCTCAAGGTTATCTTTTATTAACATTTTTCTACAATTTCCCTGCCTGTATCAGCTAAATCCTTAGTATTTGTTAGTATATTGCTGCACGTAATACGTATATCCTTAGCATTTCTTAGCAATTAGTTGGCTGTAATTGCTACGTTCTTGGCATTTTCAGCCTGCTTCTGTGCCTGACTTCATACAGTTGCTGACAGGAAAGTGGCACAATTGCGCTCCGACTGCGCAAGAAAAAAAAGCTGAGGGAGGAAGAGTAGTGGACTACAGAAAACCTCAGCCCTTTCAGTTACAGCTATCGAAACCTTTGTACGCGGCTCAATCACGTGTTGTTCACTCAGTAATAAATGGCTTGACCAGCGCCTTGATTGCTGCCTTGACATCCTCTGGAAGCTCAGGCCAGACCGCTACGAATTCGGTCAGGTCTGGAGGCAGGTCTTGGGTGTGATTTTGCCTGCTTTTGGGCTTTTCTTTGTAAGCTGGTTTGTAAGCGCCGGTTTCACCTTTTCATAAATCTTCTGTTTAACGATAGTTACCGTTTTGACTCCGCTGACTCTTAATCAGCCGGTCGCAGGTTCGAATCCTGCATCACCCATTCGCCGCCCCCGGTCAAAGGGGCTTTCCCTTCTAACCTAAAAGTGCTCTGGAGAAAGAAACGATTATTCGCCCACTTTTCCCTTGACAGTTTTCAGGCCTGCGGGTACAATTAAAAATATACGAACATAAGTGTCTTTTGCGGGGGGCGAAGACAGAGAGGAGCGATACTATGGGAAGAGGCATTATTGAATTATGCCAGCGGGCCGGCCATTTCGCAGCAATACAGTTTGTTCTTATGACATTTGTTTTTCTGGTTGCAGCCGAGCCGTGCAGCGGGCGGGTCATCACCGTTGACGACGACGGTGGAGCGGATTTCAGCACGATTCAGGCCGCTATCGACGACGCAGATGAGGGGGACGTTGTCGAAGTCCAGCCGGGCACCTATACAGGCGACGGGAATCGCGACATCGACGTTCTCAGCAAGGGAATTACCGTCCGCTCAACAGACCCGAACGACCCCTGCGTCGTCACCGCCACTATCATCGACTGCAACGGCAGCCAGGCCGAGCCGCACCGCGGTTTCTACTTCCACGGCGCAGAAGGCCCCGATTCCGTTCTCGATGGCCTGACCATCGTCAATGGGTATGAATTCTGTGGCGGAGGCATTTACTGTTATTATGCATCTCCCACCATAAGCAGGTGTCAAATAGCAAACAATTCGGCGGACTACGGCGGGGGCATAGCCAGCAGGGAAAGTGATATGATAATCAGCAATTGTGCGATAAGCGGCAACTCTGCGACCGGGAGCGGTGCACCATACGGCGGTGGCGGCTTCTGGTGCGGGTTTTACAGCTCTGTCCGAGTCGAGAGCACTATGTTTGCAGACAATACCGCTGAAGATGGTGGCGGGCTCTGCGTCTATTCGGGCTCTGCGATTATCCGGAGCAGCACTTTCCAGGGGAACTCAGCGGCCTTCTTGGGCGGGGCAATATACAACTATGGTGGACTTCATGTTTACAGTTGCTGCTTTGCCGGTAATACGGCTGGGAACGAAGGAGGCGCGATTTATGCAAAATATCCACCCAAAGTCATCGCCGGCACGTTCGCCGGGAATGCAGCGGCCAGCGGCAACGCACTATCCTGTGCTTCCGCTACCACCAGGGTTTTCATAACCAGCGGCATCATGAGAGACGGAGGCGATGAAATCGGCAGTCCCAACGAATCGGTGCAGGTATATGACAGTGACATAGAGGGCGGCTGGACAGGCCAGGGCGAGAATAATATCGACGCCGACCCGATGTTTGTGCGCAACCCGGACGACGGCGGGGACGGCTGGGGCGTAGGCGACAACGACGACTTCGGCGACCTTCATTTGCAGGACGGCTCACCCTGCATCGACACAGGCAATATTATGATTACGCCGGGTCTGGGGTGGAAGGACATTGACGGCGAGCCGCGCGTGGCAGGGGCTGTGATTGATATGGGGGCCGATGAGGCGCCGCCCGAGCAGGTGCTTAGAGTGACCAGTCCTAAGACAGGCGACGTATTTGCAGCGGGAAGCTCGCGGAGTATCAAGTGGGAGAGTCCCGGCTTTGACGGCGATGTCGATATATGGTTCAGCAGCGACGGCGGGTGGTGGTGGATGCCTGCCGGCTTTGACCTTGCCGATACCGGCTCGTGGCTCTGGGATATACCGGGCGGAGTTGATTCAGACGATTGTGTCCTGCTGGTGCTGCCGAGCATACCCGATTGGAACACCGTAAGCGAGCTGAGCGAGCCATTCAAGGTCCAGCCGTTTGTCGAGGGTCCGCCTGTGCAGGCCATCTGGAAAACATTAGGTGGCGACTTCCAAAGGCCGGGCCTGAGCAGCAAGGCGGGTCCGGAGCTTGGATGTGTTAAGTGGGTGTTCGAGGCGGATGGGCCGGTCTCAGCGGGGCCAACGGTCGGGGCGGACGGGTCAGTATATGTGCCGTGCGAAGACGGGAATCTATATGCGCTCGATGCGAACGGGGTCGGCCTGTGGAGCTACGATATCAACTCTGCCATACTATGTTCGCCGACAATCGGTGCGGACGGCACGGTCTATGTTGCCGGTCAGGACGGCCGGTTCTATGCCATTGACACCGACGGTAATCTTCGCTGGACATTCGCCGCCGCAGGGCCGATTTATTCATCGGCCGCTGTTGGACCCGACGGCGACATCTACGTCTGCTCACAAAACGGCATCCTCTACGCCCTGGGCCGGGACGGCAGCGAGCTGTGGACCTTCCAGAGCGGTGGTTTCACATCCTACGATGCTGCAATTCTTGCCTCTGCCACGGTAGCCGCCGATGGAACTATCTACGCAGCCGGCCTGCACGACCCCAACCTTTATGCCCTTGATGCGAATGACGGGTCTGTTAGGTGGGCCTGCGATTTCGGCGCTGCAGCCGACCCGTGCAATCCACCGTGGCCTTTTGCCTCGCCGGTTGCAGGCCCGAATGGAACGATATACGTAACGCTTCTCTACGAGCCGAATCTATACGCCGTCGACCCGAATTCAGGCGCAATCCTCTGGTCGGTCGCTCTGGCCGACCCCTGCAGCGGCTGGTTTGAGAGCACTTACTACGACAGGAGTGAGTACAATCAGCCACCTGTTATTGACTATCACCTGAGCAACTCGGGCTTTAGTGAGCCGGTCATCGGCCCTGATGGGACAATATACGTCAACTTCGACGACCCGCACCTCCGCGCTATTGACCCCAACGGGACTATCAGGTGGGTGAGCCGTCTTGGAATGGTCGGCGGCTTTACAATGACCGTCGGCAGTGACGGGCTTATCTATGCCGCAAGTGACGATGGCTTCCTCTGCGTGGTTGACCCGAATGGAGAAGAGCTGGCCCGATTTGAGACCGACGACTACCTGAGCTTTCCCGTTATCGCCGATGACAACACCCTGATTGTCAGCGACGCCAACAACCGGGTCTGGGCATTTTCAGGCGAATCCTGTGAAGCCCAACCACTGGCGCTGCACAGACCGGCAGACCTCAACAGCGACCGCGCTATCGGACTAATCGACCTGGGTGAATTTACGCAGGACTGGCCTTATTGCACGGATACATATATGGACTCCGGCTGTGATTACATTGGGTTTAACGAGTATTTGGGCGGTGATATCAACAGGGACTGGTATGTAGACTTCTCAGATTTTGCCCTGTTGGCCGACGCATGGCTTAAGGAGTAGAGAAATGACCGGAAATAATACAAAATACTCAATAGCTGACCTCTTAGTGACTATTTTCTGTGCAGCGTTTCTGGTGACGGCCTTAGGGGCAGCAGGCCGGGGCGGGCGCGAACGGGCAAAGAGAGAGATTTGCCTCAGTAACCTTAGAAACCTGCACGTCGCGTGGCTTATGTGGGCAGAGGACCGTGACGGCAGGATTCCAAACGGAAGTCACGGCTTCGGCAAGTATTTGAATGGCACACCCTGGGGCGGGGGCAACCCGACCGATGCCCCCTGGCCGCCCTGGGTCGGCAGGATGTTTGAAATGTACTCTGCTATGTCACAATGCGAGGTCGAGAAGCAGGAAGCTATGCTGAAAGACCCAAATACGTACACAACCGTCGGCAGCAGTCAGGTCCGGGGGACGAACCAGTTGTGTCAATACCTGCCGAATCTGAAGGCCTTCAGGTGCCCTACTGCTGACGAATGTGAAATGCTTTCATATTCCATTGTCGATGCGATGGCCGGCGCTGCAACATGGGACCAGGACTGCCACAATAACGGCGGTGACTGCACACTGGGCCCGCCCATTATGAACCTTATGGAGATTCGCCGGCCCGCTTCGCGATTCGTCTTTGTTGACGAAGGACGGGTAACCATCGACAGTTGGACCCTCCGGTGGAACGCACCCCAGTGGCACGATGCCCCTCCCTGTCGGCATCACGTCGGCAGCACGTGGTCGTTTGCGGACGGCCATGCAGAGTTCCAACAGTGGGCAGACCCATGCACCATCTGGTTCTGTTCGCTTGTGGAGTCTGGTTACGGCTATACTTTGTCTGAGGAGCAGAAGACTCAGCCCTGCAATGAAGACCTTGAATGGGTTCAGCTCCACGCCTGGGGAGACCTGGGCTACGACCCTAACGACTACATCTGTGATTGACCCCGCGCCTGAGACGATAACGCTGGTTGTCGCATCAGGCGGCGGCGTGTTTATTTCCACCATCGCCACATGTCGGCGTCCATATCTTCCGCAGCGACCCAGCCCACGTGCCAGTCCAGATACAGGACATTGCACCCCCCGCCTTTCTTGATATGTCGCGTGGCGGCAATGCGCCTGCCACCCCACGCATTTGTCCCTGCATACTCGTTCGACGGCAGATGAAGAGGGTCCCAGACGTCGCACATATGCCAGCCAAAATCTCCGAGCTCTGTGATTATGTCGCGCCAGGGTCCGTACGAATTGTCGGCCAGATATATCGTCTTATCGAGCCGCCGACAGTTCAGCGTCGGTGTGGGTTCGCTAATCTCGAAGCCCACTATGTCATTGGTATCTTTGAAGTCCCACCCGTTGTTCACAAAGCAAACCGTCTGCTCCTTATCCGGATAAGCAGGGCACCGATAAATCTTTACATTGCGATAATCGTCCCCTATCGCACGCTGATTCAGGTACGGCATGAAAAGCTGATACCACGTCTCGGTAGAATTCTGCGTGCCGCGCGGAATATACGTATCCCAGTCATCCGAATACATGTACGCCGCAAGGCCAATCTGACGCATATTGCTCATGCACACCGCCCCATGCCCCTGAGCACGCGCCCTGCGCAGCGCCGGCATCAAGATAGCCATCAGAAGCGCGACGACTGAAATCACTACCAGAAGTTCAATGAGCGTAAAACCCCGTCGTTTCATCACCTCTCCATAATACCGAAACCCCGCTTCTGAGACAACCAAGTCGGGCATCGACTCGCCCACACCCCGCTGAGCCCGCAAATGCTCCTCTTATCCTGCGAAAAAACCCCCTTTACGCTCCCAGCTCATATCCTAACGCCTTGCCCCGACAACCTTTACCGCCCCAAGACCGACAGCCAGCACCGAAACACCCCAAGACAGAGTAGGAATTGACCTAAACCGCGATTCTCGCCGGCAATCCGGCCCAAAGAAATAATTTGATAATTTCGGCAATTTTGCTCTTGACTTCTGATGATAATGCAGGTAGTTCTAACACGCGATGGAGTGGGAGTAAATGCCAGGACGGCAGTATGATTTGTCGGGCGCTGTGCGCTCGCTTGGGTGCAGGACAAATGGCTCTCACGAACGCCTGTATGTATTGACGTGGAGGAGTCGTGATGCGAAGGCCCTACAGGAAGCAGACACCCGCCCATCAACGGGACAAGGTCTTTCCCCTTTTCACCAATTCGCCGTCCCGCTGCGCCGAAACACAACCGCTGCACCGTTGCGACCGCCGACCCTGCCGGAACATCCATATAGGCAGTAGCCAAACACCCAAACTGAATCAATTGGTGGGAGAAAGGAATGGGACCTAATCTGAGCAATGTCGTCTAAGCGTAGGGAATCGACACGTATCAACGGATTGACAAGCAGCTATAATCAGCGTATGCAGACACAAACTCAAAATGGTACATGAAACGACGTAAAAACAAAAGAGGAGGTCAAGAAAAGATGATAAGCAAGAAACGGCTAACCGGACTCATCGTTTGCCTTATTGTCGTTGCAATGCCGCTGAACATGGCACTGGCCGGCAAGGGCAACAATGTCCCGAGCGGCCCACACTACAATCTCAACATCATCGGAATGGACAAGATCGACAAAAAGGCCGACATCGGCTGCGGCGAAGGCCACCGAATCTTTGTCCCCATGGAGGGCAAGTCGAAGATTATGCTGACCGAAGGCGATGATTTTGCTGTCCTCGATTGTGTGGCAACCAGCGCAAGCCCCGCAGAGTTCCAGCTTCCCAATCCTGACCCTGATAACACCGGTACTACCGAGTACTCGGTTTACTTCCGTCTGCGCGGCAAGCCCGGCGGCAGAGTCATAATGGCGACCTGTGCTACAGACCCCTTGGAGGACGTAGAACTGTGCTCAGACGCAAGAATAGTGGCCGTCCGCGAGACCGGACATGGAAAGAATAAATTCGAGAATGTAAGCAAAGAGCTGCTCTACATCTATGCCTGGGTCTGCGTGGACTATAACGAAGTCGCGGGCGTCTGCGAAGAATATGAGTATATGAGAGTGCCACTCTTTGATGACACGCTGGAGGAGTACTTCTGGAGCTATGACAATAACGGCGCGAGGATCGCCCAGCTTCGGTTTTACGAAGGCGTACAGACGACAGTGCCGGACCCGTTGAAGTCGATTAGCCCGGCCTGCGTAGAACCCGATAGTAGCGGTGTCACCGTTACGCTCGAATCCTCGCCGAAGTATGCCGACTTCTCCGCCGGGGTAGCAGATGTGGACTTTGGCGACGACATACAGGTTACGGACACAAATCCGGTTGACAACGATACGCTCGAGGTTACCATCGATGTCGGCAACAAGGCCGACCTTGGTACGCGCACAGTCATAGTAACACTCGCAGATGCCGAAGCGACCCAGTTGATGATAGGCATCGACGTCCTCGAGACTTGTCCTTAGTCGGGAAAGAAACGTTGTTTTGAGTTTGGGCCGGGGCCGGCCTGGTCGCCGGGCCCGGCAGGTGATAGAAACTTGAGAATGTGGCAAACGGGCTGGAGCCAACTCAGGGCAGAGTCCGATGAAGTGAAGATAGCCCGAATAAAGCCAAGGCGCGAAGCTTTGGACCATTTTATGAGTGGAACTTTTTTGGAGGTCGCCAACCATGGGCGGCAAAAAACCAAAACTCAGCCACACACGAACAGTTGTCCGGTATCTCGCTATTGTCTCGATAGCCCTCTTCTGCTGCGGCTGCGGGGACTTCTTCGATGAGAAGACCGCCTATATGCAATCCCAGCGCACCCGTGACGAGGTAAAGGAAAGGGCGTTGGCACCTGTTGTTGATTCTAACGCAGCGTTGCCGAGCATCTATCATAAGCCTGCGAAAATCGTCGAGCAAACAGTCGGCGGTGCAACAGAGTATAAATTATTTTACTTCTGCAAGTATCATTTAGCCGCCGAATTGGAGGAAGTGGTCAATGAGCAGTTTGCCACAAAGCTCTTCGACAAAAAGGGTAAAGCAGAACAGCTTCCGGACTACACCGTCAGCAGCAACCCTGCCACGAATCAGATAGTGGTCAGATGTCCGGCGCGTGGAGATGTCGAAGCAGTACTCGAAACGCTGGAGATGATTGATGTCCCGCCTGTTCAAGTAAAGATTGACTGTCTGATATCCGAGCTCTACGCAGACGACACATTAGACTGGGAAACCACTATAGAAATCGGTGACTTATTGGGTGAGGAGATTACCGCAGGAGGTTCGGCGCGTCTTTTTGGGGCTGATGTTCTCGACCTGGTAACGGAGAGCACGCCTCTGCCTGCATTCCCCGGCGCATCGCTGAGAGAAATAAGGCGGGCCAAAATGGGACTTAAAGTCGGATACAGCAGCGTTGGGCGGGATTTTCTTGCTGTGGTAGATATCCTTGAGTCCAGAGGTTATCTCAAAGTTTTGATGAATCCATCGCTGGAGGTAGTCAACGGTAAAACGGCAAAGATAATGTCGTCTGAGCATGTTCCGCTCGAAAGAACATATCTTCACGACAGAGAGGGATTCGTCGAAACAAGAACGGAATATGTTGATGTGATAGATGCACTTGAAATCACACCTCATGTTTTTGCCGACGGTTATATTGGTCTGGAAACAACCGCAACCATCGGCTCAAAGAATATTCCCGACGGCGTTAAACAGATACGAATCGTCTCAAAGAGAGAAATCTACAACCAGGAAAACCGTATAAGGCCCGGCGAGAGCCTTGTAATTGGAGGTATAAGAAAGTCTGAAGAGCATACGGTTGTCCGCGGTGTGCCTTTGCTAAAGGATATACCTTTGCTGGGGATTCTGTTTTCGAGCAAAGATTTTGAAGAGCGTGCGGTAGAGACCATGTTCATACTCACTCCGACTATTTCAAGCGGAGGCATACCTAACGAAGAAATAATCGAAGAGGTTAGACGAAGGCATGAAACAGTAGATTACTCAGGCGGACTTCACGGTGCTATCACGGATCCTTTTGGTTCCGAGGCCCGTGAAAAAGAACACGAGTTGAAATTACAGCAACTCGAACAAGAGCACTACGAGCTTGTGCAAAAAAGAGAGCAATCCCGGCGCAAGTTAAGAGAGGCCGAAGACGAAGCGGAACTTGCGGCAAGCGAGGCACAAAAGGCAAAAGAACAGTCCGAAGCAGACAAAGAACAAATCGACCAAGCCCAAGCCGAGGCAGAAAAAGCCAATGAACAACTCGAAAAGACGAAGGCCGAAGCCGAGAAGAAAGAAGCAGAGATAGAGAAGAAGGAAACAGAAATAAAGAACCTAAGAGCCGAGCTGCAAAAGGCAAGAGCCGAGGCAAAAAAAGCAAAAGAACAGGCCGAGCAGGCGAAACAAGAAGCTGAACAAGAAGAACAGGAAGCCGAACAGCAGCAGAGCCAGGACCAGCCGGCAGAAGACTCAGACCAGCAGGCCGAAAAAACCGGCGACGCATCAGCCCAGGAGGGCAGCAACCAGCCGGACGATTAAAAGATGACCCGATGACCGCGGCATCAGCCTCGCGGTTTTGATAAACGAGAAAAAACAGAAAGATGAAAATGCAAATCATCGCGACAAAAACAGGCTCTTCCATTGAAAGGAGGGCAGCGTATATGGGACAAGCGGGATGTGGCTTTGGCTCTGAGCGGCCACGCAGCGCGCTCACAGCCTGTCGTGGCTGCTACGATGAAGCTTAGGGACAAAAGCCGCATACGCACACGGAGGTGTGGACAAGGGTTTTAGGAACGTTGGTAGCGTATCTTAACTTAAAGGTAGGAATTTTGGAAAGGAGAAAAAGATGATGCGTACAAAAAAAGCGATTGGAGTCTTTATGACGCTTGTCGTGTTTATGGGCCTAATGTTAAGCTTCACAGGCCAGGCTCTTGGGGCTGCACTCGTTGTGGACTTCAAGCAGGTCGCGAATAATGACTCCCCCTACTCGTTAGGGGAAGTCCACTGGATCGGCTCAATTCTCCAGGCCAATAACTCCAGTTACTACGAGGGCATGGGTGTGGGCCAGCGGGTGGTTTTCACTAATGTACCGGCCGCTCCGGGGGATGAACATACTCTCACATTGTCACACCAATTCACCAAGGCAGGTATTCACGCCTACGATTTCCTTATCAGCTATGACCAGATGGTGGCGGACGCGGCTGAAGCTGGAGTACCATTCGTTAACGTGAGCGGCGGCGATCTCACCGACGCAGAAGCGACTGGCGATGAGATTGGTCCGCCCAAAACACTTCAGGCAACCGCCCTGGCTCTCCGGTCAGGAGGGAACTACATTGATGTTGTGGTTCCAGATGATCCTTATGTTAGTAAGGATGGTTCGACCCAAGACAAGCTCGACGCCTATGAAGCAATACGCGGAAATCGCACGATCAGGATCTACGCTCCAAGCGGTGCTACTCTTTCCGATGGCTCACTGAGTATAAGCCACGACGTAGCGAATACCGCGGACACCGGCGACTCATACGCCGAGTACGAATTGACATGGACGTCCAACGCCGAACAATTCTTGATCGAGATGGCCGGGCACCTTGCCAAGGGTGGGGACGGCGCCGGCTTTACCTGGGGCCCCAGCCTGGGCGCTTCCTCGATTAGCGGCGGACCTTACCATTTCAAACTTGACTATCTTGATACGTCGTCACTGGGAAGCCAGGACAACCAGATAAAGGGTGCCGATCTCTTACAGCCGGCGACTCCGACCATCGAGACCACCCCCAACCCCGCAACGGCCACGGTAGGTGCTACGCTGCAAGACTCAGCTACCCTCTCCGACGGCGACAATCCCACGGGCACTATCACCTTCAAACTCTTTGCCCCTGGTGATACGAGCTGTGAAGGTGCTCCTGTCTACACGGAGGCTGTAGCGGTCAGCGGTAACGGGGTCTACAACACCACGACGGGCTACGTCAGCGATACAGTAGGTACGTATCACTGGACGGCAGAGTACAGCGGCGACGGCAACAACGAACCCGCGAGCAGCGGCTGCGCCGATGAGCCGGTGACGGTAGAGCCGGAAACCCCTCAAATCTCTACTACACCGAACCCCACGACAGCCCCTGTCGGTAGTACCCTGAACGACTCAGCTACCCTCTCCGGCGGCTACAACCCGACTGGCAGCATCACGT
>CAZEPI010000011.1:0-71764 GCA_964514115.1 uncultured Pirellulales bacterium | reverse complement strand
CTGAACGACTCAGCTACCCTCTCCGGCGGCTACAACCCGACTGGCAGCATCACGTTCAACCTCTATGGGCCGGATGACACCAGTTGCGAAGGCGCCGTAATCTGGACGGATACTGTAACTGTCAATGGAAACGGCGCCTACGGCACCAGTGGTGGCTACACCGCCGTGGCTGCCGGTATTTATAGCTGGACGGCAGACTACAGCGGAGACGCCAACAACGACCCGTGCAGTAGCGGCTGCGGCCTCGAAGAGGTCACGGTAGGGCCGGTGACCCCCAGTATCGAAACTGCTCCCGACCCGTGCATAGCTCCTGTCGGTAGTACGCTGAACGACTCAGCTACCCTCTCCGGCGGCTACAACCCGACTGGCAGCATCACGTTCAACCTCTATGGGCCGGATGACACCAGTTGCGAAGGCGCCGTAATCTGGACGGATACTGTAACTGTCAATGGAAACGGCGCCTACGGCACCAGTGGTGGCTACACCGCCGTGGCTGCCGGTATTTATAGCTGGACGGCAGACTACAGCGGAGACGCCAACAACGACCCGTGCAGTAGCGGCTGCGGCCTCGAAGAGGTCACGGTAGGGCCGGTGACCCCCAGTATCGAAACTGCTCCCGACCCGTGCATAGCTCCTGTCGGTAGTACGCTGAACGACTCAGCTACCCTCTCCGGCGGCTACAACCCGACTGGCAGCATCACGTTCAACCTCTATGGGCCGGATGACACCAGTTGCGAAGGCGCCGTAATCTGGACGGATACTGTAACTGTCAATGGAAACGGCGCCTACGGCACCAGTGGTGGCTACACCGCCGTGGCTGCCGGTATTTATAGCTGGACGGCAGACTACAGCGGAGACGCCAACAACGACCCGTGCAGTAGCGGCTGTGGCCTCGAAGAAGTCACGGTGGAAGCTCCCGGTGATACCTACTGCAGCTTCACGCAGGGCTTCTATGGCAATGCCGGCGGCAGGGCATGCGGGGAGAAGACGGCCGACCTCATTGACGAGCTCATCGATGACGGTGCCGACCCGGTAGTCGTCGGTCGTGACGGGCATTCGATAACGCTTGCCAGCTCTGACTGCATCATTGACCTGCTGCCGGCAGGCGGCGAACCTAATGGACTGCCTGCGGGCAATTTCAATTGTGCGGACATTCCCGAGAGCATCCTACAAGAATTCAGCAAGAAGGAATCACGGTTTAACAACGTGCTGATCGGCCAGGTGGTTGCTCTGACCCTCAACGTGAGGTTAGGCGATTTACCCTGCCTGAGCAACGATGTAACAGACTCGCCTCTGGGCGATTTCCCTATTCCAGAGGATGGCTGGATTTGCGTTGTGCCCTATGATGACCCGGACGCTTGCCGCGTGCCGTATGAGTCACCGATTGGCGATATGACGGTCGCGGACCTGCTTGACTTAGCGAACGATGCGCTGGCGGGCATGGACATCAGCCCATACAGTCTTGACGAAATCAACGATGCCGTGACGGCCATCAACGAGGCATTTGACGAGTGTGCATCCGTGGTTTCATGCCCATCCACTGAGGAGGGCTGCTGTGACGACGGTGTGGACAACGACCACGATGGCGATACCGACTGCGAAGACTCCGATTGCGATGCGGAGTGCGATTGACGTAGGCAACTAAGATTCGCTGGATTCAAAAGGGCAAAGTCGCCAAGCGGCGGCTTTGCCCTTTGTTTTTTTCCCGTGATGATGCGCCTGTGCAAGACGTCGCGGCATCCGGCCCACCTGTGTTCAGGCATACAACTCAGATATAATCACCGGGGTATTGCTGCCTCTGCCGGCTCAACCCTCCTGCAATTCGGCAAGGACCTTGTCGAAGTACTTGTTAGCATTGGAGATATACATATCATCCGGCAGCAGGGGCTTTTCCAGAAGGTGGTGAAGGTCCTGTGATATCCGGCCCTGCTCGACAATTTCTTTGCCCGCCTGCCGGACCAATTGCCTGTAGCGATAGATTAACGGCTTGATTATCACCGGATGCTCGGCAAGCATCGCGCCGGCTCCACGATATATCTCTCCAATCACGTCGGTATTCATGTTCCGAGCAACGCGCCTGAACAACAGCCGCAGGACCTGAAAGTGGCTCTGTTCGGGAAAACCACAGTTCGAGATGACGACAACCTTGGGGACCTTCTCAACTCTCGGCGCATGCTTACATTCGCCGTTTTCATCCTTGTTAAAATGCGGGTCCCCTAATGGAATCAGCCGGTCCATAAAGCTCTTCATAATCCCTGTGACGTTATCGACGTACAAAGGGGTCGCAAATACTACAACATCACAGCCCTTAACCTTCTCCAGAAGCCCTTCCATATCATCTTTGATGACGCACCGGCCCGGCGTCTTCAGCCAGCAGCTAAGACAGCCCCGGCAGTGCTGTATTTCCTTTTGCGCAAGGAATACCGTTTCCACGTCCGCACCGGCCTGCGATGCGCCCTTGGCAAACGCCTCAACCATAACCTGCGTATTTCCCCACTCACCACGCGGCGAACCGTTAAAAATCATGATTTTCATGATTGCTCCTTTATATCAACTCTCCGCTAATACTGTCTGCGCTGGATGCGGCAGTGACAAGAGAAGAGCGGCCACACTAATGGCCGCCCCTGTATATATCCGCTTCGCTCTGCCAGGCGCCGCACTGCTGCTATTCAAACGTCGTCCAGAGGTACATCACCTGCGGCACACAAAGCTCATAGAGGTCGCTCTTGCTAAGCGATAACAGCCCTTTCTGCTCGGCCCCAAGCATCTGAGCAAAAGACCACAGCCGGCGATACTCCACGACCTGCGCTTCTTCTATTCCGGCCAGAGTCAGCACCGCCTTTATCGCATCATCCATATAGCCGATTTCATCTATCAGGCCTTCCTCAAGTGCCTGTGGGGCCGTATAAATCCCGCCGTCGGCCACCGCGCCGACCTGCTCAGCCGAAAGCGACTCCCTTCCGTCGGTCACAACCTGCACAAAACGCTCATAAGCGGGCCTGACCACTCGCTGGTCGATATACTCAAGCTGTTCTTCCGTCGGCGCGCGAAATGAGCTTACCCAGTCTTTCTTCTCACCGCCCGTGACTATCACCGGTTGAATACCAAGCTTCTCTTCCAAAAGCTCCTCCAACACGAGATAGCCCATTATCACGCCAATCGAGCCGGTTATCGTGGTGGGCTCTGCCACTATCCGCTCGCAGGCCACCGAGGTATAGTACCCGCCCGATGCCGCCATCCCCTGCATAAATGCAACGACCGGCTTGCCCTGCTCGGCGCGATACTTCAATATCTCGTTGTGTATCTCGTCGCTGCCGGATATCGTCCCGCCGGGAGAATTCACCCGAACTATCACCCCCTTTACGTATTTGTCCTCAGCAACCGCCTTCATTTGCTGCCAGAAACCCCGTGACTGCTCATCGTCGATTATCCCGTTAATCGAAACCACCGCTATCTTCGCCGTCCGAGGCCCCTTACGGATTACCTCCTCCATAAACATCCGCTCTCTGCCCGCAGCAAACACCGCCACCGTGCCCACGAGCGCCAAAAACAAAATGATGTTCGCAAAGACCGATAGCGCCAGAACCACCCCCCAGAACACCTTCCACCCGCTGCCCTTTCTCCTCGGCTCCAGCGGCCGCGCAACAGGAATAGGCGGCGGACCCGCACCTCCGCTGCCTTCGCCGCTGCCGAAATTATCCTCCCGGTCCCAATCCATAGTAAAACCCCTTCATCTTAACTGCCTTTGCGTTCGTTTGGTTCTTGATTACTTTTTCTCAAGCAATTACAATTATTCACCATCAACCGCAGATTGGCAACAACAAACTAACCCATAAAAAAAGGATTGACCCGTGCAGAGCAACAACGGATTTGTTCATCTACACCTACACAGCCATTACTCACTCCTCGACGGCGCCATATCAATCGACAAGCTCACAAAACGCTGCAAACAGCTCGATATGGACACCGTCGCCGTCACCGACCACGGAAATATGTTCGGCGCCGTCGAGTTCTACTCAAAGGCAAAATCCGCCCACATAAAACCAGTCATCGGCATCGAGGCCTACGTCGCACCAAAAAGCAGATTCGACCGCACAAAAACCACCATCAGTGACGCCGCCCATCACCTCGTCCTGTTAGCAGAAAACGATACCGGCTATCAAAACCTCATAAAGCTCGCCAGTGCCGGCTTCCTCGAGGGCTTCTACTACAGACCAAGAATCGACAAGGACCTGCTCGCCGAGCTAAACGAAGGTCTCATCGCCACAACCGCCTGCCTCAAAGGCGAAATAGCCGTCAATCTCGCCGCCGGAAACCAAAAGGCCGCAACAAAGACCACCGAAACATACCTCAAAATCTTCGGCACCGAAAGATTCTTCATCGAAATACAAAACCACCAGGGCGACGACCCCAATACCCGACAGGCCCTTATAGACCTGGCAAAAAAACTCGGCATAGGGCTTGTCGCCACTAACGACGTCCACTTCCTCGAAGAAGACGACCACGAGGCACACAACTGTCTCTGCGCCATCAGCACCGGCAAGAAAGCCGACGACCCGACCAGAATGATTTATCCGGCCGACGTATTCCTCAAAAGCCCTCAACAGATGAGAGACCTCTTCGCCGACACGCCCGAGGCCTGCGACAACACCCTGGCCATCGCTGAACGCTGCAACGTCGAGCTCGATCTAAAAACTCGACACGCACCACGATTCGCCCCGCCCGACGGCTCTACTGCCGAACAGTTCCTCACAAAACTCTGCTACGAAAAGGCAAACCAGATCTACCCGCAGCTCACAGACCAGATTAAAGAACGACTCGACAGAGAACTCAACGTCATCGAATCGAAGGGCTTTGCAAGCTACTTCCTCATCGTCTGGGACTTCTGCGACTACGCCCACAAGAACAATATCCCCGTAGGCGCAAGAGGCAGCGGCGTCGGCACACTCGTCGGCTACCTGCTCGGCCTCTGCAACATCGACCCCGTCAGGTACGACCTGCTCTTCGAACGTTTCATGGACCCGGCAAGAAACGAAATGCCCGACATCGACATCGACATCTGCCAGACAAGCCGGCCCAAAATCATCGACTACGTCCGGCAGAAATACGGCCACGTCGCTCAAATCATAACCTTCGGAACAATGAAAGCACGCGCCGTCATCCGCGATATCTGCAGAGTCCTCGATGTCCCGCTGCGCGAAGCAGACCGCCTCGCAAAGCTCGTCCCCGAATCCCTCGGCATGACGCTCGACGTCGCCCTCCAGACCGAACCCCAGCTAAAGCAGGCCTACGAAAAAGACCCCCAGACTCGAAAGGTCATCGACATCAGCAAGAAACTCGAGGGCCTCGCACGACACGCCTCCGTCCACGCCGCCGGTGTCGTCATCGCCGACGAACCTCTCACCAACTTCATCCCGCTCTACAAAGCACCCGGCTCCGACGACATCATCACACAGTTTGAAGGCCCTACGGTCGAAAAAGTCGGCCTGCTCAAAATGGATTTCCTCGGGCTAAAAACACTCTCCGTCCTCGAACGAGCGAGACAGCTCGTAAAACAATTACACGACCGTGACATCGACCTCGAAAAACTCGACCTGAACGACCCCGCCGTCTTTAAGCTCTTCGCAAAAGGGAAAACAAAAGGAATCTTCCAGTTCGAATCAGGCGGCATGCAGCAGCTCCTCATAAGAATGAAGCCCGACAGAATCCAGGACCTCATTGCCGCAAACGCCCTCTATCGACCCGGCCCTATGACGCTCATCCCGGATTACATCGACCGAAAGCACGGCGGAAAATGGTCTCTTCCCCACGCCATTATGAACGACATTCTCGAAGAAACCTACGGCATCATGGTTTACCAGGAACAGGTGATGCGCATCTGCAACCAGCTCGGCGACATCCCCCTGCGAGAGGCCTATACGCTCATAAAAGCCATAAGCAAAAAGAAGGCCAAGACCATCGCCAAAGAAAAAGAAAGATTCATCACTGGCTGCTCCGACAAAGGCCTCAAAAAACCCCGGGCAAAACAAATCTTCGAGCTTATTGAACGATTCGCCGGCTACGGCTTCAACAAATCACACTCCACCCGCTACGCCTTCATCGCTTACCAGACCGCCTATATGAAAGTCCACTGGCCCGTCGAATATATGGCCGCCCTGCTCACATACGAAATGCAAAACACCGACAAAATCGTTGACTACATCGCCGAATGCGCCGATATGGGTATCGAGGTCCTGCCCCCCGACATCAACGAAAGCGGCGTCGATTTCACTCCCCTCTATAAGGCCAGCGAAAACGAAAAACCCAGGAAAGGCGTCATCCGCTTCGGCCTGGCCGCCGTTAAAGGCGTCGGTGAAAAGGCCGTCGAGCAAATCATCCACGCAAGGGAAAAAACAGGACGGTTCCAGAGCTTGTTCCACTTCTGCGAAAACGTTGACCTCCGCGCCGCCAACAAACAGATCCTCGACGCCCTCATAAAAGCAGGCGCATTCGACCGCCTCGGCGGAAACCGCGCTCAGATGACCAAAGGGCTCGAAAAAGCCATGCAAATAGGCCAGGCCGTCCAGACCGACAAAAACAACGGACAGCTTAGCTTCTTCGGCCAAGTCACAAAAACCGACTACTCACAGGACCACAAAAAGCTGCCGTACGCCGCCCCCTGGCCCGAGCCGCAGATGCTCGCATACGAAAAACAGGTCCTCGGCTTCTATGTCACCAGCAACCCGCTCAGCCACTGCGCCGAAATCATAAGTCTCTATTCAACCGCCAATACCTCGCAGCTCACCGACCTCGGAGAAAACAAACAGGTCGTCATCGGAGGTATGATTTCCAAAATAAGATACAACCTCACAAAGTCCGGCCGAAACGCCGGCGCTAAAATGGCCGTCTGCACACTCGAAGACCTCCAGGGGCAAACAGAAGTCGTCCTCTTCCCAAACACGCTCCGGCAATACGCCGACTTCCTCGCACCCGACAAAATCGTCTTCGTTAAAGGCCGACTCGACTTCAGAAGAGAAAAACCAAACGTCCTCGCCGCCGAAATCATTCCCCTCGAACAGGCCGCCGACAGTCTCGCCGCCAAAGTCCGTATCAACCTCGACGCCAAAAGCGTCACCAAAGAAAAAGTCGCTGCCATTAAATCTATATGCCTGCACCACAAAGGCAAAAGCCCTGTATATGTCGCCGTTAGCACCAACAAAGGAAAGGTCCACGCGGCAGCCGACAAAAACCTCGCCGTCAATCCCGACCCCGACTTCTGCAGAAAAATCCGACACCTCGTCGGCCAGGAAAATCTCCAGCTAACAAAATAGAGGCAAGCAATATGTGGCTGCTAAAAGACGAAAGAAAAACACTACGCAAATATTACTCTTGCCTTCCTAATTTAGACACAACTGGATACTTCACCCATCTGTCTCAGAGAGCTTACAATGCAACCCGTAATCTCATAGAGCGAGGATTGATTCACGAAATTAAAGAAGGAGGCGAAGAACACATCGAATATCTGGCTAATTACTTTGCGGCCGATGAGATGGATATGAAGAATTTCCTTTCTTCTCCAGAAGATGAATTCACAGAAAATATGTGTTTAGAATTCACGCTGAAAGGATACGATTTAGGAAGAAAATATGATTCGTGGTGGTCACGGACGGGCTTGTGGTATTCAGAATACAAGGGACACTGGATGTGGCTGATTGTCGCTTTCCTCGGTGGCATTATCAGCACGCTAATAGTAAACTGGCTGTCCAAATGACGTTCAGGGTGCCAAATGAACTTAATACCAAGAGACACGACTATTGATGCTTTGCGAAAGCAGTTTGAGATTCTTGAGCGAATCGGCATAGAAGGCCGGGCTGAGATGACCTTCCAGTTGAGCGATAAAGCACGTCAGGAACTAATCGCGGACATAAAGAAACAGCACCCTGAGTTCACAGAACAGCAAGTCAGACTTGAGGTCATCCGCAGGTGCTATGGCGAAGAACTTGCTCAAAAAGTTGCCGCGGCTAAAGGTTGGAAAGAATGAACGCAAGAAAATTAGCAGCTAAATTCATTGTCCTTGACGGCCCCGACGGTTGCGGAAAAACCGAGCAACTGGAGTTGCTCGCCCATTACCTTAAGGCGCAAGGACTCGACGTCATTCAAACCACAGACCCGGGAGGTACTAAGATCGGTAACCAGATCAGCCGGCTCTTGAAGTACGACGCCCAAGGTGAAATGGCTGTAAATACAGAGGTCATGTTGTTCATGGCCTCGCGAGCTCAGCTTGTGGCAGAACTGATCGAACCATCCCTCCAAGCAGGCAAGACGGTCCTGTGCGATAGGTTTATCTCGTCCACCTGCGCCTATCAGGGCAGTGCCGGATATCCAACCGCCAAAATAATCGAGCTGGGAATACTAGCGGTAGGAGACACGTGGCCGGATCTCACTATAGTAATTGATTTGCCGGTCGAAGAAGGACGCGAGCGAACAGGACACAAGCGCTACCAAAAAACCAAAGTAAATCATAAAGACGCCTATCAAGCTTACCTGTTCGGCAACGCTATTGCGGACCGGTTCGATTCCAGGCCGCTGGAATACCACCGAAAAACAAGGAAAGAATTCCTCAGGCTACCAGAATACTATCCGAAGACCGTAAAAATCGTGGACGGTTCCGGCGACATAAAGACCGTACACGAACGCATCCTACGCACACTTGAAGAACTTGATTTCGGTTAAATGTCACTCAACCAAATCCATTGCCAGGACAAAACAATCGCCGCTCTGCAGCGGGCCTTCGCCGCGGACAAGGTCGCGCACGCCTACATCTTCGCAGGCCCCGAAGGCGTTGGAAAGTTTACCACCGCGAAGGAATTTGCGAAGCTGCTGCTATGCAAGAAGCCAACCGCCGATAACGGTTTCTCTGACAGTTGCGGGCGATGCGAATCCTGCCGACTCGCCGACGCCGGCTCACACCCCGACTTTGAACACATCTACAAAGAGCTGCGCGAATTCACCAAAGACGGAAAAGACAAAGCCCCCCCCGTCGAATTCCCCATCGACGTCGTCCGCGAGTTCCTCATCGAAAAAGTCGCAGCCAAACCCACCTTCTCGGCGAGAAAAATCTTCGTCCTCTCCGAAGCCGAAAAACTCAACATCGCCTCACAAAACGCCCTGCTCAAGGTCCTCGAAGAGCCCCCTGCCTACTGCTGCATCATCCTTCTCTGCACTCGACCCGACAAGCTATTTGCCACCATCCGCTCGCGTTGCCAGACCGTCCGCTTCGGCCCAATCGACGAAGACATAATAATCCAAACCATCCAGCCGATGGGACTGGCCGACACACAGGCCCGATACTTCGCCCGCCTCGCTCAGGGCTCGCTCGGCCTGGCCTGCCAATGGACAAAACTACAGCTCGCCGACGCCGACATCTGCCAAATCAAAACCGACATCCTAAACTCCATCGCAAAAGCCAAATACCAAAATTCCATCGACCTCGCCGGCCGGCTCATCGAAAATGCCAAAACCATCGCCGACGCCTGGCACAAAATCGACCCCGCCACAAGCAAATCCGACATCAGCCGAAAAGCCCAGAAGACCGTCGTCCAGATCATCATCGCCGCCCTCCACGACGCTATGCTGTTTCAAATCGACCCCCAAAAACCACTTACCAACTCCGACCAGAGGCCCCAAATAGAGCTGCTCGCGCGCCGCTTCGACCCTGAGACAGCGGCCGAAAAAATCGCCGACTGCTACAAAACGCTTCATTGGATCGAATCCAGCGTCAACGAAAGACTTATCTTCGAGCAGCTATTGTTAAATCTCACCGATTCTGATAGTATGAAGGTTTAGGTTGCTTGCCAACGTCGGGGCCGCTGCCACACAATATGCAGTTACGCCGTCGAATTCGGCCTCGTCCGTCATAAAACACGCTGGAATACCCTATGACCGAAAACACAGCTACAAAGCCCAAGCTGGCTAAGAATAAAAAATATATGCTCGCCCGATACAGCCGAATGAACATCCTCGGTCTCTTCGAGCACAACCAGACCTCCATCCCCGCCCTGCCCACTCGCGTCGTCATCAAAACCGATAAGGGACTCGAACTCGGCTCGCTCGTCGGAAACCCCACCGCATACAAGGCCGGAAACCTCAAGCTCTCAGAAAGCCAAATCACGCAATACTTCACCGATGCCAACATCGACTTCTGCCCCCAGCCCGCCGGTAAATTCATCCGATTCGCCACTCCCGAAGACATCAGCGAAGAAAGACACTTCCGGCAAATCGCAAAAGAAGAGGCCGACTTCTGCCGAAACCTCGCTAAAGAAATGAACCTTGACATGAAAATCGTTGACGCCGAGCACATCATCGGCGGCGAAAGAATTATCTTCTACTTCATGGCCGACGGCAGAGTCGATTTCAGACAGCTCGTAAAAAAACTCGCGCAGGAATACCAGACCAGAATCGAAATGAGACAAATCGGCTCTCGAGATGAAGCCAAAATACTCGGCGATTTCGAGAGCTGCGGCCAGCAGTGCTGCTGCATCAGATTCCTCCAGGCCCTTAAGCCCGTTAATATGAGAATGGCTAAACTCCAGAAAGCCACCCTCGACCCCTCAAAAATCTCCGGATACTGCGGCCGACTCAAATGCTGCCTGCGTTACGAGGATAAAACCTACACCGAACTTAAAAAACTCCTGCCAAAAAAGAGTACCAGAGTTGAAACCGAGCATGGAAACGGTAAAGTCGTCAACACACAAATCCTGACCCAGCTTGTAGTGGTCGAACTTGACAACGGCACCAGAGTCGCCGTACCAAGAGAAGAAATAAAAATTGCGCCCAAAACAAAAAACGATAAAAACACAAACAGCCGGAGCCAAAATAAAGAGGACAAGTCAAAATAACTCGCGAAAGTCGCACTAGTAAACAACTGACTTCCACGGAGCAGCAATGCCTCGAAAAATCATCGTAACTTCCGCACTGCCTTATGCAAACGGCCCGATACATATAGGGCATCTCGTCGAGTATATCCAGACCGACATCTTCGTCCGCTATCAAAAACTCGCCCAAAACCAATGCCTCTACTTCTGCGCCGACGACACCCACGGAACCGCAATTATGATTACCGCCAAAAAAGAAGGAATCACCCCCGAACAGCTCATCGACCGCGTCCACACCGAACACCAGAAAGACTTCGCCGCCTTCCTCATCAAATTCGACAACTACCATTCCACCCACTCACCCGAAAACAAACATCTCAGCGAGCTGATTTTCAGCCGACTAAACCAGGCCGGCTCCATCGAAAAACGCACCATCAGCCAGCCCTACTGCCAAAACTGCAATATGTCACTGCCCGACAGATACATCCGTGGAACCTGCCCCAAATGCAACGCCGAAGACCAGTACGGCGACTCCTGCGAAATCTGCAGCGCTACCTACCAGACCACCGACCTTATCAACCCATACTGCGCAAACTGCCGCGCCACCCCCGTCTGGCAGCAGTCCGAACACCACTTCTTCAAGCTCGCCGACTACGAACAGCAGCTAAAACAACTCATCGCACAAGGCCACACTCATAAATCCGTCGCAAACAAGCTCGACGAATGGTTCACCGCAGGCCTCAAAGACTGGGACATCTCCCGCGACGGACCATACTTCGGGTTCAAAATCCCCGGCGAAGAAAACAAATTCTTCTATGTCTGGCTCGACGCACCCATCGGATACATGGCCTCGGCAAAAAACTACTGCCAAAAAAACAACCTCGACTTCGACCTCCTCTGGCCCGGCGAAAAAACACCCGGACAGACCGACTGCGAGTACGAGCTTTACCACTTCATCGGTAAAGACATTATGTACTTCCACGCCCTGTTCTGGCCCGCCATGCTCACCGCCGCCGGCTTCAAGACCGCAGACAAACTCTTCGTCCACGGCTTCCTCACCGTCAACGGCCAGAAAATGAGCAAGTCCAGAGGAACATTTATCAAGGCAAGCACATACCTCGACCACCTCAACCCCGAGTTCCTCCGATACTACTACGCATCAAAACTAACCGCAGGTATCGATGATATTGACCTGTCCATCGAAGACTTCATCAACAAAACAAACTCGGACCTCGTCGGTAAATTTGCAAACCTCGCCTCTCGCTCAGGCCCAATGCTCACCAAAAAACTCGACGCCCGACTCGGCAAACTCGACAGCAATGGAAAACAGCTAATCGAAAAACTCACCGCAGAAAAAGACAACATCACACAGAACTACGAAAACCTCAACTACGCAAACGCCGTCAGAACAATCGTCGCCCTGGCCGACCTCGCAAACAGGTTCGTCGAAGAAAAACAGCCCTGGGCCACCGTCAAAACCGACCCCGAAAAAACAAGAACCACCCTCACCGCTGTCATTAACGCCGTCAAAATCCTCACCATTTACCTAAAACCCATCCTCCCCGCCTACGCCCAAAAGGTCGAAAAATTCCTCAACCTCGAAAATCTCACCTTTGCAGACGTCGAAAAACCCCTCGAAGACCACACAATCGGCAACTTCGAGCACCTCTTCACAAGAATCCAGCCAGAACAAATCTACGCAATGATTGAACAAAGCAAAGAAACTCGTCCCGGCGAAGGCGCCAATGTGGCCACAGAAGCAACAGAGACGCCGAGCCGTAGCCGGACAGGAGGTAAAAAACAAATGACCGAGCCCATCAAACCCGAATGCACGATTGAAGACTTCGACAAAATCGACCTGCGAATCGCAAAAGTGACAAAGGCCGAGCCCGTCGAAGGCGCAGACAAACTGCTCCGCCTGCATCTCAACGTCGGTGACATCCAGAAAACCGTCCTCGCCGCTATCGCCCAGGCATACAAACCCGAGGACCTCACCGACAAGACCGTCATCTACTTCGCGAACTTAAAGCCGAGACAAATGAGATTCGGCCTGTCAGAAGGGATGATTCTCGCTGCCGGCACCGGTGGAAAAGACATCTTCATGCTCACCGCCGACCCCGGCGCAAAACCCGGACAGAAAGTCAGCTAAGAAAATGCCTAGGAAAAAAACCTTCGAACAAATCGCCGAACAGGACGGCCGATACAGCTCCAGGGCCGTGAAATTCGTCTACGAAGGACTCGGATACACCATTAAAAAAATCGTGGGCGAACCAGGCCATATCGCAGGACAAGCCCTTTGCGACGGCCTCAAAAAACTCGCACTCGAAAAATACGGGCGACTCGCATTGCTCGTCCTCAGCTCCTGGGGCGTCAAGTCCACCAAAGACTTCGGCGAAATCGTCTATCTTATGATAGAAAACAACTGGATGAAAGCCCAGCCCACCGACTCCGTCGATGACTTCAACGACATCTACGACTTCAAAACCACATTCAAAGACCGGTTCGAATTCTAACTGGCTTCACCCTCACTGTCCCTTTGTCGCTTATCCGACATATCCACACCCCAGATATATTTCTGCGTCCTGTACACCACCAGGCACAACACTATCAGCGACACCGCCAACACGTATGCAAGTATCCGCTCGATCCACCCCGTCCCGAACGCAATTATCAAACAGTTCAAGACTATAAATCCGATTCGCACCTCCGTCGGCCCCGCCCACAGGCCAAAATGTACCGGTCGTTGTTCCTGTAATCAATGGCGAACTGCTTGACGTCCTTTATGGTCAACGGGTTGGCTGAAATGGCATTTCAATTCAACGGTAAGCACAAGCTCAATAGCGCCAGCGATGCTAAGCAGAGCACCGCACACTGTGTCAGCATAAGAAACACAGAGAATCACGCTCAAGTACAGCCCGTTCCAACCAACAACCTGAAGGGTAGTGGCAATTCTTCGCCGCGAGAGCAACCACTTCGTATCTGGGGCTTTGTCAAGCGCACAATTCCAAAACTGAAGACTGAACGTTTCCGCCAGACACGATGATCCAATAACAAGAATGATCAAGTCCAAGTATTGCTCACTCCAATAATTAAGCATTGTCTCTACTACGAACACGACCACAAGCAAAACAATCGCAACACTAATAGCTGAAAAATTCTGGACCTGCGATGCATTCGCCGACCATGTACTTTCCTGAAGCTTGGGTATGTCCAATAATCCTCCCTCCACAGCGCGTCGCTCCAACTCTATCCCCGAAAAGACGAATCCATGGCGAATAAAGCTTCTAATGACCACCCACGCATAAGCCATAATGAATGGAATAAATGTAACACACAACTTCGCGACAAACTCCGAAATAGTCAACTCTTGCATTTCCGATCTCCCGAACTGTTCCACCTGTGCCTTTGTTTACCTTTTGGTAGGACTTCCCCAGCTTCCATTGTGCTCCGCATCACCACCTTCTTGTCCCCACCAAATTCCTGCTTATCCATCGCGATTCTCCGCTTTCTAATAGAAAACTTCTATCATCTTCAAAAGAAACACCCTTCGTACACAGTCATATCCGCGCTCGCTTGGGTCCTCGATGTTCATAAAATACCAGTACGTCGGGTCCGACCACTTATAGTGCCCAATCCAGAACTGCCTGCAGTGTATCCCGTGCCCCATAAATGGCGTGTGGATATCTACCAGATGAACATTCTCATACCTCGCAGCACAGTCTGCAATAACCCTGTTATACTCCGCCAGTATCGCAACTCCATCAGGCCACGCCGGCAATCCGGTAAAGTATTCCTTCGTGTCCCCCGTCCCGTCACTTGGGTCGTAAATATTCGCAAGAAAAATCTCACAACCACCCGGAAACTTGGCCGTTATCAGTTCCATCATATGAGCAAGTCGCTTCTCGAAGTTAGCTATCCACGGCCGCGCCTCCTCCATACTCGCACCGTACATCGCTCCTTCCTCCGGCGGTTGCCTTCCATAATTGTGAATCAGGTCGTTGCCGCCGCTCGTCATCACCACTACCCCAAAAACATCCTCGCCATAACTGCCTAACCGCTCGATATCCTCAAGATGCCCAAACGAAGTACTCCCCGAAACAGCTATGTTCTTGCTTTCTAGATTCGCAAACACCCGCGAAAGATTCTTCCCCGCCATATCCTCAGCGTCCCCCTCCGGATTCTTCACTAACCGTTCAAAATATGAATACCCATCGCGCGCACCAAAGCCGTCGGTGATGCTGTCCCCTACCCCGAGAAGTAATACGCTCCCTTCTCTCCATCTCTGCCCAAAGGGCTGCTCAGGCACCTCCGGGCCGGCAGGCCCCTATCCCTCGGGCAGATACACATTGAAATACAATATCCCCCCAATAAGCACCGCAACTGCAACAACCGCAATCGCGAAGCATTTCAGAAATTGCAGCAAAAGCCCTTGTCTTCTTGCCTCGTCGACCCCGGCACGCCGGGGTTGTTTTGGATTCCCGATGGCATCCTGATTATCCATTTTACTCCGTCAACGTTCCATCCTGGTCCCTCGTGCGCCCCACTCCCAGCTCGAAATGTCACCCTCCGGCGGCGAAATAGTGTTGCAGACCCGACATTATCATGTGTACACCGATTGCCGCAATAAACAGGCACATCACCTTCGAGAATACCGTGCAGACCATCCTGCCCAGAAGCCTGTGTATGGGCTGAATGAACCGCATTATTACCCACAGAAATCCAAAGACGGCTGCGATTGCGATTACCGCCGCCAGTGGGCCCGACCTCTCCAGTGTCGTCAGACTGGTCACCATCGCACCGGGCCCTGCAAGAAGCGGACAAGCCAGCGGCACACAACCAATCTCATAAGGGCTGAACGTACCCGTTACCTCCACTGAGCGGCGTAGCGACCCGAATATCAAGTGGTCGATGGCGATAATCAGCAAAAGTATCCCCCCGGCAAGCTGTAAATCGGCCAACTGAATATGAAACACATAGTCCAGGACCGCGTTGCCTGCAAATGAAAACCCTAACAGAATGATTACGCCGACCACAACAGCAGTGTTGAATGCCTTTTGACTTTGCCCCTCCGGCGTGTGCTCGGCGATGTGGAGCAGTATGGGGATGTTGCCCACCGGGTCAACGATTGCAAACAACGCCAAAATCGCTTCAAGGTAGACCATGCTAAAATAATCGACAAACGCGACAGCAAAACTAAAGCCGATTTGCAGTTCACGCCAGCGACAGTTCCATAAACACCGCACCTTCTATCGGATTATATCTGTAGGGGCCTGTCTCCTTAAACCCAAGCGGACACGTACAACCTTCTTGCCGCCCCCAGGCCGCTGCCGTGTCCAAACGCACGTCCCTATCACTCGGCATACTCTGCGTAGCGTTCTTCAAGCTGCTCCGCGCTCCTCGGCCCTTCGTAAATCAGCATCCGAAACTTAAATACCGCGCTTTCGCCCGGGGCAAGTGTGAAATTGAGCGGCTGGGGATCCTCAACATTGCGCCCTTTCTGGAAATCGAGCTGGCCCAAAGGGTTCGCACTGAAAAGCCCGTAGCCCCTCGCGTGCCAATAGGTCGGGAAATTCACGCTGTCGGGATAATTGAATATGGCAATCCCGATTACCTTATCGTCCTTCTTTCCCTCTAACCGAACCCACTCGGCCCGTTTGCCCCAAACGCCTGCTTCTTTGCGGTCGCCGTTGCTGCTCAGATACTCTCCCGTCCCGCCATCTTCCTTCAGCCAGTCAGCCACACGAATCCCGAACATTCCCTCCTTCGTATCCTCGAAAACGATTTTTTCATCCTGAGCAGTCAGCTTAATCGTAAAATCAATCGAATACTCATCGGTCCCTGCGCGAAATAGCATATCTCTCTTTTCTTCGAGCAGGACCTTGCCGCTCTTACCCACCCAGTGCAGCAGGACAGAGAGCATGCCTTGGCCGGCCTCTGTTTCCATTTTGACCGGTCCGATTTGCCTAATCTGCGGTGGCGACGTCGTATTGTTCCAGAAGCCATCTGCGTTTACCTTGTCATAGGTGAAGAACACACCTGTATGATGCGGGTGGTCGGTGCTCTCGCCTTCGACCTTCTCAAACGGGAATCCGCGTGTCACCACAATCCCCGAAGGCGTTCTGACCGGCCAAAGAATCGGCTTGGTAAGCTCCTCGCCATACCTGTAGCTGACGACATTATCGCCGTTAATCAGAACCTTAATCTTCTCCTCTTGCTCTATGAATCCAAAATATTCGTCTCCTCCAGTCCCACCAAAGGCGAACTCGGCAATCATATCCTCCGTCTCAAGCCTAAAATCAATGGGGTTGTCCCAATCATCGCTGGATACCGGTCCGTGAAGGTCAAGAATGACGTGCTGCATGCCTTGTCCCATCACAATGTCCATACGAACACCGTCACTCGGCAGCGAATGGAAACTGGCGTGTTGAATAGCGCTCCAGTTCACGTCGGCACAGTTGGCATCATCCTGGCCGCAGAAATCCCGCAATTCGACCGATGTCTCAGGCCAGTGGTCCGTCTTGTCGCGGTAGAGCACAGCAGCATGAAGAACCTCACAGGATACCAGCAGCGTTCCAACAACCGGCTTAAGTTCCGGACCCACTATGCCATCAAGAGACAAGTCTATACACCCAGGTGCAGTGAGCATTAGCTGGCCGGTCAATAGCAAGCTCAGTATGATTCTCGCTCTCACAATAGACCTCCCTTATTTTTCATTCTCCTGCGACCTGTAGGGCGGCGGTTGTGGTGTTGTATTTGGCTTTTATGTTTGCGATTTCCCATTTGGGAAGCTTGCCGTCTTTGAGGTGGCCGAGGAATCTATCAACCACCTGCGCAAAGTGGGCTTCGTGGCCTATTCGGTATTCATCGGGTATCGTCACGTGCCAGCCGGTCTCGGTCTCCTCAAATATCACACCACGATACTTTTCCTGCAAATCAAGCAGCGCCATCATAAGCGTAATCTCCATCGCTCGCTTGTCGATGTCCTCTGCCGGCTCGATATACAGCTCAGGGCGATACTGCTGCTCGGCGCCCTGTTTGATTATCACGTCGGCCTTTGTCCCGCGCATCACCGAGTAATGCGTATCGCCGCCTCCTTCGGGGGCTTGGAAATTCCATACAACCGAGACCTTCGCGAACTTGCCACGCAGCTTAAAGACTATCTCGCCGTTGGCATAACAGGCCAATACACCCTCATCGTTGACGTTGGCCGTGAGATACTCCGGCCATTCGCTAAGTCCCGTTACTTTCTCATACTGCTCCTTCGTTATCATTGTAGGCCATCGCCGCGCGCTTACTATCTCGATGTCTTTATCGTAGCTAATGGGTTCATCGGGGAAACATTCCCACATCACCAAATCGAGAAGATGCGTGGTCACATCGACAATGCCCTCGCCCTGCTGGGTCGTATCAAAATACCAGCCGGGTCGTTTTATCGGTTGGCCTGATACATACTTGAAAAAGTGATGAACGCTTTCTTTGACCGCTGCCGGCTCCTCAGCCGTCCCCTCCACAAGCTCCCCAAACACTTCCTTATTATGAACAAGCTCTTTCTGCAGTATCGTCGTTATCTCGCTCCGCTCGGTCATCACATCATAAATCAGAACGTCATGCTTCTTCGCTGAATCAAACGCCGACAGTAAAACCTCATACCCCTCCGAGTTTATGCACATCGGCTTGTCGGCAAGCACATTAAGCCCAGCATCCACGCACGCCTTGATATACTCCGCCTTCCTCTTGTTATTGCCCGATATCACAACAACGTTGCCCTTCTTCTCGCTGAGCATCTTCTCCAGGTAATCCGGCCCGGTATAGACCTTCTCCTCCCAGCTCGTCGGCTCCTCTGCTCTCGTGTTGAATCCCTCTATCCGCTTTAAGTGGTCCTCAACATCAGGCCCCTTCGGCGCATAAACGTGCACCACCGGCGAAACCGCGTCGTACATCGTCTTCTGCACCAATGCCGCGTGAAAATGACCCGGGTCAAGCGTTATTAGCTTCACTCGATAACCCTCCTGTCCCTCCTCCTTCTTCCCGCATCCACACACAAACAGAACAAGCCACGCCAACAGTGCCAAACCAATTACTCGCCTCATCACACAATCCTTTCAAAGCGTCCACATCCCCCCGCATCAAACAAATAGAAAATAATCAATATCAAATAGTAAATCACAAAGCCGCCAGCACCCCCCTGACATACCCGACCGACTCGGCCACCCCGGGCAGCGGGTCGCGACCATCTTTCTCGAACTCAAACGAAGTCTTGCCTGCATAGCCGATTCTTATCAGCGTCCGGATGAACTTCACAACGTCTATCACCCCCCTGCCTATCTCAACCGTCTCCCCCTCAGCTGCCGCCTTATCCACATCCTTTATATGCACGTCATAGAGCCGGTCGGCATATTTCTCCGCCGCGTCCGCCGGGCCCACTTCACTTCGCTTCGCGTGCCCTATGTCGATACAAAGCCCCATATGCTCATCCAAATCTTTTACCTTCTCATAAGCACTCTCCGGTGTCGGATAAAGTTCGTCGCCCGGCCCGTGATTATGTATCGCTACCTTGATATCGTATTCGCCCGCCCTCTTGGCAGTCATCTCCAGCAGTTCATGCCTCGGCACCCCCACAATAATCTTCATCCCCGCGCACTTAGCATACTCAAACGCCCGGTCCACCTCAGCCGGCTCATTCATATAAATGACGCCGCCGGCATAAAGCTCTAAGCCGGCCTCACGCACCTTCGCCACGACCTTTTCGATTTGTTCGGGGCTGCTCTCCAAAGGCAGGTGCATACTCTTAAAGCAAATGTACTTCAACCCAAGCCGCTTCGTCATCTCCACCGTCTTCTCCGTGGGAAACTCCCGAAACGTATAGGACGCCATTCCTAACTTGAACTTGACCTGCCCTGACTCTTCACTGGGTTCATCCGCCGCACTCATCCCGGCCCGGCCTGCTACAAATGCCGCCCCTGCCCCCGCTACCTTGAGAAACTGGCGCCTGCTTTGTCCATTACCCATCGAAATCACTCCTCATTCGATACCACTTTTGCCTGCTACTGTTTGCGTCACTGCCAACACGCCACTATTCTCGCAGGATAGCGCCTTTTGTCAATCAAAAACCAACCTTCTGTGCTTTGCTCTTCACGCCCATTGCACAATCTGCTGAGATGGCTTATCTTATCCGTAATTTAAGGAGAAACTGAAATGTCATCCGAACTGTCACGTCGCCAATTTCTTTATCGCTCACTATCCACCACCGCCGGCCTGGCTTGCGCAACAGCACTGACCTCCTGTTCAACATCGCCGCTGACCGCCGCAAAGTGCGGCTCGAAGATGCGCTTCGGCCTCGTCACATACCTCTGGGGACGGGACTGGCCCCTGCCCACACTCATCGCAAACTGCCAGAAAACAAACGTCCTCGGCGTCGAGCTGCGAACCGAGCACGCTCACGGCGTCGAAGCCCACCTGAACGCCCGGCAGCGAGAAAACGTCAAAAAACAATTCGACGACAGCCCCGTCACACTCGTCGGCCTCGGCACCAACTTCGAATTCCACAGTCCAGACCTGACCAAGCTCCGACAGAACATCGAGCAGGCAAAGCAATACGTCCGCCTCTCCTACGATGTCGGCGCCTCCGGCGTCAAGGTAAAACCCAACACCCTGCCCGAAGGCGTCCCCGTCGAAAAGACCATCGAGCAACTCGGCCGCTCTCTAAACAAGCTTGGCAGATTCGCCCGCGACTTCGACCAGGAAATACGCCTCGAAGTCCACGGCGAAAAAACTCAGAAGCTGCCCGTCATCAAGCAAATCTTCGACCACGTCACAGAACCCAACATCGGCATCTGCTGGAATTCAAATCCTCAGGACCTCGACGGCCGGGGTCTCGAATACAACCTTAACCTCGTCAAAGACCGCCTCGGCCAAACCGTCCACGTCCGCGAGCTAAGCATCGGCGACTACCCGTACCAGCGGCTCATCGACCTCTTCGTCAAAATCAACTACGCCGGCTGGATACTACTCGAGGCAAGGACCCAGCCGCCCGACCGTATAAAGGCCCTCATTGAACAAAGGGCAATCTTCGAACAGATGCTCCAAAACGCACAAACCACCACCTGACGCAACCTGCCCGATTTTCCTTTGACAACGCACCTCAGCCCGTTAGCATAGCGCTATTAAGGTGCACCACGACAACGCACCACGGCTAAACGTTCAACAGAAAAATCCCAGACACCAAAATTTAAGGAGAAAGCCAAAATGTCTGAAAAAGCAAAAATATCCCGCCGTGATTTGCTCGGCAAGTCCACCCAATTCGCCGCCGGCGCCCTCGCCGCCACCGCCCTGGCCTCCTGCGCACCAACCGCCACACAGCGGCCGAAGGCAAAAATCCTCGGCGCCAACGAAACAATCAACCTCGGCGTCATCGGCATCCACGGCCAGGGCATGGCTCATGCAGAGGGATTCGCAAAAATCGATAATGTCCGAATCAGAACCCTCTGCGACGTGGACGAAAACCTCTTCGGCTCTCGTGCGAAGACAATCGCCGACATAGCCGGGGTCGCACCGCTTTACGAGCAGGATCTTCGCAGGGTCTTCGACGACAAGGACATCGACGCCGTCACCATCGCCACGCCCAACCACTGGCACGCGCTGGCCACCATCTGGGCCTGCCAGGCCGGAAAACACGTCTACGTTGAAAAACCCTGCTCGTATAACATCTTCGAAGGCAGAAAAATGGTCGAGGCCGCAAGAAAATACAACTGCCTCGTCCAGGTCGGATTCCAGAACCGCTCCATCAGAAACGTCCGCCAGGCGATGCAGTTCCTCCACGAAGGCGGCATAGGCCGCGTCTATATGGCAAGGGGACTGTGCTTCAAGCCCCGCGACTCCATCGGAAAAGTGCCCGACGGAATCGGCACCGGCGAAAGATACAGATACTTTGTCTGGAACAACCCCGGCGACAACTACGACGCCGATTACCTCAGTCGCGTTGATTACGACCTCTGGACGGGACCGGCCCCCAAAAAACCCTTCAACTACAACCGATTCCACTACAACTGGCACTGGAACTGGGACTACGGCAACGGCGACATCGGAAACCAGGGCCCGCACCAGTTCGACGTCGCAAGATGGGGACTGAACAAAAACACGCACCCCCTCAAGGCCTTCTCTTCGGGCGGATACTTTGCCTTCGATTCCGACCAGCAGACACCCAACACCCAGACCGCTACTTTCAAATACGCCGACGGCGCCATCTTGCAATTCGAAGTGCGAGGCGTTTACACCAACGATGAAGCGGCTATGTTCGCACCTATCGAAGACCAAGACGCCGTCAAAAAAATACAGGACGGCATCGCCGTCGGAAACATCTTCTACGGCTCCGAGGGCTGGATGTACGTCAACGGCACCACCTGGAAGACTTACTTCGGCAGAAAAAACGAGCCCGGACCATCTTCCGAGACCGCAGAAGAAGCCGCAGACCCAATGAATATCAAAGGCACAGGCGGCGAGGGGCACTACGAGAACTTCATCTACGCCCTTCGCAGCGGAAAGAAAGAAGACCTAACCTGCGACATCGAAGTCGGCTTCCGCTCCACCGTCCTGCCGCACCTCGCAAACATCTCGTACCGGCTGGGCCGACAAGTATCCTTCAACCCCAAAGCTGAAAAGTTCATCGACGACTGGACCGCCGACAAAATGCTCACAAGAGATTACCGCCGCCCCTACATCGTTCCGAATAACGTTTGAGTGTAACCGGTCGGTTACAGGTGAAAAGGGTGTGGTTATGAGGACTCGAAGCTGAAGATAGTTTTATTAGGGTCGATATCGGGTTGTTCTCTCGAATCCCCCGCCTCCATTTCTGCCGTGAGGCATTTTCGTAAAAGCCGTGCGCATCCACACTTACGGGACGCACAGTAGATGTCGGTCCGTTGCAATCACAGCGAGACGTGGGTTTTCCCGTACCGAAAAGAAGCTTTTTTCTTCTGCAGTCCGCAAATCCAGAGCAACCGGGTATTGACATGCCTGTGCGCCCCTTGTTATAGTATTTAGTAACATACGTTCGTAATAGAGAACGCACGATGGAGATTACGCGGGTATGAGAGCCGAAGGTTTTGGCCAATCACTTCGCAGGGTCCGGCTAAAGGCGGGCATCGGGCTGCGTGAGCTGAGCCGGCTGGCAGAAATGTCGCCAGCGGCGCTGACGGCCATTGAAAAAGGACGAAGCAGCCCTACGCTGGCCACTCTGCATAAAATCCTCAAGGCGCTCGGCACTGACTTTGCAGAGTTTTTCACGAACTCGCCGGAGCCGGCAAGCGAGGCGGTTTTCTATCGTAGGGACATGCGCTCAGCGGCCGATGCCCACAGAGAGTACGCGTTCCTGCTGCCGAAGCGAGGGGACATGCGGTTTCAGATGGTTGACGAATCGATTGACCCGGGCGAATCAGGAGCGGAGTGGGAAGTTCATGACTGCGACGTGGGCGGGGTGATTTTTTCGGGTGGGCCCGCCCGCCTGGAAATAGAGGGACAAGGCGCTTGGGTGGTCAGAAAGGGTGATGCCTTCTACATCAAAGCGGGATTGAAGCACCGGCTTGTCAATTTAGGCAAGCGAACAATCAAACAGATAACCGTGATGCACCCGCCCAAGTATTAGCGTGAAATGAAGGGCTGGACAAAATAGACACTAAAGCCAGGAATGAGAACCCGGAGGAAATTATGAATCGAACATCGTCAGGAATTACGCGAACAGCAGTCGCTATTTGTGCGGTGATGCTGGGGCTGTCGATTAGCGCCGGCGGCGGGACCGGACATACGTGGGATATCGCGCCGTTCGGCGATTTGCTCTACTGGGGTATGACGCCGGCCGGTGACCGGTGGCGCGAGATTGGGCCTCTGGGTCAAAGCATGAAAACAGCAGGTGGCGACAGACGAATAGACGTGCCGCAGTCGGCGCGTGAAGAGTGGAATATCGGCATAGCGTGGAAGGAAGAGCGAGACATCTGCGGTATCGAGATTGCCTATGATGAAGAGGTTTCAAAACAGTTAGCCGAGGCGACAGAGGTGCAATACTGGTTCAGGACCTGGCCGGGCGAGTCACCCAGCCGGCATACCATAGAAGACAACGTCGATGACCCCTGGCAGGGAAGATGGCTGACCGCACAGACTGATTTCAAAATAGAAGGAAAGAAAGTAACTTACAGTTTTCTGCCCTTGAGCAAAGACGAAAACAAACGCGCCGGCAATTTGCCCAAACCGGTGGATTACAGGCGGACTCTTAAAGTCAGGGCGTTTTATAACCAGAAGCCGCCCGCCATTTCGTCCCTGAAGGTCTATTCACCGGCGAAGGAAGAGAAGTTATCCATACGTATCGAATTTGGCTGTGATAAGCCGGGTAACGGCATTGTCGCCGGTCAGCTTGAAGTTTTCAACGGCTATGTTGAGAAGATTTCCGGCTGGAGATGGGACACTCGGGACAAAGCGCTGTCGGACAATTCCTGGCAGATAGAACTAACCGCAAAGCCGAAGGGCATCACGGCAGAGCTTAGAGTGGCAAAGCCAAGGTTGCCGGGTTCAAACGACCTTACAATCGTCACGGTTCGTTCAGGCGAAGGGACATTTTCATTCTTGGTAGATGACCTGGAACAAGGGCCCATCTACATCCCGGCATATTCGGTCTTCGTAACCAGGGCCGACGACTCTGTTGCGTATGCCGACGCCGATGTGACGAAGGGCAAAACCGTCCGCGAGAAGCTGCGGGCTGAGCCGGAGCAGACATACGACCGAGCACGCAAGGAGATTCCGCCACTGGACGTTATACTCAGAGAAGACGGGGGCCGGCTCTATCTTCCCATCGCAGCCGACGCAAGCTGGCAAAAATTTGCGGTGGAGTGGGGCGGCGGGTTTTTTATGAATAAGCATGGAGCCAAGGCAAAGGGTAAAGAGTTAGCTCGTTGTAACTGGGAAGGGGCCGAACTGCACTGGTACATCGGGACGGGCAAGAAACCGGTATATGACCGTAACGACGTGACATCACAGATGTCGGTTCTGAGCGATTATTTGCCTGTGCCGATTGTGCGATGGAACCACGAGAAACTCAATTTCCACGAGGAGGCATTCGTGACTCTGCTCGAGGGGCCTCTGTCACCGTATGATTCACGAAGAAGCGAGCAGACGCCGGCGATTCTGATGCTCAAGCTGAATGTCTCGAATCCTACCGACGAAGCAAGGACTGCGCATGTTTGGCTGCGGCCCGACCGGCTTGACAGGATACGGCTGCAAGATGATTTTGTGATGGACACAATACGTGACAGGGCGTTTGTGCGGGCACACGTAAAGACACCCACAGGCACGGTTGCAAGGATTGAAAAAGAGGCGGTACATCACGCACTTCCCGTTCCGGCTCACCAATCGGCGGTTATGTACCTTGCCGTCCCGTTCGTTGGTGACCTGACTGAGGCGGACGAGGCCGATATCGCCGACTTAGACTACAACACAGAGCACCGGCGCGTAACGGCCTACTGGCGCGACATCGTCAACCGCTTCAAGCCGTTCGACGTGCCGGAGAGAATGTTCAACAATATGTCAAAGTCGGTTATGTGCCACATCCGAATGAGCACAACAAAAGACCCCAACAGTGGTCTGTTTATGGTTCCCGCCGCTACCTTTGGTTATCAGGTCTTTGCAAACGAGTCTGCATTTCAGACGATTTTCCTGGACAGGATTGGCGACCACGAAACAGCCGCTCACTATCTCCAGACGTTTCTCGAGCTTCAGGGCTCAGTGCCGATGCCGGGGACCTTCAGGGGCAGGCAGGAGGCGGTCTTGCACGGCACGCGAGTTGACAAAGATTACAATTACACGATGGGACCTTACAATCTCGACCACGGCACGGTGCTCTGGGGGCTGGCGCAGCACTATCTGATGTCAGGTGACGCTGAGTGGCTTGGGCGTGCAGCGCCGAAGATGCTTCAGGCGGCTGACTGGATTACTGAACAGCGCAACACAACAAAACTCGCCGATGACAACGGAAAGCGGGTTATCCAGTACGGCCTGCTCCCTGCAGGGCGGCTGGAAGACAACGACGACTGGGGTTTCTGGTTTGCCAACAATGCGTATGCGTGGTTGGGGCTAAAAAGTACGGCCGAGGCCTTTAGACAGGCCGGTCTGGCTGATGCCGAGCGGCTGGCACAAGAGGCCGACGCCTACATCGAGGATTTGAGAACGGCGGTTAAACGCACGAGTGAGCTTGCACCGGTCGTGCGACTGCGGAATAACATCTACGTCCCGTTCGTACCCTCAAGGGTGGACCAGCGGTTTCGCTATTTCGGGCCGTTGCGTTCGGGATACTACAGCCGGTATGGCGAGCACACTTTGCTTACCTTCCGGCTGTCGGCTACGCGCGAAGTCCTTTACGGCCCTATGATTCTCATAACCACCGCCGTCCTTGACCCGCACGACCCGCTGTCTGATGCGATTCTCGACGACTGGGAAGACAACATCACCTTGTCCAGCTCACTTGGCCAGCATATCCACGGCGTGGTGGACGATGAATACTGGTTCAGCAGGGGAGGGATGGTTTTTCAGCCGAACCTCCAGAATCCCATCCAGGCATACCTGCTGCGAAACGAGATTCCCGCGGCAATCAGAAATATCTATAATGCGATGACATCCTGCCTGTACCCGGACGTGACGGCCTTTACGGAGGAGTACCGCCGATGGGGTATTGGCAGCGGGCCGATGTACAAAATTCCCGACGAGGCGCGTTTTGTCAATCGCGTCTGTGACATGCTGGCGATTGAGGTCGGCAATGAGCTGTGGCTTGCGGCGGGCACACCGAGACAATGGCTGGAGCCCGGCAGGAAGGTCGAGGTCTATGGAATTGAGACGATGTTCGGAAAGGTTGCATACGTTATGGGCCACGGGGACAAGGCGAACACTATAGAGGCCAAAATTAAGCTGCCGACGCGGAGACGGCCGGAAAAAGTTGTCCTGTTTGTTCGCGACCCGTTCGAGCGGTCCATCAAGAGTGTGGAGGTAAACGGGCGCAACTGGCAAGAGTGGGATGACCAGAGGGAAGCAGTCATATTGCCGGCGGACGACGAACACCTCGATGTTGTTATATCGTATTGATAGACAGACGTATCTTTTGGAAAGGAATAGCAAGTGAGTGAGCAGAAACTGGCGATTGACGGTGGGCCAAAGGCAGCAGGGCAGCTTGGGCCCTTTCCCACCAAGATAGGCACCGAAGAGCTTCTCGAGATTCTAAGCATGTGGGAGTTGGGCCCCGAAACAGAGCAAACACTAAAGCAGTTAATCGAGAACGAGTCCGAAGTGAAAGGGCCGCACCTGTTTCGGTACTATAATCCCAAGCCGAGCAAGGTTGAGGCAGCAGAGGCGGCAATGCGCGAGCTCATTGGGACGAAATACTGCCTTGCAGTCAACTCGTGCACGTCGGCGCTCGTGGCGAGCTACAGGGCGCTGGGAATAGGGGCGGGCGACGAGGTGATTGTGCCCGCATATACGTTTTTTGCCACCTCCGCGACGGTTGCGTCGAGCAATGCGATTCCGGTAATCGTGGATATAGACGAAACCCTGAACCTGGACCCTGCGGCGATTGAGCCGGCGATAACAAAGCGGACAAAGGCCATCGTCCCTGTTCACATGCGTGGCGCGCCGGCCCAGATGGATGCGATTATGGCTTTGGCCAATAAAAAAGGCATACCGGTAATAGAGGATACCGCCCAGGCGGGCGGCGGCTCCTTCGGCGGCAAGCTATTAGGCAGTATTGGCACTATCGGTTGTTTTAGTTTCGACTACTACAAGGTCATCGTCAGTGGCGAGGGCGGATTTGTCACGACCGATGATGAGTGGCTTTACACGCGCGCACAGAGCTGGCACGACTGCGCGGCCTGCTGGCGGCCCGACCGATTTGCAAAGGAGCGAAGGGAAGGTGAGCTTTTCTGCGGGGAGAATTATCGAATGGGCGAGCTGGCTGGTGCGGTCGCTTTGGCGCAGATTCGCAAGACCGAGATGATGCTGGCCGGCTATCGCAAGGCCAAGAAGAGGATTAAGGAGCAAATCGAGGGTTTCAAGGGTTTGGATTTCCGCCGGCTTACCGACCCGGCCGGTGACACAGCTATTTGTCTTGTGATGTTTCTGCCTGATGCCGACGTGACCCGAAAAGCAATCGAGGCGATGCAGGCCGAGGGTGTCCCCGCAGGCGGCATATACGACTCAAAGGTTAGAGACTGGCACATCTACTACTACTGGGAGCATATCTTAGACAAAAAAACTGTTGCCGGAGATGGTCTGCCGTGGAGCGCGGTTCCGGAGAATGAGCTGCCCAAATATTCGCGTGATATGTGTCCCCGAACGCTCGATTTGCTGAGCCGTGCGATAATGGTTGATATTAACTACAATTACTCAAATGCAGATTGTGACGCCATTGCTCTTGGAATCAACAAAGTCCTTCTGGCCTTGCTCAAATAACAGGATGGTTTATATCTAAGGAGACTCGTGATGGAGTTCGGACTGTGTATCGAGATGGCCTTTGCGGAATTGCCTTTTGAGCAGAGAGTTAAAAGAGCGGTTGAGCTGGGTTTTAAGAACGTTGAGATGTGGTTTGTGGATATGAGCTTCAAAGGAAAGCCGGACGAGCTGGCCAAAATCGCTGCGGACAACAAGGTCACGATTACCAATACGGTCATCGGCGCGCCTGATGGCTCGATTGGCGGTGGCCTGACCGACCCGGCCAACAGAGACCAGTGGCTCGAGCGGGCGAAGATGACCATCGACTTCACAAAAGAGGCGAATATCCCCGCCACCATTGTCTGCACGGCCAATGTTGTCGAAGGAATGAATCGCGAACAGATGCTGCAATCGGTAATGGATGGACTAAAGGCCACCGTTGAGATGGCAGAGAAAGCCGGCGTGACACTTCTGCTCGAACCCCTGAACGACAGATACGACCATCCCGGATACTTTCTTACAAGCAGCGACCTTGGCGCCAATATCTGCCGGAAAATCGGTACCAGGCGAATGAAGATGCTATTCGACTGCTACCACATGCAGATTATGGAGGGCGACCTGGTCAAACACATAGAAGGCAATCTCGACGTGATAGGGCACTTTCATTCGGCAGGTGTGCCCGGAAGGCATGAACTTTACAACGGCGAGACGGACTACCCGTTTGTGCTGAGCCAAATCGAGAAACTTGATTACAAAGGCATATTCGGCCTCGAATACGAGCCGAGCTTCGACCACAAAGAGTCACTGCGCAAGACGCTCGAATATCTGAAACACTAAGGCCTGTAAAGGGGGCAATAGTATGGTGAATCTGAAATCAAGCCGAAGATTAAGGATGTGTAGCTCCGCATTTCTTGCCGTCCTTTTGCTTGCCTGCACCGCAGTAGCGGAAAAACCGCTCTCGCCGGTGGAGTGTGCCTATGCTCCGCCGGGTGAGTATATGAAGGACCACACTATAGTCTTTCACGACGGCTGGTATCACCTCTACAACATCAGCGGAACCGCAGGTTACTATCACGGCTACACCGGCAATGAAGAGACCGTCGCCTGGAGCATCAGCAAGGACCTGGTCAACTGGGAATTCCGGGGACATGTATTGCACTCTTCTCACCGCGAGGGGACATTCGACCAGCATGAGATATGGGCGCCGTTTGTTTTCAAAGCCGACGATGGTTTCTATATGTTCTACTCGGGCATCGTCCATCCGACTCGGCCGATGGAATACCGCAAGCTCGGTCACGACCACCCGTGGGTATTCAAGGGACACCGCGAAGCTCAGGGCCTGGCATATTCAAAGGACCTAACCGACTGGACCAAAATCGCCGACCCGGCCAAAGGATTGCAGGTCCAGGGACGCGATTCTCACGTTGTCCGCGACGAAGAAAACAGCCGCTGGCTGCTTTACAGCACGATAGGCACAATGCAGGCAAATGTGTCCAAATCAACAGATTTGAGGAACTGGAAATCGCTCGGCATCTGTGCTGATTTCTCAAAGCTCGACCCGGACTTTGACTACGGTGCTACGGCCGAAGGAATCGGAGGTTACTTCCACAGCGCAGAAAGTCTCAACGTCTTGAAACACCCCCTCAGTGGCAAATGGATTATGCTTGGTAACTGGCAGTACATTGTCTCCGACGACCCGACAGACTTCAGGGGCTCGGCGGTACACGTCTATGACACCGAGTACAACGGCAAGAGAATCGACATCGGCTTTGCCGGTGAAATGGTCGAACTCAACGGCAAATGGTATCGCTCCGGTACGTTCGGACCGAGAGACTACTGGAAACTCGGTTTCACCGAGGTTGAGTGGGTGCCGGATGGCGCATTCAAAATCGTCAGGCCAAGCATGCTGGCCAAAGTCCAGAGCAAGAGAAAAGAGGACTGAAAAATGAAAGACCTTACAAGAAGACAATTTGTAAAGACCACAGCGGCGGCTCTTGCCGCTTCAACCATGCCTTTGAACACAGCAAGGGCACAGCAAGAGGATAAGGTGACAAGGTACATTGCCGCCTACGATACCGAATCTCCTGCCTGCCTGAACGCGTGCGGGAGGATTGTCGAAGTGCACAAGCGCATGGAGATGCCGGCGACTTTTTTCATCGTCGGCAGGACACTTGAGGCGAACCCCAGAGAATACAAACAACTGCTTGACGACCCCCTTTTCGAGATTGCCTCACATAGCTATTCGCATCAAATGCTGCGAGACCATATATTCTGCGGCCCGGCGGTATCGCATGAGGAGAAACAAAAGGAGCTATTCAAAGCGAAGGAGGTAATTGAGCAAGTCTTTGAGCGTCCCTGTATCGGGTTTCGGACACCCTGCGGCTTCGACGATGGCCTGAAAGGCGCCGTCGATGTTCTCAAGCTGTTTCAGGAAGCCGGACACAGATACGTCAGCAGTTTGCTCTGGGGGCCGGATTACTCAATGCCGGCTCTGCTCAGGAGGCCCTTTACCTATAGTGCAGAAGGATTTCCTGAGATCTGGGAGCTACCGGGCCACGGCTGGCATGAGAACCTGCTAAAAGACAACAACAACTGGGGACCGAAACGGCTGACCCTCTGGCCCTCGCCGATGCCGGAAGCCATCCCCGCCGACTTTGCCAAAACACCGCAGGATGAGTTTGAAGTCAACCGTGTCTTTTTGGAAAAGGCGCTCGAACGAGACAAGCCGTTTGTCTCGCTTATATGGCATCCGTGGTCACTTCACTCGTTCGACCCGGAAATGAAGATGCTCGAACTGACGTTTACGCACGTTCGCAAGCTCGGCCTTAAGCCCTGTACCTATGCCGACCTCTACAAAGAAGTCTCGGCCGGCTGATGCCTCTTTATTCCATTGATATATAGCAGGACGCACAGATGGAACTCAGCATTTTGGATTACACTGTCTTTTTCGGGTACATCGCAGCGGTCCTGGCGATAGGTTTCTGGGTAGCCAGAAGGGAAAAGCCCACCGCCATCGATTACTTCCTGGCCGGGGACAAACTTCCCTGGTTTGCGATTGGTTTTTCCATGGTGGCCTCGAGCATTTCCACCGAGCAGTTCATAGGCGAGGTGGGTTTTGCATACCGATATGGCTTTGCTGTTTCCAACTGGGAGTGGGGCGTATTCCCGGCTATGACCATTATGGTTGCATTCTTTGCCCCGTTTTATCTTCGCCGTCGCATCGCCACAATGCCGGAGTATCTTGAGAATCGGTTTGGCCCGTCGGCTCGCGTTATCTTTGCGCTTATCACGGTGTTATCGTATGCATTTATCAACTTAGCGGGCGTTCTTTACGCCGGTGGTCTGGCGCTGCATTCCATTTTCGGCGTCAACATCTGGCTGGCCATACTGCTCCTGGCGGTGGTCGCGGGTGCGTACACGGTGGCCGGCGGACTGGCTTCGGTAGTGTGGACCGATGTCCTGCAGACGATTCTGCTCTTAGGTGGCGGCCTGCTGGTCTTCTTTCTCGGCTTAAATGAGCTCGGAAGCTGGGAGGCCTTGCGCGGCACGGGCAGCCGGGCACACCTGATGTTACCCTACGACCACCCTGAGCTTCCCTGGACCGGTATGATGGTCCTGTTTCTATCGACTAACGTCTGGTACTACGCAACCAACCAATACATAAACCAGCGGGTGCTCGGCGCCAAGGACGACTGGCATGCTCGGGCGGGCATCCTGTTTGCGGCATTTCTCGGTATATTCCTGACCTTCGCCGTCTGCTTTCCGGGGCTGGTTGCGTATCGGCTGTTCCCAAACCTTGAGAATCCTGATGAGGCGTACCCTAAAATTGTAAGTGCCCTTATCGGGCCGCTGGGCTACGGCATCAGGGGTTTGATATTCGCCGGATTAGCCGGTGCTATCATGTCAACAATCGAGTCACTGACAAACTCCTGCTCGACCGTGATTACAATTGATTTCTACAAACGATTCTGGAGGAAGGGCGCGAGCGATCCCGATATGATTCGCTTTGGCCGGTTCGCTTCTACCGCAATACTGACAATAGGTGTCCTCTGGGCGCCGGTTGTCGGTAAGTGGGAGTCCATCTTCGGCTATTTTCAGCAATGCTGGTTCTTCATGGCTGTGCCGGTCGTCGTCGTCTTCGTATCAGGTCTGTTCTGGCGAAGGTCGAACAACTTAGCCGCCAGTTCAACGCTGCTCCTCTGTCTTCCGATGACTCTGCTTCCGTTCGTCTTCAAAGTTCTCAAGGTCGAGGTGAACCATTTCAACATGGCCGGTTTGCTGCTCGTTCCTATGATTATTTTCCACGTCTGCGTGACTTACCTAAAGCCGGGCCCCGACCCCGAGAGGGTTGACAAATGGGTATGGAAGCCGGCGATGCTCAAACCGCTGCGAGCCGACCCGTCGCGTCCCGCCGGAAGGCGTCCCTTCCGGGAGTATCCGTGGTACAAGCGCCTCGTTCTCTGGTGGGGAATCCTTCTTGCGATTTACGTAACGCTCTACGTGATTTTCTGGTAGCACAGGAAGATACCCCGGGTGCTAACAGGCCAGTGGAGATGGCGGGGGCAGGACAAGGGCTTGACCAATCCTCTTATATCGTTACAATCGCACAAAATTATGAGATAGCGAAGCGTCTGATTATAAAAGTCGTGCCCCAATCCAAATGAGAACACGTCTTGAAAGCCAGTGGTTATGAACCGTCGAGAGTTCCTGAAAAAAGCGTCGCTTGCAACGGCAAGCTTAAATCTTATGAACAACGGCTGTCAAAACAGGCTCGAGTTGTGCCGTCCGAAAGTCTCGCACACGGGCAGGACCGAGCACATTCTGAATCGGGGCTGGCGATTTCAGATCGATGCCTTCGACATCGGCGAAAAAGAGATCTGGTACGCAGATGATTTTTGTCGCAGCGATTGGGCCGAAGTTGAAGTGCCGAAGGCCTGGGATTGTCTCAACGAGGCTCTTTGGGGCTATGAGGGGATTGGATGGTACTGTACCACGATTGAAGATGAAAATGTTATCCCCGCAATGATACACCGGCTTGTTTTTGGCCGGGTTAATTATTATTCGAAAGTATGGCTCAACAGCGAGCTTGTAGGTGAAAATATCGGTGGTTACCTGCCTTTTGAGGTTGACGTCACGGCCAATCTTAAACCTGACACAGCGAATCAACTTGTGCTCCGTGTTGATAACAGGCCTCGTGTTGAATGGCTGCCCGCCGCTTCGAACATCGAATGGGTGCAATACGGCGGCATACTCCAGCCGGTTAATCTAGTTGCCACCGACCCGCTCTACCTGAGTGATCTTACCATTAGAGCTCTGCCCGATGGCGATGGGGCAAAGGTGAACTGCAAAGTCGAAATTGTTAACCATCGGCAAGACCAGGCAAAAGTAAAATTCTGTGTCAATGTCGAAGGATTGGACGCCACATCTGAGACGTCCATTGCAGTTCCGCCAGGCGCTTCAGTCCTGCGCGAGATTGAGTTCAAAATGCCTCATGCCTCATTATGGTCTCCGGACTCCCCGGTACTTTACAAGCTTACTGCCTCACTTAAGTCGGAAGATAGCATCATTGACAGCTTCACCGATCGTTTTGGAGTAAGAACCATCGCTGTTGATGGGAATAAGATCCTCTTAAACGGCCGTGAGCTCAAGGTCAGAGGCGTAAACCGCTATGACATCTACGGCAAACTGGGCCCCACTCCACCAAGGGAGCTCATCATCGAAGACCTCTGTAAAATCAAGCAGGCAGGGGTCAACCTCATCCGCACTCATTACCCGAACTCCCCCGATATGCTGTCTCTGTTCGATGAAATGGGTTTCCTTATGATTGAAGAATTGCCGTTTAACTGGTGGGGACAGAAATGGTGGAGCAAAGAAGTCACTCAGGATGTTGCAATACTCACGCAAGCCAGAAATGTCCTCAGAAAAATGATTCGAAGAGATAAAAACCATCCCTGTATAATCATCTGGAGCATGTGCAATGAATGTGCGACCGACAATGAAATCGGTATTGAAGTCATGCGAGAGCTTATTTCGGAGGCAAGAGAACTCGACACCACTCGGCTCGTCACGTTTGTTGCCAGCGGTGAAACAAAAGACCACCGCGCCTTCGAGCAGGCTGATATAGTGTGCTTCAATATCTACTATGGAATCTTCATGGGACCCGTCGCCCATCACCCCGACCAGCTTGACTCAAATGTGCGAATACCCTCGCAACAACACATCATGCGTCAAAGGCGATACTGGAATAAACCTATCATCATCAGTGAATTCGGCACACGCGGCATCAAAGGCATCCGTGGCAACGTCCACTACTCTGAGGACTTCCAGGCCCGATACATTGAGAAAGTCTGGGAGGCTATAAGCAGTATTCCTGATGTGTCTGGTGGCGCTCTTTGGTGCTGGGCAGACTATTACCACAGACGCGAATTCATTGACTATGCGGTTTTCGGCCCTTACGGTGTTCTAACCGTAAATCACGAAAGCAAAGAATCGCTCAAAGCTCTGACCCGACTGTACACCGGCGCTGACTGAGAAACTTCGGAGCAGTCCCTGTGATATCGGCTGTATACCCGAAACGCGGGCAGAAGCAAGAATGCTTTCCGGCTCCCTTCAACACCACATTCTCCTGTCGCAGCAGACAAATAGCCGCTGCGAGCCGACCCGTTGCGTCCGTATCCCTGGTACAAGCGGCTCCTTCTCTGGTGGGGAATACTTCTTGCGATTTACATAACGCTCTACGTGCTTTTCTGGTAGCACGATGAGATACCCCGGGTGCTAACAAACCCGCGGAGATGACGGGGGCAGGACAAGGGCTTGACCAATCCTCGGATATCGTTACAATCGCGCGAAATTAAGAGATAGCGAAGCGTTGTGGCAGGAGCATGAAATGATAAGTATTAAGGAACTAAGGCGCAGCTTCGGCCCGATTGTCGCCGTTGACGGTGTGTCGTTCGAGGCGGGCAGGGGCGAGGTCTTGGGTTTTCTCGGCCCGAACGGCGCGGGCAAGAGCACGGTTATGCGGATGCTGGCGTGCTTTTTGAAGCCCGACAGCGGCACAGCCACAATCTGCGGCCACGACATACTAAAGTCGCCCCTCGAGGTCAGACGCACCATTGGATATCTAGCGGAGAACGTGCCGGCCTATAGCGAGATGACGGTAGGCGGCCTCCTGAAATTCATCTGTGACGCCAGGCGAATCTTCGGTGCCGAGCGCAAGCGCGCGCTGGACCGAATCGTCCCTATGTGTGCGATTCAATCGGTTTATCACCAGACCATAGAGACACTATCGAAGGGTTACAGGCGTCGGGTCGGACTGGCCCAGGCGCTAATCCACGACCCGGAGGTGCTGATACTCGACGAGCCAACCGACGGACTCGACCCGAATCAAAAATACGAGGTGCATCGGCTTATAAATAAGATGGCCAAAGATAAATGCATAATCGTCTCAACTCACATACTTGAGGAGGTGGACACGGTTTGCACGCGGACGATAATAATTGCACGGGGCAAAATCTTGGCCGATTCAACACCGGATAAGCTCAAAGAGAAATACAAAGGGACCCTTGACGAGGTCTTCAGAAAAATAACGACCAGCAAGGTTGCATAGCTTTTTTGCGGCTTTGAGTTTACTTAAGGAGTTTGGAATGAACGGCTTTCGGGCGGTATTCAAGAGAGAGTTGAAGTCGTATTTTACGACGCCCATCGCTTATGTTTTTCTCATGGTGTTCTTGTTCTTCTCGGGGTATTTGACGTTCAAGCAGGGCTTCTATGAGATACGTCAGGCGGATCTGAGCATGTTTTTTGCCAATATGCCGCTTCTGTTTGTATTTTTAGTACCGGCCGCGGCGATGCGGCTCTGGGCCGAGGAACGCAGAAGCGGCTCCGTGGAGCTTTTGCTTACGCTTCCCATAACGGTGACCCAGGCGGTCCTGGGCAAATTCTTCGCGGCCTGGTTCTTTTTGGGCATAGCGCTGGGCCTGACATTCCCTGTGGTGATAACTGTCTGCTACCTGGGCGACCCGGACGCCGGTTTGATAGTGACCGGTTATATCAGCAGCTTCCTGATGGCCGGCGCATTTCTGGCCGTCGGATGTTTCTTCTCCGCAGTCAGCAAGAATCAGGTCATCAGCTTCGTACTATCGGTGGTGGCGTGCGCGATTCTGGTTTTTGCGGGGATGCCGACAACGATGGACTATCTCTCGACGTTCTTGCCCGGCGGGCTGGTTTCGGCAATTGAGACGATGAGCCTGCAGACCCACTTTGAGTCGATTCAGAGAGGCGTAGTTCAGTTCAGAGACGCATCCTATTTTGTGCTGCTGATAATCGGCTGGATTGCGGCAAGTGGCGTTGTTCTGGAAGAAAGGAAGGCGGCTTGATGAACAGAACAATAAGAGCAATAACGGGCATCATTTTTGTCTTGGTCATAGCGTTCGGTGCGATAAGCATCTGCCAGAACACGGGCGGGCGTATTAAGATTGATGCCACCGAGCAAAAGCTTTATACACTCTCGGACGGCAGCAAGGCGATTTTGGCTAAGCTCAATCAGCCGATTAAGCTCAAGCTCTATTACGCCAAAACCGCGGCGATGAAGGCCCCGGACCAAATCAAGTATTTCAACAACTACTATGAGTATGTCAAAGCCCTGCTCGCCGAATACGTGGCAGCAGCGAAGGGAATGGTGGCCCTTGAGATAATTGACCCTCGGCCTTTTTCCGACGATGAGGTGGAGGCAAGCCGACAAGGGCTGAGGCGTTTTCCGATTACTGAAGAGGAGGCATTTTGCTTCGGCCTTGTGGTGCAGACTCAATTCGGCGTAGAAAAGTCGATACCGTTTTTCTCGCCGGACCGCCAGAATTTTGTGGAATACGACATAAGCGACCTGATTGACTCTGCGGTCACACGCCATAAGCAGCGGATAGGGGTTCTCAGCTCTTTACCGGTTATGGGCCAGGACGTGAGCGGCTATATGGCTCAGATGATGCGTATGCAGGGTCAGCAGCCCGAGCCGCCGTGGACGATAATCGAACACCTCCGCCAGCAATACGACGTGCAATCGGTTCCCGCCGATACGGAGGACATAAACGACGTCGATATCCTGCTGGTGATTCACCCAAAAGACCTGCCGGAAAAGACGTTGTTCGCCATTGACCAGTTCATCCTGAAAGGAGGCAGGACCATTATCTGCGTTGACCCCCACTGTTTCGCCGACACGCCTAATCCCGCAATGAGCCAGATGGGGACACAGTCGCAGGGCTCGCAGCTTGACACCCTGCTGCGAACCTGGGGGCTTGAGATACCACAAAACACATTTGCCGGTGACCGGCAAATGGCGTTGAGGGCGGCTTTGACCGCGAACAGCAGGCCCGAGACGGTTATCGGTTTTCTGAACCTGACGCCGCCTGCGAACTTCAATCCCGATAGTGTGATAACGGCCGAGCTGAACCGTGTTCGCATTCTTTTTGCAGGCGTCTTAAACGAGACGCTGCCAGCGGCGGATGCCAATTCCGGCGCGCCGGGAGACATCGAACGCATTCCTTTGTTGACAACCACCGATAGAGGTAACTCGTTCACGGTAAGCAGTCCGTTTGAGATTACAATGATGGACGCGGGTCAGCTTATGGCCAAGTTCATCGACGGCACGCAGCCGGTGGTTATGGGCTATATGCTCACGGGCAGATTCAAGAGCAGTTTTCCGGACGGTATTGAGCTCGAGGCCGAGGGCAGCGAGGACGCCAACGACGCTGAGCCGAGGACCAGACATATCACCGGTCTTGTGGAAGCATCGGAGGACTGCGCGGTCATCGTATTTTCAGATGTGGACTTCATAAGCGATATGATGGCCTATCAGAACACGATATTCGGCAAGATAGTCGTGGCCGACAACAGCTCACTGCTTATGAACGCTATCGATGAGCTTTCGGGTTCGAGCGAGCTTATTTCTATCAGGTCGCGGGGCAACTTCCGCAGGCCGTTTACGGTCGTCGACGAAATCGAGGCCGAGGCGCAGGCCGAGACGGTTGAGGAAGTCGCCAAGCTCAACACCGAAATCGCCGGCTTTGAAGCGGAACTAAGGAAGCTGCTGACGACCACAGAAGAGCAGGAGAGACAAATCATCGGAAGCGACCTCCTCCAAAGGAAAGACGAGCTTGACCTCAAAAAGTTAGAAGCCCAAAAGCAGCTTCAGGAAGTGGGAAAGAAAAGACGGCAGAGGGTCGAGCATCTGCGTGATTGGCTGCGGGCGTTCAATATGCTGATGGCTCCGGCGGTGATACTAATGTTCGCGATAGTGCTGGGAATCCGTCGCAGCGTAACGAAAAGACACTACATCAGTCACGCCAGCGACGCCTGACGGCAAAGTGATTTTGCAGGAGTTTGGCAATGACCAACAGGAAATTAGCGATACTCGGATTAGTCGCTATCGCCATGGTGGTATTGGCGGTAGTTCAGTCTCACGTTGCAAACAGGCCGGCGGGGCAGGCCTCCGAGGCCGCCTACCTTATACAGGGTCTCGACCCGGACCAGATAGCCGGCATTATAATAGGCACAGGCGTTGACCAGGCGATACTCAATCGGCAGTCCACAGGACACCTTACGGCGGGTCGCGGCTTCGTCGTCGCCTCCAAGGACAACTATCCCGCCCTCGCCGAGGAAATAAATAAGCTCATCACCGAGTGCCTCGACGTAAAAACCGAAGGTCTCTACACGAAGGACCCGGGCAACTTCGAAGACCTGGGAGTCACCGAGCCGGATGCCCGCTATGTAGTCAAATTCTTCAAAGCAGACTCATCTCTTCTTACGGGCATCATCGTCGGTAAACTGCGCGAACAGGGCCGGGGGACATACGTCAGGCGCGTTGACGACGACAATGTGTATATTTCATTCACAACTCCGTGGATTAAGAAACGTGCCCTTGACTATGTGGACCAGGAGCTTATCAACGTCGACCTCGCAGATATCGAATCGGTTACCGTAACCTCGCCGAATGAGGTCTATACGCTCACTTCAGACGACGAAGGCAAGACAGTGAAACTTATGAACATGCCCGAAGGCAAGAAGCTTAAGGACAACATAGCCAACAGGGTATGGACGGCGCTGGGGAATCTGCGGTTCGACGATGTTAAAAGATTTTCACCCGACAGTGCAAATATCGGTTTTGAGAGAACATACGCCTGCCGGCTTAAGAACTCGATGGTGTACACTATTAAGCTTGCACAAGAGAACAACAAATGGTTTGCCAGGTGCGATGCCGAGTTCACGGACACCACGCCCGTGACCAAGACGCAGGGCGAGGTGGAGTCGCAGGAACAGTTGAAGAAAAAGGAGGCGACACTGCTGGCGCGGGACAGCACCGAAGATTTCGCCGAAAAACATAGTCGCTGGCTCTATGAGCTTCCAGACTATCGTGTTGAGAATCTTACAATGGAGCTTTCGGGCCTGCTGGAGGATGTGCCTGAGCAGCAGGAGCCGCAGACGGGCGATCAGCCGACCGAGGCGGCAGCCGGGCAAATGGTTGATGAAATGCTCGACCAGCTCGAACCGAATGAGCCGAATGCGCCGTAGTGGCACGGGCATCCCCTCGACTTCGCTCGGGACAGGCCCGCCCGTGTCACGGCCTCCAAGGCCGTGCTACTTCTGTATTCTGTAAAGGGTAAGGATATGAACAGCCGGGAAAGAGTCTTTGCCACATTTGCTGGTGAGCCGGTGGACCATCTGGCCTTGATGCCCATTACGATGATGTTTGCCGCCGACGCCATCGAAAGGAAGTACTACGATTACGTCACGGATTGCACGGTCCTGGTCGAGGGCCAGTTAAAGGTTGTCGAGGAATATGATTTCGACCAGGTCGCCTGCATCTCAGACCCGGCTCGGGAGGCGACCGATTGCGGCGCTGCTATAGTCTTTAACGAGAACACCCCGCCCGACATAGACGAGCGAAATGCGCTGCTCGCCGATAAGAGTAAGCTGGCCTCACTGAAAACCCCTGACCCGCTTGGTGGCGGACGAATGCACGACAGAGTTAAGGCCGCCGCCCTGTTCAAAGACAAGGTCGGAAACGACAAAATCATCGAGGGCTGGATTGAAGGCCCCTGCGCCGAAGGCGCCGACCTTCGCGGCATCAATACGATTATGCTGGATTTTCTTGAGGACCCGAAGTTCATTCACGACCTTTTCGAGTTTGTTATTGAGATGGAGCTTCGCTTCGCCGAAGCGCAGATTGAGGCCGGGGTGGATGTGATGGGTATCGGCGACGCAGCAGCATCACTGGTCGGCCCGAAGATTTACGAAGAATTCATCTGGCCTTATGAGAAACGGCTGGTGGACGGCGTTCATGAGATGGGGGCGGCGGTTCGGCTGCATATCTGCGGCGACACACGCGCCATACTCGAAGGTATGGGCCAGCTAAAATGTGAAATGGTGGACCTTGACTTTCCCTGTCCTGTTGCGATGGGCAGGAATAAGATGGGGCCTGAGCAGGTCATCTGCGGCAATATCAATCCCGTGTCGGTGCTTCAGGACGGCTCGGCGCAGGACGTCCGCGAGGCGATAGAAAGATGCCACAACGAGGCCGGCGGCAGATTCATTGTCGGGGCCGGTTGTGAGGTCACAAGAGATACGCCCGAAGAAAATATACGCGTTTTGAGCGGCTATGCTCTTTCTCACTAAACAATTAACAGTCAAGCGAAAGGATGTGTTATGAGAACAGTGATTGTGCTTTGCCTGGCCGTTGCCGCTGCGACAGCAGCGTTTGCAGAGCAGGCGGACTTCGATGGACTGAATATGAACATGGGGACACTGCCCTTGCTGTCCGACGCAAAGACCCGCTCAATAAGCCCTGAGAATTTCACCGGTGAAAAAGGCAAAGGCGGTATGGCCACGCTCGAAGACGGCTCGGCATCGTACGCGGCGCGAGAACTTGGCCAGGGCTGGAAGGTCAACCCCTACGTTCGCATAAAGCCGGGTCAGACCTTTATTATGGCTGAGATTGAAGGCCCCGGCGCTATACAGCACATCTGGATGACGCCCACCGGCAACAACCGCTTGAATATCTTTCGTATCTATTGGGACGGCGAGGAGAACCCCTCAATCGAGTGCCCCGTCGGCGATTTCTTCGCGTGCGGCGCGGGTGATTATCATAAGGTGACTTCACTGCCAGTCTGCGTCAATCCACGCAGCGGCTTTAACTGCTACTGGCTTATGCCGTTTAGAAAATCCTGCAAAGTCACGATGACCAACATCGACGATAAAGAGATGACGCTCTACTACCAGATTGACTACACACTGACCGATGTTCCCGAAACGGCCGGGTATCTCCACGCCCAGTTCCGCCGCGTCAACCCTCTGCCAGACAAAGAGGTTTATACGATTGTGGACGGCATCAAAGGCAAAGGCCACTACGTCGGCACATACATGACATGGGGCTCAAACTCGCCCGGCTGGTGGGGCGAGGGCGAGATTAAATTCTATATGGACGGTGACACCGATTTTCCCACCATCTGCGGCACCGGCACCGAAGACTATTTCTGCGGCTCATACGGCTTCGAAAAGCATGACGGCACGGGCGGCTACGAAACATTCACCACACCGTTCGTCGGTATGCCCCAGGTCCTTAACCCCGAAGGCCGTGTAGTCCGGACGAGCAAGATACATAAACCCGACGGCAGCATCGAAGAAATAACTAAGGTCATCAATGATGATATGCCGCGATTCTCGCTCTACCGTTGGCACATTATGGACCCGGTCAGGTTCGAGCAGGACCTCAAAGTCACGATGCAGGCGCTCGGCTGGCAGAGTGAAGGAAGATACCTGCCACTCAAAGACGACCTCTCTTCCGTTGCATTCTGGTACCAGGCCGAACCACACGAATCTTTCCCGCCACTACCCGAAAAAAACAAGCTGGAAATCAGGGAGTGATTGCGCAAAGGCAGGTCCGTACTAAGGCCCGACGCCAAGAAGCCAGTTGTCTGACCAGACTGCGATATCCCTGAAGTCCACAACTCCGTCGCCGAAGGGCAGCGGAGCTATGTCAACTGTCGGCTCGCTGCCGAGCCAGTTCTGCCCCAGCAACGCAAAATCCCCGAAGTCGGTCCGCCCATCGCCGCTGACGTCTCCGGAAGCGACAACCAGGTACCACATTGTCTCATACGTCGGCGAAAGCTCAATAACGCTCTGGTCCCCGACAACCTGGATCGGCACCGTAGCGGTGACCTTTCCATCCGGCCCCAGCGCATAGCATGTCAAGCCCTTGAACGCAAATCGTATCGTCCCTTCGACCGGCTCGATTTGCACCGGCGCATGTCCCCAGTTTGTCCCGACCGTCGTGCGGTCCGGCGAGAATACCATCCCCGTGTTCTCCGACCGCCCGCAGGCCGTAATGAGCATGCTCTGCCTCTGTGGTATGGCGACTTGCGTGCACGGCGGCTCGAGCGCCGTTATCGTAAGCGCCGCATAATTCGGCTCATTGACTGTCACGATGCCGCCGCTTGCCGCCATGAACTTGTCCTGATGTCCCACGCCTACCCACGCTGCTGCCCCTTTGGCAACGTAAATCCCCCTGCCGTCACCGCCGATGGTCCAGTCTATCGTCGTATCATTGGCCGCCTCCGGTAGAGCGAGCTGCCCCGTCTCGTACAGCGTATTGACTATTCGCTTGCTCAGCAGGTCTCGCCGTGTCACACTGCCGTTGTCCGCCAGCACACCGAACATGTCACTGCCGTGCATCAGATGCAGCTCGGCCAGGCCGGCAACAGGGTCCCCCACGTCCGTCATGCCGACGTAAGAATACGTTTCACCCACAGGACCGATGCTGCCGTGCAGAAAGATGCTCGCAGCCGCCTGCACAAATCCCCACTTGGCGGGATTGTGCATGAATCCGAAGTAGCTGTCGAAGTAATTGTCATACCACTCTCCCGCCCAGTTTGCGTAGGTAAAAGGCCACAGACCATCCCAGTCCTGGGCCGCCGCGAACGATGTAAGCATGGGCATACATGCCGCCTGTGTATCCAAAGGCGCCGGATGGCAGTACTCGCTCACGGTGAACGGCTTGCCCGCGAAGCTGCCGCTCCTTCCCAGCCGGTCGCCCGCAAGACCAAACAGCGTCGCCTCATTGATGTAGTCGGTCATCGGCTTTTGCTGAATGTACCAGTCAGCAGGGTCCCACGGTACATTTGGAAACACCGGATGCTGCCAGTACGCGTGACTGTCGATAAAATCCATGTCGCTCTGCGCATAAAGCCCGAGAGGCCCGAAGACGATGGTCCCTGTTACCAGCGCGTCGCAGCCAAGGTCGTTCTTGATATAGCTTCTCATATCGTCGAAGTAGGCCTTCTCGGTCTCGCCCAGGAACCTCATCCGGTCGACGGCGCGTGCATAGACCTCCCGGTCGACGAACAGGCGCACCGTGCCCGTCTCGATGAACTCATCTTCCATCAGTCCCACTTGACCGCCCGTGCGCAACTGGACGTTGGTCAGATACCAGGTGCTCGTGTCACCGCCGCCGAAGCCGAAATTGACTCGCCCGTTAAGGTCATCTGCATTGGCCGTAAACCCGTATTCATACGTCTGCCACTGCGTCGTCAGCGCAACCGTCCGGCTGAAGCCCAAGTTGCTCCACGGACTGTGGTCCTGCATCATACTGCACGAGATGCTCCGCGGTGACTCCGCCGCGGCCTCGAAACTCAGCGTGTAGTACTGCCCATCGGTAACTTCGAGCTGCGGATGCTTGACCTGCAAATGCCAGCTTGTGTCGTCCGTGATAACTATCGTGAACTTCGCGGCAGTGTTCCCGTCGTATGTCCCCAACTCGAACGTCGCATCGCATCCCTCGTGTTCCTCCAGTACCCACTTGTTCGCTCCCGGATTGTTGAAATGCTCCACAAAACCGGTAACCACATTCGGGCCCAATGGCTCCACATTCGCATCCCAGACCGCCCGCAGCCCGTTCGTGTCACCGTATTCGCTCCCAAGCCATGTGTTATATTGCTCCTGTAGGATATCTGCATAGTATGCCGGCAGGTTTCGCAACCTCTCCTCCCCGTCCCACATGAAGAAACTGTCCTCGTTCGTAATCTCCACAAAGGCGACCGCCGGGTCATCCGCCCACCTCACCCCTCGATACGGATTCACATGCTCGAGCATGTCCTCGGCATAGTCCTTCTGTGCCTGCACCAGCGCCGGCGTGAAAATATCCGCCACCTTGTCGTAGCCGCTGCCGGGGTCCGGCAATCCAATGTACTGGCTGTGCGCACGTCCGACGTGCAGGTTGAGGTTGATGAAGACACCTCGCTGGGCCAGCTCGCTGGCGAAGTAGTCAAGCCGGTGCATTGCGGTGGCATAGATCGTTGCCCCGGTCGTTGGGTCCCATATCCCGTTCGGGTAGTTCTGCGTATCGAGATGGTGCAGGCGAACTGAGTTGATACCCGCCCGCGCAATCCGCTCCGCTACGACCGGCGCATCGGCGTGACTCGGCAGGTTGCTCCCGAAACACAAGTTCATCCCCCATATCTTCACACGCTCGCCGCCGCGCATAAATCGGTCGCCGGCCGCCACAATCCACTCTCCGTTCACATCGATTGGCTCATAAGGCATCGAGATAAGTGAGTTGGGGTCCTGCTGGGCGGGAATCACAAACGGAACCATCTGCGCAATGCAGACGCTTGAGCTCAGAAAGGCAATAAAGAGAGCTATAGTGCGGAGCATAAGTTTCACAACACCATCCTCAACTCGATATGAAGGTGCGGCAGGAATTTATAACACACCCCATTATACCAAATCAGACCCAATTTGTCAAAGCACCCCTGCTCTTGCCTTTAGGCCAACCCCCACGCTTTTTTGGCTGACTTGATGGTGTTGTAAAGCAGCATCGCGGACGAGCGGGGTCCAGACGCTGTAGGAAATAGTTGCCCTGCATCGGCTCACACGCGAGCAGGTAGAACTCCAGGTCGCGGTATGTGTCAACGTCAGGATATCCATCGCAGGTAGGCGGTATCCCCAGCCGCATCTCGAAGTCAGGAAAGTACGATTCCTCCTCCAGTTTGCACAGCACATCCGGGTCGCTCGGTGGTACGTCTGCCAGCAGTCAGGACAGGCCGTGCGCCTTCCTGCTTTACTATCGAAACGACCCTCGCAAATTACAAATCGATTTGCGCCGCTCTCTTTGCCGATTCGACTGTATTGTAGAGCAGCATCGTAATTGTCATCGGTCCGACGCCGCCGGGGACAGGGGTAATCAGTGAGGCCTTTTCCTTTACCGCCTCGAAATCCACGTCCCCGACGAGTCTATAGCCGCGTTTCTTCGTCGCATCTTCTACGCGATTGACCCCCACGTCAATGACCACCACGCCCTTTTTGACCATATCGGCTGTAACCGTGTTGGGCCTGCCCGCTGCGGCTATCACAATATCCGCCCGCCTCGTATGTGCCCCTAAATCTTTCGTCCGCGTATGACATACCGTCACCGTTGCATTGCCCGTCTTATTCTTTTGAATCAGCATATTAGCCAACGGCTTGCCCACGATGTTGCTTCGCCCCACAATAACAACCTCCGAACCCTCCAGCTTCACCCCGCTGCGTATCAAAAGCTGTATCACCCCGTGCGGCGTGCACGGCAAAAAACCCTTCTCTCCCACCACCATCTTGCCCACGTTCACAGGATGAAATCCGTCAACATCCTTGGCCGGCTCTATCGAAAGTAAAACCTCCGCCTCATTGCACTGCCTCGGCAAAGGAAGCTGAACAAGTATCCCGTTTATCTTCGTATCCTTGTTCATCTTCGCCACAAGCAACATCAACTCATCCTGCGTCGTATCCGCAGCCAGACGATTATCATCCGAATATATCCCCGCCTCGGCGCAGGCCTTCTCCTTAGCCGTGACATAAGACTGCGACGCCGGGTCCTCCCCGACTAATATCACACCAAGCCCGGGTACAATACCTTTTTCCGCCAGAGCGGCGACCTCGGCCTTTAGCTCCTGCCTCATCTCAGCGGCTATTTGCCTGCCGTCTATGATTTTTGCGGTCATTTGCGCATGCTCCTTTAGACCCCGGCGTTAGTAGAGGCCCTGGACCTTGCCGGTGTTGACATCGACGTCGATATATCGAAAGGCCGGATTGGAACCCGTTCCGGGCATAAGCTTTACCTCACCCGCCATAGGAACAACGAACTCGGCGCCCTTATAGACGAGAATGTTTTTTATTGGTAGCTGCCAGCCGATGGGTCTTCCCTTGAATTCGGGGTCGTAGGACAAGCTCAGGTGCGTCTTGGCCATACACAGGTTAAAGCCGTTGGTCTCCGGGTCATTTTCGAGGGCCTTAATTTTCTCCGCGGCCTTGTCGCTGTAAGAGACGCCGTTGGCTCCATAGACTTCCCTGGCGATTATCTCTATGCGCCTGCGAAGGGGCACGTCCGCCCCATACAGGAATCTGAAATCATTCGTTTGTTCAGCAGCATCTATCACCACCTCGGCCAGTTCGACCGCCCCTTCGCCTCCTTTGAGCCAGTGGTCCGAGACGACCGGCGTAGCGCCGTGCTGTTCAGCGATAATTTTGATAAGCTCGTGTTCCGCCGGTGTGTCGGTGTGGAAGCTGTTTATACATACGATTGGTTTTATGCCGCTCTTTTTGACTATCTCGATATGCGCTACGAGGTTCTCGCAGCCCTTTTCGAGCAGGCCCAAGTTCTCCCGCGTATACGCCTCGTCGAGCGGTGCGCCCGGCCTTACAGGCGGCCCACCACCGTGCATCTTAAGCGCGCGGACGGTGGCAACGATAACGACGGCACTGGGCTTCAGGCCGGAAAGGCGGCACTTGAGGTTCCAGAACTTCTCGTAGCCGACATCGGCGCCGAAGCCGCTCTCGGTAACGTGGTAATCGCCGAGCCGGGTGCCCGTAAGGTCGGCTATGACCGAGCTTTGGCCTATTGCTATGTTCGCAAAGGGACCTGCGTGAACAAAAACCGGCTGACCCTCGATTGTCTGAAGAAGATTGGGCTTCAGGGCATCGACCATCCACGCGGTCATCGCACCATCGACCTCGAGGTCGGCTGTCGTAACATCATTGCCGCTGCGGTCCCTGGCAACAACCATTCTGGCAATACGCTGCCGGAAGTCTTTGAGACTTTTCGCCACAGAAAGAATAGCCATTACCTCGCTTGAGACGGTTATCTGGAAGCCCGAATCCATCTCATAACCGTCCATTTTCCCGCCCATTCCGATTCTGACGTTTCTCAGGCCCTGGGCGCAGAAGTCCATGACCCAGCCAATCTGGACCGAATCGGGATCGACATCAAGCCGGCGGAGATCGCGCTTGGCCAGTCGTTCGTCGTCGTAGTTTCTCTCGTGCTGCATACGCGCCGTCAGTGCGACCATAGCCAGGTTGTGCGCGTTGGTCACCGAGTCGATATCGCCCGTCAGGCGAATTGAGAAGGGCACAAGCGGGAGGCATTGTGCCAGGCCGCCGCCGGCGGCGCCTCCCTTGATATTGAACGTCGGGCCGGCACTTGCCTGGCGGATGGCGCCGACGGGACGCTTGCCGCACCTCGCCAACCCCTCGACGAGTCCGATGGTCGTAGTTGTCTTTCCTTCGCCGAAGGGCGTGGGCGTAATGGCGGTGACATCAATGTATTTTGCGGCCGGTGCATCGTCAAATCGCTCGAGGACTTTTATAAAATCGACCTTGCCGAGCGTGTGCCCGACAGGCAGCAGCTCCTCGCGCTCTAAGCCCATATCGTCGGCCAGCTCAAATATCGGCCTGATATTTTCCTCCGCCGCCTCCGCTATCTGCCAGTCCTTCATTGTCAACGGGTCAAGTTTCATTCTTCGATTTCCCACAATTGACTTTTGTTTTGTGCTCGAGCGGCGCCCCTTGCCGCCGCCGTTGCTACAGAAAACGAACGGTCCAACTTGAAGCGAAACAAAAATCATACGATTTTCGCTCCGGCTTTGTCAAGCCCTTAATCCGGCAACACTTACATACGATTGTCGCTAATTGCACAGGTTTAGGTGTATCGCGGTCAAGGCACACGGCGGGCTGCGGGATACCTGTGGGTGAGGGCAAATGGGGTGGTTTGGGGGCGTTTCTGAATCGGCTCGAAATTTTTTTCAATATTTTAATTTTTTTGTTGACATTGGGGGGGGGTATATACATACTCTGAAGTCATGTTTTGCGAAGGAAAATAGGGAGCAATAATGAAAGCGGCTCACACCCGCACATCAGGAAGAGCGTTCAGCGGACAGCGTTCAGTAGACAGGTGGTGGCCGTCTGCGCACAAAACGGCTACGGGGAATGGACTTTTCACACGAGAGGTGGATAATGGACAAGAAATCGGCTTCCATATCACTGTTGGTGGTTAGCATTCGTTTAATCCTTATGATGACGGTGTCGTCGGCAGGGACACGGGCAGCCGATGGTGCAACGCCGATATTGACGGTCAACGGTCTTAGTGCGGCAGAGCCGCTCATAATACAGGGCGAAGACGAGCTTATAATAAGGGTGGCTGGGGCTGAAGTAAACGAGCAGACCTATTCGGTAGTATGTGAAGGCGAAGGAGTGCTTGAGCTATTGGCTGAGCCGAATAGCTCTGTCGATGAACCGGTGCCGGCGTATCGGTTCTTGTTTGGCCCGGACCCGCATGTCGGTGAGATAATGTTAGTAGCTGTGCGGGATATGGTTATCGACGGGACGGTTGTATCGGCGGGGTCAAGCGTCTATAAGCTGGTTCTGTTTTATTGCGCCGATACGGACATTACTACCGTAATCGGGATAAACTTTGAGGTCCTCAGCCGACCGCCGAGTCCGCCACAGACAGAACAGAAGATTTTCGTTTCACAGGACAGCGGCCCTGAGAAGGATTATCTTGCAGCCGGCTCTGGCGGCAGAGCAAGCGGGCTTGACGGCTTTCCGGAGCCTGATTTTTATCCCAACTTAAACGGCGATGCTATAGTGAACTTTGCTGATTTTGCTTTGTTCGCCGGTAACTGGCGAGAGTCAGGCAGCGGTCTTGGCGGCGATTTCGACGACAGCGGAGCGGTTGACATCAACGATTTGGAAATCTTTGCTTATTTCTGGCTGAACGGCCCGCATCCGGTGGATGTCTTCGGGATGTTCAAGACGGCCCTGACGGCTGGTGATGTGAACGAGGCCCTTACTTATGTCACGGAGATTTCGAGGGAAAAATACGACGAGATTTTCGCGATAATTGAGCCCAACCTTCCCGATTTCGCAGCAGGTATGGGCGCGCTGACGTTCGAGCGGCAAAGGAATGGCGAAGTTATATACGAAATGCTCCATCAGGACGGCAGCGAGACTTATAGCTTCCCCGTCTTCTTCATAAGAGATGAAGACGGAAACTGGCGGCTTCTTAATTTTTAGCGATGCCGCGAGAAATCAATTTCAGGGAGAGAATAAACAATGCTTCCCGAAAGAAAAAAGAAGATAACAGTTCTAACCTTGGCCTTGATTTCACTTGTATTAGACATGATAGTAGTATTGCCGCTCAGATCTCTTGACGCAATACTGGAGAGAATTCAGGTATCTTATTGGGGTTGGGTTCCTGCATTTATTCTGCCTTTAGCTGCTATAGCAGGCGCATTATGCTGGAAACCATGGAATGAAACACTCCGCGGAGTCATTTTGTTTCTTTTAATAATATCGTTAATGTTTGCGGGCTTTTGGTTTATTTTCTTTTTTATTTCACAATTGGGCCCTTAGGAGATTTAGCATCGGTTCAAGGAGAATATATTTATGCCTTCGGAAAGAAGCAAGCGGACAGTAGTTTCAATTCTTTTGTGGGGAGCGATAATAATAAACGCCCTATCTTTGTTGTTTGATTTTTTGCACGAAGGTTCTTTCGCTGGATTTCTATTTGATATTGGATTGACTCGCTGGGGCTGGTTGCCTGCAATTATTTTTTTGGATGCCTCATTAACGCTGACCATATTATGGAAACCTTACACCCGAGTAGTACGGGTATTTGTCATAGCGTGTTCTATATTAATGCTCGTATATGACTTAATATGGTTAGCTGGCATATATTTTATCTCACATTTAACCCCTTAGGAGGTTGAGCAATGAAAATAAATCCAATCATTTCATTGATTACAATTACTATGACGTTGTCGGGCCTTTGTTCTGTTGCGAAGGGGTTTGCAAACAAGACCCATAAGGCGATTTCTGAAAAGGCAGCCCAAGACTCATACGCAGATTCGTTTCTGAAGAACGAACTCGGGCTTAATCAGGGCTTGGGGGTAATGTTACTGTTAGACCAGTCGGTTGTTCCAGCACCAGAAAGGATTCCAACGGAACAGTTTGAAACCAGAATTAACCCGGAGTTGCCAGCCAACCCCTGCGCAATCTTGGATTTCCTGAAGGCAGGAGCAAACCTCGAAGATGTCCCTGTTCCAAGGGCAAGACATCATTTTCATGCGCCAATAGCAAATCCGGGTGTTTCGCCGCCAAATCCAAATGCCGGTTTGGATAATAAGACAGACCATCCGAACTGGGCAGTAGTTGTTGATTGGTATACGTGGAGAAAATATAAGCTTCATTTCGACTTGACCGGCGCATCGGCACAAAAAAGAGCATTAGGGACAGAGGGCGCTGTGTGGGAGACAGAATATGAAAACTACTTCGCCTGGCCGGATACAAAGGTTTACTTCTACAGGTCTTTGACCAAATCAAACCCTGCAGAGAGAGAACACTATCTTGCACTTGCATTTATATCATTAGGACATACGGTTCATCTGCTTGAGGATATGGGCGTGCCTGCCCATACGAGGAACGACTTTGTATATGGTCATATGAAATCAACAGGACCAAAAATATGGAAGGATTGGGGCAACCGATTCGAGGATTGGGTTGAGGAGCAGGTTGAAGATGGGGTGATTTGCGAGACAACTCAGCAATATACTACTGTAATTTATAGTTTCCCTGTTATTTCTGCAAGAGGCGGCGACAAAGACTCGAGGACATGCAACTTTTGAGCAAGAATATTAGGAGTAAAGCAATGGACAGCAAGAAAGAGCAACAAAGACTGCATCGTTGGCAAATCCTGCTTATGGTAATAGCAGCCCCGATATTGTATCTGGCATTGTGCTTTCTTGTGATACGCACCGAATACAATTACCCTCACAGGTACTTGGTTTACATGTTTGATTCAGAACTAATGCCCCACATTGTAATATTGGGATGTGATTTATTATGGATAATGATTATGAGTATATTGCCTGTTGGGGGTAGGGTGGCCAAAATAATATTAACGTTATTGATTCTTGTTTTATCTGCTGTGGTTATGACGGATATTTACTTAATAAATATGTGGCATCATATGATGGCGTAGTTGAAATTCTTGGTTTAATTAAGCTTGTTATTGAGGAATCATGGAGATGAAAAAATCAATTATTTACACTTTGCTCTTTTTGGTTGTTCTCATGGGTTCGATCGAAGATTCATACGCCTGGGGAAACAAGTCGACTCATCCCGCAATAACAAAAAGGGCAGGCAATAGCGACGCGGCTCAAATAGACAATTATTTAAAAACACAGCTCGGTTTTAGTCAGGGACTTAGCACTCAACTCCACTGGGATTTTCCCGAGGATGTAAGAGAACGGCTTTCGAAAGGTCAGGCTAATCCTGAGATAACGACCAGGAGTGTGTTGGATTGGTTAGGGGCCGGGAGTACAATTGAAGATGAGGATGGTAGATGGAAACCAATTCGACCACGGCATCATTTCCACGATCCGATAAGGAATTCCGGATTAGATAATCAAACAGACCACCCAGAATGGAGATTATATGCTTCAAGTTGGAGCGGCTTCGATTTCACAGGGACATCAAGTCTAACTTGGGCAATACAAGGAATTGCGCAAAAAGAACCGACGATCAACGAACAAACTTGGGATTATGCAAGACAGGGATTCTATCTTGGGTTAATATCGAGTAGCCAGAGTTATCGAGAAGCGTGCATGGCTATTGCATTTGTTGATCTCGGGCAGGTTATCCATCTTGTAGAGGATTTGGGTGTCCCTGCTCACGCGAGAAATGACTTTCTTTTCGGCCATTATCGATCTTGGCATAATTACGGCAATCCCTTTGAGGGTTGGGTTGAGGAGCAGGTTGAAGACAGCAACGGGCAGTGTTCCTGGTTGGGGGCCGGGCCTGTTGTCTTCGACAAATTGGCAAAGTATTTCGATGCAAATGTATATACGGGCGGTTATCTCGGTGACGGGATTACCCCGCCGGAAGGTCTGTGGGGACTATCCGAATGCACGAATTATCAGTTTCTATCGTTTAGCACGGTCTTCGGCTGCTCCGGCGTCAAATACCAGTTTCCCCACCCGGCTGAGGACCACACAACAATACAAAAAGAAGGCAATAAAACGTTCTTCAACGGCTCAAACTATGGAGTATCGCATCTTGCGCGTGATTCATACACCCGCTATGTAGCGGCCGGCTTTGGTTATACCTACGTTCCTGTAATCGACAGCACGATTACTACGGACGATGTGAATGTATTTGAAGACTATGCCGATATAACTATCCCGCGAACCATCGACCACGCGACGGGCCTGTTGAACTACTTTTTCCGCGGGCGGTTATCTGTTGAGCCGAGCTGCGTTAGCCCGGATTGTAACCAGATAGAGCTTACTATCACCAACGACTCGAATAACTCGGGCGTACCGCAAACGTTAAAAGGCGGCTCATTCGAGCTTTACCGGGACGATGAAGAAGGCGCCAGAGCGCAGGTGGCCGGATTTACCGTCCCCGGATGGAATCCGGCGAGCACACTCGGCTATGGACAATCCGTAACGGGGCAATTCACCAAGCCGACCCCGTCACAGGGACACCAGATAAGCAAATATATTTTGGTCTATAAAGGCCAAATTAACGCTAACCCCGCTCAGCCGGACGCCGACGACCCAAACGCCATGGCCGTTGACACATTCGCACCGCCTGAACCGCCGCCATCCATCGCCGGCATAACGCCTGAGATGGGCTGCCCCGGCTCGGTGCTGCTGATTGAAGGTTCGGGTTTTTCGGCTACACCGGCTGAGAATGTGGTGCGTTTTGAGGATGTCAACGGCGTCTATCCGGATGTCTATGGCAACGTGCTCAGCGCCGACGTCAACGGGACATGGCTGACGGTAGAGCTGCCGTTCTTCGATGCGGATGATGTTGATTACTTCTGGACTGACACAACTGTTACGGTGGACGGCAATACAAGCGACCCTTACGCCTTCAAATTGACTAATTACATCTGGTGCACAATAACCCTGTGGGACGCCGGCGAAGAGGTGGATGATGAGTTCGACCTCTACATAAACAGCGAGTATATCACCACGTCGTACCTAGCTCCGCCGAGCGCCCCGACCATTGTCGAAATTGGTTTCTGGTATGCCGATGATTATCATTTTGTCGATACTTATCTGTATGACAGCTACGGCATACCCGGCGGGACACTCGCAATAATTATCGAGCCGTACGTCGACAGAATAGTTGGGTATCGATGGAACAGCAACACGCAACAGCAGGAGTTTCTGTTCGACTATGATTATTCCGGCATATTCGCCGCTTATTTCGGCAGCGATGTGCTGGTTAATCCAGACGACGGGGTTGAGCTGGATGTTTACCTGAGCATGACTTACTCCGAAGCATCTCGGGGCGAGGGGGCTGATATCCCTGTAGTAATCGGCCTTGGCAGCCCGGCCGAGCAGCGCGAGGCCCGGGGCAACGTCAAATCCATCGACGAAGTGCGCCGGGACCTGCCGGCCTCCAAAACCGCTCCAGGAATTAAGAAAAGACTGCCGCCTCTTGAAACGCCGGGGGCGAGAAAAAGGCCGTTGAAACAGGAACAGTAACATCGAGCCGAACGAGTCCCAATTCCTACTATTCTGGTCCGGCCTTTGCGCTTTACTGCGCGGGGCATCGACGGTATCGTGTTCCTGAGAAGGTTTCGGTCCAAATGGTCTATAAAAAGGGGTAAGAAAATGAGGACTTCAGGATTTGGTTTGCGTTTGTTTCTGGCAGGGGTATTGGGCGTGGTCTGCTGTATGTCACCCGCATCGCAAGACAGCCCAGCCGAAGGTGAGCCACCTGCCAAACACGAACACGCGGTCGTCGCTTCGGGCGCAGAGGTCGAGAAGTTAGCCGAGGTCTTCACATTCACCGAAGGGCCGGCGGCAGATTCAGAAGGCAATGTCTATTTTACGGACCAGCCGAACGACAAGATTTACCTATGGTCAACCGACGGAAAACTGTCTGTCTTCCTCGACGGATGCGAGCGGTCGAACGGACTGTATTTCGACGCGGACGGCTCCCTCCTGGCGTGTGCAGATTTATACAACAAGCTCGTCTCGTTCGACAAAAACGGAAAGATGACTGTGCTGGTTGACAGCTACAAAGGAAAGAAGCTAAACGCACCGAACGACTTGTGGCGGGACCCGAAGGGCGGCATATATTTCACCGACCCGTTCTACAAGCGCGACTACTGGGACCGAGGTGAGATGGAGCAGGACGGCCAGCACGTTTACTACCTCAAACCGGACCGCCAGACGGTTATTCGAGTCACCGAGGACCTCGAGCAGCCGAACGGAATAATCGGAACACCCGACGGCAAGCTGCTCTACGTCGCCGATATTCGAGCAGGTAAAACGTACGTTTACACCATAAACGAAGACGGCACGCTCTCGAACAAGAAGCTGTTCTGTGAAATGGGCTCGGATGGTATGACAATCGACGACCGGGGCAATATCTATCTGACAGGCAGGGGCGTAACGGTATTCGATAAGGATGGAAAGCAAATCGACCACATTGAAATCGATGAGCGATGGACGGCGAATGTGTGCTTCGGCGGCGCAAACTTCGACACGCTTTTCATCACCGCCTCGGACGCCTTGTACGCAATCAAGACAAACACTAAAGGCGCCGCCTGGGTCCCGCCGCATACCAAGTCGCTGATAGCACCCGGTGCAGAAGTTGAGAAGCTAACCGACGGTTTCGCGTTCACCGAAGGACCTGCAGCAGACGCCAAAGGCAATGTATATTTCACCGACATACCCAACAATCGGATTCACGTCTGGTCGATTAGTGGAGCCCTGTCAACCTTCCGCGAGAATTCGGGCGGCGCGAACGGGCTGTGCTTCGACGCCGAGGGAAATCTCTATGTATGTGAGGGAGGCAATCGGCGAATTGTGAAGATTGACCCGCAGGGAAACGTGACCGTTCTTGCCGACAACTATAAGGGCAAAAAGCTCAACAGCCCGAATGACCTTTGGCGCGATGCGAAGGGCGGCATTTATTTTACGGACCCGAGGTACGGCCAGAAGCGAGACGATATGGAGCTGGCGGGCGAATATGTTTTTTACCTGCCGCCGCAAGGTGGTGAGCTTCTGTGCGTGATCGACGATATGGTCAGACCCAATGGTGTAATTGGGACCGCTGATGGCAAGACGCTTTACGTCGCCGACCAGGGAGGCCGGAAAACATACGCTTACACGGTAAACGACGACGGGACACTTTCCGATAAGAAGCTGTTCGCCTCAATGGGCTCTGATGGAGTGACATTGGATGAAAGGGGCAATGTGTACCTGACCGGAGCCGGCGTGACGGTATTTGATTCGGACGGCAATAAGATTGAGCAGATTGCAGTGCCGGCCGGCTGGACCGCAAATGTCTGCTTCGGTGGGAGCAATAACGACACGCTCTTCATAACGGCTGAGAACTCGTTGTACCGCCTCAGGATGAGTGTGAAAGGGCAGTAAGCCGGAAAAAAAGGGGGAATAAGATGCCGCAGTTACACAACCGGCTGAACCGTCGGCAAATACTGAAAACTCTCGGCGCCGCTGCCGTGGGTGGATTTGTCGCTACGGACTTGCTTGGTCTGGGCAGCCGGGCCTTGGCGGGCGACGAGCAGGCCAAACAGGGGCAGGGCGAAAAATCTTTATACGAGAAAAGAACCGCCCCGGCCCAGGTCGCACTCGTCAAAGGAAACGACCGGCGAGACATAGTCTATCAGGCGCTGAAGAAGATGGAAGACCAGGTGCTTGCGTCGATAGGCGACAAACAGATACTGATAAAACCGAACATGGTGACAACGTGGAATCAGCTCTGCGCGACACACGTCGATGCTGTGCGTGCGATTCTTGATTTTCTAAAGCCGCACTACAAAAAGCAGGTAATAATCGGCGAGGCAAGTGCGTTCGGCCAGACCCCGGACGGGTTCAAAAACTACGGATATCTCGACCTGCAGAAAGAATACGACGTCGCACTCATCGACCTGAACAAACAAAGCTGGCAATACCGGTATGTATTCGGCCAGGGCAACCGGCCAATCCCGATTCGAATCATATCCACTTTTCTTGACCCGAACGTTTACATAATTTCGGCCGCGCAGATGAAGACACACGACCGGGTTGTAACGACGCTTTCATTGAAGAACGTCCTGCTGGGTGCGCCGGTCAGTGACGAGGCCGGTAACGACAAATTCCAGATGCACACGGGCCGGCGCGCCGTAAACACCATACTGCACTTTAATATGTTTCATTTGGCCCAGCAGATTTATCCCGATTTGGCTGTGATTGACGGATTCGAGGCGATGGAAGGCGACGGCCCGACAAGGGGAACGCCGTTTGATTCGCGCATTGCCCTGGCGAGCCGCGACGCCCTGGCGGCGGACACGCTGGCGACGAAGATTATGGGATTCGACCCGACACGGATTATGTACCTTTCGACCTTGAATGAGGCGGGGATGGGGCAGGGTGATTTGGACAAGATAGAGCCAATTGGAACGCCGCTTGACCAGTGCCAATACCACTTTAAGCCGAACCGCTATATGGCCGAGCTGTACGGCCTTTAGCCACAAGCGGGCGGCCTGCTATGAACAGGCGAAAATGTGAGATTCGGATAGGGACATCCGGCTGGCACTACGACCACTGGAAGAAAAAATTCTATCCGCACAGCCTGCCCAAGAATAAATGGCTCGACTTCTATGCGCAGCACTTCGACACGGTCGAGATAAACAATACCTTCTACCATCTGCCCAAAGAGCAGACCTTCGAGAACTGGCGAAAGAAAGCCCCGAAGGGTTTTAAGTTCACCGTAAAGGCCAACCGCTACATTACGCATATCAAGAAAATCAGCAACTGTGAGGAAGAACTGGAGCGATTCTTCGAGCGAATCGAAATGCTCAAAAGCCACCTTGGCCCCATACTCTATCAACTGCCGCCTTCATTACACAAAGACCTCGAGCGACTCACCGCCTTTGTAAAACTATTGCCCAAAAGACATACGTCGGTTTTTGAGTTCCGTCACAAGAGCTGGTACGAGGATGACACCTTTGAACTGCTCAACAAGAATGGTGTCGGCTTTTGCATCCACGACCTCGGTGAGCTGACGACACCGCGTTTAATCACCGGCGGCCGTCTTTACATTCGCTTTCACGGCACGAGCGGGCGATACCGCGGCAACTACACAGAGCCAATGCTCAAAAAATGGGCCGACTGGATTAAGCAGCATACCTCAAACGCCCACGCCGCCTACGCCTACTTCAACAACGACATCCAGGCCCACGCCGTCAACAACGCAAAAACACTCAGAGAATTGCTCATGCATTAGCCGAGGACATCCGAATCGAGAACCTCACCGTTCACGGCAAGCAGGTCAAGACCATAGAAGAGGCAAAAATCTTCGCCGAACATGCTGATAATACACAGATACACTGAGCGATTAGCCGGCGGGGCAAATGCATGATGTGCACCACTCATGATCAGAAGGTCAGAAGATGTGTATGGATGCAGAATGGAGGCGGGGGGATTTTTACCCGCCATAGGCGGGTTTACCCGCCGGAGGCGGGCGAACCTCGTGGGCACAACTTCTCGAGGAATTTTCTACCTTGTCCGGATTTCAAAAACTTCTCCCTTTTGCGCGCAGACTCATAGCCGCAACAAGTTTCACTGTGAAGAACAAAAAAATCCCTGATATCACAACAATATCAAGGATTTTCTTCAATGGAGGCGGGGGGATTCGAACCCCCGTCCCGTGATGCTTCAAGACAAGCCTCTACATGCTTAGTCGCTTTATTACAATTCGCCTTACCGACCGCCAGGCGACAGGCCGCCGGCTCGGCTATTTCGGGATTTGTCTTAGCCACCCAGCCCGAAAAACCGCGCAGCGCAGCCCGCTATCTGACGCCCATCTCAGGCCCGCAGACACTGCCTGAAAGGACGGGCTGCTAATTAAGCAGCCATTCGCAACTGGTAGTTGCCAATTAATCGTGTGCCGGATGATTAGCCAGGCCAACCGGCATCCTGGGCATGCAGCTTGACCGTCCGACATCCGGTCGAAGCCATTCGCCCCCATATGCACTTTTCAATATGCTCCGCTCGGCGCTATCTGATAACGCAAATACGTTCCTCTATCGGTGATTATACCTTTTCTTGCGGGCAATTACCAGTGTTCTGCCAGAGTTTTTCGGGGTAGAGGCCGGCCCCTATCATTTGTTTAATGCTGGCCGCCGCAATATCTCTATCCCTGCGATACGTGATCCCGAACCACGGCTCATTTGTCGCGAGCACTTTCACACGGGCCTGACCTGTCCGTATCAGATTATCAACTACCATTGGGATATAGAATTCCGCGTTCGGGTCGCTGCCGGATTGCTTTAGGAATTCGCGGAACTGCCTATCGAGATGCCCGAAGATGGAGGGCTTAAAGCCCCAGAAGTTCATCGAGACCGCTTCGTCGCCGGTCAAACTGCATCTTCTGCCGTGCTCGTCGAAATAGCGAATACCGTCGGCGACTCTCTCAATCTTACTCATCTCGACGACACCGGCCAAGTACATCTGTTCGTCGCACCGGCAGACGCCTCGCGCTACGTGCCCGTGCTCACTCAGCGTGTCGCGCAGCGTATAACCAACCATTGAATAGTCGTTCGCTCCGGACTCGGCGCTGGAACAGAGCTGATTAGCAATTAGCTCGAATGAACCACGCCCGTAATAGTCGTCGGCGTTAATCACTGCGAACGGCTCACCAATCAGGTCCTTCGCAATCAAAACCGCATGCCCGGTGCCCCAGGGTTTTTCCCGGTCCCCGGACAGAGGGAACTGCTCAAGGCAGGTGTCGAGCTCCTGGTAGGCGTACGCCGTTTCAACGAGCCCGTCAAGGTTACTGCCGATACTCTTCTTGAAGGCCTCTTCAAAGTAGTGGCGAATGACGAAGACGACCTTGCCGAAGCCGACTTTTATTGCGTCATAGACGGAATACTCGATGAGCATCTCGCCGTTCGGCCCGACCGAGGCAATCTGCTTTAGCCCGCCGTACCGGCTTCCCATTCCCGCGGCTATGATGAGCAATGTCGGCTTCACTCCAATAACCCTTTCTGCCGTCTAACTTTTATCAGCAGGTATCTATCCAAGTCAACCTCTAACTCTAAGAACGCCCCCCACCGTAACACATCTACGCATCACTCATCCACCGATTCCCTGTTCGACGTTCGATGTTGGACGTTCCCCCCCCCAATATTCAGCCACGCCCTTCTCAAGGCGTCCTCTGCACAGCCCCTGACTTCATTCTCAATTCTCTATTCCACATTCTCAATTTCGCCCCCCGCCTCTCCCCGTCTATAACTGACCCATTACGATTACTCCCCGATTCTACTTGCATCGTAAGAACGTACGTCATACCGTAGACTTTGATTTTTTGGGTCCCACGGGCGCAGTGGCACAACTGAGCCAACCTGCTGATAGACTATCGAGGAGACCGGAAGAATGACAAACTCCACTATGACGCGACGTGATTTCATCAAGCGAAGCACCGCGATTTCGGCAGCAACCATAGTTGCACCTTTGGCTTTATTCGCTGCACTCGAGGAAAAACCAAAAGCACAATGGATAGCGGCGCGAGAAGACCCCGTTCGCAATATGATTTCAGGACAACCTGATCTTGATAAAGTACTTGGTTTGTTCCCTCGCACTACCGGGTCACCCGCCTTTGATCCGGCCCAAATAGCCGAGAACATCAAAAGACTTCAAACAGACCCGCCGGTTGACACGGGCCATCCTTTCCTGGACTTGTCGGTCAAGACGGGACTTGCACATATCGACGCAACATTCCAGGGCGACCATCCCAAGTACGGCGTAGGTAACTACGCAGATGATGCCCATGACGGCTTCCCACCCACGATAATCGCCGCGGTAGATGCGCTGTCGGCCTGGGGCCTGAACACCCGTGCGGCCCAGCTATTTCATTACTGGCTCTCGAACTTCGTCGGTGAAGATGGAACGTTCAAATACTACGGCCCATCCATCAGTGAATACGGCCAGATGCTTCATACGGCGGCGCTGCTGGAGGAAAGGGCCGGCACGGCGATTTGGTGGCAGGATGGCTTTAAGCAGCTTGACCGCATTTGCGAATACCTTCTGCAGCTCCACGCTGATGCAGTCAAAGATGACGGTCTCATCTCCGGAGTGCCTGAAGCTGATACCAGAGAAGACACAGGCAAATATTTCCACAACAACGCATGGGCGGCAAAAGGTCTTCAGCGATGGGCGGATTTGTGTGAACGTCTCTCGGCTGCTCCTGCGACGTCGCCGCCCGCTATTCGCAAAGTCGCTGCGGCACTGGCTCAGGATACTCTTGGCGCCATCCGCAAGACCTGGCCGGACGACCCCTCTGCCTGGTGGCTGCCTCCGCGAATCGAACCTCTGCGACCACCGACGTCCCTCACCAGAACACTCGAGGCATCCTACACTAATTATCGCTACTGGCCCGAATTGCTCTCGAGCGGTCTCCTGCCTAAAGACATGGCCGAAAGGGTAGTTGCCGCACGCCTCTCCGCAGGGGGGCAGTTCTGTGGAATGACCCGCTTTATCGACCATCTGGACGACTGGCCTCTGGCCGAGTATCTCTATGCACTGTGGTCTCTTGGCCGCAGGAACGATTTTCTGCTCAGTCTGTATGGACATATTGCCTATCACCAGGCGGAAGGTCACCTGACGGCCTACGAGCAGATAACCTTCCCGCCGGGCAAAAAGGTGGCCGATTATTGTCTCCCCTGCCAGCTCGTCGCCGCTCGCGCCGCCCCCCTCCTCGTAAAATAGCAGAGCTAACCATTATAAGTGAAGCTGCCTCCACCGATCGAAGCGACTTGTCCGGCGTAGCCTTCGGCGAAGACGGAAGCGCAGACCCCCGTGCCTTGGAGCGCAAGCTCCAACGGGGGCCAAATCTTAAATCTTAGATCTTAAATTGCTCTGTAGAAAAGATTGAGCCATAAGGGTTGGTCATGGCGATAAGTATCAATAGAGACAATAACTTAACTATCAGCCATAAGCTGCAATGGAAAGGATTCCACGATGGCCAAGCACGGGATTATGACCAAATCGCCTGTGGTACTGGCAAAGCAGGCACTGAAGACAGCCACAACAGTACTCTCGCCATATTCAGCCAGCCGTTCACGACACGATTTTACGCAGGCACAGTTGTTCGCCATTCTGACTCTGCGGCAGTTTTTTCAAACCGACTACCGCGGGATTGTGCAACTGCTGCAGGACTTGACGGACTTGAGGGCCGCGATAGGGTTGTCGAAAATTCCGCACTACACCACCCTTCAAAAAGCACAGCAGCGTCTGCTAAAAAAGGGGCTTGGGATAACCTGTTAGCCGCCATTTTCAGTACTGCCAAGGTCGATGGCTTAATCGAGAAGCGTCCCGAGGCATCTATTGATTCGACGGGACTGGAAAGTCACTTTGTCAGCCGCCACTTTCTAATGCGTCAAGGCAAGCGTACGCAGCGTTATCGCAGATGGACAAAACTCACTATCGTTTGCCACAATGCCAGCCATCTGATTGCAGGCGGCATCGTCAGCACTGGGCCAAGCAACGACTGTCCCTACCTGATGCCTGCAGTTACCCAAGCGACGGAAAATTTGCCTATAGACCGACTCTTGGCCGACGCCGGGTATGACGCCGAAGCGAATCATAGATTCTGTCGTCAGTATCTCGGCATCCGCTCAACGGTTATCGCTGTCAACGACCGTTATCACAAGCAGGGCGAGTTAACAGGTCATTACCGCAGACAGATGAAGAAAAACTTTCCCAAACGCAAATACTGTCAGCGATGGCAGGTAGAAAGTGTAATGTCTCGGATGAAGCGTCGTTTGGGCTATGCCCTTCGTGGCCGAACGGACGAATCTCGTAGCGCCGAGTGCGCCCTGAGAGTCCTGACCTACAACCTGATGCTTCTTTATTTACTTTTTACAAAGAACTTTTAATCAAAGGTTTCTACAGAGCAATCTTAAATCTTAAATGGCAGTCCCCCGCCTACCTCCATCACCTACGAGCACTGTCTCCTTGTTCTAGAAAACCGTCAACATCCCCCTCCTTCTCCATATGCATCAGGTCAACCGTATGATTCCTGAGCAGATGCTGTAGCCGTTTCAGGCTAACACCCGCATACCATACAATCCGTCGTCGCGCGTATCGTCTCAGACTTCGACTCTTCTCAGGACCCAAATCAATCCTCATGAACACGAGTTCGTAGCTCGAAAGCACTAGCATAATATATATGAAGGGGCACATCAGGACAGACATAAGCGGAGCAAGAGCTACGTCTCTGAAGGTGTCCATAGATTTCAGATTCTGGAAATCCCCGACGGCTCGGCTGACTGCAAACCCGAGAATCGCAAAACCAACGACCATCTGTGCTATTCCGGTGACTTTAGCCACGCTGGCGTACTCGTCACCCTTGCTGGCAAAAACATCCAGCATTGCCACAAGCGCAACCACCGGCACCAAGATTAGCTCGACAACCAGAGGGAATGTGTATGTATTCACTAGGAACTCCAGTAAGAGCACGACCTTGATACTGTCCTTGAGTATCTGCCGACCGATGTTCCCGGTTTTGTCCCCAGTACCAAAACGCATCATCATCGCCATCGCACCGAGGAAGAACCATACGATTGTGTCTTTGAGGAGACTTACATTCCAAACGCCGATTTCCCTCAGCAACGTGACCACACCGGTGACATAGAGAAGCAGTAGACATACACACACCACGATCTTGAAACGCCAGAATGCCTGCAAGACTCCTCCGAGACTTCTGCGTACATCGCTTTTACGCAGCACCCAAACAGCAAACACAATCACCCAGAAACCGCTTGCCAGTTCTCGATTGTTGAATGGCCCCATATCTCACTCTTCTGTTTTCCTCCCTGTACCCCCAGTCGATGCCTCCTGTTTCTCCCCAGCACCAACCCTCTCCACAAAATCACCCTTCATCTCCGTCGCTAAACATTCCCCGTTGCCTGTCACACTTCACAACATCTTCTACCTTCGTAACAGCGTAATGTATAATGGGAGACTCCCCCTCGAATCCCTCCTGCACCTCTATTCTTACCCTCGCATCTAGCGCGTCTCCTGGCTCCAGCGGAACCCGCCCCATCTGAAATTTCTGCAACCACTCGTGATCCTCAATAACAGCCTCGATCGTGTGTCCTTCATGCCTGAAGTCCCACATCGAATACCCTAAGTAATCAGGTTTCTTCACTGCAAGCACTAATCGCGCGCCTTCAACAGTTTTCTTCTGAATCAGCAGTTCTTCTTTCAGAGTCTCAGATACTTGCAGCTCTTTAGGCATCTCAGTTTTTTCCCCCGCCCCAATATATTTAGCTTGCTCCCGCTCCCTTAGGCGCGCCAGCGAATTAGACGTACCCTCGCAAAATGCCACCAGCCTTTTCCTCTCCACTCTCCCGTATGCCGGAATCCTTCGCGCCTTGCTTTTCTGCGCCAACCCTTCCAACTCATTCTGCATCTTCTCAAGTGTCGCCCCCGTAAGTGGTTCTTCTCCAAGTATCCTTAACACAGCATGTTTTCCTTCCACCATGAAGGCACGCGCGACCGCCTTCCAACCGTGCTTCATGATATCTTCATCGCTGACCCCACCGACCACGCTCCGCACCCAAGTTCTGATGGACCCAACCTCGATGTCTGTGAGGACAAGTTCCGTACATACTTGGGCATCTATCGCCTTGGCCAAACCAATATCTAAACCCTGGAATGCCTCTATCAACCCCGAAACTGCATCAAAAACACGCCGCGGGTCCCCCGGCGCACCTCTTTCAAAATCCACCTCTATACAATAATCCCCATTCTCTCCCCCTGATTCTGGCCTCCGAGCGGTAGTCACCTCAGTTCTCCCGTCGAGTCCCTGTGACAACTTAAGCAATTACACTTCATTGCGCGCCTCTCTCGCTGAGCTATCCCCCACAATCATACGTCCTTACACCTCTCTGGCAACCATTTTCACATTGTTTTTTCCCCCGCAAATCCCGACAAAGACCACCCCGGCTTGCCTAAGGACCAAATCTCAGATATGCTCCTGTTTTCCCATTTTTGTCAAAATCCCAATATTTCGGCTGTCGTAGAATCAGGGCGCCGTTTGGTGCGGTATCAGATCCGAATATTTCCCTTTCAACCTTCGCTAAATTCTGAAGGTTGTGTTTTGCTAAGTCTTTGAAATGAGTTTCAATTTCAGCAACTTTAGGATTCATATGATGCACGTCGTTCCTAAAACTTCGGCAGATTTCCCTTGACGCTTCTGCGCAAGCACGGGTTATGATGTTTTTTTGTTCGAGCGTATCTATTATCTCAGGAATACCCTTGGTCTTGCTTTTGTCGTTATCCAAATGAAGCGGGATATTATTTCTTTCTGCGATAAACCTCACAATTCCTTCGTTAACCGCCTGGCTAACCATAACAGCACTAATGAAATGGCCATCCACGTAGACCCGTATGCATTCCGACGAAGCGGCCGCAAAGTGATGGGCACCAATAATTTCCTGATGTACTATTTCCAAGTATCGTTCAACTTTCTGGTCGATGGTACTATTAAATCTAGCTTGAAGATCCTGTCGTATTGTTATCTTTTTCATTACCGTACTGTTCATTGTCGTTTCCCTCACATTTCTAAAGCTGCAATTAGCATGTCGTAAGACCCCCGTTCAACTACCGCCGAAAGTTCGTGCGCGGGATTTCCCTCCGTTTGGGTGTTGGCTGTGTCCTCATAATCTAATTCCTTATTGGCTATTACAGGATAACCCCCCTCACCCCAAAAATCCACAAAAAATTCTCAACCCTGAGCGTAGTCGAAGGGCCCTACCCTCGTAGCGTAGCGTCAAGCGAAGCGAAGACCCCGGAATGCCTGCCCCGGAAATTCATTATCCGGGGTCGTTATCCGGGGCCCACGGTGGCGGGCCCATCGAAGCGAGAACGCCCACATGAAGCTTTTCCAAAAGCAACCCCGGGTTCAGCCGACCCAAGTAGAAGCGCCCGCTTCCGTGACCGAAGCAAAAGGGCCGCACAGACGCTTGCGGCGAGCAGGCCCTTGGCTGAGGACACCCCGGCTGAACCCCTCCGCGGTCACAAAAATCTGTGCTTGTTCGTGTTAATTCGTGGCAAAACAATCAGCGCAATCTGTGGTTAAGCAAATCTCTGTGCTCTCGGTGTCCTCTGTGGCTAAACCCTCCCCCGTTTTCAACAACCAATCCCCATCTTTTTCCGCATTTTCCCTTTTTCCTTGCTTCTCCTCCGCGCCCAAAAACAGCGTAAAATCCGTGTTACTTGTCCGGCGTAGCTTCAGCGAAGACGGAATCCGTGTCTAAACAAATCGCCTCCGGCTCAGTGTCCTAGGCCGATAGGCCCTGTGGGCCAAGCCGGAAATGTCCGCATAGATGCTCGCATCGAGCAGGACTTCCGGCTGGCACACATCCTGCCCAAAGGGCACACACTGAGCCAATCCAACCTTCGTGCCCTTCGTGTTAATTTATGCCATAGGTATTCGTGGTTCCCCTTTTTTTGTGCCTTCGTGGTGAGCCTCCGCGGTCTCTGCGTCCTCCGCGGTGAGACTCTTTACCCTTCGTGCCAATTCGTGAAAATCCGTGCTTCCCTTTCTTTGTGTCCTCGTGGTCAAAAACAGTGTAAATCCGTGTCCATTCGTGATTAAACCAATTTGTGATAATTCATGCAACTTGTCTGGCACAACCTCGGCCCTGCATGGCCTTCAATCCTGCATAGCAGAAATTGTCGCCTCTTCCAGACCGCTAAGCAGCGCCTTATCGGTCCTTTTGACCTTCATAGAACCGCATTACTAAGCCGCTATACCCCCTTGTCGAAAACATAATCACACCCCCCGAAAGTGGCAAAAACCCCGATTTCGCCACAGATAGCGACGAAAACCCGCTGCAAACGGCAATAAAATACACAGGAAATTTGCTTGACACACCGGCATCGCCCCATTAAAAAAGAGTCCTTTATAAGCAGCGTTACAAAAATAACTTTAAGGAGAGCAAAATGGCTAAGAGAACTAAATTCATCCTTGATGAAACCGAGATCCCCACCCAATGGTACAATATCCTTGCCGATTTACCTGAGCCGTTGCCACCGGTCCTACACCCCGCAACAAACGAGCCAATAACCCCTGACGACCTGGCCCCTCTATTCCCCATGGAACTAATCAAGCAGGAAGTAAGTACCGAGCGGTGGATTGACATCCCAGAAGAGGTCCGCGACATCTATCAACTGTGGCGCCCGACTATGTTGTATAGAGCACATCGACTCGAAAAGGCCCTCGATACACCAGCGAAAATCTACTACAAATACGAGGGTACAAGCCCACCAGGAAGCCACAAGCCAAATACGGCCGTCGCTCAGGCCTATTATAACAAGAAGGAAGGAATCAAACGAATCACTACCGAGACCGGAGCCGGGCAGTGGGGAAGCGCCCTTTCCTTCGCCGGTGTCTCCTTCGGGCTGGAAATTAAGGTCTATATGGTCGCCATAAGCTACCACCAAAAGCCCTATCGTCGGGTAATGATGCAGACATGGGGAGCTAACTGCGTCCCAAGCCCCAGCAAGGATACGAAAACAGGACGCCAGATGCTGGAGAAAGACCCCGATTGTCCGGGAAGTCTCGGCCTTGCCATCAGCGAGGCCGTAGAGGACGCCGTCTCACGCGATGATACGCATTACTCCCTCGGAAGCGTGCTTAACCATGTCCTTCTCCATCAAACCGTCAATGGATTAGAAACGAAGAAATTGATGGAGAGTATCGATGCGTACCCGGATATTATTGTGGGATGTATCGGCGGCGGCTCTAACTTCGCAGGTTTGTACCTTCCCTTTGTCAAAGACAAAATCGACGGCACAAAGCCAGACCTACGCATTATCAATGTTGAGCCGGCAAGCTGCCCAACCGTAACCAAGGGCCTGTATGCCTATGACCACGGCGACTCTGCAGGGCTAACTCCGTTGATTAAAATGCATACGCTGGGCCATGGGTTCATCCCGCCGCCCGTTCACGCTGGAGGCCTCCGATATCATGGAATGGCCCCAATTATATGCCATCTCCATAGGTTGGGCTTTGTTGAAGCTACCGCCGTTCACCAGCTTGGCACCTTTGAAGCAGGCGTAGACTTCGCCCGGACCGAGGGAATCATCAGCGCCCCTGAAACAAACCACGCTATAAGAGTGACAATTGACGAAGCCCTCAAGTGCAAAGAGTCGGGCGAGTCCAAAACCATACTCTTAGCCCACAGTGGGCACGGACACGTAGATATGGCTGCGTACGACGCATATTTCGCTGGAAAACTCCAAGACTACGCATATCCTGAGCAGAAAATAAAGGAGGCACTGGCAGAATTACCCAAGGTCCCTGGTGATTAAAGCAGTTGCCGTCACGACGATGTCGCGTCCCGACAGACCAGACGGCGACAACGGAACCTGAAGCAGGAATCAGGATGACGAAAAGCTCTTTGTAAAGCGGGCATACCAGCACAGTGTGAGAATCAGGAACAATACGCCCAAGAACCGCAGCGCGTCACTATAAAAGTCTGCCAAATGCGACAAAAGCAAGACGGGCAAGTGGTAATTGCTGGTCAAGTGCCGGCTGAAGTAAACGAGAAAAGCAACGAAGGACCGATAAAAATATCGCTCATAATGCAAGAGCCAACGGGTTGGCATTTTTTGAAGAAGAATGAACCCAAACAACGAAAAACACTTTGGCGACGGTTCTCAGGTGTCTATACTTGCATCGATTTGTCGAGTGATGGAAAGGCAGGTGAAAAAGTCTTAGTGACAGAGTATTGGGGGGCGTAGAAGAACTTTAGGAAATGTTTTTTAGGAGATGAGTATGATGAACAAAACGATCTTAGTAATTGCTGCAGTGCTGATTTGTGTAACGGCAGCCGCCCAGGCCCAGGAGGCTGAGCTGCACGGCAATGTCGGCATCACTTATGACACCAAGTATGTGTGGCGCGGCATCACCGTCTTCGGGGCACAGTCGGGTATCCATCCGTTCGTTGACCTCGATCTGATGGGAACCGGCTTCCACATCAACGCGATTGGTCATCGCGCCAATTCCAGTGGCTACGAAGAAAGCGAACGATGGGACTATACTCTTTACTATCTCGGCTCAATGTTCGATGGAGAGACTTATGCAGCGATGTACCGCTTGGGTTATACCTACTTCAATTACCCGGACTTGAGCGCCCACTCCGCTTACAAATCCGCTACAAACATCGGCAGTGTGGACCTTTCGGAATTCCACGCCGGCCTTGCCTTCCCTGCACTTCTCGGTGTCGAGGGTCTCGTTCCCGGTTACGTTCTGGTGAAGGGCTGGCCGAGCAACAGCGATACCTTGGTCGGATGCAACAACCCCAATGGGGGAACATATTCCGGCTGGGCACACGTCTTTATGCTCGACTATGCCCTGCCTGTCGCCGGCTTGACCGCCGAGACGCCCGAACAAATCCTCAATTTCCACTCGGAGCTTATTTACAACGACGGCGTTGACCCAAGACCTACAGGTGGCTACACGGACAGTGACTGGACACATATCTTGTTCGGTGTGACTACGGATTTCGACCTCGGCAGCGATCTGACGCTTACACCGGGGCTATACTATCAGATTACAATGGAAGATGATGGGAGCGTCGGAGCAGGTGGCTATTTTGGCCGCGGTGTCAGCCCCGACCACGACATAACCTGGGCCAGCTTGACCGTGAAATACACCTTCTAACAAGCAGAACACGCACCAAAAAGCAAAGAGCCGGCTCATAACAAGCCGGCTCTTTCATTTCACTAACCCAACTGGCCAACCTTTCCACTCTAATTGCCGTCTGAAAAAAAGAGAAAAAAGTTTTTTTGTTTGACTTGCACTCGCGCATAAATACACTCACAACAAGACAGGGATGCAAAGCGTTGCCTCCCTGATTCCATAATGCCTAAAGAGGAAAGACTGGGGTAGAATTTTAAGGAGAGATGACCATGAGAAAGGCGATCACATTAGTAACCGTCCTGGCATTGCTGGCAGCAGCAGGTGTTGTTCACGCTCAGGAAGGTGAGCTCACAGGCACCGTTGACCTGCAGTTTCTCAGCAACTACATCTGGCGCGGCTTCGATATTTACGACGGGCGCAGCGCATGGCAGTATGCCGCAGATGTGGACCTTTTCGACACCGGTTTTGGAGCGCAGCTTTTCGGTTCTCGCGCCGGCGGCAGCGGATACGAGAACGCCGAGGAAATCGACCTCACGCTGTACTACGGCAGTACCATCGACACCGGAGACACCATGAAAACCGACTACCGCCTCGGCTGGACATACTACGGCTATCCCGATGAGCCGAGAGGCGGAACCAGCAGCGGTACCGCCGCCCATATGCAGGAATTCTTCGCCACGGTCGCGATGCCCGAAATCTGCCCCGCCGGCGTTGTCCCGCACTACACCATCGTCAAGATGTGGGCCAGCGAAGGCGACTCTACAAGGGCTGCCAACGGCGGCTGGTTCCATATCCTCGGCATCGGATACGATATGAGCACCGCAGGACTAACCGCCGAAATTCCCGAGCAGATTGTGCACCTGTCTGCCGACTTGGTCTATAATGACGGCGCAGCGCCCGGCACGGTCAATGGCTCACTTGTCGACCACGACTGGAGCCATATAGTCGTCGGCGCCTCCACCGGCTTCGACCTCGGCAGCGACCTCACACTCACACCGGCCCTCTATTATCAGGTATCAATGGATGACTCGGTAAACGACGAGGATGAGGTCTGGGCTGCACTCAAATTGGCTTACGCCTTCTGAAAAAGCCGGACAAATCAGCAAAAAAAGGCCGGTCAAAGACCGGCCTTTCTTTTTAATTCCCAGCTAAAGAATAGCCGCCTAAAGTGACCGGAACGTCCGGCCCCCGGCACGCCCCTAGCCCCAAGGGCGGGATTCGACGTTCCCGCTCCCCTGATTTAACCCCCACCTCCACTGGCGAGTTTAGATGCCGCCAAAAGATTCTTCTTGCAATTTTCACCCCTCTCGTTGTATAATATATTCAATAACTAAGTGAACTGGGGGGCACGAGGAGACGGTATTATGAGAAAGGCGGTTTTTGCCCTCACAATCCTGGCCGCGGCCGTTCCCTGTTTCGCCAAGTACTCCGGCGGCTCAGGAACACCCCAAGACCCCTACCAAATCGCAGACCACAACGACCTCTATGCCCTCGCTGACGACACCAACGACTACAACCAATGCTTCATAATGACCGCCGATATCGACCTCACCCCCGGCCAGCACATAATCCAGCTAATCGTAAACGATCGGCTCGAAGATTCCGACCCCAACTACGTCACCATCACCGTCATACCCCCGCTCGAGGCCCGGCTTCACATCATCCCGCACATCATAAATCCGAAGGCCCACGCCCGATTCGTCTTCGCTCTGATGCGATTACCCTCCGACGTCACCGCCGACCAGATAGATACCAACGAACCAGCTATTATGTCTCCCGGCCGGCTCGAGTCCGTAAACGTCCGCTTGGTTGGACACGGCGCACGACTCTCCCTCATTGCCGCCTTCAGCAAAGCCGAACTCGTAGCAGCACTCGGCCCAAAACCAGGCCGACACGATATCGAAGTCGCCGCCCATCTGCTCACAGGCCGGTGCATCCTCGGCCGAGATACCATCATGCTCCTCAGTAAACCCACCCGTCGCTGAGCAAAGTCGAAGGGCCTCTACTGTCCAACCTGCCCCGACCACCGCCGATGGCCCCCGCCTCAACCTCTTCGCTTTCAAATGCTCGTAGTCCTTTCGATTAGTCCAAAAGACTAGAGCCGCCCCGTTACAGCCCTACCCCTTAACCCCCAAAAACGCGCTAGGTGGTATTGCCACCTACTGACGGCCCCCGACCGGATACCACCTTCTGGCTCAGTGTCCCAGGCCGAAGGCCTCGTGGACGCAGCCGGCAAAGTCCTCTACCCATAGGACAGATTGGCTCCAGAATGAAGCACGCAAGTGATTCAGTGGCCGAGGTAAGAGAGTCGCACATCCCGGCGAGCCGGGAGAGCAGGCTCTTAACCGAGAACACAAAGCCAATCTGCCCATTCTACCCTTCGTGCCAATTCGTGAAAATTCGTGGTTCCCCTTTTTTCGTGTCTT
>CAZEPI010000010.1:0-152930 GCA_964514115.1 uncultured Pirellulales bacterium | reverse complement strand
TGAGCAAATCCAAGGGCAACTACATCGGCGTCACCGATGAGCCGAATGATATGTTCGGCAAGATTATGAGCATTTCCGATGATATGATGGAAAACTACTTCACACTGCTCACCGACCTATCGGCCGAGAAAATCGCAGAGCTGACGAATCCCGACAAGACGCACCCCAAGGAAGCGAAGGTTCTGTTAGGCAAGACCATCGTTACGCAGTTCTATGATGAAAAGACGGCGCAAGCGGCGGCCAAGCAGTTTGAGAAGGTCTTCGCACAAAAAGAATTGCCCGATGAAATGCCGGAAGTCGCGCTGCCCACAAAGCCGGTATCTGTCAAGCAGCTTCTTCTTGCCTGCAATCTCGTCCAGACCGGCGGCGAGGCAAAACGTATGTGCGCGCAATCGGCGGTCGTCATCGACGGGAAAAAAGTCACCGACCCTAACGCCGCAATCACCCCCAAAGACGGTACGGTCATCCAGGTCGGAAAACGGAAATTCGCAAGGCTAACGACCGATTAGCTTCCCGGCCCTGAAGCGATACTGATATATTGTCGCTGCAAACAAAAGCCGGCCTCAGCAGATTGGGCCAGCAAATCACCGCACCAGATGTTACTTCTCCAAACGCACCACCGGCATCTTGTAGCAGTATGCCCAGTACTGCGCCTCACTCCAGGCAGAGTCTTTAGGGAATGGATGACCTGGGAAAAGCTCCCTCGTATCGGGGACAAATTCGATTCTGACCTGCAGCCGTTCCATTGCCTTTGTCAGATGACCGGGAATCAGAAACTCCTCCTCGCGCCATCGGCGGTTGCTCGTAATCACATTATGCTCTGTCGCGCCAAGCTCACCAGCCTCTTGCGGATAACTATAGACGCACGTATTACTTCCCGCCGTGTACCACTCTCCGACATACTGCCAATCCGCCGCCGCCCTATCTTCCCGTACCCATACTCTCGCTCGCTGGTTTGGGTATGCATAGTCGAACTTCCGGCGCAGAAGGACACCGAGATTCTTTGGATCCAGCTTCACTGTAAAAAGCGATGTCCCCTGCATCGTCCGAACATAGTCTTGTTCTGCGGGAAAAAATTCCCTTGAGTCATCATGGTCCGGACCCCATTCATATCTCGAGACGAGCGCGTAGGGTTCGCCGGCCGTCGGCGAGTGATACTCGTGTCCATGCACATCTTCTTCATCGCAGACATTGAGCTCGTCGGTCAATATCAAGCTGGGTGAATCCATCCCGTACCAGTACACCACGCCCGAGTAATGCTCATTGGCATTGTTTTCGCCTCCGTGTTCCAGACGGATTACCGCGCGTCTGCCGAACGGAAAGATATCAGCAATCAGGAAACGATAGGCGGAGTTGACCAGGTCCATGCTATTCTTTGCCGTTTTCCTGTCCGTCCCAACCGGATGGCCTGCAAATGGGATGGTCATATTTCGCCCACCCCAGTAGTCCCCACCGCCGCCCCATTCTTCGGTCCCGGTGCCCCAGCCCTGAGGGGTCCTGCTGTCGTCGAAGAAGAAACGCGGGTCTCCCTCCAGAGTCCAGAGGCGTCCTTTGCGCGTGAATATCCAGCTCATCCCGACGAAGTTGCCGCTCCACAAGCCGCCGCCCTCAACCTCGGATGTATCAAGAAAGGTATTATCCTGACCCAGGCGGGGCTTCGGATGGTCAGTGTAGGTTGCGTGAAAGTACCCGACATGATTGACCGGGTCCGCGAACGGCACTGTCCGCACTTCCCACTGAATATCACGCAGCTTCGCGCCCCGCCGCTGCTGAATCTCAATCTTCGCGTTGCCGAAAAACGGCATAGGCCAGTAGCACGACAGGTACACGCTGCTCTCGTCGTAGCGGATAATGGACGGAAATCCCTTCACTAAGTATTCCCGGTCATTACTGTTATAGAAGTGCCCAGCCCCAAAGAACAGGTCGACCGGCGCATCGACTGACGCATGCTCCCGACCATCCCACGTGATACGCAGCCAGCTTTTGCCAAAGTCATACGCCTGCTCACGGGGCACCACGAACTTCAGCGCACCAATCACCGATGGTCCGCCGGTAAGCTCTGCTAGCACGCGCCACTCATTCGGCCCCAGATCCACCCGGCCCCGACAGGTCGTCACACCTTCACCGCTCGGCCCAATATCAGAGCCGGCCCGGTTCAACAAATCCAACACCTCTGAACCCGGCGGCCTCCGGTCCCATGACTCCAGTGGCCGAGACACGTGCTCCATCCCGGGCGAGAAAAGATGGTATATGTAATAGCCCGTGCCATAGAACGTACGCGTGTAAGCAATGCGAAGCGAATCCTCAAAGACCAGAGGGACCCACATCAGGTCCGCTCCTCTGGTGATGGACCAGGTCCACGTCAGCGGATTTGGAAAAAGTTCTTCTGGAATGAACGTCGTTTCTTTCAGCTTCTGCTTCGCATTAACGGGGTCGGCCGTCGCCGTCTCGCGCACAACAAAATCGTTGCCGTCCAGCTCGTAATGCCATGGACTGCCATGCCAGTGATTCGTCCGCTTGAAATACAAGACCCCCGACCCCTTCACGTCAAGTGTCACGTTGAACGCATCCGATTCCTGATACAGAAAATGACTGGCATCCGCCGAGCGGTTATTCCCTTCCCTATCGTACGTACTACACATATACGCACGAACACCAATTCGCTGATAGGGCAGTCGGTCCCACATCAAGTATGCGTCAAGGCCGACCGGGACAACCGGCGGTTCTTCGCTCTGCGGTAGCTTTGTCAGGCCCGCCCTGCCGCCAGGTGAGACGTATTCTACCGTGCAGCCGCTAATAGATAATGCGGTAGTCACCAGCAAGGCGATCTGGAGTATCTTCATGACGAGCCCTTCCAAATGCAAAACACGACCTACCCCCCTTGCGATAGCGGATTCTACGTTTCCTCGCTGGTTCTGTCAAACCCAAAGCCATAGAGATTATTAAGAAGTGCAGAAGCTCCGGTGCGCTGACCGCCGGACCCATCAACTACGAGAAAATGCGTGCAATCCGTCTAAACTGCGTTTAGACTACAGAGGTATGAATCTGCCGAAGCTGAAAAAACCGGATAGGTACGTTGGTCTGTATGTGGTTGATTTCGGCGACCACGCAGGTGTCGGCTTTACCGCGCAGGAGGTGGCTGAACTTTTGGAGAGCGAGCAATACAGCGACTGCAGGGTGTACAGAATCCACCGGGCCTGTCCGGACGGCACGGTCGAGCTAAAAGGCGTGCGGCGGGAGATTTTCCAGCTCGAGGCGGGTATGTTTTTCTACGCGGCCGAGCTTGAGACGGCTCAGCAGGATTATAGACGCTTAGTCAAGCTGGGCGTGGAGAGTGACATACCGTGTACGGCAAAGGTGCATTTGGCTAAGTATGGTGAGGAGAAGTTTGTTACCGCGATTATTTATCCGGCTGAGTATGACGATGTGATAAGCTCGTGGCTGCTGGAGCACAATTACAAGACGCAAGGCCCGGTAGAAGGCGGAATAGAGGTCGTCTCAAGGTATTACAATGCAGAACCCGAAATCCTTGAGCGTCATCAATTCTTCGCCGAATCCACTGCCGAAAGCAGGACCGGTGCCGAGCTTTTGGCGGCTGCGAGACAAGCCGTCCAGAGATAGCCGATTTACTTATCCTTCTGGGAGGGCTATGGGCCTTCGTCGCAAAATCAATTCGTGTATCTGCTCGGTTGGTGCTGTGCTGATTTCGCTTTTCGGCAGACGCAGACTCAGGCCCGGCCCTGAGGACTACGAGCGAGCGGAATTTAAGACGAGCACGCAGCGTATGGGGCTGCGGTTCACCGAGCGTATGCGTGACGTGTTTCGTTTCAAGTGGATAAGAAAGGCCTGAGCACTGTGGGGCGAGTATCTCGAGACGCGGAAATACGAAATGGCAAAGACGGACTACGGAACTGTTAGGCCGGTCGGTCCTGAGCCGGTGCTGAGCGAGAACGCCGTGACGGTTCTGCAGAGTCGGTATCTGGTCAAGGACGAACAGGGCAGGTGTATCGAGACGCCGGGCGAGATGTTCAGTAGGGTTGCAGCGGTTATCGCCTCGGTCGAGGGAAATTACGGAGCAAGCCCGCCTAAAATTTCCGAATGGCACGAGCGATTATATAACGTGATGGCATCTTTGAAGTTTTTGCCCAACTCGCCGACGCTTATGAATGCGGGTGGGCCTTCGGGAATGCTGAGTGCCTGTTTTGTTTTGCCTATAGAGGATAGTATCGAGGGCATATTCGAGACAATTAAACAGACGGCGCTGATACAAAAGGCGGGCGGGGGGACCGGTTTTTCTCTGGACCGGCTAAGGCCTACCGGCGACCGTGTGGCATCGAGCGGGGGGACGACCTCCGGGCCTATCTCATTCTGGAAGGTTTTTTCCGAAACGACCGACGCCATCCAGCAGGGTGCGTTTCGGCGCGGCGCAAATATGGGGATGATGAGCATCGACCACCCCGACATCCTGAAGTTCCTGTACGCGAAGCAGGACCTGAAGGTTTTTACCAATTTCAATATCTCGGTGAAGGTTCCGGATGCGTGGATGGATACACTCGAGCATGAGCCCTCGACGCTGCACGTGGTGACAAATCCGCGAACGGGGAGGCGATATCTGCTGCCGAAGGATATTGCCATCCTGAGATACAGCATAGATGAGCTGCAGGAGTTGGAGGATGAGCAGGCGTCGGCTGAGGCCGGTCCGGGTGATTTCTTTTCGGTTGCGGATGTGTGGGAGATGATTATCACGTGTGCTCACAAGACAGGCGACCCGGGCCTTGCATTTATTGACCGAATCAACCGCGACAATCCGACGCCCTCGTTAGGGCCGATTGAGGCGACGAATCCGTGCGGTGAGCAGCCGTTGCTGCCGCACGAGGCCTGTACGCTGGGTAGTATCAACTTAGCCAGGTTCGTTGACGCATCCGGCGGCAGGGGCGATATCGACTGGAGCGGTCTGGCGGACACGGTAAAGCTCGCTGTAAGGTTTCTCGACAATGTCATAGATGCGTGCAACTATCCGGTTAATGAGATAGCTCGTCTGGCGCGGGGCAACCGGAAGATTGGGCTGGGTGTTATGGGTTTTGCGGATTGTTTGTTTATGCTTGGTGTGCCTTATGACTCGCAGGCCGGTGCTGGCTGGGGCGAGAGGATAATGCAGTTTATTAACAAGACGGCCCGGCAGGCGAGCAGCGAGTTAGCCGATGAGCGAGGGCCGTTTCCTAACTGGGCCGACAGCACGTGGAGGATAGAGAAAAACCTGAAGCTGCGAAACGCCGCTCTTACGTGTGTTGCGCCGACGGGCACTATCAGCATTATTGCCGACTGCTCAAGTGGTATCGAGCCGCTGTATTCGCTTGTGTTTGTAAGGCAGGTGCTCGATGGGACTAGGATGCTTCAGGTGGACGCCGCTTTTAAGAGGGCGCTGGAGCAGGAGGGGCTGGATATCGAGCAGTTCACCAAGCGGATACTTAAGGCGGGCAGTATTCAGAGGATAGAGCAGATTCCCTCCAGAATGCGTGAGGTATTCAAGTGCGCGTACGACATCAAGCCGCGGTGGCATATCGAGATGCAGGCGGCCTTCCAGAAGCACTGCGACGCGGCGGTGAGCAAGACGGTCAATCTTGGGGAGAAGGCGAAGGTGAGCGGTGTGGATAGGGCCTATCGGCTTGCGTATCGTCTTGGCTGTAAAGGTATTACGATATACCGTCGTCACAGCAGGCCGGGCGAGCCGATGGCCCTTTGCCAGTTCTCAGACTGCACATGAAGCTCGTCCTCTCGCCCGCCGGCACCGACCCCGCTTGGCTACTTAGCCCAAAAAGAACATTTCTGAGCTCACTGCGTAATCTTTTATAGGACAGTGTAAGATAGGCAATTTCGGCTAAAGTGGTAATTGGTTCTTGGCCGATAACAGCATTGAAATAGAGCAAAGTTTTTCTCCCCTCCGGAAAACATCGGATAGCGAGGCGTTATTCGATGTTTTCTTTTTTTTTACCTGTGGCTGCTGCGGGTGGTCAGGTGAGTTTACCGCAGCATTTTTTATATTTTTTTCCGCTGCCGCAGGGGCAGGGCTCGTTTCGTCCGACCTTGGGTTTTTCGAGGCGGACCTGCTTGACCTTTACCTCGCCCTGCGGGGCCTGGGCGGCCGCCCGCTGGCGTTCGGCTAATGCGAACTGGCCCACCTCATCATGCTGGGTCTGGCTGACCCGCCAGACGCTTCTTGCCCTGGCACCGGCATCGAGGCGGACTTTGAAGATAATGTCGCTGACGCGGTCCTCGATGTTGGCGAGCATTTCGTTGAACATCCGGTAGCCCTCGCGTTTGTATTCGGTCTTTGGGTCGCGTTCGGCCCAGCCGCGAAGGTGGATGCTGCTCTTGAGGTGGTCCATCATATACAGATGGTCTTTCCAGGAGCTGTCGTAGACCTGGAGCAGGACGTATTTCTCCAGGTCGCTTAGCTCTTTGCGCATGAACTCGCGGCCTGATGCGAGAATCTTTTCCTTCCACTGCTCGCCGTCTGTGAGGTCGGCTTCGGTAAAGGAGGTATCAAAGCGGTCGTTGGCCCAGTCGGCGATTTGCGAGCGGGTGAGCCCGCTGATTCTGGCGTCTATTTCCTCTATGAGCTTTCCGTTGTTGTAGGCCTCGCTCAATTCTGATAGCTGTTTGTGGAGGGCGTTGGGCTTTAGCTGCTGGATTCGGTCGCCGGAGAAGCCGGCGTTGTATTTTTTGTTTGCCCACTCGGCGAGCGCTTCATATCCATAGACATTGGGGCCTTCGGGGCCGAACACCATGTTCATTGCGAACTCGACCGGATATTCAATCTCGCGTTTTTTGTACTGGGACCGGGTCTGTTCGATGACGTATTCGCGGATTTGGGCCGGTTTTATCTCGGCAAGCTCGCTCACATCGAGCCGGATACCGAATTTGGCGCGCGCCCATTCGGCGAACCTGCGGGCGGCGAAATTGGGCTTTAGAAACTCGACAAGAACCGAGCAGTCTTTCTTGCCAATCTGCTCAGCAGCGGCCGAAATCAACTGCTGTTCTATTTCTTCGGGCTGCTGCTGTTTGACCTTGGCGGGACTTAGACTGACGCTAAAGCCGCTCATTGCCCACTTGCAGAGTCCCTGGATGTCCCAGCTTTCGGGGTCGTCGTAGTCTTCGAGATATTCTCCGAGGGACAGTGTTATGTTGTTCGCCGCGGCTTCTTTGGCCCGGTCTTTGACAAGCTGCTCAATGTCGTTTACATTGGTGTCGGCGGCATCCGATGGTTTCAGCTCCACGCCAAACTCGCTGGCGGCCCATTCGACTATGCAGCGGGCTGCGTAGTCTTCGGCTAAGATGGTTTCGCAGCTTTTCGTTACGGCGCCATCAATCATCTCTTCGATGACATCTTTGAGGTCGCGACCTGCGAGTATCTTTCGCCTGCGTGAGTAGAAGATTTTGCGCTGGTAGTCCATCACCTCGTCATATTCGAGCAGGCTTTTGCGTATCTCGAAGTTTCTCTCCTCAACTTTTTTCTGTGCCTTTTCGATGCCCTTGCTGATTCTCTTGTGGTAAATGGGCTGACCTTCTTCCCAGCCAATCCACGACAGGGCCTTGACGGTCCACTCGGGAGCAAAGATTTTCATAAGGTCATCGTCGAAGCTGAGGAAGAACTGACTTGAGCCGGCGTCGCCCTGCCTGCCGCAGCGTCCGCGAAGTTGATTGTCGATTCTGCGGGCCTCGTGGCGTTCGGTGCCGAGGACATGAAGCCCACCGACCCCTTTCTGGCCTTTGCGAATCTGGAAGACATGGGCCAGAGGGTCTGTTGACTTGAAAGTTATTTGCCTGTTTGTGTCCTGTTGTCTGATGGTGTAGATCTCAACGCCTTTTTCAGATGGGCTGTCTTCGACGTTTACGACCTCGAAAAGGACACCCGGGGCCAGCTTGATGTCGGTGCCTCGGCCTGCCATATTTGTTGCGACGGTAATGTTGCCGCGCATTTTTCCGTCTCGGCCTTTGTGCTGCTGACCGGCCTTTGCGACAATCTGCGCCTCTCGCTCGTGGTGCTTGGCGTTCAGCAGCTCGTGCTCAATTCCGTATCTTTTTGTCAGGGCCGCGGAGAGCATCTCATTTTTTTCGACGCTGACGGTGCCGACGAGAACGGGTCGGCCCGATGCGCTGACGCTATTTATTTCATCCACTATGGCGGTGAACTTCTCATGCATACTCTTGTAGATTGCATCTTCACGGTCTGCTCTTATGCACGGCCTGTTGGTGGGCATAACCACTACGTCGAGCTTGTATATCCTCATGAACTCTTCGGCTTCGGTGGCGGCGGTTCCGGTCATTCCGGCTATCTGGTCGTAGAGCTTGAAGAAATTCTGGAGCGTTATGGTGGCAAGCGTCTGGCTTTCTTCTTTGATAGCGACGCCTTCCTTGGCTTCGATTGCCTGATGTAGTCCATCGGACCATTGTCTGCCGTGCATAAGGCGGCCCGTGAACTCATCAACGATGACCACCTTGCCGTCCATCACCACATAGTCCTTTTCTTTTTCATAGACCACGTGTCCGCGCAGGGCCTGCTCGAGCAGATGGGGCCATTCCATATTCGAGCCGGTGAAAAACGACCCCACGCCCGCAGCTTCCTGAGCGGCACCTATTCCTTCGTGCGTCAGATGAGCGCTCTTGCGGTCGGGCTCGACCTCGTAATACTGCGTCATCTCGCCGAGACGCGCCTGTGCGGCCTCGAGGTCCGACTGGTGTTTTTCTATGGCCCGCTGTGCTTTTTGGATGCGGTCATTGTCTTTCGACTTTTTTGCCTCAGATAGCTCTCCCTGGGCGTTTGCTAGGGCCTTTTCGGTCGAGTCGATTTGCTTCTTAAGCCGGTCGTAGCTACCCTGCAGGCCCATTAGTTTTCTGGCGACCTGGTCGGCACTTTTATAGCGGCTTACGTCGTCGAATGCGGGTCCGGAGATGATTAGGGGGGTTCTGGCCTCGTCGATAAGGATTGAATCGACTTCGTCTATTATGGCGTATTCGAGGTTGCCCTGGACCATGCGGTCGAGCGAGGTTTTCATATTGTCGCGGAGATAGTCGAAACCAAACTCGTTGTTTGTTCCGTAGGTGACATCGGACTGGTACTGGCTGCGTCGCTCATCGCCGCCTGTGTCCATATCGGCCTGGATTGCGCCTACGGTCAAGCCGAGCGCGCGATAGATCGGTCCCATCCATTCCGCGTCGCGCTTGGCTAAGTAATCGTTGACGGTAACGATGTGAACTCGTCGGCCGGTCAGATATACAAGGTAAACCGCCAAGGTCGCAACCAGAGTCTTGCCCTCGCCGGTGGCCATCTCGGCAATCTTTCCTTCGTAGAGGACATTGCCGCCGACGAGCTGGACGTCGAAATGCCGCATATCGACGTTTCGCCTGGCTGCCTCACGCACTACAGCGAAGGCCTCGGGCAATATGTCCTCCGGTCTTTTGCCTTTGGCCAGAAGGTCTTTGAACTCCGCCGTTTTTGCTTTGAGCTGCTCGTCGCTGCTCTGCTTTGTCTGCTCTTCGAATTCGCCGGAGCGCAGTGCAACGGCCATATACGCCCTGACCATCCGCTCATTGCGGGAGCCAAAAACCTTCAGGAGGATTTTGTTTATTGTCCCAACCATAAGGATAAGCGTTTGGAAATATTCCAACTAAGCTCGGCGAAGCACGGCGGCGCGATTAGGTGACCGCTGAGCCGGCATCCTGGACTAATCGTCCGGCTGTGCGCAAGGGGCGTTTTCGTGGTGCGCCGCAAAATGGATTCTCTTGATTCTATTCTTTTCTCTTTATACGCGCGTCACATACTGGCCTGTCCGTGTATCCACGCGGATTGTGTCGCCTATCTTAATAAACGGCGGGACCTGCACGACCAGTCTCGTCTCCAGCGTAGCCGGTTTGGGCTGATTTGTCGCCGTGGCGCCCTTGACTTCCGGCTGAGTGTCGGTCACCTCCAGGTCCACCGAGTTCGGCAGGGTCACAACGACCGGCTTGCCTTCATACATACCTACCTGAAGCCGAGTATTTGGCTTGAGGTATCTGGGCCCGTCGCCGAACGCATCATCATCGAGCGTTATCTGCTCGTAGGTCTGAGTGTCCATCAGGACGTGCTCATTCGGCTGAGAATAGAGATACTCGTAGGTTCCCTTGTCGAGATACGCCTCTTCGATAGTGTCTTCCGAACGTATTCGGATGTTCTGAGTGGAACCGTCGGTCAAGCTCTTGAGCTTGGTTTGATATATGGCCCCGCCCTTGCCTAATTTGACGTGCTGATAGTCCACTACCATGTAGAGCTTGCCGTCAATCTTAACGGTTTGGCCCTTCTTCATCTCGGATGCCTTCATACTTTGCTCCAATACAGCTACTTTGAAAGACGTTAAGGGGGCAGTATCTCAAAGCGGGCCCGGATTGTCAAGTCCCGGTACATCTTTGTGTGTTTCTAACGGCGTCTGCGTGCGCGTTTCGGGCGGTCTTTTCTAAACCTCTTCTGTCGGCTGTGTTTTGTCGGTGCGCTTGTGGGGCCGACCAGCGGGTTGACGGGCACAACACCTAACTGTCGGGCGGGGACGTTTACCGAGGTAATCTTTACATCCATCGGCTGCCCCAGACACACAATCTTACCTGAGTGGCTGCCTATTATGCATCCGCCTTTGGCGTTGTACTTCCAGACATCGGGTCCCAAATCCGCAGTCTGAATCAGACCTTCAATTCCGAATTTGCGGCACTGAACAAAGACCCCGAAGTTTGTCAGTCCCGTCACCACGCAATCGAGCTCCTGGCCTATGCGTTTTTGAAGCATCTGCAGTATCAGAACGGTCTTCAATTCACGTTCGGCGTCTTCGGCGCGCTGCTCGGCAAACGTGATGTGCTTACCAATCTCGGCGAGGTCTTCAACCGGCAAGACCTCCTGCGGTGATGCCGTCTCCAATGTCCCCTGCAAGTAGGCGTCCAATGCACGATGGACGAGCAGGTCCGCATAACGCCTGATAGGACTTGTGAAGTGACAGTAAAGCTTCGATGCCAGGGCATAATGGCCGATTTGAAGCGGCGAATACTGTGCCCGCTCTAAGCTCCGCAGGACCACCAAGTTTATCGCGAGCGAGCTTGGGGTACCTTTAACGGCGGCCAGCAAATCCTGCAGTGCCCTTCTGTCCGGGGTCTTAGGCAGACTAAGCCCCAGCGATTTGACAAGCTGCGACAAGCTCTGCATCGCCAGGATGTCCGGCTCCGGGTGAATCCTGCGTATAAAGGGGACATCGAGCCGGTCGAGCAGCGAAGCCACGACTTCATTCGCTTCCACCATAAACATCTCAATTATCGTGTGGGGGTAGCTATCGTCGGCAGGACTCGCATCGACCACGCGCCCGCTGGCATCAAGTATCAGTTCGGTCTCCGGCAAATCGAGATGAAGCATTCCGGCTTTTTCACGCCGCCTTTCGATTATGCGGGCGAGCGACTCCATATTCTTGAGAAGCTCGATGACCTGCGGCTTGAGACCTTTGGTGTGTCCCTTCAGGGACCTATCGACCTGCTGGTAAGTGAGCCGCTGTGTTGAGCGGATAACGCTGTTGCTGTATGCGCGGTTCAGCACCTCGCCCTGGTTGTCGTATGTGATATAGACACTCTTGACGAACCTCGGCTGGTCGGGCTGGAGACTACAGACGCCGTTGCTGAGCATTTCGGGCAGCATCGGTAGGACCCTTCCCGGAAGATAGACGCTGTTGCCGCGGTTCTTTGCCTCGGTATCGAGAGGCGTTTCGGGGACGACGAAATGGCTGACGTCGGCTATATGCACGCCGAGAACCCAATTGCCTTGTTCATCCTTTTCCAGACTTATGGCGTCGTCAAAGTCTTTGGCGTCCGGGGGGTCTATGGTGACTATGACCTTGTCCTTTATGTCATCCCTTTCAGCCAAGCCTTCCGGGCTGAACTCGGTCGCGGCCTTGTGGGCCTGGTAGATGCAGCTATCGCTGAATTCATCAGGCAGATGGAACTGTCGCACAATTGAATCGATTTCGGAATCGTACTGTCCGGCCCTACCCAGCACCTCGATAATAACGCCTCTGGCAAGGTAGTTTTCGGTCGGGTAGGCGAGTATCTCGACGACGACCTTGTCCTTTTCTCGGGCGTTTTTTGCCCGCACATCATCGACACTTATCGGCTCGACGAATCCGGTGCCGTCCGGCTGGACAATCCAGAGGCCGCCTTTTTTCAGCAGCGTTCCAACGAATCGGTTTTTTCCGCGTTCGAGGATTTCGACGACCCGGCCGCTGTATCGCATCCGGCCTGCGCGTCGTTCTTTGCTTACGATTTTGGCTGCGACTATATCTCCGTTCATCGCCTCCATCGTAGCGTTCGGCGGTATAAACAGATCGCTGTGCGCGGCGGCCTCAAGCGGAACGACAAAGCCGAAACCCTTGGGATTGGCCCGGAATGTCCCTATTATGTGCCCGGACAGAGTCGGGATGGTGACAAGGGTTTTCTTTGCAAGTATCACCTGGCCGGAGCGGCGGAGCTCATCAAAGGCCTGCTTGAACTGTGGATAATCTTCCGAGCTTATGCCCAGCGATTTGGCAAGCTGCGAGAGTTTCTGCGGTGCATAGTCACCGTGCTGCAGAAATCTCAATATTCTTTTCTTAAACACATCGAGCATTACGTACTCCAAAAGCAAAACGCCCAGTTGTCGGGTCTGAAACTGGGCGGCATATCGGTTTGATATCAGTTTGCAGAATCACAGTATTGCTGCCATTTTACGGCCTGACAGCCGGAGCCCCAGCAGCAGAGAGCATCGCGACGAACGGCGGTCAGGACTTCTTGGCCTTGAGAGCGTTCAGCTTTTTGGCAAGCCGTGACTTCTTTCTGGCGGCGGTCTTCTTGTGCATGGTGCTTGTGGAAGCCACTTTATCCAGCTTTCTGGCTGTTTGGCGATACTGCTGGCTTGCTGCATCAATGTCGCCGCCGCGAAGCGCCTCCTCGAAACGCTTTGTCTGCGTCTTGACCTGGCTCTTGCGAGACCTGTTTATAGTTCGTTTCTTGGCGTTCTGCCGGATTCTCTTCTTGGCTGATAATGAATGCGCCACTTTGGTCTCCTGATTCTATTGTAACTTCATCTACCGCTGGCTCACTGAGAGCCCGCCCCGTTGTCCTTGTTTCTTAGTTTGTCCACGCGTTTTGACACATCTTTGTAGCCGAAGTCGAGCTGGGCTATTTTTCGATAGATATCGAGTGCCTGCTGGTCATTGCCCTGCTCTTCGTAAGACCGTGCGAGATTATACCTTAATTCCTTTGCCGTGTCGTCATCTTTTATTTCGTACGATTCGAGTGCGGCAGTGAAGACGTCGGCCGCATCGGCATACCAGCCCTTCATAAAGAAACAAAGTCCGACTTTGTTCATCGCTGAAATTTTATGCCTTGGGTCGCGTTGGGCCTCCTGGAGCAGGGGAATGGCCTGGTCATAGTGCTTGTTCAGAAGTAGCCGACAGCCGTATTCGTATTTTGCCCTGAGGTCTGTCGGATAATTCTCGACGCACAGCTTGTAGTGGTCTAACTCGGCTTTATTAAGTTTCGACAGTAGCCCGGCGAGCTGTGATTTGAGCTTGCTGTCGTCAGGGTCTTCTTCCAGCTCTTTTCGGCTCTGGCGTATTTTTCGCTTTAACTGCTCAATTTGCACTATTCCAGCCCGCTCTTTGAAGCTGAAATCCTGCTTCTTCTTGTAGGCCTCTTCGAGTATTTGCATGGCCTCATTTTCGCCTTCGTCGGTGCGCAGCTCTGCCAGCGCCGAGGCCAACTGGAATATATTGCGAGCCGAATTGGGGTCGAGTGCATAGACTTCTCTTGCGGCCTTTACCGCTGAGGTTCGGTAGTCCTCGGTCTTGACGACGCTTTCCTGAGACTGGAGTCTTTCCTGTACCTCCCGATCTTTGATTGATTCACGGAAATCCTCTGCCTTGTCGTATTTTCCTTTTGCGACGGTCAGTTCAGCGGTAAGTCGCTGGAATTCGTCGGCGAGGTCCCCGTCTTTGGGTCTCATCCGGACTGCGTGCTGACAGGCAGCAAGGGCCCTGTCCCATTGGCCGATGTCAGCATACGAATCCTTCAGGAGCAGATAAGTGTGGATAGAAGGAGACTGAGCGGCATTATTTGCACCGAAGAGCAAATCGGCAATCCATTTTGCTGTTTCTTTGTAGTCTGCTGCAACGGCGGCTTTTAGCATCGCCTCGGCATAGGGCAGGTGGTCCGGGTCTTTTGCGAGGAGGAATTCGGCATTGACCATCTGTTCGAGGGGGGTCTTGCCGCGTGAGAACTTGAGTTTTTCGCGCATTGAGGGTTTCCCGCCTCCTTTGACCTGCCGTGCCAGCGCAAGTTCGCGCAGCGGTGTATGCCCGAGTTCGACGGCGTCGGGCCAGCACCGGATACCCTCAAGGTACATATCTATCGCATAATCGTAGCCGCCGGTCGAGGCCGCTCGGCTCGCCCGCTCAAAGAAGACTCTCGCTTTGGTTTGTTTTGTATTCTGCTCTTCAGGCATCGGACAATATCGAAAAAGCATTCGCTGAGGGGATTTCAGTGCATCAATGATAGTAGTCGGTCAAAATCTGTCAATAAATAAATGCTTGTCCGGCTGGGGCGAGTTTGTTATAAACCGCAGGCAGGGCAAAACAGTTTACGGAGAATACGATATGATTACGGCTCTTGAGCAATACGACCCCGAAATCTACGAGTTGCTGAGGCAGGAAGGTGCCAGGCAAAGCGGGTGCATCCGGCTGATTCCTTCGGAGAATTACGTCTCCAAGGCGGTAATGCAGGCCAGCGGAAGCTGCCTTACGAACAAATATGCCGAAGGGTATCCAGGCAAGAGGTACTACGAGGGCCAGCAGGTGACGGACCTTATAGAGAAGGTGGCTCAACAGCGAGCGATAAAGCTTTTCAAGGCGGACCACGCCAATGTTCAGCCGTATTCGGGTTCGGTGGCAAATCTTGCTGCATACCTTGCCCTGGCAAAGCCGGGTGAGACGATTACGGGACTGGCTTTGCCCCACGGGGGGCATCTGACTCACGGGTGGAAGGTCAGCGTTACCGGAAGGATTTTTAACTCCGTGCAGTACGGCGTCAATCCCGATACCGGCAGATTCGACTACGATGAGATTCGGGACCTTGCGAAGAAGCACAGGCCGAAAATCATCATCTCAGGATGCACGGCCTACCCGAGACAAATCGACTTCGATGTTTTTGGCGAGATTGCCCGCGAAGTTGGCGCTTATCACGTCAGCGACATCGCCCACATCGCCGGTCTGGTTGTTGGCGGCATTCATCCGAGCCCTGTTCCGCACGCTGACGTCGTTTCTACGACTACCCACAAGACACTCAGGGGCCCGAGAGGCGGTATGCTGCTGTGTAAGGCCGAACACACCGACAAGGTTGATAAGTCGGTGTTTCCGGGTCTGCAGGGAGGCCCGCACATGCACACCGTTACAGCCATTGCGGTTGCCATGGCTGAGGCAGACACACCGGAGTTTGTTGCGTATGCCGGGCAGATTGTGAAAAATGCGAAGGCGATGGCTGAGAAGCTGCTCGAGTACGGGTTCAATCTTGTCTCAGGCGGAACGGACAATCATCTGATATTGATAGACCTGCGAAACAAAGGTATACCTGGCAAGAAGCTCGCCAAGGCATTAGACCGGGCGAGAATAGCAACCAATTACAACACGGTTCCGAACGACCCGGCGCCGCCGTTTAATCCAAGCGGGCTGCGCTTGGGGACACCTGCGATAACGACCCGTGGAATGAAGGAAGAGCAGGCGCGACAGATTGCCGCCTTCATAAACAAAGTTGCCGAGAACATAGACAACGAGACCACCATTGAAGAGGTTGGTAAGGAAGTCCTGCTTTTGTGTTCTCAGTTCCCGGTTCCCGACCATTTCATTATTCCCAACAAGAACAATCACTAATGCATAGAGAGCCGGGCAGGATGCGGATTGTTCGACGGCGAACAAGACAGAGGACGACAAGAGCAGATTGGCTGACCTTGCAGTATAACAGCAGGCTGTAATTTGGGTCAAGGATGGCGGATAGGAAACTTACAGGTGGAGTTCTCGGGCTTGACGGAGAGGGGAGAGTTTTGCTTGAGACGGCTGTCGGGCTTGACTGTTTTCATATCGCTGCGGTTGCCGACAGGAATACCAATGTTGCGGAGGAGGCAGCCGCACAATTCGGCTGTGTGGCCTTCGATGACTACCGCCAGTTCGTGATACAGAATCAGCTCGACTGTCTGTTCGTGGCCGCTCCTGTTCACAGTTGTGCCGAACACGTGAAGGCAGCCATTAGGAAAGGGTTCAACGTTCTGAAGCTGCCTCCGCCGGCGCGGGACTTCGGCGAAGCCGCGGAGTTTGTCCGACTTGCTGAGGAGCAGGGCGTGGGCTTCGGCGTTGCAAACGTCACTCGCTTCGCCAATAATACAGGTGAGTTTCAGCGCTTTCTGAGCCAGTCCTCCTGTGAATGTGCTTTTCTCATTGACGCTCTGTGTAAGGTGGCCGAGCCGGGCAGCGTCGGCTGGCGGTCGGACCCGAAACTCGCTGGCGGCGGCGTGCTTCTCTACGAATGTTACGAAATGATTGACTGGATAGTGACCGGCTTCGGGCTGCCGCAGCAAGTCTATTCGCTTAACACCAACACCGCTCATGACAAGCAACAGCGACTGTACCTTGCCGAGGATATCGGCATTGTTACAATGAAGCACGGCGACTGTCTTGTGTGCAATCTCACAGCCACAAAGGGTTACGGGCCGGCGGAAAAAACACTTACAGTCTATTGCAGGGATAAGGTTCTGACATTGACCGAGACGCGATTGGTCATAGCAGATAAGACGGGTGCAGTCGAACAGGAATTTCGGGATGAATCGGATTACTCGGCCCGCCTGGCCAAACTACTCGCCAACTTTGCCGCGAACATACGGACTCCGGGCGAGAACAAGCTTGTATCGACCGCAAGTGAGAATCTAAAGAATATGGCGGTCGTGGAATCCGCCTATCTGTCCGCTCGCACGGGGATGCCGGAAGAGCCCTGCAGGATACTGAACATCACTTGAAATCGCCGCTGCGGGAAGAATATTGCAGAAAATAACCTTTTGACAAACGGTCCGGTCGCAAGTAGCATAACAAGAAAAGGAGTACTCTAAGCATTTTCTTATATTGGAGGTCACACGATGGAAGAAGGGCAGAAAAAGGTAGTTATGATTGTTATTGTGATTGCCTGTCTTGCAGCAGCGGGGATAATCACTTATGTGACAAGGTCGGGCGAGGGAGGTATCAGGAGGTTCGCAGCCGGCGAGATAACGCAGCTTAAATGTAATAACCCCGACTGCGGACACGAGTTTGAAATGGACCAGGCCGACTACCTTGAGTACCTAAAAGAGCACGCTGTTCCCGGAATGAGTGTACCGCCGATACCCTGTCCGCAATGCGGGGAGGATAGCTGCTTTAGGGCAATCAAGTGCGAGAAGTGCGGCAAGGTATTCTTCCCTAACACCGTTGAAGCCAGATTCGAGGACAAATGCCCTGACTGCGGCTACAGCGAGTTGGAAGAAAGAAGAGCCCAGAGAACCGGACAGTAGCATCAGTTGTCGTCGCTTTCGGTGGGGAGCGTGTCCAGAACATATCTGCTGTAGTCCTCCTCGCCGACGCGAAGCCCCTGAGCACTGTTGAAGTAGTGCGTCTGGATTCTCTGCCTAAGATAAGCCACTCTGTTTTCCGGCGACGGGTGGGTAGAGAGAAACTCGATTGGGTGGATGCTGTTTTCCTGCTCGAGCATTTCCATGGTCTGGACCATTCCATAGGGACTATAGCCGGCGCGGACCATGTAGTCCATTCCACCCAAGTCGGCGGTTCGTTCGTCGTCTCTGCTGAATTTGAGACTTATAATCTGACCTGTCAAATCCGCGAGCATAACGGCGGCCTGGCTTTCGGCCCTGGCGGCTATCTGGGAAAGCAGCAAATTCATTCCTATCTGCTTACTCATGGCGTTCGAGACGTCCCTTGCGACGATATGCGTTGTTTCGTGAGCCAGCACACCGGCCAATTGGGCTTCGGCCTTCAGCTTAGCGAGCATTCCCTTTGTTATGAAGACCTGTCCGCCGGGCAGGGCAACGGCGTTTATGGATTTGTCCTTCACCGCCACAAAGTGATAGTCGAAGCCCGGCTCGTGGCTGACTCTGGCTATTTTCTGGCCTACGCCGTCGATGTAGGCCTGAAGTGCTTCGTCCTCTATTCGCCCGCCCATCTGTTTTTCGACTTCGGGCGCATAGTGCTTTCCTATCTCAATGTCCTGCTGTTTCGGATAGAACATCAGTTCTTCTTCGCCGGTTATCGGATTTGTTGCGCATCCGGCACAGACGAGCATGCCCGCGACAATTATTGGTACAACCGGTTTGTGTGACATTTCCAGGTCCCCTTTGGCCATCCAAAGTTTCCGTTTGAAAAACCGCAACGCATCTATTATAAATCGGTTTTCCATTGGATGGTAGGTTAAAAACTATGCGTCAGGACAGGATGTGCAAAGCGTGCGAGGACAAGAACCTGTGTCAGGACATCTACCATAAGCTCGGAAGGAGCACAAGCCCCTCGGTAGTGCCCCAGGTCCTGGTTGCTTTTGTGCTGCCGATAGTCGTTTTTATTTGTGTGCTGGGGGCTATTGAGAAGATTGGCTTCGGTCTTTGGCGGTCTTCGGGTTTTGTGACGGCAGTTGGTTCTCTGGCGGCTTTTGCTGCGACTGCCGGCTGTGTGCTCGTTGCCTGGGCTTTGAGGTCGAAACAAGAGCGGAAGCGATAATTCGGATATGGCTATTGGCCTAAGAGCAAGTTTGACCTTTCCCGGCGGTGCTCATCCTCCTGAGAAGAAGGAGCTTACGAGCGAGAGCGCGATTCAAGCGGGCCCCGCGGTTAAGCAGGTTGCTGTAATGCTCAGTCAGCACATCGGTGCTCCCTGCGAGCCAAGCGTCAGTAAAGGGAATCTGGTTCAGGCCAACCAGCTTATAGGTGATTCCGATGCCTTCATTTCCGCACCGCTGCATACTCCGATTGACGGAAGGGTCAAGGAGATAACGCTGCGGCCACACGCGGTGCTGGGCCGTGGGCAGGCGATAATCATAGAGCCACACGCGGCCATGCCCACAAAACGTCCCAGGCCGAGGGCACAGGATGTTTTTAAGGGGGACTTTGACATCAATCGGTTTTCGTCCGAGGAGATTTGCCTTGCGGTACGCAGGGCAGGGATAGTCGGTATGGGCGGGGCTGGCTTTCCAACCCGGGTCAAGATTGAACCCAACCCCAGACTGCCAAAGCATACGATGATAGTGAACGGGTGCGAGTGCGAACCGTACGTCACCTGCGACTACCGGATTATGCTCGAATGGCCGAACCAGATAATCACCGGGATTCGACTTGCCCAAAAAGCATCCGGCTGCTCGCGCGTTCTCTTCGCAATCGAAGACAACAAGCTGGAGGCAATCGAAGTTATCAGGTCACGACTCGACGCCCGACAGGACAGCGGCGACATGGAAGTTGTTCCCGTCAGAACAAAATATCCTCAGGGCGGCGAAAGACAGCTCATAAAGGCGATACTGAACAGGAATGTTCCTACGGGTGGGATACCTCCGATGATAGGTGTTCTTGTTCTCAACGTTGCTACAGTGGCTGCTGTGGCCGAGGCGGTTATTTGCGATCAGCCCCTGATGCGTCGTGTCGTCACTGTAACCGGTGAGGCAATTGCAAATCCGGGGAACTACTACGTCAACATCGGCACTGCCGTTGACGAGCTGATAGAATTCTGCGGGGGCGTTACAAAAAAGAGCGCGAAGGTTGTCCTCGGCGGGCCGATGATGGGTGTTGCCATTGCAAACCTTTCGACGCCGATAACCAAGACGACCAATGCCGTAACCGTGTTGACGAAGGAGCAAATTGGAAAGGCGAAATTTCAGAGACGGCTGACGCCATGCATACGGTGCGGGCAGTGTCTGCAGGTCTGTCCCGAGCATCTGAATCCGACCAAGATAGCGCACGCCGTCAAGAACAGCCGCCTCGATATTGCTGAGAGTTACTACATCAGCGCCTGCACGGAATGTGGTTGCTGCAGCTATATCTGTCCTGCAAACATTGAGTTGACCGGCTATATCAAGACGGGCAAGATTTTCTTGGCCAGACGAAGAAAGAAGATGCCCGGGTAAAGGGTTGCACGCGAGCGTGCGTATTGAACGGAAGCGTAAATGCTAAGCAAGATAATAGTTTCACCTTCACCGCACATAAGCGGGCCTTTATCGACCCGCCGCGTGATGGTCGATGTCGTCATCGCCCTGGCCCCTGCGATGCTTGCTGCGGTATATTACTTTCGGTGGTGTGCTGTTTTGTTTATCCCTGTGTGTGTTATCTCGTGCGTTGTCACCGAGTACGTCTGTAATCTGATTTCGCGCAAGGAAAAACCACTTGAGTCGCTCGGGGATTTCAGTGCGGTTGTTACCGGGATAATCCTTGCTTTGTCGCTGCCGCCGGCCCTTGCCGTCTGGGCGGCGGTTATCGGTAGCGCCTTTGCCATAGCCATCGGCAAGATGGTCTTTGGGGGGCTGGGGTCAAATGTGTTCAACCCTGCAATGGCAGGCCGTGCATTTCTGACGGCCTGCTTTGGAATGCTTATGACCGCTTGGACGGTGCCAGCCACGGTCGATGCGGCGATGCCGGGCGTGACGGCGGGAAACAAGATGGACGCCAGAACACAGGCGACACCGCTTGCCTGGAGCAAGCAGGCGATAAAAGGGCAAAACCCCGCCCGCCTCGTCAACGAACAAGTCAAAGCCGCCTTCACGGGTAATATTGCCGGCTGCCTCGGCGAAACAAGTGCGTTGGCTTTGATAATAGGCGGGATATATCTGCTGATAAGAAGAGGGATTAACATCCACATTCCGTTGGCCGTCTTGCTGTCTGCGGTAGCCTTTGCGTCAATTGCCTGGTTTATCGACGGCGACAGGTATATCTCGCCTGTTGCGCATATTACGACAGGCGGGATGCTTCTCTGCGCATTGTTCATCGCGACCGACCCGGTAACGGCTCCGCTTTCGACGCGAGGGATGTGGATATTCGGTGCCGGTGTAGGCGCTCTGACTATGCTGATAAGGATAGTAGGCGAATACCCGGAAGGCGTGATGTACGCGGTATTGCTGATGAACGCCGTTACGCCCCTGATTGACCGGTTCTGCAAACTGACGCCGGCGGGAGGAAAACCGAATGTCTAAGATAGGGTTGTTCATACGGCAAAGCTGGCTGCTGATTGCGGCTTCCTTCTGTTTCGGGCTGCTTCTCGCCGTTGCCAACGCGGCCTGGGCGCCGAGGATAGAGCAGAACAAGGTTGACAAGCTGAACTCACTAATGTCCGGCCTGCTGCCGGAGGCGGCGAGGTTTGAGCTGGCGGATGAGTTTTCGGTCAAATCCCCGAAGGGAAAAGAGACGAGAGCGGCGGTTTACAGGGGGCTGTCGGATGATGGACAAACGGTTGGTTATTGCTTTAACGCTTCGGGCCCCGGCTTTGCCGACAATATCGAGCTTGTCGTTGCGGTCGATGGCGACTTCGAGCACATAGCCGGTTTCGACGTGCTCTCAAGTAACGAGACGCCCGGATTCGGCGACCGGATAAAGCAGTCATATTACAGAAACCAGTTTAAGCAGGCGCCCGCTGGTCGGCTAAAGCTCGTCAAGAGCGGCGAGCCGGAAAAAATCGATGATGAGATTGTTGCTGTTAGCGGCGCGACGGTGAGCAGTGAAGCGGTGGTCGCGACAATCAATAACATGCTGCCGCAAATCAAAGAACATTTGGAGCAGAAAGGTTTGATTTCAGGTGGAAGCACAAAGTAAATCATCATCCCGTTACAAAGACACTGTGCTGGCAGGTCTCTGGCGGGAGAACCCCGTCTTTCGTCTGCTGCTCGGGATGTGTCCGACGCTTGCGGTAACGGCGGCTTTGAAGCCGGCGCTTACGATGAGCTGTTCGGTTATCTTTGTTCTGCTGTGCTCCAACATTGTAGTAAGCTCGATGCGGGACCTGCTGAAGCCGCACCTGCGGATACTGATGTTTACGCTTACGATAGCGACCTTTGTCACCATCGCCGATTTGTTCCTAAAGGCCTTTGTTCCCCGGATGAGCGAGATGCTTGGGCCGTATGTGCCGCTAATTATAGTAAACTGTATTATCATCTGCCGGGCCGAGGCCTGCGCAAGCAAAAGCAATCTTGCTGTCAGTATCATCGATGCGCTTTCGATGGGCGCCGGTTTTACCATTGCGCTTTGTGTGCTGGCCTCTATCAGGGAGATACTTTCCACCGGGGCTGTCTGGGAAGTCAGAATCCTGCCCGAATCCTTTGTCCCCTGGACGGCTATGAGAATGCCCGTTGGAGCGTTTATAACGCTGGGCCTGCTGCTTGGTTTAGTAAACGCCCTCACAAAGCACAGGAAATCCCGAACGGTTACGGTGGTGGTTGAACAGAAATAAACCGCCGGAGGCATAAAATGGATATGCTGACAACCTTGCTACTTGGCTTTATATCGATTGTGCTAATCAACAATCTGGTGCTTACCAAGTTTCTGGGCATCTGCCCGTATCTCGGCGTATCAGGCAGGATTGATATGGCCTTCGGTATGGGCCTTGCAGTGACGTTCGTGGTGACGCTTTCAGGAACGCTCACGTGGCTCATTGACCATCTTGTTTTGATGCCGATGAATCTCGAAGTTACTCGTTATGTCTGCTTCATACTCGTCATAGCCGGGGCTGTGCAGCTTGTTGAAATGTATTTGCGCAAATTCTTCCCCACTCTCTACGAGAACTTCGGCATCTTTCTGCCGCTGATTACCACCAATTGTGCGATACTGGGGCTGTGCTTGTTCATACACCTATGGGGCATTGATAACCTGCTCGAGGCCGTCGTCCTCAGCTTCGGCGCAGGCATCGGCTTTACCTTGGCCATCTGTATAATGGCCGGCATCCGCGAAAACCTTGAGCTTGCCGATGTACCGGAATCTCTCAAAGGTGCACCTGTTACTCTGATTACCGCCGGATTACTGACACTGGCTTTTATGGGCTTTGCCGGAATGATAAGATGACCGTAGTTTTCGCATTTATACCGACCACGCTTCTCTCTGTCATTGCCGCGCAAGTCCGGCTCGGGACGGCTGGCGCCGCGGGAATCCAAAACCTCTGGCAGTCCGCCTGGCCGGCGGTGGTGACTATGGTAGCCCTTGCTGTTGCTTTTGCGATGGCTCTGCTGATAGCAAGTGAGAAGCTGAAGGTCCAGGTCGAGGCCAGGGTTGAGCAGATTCGGGGCGTGCTTCCGAATCTTGACTGCGGGGCGTGCGGTTTTCCCGGCTGCTCGCAGTATGCAAAGGCCGTTCTCGCCGACCCGAATCTGCTCGGCAGATGCTCGCCGGGAGGGCCAAAGACTGCGCAGGCGATAGCGGGAATACTGAACCTGCAGATGAGCGACTCAGGGCCTAACCGAAGGCCTGTGGTTCACTGCCGGGCACGCGACAAAGACAAGACATACTACGCCGAGTACCAAGGCATTTTGAGCTGCACCGCCGCCAACGCGCTGCCGAATGCCCAGGCCTGCAAGTTCGGCTGTCTCGGCTACGGCGACTGTGTCCGCGTTTGCAGGTTCGATGCCCTGCACATTGTTGACGGTTTGGCGGTCGTCGATTACCGAAAGTGCACCGGCTGTAGCGCCTGCGTCAGGGCCTGTCCCCGGAATCTGATTCAAATGGTGCCGTTCAGCCGGGAGAACATGATGACCGTTGCCTGCAGCAACAGGGAGACAGGCAAGGTCACGCGCTCGATGTGCGCCGTCGGCTGTATCGGCTGTGGCCTTTGCGCCAAACAGTCAGAGCTGTTCACCGTCACCGACAACCTCGCCCGCCTTGATTATGACAGGTATGAGCCGTCCGAACAGACCGAAACTGCAATGACGAAATGCCCCACCGGCGTCATCGTCTATTGCGGCTCCTCCGCCCCCTCGCCGACAAATTCATCCCCGCTTGCGTCATAACACAGCGTCCCCACACAATCCGCGGGGGCTTTCTACTGATTATCTAACGTTTTTGAGGGGGGGAAGTCGTGGCCAATTCAAGGTATAACGCTGGAGTTAGATGGACTCACTGGTTTTCCGTTGTCTTTTGTTTTTGCACCAGGTTGCCTGGCGCGGCGTGAGCGCACAGGTTGCACGTCAGGCATGAGCCGCTATTCCTTCACGTGTTGATATGGAAGACTGTCATGTCGCTTCCACAATAGGGACACTTGTAGTTCGGGTACTTACGGCCAACCAGCTTCCAGATAAGAAACCACCATGGATTTCTCCAGCCGGATTTGTGATTGTATCCCACACAGTCCTTCGACCATGTCTCCGGCCGTTCCTGTTTCAATGTATCTGAAAACATAATAATCTACAACATGATACCTACGGTACCCCGCTTCGCTCCTGCTCTTGTCTTCGACAAGAAGACGCTGGGGCTACGCAGGGCAGGCAGGTTTTCGCTGATTTTATCCGCCTCCGGCGGATTTATCCTGCCATTATGCGCATTACCGTTGCGATAAAAAGCTGTCTTTAATCATAGAGCCAATTTGTTTTTAACCAAGCTTCTCGGATGATAGATTCCTGTGGTATTGGAGGAATGGGAGTACATTTCGCTTTCATGGTTTCTTCGTAGGCAGGAAGAACCTGTATTTCTTGAATTCCTTTTTTTAATTCTTCTCCTGACAAAAAGAACTGGTCTTTTCTCATCAAAGACGGAGCAAGTGCCATATGAAATCTATCATTTGATGAGAATACATGACAAAACGGGAGATAGAAAAGATATTCTAAGTCAATTTGGTCGTCTGATTTCTTTTCAAGAAGCAGGTCAAATTTGTACGCGCCTAAAAACAACGCGAATACTTTTAGGCAATAAAAAGCATAAGGGGCAACTGTTGGCAGCGAATATGGGCATTGTTCTAACCGTTTTTTTATGAGGTACTTTGTTGCGGAGTCGACAGCCTGATATGATAAAAACATATCGAGAGAAACAGACAATACTTTGGGGTTTTGAAGGAGGTTGTCGATTACAATTTTCAATTCATTTATGGACGAAGACTGAGGAAATATTATACGGTTTGATGTCAATAATCGAAGATAGCCATCTGCCTCAGAATTATCTTTAATTCCTTTCCACATCTTGGCAAATTCTATATCTTGTTTGCTAAATTCACCTCTTTGCCACCTATAAATCATTTCACAGAATGGGGTTTCATCTATTAGTGCTCCGACCGTGCCATTATCTAATGTTCCAACTTTAGTAGGCGCCACAATTGGTCTACCGTCCATTAGTACGTGCTCGCCGCACAAGTTGGCTACGCATAACCGTATATAATTAACATTTTGCACTGAATCTATTACTGAAATTTTGTCGGCCAATATCGAGGCTTCATTGCGGCAAGAAGTGGTCCTAGTCTTTTTTAAAAAGTCACTGATAATTTCTACAAGAAGTATGTCTACTCTGTTCCATTGGAAATAGTGGGCAACTTTGTGCATTTCATCACGTGAAAGCGCCTGAAATGACGATTTATCAAGTAATAGAGTGGGTCCCATTTAAATTCCAAACCTAACAATATCCGCACTTTCCGAGTAGAAAATAGTCTATCAAAAGGCCGGTGTCAATATAAAAGCAGCGTGCAGCGTATTCGGCTGCGCTCAGGGTAAACTAATAGTGTACTGCGTACAGCGAAATCCGCCTGCCCGGCGTAGCTCTGCGAGCGAAGCAGGGTGTCTAAAACGCGAAATCGTAAATCGAAGTTGACAATCCCGCCGCCATTCAATAAACTACTGGGCTTTCGTTTTGCGCTGGGGTTGCGTAGTCTGCAATCCGGCCAAAGACCGGCTAATATGGTTTAGTGAGTTAACAAAAGGAGAGCGCTCGAATGGTAAAGAAATGGGTTTATTTCTTCGGCAACGGCAAGGCCGAAGGCAACGCAAAGATGAAGGAAATTCTCGGCGGCAAGGGCGCCAATCTTGCTGAGATGACAAACCTGGGCATACCTGTTCCCTCCGGCTTCACCATCTCGACGCTCGTATGCGACCAGTACTATAAAAACAATGGCAGATGGCCCAGGGGCCTCGATGCCGAGATTGATAAAAACATCGCAAAGCTCGAACGCGCTATGAACGCCAAATGCGGCGACCCAGACAGACCACTGCTGGTGAGCGTGCGAAGCGGAGCAGCCATTTCTATGCCCGGTATGATGAATACCGTCCTCAACCTCGGCCTGAACGACACCGTCATCGAAGGCATCATCAGGAAGACCAACAACCCCAGATTCGCCTGGGACATCTATCGCCGCTTCATCGATATGTTCGGCGACGTCGTTATGGGCTGCGACCACGACCACTTCGAGAAGGTGATCCACGCCGCGAAGGTCAAAGCCGGTGTCGAGCTCGACAACCAGCTTACCACCGAGGAGCTCAAACGGGTCGTCGATGGATACAAAAGGGTCTATAAGAAGCACGTCGGTCGGCTCTTCCCGCAGAACGCACGCGACCAGCTAAAGCTCGCCATCAATGCCGTCATCAGCTCGTGGATGATTGACCGCGCTGTTACTTACCGGCGCCTCAACAAAATCACCGGCCTGCTCGGCACCGCCGTTAACGTCCAGGCAATGGTCTTCGGAAATATGGGTGACGACTGCGGTACCGGGGTCTGCTTCACCCGCAACCCCAGCAACGGGAAAAAGGAATTCTACGGTGAATTTCTTATGAACGCACAGGGTGAAGACGTCGTCGCCGGCATCCGCACTCCTATCGAGCTCAAAAAACTCTCGAAGGTAACGCCAAAGTGCTACCGACAGCTCACCGGCCTGATGACCCGCCTCGAAAAACACTACAAGGACATGCAGGATATGGAATTTACGATACAGGAGAAGAAGCTGTATATCCTGCAGACCCGGACGGGCAAGCGCACCGCTGAGTCGGCGGTGAAGGTGGCCGTTGATATGGTCAGGGAGGGATTGATAACGAAGAAGCAGGCGGTCAATCGGGTTACTCCGGAGCAGCTTGACCGGCTGCTGCATCCCCACTTTGACCCGAAGGCCAAGCGAGACGTGATAGCCAGGGGTCTGCCGGCTTCGCCCGGTGCTGCGGTAGGCCAGGCCGTCTTCGATGCCGATACGGCTGAGGCGTGGCGAGATAAGGGCAGGAAGGTTGTCCTGATTAGAATCGAGACCAGTCCGGAGGACATCGGTGGTATGGATGCGGCGCAGGGCATCCTCACGGCTCGCGGCGGTATGACCAGTCACGCGGCGGTAGTCGCCCGCGGTATGGGCAAATGCTGCGTGGCGGGCGTCGGGGCGTTGGCCATCAACTACAATGCAAGGAAGATGAACGTCGGTGGGCTCACCATAAAAGAGGGTGACTGGATAAGCTTGGACGGCACGGCAGGTGAGCTCATGACCGGCCGGCTGCCGACCGTCGAGCCGACACTGAGCGGCGACTTCGGCAAGTTCATGAAAATCTGCGACGCCGTTCGCAAGCTGGGCGTGCGGACGAACGCCGATACGCCCGAAGACTCAAAACGTGCAAGAGACTTCGGCGCAGAGGGCATCGGGCTCTGCAGAACCGAGCATATGTTCTTCGAAGGTGAGCGTATTTGGCCCGTGCGTCAGATGATTCTTGCTGCCGATGACTACGCCGATATGCTCACCGAGCTCAAGGCAGCCGAGACGGCAAACGAGAAAAGGACCGTCGGGAAAAAGTATGCAACTGCAAAGAATCAGTTCGAAGGTGCACTAAGCAAGCTGCTGCCCTATCAGCGCAAAGACTTTGAGGGAATCTTCAAGGCGATGAGCGGTCTTCCAGTCACCATTCGGCTGTTGGACCCGCCGCTGCACGAGTTCCTGCCGCAGGATAACAAGAGTCAGGCGGAGATGGCAAGACGGCTGAAAGTGAAGCCCGCCGTCATAAAGGCAAAGGTCGAGCAGCTTCACGAGCTTAATCCGATGTTAGGCCATCGCGGCTGTCGCTTGGCCGTCACTTACCCTGCCATTTACCGAATGCAGGCAAGGGCCATTATCGAAGCCGCCCTCAATATGAAGAAAAATCGCGTCTCCGTTAAGCCCGAGATTATGATTCCGCTCGTCGGCAGCGTCAGTGAGCTAAAGCAGGTAAAGAACGAGGTCGTCGATGAAATCAACACCGTCTTTAAGGCACGCAAGGCCAAAGTTGACTACACGATAGGCACTATGATAGAGGTCCCGCGGGCGGCACTTACGGCTGACGAGGTTGCCACTGAGGCCGAGTTCTTCAGCTTCGGCACCAACGACCTGACGCAGATGACGATGGGCTTTTCGCGCGACGATGCGGGCAAGTTCTTAGGCGAATACGTCAACAAGGGCATTTACGCTGCCGACCCGTTCCAGTCGCTCGACCAGACCGGTGTCGGTAAATTGGTTGAGATGGGCACCCGCCTCGGCAGAAAGACAAGAAAGAGTCTGAAAGTCGGTATCTGCGGTGAGCACGGCGGCGACCCGGCCAGCATAGAGTTCTGCCACAAGGTCGGGATGAACTACGTCTCCTGCTCGCCCTTTAGAGTGCCGATTGCTCGACTCGCCGCGGCACAGGCAGCAGTTAAGTAGCGTATTGCGTATCTCGTACCGCGTATTTTTTGAACCATGGATTCCGGGTGTGGCGGATTTGTGGCCGTCCCAGATATGTGGATCCGAGGAAGCTCACCCGTAGGGATCTTCGCTTCGCTATGAGGGGTATTTTTTATCGCCATTTGCGCGAAAAATAATGCTAAAATCCTTGTGTGCATGGTTTAAGCTGTCTAAAAACAGCCGATGAATAATGGAAAAACAATGACAATCAACAGCCCTTGACGTATAACGTATAGCGTTTTGAAAAAAAACGAGCAATAGCGGTGCTAATCAGTGTCTGAAAAACAAATTCTTTGTGTTGTCTGTGGCGGACAAATACAGGCGGAATTCCAGAGTGCCAGTGAGGTATTATTATGAAACGTTGTGAGCGTTGCATAATCCCCGCTGCTTACCCGGGGGTGACCTTCGATGAGGAGGGGGTTTGTTCTTTTTGTACGCATTGCACGAAGCTTGACCCAACGCCGCAAAAGGAACAAGAGATGAAGCAGTTGGTGGAAGAAGCCCGGCTGAACAAGGGACGGTACCAGGCCATAGTCCCTATAAGTGGCGGTAAGGACAGCGCCTACGCTTTGTACGTGATGCGTCGGGTATACGGGCTTAGAGTGTTGGCCATCAATTTCGACAATGGGTTTCGCAGTCTGGCCGCAGAAGCTAATCTCAAAACACTGACCACTCAATTAGGTGTGGACTTCATATCAATAAAGCCGAGCTGGGATTTGATGCGAAATCTCTATGCGGCATTTGTCAAGATTACCGGCGAGTTCTGCACCGTCTGTAACGCTATGGGCTATCTGACGATTATGACTGTCGTGATGGCAGAACAGATGCAAAGCGCTTCCAAACTCCTGGTCGTCGGCGGATGGTCTGAGAACCTCGAGGCGATGCCGCAGATGTACTCTTTCGACTTCGAGTATTTCCACGACGTCATTTCTGAGGCCGGCTTGTCAGACCAACTGCGACGCTCACCGCTGGTCAGCGAACTGTGTCTCGACGTTCTGATTGGTGCGTCCGATCCACGCCAGACAATAAAAAATGAAGACCTGCCCTTCAATTACATCATGTTGCCCGATTATGTCCGTTGGGACCTCAATCAGATAGCAGAGACTCTCAAAGAAAAAGTGGGCTGGGTCGCTCCGTTGGAATCCGAGGCCCAGACACACTTTGATTGTGATATGTACCCTGTCGCAAAATACTTCGAACGGCGGAAATACGGATTCAGTCAGAACACAGTCACGTACAGCGCCCTGGTGCGGGCCGGACAGATGAGCCGCGCCGAGGCCCTGGAAAAGGTGCAGCAACAGCCGGAGCAGACCCCTGTGGAGTTCGCCCGGTTCCTGGCTGTGCTGGGACTTGAGCAGACTGATGTGAACTGGGACGGGAAATGGCATCCACAGAGGCAATTGAGTTTAAGAGCATAATGGGATATCACCTCGTTCGACCTGCGGTTCCCTTCGCGGTGATGCATCTTTTTCCCGCATCACGGCAGCCAAGCGGCTCTTGTAGATATGCTTGAGAAGCCGCCGTGCGACCCGTGTGACGGTGGGGATTTGACCCCGGCGCAGGAGTACTACTGGAAGGTGGTTGCTCGCAATGCGTGCGGCGAGATGGAAGGGACGGTATGGCCTTTTGCGACGGCTATTCCCGGTGACATTGACGGCAGGTGCTGGGTACACCTTCTGCGGACATAGCCCTGCCTCCGGACGGCGACGTTGACTTCCTTGATTTTGCGGTTATCGCGAGTCACTGGCGATGGAAGGTTGACCCGTAAGCGGTTGACAGGTGTTGTTAGTTAGTATCAAGGGACTGCTGGCTCAAGCCAGCGGCCCTTTGTTTTTTGGCATTGGGGCGGGGTGGGTGTTGCGGCGGGGCTTGACAGCGGCGGCTTGCGGCCTAAAATCGCGGGCTATGGCGCAATCAGTGTACCTGCGAAAGAAGCGCAAGAAAAGGAAGCGCAATATCGTTCTGGACTGGCTGGGGTATTTTGCGCTTCGGACACTGATACTGTTTCTGTATTTGTTCGACGTCGAGGCGAATCTGCGTTTTGCCTGTTTTTTGGGTCGGCTGTTGTGGAGCGGATATCATCGCGGCCGCAAACGTGCGCTGGATAATCTTCGTGATAGTTTCCCGGATAAAGACGAGCAGTGGTATGAGCGGGTGGGTCGGCGGAGCTTTGAGCATATAGCTATGCTTGCAGTGGATGTGATATTCACGCCGCGGCTGGTCAAGAAGCACAACTGGCGGCGGTACTCGCGGTTTACGACGGCAGAGCAGGCGAAGTGGCTTATGCAGGAGGGTAAGGGGCTTTTGATGGTGGCGGGGCACTACAGCAACTTCGAGATTATGGGTTATATGCTTGGGCTTTTTGGGTTCAACATTTACAGCATAGCAAGGCCCTTGGATAACCGGTTTATCAGCAGGTATCTCTACGGCGTGCGCGAAAGGGCGGGCCAGAAGATAATCGACAAAAAAGGGGCGACAGAAATGATGGACCGGCTGTTGGGCGAGGGTGCAACTTTGTGTTTCATCGCCGACCAGGATGCGGGCCAGCGGGGGATTTTCGTTGATTTCTTCGGCAGAAAGGCGAGCACGTATAAGAGCATCGGTTTGCTCGCGCTGACCAAGAACATACCGATAGGTGTGGGTTACAGCAGGCGGGAGCGTAATCGGTTCTTCTTTGAAATAGGGGTCAATCGGGTAATCTTCCCGGCCGAGTGGCAGGATAAGGACGACCCGCTCGAATGGGTGACGGCGGAATATACGAAAGCGATAGAGGATTTTGTGCGGCAGGACCCGAGCCAGTACTGGTGGCTGCACCGCAGGTGGAAGCACCAGCCCAAAGAGGAGCGCAAGGAAGCTACAGGAGAGAGGGGATAAAGCTGCGTGATTAGGCGGCGGGGGGTATAATGGGGGTATGGGATTGTTCAGGCGATGGCGGCGGAAGAAGGTAGGTGGTCGGGAGTTTCCGGCTGAGTGGCTTTCGATTATCCAGCGGAACGTGCCTTATTATCGTAGGCTGACGGAAGCGGCAACGCGCGAGCTGCAGCGCGATATACTCATCTTTCTCTCGGAGAAGCGTTTCGTCGGGTGTCGCGATCTGGAGATTACTGACGAGATAAAGGTGACGATTGCTGCGCAGGCGTGCATCCTGCTGCTGGGCCGCCAGACCGACTATTACCCCGGGCTGCGGACGATACTGGTTTATCCGGAAGCGTATGTAGCAAAGACTCGGAGATATCTTGGTGCGGGTTTGATTGCCGAAGGCCCTGAGGTGCGGTTGGGCGAGTCGTGGCGGCGGGGCAGTGTGGTTTTGTCGTGGGACGATGTTCGGCGGGGCGTCAGCGATGCGAGCGACGGCGACAATGTGGTATTTCATGAGTTTGCGCATCAGCTTGACAGCAGCGGCGGGCGGGGAGACAGCAGTGAGGTATTGCGACGGCGTTCTGCATTTATTGCGTGGGCGAGGGTGCTGCATAAGAGCTTCGAGAAGCTAAAGCGAGATGTTGGTCGGAGCAGGCCAACGATACTTCGGGCGTACGGTGCGAGCAGTCCTGCGGAGTTTTTTGCGGTGGCGACGGAGAGTTTTTTCGAGCGGCCAAACGAGCTTAAGAAAAAGGAGCCGCAGCTCTATAACGAGCTGAAGAATTTCTACCACCAGGACCCCGCGGCACCGGAAGATTGATTCTCCGCCGTGGAGAGGTTATCCTTTACCGATGGCGGCATTTACCTTGTGGCTACGGGAGATATTGATATGGACGGGCTGATTGTTGGGTTGGTAGTGGGCTTTGCCGCTGCAGTTGTCTTGGCTGTCTTGTGGCGGGCGAGGACAAAGGCAGGCAGCAAGGGGGCGGAGGTCCACGTTTATCCGTCGATAGAGCAGCTTCGCAGTGTCGGCGAGCTTGTGGTATTCAAGATTATTACGAAGGAGATAGTGACCGCGGCGGATCACTGGTTCGGCGAGATTGGCAGGAAGTATCTTCGCTGGCTCTTGTCGGAAAAGAAGATGGCGATGATATTCGAGTTTGAGATTGACTTTCGATATGATTTGCGGAGCGACGATTTTATAATTGAGGAGCAGGGGGTGGGCAGTTACCGGCTTGGGATGCCGAAGTGTTTTTACCAGACGCATATCAGAGATGTGAGTTTTTATGATGAGCAAAGTGCCAAGTTCCTTCCCTGGCTGGTGCCGGAGCTTTTGAGCCGGGCGTTTGGGCCCGGCTTTACCGAGGCGGACAAGAATCGGCTCAAAGAAGAGGCGAAGCAGCAGGCGAGTGTAATGGCCAAGGACTTCGTTCAAAAGATGCAGTCGGAGGTGCAGAGTTCGGCCAAGCAGACGCTCGAGACGCTGGGCGGGGCGTTTGGTGCTCAGGCCGTGACCGTGGACTTCAGTGATTCGCAGCTTGTGCAGACGAAAATGGAGTCGGTGGCTTAAGAACAGCGCATTGGCCCATCTGAGGGGCAGTCCTGGCTTGGCCGGAGCGGGCGGGAAGTGATATTTGACTTACAGGGAGCGATTTGGTAAAATACATGTGCCTGCGGAGACGCAGCAAGAGGTGGTTCACGCCCTAACTTGAGTGAGGAGAAGGTGTTAAAACTGGAAATCTAGTCCTGTCCGGGGGCGATTATGAAAAGGAGGAATGTCATGTTCCGGTGGAAAATCTCTCTCTATCTTATTATTTCTATGGCAATTTCAGGCGGCGAGGTATTTGCAGCAACATATCCGGGCCAGTTGGGAGTAGGGGTAACTACCGGAGAGGCGAGCGGCAGCTTTGTCGATATGGCGAAGGAGCATCATCGCTGGAGCCGGCTTCCCAGCGGCACGATGGCGTACGACAGCGAGGGCTGGCCTGCGTGCGACACGCAACTGATAATGGACTTTCGTCTTGTGGCCGAGTGGGAAGGGTTCATAGATGACCCGGAGGAATATCGATACGACAACAGGGGAACATACAAGTGCTCCTTTGCAGGCCAAGCAACTTTGGCTGCGGCAGGGGCATCGATAGCAAACAAAACCTACGATGCGGGGACGAACACTACGACGTTCGCCCTTAGTATAACGCAGAAGCGTGTTTACGCTCACCTGAACTTCACAAACACCAAGCGAACGGCGGCGAGCGCGACAGATACGGGTTTTACGGATTTGAAGATGATTAGGCCCGGCTATCCGGCCGATACCAACCAGCTCTTTCATACGCCGTTGCTTGAGGCCCTCGGCAGTGCCAATTTCGCGGCGATGAGGTTTATGGGTTTTACCGCCTCGAACGCCGAGAACGTCACGTACCCCGACACGACGACGTGGGCCGAACGCAAGCTCCCGACCGATGCCGCGCAGGTCTCGATGGAAGCGGCGGGCAAGTGGGAAAGCGGGTGCTGGGAGTATGTCATTGCGCTGGCCAATGCCACAATGATCGATCCCTGGATAAACGTCCCTGTCTCGGCCACGACCGATTACGTTACACAGTTGGCGACCATGCTGCGAGACAACCTCCATCCAAGCTTGAATGTATATGTCGAGAGCAGCAACGAGGTGTGGAACGGGATTTTCCCACAGCAGGCGTGGAACGCCGCCCAGGCGTCGGCTCTGGGCATAAACGAGCACGAGAACCACGCAAGACGCACCGTTGAGCTTGCCCAGATCTTCGAAGGAGTGTTCGGTGGCGGCTCATTGAATGACCGCGTTCGGGTTATGCTCTGCTGTCACGCACCGATGCTGAAGTGGTGGGTCGAGAACTACATGATTGCGTACATCAACAGCACGTATCTGGGTTCGGCGAAGGATTACATCTATGCGATTGCAAGGCAGACATATTTCGGCGGGGCTTCTGCGACAGGCCAGGCAGGGACGGAGACCTATACGGTGACACAGATACTGGATGAATGCCACAGCAACATAACAGGGCAGATGTCGGAGCCGAGCGGCAACGAGGCGGGTCGGCTGCAGTGGGTACAGAAGGCCGCAGCGTGGCAGTTGGTCGGCGGGGCCTGCTCTTACGAGGGCGGCACCGACTTTATGGGCACCGACTATAGCGATTATCCTGACAGTCTCTTGAGGAACATTGACAATCGGATTACGGCTGTTCGCAGTGCAAGGATGAAAGACGAGCTGAAGTACAACTATGATGATGCGTTCTTTGCGCTGGGCGGAAATCTTGCGGTGGATTTGGCGCTGTCGAGCTCGTACGCCCGATGGGGCTGCTGGGGTCTGACGGATGATGTTACGAACCCGGACAGAAATTATCAGTTCGAGGCGGCCCGCGAGCTTCTGGGTTATGAGACCGGTGACCTGGACGAGAATAGCAGAGTCAATACGGTGGATTTGGGTATCTTCTGTCAGCAATGGCTCGATACGGGCGGGTGCTCCGACCCCAACTGTGCCGACCTCGACGGCAGTCTCAAGGTGGATTTTGCTGATTTTGCCATGTTGGCAGAAAACTGGGGCAGATAATTGTGAGCCGGAGTAGGAAGATTGGTCACATTAATTAGTCGAAGGAGGAGTGTTATGTTCCGCGAAAAAGTCTTTGTGTGTCTTATTGTCTCGGTGGCGATTTCGGGTGGGGTGGTTTTTGCAGCGACATATCCGGGTCAGTTGGGGGTGAATCTTGGCAGTGTTGGTGAGGCGGGGGGGATTTTTGTTGATATGGCGAAGGAGCACCACCGGTGGAGCCGGCTTCCGAGCGGGTCGATGACTTATGACAGCGAGGGCTGGTCCGCGTGCGATGCGCAACTGGTTATGGACTTTCGACTTGTCGCTGAATGGATAGGCGAGATTGACGACCCGGAAGAATACCGCTGGGACAACACAGGGACTTACAAGTGCTCGTTTGTCGGGCAGGCAAGTTTGGCTGCTTCAGGAGCCAGCATCAGCAGCAAGGTGTATAACTCCGGGGCCAACACCACGACTTTTAACCTTACCATAACGCAGAAGCGCGCCTACTGTCACATCAACTTCACAAATACCAAGCGAACACCGGCGTCAAGCAGCGATACGGGTTTCACTGATTTGAAGATGATAAAGCCGGGCTATCCTGCGGATACCAATCAGGTATTCACAGATGATTTCATCAACTGTCTGACCAGCGCGAGTTTCGGTGTGATTCGGTTTATGAATGTGACGGCCGCGAACAATCAGGAGCCCACACATCCTGCGACGACATCGTGGTCGGACAGGAAGCTGCCGACTGATGCTGCGCAGGTTTCAATTCCGGATATCGGCAAGAGACAAGACGCCGCCTGGGAATACGTCATTGAGATAGCGAACATGACGGGGATGGACCCGTGGGTGAATATCCCCGTGTCGGCGACTACGGATTACGTTACACAGTTAGCGACTATGCTCAGGGACAATCTTGACCCGAACCTGCACGTTTATGTGGAAAACAGTAACGAGGTCTGGAACAGCATATTCAACCAGTACGACTGGAACCTGGCTCAAGCCGGTGCTCTGGGTATTGACGAGCACGAGAACTATGCGAGGCGGACGGTTGAGCTCGCGCAAATTTTCGAGACCGTGTTCGGGGCCGGTTCCCTGAACAACCGCGTGCGAGTGATGCTATGCTGTCATGCCCCGATGCTGAAGTGGTGGGTTGAGACCTATATGATTCCATACATCAACAACAACTATCCCGGCACGGCATCCGATTACATCTGGGGGATTGCACGGCAGACATACTTCAGTGCGCCGGCCTATATTCCCGATACGAGAACGATTGACGACCTTCTCGACGATTGTGTGGCGAGTATTGATTCACAGATGAACGAACCGTCTGGTGGCCAGGCGGGGCGGCTGCAGTGGGTACAGAAGGCCGCTGCATGGGGACTTGTTGGAGGTGCCTGCTCTTACGAGGGCGGCTACCATACTCCCTGTTGCGCAGCCGCCGAAGACATGGAGAACCTCGATAACAAAATACTTATGCACCGTGTTGCCAGAGGTGGTGAAGTTCTCAGATATAACTATGATGAGGGGTTCTTCGCGCTTGGCGGAAATATTGCAATGCAGTTTACGATGCAAAGTTCGGCTACTCGCTACGGATTCTGGGGTCTGACGGACGACTTGGCTAATCCGGATCGCAACTACAAGTTTCAGGCGTGCCGGGATTTGTTGGGTGATAGTGTACTGCAGGCGGACTTTAATCTGGATAAGGTCGTTGACATTAATGATTTGAACGTGATGGCTGATGACTGGATGCTCCAGGATGGGTGGGAAGGCGCGCAGGACCCGGGCACCAACGGTCTTGTGGCGTGGTGGAAGCTTGATGAGGGTGCCGGTGACGATGCCAATGACAGTTCGGGCAACGACCGTCACGGCAGGTTGGGTTCGGCCGCAGGGGCCGACGCCAACGACCCGAGCTGGAGCAACGACCCGCAGATGGGCTGGTGTCTGTATTTCGACGGCGGCGACTATGTCCAGTGCGGCGGAGGCAAGAACGCCGGTGCCGACCCGTGCGACCCGAACACATGGACGGATCCCTACACCTGGGCCGACTTCCCGAATGCGTCTTTTACGATTTCGACCTGGATTAAACAGGACGACAGTCCGGACTGGGGCAACTTTGTAGGCAAGGGCGAAATTCATTACAAGTTGCAGTTGCTGCTCTTTCTTGACTTGCTGCACTTTGCGTTTCCGCGGACGCCGGGAGGAGGACTCGGCGGCAGTGCGACGATTGCAAACAATACGTGGTATCACGTTGCAGGGCTATGGGACGAAGACGGCGAGTGGGCATACCTATACCTGGACGGTTCGCTGGATACGTCAATGGACTATGGAGAGAGCAATCCTGGTTCGGTGGACGTATTCATTGGTAATGACTGTAATGTTCTGTTGGGAGCTACGGTGACAGAGAAGTTTCTGGAGGACCCGAACAGGCACAAGATAGGCGGCTGTCCGGACCGCTCGGCGACGGACGGATACGCTGAGAGGTTCTTCAAGGGTTATCTCAGTGATGTTCGGCTGTATGAACGGGCATTGAATGAGAATGAGATAAAATATCTTGCGGGTATGGCAGGTACATATATTCCACTGAATTCCGAGGCGAACATATACGACGAGGAGCCGACGGGTTCAAAGGCGGTAAATTTCAGGGACTTCTGTGTTCTGGCTGATGAATGGATGCAGACCAGTCCGTAGCTTGGTTGAGAACCCGATTGAAAACGAGCAAAGGAGGAGCAATATGCTTGGAACAAGGGGCGTTGGTGGCGTGATTTTCTGCGCTGTTTTGACGGTGCTGGTTGTTGGCTTTGCGAGCGGTCAGACCGTTACGGTTGATGCCAATACTGAGTATCAGACGATTGAGGGCTGGGGGACGTGCACGGGGGGAAGTCTCAGCTATGATGAGGATTGGCGGTGGGCGTATAAGTATCTTGGGTGCAATCTGCTTCGTATGCCGATGGGCAAGGAGCTTTTGGTTGCGCCGGACGGCAATTATGCCACGCCCGTTGAGTTGGTTAACGATATAAACAGCAACATAGCCGTCATGGATTTCAATACGCAGAACGTGGGCGGAGACACAGCGATTTGGCTTTCAAATAATGCTCTTGAGCCGGAGCGCGTGAAAATCGTTGGCTCTCTGTGGTCGCCGCCTCACTGGATGAAAGGGCCGACCGGGGCCTATGTGGAGCATGTCACCGGCGGCGGCGCGAGGCACACGCCGTATCTTACAAACGACACCAGCGGTGATAGCGTCGGCGGACGTCTCCTTCAGGATACCGGCAACCTTGAGCAGTTCGGGCGATACATCGCTGCCTGGGCGAAGGGATTCGAGCGGCATTTCGGCATTGCACTTCACGGAGTCAGCTTGCAGAACGAGCTTGCATTTGAGAATCCTTTCGATAGCTGCACGTATTATACCGGTGCAGAGCTGTCCGGCGGTGGTATGGGGCCGTCTGAGCAGTACTGGCAGTACGCAGGGGCGCTAAAGGCGGTCAAAGACGAGTTTGAGCAGCTCGAAACGGAGCACGGTCCGGGTTTTATGACCACGCAGATAACCGGGCCTCACCATGCGAGCCTGCTGCAGGACCCGAGCAACCCGTGGAGTTTCAACTGGCAGATGCAGTTCATAAAGGCGGTGAAAGACCATTCGGACCCGAACCTGGATGGCTTTTTGGGCATCTATACGAACAACTACAGCGCGCCGGCCTACAGCAGGGCCAAGATGTGGCGGGCCTACTGGCAGGGCAAGGACTCAATGCCGGGTGAGTTCCCGGCCTGGCTGTGGGCGCCCGGGATAGGCACGGATGGTAAGCAGTCGTGGAATTCGGAGGCCGGAGGACATGGTACTGACCTGAGTGGCTGCCTGGATTTGGCACAGGATATTCACGACCAGATGGTCTGGGGTTATGTAAGTGCATACCTTTACTGGCAGTTTGCCAGCGGGGGAGTGGAGGTGAGCAGTCACGACCTTGTTGCCGGTGTGGACCTGGGCAGGCCGACGGTGAGTAAGAAGTATTGCACGGCCAAGCAGTTCTTCCGCTGCATTCGGCCTGGCGCCAGGCGCGTGGCCGCGACTTTCGCCGGAGGCGAAAGCTCCTACGGTTACGCTGCCGACCCGATGCGCACCGACCTGAGCTTAAATGTAAGTGCTTATGTTCACGACGAAGATGAGACTGTGACTATAGTGTTTGTCAACAGGCGCAGCGACCAGTATTCGGCGACTGTGAATGTACCTCCACTTTTCGGGATTACCAGTTACAGTGTCCATCGTACGAGCAGCAGCGATAACTTTGAGCGGCTGGATGATGTGAGTGTTTCGGGCGGCCAGGTTTCGGTTACTGTTCCGGGCCAGAGCATTGTGACCCTGCACGGGCCGCCTTTGGTCGAGCTGCTTGCGGATTTCGACCATGACGACATCGTGGACTCCAACGACCTTGAGATTATTGCAGCGGACTGGATGAAGACAGACAGGTTCGAGGGGGCCAAAGACCCCGGCATGGAGAACTTAGTGGCGTGGTGGGCACTTGACGACCCCAATGACGGCCAGACGGTCACCGATTCGAGCGGCAACGACCATAACGGCGTGTTTCCCGCCGGTACTGCACAGGACCCTACATGGACTAATGACGGACAGCGCGGCTGGTGTCTGTATTTTGGCGGCGATGATTATGTGGACTGCGGTGGTGGAAAGGACGTGTGTGAGCCCTGCACGTGGGCCGATTTCAATCAAAGCTCGTTTACACTCGCCTGCTGGATGAAGCAGACAGAGAGCTACGGCTGGGCCAATTTCGTCTCAAAGGGCGAGATTCACTGGAAGCTCCAGATGCTGATGATATTCAACAACTTGCATTTCGCGTTTCCCCGCGCACCGGGCGGCGGCATCGGCGGTGCGAGGACGGCGTCCAATAATCAGTGGTACCACGTTGCCGGAGTCTGGGATGACGACAACGAAACGGCTTATGTCTATCGTAACGGGATGCTGGATGGCACGCTTGACTGGGGCTCGCAGCATCCCGACCAAAGCGGCATATTTGTCGATAACGACTGCAACGTGCTGCTTGGCGCGACGGTAAGTGAGGATTACGAGAGTGAGCCGGAGAGGCACAAGAAGCCCGGCTGTCCGATACGTTCGGGTGCCGACTATGCCGAGCTTTTCTTCAAGGGGTATCTTAGCGATGTTCGGATGTATAATCGCGCGCTTACCGAGTACGAGGTTGACTATCTGGCAGGCGGTGAAGGTGCGTACTATCCGGTTGATTCTGTAGCCAACGTCTATGATGCCGAGCCCGAGGGTTCAAAGGCGGTCAATTTCAGAGACTATTGCTTTCTCGCAGATGAGTGGCTTAAAGTGCTGCCCTGACCGCTGATTGGCCCATTGTACTAAAATAGGCCCCCGCGCGGTGTGCGGGGGCCTTTATATTGGTTCAGCGTCCGGCTTCTCGGCCGGGGTTTATGTGCTAAGCCGAGGCACTTTCCTGACGCGCCCTTCGTAATCGTGCAGCTCTTCGGCAGACTCGAAGCCCACGACAACGGCGTCCACGCACCCGAGATTCAGTGCGAAGTCGATGGATTTGTCCCGAAGGTCGTCGCTGTAGCGAAAAGCGCCTTCTCCGATGAGTTTCATCCCCACGACGCCTTTGCCGGCATCGTGTATCTTCCTGAGCACCGGCACGACCTCGTCAGGCGAGCCGTCCATCGCCGTTCCGAAGGCGTTTATCCGGGCGTGCACCGAATCGACCCAGGGCTCTTCGGCGGCCGTCGCAAGCGCTTCCAGCGAGTGGCAGGAGATACCGACAGCGCGGACCTTCTGTTTCTCCTTCAGCTCGTACATACCGTCCATATATGGGCGTAATCGTTTGTTCCAGTCGGGCGGTATCATGCAGTGCAGCAGCAGCAGGTCGATGTAGTCGGTATTCAGTTCCTTCAGGAAGCGCTCGACGGTCACGTCTGGCTTTCCCCTTTCTTCCTCCGGCGGACGCCAGGTGCCTAACTTGGTGCATATCGTGTAGTCCTCGCGTGCGATCCCTTTCAGGGCCGGCACGACGTACGGGTGCGAGCCATACAAATCCGCCGTATCGAAGAATCGACAGCCGCTGTCGTATGATTCCTTCAGCAGGGCCTCGAACCTCTCTTTGCCTAAGCGGACCTGATTGGACGAATGATTCCCGCCTTTCATCCCCGTACCGAAGCCGACCCGTGTCACCTTCAGCCCGGTCTTGCCGAGCCCGACAAGCTCATACGGCTCGAATGTCTTTTGGCTCGTTTGGATTGCCGGCTCATCGGCTAACGCGATGCCGGACGTATTTGCCTTCGAGCAGCACTGGGCGGCTGAAAAACTCGATCCGACAAACAGACCCGCGCCGGCGGCAAACGATTTAGTCAAAAATTCACGTCGTTTCATTTTCTTCATTTGCATACCCTCTCGTAACATTATAGGCCATTCTATTTGTATCCCGATTTTACCATAGTTATTCGGATTTTTGAAGAAAATCGGCTGGTGGCAGGAAAAGAAAAACACCCTTAGTTTCGTAGGTGTTTGGCCTGCACTGTGGTCTTGCTGTATATCAGGCGCTTCGTTTCAGGGTTTTTCTGATTCGCTGCTGGTAGTTGTCTATCTCAGATTCATCTTCGAACCCGATGATGACCATGTTAACACAGCCGAGGTTGAGGGCGTAGTCGATTGAGCCGTCGATTTTTTCGTCGCTGTAGCGGAAATCTCCCTCGCCGATGAGTTTCATTGCAATCAGGCCCTTGCCTGCATCATGAATCCTCCGAATGACGGGTTCGACCTCTTCGCAGGTTGCGTCCATTTTGTCTCCGTAGGCGTTGATTCGCGCGTGGACTATATCGACCCACGGCTCATCCGCGGCCGTCTTGAGCGCCTCGAGGGAATGCACAGAGACGCCGTGCGCGCGGATGATGCCTTTCCGCTTCAACTCGGCCAGGATGTCCATCTGCTTTCTGAACTCTTCGTTCCACTCGGCATCGATGACACAGTGTATCTGGACTATGTCTATGTAGTTCGTGTTCAGCTCCTTGAGGAATCTCTGGATAGCGGCCTCGACATCGGGCATTTCGGCTTCAGCGGCTCTGCGTCTTCGGCGCAGCCAGACTTTAGAGGAGATGACGTAGTCGTGTCGCGGGATGTCTCTGAGGGCGGGAATGATGTAGGGGTGCGTTCCATAGATGTCGGCGCAGTCGAAGAATCTAATGCCCCGGTCGTACCCGTGTCGCAGCACGGCCTGGCAGCGGTCCCTGCCCAGCCGCGTGAGGTTCGACTCGCCTCTGCCGCCCTTCATCCCTGTCCCAAAGCCCAGTCGGGTCGCTTTGATTGAGCTTCTGCCGAGAGTGACGCTCTCACAGGGGTCGAAGTTCTTGGTCGCCCCGATGAAGCGGCCTTGTTGACTTGGTGAGCAGCCCCCAAGGTGAGTACCTGCCAGAAACCCCGCGCCTCCGGCGACGGCTTTCTTCAGAAATTCACGACGTTTCATTTTTCCCGTCCTCATACACAAGATGGTCATCTTTCTGACGAAAAGCTGTAATTGCCCGAACCGAGCTTGAAGACCGCACAGCCGTCCTTTGTGCCCGCAAAGTCGATACCGTCGACTTGCCCGGTGGCGGCTTTTTGGCCCGACTCAGTTACGGAAAGAATGTCAGAGGTCGGGACAAAGACGGTCGCGGTTGTGTTCGCCGGAATTGTCACATCGAGTGTGAGCTTCTCGCCGTCGATTTTCCATTGGGTCTCGATAAGCCCGTTGATGGATTTGTAGGATGCGCGTGCCCAGGTAAGCCGGCCGCCCGGCTGTGGCCTTATGATGATGTCTCGGTAACCGGCCGTTTCCGTGTCGATGCCCGCGATTGTCCTGAACATCCATTCTGCCACCGCACCGAAAGAGTAGTGCGCAAACGAATTCATCCCGGCATCCTGGAAACCGTTCTCAGGCGTCCACCCATCCCACCTTTCCCAGATTGAGGTTGCTCCCTGTTTGATGGAAAAGTTCCAGGAGGGGAAGGTATCGGTGTGGAACAGCCGGTAGGCGATATCTGTTCGGCCTGTCTTTGTCAGTGCACCCATAAGGTCTTTCGTCCCTACAAAGCCGGTCGAGAGGTGCCAGTCGCGGTCCTTGATGTGATGGATAAGACGGCTCTCGGCGATTGGCTCTTTGTCCGGCTCCAGCAGGTCGAAGGCAAGCGCAAGCACATAAGCCGTCTGCGTGTCGGAGCGAATCGTCCCGTCTTCACCCACGAATTTCTCACAGAAGCTTTGTTTGATTTGCTCGAAGAGCCGGTTGTATTTTTCGGCGTCTTTTTCTTTTCCGAGGACATCGGCGATTTGTGCCATAAGTTTTGTACTTCGGGCGAAGTATGCGGTTGCAAGGACACCTTTGTGCGTGTCGTCGTTGATACTGAGCCAGTCGCCGTATCCTTCTGCGGGGCGGATGAGGTCTTTGCTGGTATTCTTGCAGTAGTCTATCCAGTGCGCCATAGCATCGTAATGTTTTTCGAGCACACGTTTGTCGCCATAGACCTTGTAGATTGTCCAGGGGCATATAACACCGGCATCCGCCCAGGCGGCGGCCCCCCCTTCTTTTACCACTACTCGCGGAGCGACGTGAGGGAACGCGCCGTCCGGTAGCTGGGCATCTTCGAGGTCGATGAGCCATTTGGTGAAAAAAGCGGCGACGTCAGTGTTATAGGTGGCCGTTCGGACAAAGATTTGCGCATCCCCCGTCCAGCCCATTCTCTCATCCCGCTGCGGGCAGTCGGTAGGGATGTCGATGAAGTTTGCCCTTTGGGTGGTGACTATATTTTCATAGAGTTTGTTGGCGGTTTCGTCGGAGCACTCGAAGTTGCCGACTATGGGGGTATCGGAGCTTAGGACCAGGCCGGTGATGTCATCGACGGTGGGCCGGCCGGGATAATTGGTGACTTCGACGTACTGGAATCCGTGAAAGGTGAATCGCGGCTGATAGGTTTCCACGCTGGCGCCTCTGCAAATATAGGTGTCGGTGGCCCTGGCGCTGCGGAGGTTGGTCAGATAGACCGTCCCGTCGGGATTCAGCCGCTCGGCAAAGCGCAGTGTTACCTTTTGCCCTTTCGGGCCTTTGACCTTCAAGCGAGCGACGCCGGCGAAATTTTTCCCCATGTCGAACACGAAGACGCCGGGCTTTGGCTCGGACACGGAGACAGGCTTAAGCTCGGCGATAATTCGGACAGGGACGCCGGGATAGGCCTGAATGGCCGGTGTGATGCGCGGGGTGATGTTGATGGGTTTCCAGAAGGTATCGTCGTAATCGCAGTCGGTCCAGCCGGTCATTTCCTTTGTGGCGTCATAAGTTTCGCCCATATACAAATCCGCTTCGAGCAGGGGGCCCGTGTTTGCCTTCCAGGATTCATTTGTGATTATTGTCTTCTTGGTTCCGTCGTCGAACCATATATGAAGCTGTGCGGCAAAGCGGGGATTTTGGCCGTAGTGGTCTCGCTGGGCTTCCCAGCCGAGGTATCCGGCATACCAGCCGTCGGCGATAACAGCGCCGATTGCGTTGGCGCCGGAGCGGAGCTGTTCAGTGACATCGTATGTATTGTAGTAAACTCTTTTGTTGTAGTCGGTCCAGCCGGGAGTGAAATATTCGTCTGCGATGCGTTGGCCGTTGATGTGAAGCTCGTAAAGGCCCAGAGCGGACGCATAGACCACGGCGTGTTTGACTTGCTTGTCGAGGTTGAAGGATTTTCTAAGGTAGCGCGCGGGCGTGATGATGGCCTGGTGTGTCTTGTTGTAGCCGACTTCAACCAGCGGCAGGGCATGGCTCGGCTGGTCGCAGCCAATCCATTTTGCTTTGAAGTCGGATTTCTTCGTAAGGCCCGTAGTCCAGGACGCAGGACGGCTGAAGCGAGAGCATTTGCCGTCTTTATCCCAGACGCGAACCTTCCAGTAGCACTGCATATGAGACTTGAGCGCTCGGCCTTTGTATTCTATCTGGCTTGTTCGGTCACAGGGGACTTTGCCGGAATCCCAGAGGTCGGCGATGTTCTGCTCGAGCTTCTTCGGGCACGATGCGACGAGTATTTGATAGGCGGTTTGTTTCTCGGCTCGGCGGTCGGAGTGCATTATCCAGCTAAGCCGGGGGTTGCGGATATCCACTCCCAGCGGGTCGGTGCGGTATTCACACCGCAGGTCGGTGACGGTGACATCGCTTTCGGCTGTGATGCAAACGGGGGCGACGGCGCAGCCGGTCAATAGTAGTGAACTCGTTAGAAGAGCAAAGGTAAATCGGTACATTTTCGTTCTCCTTTTAGAGTGGTGTGCAGAGCACACCGGACCTGAGTTTGTCGGGGTCAGGGTCGTAGAGCGGATAGCGGTTAGTGTGTTGATTTGAGCAGGTTTTTCCATCGGTTTATGTGGCCGTCTTCATCGGCCTGGTTCTTTTCAATCACCTTTCTCGTATCGTCGTCCCATTCGATTGTTTCGAGCAGTTGGGCGTAGTGGTGAACGGCCTTTGTTTCCACCCAGATGCCGGTTCTGAGGATTGTTTTTTTGCCGAGCAGTCGTGAGCCGAAACCAAACGCAAATCCGACGAGCCAATAGGCCCACCTTAGTTTGCTCGGTTTGAGGTTGTATTCGTAGAGCCGTACCTGGAAGTCCTGGAGGTGGGTCATTTCGTTGCACATTGCGGCGATAAGCTGGCGGTTGTGTTCGGTGGGTTGATTTGTGATTTGGAATTTGTAGATGTTCTGGGCCATTGTCTCGAGGGTGTGGAGCGTGAGCAGGCCCTTTCTTATGACCTTTAGTCTGGCTGGCGGCATTTCTTCACGCCGCAGCTTGAAGTCCTCAGCGCGCATTTCCGGGCGAATGATAGAGGTGTTGTATGCTGGGTGGTGTTGAATGTTCTGCTGTGCAGTTTCCATAGTAATGCCCTTTCGCAGAAGGCGGGTGATTATCGTGGATATTCGGCGGATTGTCAAAAGGTAAGTTGTGTTGGCTCTCGGAAGCTGACTTCTCTGAAGGTAATGACTGAGCACACTTGCCGGAAGGGAAAGACCTTGCAGAACAGGGCAATTTTCGCTAAATTAACGGATTCGTTTTTGCGGCGTAAAACGTATTTGTAACTGTTTGTTTTGGGAAGGTTGCGATGGGTAAGGCGCAGAGAGTCAAGGGGCTTAGCGAGCTTGATGAGCTTTGCATAGACACGATAAGGTTTTTGTCGGCTGACGGTGTTCAGGCGGCGAAATCTGGTCATCCGGGTATGCCTGTGGGTATGGCGCCTGCGGGCTATGTTCTCTGGATGCGGCACATGAAGTTCAATCCTGCTAATCCGCGGTGGGCGAATCGTGACAGGTTTGTTCTCTCGGCGGGCCATGGCAGTATGCTTCTGTATTCGCTTCTTTACTTGACCGGTTACGATGGATTCTCGCTCGATGAGCTAAAAACGTTCAGGCAGTGGGGCAGCAAGACGCCGGGGCATCCGGAGTATGAGCCGGACCGCGGGGTCGAGGTGACGACGGGACCTTTGGGCCAGGGGATAAGCAACGCGGTAGGGATGGCGATTGCTGAGAAGTATTTGGCGAGCTACTTCAATCGCAAAAACTACCCGATTATCGACTATAAGGTCTATTGTGTTGCCGGTGACGGTGACTTAGAGGAGGGGGTAAGCGCCGAGGCCAGTTCGTTAGCGGGACATCTGGGGCTGGATAATCTGATAGTGGTCTATGATGACAATCACATCACAATCGACGGTGACACCAAACTGGCGTTTACGGAGGATGTTGCGAAGCGATATGAGGCCTACGGCTGGTTTGTGCAGGAGGTCGGTGGTGACGGCAATGATATGGCGGCCCTGGAAAAGGCGGTTATGAGGGCCAAGGCGGAGAAGGGCAGGCCTTCAATAATAAAGCTGCGGACGCACATTGCTTATGGAGCGCCCACTATGCAGGATACGGCAACTGCTCACGGTGCTCCCCTGGGGGCCGATGAGATAAAGCAGATGAAGAAGGATTTTGGGTGGGACCCCGACAGAACCTTCCACGTCCCGCAGGAGGCGCTTGCGCACATGCGACAGGCCGTAGAAAGGGGCAAAGGGGCCGAAGCGATTTGGAATAAGATGTTCGACCAATACGCCAAGTCGTATCCGGAGCTTGTCGGGCAGTTCGAGGACGCTGTGCACGGTCGGCTGAGTGTGGATATTGATAAGCTGTTGCCTAAATTTGAGCCGGGCAGCTCGGTTGCGACGCGCAAGGCCTCCGGCAAGGTCCTTGATGCCCTGATGCCGCAGCTTCCGTTAGTGATGGCCGGAAGTGCCGACCTTACGCCGTCAAACAACACGAGGTGGAAAAATGCGAAGGATTTTCAAAAAGACAGTTTCGACGGCAGGTATATTCGTTACGGAGTGCGCGAGCATGCAATGGGTGCGGTGATGAACGGCATTTCGGTGAGCGGTTTGGCGCGTGCGTACGGCGGGACGTTTTTAGTGTTCAGCGATTATATGCGTGGTGCGGTGCGTGTTGCTGCGATGTCGGGGTATCCGACCATTTTTGTCTGGACGCACGACAGTATCGGGATAGGTGAGGATGGGCCGACGCATCAGCCGGTGGAACAATTGGCAGCGCTTCGGGCGATACCGAATCTTCTCGTGATAAGGCCTGGCGATGCGAATGAGACGGCGCAGGCGTGGAAGATTGCGCTGGAGCGAAGGGACGGGCCTGTGGCTTTTTGTCTTACGAGGCAGGGATTGCCGGTGATAGACCAGGAGAAGTTTGCATCGGCGGAGAATCTGCGGCGCGGGGCGTACATCCTGGCAGACGGCGAAAAGCCGGACGTCCTTCTTTTGGCAACGGGTTCGGAGGTATCTATCGCCTTGGCCGCCTGTGAGAAGCTCGCCGGCGAGGGGATAACCGCCCGTGTGGTGAGTATGCCTTGCTGGGAGCTTTTCGAGCAGCAGAGCAAAGAGTATCGTGATTCGGTTTTGCCGCCTAAGGTAAAGGCCAGAGTGGCTGTCGAGGCCGGTGTCGAGCTTGGCTGGAGCAAGTGGCTCGGCGAGAAAGGCATATTTATTGGGATGTCAAGTTTCGGCGCATCTGCCCCCGGCAAGGTCTGCCTCGAGAAATTCGGCATAACCACAGGTGCCATAATCTCCGCCGCAAAAAAACAGTTAGGCAAATAACATTTCGCCATAGCCTCAGGGGCCCCTTGCGGGGAGAACATTTATCCGCCTCTGGCGGACAGAGTATATCGGATAGCGTTTGACAATTCGTGCTTCGATGATTGGGATTTGTTTACACCGTAAGGTGTCCTGTGGAGGATTTAGGGTTTAGAACTTATGATTTTTCCGCTGCTCCACTGCCTGTCCTGAGCAAGCGTAGCGCGTCGAAGGGCCTGTCCTGCGAAGTCCCGAACGTCGTCGAGGGGAGCAAGCATAGCAAGTCGAAGGCCTCTAATCTCAAGTATCTCGCGAAGCGCGGGCATTGCTGCTATTGATTTGCTCGGTCGTATGGTCTGCCAAAGGCATCTTCTCGGAGGAACGGCTCGGCAACGTCGGTAGATATCAGGTCTTTGTATTTATTGGGTCTTCGCCATGCGTTGCCCCAGAAGGTGCGTTTGCGTATCTGCCTGACTTTTTCGATGTTTACATCGGCGGTGAAGACGCCCTCATTGCCATCTGCAATCATGATTTCTTTCCCGTCGGCATTGAATGCGCATGAACGGCCATTGCCTTGCCCCGTGGCGTAGTTGGCCATGGCAGTAACGAGGCAGTTTTCCCATGCCCGCACCTGGAACTGGCTTATTCGCAGGGAGTCGAGGCCGCAGGCATTCGGGGTGAGGATGAGTTCTGCGCCTTTGAGCATTAATATCCGCGCGCTTTCGGGGAATTCCCTGTCATAGCAGGTCATAATGCCGGTCTGCACAGGTCCCAGCCGTGTGTCGAGTTCGGCAACGTAGAAATCGTCACCGGGTTCTATCGAGCCTTCCATCGGGAAGAAGGCGCACGTGTGGACCTTGGAGTAAGTAATCACGTTCTTTCCGTTGCGGTCGAAGAGAGTGGCAGTGTTGCGGAGCCGGCCCTGCCGGTCTTCGAGGTATGTGATGACGATCGCCATCTCGAGGTCTTTGGCGAGCTTTTGGAAATGCATTACAAACGGGCTGTCAGTGCCCAGGGCCATTTCCCTCCATTTGCGGACGGCCTTGGGGTTGTCGAAGTCCACCTTGGTGAAGTAGCCCAGGCTATACATCTCCGGAAAGACAGCGATGTCGGCGCCCATTGCTTTGGCCCGGCGGCAGTACCTCTCGCCCTTTTCGAGGTTTACTGTCTGGTCCAGCTCAGGGATGGGTTGGATTAACGCGATTCTCAAAATGCCTTCCTGAACTTCATTAACCCCACTTGCTGCGTTGGTCTGTTCTGTTTTATGGTCACAAGGGTCATCGTTGCACAAGGCTACCGGGCAAAAAAGCGTTATGAGCAGGGCTGTCAACAGAGATAAGTGAAGTTTCGACGTCATTGCCGGTTACTCCTGCAATCTGATTCTCATGGAAAGGTGGTTGCTGTAATTTCGTTTTGCCTGCGAGCCGGCGCCGTCCTTACTGCTGGCTTGCTCAGACTACCTCATGCCGCCCAAAAAATCAAGCCCCGGAATGGTTGAGGGCTCCGCTGACAAGTTAACCGACTCTGCCTCAGGTCACTCTTACTTTTCCATAGGGGCTTTTTAGACGCAGATTATCGCGGACTTGTCCTCCGTAACTTCAGCAGAGGCGGAAGCACACAGCGAGTCGAAAGGCTCTAATCTCTCGCGAAGCATGCCATCAAATACGGTGGAGGTCTTTCTCTGTGCCTCTGATTCGGATAGAATAGGGGGCAGGTGGACCTTGGCAACGACAGGGTGGTATGTGAGATAGTCCGGCGGCTAAGCGATGCAGGGGGGGTGGTCATGGTCGCCGGGACTTGGGGGTCCTTTGCGCGCGTTTTGACGGCGTACATCTCAAGCCGGGTCGATCGGCCGATTCTCTATATCTGTCCGCACATTGACGATGCCGATAACGCGGTTGACGATTTGGCGACGTTCGGGGCAGGGGATGTCGAGCAGCCCCGCAAGGGGTGGCTGGGCTCACTTGCGGCCTGGGAGGGCGAGGAAGATATTGCCGATGCGACGGATGAGATACGGGGGCAGCGCCTAAAGCTCGTCGCTCGCCTCTCGTCGCTCGGCCCTCAAAAAGATGCAGAAGAATCCCCACGGCCGGCCGACGCAGCGCCTCGCAATGCCGTTATAGTGGCCTCACCAGTACAGGCGATTTGTCAGCCGGTGCCGAAACGCGAGGCGCTGGAGCAAAGCCGTCTTCGGTTCAGGGCCGGCGGTGAGATGTCGCCGGAAAGGGTGGCCCAGTGGCTTGTCGATAATGGCTTTGAGCGGGTGGACAAGGTCGATTTGCCGGGGCAGTTCGCAAGGCGGGGTGGCATCATCGATATTTATGCGCCGCTTATGCAGCTTTGCAGAAAAGAACCCCGCAATAAAATTGCGGGGCTAAATATAAACGGTGATGAGGAGGGCGAACTAAGTGGGTGTACGACGGCGGTGCGCGTCGAGTTCTTCGCAGACCAGGTCGAGAGCATAAGAGAGATTGATTTGGATACGCAGCGGTCGAGCGGGGATATCAGCGAATTGGGGATTGTCTCGGCGGTGTGCGGCAGCGGACAGGGCGAGAGAGAGCTTTTCACGAATCTTCTGCCTGCGGATACGATTGTGATACTGGACGAGCCGGGGGATATTGAAGAGGTTGCGAGGGTGTATCTGGAGCGAGTGGAGGATACTGCTCGGCTGTGGAGCTGGGAGGATATTTACCGGGCACTTGAGCGATTTACGCAGCTTCATGTTTGCCGGTTCGCTGCCCAGGGCCCGGCCTTAGGGGCCGGCGACGAATTCTTGAAGGTCGATGTGCGAAGCGTGCAGCAGTATCAGCATAAGCAGGCGAGCTTGTGGGCCGGACATAAGCAGGCGCTGGCTGAGCTGGTCGCCGAGGCGAAGAAGGGTAAGCGCGTGCTGTTGTATTGTGATGCAGAGGCGGAGATTTCGCGGATAGGGGAGATTATCAGGGCCGAGCACAGCCGGATTCCGCGCAATTTCAAGCTCGTGAAGGGGTATGTGCATCAGGGTTTTGCTCTGCCGTCGCTCGATACGATTGTGATAAGCCACCATGAGCTTTTCGGCCAGTTTGCGGTTCGGCGAAGGTATCGGCCTGTCCGGGCAAGCGCGCCGGTGGATACATTGGAGGATTTGCAGCCGGGCGACTACGTTGTGCACGCATCGTACGGCATAGGCAAGTTTCGAGGCATAGAGACAATAGAGGAAAAGGGTGCCCAGAGCGAGTACCTTACGATTGAGTACGACGGCGGGGTGAAGATTCAGGTCTCTGTGCGCAATATAGCCCTTGTTCAGAAGTACATAGGGACAAGTCCTCGTCGGCCCAAGCTGAGCAAGGTGGGCTCGAAGCGATGGGCGAGGCAAAAAGAGAAGGTGGCCAGGTCGGTTCAGGATTTGGCGTCAGGACTCCTGGAGATACAGGCAAGGCGCGAGGCGATGGGCGGCATTTCATTTGGCGACGATTCGAGTTGGCAGGTGGAGTTTGAGGAGTCGTTTGCGTATCAGGAGACGCCGGACCAGATGACGGCAGGGGGCGAGATAAAGCGTGATATGCAAAGGGCCGTGGCGATGGACCGGCTGTTGTGTGGTGACGTTGGTTACGGCAAGACCGAGCTTGCAATGCGGGCCGCGTTCAAGGCCGTCGAGGGAGGCAGGCAGGTTGCGGTCCTTGTGCCCACGACGGTGCTGAGCGTCCAGCACGCCCGAACGTTTGCCGAGCGGTTTGCTGATTTTCCGGTGGTGATAGAGGTGCTTAACCGCTTTCGGACGACGAGGCAGGCCAGGGATATAATTGCGCGGACGAAGGCGGGCAAGGTGGATATCCTGATAGGGACGCATCGGCTGCTCAGTGGCGACGTTCGATTCAAGGATTTGGGGCTTTTAATAATCGATGAGGAGCAGCGGTTTGGCGTTGAGCACAAGGAGCGGCTAAAGAGGATGCGGGTGAACGTGGATATTTTGACGATGACGGCGACGCCGATACCGCGGACCTTGCATATGGCGATGCTGGGGCTGCGGGACATAAGCTCTCTTGCGACGCCGCCTTTGGACAGGCGCAGTATAGTGACGACGGTGACGGGCTATAGCGATGAGCTTATAAAAAGAGCGATACTGCGGGAGTTGAATCGGCAGGGTCAGGTGTTCTTTGTTCACAATCGAGTAAAGACGATTGAGAAGAAGGCGTGGGAGGTGGGCAAGCTGGTTCCTGATGCGCGGCTAAGAATAGCGCACGGGCAGATGGCCAAGAGCGAGCTGGAAAAGGCGATGATAGATTTTGTTCTTGGGGACACGGACGTTCTGGTGTGCACGACGATAATCGAGTCGGGTCTGGATATACCGAATGCGAACACGATGATAATCAATGATGCCGACCGGTTCGGATTGGCCGAGCTGCATCAGCTTCGCGGGCGTGTTGGGCGGTACAAGCATCGGGCCTACGCCTATATGCTGTTGTCTCGGTCTCGGCCTATTACCCCGATAGCTGCAAGACGCCTAAAGGCCATCGAAGAGTATTCACACCTGGGCGCCGGCTTCAGGATTGCTCTCAGGGATTTGGAGATACGCGGGGCGGGCAATATACTCGGCCCAGAGCAGTCGGGGTATATTCAGACGGTCGGATATCAGATGTACTGTGAGCTTTTAAGCGATGCGGTGCGGCAACTCTGCGGCGAGCCGGCAGAGGCGATACCCACGGCGGTCGTGGATTTGGGCTTTGCCTGTTATATACCGAAGAGCTACATAGCATCCGACAGGCAGCGGATGGATGTGTATAGAAAGATAGCCGTTGCTAGGACAAACGAAGATTTGGAGCAGATTGAAGGTGAGCTGGCGGACGTCTATGGGCCGGTGCCCGAGCAGGTGAAGATTCTTCTCGAAGTGGCTGAGCTTCGGATACTGGCAAGCGGACGCCAGATTAAAAGCATTGTGGTCCAGGGTGGGAATCTGGTATTTTCGTTTGCCGGTGACGGTAAGACAAAAGCGAAGCATTTGTTCAAAGATGCCTCTGCGAGGTTTACTGTTGCCGACGACAAGATTGCATATCTGCACTTATCGAAGAATTATTTCGAGCCGACGACACTGATGAGTGTGGTTCACAAGATGTTGGCCAAAGAGTGATTGTGCCGGCAGGGGTCGCCGCATAGGGCGGTTTAGTGGTAAGACTTGTTGGTCTTAAGATAAGAGGTGCGGGATTATGTGCAACAGAAAAGTTTTGCGAAGTAGCAGGGATGGTATGCGGTTGGCATTTTACATTTTGGTACTGCTCGGATTTGGGCTGCAGGTCGAGAAGGCATCGGCTCAATACAGCAGAGTCAGGGTACTGGCTCAGTTTCATCTAAAAGGCAGCAAGGAGGCGATATTGCTTCCCGTTACCTTCAGGGACAAAGAGTATACGTTCCTGCTGGATAGCGGCTGTGCCGTTACCGTCTTTGATGATTCGTTTCGGCGCGATTTGGGCCAGCTCAAGCGAAAAACGCAGGTCGTTGTCCCCAGAAGCACATTTGCTGTTGAGGTCTATGACGCTCCGCAGGCAACTATAGGCCCGCTTGATTTAAGCAGGTGCAGGGAGGTGCTCTGCACGGATGTGGATGTTGTCGGAAATGTCGCGGGCGAAAAGCTCGACGGGCTTATAGGGATGAATTTTCTTCGGGACTACGTTGTCCATGTCGATTTCGACGCCGAGATGATTTCGTTCGTAGCCCCGGCCAATAATGAGCAGCTTCGATGGGGCAAAGCCGTTGCGATTGACTACGATAGGGCCGGGCTGCCCCATATCGATGCGGCTGTCTTTTTTGATATCGCCGCCGACTTTCTGGTTGATACGGGGGCGCTATCGACCGGCTCGCTCGACGAGCAGGTCTTTCAGAAGGTCCTCAGTGAGAAAAAGGCCGAGACGATAGACATAACGCTGCTCACCGCCGGCGGGGCCATACAGGAGCGCGAAGCCCGGATAGTTAATCTTTTAGTGGGACCTTTTGAGTACCGGGATTTGATTTTTGCCGAGTCGGACTCCTCTATTCTTGGGCTTTCGTTTTTGTCGCGGCATGAGGTTATCTTCGATTTTCCCAATAAGAAGATGTATCTGCGAGAGGCACGGGATTTTAGGCGGCGCGACGAGCGGGATATGAGCGGACTTCATTTGGCCTGGCAGCAGAGCAAGGTCGTCGTTGAGTCGGTTCAAAAAGGTGGCCCTGCGCACAGGGCGGGGATACAGGCCGGTGATGTGGTCGAGACGATTGATAACAGACGGGCGATTCAGTATCGTGTATGGGCGCTGCAGGAATTTTTGAGGCAGCGCGACGGCAAAGAGATAACGGTGACAATCGAGCGCGACGGCAGGAGCAGGGAGGTTTCCTTTAAGTTAGAGAAAATACTGTGATGCAGCCGGGTTGAAGTCTTGCAGATGCGGCGGATGAGTTTTGGAGAATAATGATGAGGCGGTATGTGGTTTTGGCTGGTGTGGCTGTTGGTTTTGTGGTTGTAGCGGCTGGGTTGGCGATTGCGATAACGCCATCGGAAAAGCGACAGATTGACAATTTCGGGGTCTCGACACTAAAGGGGCTTGAGGCCGTGTCTGTGACGGTCAAGATTGTCCGCGATAGACCCGAGACGCTTCGGCTGCTCACCGAGCAGGACCTTGCAGGCCAGGTTGAGCTTGCGCTTCAGGATGCCGGCGTGAGAATTTCGCCGCCGACCCCTGCAGTAGGCCTTTATGTCGTCGTTGTCAATGTAGCAAGGGCAGGGCCCGATGGAACGATATGCGCAATCAATGTCCAGTCCGCACTTCTCCAGATTGCACACTTAGCCAGGGATACGACTATACGCACCGAGGCGCAGACCTGGCCCGCAGCAGGACAATCCAGATTCGGACTCGTAAACCTCGCCGTCGCACACCGCGCAATCAAACAAACCGTAAAAGACCAGACAAAAGACTTCGCCGGCGACTGGAGAGCAGCAAACCCAAAGTAATCTCACCGCCGAGAACGCGGACACCGCAGAGGATTCGAAATGATAGAAAAAGATACATCGCCAAATAGGGCCAATGCCCGCGGAGACAATCTGGAGGAGCGGCAGGTTCGGCGGATATCTGATGTACGTGTTGCGGGGTGGATACTGTTTGTGGGGGTCTCGAGTGCGTTCGTAGTGGGGATTGTAACCTCATTGTTGCCTGTTTCGTCGGATCTGCTTAAGGTCTCCGGGTTCATTCTTGAGCTGGCGGGTGCTCTAGGGGTGGCGCTGGGGATAAGGGGTGTCTTCAAGAACCGAGTTAAGGCCCGTGAGAAGGTCAAACTGATTGTTGCGACACTTGCGGTAATCATAATTGGGTTGATGGTGACAGGTGTTGGGTTCCTTGGCGTGCGAGTAATTGACATTTCAAATCGCATGGTCCGCGCAACAAGGATGAGTAATTTCGGCTCTGCTTTCTACTGGTATGCCGAGAAGCATAATGGAAGCTATCCGCCTCCGGAGAACTGGTGTGATGTGCTCTTAGAAGGTGGTTACTTGGCTGAGCGCCAGTTTAGGTGTCCGAGCCGGTGGTGGGGCCGATGCCACTATGCGATGAATCCTAATTGTACTCCTGAGTCAGCCAGTGATGTAGTTCTGGTGTTTGAGTCGCAAGAGGACTGGAACCAGCACGGTGGACCAGAACTCATGGCGTTTGTGAGCAACGATAATAAGTGGTGTTACGTGGTTTTCAATGACTTATCATTTGACCAGGTATTCGAAGTGGATCTGCGGGAGCTAAACTGGGGGCAAAAGGAAAAGGAGACCGAATGATGTTGAAGAAAAGTGTAGTTATGTTGTTGGCGGCAGTGGTGGTTGGTATGGCTGTCGGGACGATGCTGGCAAGAGCAGACGCAGCGGAAGGGCCAAAGGACCGCCTTGCGGTGCTGTGGACGAGCGGCGATTCGGAGGTCGCCGAAAAGGTCTGCTTTATGTATACTCACAACGCCAAAAAGCAGGCCTGGTTTGATGACGTCACATTGATTGTATGGGGCCCATCGTCACGTTTGCTGGCTGGCGACAAAGACCTGCAAGAGGCGGTAAAACAAATGCTGACCGACGGCGTCAAAGTAGAGGCCTGTAAGGCCTGTGCGGATATGTACGGCGTCTCGGACAAACTCGCCGAAATCGGCATCGATGTCAAATATATGGGTCAACCCCTCTCCAGAATGCTCAAAGCCGACTGGAAAGTGCTGACATTCTGAGCCCGGCAACGAGCAGAAGGTGTGGACAAGATGGCAGAGGCGGACGAGACGAGAGATGCTGTTGGGGTGCAAGGGCAAGGGCAAGAAAAAAAGTCTTCGGTATTTGGCACGGTGATGAAGCTAGCCGCGATTGCGTGCTTTGTGGCCTGCGGCCTCTGGGGGCGCCGGTGGCTTTTTAATATCGAGACCGAGCAGGCCCGGCTGTTGCGCGATGAGGCGATGGCTGCTTTCTCCTGCTTTCTTGGCGGCGTCGGCTTCGCGCTGCTTGGCGTATTCGACCGTCGCGCAGGCAGAAAGCATACGCGGCTCTTCTTCGCCGGCCTTACTCTTGTTGCCGCAATGCTGGCAGGTTTCGGTCTGACCCTTTGGATAATTCGGTCGCAGCAGATGTACAATCCGTACCCATAGTCAATTTGGGCGAGCTGCCGACAGTGCAAGCCCGTATCATTCGGAGAGACAAGAGATGACTGACTTTAGACGACTGTTTGAAATCCTGCTCACTGGCGTGTTGGTGATGTGTGTAAGTTCATTTGCGGCAGACGACCGGGCCGGCGGAAAGTCGCCGCTCGATGAGCTTCCTCCCTGGATAAGGCAGGTGGCGACCTTTGGCCAGCGCGCGGATTTCTCGCACGATGGAAAACGCATACTGTTCATCGAAAAGACGTTCGGCGACGCCTACGAAGTCGAAATTGCCACCGGCAGATTAACGCCCGTCACACACCACTACTATCACGAGGGCTACACGCGGGCGCTCTATCTGGCTAATGGCGACATCCTGCTTTCGGGCGCAAGAAAGTTCGATGCAAGTAACCCGATGGCCGGCAGGAGCGGCAAAAATGCCGAGCTTTGGGTCCTAAGCAAAGACCTCACCTTGCCACCCGTGCCTTTGGACGAACATTGCTCGGAAGGCCCCGCCGTCTCGCGAACGAATCTGCGCATTGCATGGACCGAGCAGGATGAGGGTTGGATATTTTTAGGTGAGATTGTGTATGAGCAGGGCACACCCCGGCTCGTGAACAAAAAAAAGATACTTGATGCCAAAGATATGCCGTTTGAGTGTAACCTTGAGACGCAAAACTTTCGCCCTCCGGATGACAGGGAATTGATTTTCAGCGCGTATATGAGGCGGTATCGGTTTTGTGAGGTGATGGGGCTGAATCTGGAGACGGGCGAGATTGTAAACTACTCCAAAGCGCCTAATGAATACGATGAGCCGGAAGGCATTTTCCCGGACGGCGAACATACGTTAGTCGAGTGCGACAGGCACAACCACAGGGGGACGCAACATATCGACATTTATAAACTCGCACTCGACGGCTCGGCGCGGACGGAACGCCTGACGAACTTTGCGAACTACAGGGGCTACAAGGCGAGCAATCCCGTTCTCAGTGACGACGGCAGGTATATGGCCTTTCAGTTCGCTAAGTATGGCGATTTGGCCGGCGTCGGCAGGGGAATTTTGCTCTTTGACCTCGAGGCTTACGAGCAGGCCAAGCGGAAATACAACGGAGGCGGAGCAAATTATCGCCAACCCACCACAGATGAGCAGCTGCAATACTGGCTTGAAAATATGGTGTGGTATCATCATTTCAGCATCGAGGAGATGGAGGCAGCGACTGGACTAAGCGCCGAGCAGATTAAAGCGGCGCTGGAGCGCTTTGACATAAGCCCCGCAAACAGGCCGGCCCGGGAAGATGAGCGGCTGCTCGTCCTGCCGTATCCGGGTGGGCGGCATCCACGTGATGGCTTCTTGGAGGGAGCTGTAAACCCACAGCGAGAGACAAAGCTAAGCGTCTTTACCCCCTGGGATGACGATAGCTACGTTGTGGTGGATGTCCCTGAAGCGGTCTTTTCAAATCTGGGGCTGATTTACCTCGCCCACCACCACGAGCCGTTTCCCACGGTTTGGGAGAAGCAGGGGATTGGACTTGAGCCGCTCGAGTGGAATCGACGAGAGGATGGGAGCTTCGGTTTTGAGCGCCGGCTTCCCAACGGGATTGCCTTCGGCGCAAAGGTCACGCCCGAAAAGGAGACGGTGCGGATGGAGCTATGGCTAAGAAATGCCACGGACGAACAGCTTACCGATTTGAAGGTTCAAAACTGCGTAATGACGGCGCGGGCGAAGGCCTTTGAGCAGCACACTAATAAGAATAAGGTATTCCGAGAGCCCTATGTGGCTTGTCGCTCTGAGGACGGCAGCCGATGGATTATTACTGCATGGGAGAACTGCGTGAATCCGTGGGCGAATCCCGATGTTCCGTGCTTTCATTCGGACCCGCAGTTTGACAACTGCGAGCCGGGGCAGACGGTTCGCCTTGCCGGCTGGCTGTCATTCTACGAAGGGACGGATATAGAAGGAGAGCTTGGCAGGATAGAGAAAATCGGCTGGCGAGATGAGCGATGAGAAACTGATTGTAGTTTAGTTTTGGAGGGAATTGTTATGTACTGTCCCAAGTGTGGAGCAGAGAATTCGCAAGGTGCGGTGAGTTGTTCAGGATGCCAAGGAGTTTTTGTCTATGCCACAAGACAGATTAGCGCTCCGGCGATAGCATCTATGGTTATGGGTATTGTGGGATGCACGAGACTTGGTTTTTTCGGCATACCTTCTTTGGCAGGTCTGATTCTGGGGGTCTTGGCATTGCGTCAGATGAAGAAGAGCGGCTGGTCGCTGGAGGGAGCGGGGTTCGCTATTGCGGGAATCTTCACATCGGCAACGGTGCTGTTGTTGGCCGGCGTGATGTTCGTAGTGCGAGTTCTTCCGGAAATTGCGCGTTGCATAGCTGGGTGAGTGAGTTGAGGCAGCGGTTGTGTGGAGTGAACCGGTAGTGCTATCTTAGTTTATCGGCCAGGGCCGCGCCGAATTCGGCAGCGAGTTTCGAGGCGGTGTATTGTTCAATATTGTCGTAGGAGGCGGTGAGCAGGATGTTGCCGGCCTGGTCTTTGGCTGTGACGGTGACGGATTCGATTGCCTGGTTTGCGGCTGCCGACTTCCTTCCCGTCAAGCCACTTCCGTCGGTGGCGGCGCGATAGGTCATAAACGTCGAGCCCGTTATTATTACCGTCGCATTTTCCTCCTCACACAACGCGATGCGCTTCCGGACAAACTCCTTCTCGAAGACGTCCTTGAGGACTCTGCCGACGTAGGGGTTTTCGCTTTGGACGGGTTCAACGTAAACGCATTTGTATTCCATTGCTCTCAGATGCTCGGTGGTGACAATGTCGGAATGACAGCCGACGAGTAGCGGCAGGACGGCGGCGACCCGAAAGATTCTTCTCATTTTCCTTTTCCTTAACTGGTTCTGCTATAGTAGTAATCGGCAAATTGGGGCCTGTGCTGAAAACGTTTTTGTGGATAATGGCCTCGTCTTGGCGTACAATCTTTTGTCTGAGGTTGTTTGTTTACATATTGGTTTCAGGCAGGAGAGCCATTAGTGGGCAGGCGTATTTTTGTAGTTCTGTTGTTTTGTGTGGCGCTGGGCTTGGCCCCGGTGGGCGGCTGCGGCGGCAGCAAGCCAAAATTTACCGAAGAGCAGCTTGCGACGATGCCGCTTGCGGTGCGACAGGGTCTGCCTGATGCCAGCGGAGGATTTGTGTTGGCGGTGGGGGATGAAACCATAGAGGCCGAGGAGGTGGTGGGGCTGATATACGAGCGGCTTTTGCCGTTGGCGCAGCAGAGTGATTTCGGACGCTTTGAGCAGCTTGCCGCACCGGCCGTAAAACAGGTCCTGATAGCGAAGGTTTCAGATGCGCTTCTTTACAGCAAGGCCAAGGAGGAATTCGGAGAGGATGTGGAGGGGCAGATCGACAAGGCCGCTGCCGGGGAAGTGCGCAAGTTCGTGGCGAGTTTCGGCGGCGACTATGCCAAAGCGGAGCAGGCGATACAGCGGATGGGCATGGACTGGGGGCAGTTCGAGCAGTACCAGAAGCGGGTGATTCTCAGTCAGTCTTACATAGCGAAGCAGATGCCGGAGCAGCGCCCGATTACATATCGGCAGATGATATCGCTTTACGATGATATCAAGGATGAGGAATTTTCGATGCCGGGTCGGTTTCAGTATCAGTTGATAGATATTCAGCCGGCGAAAGTGGAGGTCAGTGACGCTAATCAGAGCAGGACGGAGGCGGCGAAAGATTTGGCTAAGGAGCTGATGCGGCGGATTAAGACAGGTGCCGATTTCGGTGAGCTTGCAAAGCAACACTCACACGGGCCGAGGGCGTCGGCCGGCGGGTTGTCGAGAGAACTGGACCCGCAGTCGCTGGCTTCTCCCTATGATGTACTGGCCGTCGAAGCCGCAAATATAAAGCAGGGTCAGGTGGCCGGGCCTATCGATGCCGAAGGGCATATTTTCATAATGAAGCTGGCCGAATGGAAGTCGGGCGGCACTGTGCCGTTTGAGCAGGTGCAGGAGCAAATCAAAGCGAGAATCAGAGTTCAGAGACAGAGAGAAGTGATTGACGAGTTTAATTCCCGCCTTCTCGAGCAGGCCGAGGTTGCCGAGTTAGAGAAGTTTGTGGATTTTTGCGTGCGGGCGATTTACGAGTCAGCGAGGAGCTGACCGCAGGGAATTGTCGGCTGAAGTGCCCGGGACTTTTTCGTTGATTTAGGTTTTGCAGGCGGTGCTGATTTATGGCGATTGTGGCGCACGGGATAGACCTGGTTGATTTCCCTCGCATAGAGGAAATGGTGAGCCGTCACGGCAGCCGATTTCTGGACCGTGTGTTCACCGCAACGGAACAATCGTACGCCGATGCCAACAGGAACGGTATGGAGAAATTAGCCGGGCGATTTGCCGCGAAGGAGGCGGTGCTGAAACTATTGGGGACGGGCTGGCGAGGCAAAATTGCATGGACGGATATCGAGGTGGTCAACAGCGAGACGGGCCGGCCGGTGGTTAACCTTTCGGGGGAGGTCAAGAAGATTGCCGACGGTCTGGGGATTGGGCAGATAAGTGTCAGCATTACCCACACGGCCAATTTCGCTATTGCCTCAGCCGTGGCCTTGGCAAAAAGTGATGAAGGCAAGTGACTTTGATTGCGTGGTGATAGGGGCTGGTCACGCCGGCGTCGAAGCGGCTCACGCCGCGGCTAAGATTGGCGCAAAGACGGCGCTTATCACGATTGACAGAAGCAAAATTGCGGCGATGAGCTGCAATCCCGCCATAGGGGGATTGGCCAAGGGGCAGATTGTCCGTGAGGTCGATGCGCTCGGGGGGCTGATGGGACTTACAATTGATGCGACGGGGATTCAGTTTCGGATGCTCAATCGCTCGAAGGGCCCCGCCGTATGGTCGCCGCGTGCGCAGGCGGACAAATACAAGTATCAGCAGTATGTAACAGAGGCGCTGGAGCAGACGCCGAATCTGAGCATCATTGAAGCCCTGGCCACAGAGATAGTGACAGATGGGTCGCAGGTCCGGGCCGTGGTTTGTGCCGATGGCTCGACGTACAAAGCACAGACGGTTATTGTTGCAACGGGCACATTCCTTCGCGGGACGGTCTATATCGGCCCTAAGCAATGGGCCGCCGGCAGGATTGATGAGCCGCCCAGCGTAAAGCTTTCGCAGAGCTTGAGACGCCTCGGCCTCGACCTCGGACGTATGTCAACCGATACCACACCCAGATTAGATGCAGCGACCGTGGATTTCGACAAATGCCAAGTCCAGGAAGGTGATGCCGAACCCGTGCCGTTTTCCTTTATGAACCCCCCTTCTTGCTTTCGCAAGAAAGCAGGGGGGCAGGTGCCATGCTGGATTACATATACCAACGACAAGATTCACCGGTTGCTGCTTGATAATCTGCATCGCGCTCCCCTTTCTTCAGGCCGCATAACAGGCGCCGACCCGCGCTATTGTCCCAGTATAGAAACCAAGGTCGTCAGGTTCGCCGACAAAAAGCAGCATCGCATCTTCCTCGAGCCCGAAGAACACGACATAAAAACCATTTACTGCAACGGCATCTTCACCTCCATGCCCGAAGATGTTCAGCGCCAGTTGCTCACGCTTCTCCCCGGCACGGAAAACGCCCGCATCACCTGTTATGCCTATGCAATAGAGTACGACTACTGCCCTCCCATCCAGTTAAAAAGTAACCTCGAGACCAAAAAGATATCAGGCCTCTTCTTGGCAGGCCAGATTAACGGCACCAGCGGTTATGAGGAGGCCGCCGGCCAGGGAATAATCGCAGGCATAAATGCAGCCCGCAAGCTCACCCGCGCCCAGCCCCTCGTCCTCGCCCGCGACCAGGCGTATATCGGCGTCATGATAGATGATTTACTCACAAAAGGCATTGATGAACCATATCGTATGTTCACCTCGCGCGCCGAATACCGCCTCTCGCTCCGCGCCGACAACGCCGACCGACGCCTCACCCGCATCGGCCGCGACGTCGGCCTTGTAAGCGATGAAAGATACCGGCGATTCACCAAAAAGCTCGAGGATATCGAACGGCTGAAAACTTATCTACGGACCACAACCGCTGAGGGAGTAAGCTTATGGCAGCAGCTTCGCCGACCCAACAGCCCGCTTGCCGACTCGCTCGCCGAACACCCGCAGATAAAACAGATGGGGCTGGATAGCGAGACAATCGCCGCTGCCGTCATAGATGCAAGGTACGAAGGATACTTAGCTAAGCAGGACCGCTTAGTCGCCGGGATGCGGACACTGGACAAAAAGCTCATACCGCCCGATTTGGACTACACAAAGATTGAGCACCTGCGCCTCGAAGCGAGGGAGAAACTGTCCGCCTTTAGACCTGAAACCTTAGGCCACGCCGCCAGAATCAGTGGAATCACCCCAGCAGACATCACCGTCATCCACGTCCACCTAAAAAAATACTCCCGCCTTTATCCCCAACCGTAGAACAGCAAATAGTAAATCGCGAATCCTCCGTGTTCTGCCGTTCGGAGTTGGGCGTTCAACGTTTCCCGGCGTGCCGGGCTGTTGCTATCCGTTTGTCAAAGAGCATTTGGGCATTCTGACGGTTTCGCCTTCGCCATCCGCCTTCGCCAAGGCTTCGGCGGACAGGGGGCTTCGGCGAACAAGCCGCTTTGGGTTTGTTTGGGTTTGTTTTTGGGAGAGTCGAGGGGCCTCTTTTTATAATCTTTTTCGTGATAGAGAGTTAGGTTCATTTTACCCATCTTAACTTTGGCTTTGTTTGGCTTTGTTTTTGGGCTTTTTCCGTAGTCGGGGGAAGTGTTTTGTTCGTAAGGCGTTTTTTGATATAGCGTTAGGTTCATCTTACCTATCTTAACTTTGGCTTTGTTTTGCATAAAAGACCGTCGCGCGGCCCTCGGCCCCCGGGGCTCGAAAGCCGGGACTGGGGACACGGCCCACGGCCCACGTGGGTCGTGGCGCCGCACCACGAAGGGTGCGGGCGCGGGCCAAATCCTAAATTCTAAGCTCGAAATGCTAAACAAATTCGAATGACGAATGGCCGAAATCCAAAACATCATGTAACACCTTTGCGATACGTGAGTTATGAGTTCTCAGCGTTTAGAAATACTATTTAGTTTTCATTGTTCATCAACCACTATACAAGAGGAGAAGTTGGGTGTCAAGTGAAAAAATCAGAAAAATAGCGTACAGCGTGCAGCGTTGAGGGTAAATGGGTAGATGGGTGAATCGGGGATGGGTGATGGGTCGCTGGGGAGGTGCTTGGCTTTGGGGTACCGTGTTATTTTGTGACGCTTGATTAACCGGAAATGGCAGGTGAGTGCGCAGTTTGGGTGTCAATTCGGCAGGAGAGTTGTGCCGCAAAAAAGTATTGAGAGGCGAAAAGACGATTATTGGGCGAAAAATAGCGGTTGGCGAAAAGGAGAGGAATCTGATTGGCTGGCACGGGAGTTGCGTATGAATACTTGGTTGATAGGGATATATTGTTTGGCCGGGATGGCCAAAGACATGTAACGACACGTCTTTTTCTTTTCCAGGCCAACTTCAGCAGATTGAAGGTTGCCATGCGCTCAAGACGGAGTGTCGGCGGTTAAGGGACGCTGGACGGTGGTCCAGGGCGAAGAAGGGCGTGGATGCAATGGTGGGATTTTCTTATGCAGAGAATTTTCGCCACGGTATGCATTGTATTGGAACATTCTTTAGGAAACGGACAATGTCCCGGCGGCCATAATAGGTCGGGGTGCCGCGTAAATCTTGAGCCATCAAGACTACGGGGACGCCCGGAAAGGCTGCCTGAAATGACAAGACGGCCTTATTTGCAGTTTGGAAATTCTGAATGACGTGGCGTTTTACGATGACTATTGCAAATTTAACACCTTGTTCCTTAACGAGAGCACCTTGAAACACCATGATAGCATACCTCACAAACCGAGAAGCAAAAGTGAAAGATAACAACTACCTTTCTATAGGTGAACTCGCAAAAAGAGGGCTTAGGGATTAATTTATGTGTTTTTGTGAGCCTAGGCCGCAGTTTTTGCGAGGTAGTAAGTAGCGGCCCGTTGATAAAGGAGCATTAATGTAAAATGACAAGTGGAAAAGGTGACCTAGAGACCATCGATATCCTTCTGATTGGTAGTGAGAAGGAAAAGGCAGAAGGCATAAGAGAGATTGATAGATTGTTCCGGGGAAAGATTGTGGAGGTGATCCGAGGTACGGCCCTGAGTGCCAAAGAAGATGACTGGTTTGACATATATCAGGAGGTTCTGTCTGGTATTCACGAAGATGCTAGGGACGGGAAATATGATCCGGATGCCAAGTCGCTGATGGGGTTTATTTGCAGAATAGCCAGAAACAAAGCTATTGATTGGTTAAGGCGGAAGAAGGCACAGAAGAGATCGAGAGATGTTGAGCGAGATGTGTTGGTAGATGCGGTCGCGGAAACCATTAAAGATTCCGGGATACATGAGCCATGGGAATATGCACACCAGAATGAAGAAAGAGCTATTATCCTCAAGACGATCAGAGAGATAGTACCGAGACTTAAGCCTCGGCAGCGACAGGTGGCCGAAATTATCATTGATAATTTTCAGAATTGTTTAAGCACGGCTAAAATAAAAACCCAGATAATGCAGCAATATGACGATTGCGAGGTTACGGTACCAGCGGTCAAAAGTGCTAGACAGGAGGTGTTCAGGAAAGTCAAGGAGGTTTTGGAAGACGCCGGCTATGGAGGCCACATATAGATGACTGCCAAAAACGACAGTATTAGCAAAGATGAGAGAGCATTGGAAGCCCTGTTAGCAGCCGCATTTCGGCTTGATGCTCCTGAGGAAGTGTCTGACGAAGATGCAGAGAAGTTGTTCCAGCGGCCACTTCGGTTGTCGAAAGAGGAAAAAGAGGCGATCGACTCTTGGGGGGCTGATTTCGTGGAGAGACTGCTAAAAGGAGAGAAGTCTGGCGGGAGTAAGCGGCAAGATGAGACAATCGATGAGGAGTTGGGACAGGAGGCCTTTGCGCTGAATCGGGATGCTGATGGAGATGGGCTTGACGAGCAAGCGCAGCAGAAGATAGACGAAGAACGTAAAAAGGCTCTTGAGGAGGAAGAAAAGAAGCACGGAGACGAGGCAGATGAATTGTGAAGTCGGTGAGATCATTGAGGCTCTCCACGCAGGTGCAAATCTCCCAATCGACCTTACGAAGATTATCGAGAGCGAGGGGAATATAAGACTGAGGCCTGCGAATTACGGTTCGAAGTTTGATGATAGAATAGAGTATGTGCCCGATAGGAAGATCTTCATCCTGTATCATCCGGCATCAGTGAGTCCGCGGGTAAGGTTTTCAATTGCTCATGAATTGGGTCATTTCTATATACCTGGACACAAGAGATTGCTCCTGGCGGGCAAGTGCCATAATTCAATCGTGGGTTATGTGAGCGACAAGAGGCTTGAAAGAGAAGCAGATGAGTTTGCTGCTCATCTGCTCGTTCCCGAGGCATATCTTAATACGGCGATACGCAGAAGAACATTCCTTACGTTGAAAGACCTGCTAGGCATGGCAAACGAGCTTCAGGTTTCAGCCACCGCTATGGCCATCAGATACGCAAGAGCCACGCCAGAGCCGTGCGCTGTTATGCTACTCAGGAACGGACAACAGATATTCTATGTGGCTTCTGATGAGATGGAATACGTGGGCTTCCAGCATAGGGGCCGCAGGGATATACCGTGGAATAGTGCCAGTGCCGAAGCGGCCAAGAATGAAGGGAGTGGAGAGGTTTTCGAAAAAGAATGGGACTCCGACGCATGGTTTTCCAAGAGAAAAGCTGAGTGCAAGATTTGGGAGGAAGCGTTTCCTCTCGGGCATACAGGATTGGTTTTAACAATGTTATCCAATCCATCATACAATGGTTAATTCTGATAAGGAGTTAGTAGTCATGGCAAGTAAGAAACCTTGGCACGCAAAAGATTCGGACGTGTACCACGATAACACAAAATGCACAGAAGGGAACAATATTGAGAGGCGAAATCTCCGGGGAGGTACAGGTGGAAATCGCAAGTGCGACCACTGCAAACGACTTGGGAGATAATTGAAAGAATATAAGGTGGAAGTGCCAAAGCGTGGTTCTTCGCATCGATTGTGTTGGCCGTGGGGGGAGTGGTTACCCCATCGTTTCCATCTTTGCGGCGGGGAACTTGGGCAGTTTGACGAAATCGGGGAAGAGACCACAGGCCGCAGACTACAGACCCGACGGAGAGCAGAATGTTGAGCGCAGCGAGCTGGCGGGCCGCCGAACCCCGGCCCCGCCAATCAACCCCCACTTCCCCCTGCCCAAACCCGCGTTTATCCCCGCTTGTCCTCGCTTGCCCCTCGACTCAAGCTCCCTGCCATGCACAGTCGGGGGACAACTGCTGTCGGGCTGTCAGTCGTCGGGGTACATAAACTCAGGCATTCGGCGGACTTTTCGGTCTCGGTCAACACAGGCAAGAACGCTCGAACCATCGGCAAGGACGGTGTCGTCGCTCTTGCGCGTTAGCTTATAGGTGTGCTCGACCTTGCTGGCTGTCACTTTTGAGCAGGTGGTCTCCAGCTCGAGATGCTCATCGTAGTAAGCGGGCCTGCGGAACCTGACGTGCAGCTCTGCTATGACAAACAGAACCCCGGCGGCTTCGAGGTCTTTATATGCCAGGGCGTTTGCGCGGAGAAGCTCAGTTCTACCCATCTCGAAATAGACCGGATAGACGCCGTGGTGCACCACGCCACCCTGGTCGGTCTCGGAGTATCGCGGCGTTATGCTAATTGTGCAGCTTTGAATGCTGGCTCTTTTGGGAAATTGCACTTTGCCACCCTGGTCCATGTGTCCCACGATATAACAAAAGCTGCGCTATCGCAACTAATTCACCACCACGGTCTGATTTCGCTGCGGTGCGGTACCGGGGAAATACAAACGCTTGAACCAGCCAAGGTCGGCCTCGATGTAGTATTCAAGGTCGTCCATGATTTGCTCGGCCGGTATCGTAACCTCGTACACGCCGCGGGCAAGGTGCTCAGGATGAACCCTCTTGTACTCAGGCGTCCCCAACACCCGCCAGCGAAGAACCATCTCGACCGGCTGCCTTTTGGCCAGGATGATGACCTTCAGCTTCAGCGACTCGCCGGCATTCAGATTGCCTCGCACGGTCGGCACGATTATGCGTGGTCGGCCGCGATAGTCCGCCCACGGTCTTCTCTCGGTTGGCAGTTCACTGCCGAGAATCTTCTCCAGCGCCTTGTCATGCCTTTGCAGCAGTCCCAGTTCCCGCATCGAGTGCTGTTCAATGTTGCAGATGGTCCCTAATTCGCTCGAATTCGTCACCGTCTCGAGCAGATAAGTGACCATTTGCCCCCATTTCTTTACCAGCTTCTCTCGAAGCTGTAGTGCCTCGCGGGCAAGTGCCTTCTTGTCCTTTGCATATTGTTGGTCCCTTATCCGTTCCATGACACTATCGAGCTCTGCCAGCTTCCTGTTGACCTCCCCCATTTCTCTGGCATAACGAAATGTGTTGAGCCAGTAGAGAAACCGCTTCCTATTGCCCAGACCTTGTATCTTCGCCTCAAGCTCTTCCATCTCCTCGACGAAGGCAAACTCATCGCCCGTTCTCTCCCAGGACGCGGTGCCTGTCTTAATTCCCCCGGGCCCGGACAACCACGTCGAGGTTCGCGGAAGATTCGCCTTTCTGTCTGTTGTTCCCGAGCGTATCTCTTTGTGGGCCGGCCCTCCATCAAGTCTGATGAAGATTTCCGCGATTTGCTCTGCCGCTTCGCTTCCAAACTGTGTCCGTGCCCAATCCAGGTAGAAATCTTCGGCGGCAAGGTCACGGACTTCTGTTGCCGGCTCATCATACGCGGCCTTGCTCCACGTTCCGTGCTCCCAGCCGGCCTTTGCCAAGGCGGAGACATTTGGCCCAAGGATTCGCGTCCTCCAGTGAATTCCGATCAGCCCCGTACAGCCATAGCGCAGCGCGTCCACAGCATCGCGTCGCATCCTGCCGACCCATAGCTGCGGCGAAACAAGAGCCGGGTCATCCTCCAGCCACGGTATCGCCCACTTGTCCCTGCCTGTCACTTCTACAAAGCTCTCTTCTACAGGAGCAAACCCCACATCCCGGTTTATGCAGCTAAACGGCATCTCCTTCGGCAAGACCCTGTCAAACTGCGTTCGGTCCTTCGGCGGGCCCAGCACCCAGCCGCACGTGGCCAACGCAAACGGTGCATCGACATTGGCCGCTGCTTCGACCGCAAGCAGCATATCCCTCTCTGTAGCTGCGACCTTCTCATCAGAGACGTCAGCCCAGGTCCACCCCTCATCCGTCCACAGCCAATAATAATCAAGCGGATGCATTCTCCTTATGCGCTCGAACATACCTTCATAGACCTCGCGCACAACAGCAGCGTCATCCGGGTCCCTGCCGGCCGCGACAAGTCTCTCTCTGACCACTTTCGGGATGGTCAGCGGCGTCTCGGTGCCGATGCAGGTCTTGACGCCGAGTGTTCTCGCATATCGGAAGACATCGCTCAGCAGATCCCCATACCGGTTAAAGAGTTCAACCTGTTCTTCAGGCGTTCGCGGCATTGGAGGCAGATGCTCGGTGTAGTCGGCTCCATACTCATCCCTGCCAAAGAGCTCGGCCGCTCCAAAACTGTATTGGCTTGTTTTCACCGGAACGTATCCCCAGGACCTCTGGGGATTCGAGCACATAAAGTGACGCGCTGGGTATGCCGTCCGAACAGTACCATCCGGGTTGACCTCGTCTGTGGTCCCGATCCATACGCCAGGCTCCGGCCCGACGCCACCTTCGGGATAACAGTGCATTCCAAAGAAGTTCATACGCATCTTCGGAAGCTGACTGATTATCGCCTTGTAATCGTCCCTGTTCCACCAGTCCGGCCCTTCCGGGAAATCATGGAATGGATGTATCCCGCGCAGCTCGAACAAAGGCTTGCCAACTTCGTTGATCTCCGGCCACTCAAGTTCAACAACGCCGTCCGGAATGGTGTCGCCGTGCATATAGAACCGCACGCCGAAATGCTCGATAAAGCGATACGCCGCATATAACGTCCCCAGTATGTCACCGCCGGTGATTAGCACCTTTTTCCTTCCGGCTTGAGCGATAGTCTGGATACAGTATTCCTGCGGCCGCAGATCACCACAGGCGGTTCGTATGACAATCGCATCGCAGTCGGCAGGCCTGTCCGTTATATCCAACAGCCTACCGGTCCGCAGATACAGGTACCGCCGGGTCTCCTTCGCCGCCAGTTGCTCCAGTTCCGTCGCGTCAGCCGATATTACAATGGCAACGTCGGATACGACACGCGGCCTCTCGGTGCTTGCACATCCTCCAGTGAAAAACACAAGTAACGCAACGGCCGACTTCAAGACACTTCTACTGCTCATCTTGCCTCCATTCTATGAGCGTGAATTGCGCTGAAATCTACTCCTTTGACAGTTGCTTCAGCATCTTGCCGTCAAGCAATACGACCTGCTGAAGGACCAGACCGTAGTGGCTGCCGGGCGGATTCTCAATAATCTTCTGGTCGTTCCAGTCCTTGGCGAAGTTGCCTGAATAACACAGCCACGCCGTCCTGCCGTCGGCGCTGATAAGCTTGCTTGGGAAATTCAGGAAATATCCCTGCTCGCCAAAGTCCTTCATATAGGTTATCAGTCTGTACGGGCCGGTTATCTCGTCGGCCTCGAGGATATAGGAATTCATCCTTGCACATGTAGGCCAGCCGTCGGTCACGCACATCAGGTATTTCTTCAGCGGCGCATTATACGTCACCGTGACGCAGCCCATGTTGTTGTTCCAGTCCAGCAGCGGCTTGATGTCCTCGAAATGCCACGACCAGACGGCCTTGCCGTCGTAATCATACCCTGCGAAGTATTCATACTTAGACTCATCGTTGATATTCTCTATGCTCGGTGTCACCCTGCACATGTATATCTGGTCGCCGCTGATCCAGCTCAGGTTTGCCATGCGCGGCTTGGGGTCATCGACTTCGGCGCCCATACCGACGAGATATGCCTTGCCGTCCGGCGAATGCTCCATGTTCTTACCGAAATCCACAAAGTGCGGCGCCCCGATTTTGACCGGCCCCATGAATTCTGCCGGCTCGGGAAACAGTGGCTTTGAAGGCGTGTGTGGCGACGGAATCCATGTCTTTCCATAGTCCGTTGAGATCCGAAAACCCGGCACCGGCCCCAGCACAGGCCAGTTCCAGGCAAAGCCATTCTCGTCTTTAGTAATACCGTGCGGACCAAGGCAATATGTCGCGTAATACCACACGCCTTCATAAACCAGACTACCGCACGGATACCGCCCGCCGTATGGATATGGGTCGCCCTGTTCGACGCCAAGACTTATGAGCTTAAGCTTGACCGGGTCATCCCCAACCATCACGGCCTGGCCGGTCGTGGCTTGGTGCCTTGTGATATTGTCCGGCTCGTAGCCGTCTGAGCTTGAGTGAACGCGCCGGCCTGTCGCATCCCGCCAGTTCCCGTCCGTCCACGGGGAATATAAACTGCCGTCTGACGCCCACGAGGGATACCAGGTATCGGCTACCCAGTAATTGCTGTGCCGACCGGTGAATGCGACGCCGACGATACCCTCGGACTGCTCAAACGGACAATCCTCCGGCGGCTCGTTCGGCCAGACTATCAGGGCGGGCGCTTCGGCCAGCACCTTCTGCGTTTCGCCCGTGCAGGATGCGCAGCTACCCACAATGAAAACTCCCAGAAATGCCAGAAGCACATCTTTCATCATCGTATTCTCCCGAAATATATCACTGCTCAAACTCTATGCGAACGTTAATTGCCTCGTGTCTTGGGATAGCGACGGTGTCTTCGGAAAACTCAACATCCCCCACGCTAATTCTGCTGACGGGGCTCTGGAAGTTTTCGGTGTGCAGTACTATTTTTTGGAGCGGCTCACGCACCGGTGGGTTGAGCTCCACCGTTGCCGATTTGCCGTCCTCAGCCACGCGGACCACCATGCTCGTCTCGCCAAAAGACGTGGCGACGTCCGTCAGCCGTGCGTGTCCACCCGGCTTGGCCCAGGCGCGAGGCATGCCCTCAAGCAGGTGCAGTTCACCCCCTCGCTCCATAATCATTATGTGGCGCACGAATCGAACGAACTCGGCACTGGCCCAGTTGTGCGGCATGTCCCCTACGTAATATTCCTTCTCTCCCTGCGGCCTCTGCTCCTCGCGCCAGCACAGCATTGGACATGCGTGATTGCCAAATGCATAGAGAGTCGCAGCTGCCTTTCTGCTGTGCCCGAGCCAAAGGTGAGCGTGCCCATAAAATGAACCTGCATAGTTCCATATACCGTCTGCAATCCACCCGGTACCAAAAATTAATCCCTCCCTCTCGGTTGCGTCGAGCATCGCCAGCGTTCCAAGCATTAGCTCGTCATCTGGCGAGAAGGTCCTGCCGGGATAAATCGAGTGCAGAAAGGCCCATGCGCCGCGCTGTGCAAGCTGTTGCTCTTCGCCTTTCATGGTCACAGGGACATACGTATTACCGGCACTGTCGACAAGCTTGTCACGCTCCCTTGCCTTGTCAAATTGTTTCCAGTAGTCCTCGTACTCAGCCTTCCACGCCGACACAGCTGGCTTGTCTATACGCTCTGCTGCCTGAATCGCGGTCTTTAGGCCCGCCAGCGTCCAGTAGACGTTGGTGTACTCCCTATGCTTGCCCGCCAAGCCCCCGTCACCAAAGCCGGGTGGCATCAGGCCGTAATTCGCCTGTTCCGGATCACTGCGCGTCATCTCCCGGTATTCAATGATTCGGTTGACCTCTTCTTCTACCTTCGGCCACATCCTTTCCAGCCACTCCCAGTCACCTGTAAGCTGGGCGTGCCGCCAAACCATCCACAGCCGCAGCCCCGACTTTTTCGAAAACTCAATGCCCTGAGGCCCTTCGTCCGCGACGATCTGGAGTTCCAGCCCCTGTCTTGCTTCGCCGGCTCTTCCGAGGTAAGTCACTGCTTCGAGGATGAATGGCCCATCGGCAGCCCACGTGCCACGGTACACGGTGGGGCCGACCTGAAAAGCAGGCACACCGTCCCTCAACTCTCTGGCCTGATAGATATTGCGAATGCACGAGTCGAGTAGGTCTTGGACATCACTGTCGGCAACCACAATCCGCCCATACGGCAGGGTCGCGTTCTCCCAGTACTGCACGGCCTTGTCGCACACCTGCAGTGCCTGACGATGGCTAGTCCGCTCGTCGGCCTCCTTGCCTCGGTAGAAACTGAGCAGCACCGTGTACTTTTCCCCCGCAGCGAGCACCTCCTCGTAGACTAAATTAATCTCGTAGCCCGGGCGGACGTTTCCATATCTGAGTGTTCGACACGCAGGGGACATAAAGCACACAGTCCGCTTATCTCCGACCGCTTCGACAAGTGTATCCGAAGAGCCTCGAGCTAACTTGGTCCTCGACCTCACGCGAACGACGATCCTTCCGCTTTGCATCGTATCACCGGTGTTCGTCAGCGTTAGCCACAGGTAATCCTGTCGCTTCTTCGACCATTCCTCCACATGGTCGTCATCCGGTATGCCTGCCCAACACTCTTGGTGCAGCAAAAGCGAACCCCACTTCTGTTCGGTTATTACGATGGGGACCTTGGCGTTCCAGAGCCGTTGTTCGATATTGCTCTCAGCCAAGTCGGATTCGACTCTGGCGCGCACGCTCGTATCGAAGTTCGGGAAATGCCCGCGCCGCCGAACATAGTGATGGTTCAGACTGCCGTCGGACTTGACAATGCTCTTGTGTGGGTCGTCTGGCAGGCCGATGCACACCTGCCACTCGCCCGGCGCATATCGAAAGTCGAGCACCTCGGGCTCGAGCCCCTCCGTCTGCCCTGTCACCGAGAACGACTTAACCTCAAGCAGCGTCTCTTTGCCCGCAGCGACACAGCACGGCGCCCACATCGAAAGGATAAGGCATTTCGCAATTAACAGGACCACAAGATTCCATGGAGCAAATCGCTTATTCATCTGGCTTCTCTCCTTACTTTTGTGCGACCCACTCGGCATCCAGCACCGAATAACCCGTCGGGCGAGATACCTCTGCCCTTGTTTTTCCCCTCATTTTCTCTTCTCCGGTCAGACTGAGCCTAACCCATCCAACGCTTCTCTATTTCTTCGAGTGTCTTACCCTTCGTCTCGGGTAAAAAGGCGGCGACAAACAGCACCGTTACAACACAGAATACACCATATAGCCAGAATGAAAATCCGTGATTGAACTTCTCTACCAGCCATCGGTTCTTGTCTATCATCGGAAACGTCTGCGAAACGAGGTAACATGACACCCATATTGTCACCGTCGCAATCGCCATTGCCCTGCCGCGTATCTTCGTGGGAAATATCTCCGAGGCGATGACCCAGAAGACGGGCCCCAGCGACGAGGCGAAGCAGGCGATATATACAAACACCGCAATAAGAACCCACGGGCCCTGCTGCTGAAAATAGAATGCAAGGCCGACCGTCAGCAGAGAAAGTCCCATCCCTGTGGCGCCGATGAGCATAAGTGGTTTTCGGCCGAGGGTGTCAACGGTCCATATAGTAACAATCGTAAAGCCGACGTTCACCGCCCCCACGATGACCGTCTGAAGCAGGGCCGATTCGGTTTTAGCGCCTATGTTCTTGAATATCTCAGGAGCATAGTAAAGGACGGCGTTGATTCCGGTAACCTGCTGCAGAACCGCCAGCACGACCCCTATCATCAGGGCGATTCGCATTCCGGGGCCGAGGAGCTGCATGACCGAGCCGGTTTCGTGGGCGATAGCATCCTTGATGGCAGTCATCTCTGCGGCGGCATGTTGCGGGCCGTCAACTTTTGTCAGTATCCTGAGGGCTTCGTCGTTGCGTTTTTGTTTTGTGAGCCAGCGTGGACTTTCGGGGACGAAGAAGACAAGGATGAGAAGCAGAGAAGCCGGCAGGCATTCGGAGCCGAACATCCATCTCCAGCCGGTCTGGGTGAGCCATTCGTCGCTGCGGCCGAGAGCAATGAAATAGTTGGCGAAGTAAACGACCAGAAAGCCCGAGACGATGGCAAATTGATTGACCGAAACCATTCGTCCGCGAATCCGCGCAGGCGCAATCTCCGCGATGTACATAGGTGAGGTCATCGACGCCGCCCCAACCCCAAGCCCGCCGATGAAGCGAAAGATAATGAACTCAACCAGATTCCTCGGAAGTGCTGTCCCCACAGCGGAGGCCAGAAACAGAATCGCCGATATCACCAGCACCTTCTTGCGTCCGATCCGATCACTTATCGCCCCTGCGAATGCCGCCCCGAACATGCACCCCACCAGCGCGCACGATGCCGCCCATCCCTCCATCTGCGGACTCAACCCGAACCGCTCCACCAAAGGCCCAATGGCGCCTGATATGACCCCCGTATCGTATCCGAACAGTAAGCCCCCCAGTGCCGCCACGGCACAAACCACCGACACATAGACGATGCTGCCTTTTGTCCTGTTTGCAATGTCACTTTCGGCCAAGCCTGACTCCTTCCTTGCTACTATCCGCAGTTCTCAAGCGCATACTTCAGCGCCCAGTCGATAAACCACGCATGATTTATGTTCTTATACTTACCGTCAGGTCCCTTACATCTCGCCCGCGCCGCCTTCATCTGGTCTTTGAGAGCACAGGCCTTGTCGGCAAGCATCTGGATCTCCCTGGCCGCCGCAAGGACCGTCTCCTGCCGAGGATCCTCCAGTCCTTCAGCCAGCACGTCCAGCGCCTCGGCGCACTGACCAACCCTACACAGCGCACCTGCTGCAGTGAGTCGCACATTAGGCGCCTCATCATTCAATGCCTTGCGCAACTCAATAGTTGCCGGCTCTGCCTTTTCCCCGAGTGCCGACGTCGCCAATGCCGCCCAGTACCGTTCCGCGGCATCTGGCCCCTTGAGGTGCTCTGCCATTTGCTCAAGATTCTCCGCGTCTCTGCCAACAAGCTCCGTAGCCGACAGAATCCGCTCGATAGGATATTTCTCCGGGTCACGAGCCACTTCATAAGGCGTCGAGCCCTCCGAGCGGATGTGCATCTCGGCCTCCGGCATCAGCCCGGTGTCCCTTGTCTCAATCATCCAGTCGCGAAGTACACCCCGCATCTTCTCGAGCATCTCCCTATGCTCTTCAGACTGCGCCAGGTTGTTTATTTCATGTGGATCTGCCTTTGTATCATACAGCTCTTCACGAGGCCTTCGCGGCTGCCACCACGTCTTCTGCGCCGTTGTAAGATTCCCATTTGCTGTGACCCGGCGCAATTCTTTCATTATCTCTGCCTGGTCGCAGTAGAAGCTCGGCTGGATGTAGGGTAAATGCGGCATGAAGTTGCGGATGTACTTGTAGCGTTTGTCACGGACGCAGCGGCTCATCTCATAGGCCTCATCAACCCTGCTTGATGCCCCAAAGACATAATCTCGCCCAGCCCCGGGTCCGAGAAATGCCTTGCCCTGCATATACTCCGGCACAGGCAGACCAACGATACCCAGAATTGTCGGCGCAAAATCAACGAAGCTCACCAGCCGGTCCGTCTTACTGCCACACTGGCCGGACGCTAAGTTCTTATATTTATCCGGAAAGTGAATGATCAACGGAACCCTCAATCCCGAATCGTACAGTGTCCTCTTGAAGCGAGGCAGGCCCATCCCGTGATCTGAATAGAAGAATACGATAGTCCTGTCGCTAAGCCCATCTTCCTCAAGCTGCTTCAGCAAATCGCCTACCTGCCGGTCCATATAAGTTATCAGCTCGTAGTACCTCGCCCATATCTTCCTGACCATCGGCGTATCCGGGTAGTAAGGCGGCAGCTTGATGTCTTCCGGCTTGTGCGGCTGCTCCGGCTTTAGCTTCGACCTATACTTCTTAAAGAACTCCTCATCCGTCCCGTTTATCTGTCCCTGGTGAGTCGAAGTGAAGTTGAACACACTAAAGAACGGCTGGCCGCTCTTTCGCTTACGCCAATGTGCCTCCTCGCTCGATTCATCCCACGCCCCCACATCAGTAAAGTTGTAGTCCTTCTTGGAATTGTTCGAGCAGTAGTACCCCGCCTGACGGAGATACTGTGTGAAGCACTTGATATGCTCAGGTATTCGCACACTCGACCGGAGGTGTTGGGTGCCGAGCGAGGTTGCATAAACTCCGGTAATCAGGCAGGAACGGGAAGGCGCACAGACAGGCGCCGTCGCATACGCATTCGTGTATCGCATTCCTTGTGAAGCTAACGTGTCAATGTTCGGCGTCAGCGCCTCTGCATCCCCATAACATCCTAAGTACGGGCTGATGTCCTCACACGTAATCCACAGTATATTCGGCTTGTCGATTCCATCCGCATCCTCGGCCGCCTCCACTAACTGTGCCAACGCAAGAGATGATGCAAGCATCCCAGCGCTCTTCAGGAACTCACGTCTTTCCATAGCTATTTCTCCGGCTCGAAAGGCTTCTCGGCCTTGGTCAAATCATTGTTCACAAATCTCACCGTCCCGCTCACATCTGCCTGCGACAGAAAGACCCCTGTTCCATCGTCGGCCTTGCTGTTGAGAATAGTGACATCCGATCCGTTTTCCAGCGCAATGGCAGCCCTGGCGTCATCAAGATGTGGCTGTCTCCCCTCAAAACCATCGATGAGCAAATCATTGAAGTACTCGCAGTGGATAGCGTGATCGAAGTATTCCGGCAGACCATCGTCCCACTCAACCTCGAAGTCCTCAATGCGAAGACCATCCACGTATCGGCAGTAAATCGCCGGAATATCATGCTCGAAGATACCGTACCGCGTGTCGTGTACGGACCTGAGATCGAAGTTGCCCCCGTACAGGTCGTTGAGGGGACTATTCCTCATCTTCAGCTTCACGTTGTCAAAAGTAAGGTCTTTGATGACACTTTCTTCGACGCCATAAACGACGATGCCATGCTCCGAGTCGGCCACGATGTTGGAGAAAGTGATGTCTTTGATTTGTCCGAGTTCGGGATTTTCCCTTCCACGAAGCGCCGACACATGGATGGGCTCGCCGTTGCCCCACCACCCCGTGTGCAACCGCGTCTGTATGATGATGTTATCAAACAGAACGTTCTCAATTGACTGGGTTCCTCTAAGCTGGACTAGCAGGCCGCGGTTGGCGTTGTGAATAACGATATTACTGAACGTACAGTTCTTTAAGTCCTGGTCTGCGTGCCCCACCCTGATCCCGGCTGAACGAGACATTATGGTGCAGTTTGTCACAGTGACGTTTTCGGTCGACCGACTGCAGAAGTCATCGGCGCAGACACCCATCGCTATGCCGTCATCGCCGGCAACGATGTCGCAGTCTGAAATATGCACGTTGTGGCAGTTGCTCACATCGATGCCGTCTGCATTCGGAATAAGAAGACTGTGGTGCATGTTGACCGAAGTCACCGTGACATTATCACAGCACGCAATATGCAGGGCCCAGTTAGGCGATCCGGTCATAGTGACATCCCGGACGAGCACGTTTGTGCATTTGTCGAACAGGACCATAGAACCCGGCCGGACGCGGCGACCGTCTTCATCTTTCTTCGGTGAGATGGGCCCATCCGGCATACGCGTCATGTAGTCGTCACCTTGGCGAGTGTATTTCTGCTCAAAATTCCCCGACTGGTGAATCACGTCGAGATCCATGAAGACATCCCCGTTGCCGTCGATTGTCCCGCGCCCGGTGATGGCGACATTGCAGGCATCATGGGCCGCTACGAGCCCGTAGTGAAGGTATTCCGGCTGTTCCCACGTGCTTTCCACCGCGTGTGTCCTGCCGTTAAGGGTATAATGGGCCATATCGCCGCTACCCTTAATGACCGCCCCCGCCTGCAAATGAAGCGTCACGTTGCTCAGCAGCTCGATTGTCCCGCTCAGATACACACCCGGCGGCACAATGACTGTGCCACCACCGCCTTCATGACATATACGGATAGCACCGTTGATCGCATCAGTGTTGAGCCTCTTGCCGTCCCCAACCGCCCCGTTATCACAGATATTGTACGTCCCATCGAAAGCCCGCTCGCCACGCATCGTCTCAGCACATGAGCAAACAAGGCAGATTGCAAACAACAGCACAACCAGAGTAACACTACGCATAAAAGGCACCTCCTTTCCTTTCTCAGGCTTCTCTACCCAGAGCTCTGAACATAGCAAGAACATTTTCCACGGGCGTGCCGCACTGGATATTGTGGATTGTGTTGAAGATGAAGCCGTTTTTCTGGCTGAAGATTTTTACTCGCTCTTTCACTTGTTGCATTACCTCATCGGCAGTGCCGAAGGGCAGGGTCTGCTGGGTATCAACGCCGCCGCCCCAGAACACGATACGGTCGCCATAGGTATCCACTAAATGCTGTGGATCCATACCTTTGGCTGAACACTGCACCGGATTGAGCATATCATAGCCCGCCTCGATGAATCCGTCGATGAGCGGCTCGCATCCGCCGCAGCAGTGTTTGATGGTCTTCCACTTTGTGTTCTCGTGTATCCAGTCGTTGAGTTTTTTTGCATAGGGCAGATACAGCTCCCTGTATCCATCCGGACTGCAGAAAAGTGAGTTTTGGCTGGACAGGTCCGCTCCGTCCATCCAGATGAGCTGTATTTTGTCGCCGACGGCCTGGTAGTAGCGCTTCAGATTCTCCAGCGCGATTTCGGCCTGTCCGGCGAATACCTCTTTAATGTAGTCTGGCCTCGCGACCGTGCTGATATACCATTCTTCGATGTCGCGAATGCCTTTGGGGTTCTTCAGAAACGGCGCAGGAACAAGGGCAATATCTCCAAAGGCGGTGCCGCTGATTCCACCGACGATGGCAAGGTCGGTATTTCGGTATAGATAGTCGGCGTGTTTCTCCTGGAAGTGCAGGTCTTCCTCACTGATTGGGCCGAACTCTTCGAGGTTGTCGGCCGGATTCAACTTCGCCTCGTCGATGGGCTGCTGGTGAATAATCGTGTCGAAATAGAAGCCGCCCTTAGGCATCCTGGCAGAGGCGGCAGCCGATTTATCACCCTGTGGGTACTGAAGTATGTCACCATTGGGTTCGGGGTCGGTATTGAACTTGCCCGGAACCAGGACGTCGGTGCCGTCGAAGCTCCGCCAGGGTTTCCAGCCGGTGTTCTTCATACCGAAGAAGTTTTTGCGAGAAGGCATGAGGATGATGTCGAGCTGGAGCGCCTCAATAAGGTCAAGCCGGACCTGGCCGAGCATCTGGTAGGGGTCGGTAACTTTCACCGGCGTGCCGGGCTTGTCAAGTCCGAGCATCTGGCGAAGCCCGGCTATAATACTCACGTGAGCGCCGCTGCAGCATGTACCGCCAAGGTCAACAGGCACCCGGTCTGTACTTCTGTGATTGAGAGCAGCCAGCACGCGCTGTCTGCCGGTCATTGGTGATTTGGTTTTCTGGTCGTCAGAATCTATAGTCTTACACCTTGACTGTGAGCGATGTTTCATCAGACAGGCCTGGGCCGATACGCCAGTTGCGGGGCCGAGTCAGCACGATAAATCTCGAAGATTTCTCAAAAACACATCAACCGGCCAAACTCATGAGCCGATGGCTCCGTAAGTACAATACGGCCAGCATTATCGCGTGATTTCGCTGAAAATCAAACAAAAAACAACAAAGCGTTGACTTACGGGATGAATTGTGCACAATAGTTCTTCATCTTCTCACAGAAATTAGTTATTAATTTTTTCTCCTCGAAAGGGTCTCTCTTATGAAAACTTTCCCTCAAAAAATGGCGGTTCTGGTGTTTTGTGTTTTCGTCGGCTTCACCCCGGCGCTGGCCCAGGATGTCAACGCACCAGCCGCCCAGCAGCAGACCGCTGCCCTCGGCACAGCCGACGAGCAGGATGTGGCAGTAACCGTCAACGGAGTGGATATCACCGAAGCGCAGGTGCAGGCAAAAATCGAGGGCAAAGTGAAAGCCCTTTCGACGCAACTGGCACCGAACCTTCTCGACCAGTACAGGAGCCGGGTGCGAAAGGAGACGGTCGAGAGTATGATTGTCCAGCACCTGATGGATGAGAAGGTCAGGCAGGCCGGGATAGTCGTCACAGACAAGGATGTCGAGGACAAACTAAAGGAGATTGCCTTGCAGCAGAACAGGACTATCGAGGACCTCAAGAAGCTGGTGGAGGCGCAGGGGGGTGACTTCAATGATATGAAACAGGAGATGAAAGCTAATCTTAAGTATGCCGAGTTCATGGAGAAAGAGTCGGCGGGCAAAACGGATGCGAACGAGACGGATGCCCGGAAATACTACGATGAGAACATAGAACGATTCAATGCGCCCGAGCGTGTTCAGGCAAGCCATATTCTGATAACGGTTGAGCCAACGGCTTCGGAGGAAGACAAATCCAAGGCGAAACAGAAAACAGAGCAGCTTCTTCAGCAGCTCAAGGATGGGGCGGATTTCGCGGTCCTTGCCAGGGAGCACTCCGGCTGTCCGTCGTCGGCCAAAGGCGGCGACCTCGGCTATTTCGACAGGGGCAGGATGGTCAAGCCCTTCGAAGATGTGGCATTTGCGCTCGAGCCAGGGCAGGTCAGCGGCGTGGTAGAGACCCAGTTCGGCTATCACATAATCAAGGTTACAGACCACAAGCAGGCGGGACTAATCCCGTTCGAGGAGGTGAAGGACCAGATAATCAATTATCTTAAACAGACCAGGCAGCAGGAGTTTTACAAGCAGTATATTGAGAAACTAAAGGCCGAGGCGAATATCGTCTATCCGGCAAAGAAGATAGAGCAACAGGTCGAAGTACAGGCCGAAGGAGCACCGCAGCCGATAACCCAACCGGCAGATGAATAGATTACTGGCGCAGAAGACCTCTATAACAAAAAGCCCGGCCCGGGTAACAGGTTGGGCTTTTTTTTCGCTCAAGGCAGACCCGGGCCCTAATCACCTGAAGAGCATGCCGGGGTTAGGACTGGGTGACTCGATATCGCTGGAGTGTTTATGACAGGTCTTTCACTCGGCTGATGAGTTTTTCAGCGAGTGAGGTTTTTTCCTGGATGTGCTTTTCGATTTCGGCGACGAAGCTGTTTTTCTCGAAGGTTCCGCGTACGTGTGCGAAATCGGCGAGTTTGTCGGCGTCGGGGCCGTCAACGCCGTAACCGGTCTGGGCGGTGGCGGCAAACTCTTTTTGGGCGTCGGCGTAGAGCATGTGGTCAAGCTCGATGATGGCCTGCTTCCACTTAGATATCATTTCGGTAATGTCGGCCGGCTCGATGTTGTCTATGGTCCTGCCAATGCGCTGCTGGAGCACATTGGCTGCCCAGGCCCATTCGTGGTCGGCGTAGTGGGCGTGCATAGACTCGAAGGCCTGTCTTATCTGCTGCAGGTCGGCCAGTTCGCCGTGCTCGATATCGTCAAGCATCGTGCTTACGGCCTTTTCCGGTGCGAACAGCCCGGCGAGGTCCACCCATTTTCCCGGGCCGACGTCCGTGTCGGGCCTGAGGGCGTTGCGAAGCTCACTGACGCTGTTGAACTGTTTATCTTCGAGTCGCTTTATGAGGCAGTTACCCAGAAATTTGTCAATGCCCCTCTGGTAGAGCCGGATGCCTCTGTCGAGCGAAGTGTTTTTGATTTTGCAACTGTGGTAGGTGAAGTAGTCGCTCGTTGAGCCGCTTGTGGCCTTGAGGTTTGCGAGCAGTTCCGCGCCGTTGAGCATTTTCTGGATGGTATAGGGGCTTAGCAGCTTGAAGTTAATCAGGTCAAGCTTATTTGAGTCTTTGCGCTTGTCGCGATTTGGCCACTTTCTCGCATCTCGAACGGTTCCGACACTTCGCAGAGTCACTCCGGGTGCCAGGATACTTTCATCCTCGTGCTCGATGAGGTAGGAGAAGGGCAAATCAGACGTGTCGGAGTTTCGGTAGTGTCTGCCCATAACGACAGTGAAGGCGCCGACCTTCGCGGGCCAGAGCAGATAAGAGTCGCTTGCCGTCTTGGAGCCGCGTTCAATGACGCCCTGGTGGACGGGACCGAGCTTGTACATATGGTTGCTTTGATTTGTTCCGCTGCCGGCGTTGAGGAAGCTGAATATGCCAGCGATGAGAAGGGTGGATTTGTGGTGGGTGACGGTGTAGGGTCCGGCGAAGATGGAGCAGGCCTCGCCGTGGAAGCCGCCGCAGTTTGCGAAGAAGACGGAGTTTTCGGCCGAGTACTGCTTAGCCAGCTCGGTGCCCTGGCCGACGAAGCATCGGGAGATGATGACGCCGTCGGTGATTTTGGAACCGCTGGCGGCGATGAAGTCTTCGGCGAAGACGCCGGGTCCGATATAGACGGGGTCTGCGGCGGTGCTGTTGACCGAGCCATTTTCAAGGCGGTCCGCCGCTTCGATAACGGCAGAGAGGCCGACCCTGACATTCTTGATGATACGGCAGTTGATGATTTTGGCACCGGCGCCGAGGATGCCGGTCGAGGAGGTGACCGAGGCGGTATAATCGCCAATCATCTCCCGGAGCTTTTCGATAACTTTCGGACGATGCCTGTAGAGCGCGATTACATAGGCGAGTTGTGCCGAGAGGCGGTCGAATATGGGGATTTCTCTTCCGCCTGCCTCGTTTATGACGGGCACTTCGGTCCCGTTGCCGAAGCCACTTTGCCCATCGACGGTGAGCAGGTCCACGTTCTCGATGATGACGTCGTCTTCTATGCAATAGTTGGAGATGTAGCTCTTGACCTGGTTGATATAGACGTTATTGCCTATGGAGCAGTTGTGAATGGTGGCGTTTGAGATGCCGGCGGGCTTTTGCAGTCCTCCGCAAAAGGAGATTTGCTTGTCGAACAGGCCCAGCCGGATGCGGCCGGAGAAGTGTGTGGAGCGGATGCGGTTCGGGTCGAAACCATCGGTAACCTGAACTATCGACCAGTCATCGCAGGTACAGCCCTGCTCGGCCATACGGGTGATTTCTTCCTGCGTCAGGGAGCGGAATTGTGATGCCATTTACTACCTCCCGTTTTTATTGGTCCTTTGTTGTCAGGCCGCAGCAATGCCGGCGCGGGCGGCGCTGAGATTGGTGCGCGGTCAAAGACAGGTGTTTAACAGGGTATGTGTTAAAGGTCAAGTTTTTTCCGGCGACATTGATTCGGCTGCGGTTGTGCTGCGAAGCGACAAAACACAAAATCTTCGGCAAAATTTGGAGTATTTCGTTGGCGAGCGCCGATGCTACCTGTATAAAAGGTCATATCTTCTGTGACCATCCACCGTTGAGTCTTGATTTTCAAGGATGGAGTTATGTCGAATCAGCCAAGGGTGGCTCGTGTTCTGGCGGCGTTGCTCGTATCGATGACCATGGGGGCGATAGTCTTGATGTCTCTGGGGAACAACCCTCCTTCATCCGGCCCGTTCTGCCTTTCAACGTATTACCAACTGGACCCTGCGGCAAAAGCCATCCGCTCGAGAGCGAATCAGTCGCCGGAGCGGTGGGAGTACGTTGAGATTTACTACAGCGGGACAACGGCAGGCAATATCGAGCAGTTAGCTTCGCTGAGCGGGCTAACTGAGGCGGAGGATTTGAACTGTCACTTTGTTATCTGCAACGGGTTGGGGGGTGACGACGGTCAGATTCAGCCGACCGAGAAGTGGCAGAAGCAGTGGTCGGCGGCCCCCGATAATACGTGGTATGGCAGCAGCAGGACTATCCGGATTTGTCTGGTTGCAGACGGCAGAAGGAGCAAAGCGACGGATTGCCAGCTAAAGAGGGCAGAGGCGCTGGCAGAAGCGCTGTGCAGGAGGTTCGATATAAACCCCGCAAGCATCTACTACCCGGGTAACTGGTAGCTCCACAAGGGGCCCCTGGGAGCGGCCCGGGTCACCACCCCGGCGCGCCGGGACACATCAATTATCACCCTTGTAATCCGGATTGGGGACGGGGTCTTTTCCGTATTGTTCGAGCATCTTCGGCTGACGTATCGGCTGGGTCAGGATGATGTACGTGTCGCCGGAGAGAGTGCCGCCTGTCTGCAGGATTGCCTTTTCTGCACGGGCGATACTGCTATTTATCAGGTCGGTGTAGGTGTAGTCGGTGTGGCTGTATTCGTTGTTCGGGTACTTTTCGATGTCGTCTTTCCACTGCTGTGGGAGATTGGCATAGCCGAGCATTGTGCCGACGATGGCGCCGGCGTTGGCGGGGTTGCAGTCGGAGTCCTGGCCGCAGCGGGTTGAGTATTCGATTGTCTTTATTATGTCACCATCTCCGTAGAGCAGGCCGACGGCGATGAAGGCGCCGTTGAGCGAGGCGGCGATATTGAAGTTGTCGGCGGGGCCGCTGCAGTCTATGGCCTCGCGGAGCCATTTATCGTTGATGAATTTCCAGCAGCCCTTGAAATCGTCAGGATGCTTGTCGTGGTAATCGATGACGTCGCTGATGACCTCGTAATACTGGGACTTTCGGGGGACGGCCTCGATGGCCTTTTTGACAATCAGCTCGACATCGTCGTACTGGAAGGCCAGTGCAATCATTGTGGTGACGAAGTGGCCGCCATAGACGCCGTCGCCGTAGTTCATTACGCGGCCGACCCTGTCGGAAAGCTGGACGGCGGTTGCGGGCATAGCGGGACACATCAGGCCAATCCAGTCGCATTCAATCTGCCAGTCGATGTCGTTGGCGCACCTGTTGAATCTTTTGCCCTCGGCGGCGAACATGCCGGACTGAGGGGGATTGAGGCCGGCTCTGAGGTTGTCTCTGCCTGCCTTGTTGGCGTGCCAGAGCTCGTAGCCGCTGTTTTTGAAGGCGTCGCCGTAGTCGGCCATAGTGGCGGCGAAGATGCCGTCGGGCTCGTTGAGCTTTTTATCCATTGCTTCGACGAAGGTTATCTGGACGTAGATATCGTCCTGGCCGAAGCTGCTGTCGAGGCGCGGGTAGAAGTTAAGCCGGCCGGTGAACATCCTGCCGGTGGCCTTGAATTCGGTGGGGCCGCCGATGCAGACGCCGGCGGTCTTGCCGAGCCAGCCGCCCTTTATCTTGTCGATGAGGACTTCCTTTTTCATTCTTAGCTCGGCGGGGGCATCGGCCGAATCCGAGGCCGATTTGCTTTGCTGCTGACAGGCAAGAGGGCAGCAGAGGATAGCAGCAAGAATGATAGAGACGTTTGTTTTGCTGAAGATACCTTTAAGCATCAGGACACCTCCGTTGGATAATAGTATTCGTTTTTCACAACCGCAGCTTACTACCCATCGGTCTTGCGGAGAGGATACCCCAATTTGCCTTGCTCAGCAAGGGAAAGCTCAACGAGGCATTAGTTTTCACCACTAAGACACAAAGAATTTTTAGATACTGATTCACACGGTTCTTGTTCGACCTGGCGTTCTTCGGCGTTCATATATGAAGCCGAGCAAGAAGACACTGATTCCGGTTGGCCACAGAGAAAAGAATAATTTAAGCCACAGAGGATACATGAGGTCACAGAGAGAAGGTTGGCTCAGCCAGTTTGGCGTACTCGGCAGGTTGCCCTCTGAAAGCGAGCTTTCGCCGAGTAACCTTGCCTTCGTCCACGGCCAACTTTGTTGGCCTTTATGAAAGCTGACTGGATGATTGATGGGGGGGGCAAAGGCATGTCCGGCGAAGCTCGCAGGGCAAAGACGGGACAGGAGGGAGGCGAGGAGACGAATTTTTGGTGAGAAAAAAGACCTGACCCCTTCAATTTCACAGAGACACATACGGCTGAGACACGACTTAAGCGCTCCAACCGCCGGGTTGGAAGGTAGCGTTATTTGTGACCTCTGCGTACCACTGCTTGAGTTCTGCAAGCATCTTCTTTGCGAGGTCGGGGTGTTCGTTAATCAGATCCGTTTTCTCACCGGGGTCATCTTTGAGGTTGTAGAGTATGAGCTTTTCGTTCTGGAATGTCCCCGGGCGGGCGCTGGGATGGGTGACGATGAGTTTCCATTGGTCATCTCGCACGGCTTCCATACGCTGGCCGTTGTTGCCCAAGTGGGCCCAGAAGAGCTGGCGAGAAGGCAATTGCTTCCGCTCGAACAGCACAGGCGACAGGTCGATACCATCCAGGGCGTGCCCAATAGGGACGGAGGCTCCGGCCAATGCGAGCATCGTCGGCATCAGGTCAATACTGATAGCCATTTCGTCTGTGACCGATCGCGGCTTTATCATGCCGGGCCACCACGCAATGGCTGGAACACGGTGTCCACCCTCCCAGACGGCGCCCTTCGCACCGGCATACCGTGCGCTGTTGGTGCGAGCCCGACCGTTGCCGCCGTTGTCGGAGAAGAAGAAAATGAGCGTGTTCTTGTCAAGGCCTAGATCCACAACCTTGCGGCGGATTTGCCCAACACCTTCATCCATTGCCTGGGTCATCCGCTGATAAGCAACGTCGGGCGGAGTGGGGTTCTCGCGGCGTGCGGGACCACGCTCAGGAGGGTCACCGGGGCCCTGGATGGGGTCGTGTATCGCTTCGTGAGCAACGTAGAGGCAGAAGGGTTTGTCCCTGTTTTCTTCGATGAATTGCAAGGCGTACTTGTTTATCAAGTGCGTGGTGTAGCCTTCTTCCTGGACTTCCGTTCGGCCATGCCACCAATCGTGTTCGTTGTGGTCGCCATAGTGGCTGGCGTAATCGATGTTGCCGCTGAGGTAGCCGACGAAGTAGTCGAAATCGTGGTTGAGCGGATGGTACTTGGGTGTTTCGGTGGCGTAGCCGAGGTGCCACTTGCCGATGAGTCCGGTGGCATAGCCGGCGTCCTTCAGCGCGTGGGCGAATGTAATCTCTGTAGGTTGGAGGCCCTTGCGGTGTTCGGGGTGGTCGAGGCGCGGGTGTATGACGGCTTCGATGCCGGCGCGTTGTTGATATCTGCCCGTCAGCAGGCCGGCGCGCGTCGGCGAACAAACGACACCGCTGGAATGGGAATCGGTGAACCGCATGCCTTCAACTGCCAGGCGGTCCGTCTCCGGGGTATTGCAATACTTGTTTCCGTAGCAGCTCAGACCGCTGTAGCCCATGTCGTCGGCCATGATGACGATGATGTTCGGCTTGGGTGCGGTTAATCTGCGGCTGGAATTGGCCGCAAGGCAGCCTCCCAAGGCGAGCGATGCAACGGAGGCGGTGTGCTTGAGGAATTCTCGACGCGTTTGCAGATAACCATCAGTATTCATTTTCATGTCCCTTGAGACATTGCGAACATAGTATTCAATCCTGGCGGGATAGCAAGACAGAAATCAGTCTTCTGACCGTTACTCTCTCTGATGTAACCAATGAGCAGCCAGAATGACAAGACCATCGACGCCAACGCTGTTGCTGCCCCTGTCTGATACGCTGCATTGCGCGAGCGAGGTTGCAGCGCCGGGCGGGGCGCGATTGCCGTCCGGTGCCACCCCCGGCCCAGGTGCCTCCGGCTCGCTGGGGTCTGTCGGCCTGGGATTGACGCGGGGCCTAACGGCGTTGGTGCGGGGGCTGGTTTTGCGCTGTGACTGCGTCGGCGAAAGCAGAGCACCGCACCCAAGCCAAGCGGAAGTAGCCCTAAACGTCGGACTCAGTGTCGCCGGGGGATGTGGGGTTAGAAGCAGGTTGTTGGTCTTGGGCACGTCTCTTTGCTAACGCCAGAGCCCTTTCGCTACTGATGGCAAGTCCGAACCGATTATCTGTAAATGCCACTATCATCGACAGGACAATACAAATTGCAAGAAACACCAGAACAAGCTTGTGGCTGCGGAAGACGAGATACGAGAGCCCGTACGTAGCGAGGTAAAAAGGAGCGTCTGTCAGAAATTGGACGAGCGCGATACCCACTCCCTTGGTGCCGTTGACGACCACTGCCGCATAGCTTCGCGTAGTTGACGCAAGCCAAGCGCTATTGAATAAGCTGCTGCCTGCGAGAAGCGCCAACGGATTGAAAGCGTACCAATACCACGCTTTGCCAAGCGATGCCCAGACACCGAAGCACGCAACGAGTATAGACCAGAATACTCCCATCTTTACCTCAGCTGCCGTACTCCACAATGGCCTTTGCCCCCCGGAAAAGGCGGTTATTATTATAGCGGTTGTGTGGGTTTTCGGCAAGGATTTTTTGGAGCATTTTTTGTTTGAGCAGCTTAACCCTCAGCGGAGCTGGGGGCTAACCGATGAGGAAAGCCCTAAAGGCGAGCTTATTTTTATTGTGGATTCCGCATCAAGTGCGGAATGACAAGGGCAACCTCGATAGGTTGCATCGGGACGTCTGGCGGTGGATGGTCGTGCTGCGAGGCGCAAAAGAAGGGCTGCGCAACTGTGTGCGCAGCCCGGATGATTGATTTGTGTTCTACTCAGCTGTCAGCGGCGGTTTACCAATCCCATTCTGAGCGTGGTGCGGCGTCGGGGCGTCGTGCGGGACGGTCTTTTTGCATAGGCGAGTTTCGCCATTGGCGTCTTGGAGCATTGCCCCCCCACAGGGGGCCCAAGGGGCGTCGCTGCAGAGCGGGCCTGTCGAAGTTCTGCCGGGACCGGCGCCCACCCAAAGGCCTTTGTCCGAAACCCGCTCTGCGTCCGGCAAAGGCGCGGGGGCGGAATTGGCGCCTGTTGAAGTTTGCGCCGCCCCATCTCTGCCGATAGAAACGTTGTCGCCCGGTCCGACGAAATCCCGCATCGCCCCAGCGGCGGCCTGCCTGTCCGCGAGCCCAGCCGCCGGCACGGCCCATTGCTCTGCCGCTCTGCCACTGGCGGCCCTGCCACTGGCGACCCTGCCAGGTGCGGCGCTGCGCGGGGCGGAATTGTCGTGCGGCGCCCGCGGGCTGGCGCTGGGGTCTGTCGGCGCGAGCGGATTGCTGTCGGGGCCTGTCGGCCTGAAATTGACGTGATGGCTGACGGCGTTGCTGCGGGGGCTGGTCGGACTGGCGCTGTCGGGCGGGACGGTCTGCACGCTGCTGCGCCCTATCTCTTCGCTGCTGCATCCGGTCGATTATTTTGCCCATTTCTTCCCTGTCGCCGGCCTCGTAGGCCTGAGCCAGGCGGTCAATGAGGTCCTCACCTCGGGGGTTCTGCGTCTCCGGGTCGCGGGCCCCGGCCCGCCGAGCGGCGAACGTGGCTGTGCCGAACAGGATAAGGATTACGACAGCGGCAAAAAGCGTTCTCTTTGACATTTTACGGCTCCTTTCAGGTAATTTGTCAATGTATTCGGCTGTTTCTGCCGGGATAGACGGGCGCAGGGGTGCATTTATTGCAGGACTATAGCACTGCAACGCTATTTAAGCCCAGCGAGGGCGGCGTTTTGGCTCAGAATGCTAATATTCGGGCTTGGCGGGCCTATCGGAATAGACAATAAGGTCACCGAGCCGTATTTCGGCATCGTTCGTGGGGTTGGCAACTTCCAGCCGGACAGTGTGCTTTGCTTTAGGAAGCTGGAATTTCCAGAAGAGCGTATTCTTTCTTCTTATGTAATTGGTGGGCAGCTGTGCGGTTTCCACGAGTTTGCCGTCGATGAGCATCCGGACTTCGAAGATATGGTCCTGGCTTCTTTTTTCGGCCCGGCCGGTAAGGGAAAAACCAACACCTTCAAAATCAAGGGTAAACTCATTAACAAGGCGTTTGCCAATACGACGGCGTTCGACTGGGTAATGCCCTTCGAAGCCGACTTCAAGGCGGACCGGTTTGGGCTGCTGGACGGCGATGGTGACGGTATCATCTTCGATTTTTCCTCCGTTGAGCTTTATCACCTCGAGGGCGTGGCGACAGGACATATCGTAGGTGTCGTTAAGGGACATAGTGGTATAGGCGAAGTCCTGGTCTTCAACTTTGTCGAGGCCCTGTTTCCAGAAGTCAGGGATTTTGTCGTAGCCGAGCATAGTGGCGAGTATGCCGCCTGAGCTTGCCGGGTTGCAGTCGGAGTCGTCGCCTGCGCGGGTGCTGATTGAGATGGTTTTTCCGAAGTCACCGTGGCCATACATAAGGCCGAGGACAATCCAGGCGGAGTTGATTTTGGCGTCGATGTTGAATGTGTCGAAGACGCCGTCGGGACAGCCGATATCTTCGCCCCATTTCTGCTGGACCTTGAACCAGGTCATTTTCCAGTCGTCGGGATATTCTTTGCACCACCTGATGGTGTCGGATATGCACTTGTGGAAAGTGCTTTGCTCAGGTATGAGCTTGAGGGCTTCCGTGACGACGTGGTCCATATCATCCGATACAAAGGCGAGGGAGTACATACCGGCGACGTAAACGCCGCCGTACCAGCCGTCGCCGTAATTCATTATGTGGCCTATTCTGTCGGCGAACTCGGCGGAGGCATTGGGCATACCGGGGCTCATAAGTCCTGCGAAATCGGCTTCGATTTGAAAGTCTATATCGTCGGCGTGGGGGTTGTTCAGCCAGTGGCCTGACTGCGGGGGCATAATGCCACGAAGGATGTTGTATCTGGCGGCTTGGTTGGCGTGCCAGAGCGAGTATTCGGCGTTGGCAAAGGCCAAGGCGAACTTGTCGGCGGGGGCGTCGAGACCTTCTTTTTCAAAGACTTCGACAAATGTGAGGTCCATATAGACGTCGTCGTAAAGGCCGGGTGAGTTATCGTACCACCACTTCATCAGTGTGTCGTCCCATTTAATCGGCTGGTAATCCTGAATGAAGCTGCTCTTGTGGCGAAACTCGGTGGGGCCGCCGAAGGTGCAGCCGATGACCTGACCGGCCCAGCCGCCTTTGATTTTGTCCTTGAGCGTTTCTTTCGAGATTGTGACGGTCTCGGCAAATACCGTGTAGGCAAGCAGATGGAGGATAACCGCAGATAAAACGACCTTCGTAACACGCTTCATAATGAGTCTCCCGAATTTTGACTGACTGTATTTTTTTCGACGTCGAGCAGCCCCGGTGCGCCGGGGTGTCCTGCTCGCGGATTATACATTATTGGCGGCGGATAGACAGGTATCCTGCCTGGGATATTTCGGGGAAGATTCGGGAAAGACCGAAATCCTGGTTTTTGCTCAAGACGACCCAGGCGCGCCAGTCTTTCTTGTTGATGCGGGTGGGTTTAATGGTTCGGACGTCCTCGAGCCAGATGAGCAGGCCAAAACGGCAATCGAGTTTGCTCTGCCAGTAGGCGTCGTCGCCGCGTATCAGTTGGTTGTATTGCTGTTTGAGGCGGTGAATCTTTTGCGGTGTGAGATTGTCGAAGTGCTCGACGGCTGCGACGACGGCTGTTGCGCAGACAGGGCCGGCGCTCTGTTTCAACAGCAGCACATCACCTTTGTGGACGCCGGCAAAGGGTACTCGTCGTGTCTTGGTAAAACGGGATTCGATGCCCTTGCGGCCTGTGAGTATGACATCGATATACGGTTTCTTCAGGATGACCAGATGATATTTTCGCACAGATAAAGACCAGTGTCAGATTGTGAACTCCTCGGGTTTGAAGCTGAGCCGTTTCCCTGCTTCAATGGCGTCGTTGATTTTCAGCACTGCGGCGGTGGCCTTGTAGGCAACTTCGGCAGGGCAATTTAGCTGAGCATTGCCGTGGACTGTCTCAAAGAAGTTTTGCAGGTGGGGCATGTGGTAAGGGTCGGTGAGCTTGACCGGAATCTCATAAAGTGTAGGCGGCTTTGTCTGCTCGACGACGATGACGCCCTCATCCTGCTGCTCGGACTGTTCTTCCTGGCCGGGCTTATTGAGAAAGCCGAGGCGGACCCAGGTGTCCCAGTCGGGCGCGTCGGGGTCACGATAGATGCCGCCTCTGGAGCCGGATTCGCAGATTTCCAGGGTCCCGTGCTCGCCCATAAAGGCCTCATAGTTTCCGCCGTAGCCGTTGGTGGTTATGGTCTGGTAGAAGGCGGCCAGTTTACCTTTGCCCATCTCATACTCGAAGATGGACATTACTGTGTCATACCGCTGGTGGTTTTTCTTGTCGTAGTAGTAGATACCGCCGTTGGCGGTGACAGAGGTCGGCGGCGCGTTTAGAAACCAGTTGAATACATCAACCTGATGGACGCCGAAACCGCTGACCGGGCCGGCGCTGAGTTTTTTATACCACATCCAGTTTTTGAACTGGTGCATAGATTCATATCCGTATTTTTCGAGTGTGGCCTGGTCAAGCTCTTTTCTCTTCGACCAGCCGATGTCGGGGCGGGCCGGATGATTTGACTGGCCGTTTACAGCGGTTATCTGGCCGAGGATGGCAGCACTTTGGAGCAGGTTTCCCTGACAGTGGATATATCGCGGATTGCTGCGGCGCTGATGTCCGATTTGCAGGAGCTTGCCTGTCTGTCTTGCTGCTTGGACCATCTGCCGGGCACCTTCGATGGTGTTGGACATTGGCGCTTCGCAATAGACGTGCAGGCTGGCCTTGAGACAGGCGACGGCCTGCTCGGCGTGACAAAAGTCGGGCGTTGCGATTATCACTGCATCGAGGTCTTTTTCACTTTCAAGCATCTCCTGATAGTCGACGTAGCTGTTCACGTCGTGCCCCAGGCGTTTGAGCAAATCTGAGACGAGCTTTAGGTTGAGAACCTCCCAGATATCACAGACAGCTTTGAAGCGGATGTTCGCGTCTTTGCCCCCTCGGGCCAGGCCCATTTTGGAGCAGGCGTCTATTAGAACCCTGCCGTGTCTGCCGGCGCCTATCAAGGCAACGTTTACAGGTTTGGCTTCTTCATTTTCAGACTGCGCCAGCGCTGAAGGTGACAAGATAAGTCCGGCACTCAGGGCCGCCGAAGTACGAAGGAAGTTGCGTCTGTCAACAACATCATCCATAGTATGAAGCTCCTGCTTTGGGTTGGGGGACATTCATTAACCGGCTCGGCAGATATTGGATCTGGTCCAAGACCGGGCGATTATCGAGCTAAAGGGTTTCTACAGACGTCAGGCACACCAGGGCCGCGAGCGGTTCTTCACATCGTCCATATCGAGGATTTTCTTAGCGATGAGCGTGTCCTCGACAACCTGGAAATCAAACATGCCGACGGCCAGGAAATCGGCGCCGCCCTTGAGGCAGAACTCAAACGCTGATTGCGGTTCAATTGCCCCTGCGGCGAGGGTTTTATAGGCGATCCAGGGCTTTTTGATATCGGCCATCAGTGCTTCGGTTTTATCAGGGAACAGGTCGTATATGTTGTCGTGATACTGATTGTGGTCGGGGCTGTAGCCGGCGTCGACCGACCAGTGCTTGCGTTGTTCGCGGGGATGTGCCGACCAGTATCTGTCATGATGGAATGACTTCATGTAGTAGTCCGGATTCATGCCTTGTTCCTCAGATATCTCGATGCTCTTGATATCATGCGTCCCGATGCCGGCGGCTAATCCCTGTTCCTTGATGTAGTCTATTGCCTTTGCTATCAGATCGTACTTTTCCTGCTTGCCGGTCCTGAGGCAGTGCTCGGTGTACCCACCCTGTGTGTACATTGTGGTGGTACCTTTGTCTATACTCATATCGATCCATTCTTTTAGGCCGCCATCACCGCCCCAGAAGGGCTTGGAGAAGTGCTCCCAGTCCTGGCGAACACCAACAAGCGTCTGTATCTCACTGCCTCGCTCCTGCTTGTACTTGTTGACAAAGTCAAGTTGTGTCGGATCCGGAGAACATGTATTGATACCGTGCTCTTCATAAAGCTCGATGGTATCGAATTGCTTGGCCTCGGTCAGATACTTGCCCGCCAATGTTGAGACATAAAGCAAATCTCGCTGGTGACACCAGCCGCTGATGATATTACCGCCGGCGATCATCCGGCTAATCTCAAGGTCTTTGATTTTGCCGGTGGGCATGTTGCCCTGGCCAGCCTTGGCCCTTAATTTCTTGGGGTCGGTCGGATTCTCCAAGGCCGCCAATAGCTTTTTTTCCTCCAGACTCTGAACTCCCATCGCGGCGGCACCGGCCAGTATTGACTTGCCCAAAAAACTTCGCCGATCAATTCTGCACACTATAGTTCCGCTCCTTTCTTCAATTCTTACTGCTTCATACTGGTGTGGTCTTGCATCCGCCACGGCAGCTTGTAAGGGCTGCATAAGCAGGCATTATAGCCAAAGGTACAATGTTTTTCAAGCTACATCCCTGTTGAATCTACGCCGAGGGTGAGTAGTTCGTTTGTAAGCTGCTGTGGATTTTTGAAGAGAATTGTGTTGAGGCCTGCCTTTTTGGCTCCATCAACATATTCCTCGGAGTCGTCAACGAAAATTGCCTCTGCCGGGCCAATTCCCAGTTTTCCCACGGTGATTTCGTATATTTGGGGCTCGGGCTTGACTGTACCTTCAAGGCAGGACAGGACGATGGCGTCGAAAAAGTCATAGAGCTGTCCCCGGATGAATTCGGCGGCGGGTCTTTCGGTGTTGGAAAGAACGGCGACCTTATAATCGGCTTTTTTGATACGGCGGGCAAGGTCAAACATCTCTTTTCTCGGCTGATACGCCGCGCCAAATGCCTCTGTCCACAGCGAGGCAACCTTGGGTCTCGGCACTTTCAGTTGGCCAGCTACGTCGGCCCAGAACTGCTCTTCGCTGACCAACGCCTTTTGGAAATCAACGATGAATTGTCCAACAGCACGGTTGAACTCCGACAAGCTCACACCCAGGGCACGAGCGCAATATGCCGTGCGCGGCGGCGCCGGGTCGTCTATCAAGACACCACCCCAATCGAAAATCACTGCTTTGATGCTTGCCATAACACAATCAGGATAGTCGGCGGAGAATTCTATATCAACAGTGTTGTTTGCAGCGGCGGCTTTGCGGGCAGTGTTCGTCTTTGACGGGCCGGTAGTGAAAACCTATAATGGGCCGGTTTTTCGAGGATAAGACAAATGGAACAGATTTTGATGATTGTGGCAGCCGTTTTGCTGCTGGCGGTGGTTGGTCTGCTGGTGTGGCTTATTGCAACAAGCTCGGCCGGCAGGGAGAAGATAGCCGGTCAATCAGCCAATATCGGGCTGTTACAGCAGCAGCTCGAGGCGCTGAAGGCGGCACAGGACAAGACCACCGAATCGCTTCAGCAATCGCTGCAAACGGGGCAGAGCTCGCTGACGGCGGGCTTGCAGTCGAACCAACAGGTGCTCAGCAGCCTGAACACGCAAATCGGCGAGCTGCAGGGAACGAATAAGCAGATGCTGCAGCTTGGGACGGAGATGAGGCGGCTGCAGGATATCCTGAGCAGCCCGAAGCTGCGCGGGCAGATGGGCGAATGGTCATTAGAGAATCTGCTCGGGCAAATCCTGCCCAAGGATAGCTATCATTTGCAGTACGCCTTTCGAGACGGTAAGACCGTTGATGCCCTTGTGAAGATGGCCGAGTTCTCCGTGCCCATTGATGCGAAGTTTCCGCTGCCGAGCTTTGAGAGGATGACCAAAGCAGAGAGCGACGACGAGAAGAAACGGCAGAGAAAACAGTTCCTGAGAGATGTTACGGTGCATATCGACAAGATTGCGGCGCAATATATAAAGCCGGAGGAAGGGACGCTGGATTTTGCGCTGATGTATATACCGGCTGAGAATGTGTATTACGAGACGATAGTGAAACACGAGGGCCAGACGCAGGATATTCTGAAGTATTCGCTGGATAAGAAGGTGATACCGGTGTCGCCGAACCTGCTTTACGCATATCTGATGACGGTGGTGATGGGGCTTCACGGCTTGCGGATAGAGAAGCAGGCGGCGGAGATAAGAGAGAACCTCAAGAAGCTGGGCGCTTCATTCGGCGGCTTCACAGCCAACTGGGAGGTGCTGGGGACGCACCTGAGAAATGCATACGCGAAGTATCAGGACGGTCAGAAGGAGCTTGACAGGTTCGCCCTGCACCTTGACCAGATACAGGGCGAAGGCGAAGAACAGGCAAGCAAAATGGAAGATTGAGGAAATAGCGTGAGAACGCTGAGGGGTATCACAAGACGATTAAGATTGAACCGGAGAAATTGCTCAAAGATATAAATGTGAACGGCACGGAACGTTCGGATGCAACCCCGGGTGAAACCCAGGGCTAAATATCATCGCGGACCCCACGTAAAATGTGGGGCTAAATACAGAGAATGCATAAGACGATCGGGTATATGCTGACGTGGACAACATACGGGACGTGGCTGCAGGGTGATGAAAGAGGTTATGTGAAGGATGGAAAGACGCTTGGCGGGGACCGGGTGTTGATGGAGGCGAACAAGCGTTCGCAGGCCGGCCGGACAGTGCATCTTTCTGCGAAACAGAAGAGGGTTGTGCATAATGCGATTCTGCGGGAAGGTGCATTGCTTGGTCAGCGCATATTAGCGTTGGCAGTCTGCTCGAATCACGTTCACCTTGTTGCAGAGTACATCACCAAACCAGTTGGCGACGTTGTCGCAATATACAAAGCCGCCGGTCGCAAGGCATTGAATGACCTTGGGATAAAAGGAAAAGTGTGGACGAAGGGATTCGACAAGAGATTTTGTTTCGACCGCGAATCCATGCAAGAAAGAATTGATTATGTAAATCGTCACGCACAGTAATATTTAGCCCCCAGTTTCACTGGGGGTGATGAAAGATATTTTGTTAGGAGGTGTCGACGTGAGATTCAAAATTTGCGTGTTGGTAACGGCGGCAGCATTGATGGTTTTCGGGAATCAATCGGCAGCGGGGGCGCAGGGCGGGGAGGGTGAGATACGGCTTATTGTGCGGGGGGACGATATGGGTTCGTGCCATGCGGCAAACGTGGCGTTCATCAAATGCTACAGAGAAGGGATAATGCGGTCGGCGGAGGTTATGCCGGCGACGCCGTGGTTTAATGAGGCGGTGAAGATGCTTCGGGACAACCCGGGTTTGGATGTCGGTTTGCATCTGGGGGTGACCAGCGAGTGGGATAATTACAAATGGGGGCCGATTACACCCGTGACAAGCTTTGTGGATGAGCAGGGGCATTTCCATCCCATTACGAAGAACTGGGAGGACCAGACTGCCACGAATGCTTTCTACAGTCCCAAGACGGATATGAAGGAGCTTGAGGCGGAGCTTCGTGCGCAGATAGAGCTGGCAATCAGAGAGCTGGGCGACCAGGTCACACATATGGGCGGGCACATGGGTACATCCCGCATTGCACCGGAGGTTGAGGCCCTGCATCGCAAGCTTGCCGAGGAATACGACCTGCTCTTCGATGTGCAGGAGCTTGGGGTCAAGCGAGCGGGGCGATGGGGCGGCAAGACAGCCGAGGACAGAATCAAGTTCCTGGTGACACTGCTGGAAAATCTGGGGCCGGGGACATACATTCTTGTCGAGCATCCCGGCCTTGATAGCCCCGAGATGTGTGCGATGGACAGCAAGCAGAACGTGGGTAAGCAGCGTGATGCGGTCACAAAGGCGTTTTGTAGTGAGAAGGTAAGGGAGGTGATTGAGAGACGGGGGATAAAGCTAATCAGCTACGCAGGTTTGCGAGAAGAAGGGCGGGCGCTGAAGGCAAAGAAGAGCAAGCAGGCCCGCCGGTTCTTCTCCGATGACAGCTTCTGGAATCAGCCGTTGCCTGACAATCCCGAAATCGACCCCAGAAGCGATTACTGGATTGGGCTTCTCAAGACAGAACCGACCGGCAACAAAATCGGTATCAATACCACGGACTTTACCATTCCTGTCTATGAGGCCGACGAATATACACCGAGGTACGATATCAAGCCAAGGGGCCCTATAGTAGCCGAGCGAATGGGTCTTGACACAAGCAGTCGTCGCTATCAAAGGATGAGCCGTATGGGTCACGGCCCCGGCTTCGGGAAAGATGTCCCTATCCTCGATGGCGCGGTGCCGGACCCGGAACGAGACGCGCACATGGCCATTGTTGACTGGGAGAAAATGCTTTGTTGGGATATGTTCTCCGTGGAGAAGCTGCCGGACGGCTCGTGGGCTTCACTTACGGGTATGGTCTATCGTCTGGACGGCCCCGGCGTCTTCAAGCTCGAGGACTTCGACATCGAGACCGGCGAGAGCATACATTTCTACGGCCCGGGCAGAGCGGCAGGCGTGCCCATCATAGCGGGACTGATAATGTATGATGAGGTCAAGGCCGGCGAAATCAGACATAAGATTGCGATGGCCACGCGATTCAACGCGCTGCATGAATTTGTCTTCCCCGCCACCTGGACCGACGGCCACACCGAAGGCGGGATACCGGAAGGTGCAGTGATTCAGCTTGACCCGGAGCTTGACCTTGAGCAGTTTGACCTCTGGCCCGGCGAAAAGGTCGTGGTAAAAGCCCTGCAGGAGTATGGGGCAGTGATAGTCGATAACGCCGGAGGAAGTCCGCTTTACGCCGAAGGTCTGTATGGCCACGGCGATAAATCATGGGACGGTATCGTCCGCGAGTGGGAAGGCGGTATCAATTCCATACCTCTCGACCACTACCGGGTACTCAAGGTTCAAAACGTGGTCCCAATGGGCGACCATTGAAAAAACATTGTCTGGAAATTAGATGGGGTGAAGCATGTCTGCAACAAAGAGTATTTGCCTGGCGGCAATTGTCGCGGTAGTGCTGAGCGGCTTTTGCGTCGTTGGTGCAGGTTTGATAGCTGAGGAATCGAACAGCGGCGACGGCGAGATTCGTCTAATCGTCCGCGGCGACGATATCGGTTGTTCCCACGCAGCAAATATCGCGTGCATCAAGTCATACAGGGAGGGAATCATGCGGACCGTGGAGGTGATGGTTCCGTGCCCGTGGTTCGAGGAAGCCGTCAAGATGCTCAACGAGAACCCGGGACTTGACGTGGGTGTCCATTTGACGCTGACCAGCGAATGGGAGAACTATAAGTGGAGACCGCTTACGTGTGCACCATCGCTGGTGGATAAGGACGGGTATTTCTATCAGATGACGCGCGAATGGGATGATTGGCCGCCCGGCACGGGTTTCTACGATGCCAACCCAAAGCTTGAAGAAGTCGAGCGTGAGTGCCGCGCCCAGATTGAAATGGCTCTTAGGAAAATCAAGAATGTCTCACACCTTTCAGCCCACATGGGCGCCGCCACATGCAGAGACGACCTGGCAGAGATGGTGAAACGCCTTGCAAAAGAATACGACCTCGAAGTTGACATCAGGGCCCTCGGTGTAAAGTATGCCGGCGGTATGGGCAAAGGTGAAGACAGCCCGGCGCAGAGAGAAGCGGCCCTTGTCGAGACATTGGAGAAGCTCGCGCCCGGCACGTACATGCTTGTGGAGCATCCCGGCCTCGATACGCCCGAAATGCAGGCAATGGGCCACAAGGGCTACAAATTTGTGGCAGACGACCGCGACGGCGTCACTTATGCCTTTACCAGTGAAAAGATCAAGGAGGTAATCAAGAGACGTGATATCAAGCTAATCAGCTACGGCGATCTCAAGAAGGAAGCCAAATGAGAACCGAAAGTATAATGCCGCTGAGGTTATATATTTTGTTGGGCGGGACGTTTTTGAGCATTTTGTTACTTGCCAGATGCGCCCAGCGGGGCGTGTCGGCTATGGAGAAAGCTGCTGAGCCGGCGGCGCAAAACGATTGGGAAAATCCGGAGGTTTTCGGGATAAACAAGGAACCGCCGCACTGCACATTGATGCCGTTTGGAGACGAGCAATCCGCCTTGAGCTGCGAACGCGAGGAGTCACCCTTTTACAAGTCGCTCAACGGCCGGTGGAAGTTTCACTGGGTAAAGCAGCCGTCGGACCGACCGATTGAATTCCACAGGCCGGATTACGATGTGAGCGGGTGGGACGAGATACCCGTGCCGTCCAACTGGCAGATGCACGGCTACGGCGTGCCGATATATACCAACGTGCCCTATCCGTTCAAGCCCAACCCGCCTTACATTATGAACGATAATCCGCCGGAGTTTACGAGTGCGAAGATGCCTAATCCCGTGGGGTCATACCGCACTGAGTTCACCATCCCACAGGACTGGCAGGGCAGGCAGGTTTTCATTCACTTCGATGGTGTTAAATCGGCTTTCTATATCTGGGTGAACGGGCAAAAAGTGGGCTACAGCCAGGATTCCATGACGCCGGCGGAGTTCAATATAACGAAGTTTCTCAAAGCCGGTTCAAACGTCCTTGCGGTAGAGGTCTATAGATGGTCGGACGGCAGCTATCTTGAAGACCAGGATATGTGGCGGCTGTCGGGGATATATCGGGATGTGTATCTGTTCTCAACGCCAAGAGTGCACATCAGAGACTTTTTTATTCAGACCGACTTCGATGAAGACTGGCACGACGCAACGCTGAAAGTCACTGCAAAGATAAAGAACTATGCGAACAAGAAATCTGGAACATATACCGTAGAATCCTGCGTCTGGGACAGAGGCCGGCGTCTCGCCTGCTTTGCGGCTGGACGCCCCGGCATAAGTCCGTCTGAGGAGATAACCTGCGAGATGCAGCCCAGAGTTAAGGAACCGCGGAAGTGGTCTTGTGAAGACCCGTATTTGTATACGCTTTTGCTGACGCTCAAAGATGACAGAGGCAATATCTTCGAGGTTGAGCGATGCGATTTTGGTTTTCGAGAGGTGCAAATCAAGGGCAATCAGCTTTATGTGAACGGCGTTTCGGTCAAGCTAAAGGGCGTCAATCGTCACGAGCATGACCCGGATTATGGACGGGCTGTTGGCTACCGGCGGATGGTCCGGGACATCGAGCTGATGAAGCGATTCAACATAAACACGGTTCGGACCAGTCACTATCCGAATCATCCGAAGTGGTACGAGCTTTGCGACCGGTACGGGATATTCGTTATCGACGAGGCGAATCTGGAATCGCATGGGTTATCGTACGGCAGAAATGCGCTGCCCGGCGGCCTGCCGCAGTGGAAAGAGGCGTGCATAGCAAGAATGGCCGCTATGGTGGAGCGAGACAAGAATCGCCCATCGGTTATCATCTGGTCGTTAGGCAATGAGGCCGGTCACGGGGCAAACTTCAAGTATATGGCGGACTACGCCCGCAAGGCGGACGGAACGAGGCCGATACACTACGAGCAGTACAATACAATCGCCGACATCGACTCCCGAATGTATCCGCATGTGAACTTCGTTGTTGAACGAGGCCGGGCCGACGAGCCGAAGCCCTTTATTATGTGCGAGTACGCACACGCGATGGGCAACGCCGTCGGAAACCTCAGGGAATACTGGGACGCAATCGAAACTTATCCGGGCCTTATCGGCGGCTGCATCTGGGACTGGGTTGACCAGGGCCTGCGAAAAACCGCCCCTGACGGCAGAGGGTTCTTTGCCTACGGCGGTGACTTTGGTGATAAGCCGAACGACAACAACTTCTGCATCAACGGCCTTGTCGGCCCCGACCGAACCATTCAGCCCGAACTTCATGAAGTTAAGAGGGTATATCAGTATGTCGGTTTCGAGGCCGAGGACCTGGCTGCGGGCCCCTCAGGGGCAGGCAAAATAAAAATCCGGAACAAGTACTTCTATACGAATCTGAAGAATTTCGATGTTGCATGGGTGATGACCGAAGACGGGACTGTAATTCAAGCCGGCTCAATCGGGTCGCCTGACATTGGACCGGGACAGAGTAAGCCCGTGACGGTACCTTTTGCGAAACCTGAATTGAAAGCCGATGCCGAGTACCGGCTGCGCGTGAGCATGTCGCTGAGAGACGATACGCTCTGGGCCGAGAAGGGCTATGAAGTCGCGGCAGCACAGTTTGAGATGCTGTTTGAGGTGCCTGCCAAGCCAACGGTCGATACGGCGCAGATGCCCGCGATTGAGGTGAACGAAGCCGGGGACGGTGTGTCGTTAGTTGGACAGGATTTTGTGATTCGTTTTGACCGGAAGTCGGGGACTATTGAGTCATTCGTCTATGGCGACAAAACGCTGATTTCAGACGATGGTCAGATTATTAACGGGCCTGTTTTGAATGTATTCCGGCAATACACAGACAACGACCGGAACTGGGGCGGTAACTGGAAGTTTCCGGATATATGGTACAAGGCGGGGCTGCACCAGTTGAGACGAGAGGTCAGGAGCTTCGAGGTAGATAGTTCAAATGCCAGCGGCGTGAAGGTAAGAATTCACACTATCTGCATGGCTGAGAACGATCGCGGCTTCGAGCACTACTGCACCTATACTGTTTACGGTAACGGCTGGGTACGCATCGACAACAATATCGAGCCGTTCGGGGAGCTGCCGATTCTGCCGAAGATAGGGCTGATAATGACGCTGCCGGGGGACTATGAGAATTTCACGTGGTACGGGCGCGGTCCACACGAAAATTATCCCGACCGAAAGACCGCTGCCGACGTCGGGCTTTATAAGAGCACGATCACCGAACAGTACGTCCCTTACGTCAGGCCGCAGGAGAATGGAAATAAGGAAGATGTTCGCTGGGCGGCATTGACGGACGATTCAGGAGCGGGCCTGCTTGTTGTGGCTGATGATGGGCTATCGGTAACCGCCCTGCACTTCAAGCCGACAGACCTTGCTGTAGGCCACACGCATGAGCTGGCCCCGCGAGAAGATATCACTCTCTGTCTTGACCATAAGCAGTTGGGACTGGGTAATGCGAGCTGCGGGCCGGGCGTGCTTAAGGAGTATTTGGTCAAACCGGAAGCATGTGACTTCGGTTTGACCTTGCGGCCTTACAGGCCACAGATGGGCGAGTTGGGGGCGATCGCACGCCGGCGGCCGGCTCCAGATGAGTAAGACAAAGGATTTCATAAGATTAGGAGAAAAGAGATGAAAGCGCTGTTGACTTTGTTGGTGATGATAGTTTTTTGTTTTAGCGCTCCCGCGGCTGCTTCGGACCCGCTGTATGAGAGTTTTCAGGAGCCGCCTGCGGAGGCGAGGCCTTTTGTTCGGTGGTGGTGGAACGGCATTCGTGTAACCTCTGAAGAGACGATTCGTGAGCTTGACGTGATGAAGGCGGCGGGGATAGGCGGTTTTGAGATGAATCCAATAGGGATGCCGCCAGCGACGCAGGAGAGTCTTGACGCGACAAAGGAGCTCGAGTGGCTCAGTCCCGAGTGGAACGAGGTTGTCAAGGCAACGGCCAAGGCCGCCCGGGAGCGGGGGATGATACCGGATTTGATTGTCGGCTCGGGCTGGCCCTTCGGCGGTCGATTTCTGGAATCAGGGGAGCAGATTCAGATAGTGACGGTCAACAAGAAGGAGCTGGAGGGGCCGGGTGTCTTCGAGGGTACGGCGAAGGAACTGGCGGAGGCGGCGGTCAGCTTTAGCGGAGGGCGACGGAGGCAGCGGATAGAGGTCGGCTCAGAGCCGAAGCTGGTTTTTCTTCGGCTTGTTGCCGCCGATGCAAAGCAGCCCGAGCCGGGAGTTGACCTGATGGGTAAGGTTGGCGACGACGGGATGGTGAAGTTTGATATTCCTGCGGGCAAATACATTCTCTACGCCGGTGCGTGGCGGGAGGGATACCGACAGGTCTCGCGTGGCGGACCCGGTGCGGACGGCCCCGTGGTGGACCATCTCAATAAAGCGTCTGTGCAGAAGTATCTCAACAGGATGTCGGATGCGCTGAATCCCGTGCTCGACGGAAAGATGGGTAACTACATTCGGGCTATGTTCTGTGACTCGCTCGAGTTGGGGCATACTAACTGGACGGACGATTTCTTTGAGCAGTTCGAGAAAAGGCGTGGTTATGATGCGACGCCGTATCTGCACTATATGGTTGACTTGGAGCCGATAGAAGGCGACAGCGAGTTCGATGATGCGCTTAAGCGGCTGAGATATGATTTCAATATCACGGTCATTGAGCTGTTCATGGAACGCTTCATGCAGACGTACACTCAGTGGTGCAACGCGAACGGGATGAAGAGCCGTGCGCAGTCTTACGGCAGAGAGTCGCACCCGCTTGACACGAGTTTTCTGGTTGATATTCCGGAATGCGAGACGTGGATTCCGGACGTCAATAAGACGCCGCACCCGTGCACGATAAACCGCTATGTCGCCACTGCGGCGCACCTTAGAGGCAAAACCGAGGTAAGCTGTGAGGCCATGACGAATACAGTGACGGTTTTCAGGATACTTCCGAAATACATCAAGCGGACGGACGATTTGAATTTCATAACGGGTACGACACATTCGGTGCTTCACGGGTTCAACTATTCGCCGCCGCTGGCGGGTTTTCCGGGCTGGGTGCAGTTCGGGTGCTACTTCAGCGAGCAGAATCCGTGGTGGGCTTACTTTAGGAAATGGGCGGACTACAATGCGCGGATTTCGGCGGTTCTGCAGGGATCAAAGGCGCAGGCGCGGGTGGCGATTCTGACGGGCGACGCGGACATCTGGTCAACGTTCGGCAGGCCTTATCATCCGTTTGCCGAGCGGGAGGCAAACAAGCCGTGGTATCTGTATCGGATATGGGAAGCGCTGCACCAGAACGGCCACAACGTCGAGTACACCTCCGACAAGGTGCTGGCTCAGGCGACGTTCGAAGACGGCAAGATTCATTACGGGCCGAGGGCGTATGACATTCTGGTTCTTGACGGTGTTAAGTCGCTGCTGCCTGAGACGGCGAAGCAGATTGAGAAGCTGGCCAAGGCGGGCGGAAAGGTGATGTTCATCGGGCAAAAGCCATATCGCTCGCCGTCTTTCAAGGATGCCGATAAGAACGATGCGATTGTGACCGAAGCCATCGCGGCGGCGGTGGAGGCAAATCCGAAGAATGTTGCTGTTGTTGAAGAGCCGACGAAGGGAACCCTTGTTTCGTGGGCGGGTGAGGTAATGAAGCGGTTTGGCGTTGAAGGTGACGTGAGGATATCCACGCCAAATGACAAGCTCTCGCAGATTTATCACAAGGCGGGTGACAGGGACATCTTTTTTATCTGCTGGGTGGATATGGAAGAGCCGATAGATTTTTCCGCCACGTTTAATACATCCGACAAGATTGCGTATGTATGGGACCCGGAGACAGGTGAGCGTTTGCGGTATCCGACCGGCGATGCGAGCAACGAGCTTGAGATTCACCTTGAGCCGCAGCAGTCTATCTTGCTGGTATTCGAGCCGGAGGTGGTCGAGGCGCCGATGTACGAGAAGCCCGTGGCTGACCTGAGGACGGCCAGAGTGCTTGATTTGGAGTGGGAAGCCACGTTCGAGCACGCCGTCGAGGATACAACATTTACGATGAAGATGGATAAGCTGGTTGACTTCGGCGCAAGCGAGGATGAGAAGCTGAAGAAGTTTGCGGGGGTCGTGACGTACAAAGCCAAATTCAACGTGAGAGAGCCGGCGCAGAGGATGCTGGACCTTGGTGAGGTTCACGGTATTTCGGAAGTTACGCTGAACGGCAGGAATCTGGGCGTGGGGTGGTACGGCAGGCACAGTTTTGATACGGCTGGTGCGCTGAAAGAAGGTGAGAACGAGCTGATTGTGAAGGTAACGACGCACTTAGGCAATTACGTTGCGAAGGCACCGCGAAACACACCGGCAGGGGCGAAATCATGGTGGTTCCCGTATGAGCCGATGGGCATGCTCGGGCCGGTGCGGCTGTGCGGAGTGAAGTAGAAATGCGAGTTGAGGTAAACGCGCTATGAAAAAACTGATATGGTTCTTCTGGGTGCTGCTGACAGTGACAGCAACGCCGCTATTTGCCGGTGACGAGCTTTACGAGGGGTTCAGTGAGCCGCCTTCGCAAGCTCGACCGTTCGTAAGATGGTGGTGGAACGGTAACTGCCCGACGGAAAAGGAGGTGTTGCGGGAGCTGGACGTCTTGAGAGAAGCCGGCATCGGCGGGGTTGAGATAAACCCGATTGCAATGCCCGGCGGGCAGGAACAACTGGACAAGGTACAGGCAAAGCCGCTGGTCTGGCTGAGCGACGAGTGGAATAAAGTCGTAAAGGCGACGTGCAAGGGGGCGAAAGAACGCGGCCTGACAGCAGATTTGATTGTGGGTTCGGGCTGGCCTTTCGGGGGGCGATTCCTGAAATCCGGTGAGCATATTCAGATAGTGACGCTTGAAAAAAGGAAACTTGCCGGGCCGAGCGTCTTTGAATCGAGCGTTCGGGAGCTGATAGTGGGTGAAGATGAAGAACGCCGGGCGGCTCCGCAGTCAAGGGTTGCACTTCTATTTCTGCGCTTAGTGCCGGAGGGACTGACGGAATTCAACCCGGGAGTCGAGTTTTCGAATGAGGTTCAGCAGGACGGAACAGTTCGTTTCGATGTCCCGGACGGAAACCATTTGCTGTACGTCGGTGTTTTGCGAGAAGGTTTCCGGGAGGTTAGTGGTGGTGCGCCCGGTGCTGATGGGCCGGTGCTCGACCACCTAAACAAACAGGCGGTGGAAAAATATCTCAACAATATGTCGTCGAAGTTGGGGCCGGCTCTGGGCGGCAAACTGGGCGAAGGATTGCGGGCGATGTTCTGCGACAGTATCGAGCTGTCGGGTGCAAACTGGACAACGGACTTTGCAGAGCAGTTCTACAAGCGTCGCGGGTACAACATGGGCAAGTACCTGCCCTTCGTGCTGGACCCGAATATAACGGGCTATGAGACCCGCCTTTCGGACACGGTGTGCAGGGTACGGTACGACTTCTACAGGACATTTGCCGAGCTTTTTCACGAGCGTTTTGCGCAGACGTTCCATCAGTGGTGTCATGACAACGGGACACTCAGCCGATTTCAGGCGAACGGCAATCCGTGGCACATTGACATGCTCAACGGCTTTATGATACCGGATATACCGGAAGGCGACGGCTGGATTGTCTCGGGAGCCGAGCCGTTCGAGCCGCATCGCACGACTGAAATCCACTATCGGGTATGGAACAAGAACGCATCGTCGGCGGCACATCTGGCGGGCAAGAGGATAGTAAGTTGCGAGAGTATGACGAATACGATTGGCGTTTTCTGGGTGACTCTCGAATACCTGAAAGAATCGGATGACCTGAATTTTGTTTCGGGGGTGACGCACTCGGTTCTTCACGGCTACAACTATTCGCCGCCGGAGGCGGGTTTTCCGGGATGGGTGCAGTTTGGGACGTTCTTCAGCGAACACAACAGTTGGTGGCCTTACTTTCGTAAATGGGCTGATAGAAACGCCCGGCTGTCATTTGTGTTTCAAAACTCAGAGCACAAGGCAAAGGTAGCGATTCTTAGCCCTACAGGGGATTTGTGGAGCAACCACGGCCTGTCCAAATTCAGGTTCGTCGACCAGATATGGTATCTGCATCCGCTTTGGCATGCGCTTAATCACAACGGGTTCTCGACAGATTATGTTTCAGACAAAGTTGTTCAGCAGGCGACGTTCGAGGGCGGAAAGCTTTGCTTCGGGCCGCAGGCCTACGAAGTGCTCATCGTTCCCGATGCCCAGTCACTGGAGGTCCAGACCGCCCAGGCGATTCGCAAATACGCAGGCCAGGGAGGCAAAATCCTGTTCGTTGGTCAGATGCCGACCCGAACTCCGGGATACAAGGACTTTCTGAAAGAGAGCGTTATGATGCGGATTCTTATGCGCCGCACGCTCGAGGTGGGACAGCAGCGCGTTGGTTTTGTGCCACAGCCACCGGAAGTCCGCTTGGGGACGCCTGACGGCGATAGACTCATGGAATGGTCGGGCGAAGTGATGAAGAGACTGAACGTGGGGCCCGACGTCGAAATCTCCGGGCCGAATGAGAAGCTGCTCTTTATCCACTACGAAAACGGCCAGCGGGATGTCTTTTTCTTTACGAGTATCAACAGAACAGAGCCGATTCCCTTCCTCGCCAAATTCGACACACAAGACAAGACGCCGTGGGTGTGGGACCCCGAGACAGGGAACCGTTGGGTGTATCCTTACGGTGAATCAAAGAATAAGCTGGATATTGAGCTTGGGCCGTTGGAGTCGCTGCTGCTTGTATTTGAGCCGGAGAGCGGACCTGGCCCCAACGGTGCGGAACAGGCCAAGCCCGAGCCGACAATTGACTTCGACGATTCCGTTGAGATAGATGCTGCTTGGCAGGCCGAGCTCAACCACTGTGTCACCGGCGATAAATTCACGCGGACGATGGACAAGCTCATCGACTTCGCCGAGCAAGAGGGAGACTTGCAGCTCCACACGTTCGCCGGAAGCATCACTTACCGAACGGAATTCGAGGCGGCGGATACTGAGCGGACGATGTTGTCTCTCGGCCGGGTCCACGACATATCCGAAGTTACGCTGAACGACAAGTGCCTGGGTACAAGGTGGTGGGGAAGGCACATCTATGATACCGCCGATGCGCTCAAGCAAGGCAAGAACGTGCTGGAGGTAAAGGTAACGACGGTGCTCTCCAACTATGTTCGCTTACTGAAAGAGAACAAGCAGGCGATGCGGTACGCATTCTGGTATCCGCCCCGCCCGGCAGGTCTTGTCGGCCCTGTGAGGTTAGTCAAAGCAAAACCGAGATGAAATGAAAGACAATTGCGGAGGTGCCGGGAGAAATGATTTATGAAGATTTGAAGGGCAGGAGGGTTTTGGTCACCGGTTCGAGCAGCGGCATCGGTGCGGGGACGGCGGTCGAATTTGCGAAGCAGGGGTGTTTTGTCGGCGTTCACTATTTCAAGACGAAGGCGGGCGGGGAAAAAACACTCAAAGAGGTGAAAAAGCATAGTGACGGCGTGCTGGTGCAGGCGGATATGCGAGATGAAGAGCAGGTCGGCGATATGGTTGAGCAGTTTGCCGCCTCGGCGGGTGGGATTGACGTGCTTATTAATAATGCAGGCGACCTGATTGACCGCCAGCCGTTTGAGATGGCGACACTGGAATATCATGAGGATATTTTTGCGACGAACGTGCGGTCTGTGTTTTTTGCGACGCAGGCGGCCCTGCCTTATCTGAAAAAGAGCATGGGCTGCATCGTCAATGTCGGTTCAGTTGCAGGTCACTATGGCGGTGGACACGGCTCGGGCATTTATGCAGGGGCGAAATCCGCGGTAGCAACCGAGACAATGGGGATGGCCAAGGAGTTCTCGAAATACGGGATTCGGGTCAACTCTGTCTTCCCCGGCCTGATTGAGACACGATTTCACGAGCGTTACAGCACGCCGGAGCGCCGCCGGAAGGCGGCTGAGCAGACGCCTTTGGGCAGAAACGGCACGGCAGAGGATGTGGCGAAGGCAATACTGTTTCTGGCAAGCAGTGAAGCCGCGGGCTTTATCACTGGAGAATATATCGCTGTAAACGGCGGGTTGTATATGCGGGTATGAACAATCAGGACGAAATCGACGCCGGTAAATGGAGGCCGGAAGATGGCGCTTGCACTGGCGGGCGAGCTTTTGTTATAAGAGGCAACAGCAGTTCCAACCGGTAAACGAGCTGAAAATCAGGACGAGTTTCGATGCAGACATCTGCACGGATGCAAGAGCAGCAGAACAGGGGATATCAGGCCCTGCGGATAAGCGCGCAAGCCGGGCGAGGTAAATCGGGGCCCGCCGGCCCGAAAGGGCTCCCGGGGAGACGTAACAGAGAGTGGATTATCAAACCGGTTGACGGTCGCTGTGAAAAGCTCGGAAAAGCCCTAAAAGTATCCCCTCTGCTGGCCCAGGTCTTGATAAACCGAGGGATAGCCGACAGGAGCGCAGCGTGTGCCTTCTTGAGTCCGAAGCTCGCGGACCTTATAAGTCCCGAACAGTTGCCGGGTATAACAGCAGCGGTAGCGCGCATCACAAAAGCAATCAAAGGCAAAGAAAAGATAACCGTCTATGGAGACTACGACGTCGATGGTATCACGGCTGTGGCGATACTGTGGCAGATTCTAACGCTGCTCGGGGCAAACGTGGATTATTATATTCCGCACCGCGTGGACGAGGGCTATGGCCTAAACGAGGAGGCGATTGGCCGGCTTTCAGAGTCAGGCACACGGCTTTTGATTACGGTGGACTGCGGTATAACGGCTTTCGACTCTGCGGCCCTTGCGCGAAAGCTGGGAATGGATTTGATAATCACCGACCACCACCAACAGGGAAGTGAGCTTCCGTCGGCAACTGCAATTGTACATCCCGCCACGGATTCATCATATCCGAATCAGGATTCCTCAGGTTCGATGGTGGCGTTCAAGCTCGGCTGGGCTGTGGCGGACCAATTTAAGAGCGGCCGGAAAATCTCGCCGGACATCCGCGACTTTATGATTAACGCGACTTCGCTGGCTGCTATGGGGACTATCGCCGATGTGATGGACCTTAGAGGCGAGAACAGAGTGCTGGCGAGCTTCGGTCTCAGTCTCCTTGCCGATTGCAAGCTTGCCGGCGTTCAGGCGCTGATTGAATCGGCGGAGCTGACAGGCCGGGGGCTGGATAGCTTTGACATCGGCTTTCGCCTTGCACCTATGCTCAATGCAGCGGGACGGCTGGGCCACGCGCGGTTAGCGGTGGAGCTGCTGACAACCAACAGTGCGGTGCGTTCCGCTCAAATCGCCGGATATCTCAAAGACCAGAACGCTCAGCGACAACGGCTCGAGCGTAAAATCTTCAAGCAGGCCTGTGAGATGATTGTCAGCCGGAACTTGAATCACCCGGACAGTAAGACTATTGTCCTGGCAAGCGACGACTGGCACAGCGGCGTAATCGGGATTGTGGCCTCAAGGATAGTCGAGAAGTTCTATAGACCGACGATTATGATTAACACAGGCGGACCGGTTGCGCAGGGCTCGGGACGTTCGGTCGAAAGATTCGATATATTAAAGGCAATTACAGCGTGTTCGAAGCACTTAGTGGGCTTCGGAGGGCACAAGATGGCTGCGGGGATTACCCTCGAGCCGGAGAATGTCGGGCAATTCACCGATGAATTTGAAATCTACGCTCAGCAGCATTTGACCTGCGAAGACTGCACGGCCAAGCTGCATATCGATGGGCTTGCTTCGCTTGCGGCGTTTAACCACGACAGTGTGGCCGAGCTCGAACGGCTGGGACCTTTCGGCCAGGGAAACCCACAGCCGTTGTTCGCAACGAAGGGCGTGCGGCTGTGTTCGCCGCCTCGCAGGGTGGGGGCGGGTGGCGACCATCTGCAAATTGCAATAACCGACAACACCGGCTCGGTGCGATGCATCGGATTCAGATTCGGAAAGCTTGAAAAGAAGCTGGTCGAAAGCGAATTTTTCAACGTGGCCTACCACCCGCAGCTCAACGAATACAACGGCTTTTGCAACGTGCAGCTTGTTTTGGCCGACATACAATTCGAATAATTATTACGCTTGTGGGAGCAGGTAATGAAACCCTTCACTTGGTTCAGTGTGGTCTTGGTAATCGTTGCCGCCGGGTGCAATCAGCAGGCCGGTTTCACAACGGATGCCCGCTCAAAGGTGAACCCGTGGACGCACCTCAGCCCCTGTAATAATCCCGACAATTTCCAGTTCGCAATAGTCGCCGACCGGACGGGAGGCCACCGGGAGGGTATCTTTGCGGACGCCGTCGAGAAGCTGAATCTCCTGAATCCCGAGTTCGTCGTCTGCATCGGGGACCTCATCGAGGGGTATACCGAGGATAAAACAGAGTTGGCGAGGCAATGGAACGAACTTGACTCTCTTGTAGATGAGCTTGAGATGCCTTTTTTCTATCTTGCGGGCAACCACGACATAAGCAATGAGACAATGGCTGGGGTTTGGAAGAAGCGGCTCGGCAGAAGTTATTACCACTTCATATACAGGAATGTGCTGTTTCTGTGTTTGAACACCGAAGACCCACCGTCCAGTCGCATCAGTGACAGGCAAGTTAAATATTTCCGTGACGTCCTCAAATCAAACAAAAATGTTCGATGGACCTTCGTCTTTATGCACAAGCCAATTTGGAAAGGAAGAAGCATCCCCGGTTGGCGGCAGCTCAGACCACTGCTTAAAGATAGACCCTATACTGTCTTCGCCGGTCACGAGCACCATTACCAGAAGTACGTTATCAATGACCGCAGCTACTACGTACTCGCAACCACCGGCGGCGTAATGGAAGAGGACGACAAATGCCGACTCGACCACATCGTATGGGTAACAATGACGGGCACAGGTCCGGAACTTGCGAATCTCGTGCTGGACGGGATTCGCGACGACGAGCCCTGTGGCAATTAAATACAGTCCAGAGCAGCAACCGTGTTCGGAGCTGGATGGCTGCCGTTAGCGGTTGACGACCGCCTTTGTTATTTCAAATCGGCCGAGCGTCGTCGCCAGGTTAAAGAAGTCACCCGGCTCGCCGTTTCCCATAGCAAGTGCGATGTGGCCGGCATCGAAGCCGCCGTAGCCGCCGCTCTTAAAGGCGGCATCCAGACCCACCCATCTGTCGCCGACGTAGGCCTCGGTCCAGGCGTGGCCGCCGAAACCCTCAAGCCCCGGCAACTGGCCAACGTACGCCACACCTACAACCACCCGTGCAGGTATGCCGACGGCACGGCACATCGCAGCGGTAAGCACGGCAAATTCACTGCAGTCGCCCTGTCTGCTCTGAGCGACCTCGGCGGCTGAGCCATAGCCGACCGAAAAGCCGATATCATCGATGTAGTCCGCAACGAACGCCTCTATTCTTTTGGCCGCCTCGGCCGCATCTTTGGTGCTGCCGACCGCCTGGCGGGCAAGGGCAATTACCTTCTCGTTGTCACTCTCCAGAAATCTCGTCGGCTTTGTTGCCTCCAGCAACAGCGGGTCTCTCCCTTTGTAAGGAAATCTCACGCCCTTGGGTGCGGCTGCCGGCTCGACGGCGACGACTACTGCGCCGTCTTGCGTCTTTTGCACCCTTTGACTGTCGGTGGAAGGAATCGAGAAATCGCCTGCGCCGGAAACTGGGCTGAGATAATAAGCAGCGGACTTGGCCGAGCTCATATCCCCCAGCGGTTCCGGGCTGTCCAGAAACATCTTGTTAATCAGGTCCACGGGGCTGTTTTCGCTCATTGCGAACTCCCTCGTGCAGGCGAGAAGCTCAAGGACCATTCCCGCCATTGGCGTGGTGCTTTTTAGTTCTGTGAAATCATCGTCAACGTAACTGACGCTGACGATTTGGCCCATCCCGGGCATACTTAATGTGCTCTGAACTTCTGTCAGAGAAACAATACGCCCGAGCAGGTCAACATCCTGTTTTGCGCCGACCCTGACGTGAACATCCACCGCCTGCATTATCCCGCTGCTGAAGAGCCGGACGTCGTACTCGATGCCCTGCTTTAGCCCTTTTTCCAGAGCAATCCGGCGGAATCCCTCAGGCATAACCGCGCCAGCGGGCCAATCGAAGGAACTCTGCTGTTGCGAGCCGGTGGTAATCTTGACGGTCCCGCCTTCCACGGTTCCAAGCGTCTTCATTGCCATCATGCCAAGGTCCTGCTCCAGCATAAAGCCGATGGGCCTGCCGTCGGTAGTCTCTATGGCGGTTTCCGTAGTCTTGATGTTTAGAGGGATACCGAGTCGGTTTACTGTTATGTCAAATTCCTGGTTGGTGATGACTTTTCCATCTTCGAGGCGTCTGGTGTGTATGGCGTGGCCGACCTTCGACCCTTCCATAAAGACGGCGAAATACTCAACGTCGTTGGATTCAGCGAGAACCGAACCTGTCATCACCGACAGCAGCAGAACAACAAGAGCGTTTGCCTTCATAACCCATTTCCTTTCACGAACCGTCGAATCAGTGGAATACATAGACAACGCTATTATATACCGCCTGCCCAAAATGTTCACCTCATTATCCGATCGGCATCGAGAGGGCTGTGGGTTAGCCGCGCCTTGGAGAAACAAAAGCTGCCCAATAAGGGTAATGTTGAATTATTCGTCACCCGCCCCTAAAATAGCCGAAAAAGCTAACAGACATGCAGGACCTGGCAGGCAAAAAGATGGCGCTTAAGGGGCTGGCGAAAGTTTTATCGTCAACAGATGGCCTGCGCCTGCGCACCGATTCGCGCCTTGTCGAAGAGGGTGATGTATTCGTAGCCGTCAAAGGCACAGCGCTTGACGGCCACGACTTCATCGACCAGGCGATTTCAAACGGGGCCCGGTACATCGTCTGTCAGGGCAGGGCAGGTATCGCGCAGCCGAACCGTGATGCTCGGGTTCCCAGCCGCCATTTTTCGCGGCTGGGGTCCCCTGAAGTAATAACCGTTGAAGATTCGGCAGCAGCGGCCGGCCTGCTTGCCCAGGCGGCTTTTGCGCAGCCGGCTTCAAGATTGGTCAATCTCGCTGTAACGGGGACCAACGGTAAGACAACCGTGGCCTTTCTCGTTCGAGCCGGTTTTCAGGCCGCAGGCGAAAAGTGCGGGCTGATGGGTACCGTCGTTTACGATTCGGGCGGCGAAAGCTGCGAGGCGAACCTGACAACACCCGACTGCCTGACGATAGCCGCCCAGCAAAGCAGGATGGTAAATGCGGGCGCCAAGTATATGATTATGGAAGCGAGCTCGCACGCCCTCGAGCAGAATCGGCTGGCCGGTATCGATTTTGCGGCGGCTGCTTTTACGAATCTAACGGGCGACCATCTGGACTATCACAGGACAAAAGAGAACTACCTTGATGCCAAGGCAAAGCTCTTCGAACGGCTCGGCAGCAAGGCAACGGCTGTGTTAAATAAACAGTCGCCTGAGGCACAAACGATAGCCGAGCGGACCAGCGCTAAAATCCTGTGGTTCGCAATCGACGAGTCGGCTGACATCACAGCCCGTGCTGAATCGATGGACATCGCCGGAACAAGCTTCGTAATTGATTATGCGGGCCAGAGAGAAAAAGTGCAGACGCCCTTGCTTGGCCGGCACAACGTTGCTAATCATCTTGCCGCTGCGGGGCTTTGTATAGCGGCGGGTTTGAAGCTTGAGCCGGTGGCGGCGGGTTTGTCGGCACTTTCGATAATACCGGGACGCCTGGAGAGGATAAATCGGGTTCCCAGCCGCCGTTTTTCGCGGCTGGGGTCCCATCCTGATGGCGACTTTGCCGTGCTGGTCGATTACGCCCACACCGACGACGCCCTGCTGAATGTGCTCAGTACATTGCGGCCGTTGTGCGAGAATCGGTTAATAGTGGTGTTTGGATGCGGCGGTGACAGGGACAGAACCAAAAGGCCCAGAATGGCAAGAGCTGCAGAAAGATTCGCGGATATGATAATAGTGACGAGCGACAATCCACGAACCGAAGACCCGGACGATATAATAGCCGAGATTATCACCGGCTTTGAAAAGCGTGCAGCGCCAGCAGTCACAATAGAGCCGGATAGAAGAATCGCAATTGAAACAGCGATAGCATCGGCCAAGCCGGGCGATATCGTCCTTATCGCGGGCAAAGGTCACGAAACGTATCAGATAGTCGGTGCGGAGAAGCTGCCGTTTAGCGACAAAGACGTCGCCTTGAAGTTTTTGATGGAGCAGGGATGAGGGATTTTCCGGTAACGGATTTGGCCAGGATAACAGGTGCACGGTTGCCACGCGCCCGAGCAGCACAGCAGGGCATCAGTGGTGTTTCCATAGACTCACGAACCACCGAGCCGGGGGATTGTTTTTTCGCCATCGAAGGCGAGAACTTCGACGGTCACGACTTTGTACAGGAGGCATTCGCCAAAGGGGCCGTCTGTGCGGTTGTAAGCAGAAACACGGCTCTGGCCGGATATGCGGATAGAGCCGTAATGAAGGTGAGCGACACAGTTGAAGCACTCGGTAAGCTCGCGTGTGAATATCGGCGGCGGGCCGGATTCAAGGTGATTGCGATAACCGGCTCGGTCGGCAAGACAACAACCAGACAGATTGCACACCACGTGCTGAGCACGCGTTATCATGTTCGGCAGTCACCGAGAAATTTCAATAATCAAATAGGGCTGCCGCTGTCACTGCTTGCTGCTGAGCCGGACGATGAAATACTTATCGTGGAGTTAGGAGCCAACCGGCCGGGCGAAATCGCCTACCTTTCAAAAATTGCGGCTCCTGATGTTGCGGTTGTGACAAACGTTTATCCCGCACACTTGGCCGGCTTCGGCGACATAGAGACCATAACAGCAGAGAAGCTGTCCATCTGTGAAGGCCTGCGTCAAGGCGGCGTACTGCATATCAACGTCGATTGCCGGCATCTCGTTGATGAAGCAAAGAGAAGGCAAATACCATTTGCGGGTTTCGGCAAATCGGGCTCGGCCGACTATCGTTCCGAGCAGCTCGGCAGCGATGGGTTTACGAGCTGGCTGACGATAGAAGGCACAGAAGTACACCTGCCGCTTGCGGGCAAGGGAAACGCAGAAAATGCCCTTGCTGCCTGGGCCGTCTGCAGCCGGTTCGGTATCACCACAGCCGAGTTTGCAGAGGCGGCAAAAACATTGCACGATATTCCTATGCGAATGGAAGTGCTGCAGATGAAAACGGTGACAGTGCTGAACGACAGCTACAACGCCAATCCTGCCTCGATGAGAAATGCTCTTGACACACTGGCCAAGTTAGCCGCTTCAGCGAACAAGCGTGCGGTGTTCATCTGCGGCGACATGGCGGAATTAGACCGGCAGGCGGAGCATCTGCACAGGCAGCTCGGGCAGGACATAGCCGGGTCGAACGTCCATGTTCTTCTTGTAGTCGGTCGGCTCGCTGCGATTGCGGCCAGCGCTGCGAAAGAAGATGCGAAATACGATATGCAGATCGAGTGCTTCGAGCAGACGTCGTTGCTATGTGAGAATCTGCATCATTTCGTAAAAGACGGGGACGTGATACTGGTCAAGGGCTCTCGAGTGAACAAGCTTGAGAGCGCGGTCGAGAAGCTAAAGGAGCTTTTTGCACCGGCGAAAATCGTCGAGAAAACTGACGGCGGTCGCGGGACTCAAGTGGCCATCAGTGAATCACAGGATGTGAAATGATATACCACCTGTTGTGGCACTTGCGCGAGATATTCACACACCGGCTGGGCTTCTACGCCTATCAGGAGGTGATGTTTCGCTCCATAGCGGCCCTGTTGACGAGTCTGGTTATCGCCGTGACGCTGGGACCTAAGATTATCCGCTGGCTGATGACCAAGAAAATCGGCGACAGGCCCGAGTTTCACCACGCAACACTCAACGAGTTGACAAAAGAAAAGGCAAACACCCCTACGATGGGCGGCCTTATCATAATCCTGGCCTGCCTGACGGGGACACTTCTCTGGGCGAAGCTGAACAACCCGTATGTCCAAAAGGCGCTTATGGTAATCGCTTGGTTCGGAGCGCTCGGCGGGGTGGACGACTGGCTGAAGCTGACGGCTGATGCGAGGCGCCGCAGCAGGGACGGACTGAGGGCATGGGAGAAACTGCTCTTTCAGTTCGGCGGTGCAGTCCTCATTGCCTCATTCCTTTACATGGATTTTGTAAATATCCCTGACGGGAAGCTATTCTGGCTTCCGTTTTACAAGCACGGCCTGCCGCTTGCCAACTGGATGTTCGTACTTATTGCGATTCTGTATATTTCGGCAACGAGCAACGCGGTAAATCTGACCGACGGAATGGACGGACTGGCGGCCGGCTGTACCGGGATGGTGGCGCTGGTCCTGGCAATCCTCTGCTATGTTGCGTCGGAGACTATGACAAGAACGAGCCCGGTTACATGGGCGAGCTACCTGCTGCTGCCGGCGATACCTCAGGCCGGAGAGTTATGTATCTTCTACTCTGCAATTATGGGAGCCGTGCTCGGTTTTCTGTGGTACAACTGCCATCCGGCACAGGTGTTTATGGGTGACGTCGGCTCTCAGCCGCTGGGGGCCGCTATGGGCTATGGAGCGTTAGTGACACGAAACGAAATACTGCTTCTGGTCATAGGAGGGGTCTTCATGATTGAGTTGCTCAGCGTAGTGCTCCAGGTCGGCTATTTCAAGTATACAGGCGGCAAACGGCTGTTTCGCTGTGCCCCGATTCATCATCATTTTCACCTTGTCGGCTGGTCCGAGCCGCAGGTCGTCGTTCGGTTCTGGCTGCTTGCCGCCGCGTTTGCAGCCATCGCTCTTGCCACGCTGAAAATCCGCTAAGCAACCTGCGGCGAAAAACCTGCTTGTGTTCGCAGGGACCTTGTCGTATACTCCCGGCACGAGAAAATATCAAGGAGATAGAAATGGACATGTCACTTTACGTCAAACTAAGTCTGGTGATGGGGCTTGAGTACGCAATATGGGGCGCCTGGATGCCGGTTCTGGCGGCGAGACTGTTCGGCCCGCTGAAGTTCTCAGGAAAGCAGACCGGCTGGATATATGCCACGCTGCCCCTGGCTTGTATAGTCTCGCCGCTCATCGCGGGCCAGGTCGCAGACAAATGGCTAAATGCCGAATGGATACTCGCCGGCTCTCATCTGATAGGCGCCGTGCTGCTTTTCTTGGCCGCCACCCGTGAAAAGTTCATGCCTCTGTTAGTCACTATGCTGCTGTGGTCGGTCTTCTTTGCCGGGACACTGCCCATAGTAAATGCCGTTCTTTTCTCCAAGGTCTCGGATGGCTACTGGATAGGATGGGTATTTTTCTGGGCGCCTGCGGGATGGGCCCTCGCCGGATACTTCCTTACGGGATTTCGGCATCTTTTCAAGACTGCAGAGCGCGGTCGTGACTGCCTCTTTCTTGCCGCAATACTATCGATAGTTATGGTATTCTGTTGCCTGCTGCTGCCGAAGACTCCACCCGCAGGGGCCAGTGGCGCGCCTATTCTTGAGGCACTGGCAATGCTCAAAGGGGCTAACTTCCTTATCTTTGTCCTTGTCTCACTCGTTGTTGCAGGCATGATGCAGTTTTACTTCCTGGGTTCGGCCCAGTTTATGATTGATTCCGGTCTGCCCGCGAAATACACATCGGGTGTGATGGCTATCGCACAGGCGGTCCAGGCCGTCGCCACGTTCCTGATTATGCAGAGACTAATCGATGCCGTCGGATACAAATGGACGTTGGTTATGGGCGCAGCGTGCTGGATGACGCTTTATTTCATATATGTGCTTGGAAAACCACGTCCGTTGATAATAATCGGGCAGTCTCTGCACGGGCTGGCCTACGTGCTTTTCATAATCGTCGGGCAAAAGTTCGCCAATTCCGTCGCTTCCGAGGAAATAGTAAGCTCGGTTCAGGCGATAATATTCGCCGCGACAACGGGCGTTGGTATGTTTCTGGGAACACAGTTTGCCGGGATTGTTATGGACAAATTCAAAAAAGCCGACAAATTCCAGTGGAGGCCCGTCTTTCTCGCTCCGGGCGTCATCACACTGGTTTCTGTAATCGTTTTGATTGTTCTGTTCAACAGGTAGGGAAACAATCCGCTTGAATCGACCGAGGGAATAAAGAAATGATACGTGTGGGAATCGCAGGTTTTGGCTTTATGGGCAAGACGCATCTGCGCTGCTACACCGAGTTGGATGGTGTAACCGTTGCGGCAATTTGTGATGCCGAGCAGACCCGACTTGAAGACACAGGCAAAACGGCCGGCAACATAGAAGGAGCACAGGGTGCCATCGATTTGAGCAACGTGCATCTCTACACGGATTTTGAAAAGATGCTCGCCGAAGAGCAGCTCGACGCGGTCTCAATCACCCTGCCGACGTTCCTCCACGCCGAGTACACAATAAAAGCCCTCGAAGCGGGCGTCAACGTGCTCTGCGAAAAGCCGATGGCCTTGAACGTCGCCCAGGGAGAAGAGATGATTGCAGCGGCGAAAAAGTCAGACAAAACTCTGCAGATAGGCCACTGCATCAGGTTCTGGCCCGAATATGCCAGGACGAGACAGCTTGTGCTCTCGGAAGACTACGGTGATGTTCGGACGGCTTCGTTCAGGAGGATAAGCGCAGTTCCGACGTGGAGTTGGAATGACTGGCTGAACAAGTCCGACGAGAGCGGCGGTGCGATTATAGACCTGCACATTCACGACACGGATTATATTCAGTTCGTCTTCGGTGTGCCCAGGGCGGTGCGGTGTAGCGGTCTGTCCGGCCCGGGCGGCGGCTTTGACTATGTCGCAACTCAGTACGTCTATGCCGGTGAAAAGGTTGTCACCGCGGAAGGCGGCTTTGTTACAACACCAAAATTCCCCTTCGAGATGAGTTTTACTATTTCACTGGAGAAAGCAACGATTTCTTACGACTGCACTCGTCAGCCGGCCTTTCGACTGTACTCGCACGAGGGTGATATGGAGGCGCCCGAGGTCGAAGCCGGCGACGGATGGTCCAATGAAATCGCTCATTTCGTTAAAAGCATCACCGGCCAACAGGTCGCGGAAATAATCACACCACAGCAGTCTCTAAACGCTGTCAAACTCGTACTTGCCGAAAAGCAATCGGCACAGAGCAGGAAGGAGGTTCCGATACAATGGTCAAATGTCTCGATTGGCCGATAGCGGTATGCACATGGTCGCTCGGCAACGATCTGGAGAAGATAAAAACTCTGGCAGACCAGACCGACTTTACTCACCTTCATCTGGCAGTCTCTCCGGCCCTCGGCGAAGATGGTGCCTCTTATCTGGCCGGGGTCGAGAAGACAGGCCTGCAGATATCCGCAACTATGATAGACTTTCCACATGAAGATTACACGAGTATAGACGCAATCAGGGTTACAGGCGGCATCGTCCCGGACCAGCACTGGCAGAACGACCGAAAAGCAGTGTTCGCTGCTACCGAGTTGACTAAGAAACTTGGGGCCCCTTATCTTACATTCCACATGGGATTTCTTGACCCTGAAGATGAGCAGAATATGCAAAAGCTGATTGACAGGATGAAAGCCATTGCCGACAAGGCAGCCGAGAATGACATTATGGTGCTGCTCGAGACGGGTCAGGAAACCGCCGAAGAGCTCAGCACTTTCCTTGAACGTCTCAACCACCCCGCTGTTGGCATCAACTTTGACCCTGCGAACATTATCCTCTACGATAAGGGAAGCCCGATTGACGCCCTCAAGACCTTGTTGGAGAATGTCAAACATCTCCACATCAAAGATGCAAAACGCACAAAAACACCGGGCACATGGGGAGAAGAAGTCCCCTGGTCGACCGGCGAAGTGAACAGCAGCGAGTTTCTCAATACGCTTAAGCAAACGGGCTTTTCAGGGACGCTCGCGGTGGAGCGTGAAGCCGGTGACGACCGTTTCGGCGACATAAAATTTGCCATAGAGCAATTGAAGAACTTCACCCCGTAAAAGGAAAACGCCGTCAATGACTGACCAGTTCGAGGTCGTACGACTCGTCGCAGGCCACAGAAGAATTGCCTCCACGCTCAGCGGTGTCTCGCGCCACTGGCAGGGTGAAAAGGAATCCTTCCTGTTTGTTAGCCCCCATGACGACGACACCGTGTTCGGTGCAGGCCTGCTCATCCAGTTGGCCCTTAGTGAAAATGTCTCCGTCCACATCGTCCTGGCCACGGACGGCAGCATGGGCTATTGCAGCGAGGAAGAAAGACAGTCAATCGTTGACATCCGACGCAAAGAAACGTTCAACTGCTACCAGCATTTGGGCGTAGCGGCCGAGAATATCCACTGGCTCGGCTATCCTGACTGCAACCTCTACTATCACCGAGGCCGCCGTGAGGCCTCGACCGACGATGCTACCGCAATCGAAGGTTTCACGGGACTGCAAAACGCCTTCACCTGTCACATCCGAAAAGCAAAGCCCACCCAGTGTTTTCTTCCGACGTCGAGTGACCTGCACCCGGACCACAAGATTGTTCACGAGGAGTTTCTGATAAGCTTATACCATGCTCGGGGGGCGATTTGGCCCGAGCTCGGCCCCCCTGTCGAAAAAATCCCCTCCGTTCACGAATTCGCCTGCTACTGCAATTTCCCCGAGCCGCCCGACCTGCAGATTAAAACCTCACCGGAGCTGCTGCAGAAAAAACTCGAATCAATAGCCGAATTCAAGTCGCAAAAACAGATAGATGCGGACATCGAAATTATAAAAAGGGCCGGGCCCGTCGAGTACATCCGTGATTTGCACTTTAAGCTTTACAGCCCTGAAATTTACAGGGAGATGTTCGAAGAAAGGTAGAAAGGCCCCTTTCCCGTAAGCCGGCAGTCCCAGAGGGGACGCCTTCCGGCGGCGGCCGCAGCGAGCCGAAATCACGTTGCACTCTGGAATCAATCTTCGTGGTTTTGCTCGATTCGCACTCTGACGTTCTGGCGGTATGACTCGGCAGCGTCGGAGTTCATCTTGTCCAGCCGGCGCTGAACAAGAAATATCTTCACAGCAGTTATGCATGACCCGGCCCCTATGACAAAAAACACTATCGCTGCCAGAGTTGCGAAAAAGCGAGGCAGCAGATAAATCAAAAAACCAAAGCCGATCAGAATCATTCCGATGATAAATGTCCCTGCTGCGAGAGCTCTGGAGGCCTGAGACATCATATTGCTGTAGAAACGAAAACTCATCTTGTGCCACCTTAGTTTCGGTAAAGACAAGCGGGCTCCATCCCTGAAGCCCGCGATTGTTCAGCTCTTAGTACATTCCGCCGCCGGGTGGTGCGGGTGGCTTTTCCTTCTTTTCAGGAATCTCGCTTACTACCGCGTCGGTGGTAAGCAAAAGCGAGGCAATCGATGCCCCGTTTTGCAGTGCGATTCTCTCGACCTTCGTCGGAACAATCACACCAAACTTTATCATATCGCCGTACTCTTTTTGCAGCGCATCATAACCGAAGTTTTTGTCTTTGCTGTCCATAACCTTCTGAGCGACGATGGAGCCGTCCAGTCCTGCGTTCACGGCAATCTGCTTGATGGGTGCGACCAGAGCCCGTCGGACGATATCGACGCCTATCTTCTCATCGCCTGCCGTCTTGACCTTATCGAGGCCGCCAAGAGCCCTGAGCATTGCCACGCCGCCGCCTGGGAGAATCCCCTCCTCGACCGCTGCACGGCAGGCGTGCAGCGCGTCTTCCACGCGGGCCTTCTTCTCCTTTACTTCGGTTTCGGTGGCTGCGCCCACGTTAATCTGAGCCACGCCGCCGGCGAGCTTAGCCAGCCGTTCCTGCAGCTTCTCGATGTCGTAATCACTGGTCGATTTCTCAATCTCTGCCTTTATCTGCTCGATACGTCCTTTGATATCCGCGGTCTTGCCGCCGCCTTCGATAATGGTGGTCGTGTCTTTGTCGATAGTGACACGTTTTGCCCTGCCGAGCATGCTGAGCTCTATGTTCTCGAGCTGCAGACCGAGGTCTTCAAATATCGCCTGGCCGCCGGTAAGCACGGCTATATCGCTAAGAAGCGCCTTGCGCCTGTCACCGAAACCCGGCGCCTTGACAGCAGCACACTGAAGAACGCCACGCAGCTTGTTGACGACCAGTGTCGCCAGAGCCTCGCCCTCAATGTCCTCGGCAATGACCAGCAGCGGTTTGCCCTGCTTGGCTACCTTCTCAAGAAGAGGAACCAGCGACCTTACCGAGCCAATCTTCTTCTCATGAATCAGGACGTACGGCTTTTCGAGAACAACCGTCATATTCTCAACGTTATTGATAAAGTGCGGGCTAAGGTATCCCTTGTCAAACTGCATACCTTCGACCAGCTCCACCGTCGTCTCGAGAGACTGGCCTTCTTCGACGGTTATCACACCGTCCTTGCCCACCTTTTCCATCGCCTCGGCAAGTTTCTTGCCGATTTCAACATCCTGGTTCGCCGAGCACGTGGCGACCTGTTCAATCTGCTTGCCCGACTCGACCGGGATGCTCATCTTGTGGAGCTGGTCGACGATTGCGTCGACGGCCTTGTCGATTCCGCGCTTTACCTGCATCGCGTTGGCGCCCGCGGTTATGTTTTTAAGCCCTTCATTGAAGATACTCTCGGCGAGGATTGTCGCGGTCGTCGTCCCGTCGCCTGCCACGGTCGACGTCTTCGAGGCCACTTCCTTCACCATTTGTGCACCCATATTCTCGTAGGCGTCCTCAAGCTCTATCTCTTTTGCCACCGTGACGCCGTCTTTGGTGACCGTGGGTGAGCCGAAGGATTTTTCGAGCACCACGTTTCTGCCGCACGGCCCAAGCGTTATCTTTACCGCATTTGCGAGCTTCTTGACGCCTTCTCGAATGGCCGCACGTGCGTCAGTCCCGAATGCTATCTTTTTTGCTGCCATATCTTAGCCCTTCCTTTTTAACAGTTTCTTTCCAGTTCGGCGGTTAAAAACCAAACCCTGCCAATCCGTCGCTATTTCTGTATCACCGCCATAATGTCCGACTCGTTCATTATCAAATACTCTTTGCCGTCAATCTTAACATCCGTGCCCGCGTAGCTGGTAAACAGCACCAGGTTGCCCTTCTTGACCTGTGGCTTTCTTCTTGTTCCATCGTCAAGCATCTTCCCCTCGCCGACGGCAACGACCTTGCCCCTTTGCGGTTTTTCTTTTGCCGTATCGGGCAACACTATTCCCCCTGCTGTCTTGTTCTCCGCCTCAACCCGCTGAACAAGAACCCTGTCTGCCAATGGTCGAATCTTCATCTTCTCAGTACTCCTTTCCAAAAACTATCGATTTGTTCTTATATCATCGTCCGCCGCAAATATGTGGCTGCCGTACTTCTTCACAAATAATCGATTCAACTGTTTTCTCAGGATATCCAGATCTACCGGTTTGCCGATGACACTGAAGACATCAAGGCGGAGCGCCTCGCTCAGGGTCGCCTCCCCTGCCCGGCTTGTCAAGAGAATGCAGGGTAGGAGTGGGTATTCTACTCGAATGACCTTGATTGTGGCAAGGCCCGCTGTCTGCGAATCCATATCCACTATGGTCGTATGAATCCGCCTTTGCCTCAGTATGTTCACAAAATCGCTGATGCCGTCGGCCACGAGCAGAGATATACCTCTGGGGCGGAATATATCCCGAAGCGCCTCCGGCCAGGCCCAATTGGCCTCGCTGGTAAGCACGTTGACCTCTCCAAGTTCGGACAATCCTGAAACCATACATTCACCTTCATTTCGGTCCCGGCGCGCCGGGATTCTACCGCACCAACAAACAGCAAAGCACGTGCCAATGGCCCGCTGCCGAACCTGTAACACTGCAAACCCTTGTGAAAAAAGATGTTATGCAATGATGCGTACTGTGTACCTTCTCTGCCAAAAGTACCGTGCCCGGCCCTCTTCGCTGCCAACTCGGCAGTCAGCGTAGATGTGATTTGGCTTGACCCCGGATAGAGAGGCATTAGACTCTGCCGGTCTTTTGACATTTATTTGACAGACACGAATGCGTGAACAGCAATACAGACGACCGAATCTGAAGACTCTTTTCTTAGCGGCCAGGCCGGAGTTTTTCACGGCAAGTGCCGCTCCGGTGCTGGTGGGAACGGCGGCGGGCTTTGCAGTCGCAGACAATTTCGAGGCGTTGCTGTTTGTCTTGGCGCTCGGGGCAACAATGGCCCTGCACGCAGGGGCAAATATCGCCAACGACTATTTCGACCACATCTCCGGCAATGACTGGGTCAACAGAAACCCAACGCCTTTTTCAGGCGGCAGACGATTCATCCAGGAGGGGATTCTTTCACCAAGAGCGACACTGTTTGCATCCCTGTTTGCACTGGTGATCGGATGTGTGCTCGGCGGGGCCATCCTGCTGATGACCCGAAGCGCATTGGTCCTGATTCTCGGGCTTATCGGTCTGCTCGGAGGATTCTTCTATACAGCCCCGCCCATAAAGCTGGGTTATCGCTGTGTCGGTGAAATCGTTATCGCGTTTTTGTTTGGAATACTTCCGGTTTACGGTGCTTATTACCTACAAATCGGAGTTGTGGACGCACAGGCCCTTGTGCCCGCTATGATTGCAGCTCTTCTGATTTTCCTTGTGATTTTGATAAATGAGTTTCCTGACGCCCCCGCCGACGGGGCCGTTGGGAAAAAGACGTTGGTGGTTCATCTGGGTGTCCGCCGGGGTGTGTGGATTTACAGAGCCGCTCTGACGGCGAGCTATATGATTGCGGCGGTTGCAATGCTGGCCGGGGCGCAGATGTTTTGGGCAGGATTGTTTTACCTGTTTACCTCTCCGCTTGGCGTGGCTGCATTTAGATTCGCAAATCCAAAGGACCTCTCGACTCAAGGCCCGACCCAGCACCGCGCCAGCGCGTTTACCATTTTGCTTCACCTGCTGGGCTCAATCGCCCTGACCATCGGCCTGTTGGTCGCCGGAATTAGGGATTGACGGGGACGAGAAGCAGGCTGTGGAGCGGAAACGACGACACCTATTCTTCCAGTAAGTCCACGAAGTGGATTCGCCACTCGTTGTCTTCTTTTGCGAGGATGACGGTAATTCCAAGCTGTGGGTAATTCGGGTCTGTCGTGGTCATAGTGCCCTCGAGCCGGCCTTTTCTGCCTTCGATACTCCGATAGTACCACGAGACATCCTCAAACGTGTCAAGGCCGCTCTCTCCGCAAATTGCTTTGAACTCGTCACGCTCTATCTCGAAGTGAAACGCATTGGTAGTCATATCGTAAGCATCATCCATCCTGCCTTGTGAGACCAGCAGCAGATACTCCTCGGCCGCCTCGGCGAGCGGTGCCGTCAGCAGCCACGCCCCGCCGAACGCTACACCGAAAATTACGACGAACGTCACTGTCGCAGCTACTGTGATGTTCCGCTTTGTTTTGGTGTCCATATCCTGTCTCCCTCTTGGCTTGTTTTGTGGCTGAATACCGCTGGCTATATCGGCCGAAGAGGCGAACCGCATAAGCCAATTGACCCTGCCGAATAGAGACGATAGACTGTAGGCCGATGGAAAGACGATTGGTAATAAATGCCGACGATTTCGGGCTTTGCGAGGGCGTCAATAAGGGGATTCTCGAAGCGCACAGCGACGGTGTGCTTACCAGTGCCACGATTATGGTCAATATGTCGGCAGCAGAGCAGGCGGCAGAATTGGCCAAAAAGACGCCGACACTCGGCGTTGGCGTGCACCTGAATCTTACCGAGGGCACCCCCGTATCGGACGATGATTCCGTCAGGCCGTTGCTGGACTCAGACGGCAACTTCTGCCTGTCTGCCGGGAAACTGGCCCTTTGCTCGGTAAGTGCCAAAACGCGACGGGCCATTGAAACAGAGCTTGCGGCACAGATTCAGTGGCTCATCGACAGGGCTATCAAGCCCACGCATCTCGATTCGCACAAGCACATTCACAGTTTTCCACTTATCTTCTCTGTGGTGTGTCGGCTGGCCAGGCGCTTCGACATCCGTGCCGTCCGCTACGCGTATGAGTCGGGGGCGGTTTCGCAAATTCCCTTTCCACTGACGGACAAAGATGGTAGAAGAAGGGCGCAGATTGTACGGGCGATGGCTAAGGTGAATCGCTGGCAGAACAGCGACTTTTTCAGGACGGATTTGCTCTTTGGTGTTGCCCACACGGGAAAGATAAATGCCAATTTTCTAAAGGCCGTTGCGCTTTACGACTCAGCGGCAACGGCCGAGCTGATGACGCATCCGGGTTATACTGATGGGCTGGATGCAGACAGGACGCGGTTGGTGAAAGAGCGGCAGGTCGAGCTCGAAGCGCTGTGCAGCGAGAAAACAAAACAGCAATTCAGAAACGCCGGGATAGAATTAGTGCATTATGGACAGCTCTAAGCCGAAATTGCTTACCACTAAGACACAAAGGCACGAAGGAAAAAGATAAAAGTTAAAAGGAAAAAACAAAAAATGGCCTTGCCACCCCTTCCGGGAGAATGCTTTGTGTCTTGGTGCCTTTGTGGTGAAGGCGAACACGGAGACCCTGGCTTTGAAAAGCAAAGGCGAAATGCAAGAAACAGTGGATTGCTCGGTGGTCGTACCGCTCTATAACGAATCGTCGGTGGTCAAAGAGCTGTATGAGCGGCTTACAAAGACGATGGTCGGCAGCGGGCTGGAATACGAGCTTGTATTTGTTGAGGACGGCAGCGAGGACAACACGCTCGAGCTTTTGAAGCAAACGTGCGCCAATGACGAGAGGGTAACGGTTGTAGAGCTGCGTCGCAACTTCGGCCAAACGCCTGCCTTAGCGGCCGGCTTCGACACGGCGAGGGGGCGGATAATCATATCGATGGACGGCGACCTGCAGCACGCACCGGAAGAGATACCGAGCTTTCTTGAGAAGATTAACGAGGGCTACGATGTGGTCAGCGGCTGGCGAATGCGGCGAGTCGATAATCTGGTTATGCGCAAGATACCGAGCAGGGCCGCCAACTGGATTGCCTCGAAGATAAGCGGTGTGGATATTCACGACTTCGGCACGACGTTCAAGGCCTACAGGCGGGAGGTCATCGAGCAGTTGCGGCTTTACGGCGAGATGCATCGGTTCATACCGGCGCTGCTTTCGCAAAGCGGCGTTCGGATTATCGAGATACCCATAACGAATATCGTGCGGCCTTCGGGGGCCAGCAATTATGGTATCGGCAGGACGTTGCGGGTCGCATTCGACCTGATTACGCTGAGGTTTCTTCTGGGCTATATCACAAGACCTTTGCACTTCTTCGGAAGGTCGGCCCTGTTTTGCATAGCGGCAAGTTTTCTGATGGCGGCTTATATGCTCTTCGACAAATTATACTACAAGGTGCCGATTTTTGTCGCACATGCGCCGCTGGCGCTGCTTACGGCGGTTCTGATTCTGGTCGGCGCGATTTTTGTCGCGACCGGCCTTATCGGCGAAATGGTAAGCAGGGTCTATTTTGAGTCTACCGACAGAAAAATATATGCGGTGCGGAGAATACACCGCAGGAACCGGCCCTCGGCCCACGGGCCACGGGCCACGGATTACGGGGCACGGCCCTCGGCTCACGGCCCACGGGCCACGAGTCACAGGTCACGAGTCACGGGCCCCGGGCTTATAATACTGCTCGTTGCGGCAGCGGCGGTGGGTCTGGTGCGGCATTTTCACATCAGAAACTTCCACGTAGTGGACGCCCGTTTTCTATACACGAGCGGCCAGCCGAGGGGCATGAGCTACACGCGACTGCTTTACAAGTACCACATTGCGACAATAGTCAACGTTCGCTCAGCAGCAGAGCACAGAGAAAGAAACTGGTATAACGAAGAACTGACCTGGGTTCGGGCGAACGGCGTTATGTACTATGAGCTGCCCATCGACAGGGACATCAACAGCAGTGGCTACTTTCCCGAGAAGCCAACCCAGAAGCGATTCCTCGAGATTATGCAGGACAAAACAAACCTGCCGGTCCTTTTGCACGGCAGCAGCGGAAGGGGCAGGGTCGCTATGCTAACTGCAGTCTGGCTTATCAGGGGCAAGGCCCTGACAGCCGAGGAGGCAATCAAAATCGCCGAACGAATCAAGCAGGAAACTCTGGTCGAGCGCGAGACAACTTTCATCAAGCGCTTAGCTCAGCCGTGATCCGAGACCCGGGGGCCGAGGGCCGTGCCCCGGTTTCCGGGGCGGGTTTGTGGAATAAAGCCCCGTCCACCGGTTCACTGCCGTGACGCTCGGCACCACTTTCGCGGTAGATAAGGTTATACCCACCTGTCTCGAGCAGTTCAGTCATCGGCTGGCCAAAGGCAACAACCCAATAATCTTGTTTGTAGACGGTGTCGAGCTGCGACAGCTCTTCTGCCGTTTGGACGGGCCTTCCGAAATAATGAATGAATCTTGCTGAGACAACTTTGTAGGCCACGAGCTTGTCGTTGGCGCCAACCATCTTTGCCACTTCGAGAGTGAACTGCCTTGACGGCTCGTTGTAATTGGAGGGGTTAATGAAAAACACATAGGCAATCATCACCAACAAAACAATGCCGGCAAATACGGCAGAGATGCCGGCGGCCGGACGCCGCTTCGCAAACAGCACAATGACGGCGATTGCGAGAACGCCCATCACCGCCGACGTAATAACCGCCCCGGCCAAAAACTGCCGCTCGGCAAATGCAAAGTAGGCCGGCAACGCTGCTACCCCCAGCAGCAACGCTGCGATGTGCCAGCGCAAGACGTCTTTGGCGAATTTGGCCGTGAACGCCTTTTTGACGAAGACCATATCCTCAACAAGGATTCCGATAAGGACAGCCATTGGCGGCATGAAGGGCAGGATGTAATGCTGGCGTTTTCCACCGGATATCGTCAGGAAGATTACACCTGCGACGAGCCAGACCCACAGAAACCACATCACGGCCCGCTTGTTGCTCCAGACCTTATAGAACGGCGCAGCCAGGGCCATAGGCACAAAGGCGACCCACGGCACCATGAACATAAACATCTTGGGCAGATAGTAGTAGAGCGGCTTGTCCCCCGAAGCATACTCGCCGAAGAAACGGTCAACAAACTCATGCTTCCAGAGCGTCAGGTCCCAGTTGGCTTGGTGGGCAATTGCCAGCGGCCAAGGCAAGACAATGGCCAGAAAAACCAGAGGCCCGGCGACAGGCAGAAGTTTGGGTATCTTCCGCCATTGTTTGAATACGAGCACATAGACAAAGAGCGGCACGAGGACGAGCGGCAGCGGCGCAGGACCCTTGGCTAAGTTCGCAAGACCGAAGCTTGCCCAAAATACAAGCATATAGGCGATTTGTCTTTTGCGGTTTTGCTCACCCCCCCCTGGCCCTAAGGGCAGAGCAGAGTAGAAGGTAAGGTAACACAGAAGAATGAAGAACGTCATTACCATTTCGGGCCTGGCATTATGCGCATAGCGGATATGGGCCAGCGACGTAGCCCATACCACAGCAGCGAGCAAAGCAATGCGAAATGATAACCAGCGACTGACGAAATATAAGATTGCACCGACCGACAGAACCGCAAATACAGCGCTGGGCAGTCGAGCAGCGAATTCATCGACTCGGCCCGTAACAAGTGCAACGCAGGCGACGAGCCAGTAGGAAAGCGGCGTTTTCTGAAGCCGATATTCGCCGTTAAACGTGGGCATAACCCAGTTGCCGCTCTCGAGCATCTCCCTTGCAGTAACCGAGACGTAGCACTCGTGGTTGTTAAGCGGCCTTGAAGACAGCGTCCAGCTGGCATTTATCACGGAGAGCAAAAGCACGCCGCATACCAGGACAGACCTTCTCGTTGGTTTCACCACAAAGGCACCAGGACACAAAGGGTTTTACTTTATTTTTTATCACAAAGACATCAAAGACGTGAAGCAACGCCGCAAGGCGTCCCCAAGCGGACATTAGGAAAACTTAGTGCCTTTGTGTCTTAGTGGTAAGCAAGTCGTCTTTTGGATTATCCGTCATAGAGGTATCTTGCGGTACTCATCTCGGCGACCCGCGCCAATCACTTAATGAGCTTGACTATCTCGTCGAAATCGTTCGGTGCCTCGATAGGTGCATTGCTGAATTGGCCAAGCTTTTCCTTGTGATAATTGACGGTAACATTCGGGTCTTTAAGCGCATGGCCTGTAAGTACACAGGCGACCCGCTCATCGGCATCGATGACGCCCTCGGCTCTTAGGTGTTTTAGCCCTGCAACCGAGGCGGCCGAAGCCGGTTCACATCCAAGCCCGAACTTGCCTATAATCGCTTTGGCATCGAGGATTTGCTCATCCGTTACGGCCCGCACGACGCCGTTACATATTTTAATTGCACGCAGGCATTTCTTGAGGTTGATGGGCCTGGAAATTTCTATGGCTGATGCGCAGGTGTGCGGTGAGAAGTTGCGCGAGGTCAGGTCCGCATAGTAATCGTCGATAATCTCCTGGTTCACCCTCCCGCCGTTCCAAACAAGCTTCTTGTTGTTGACAAGGTCCGTCAGTGTATCGGCGCCGGTGGCGTTGATAATTGCCATTCGCGGCAGTCCTGCAATCAGGCCGAGCTGCTTCAGCTCAAGAAATGCCTTTCCAAAGGCGCTCGAGTTGCCGAGGTTCCCTCCGGGGACAACAATCCAGTCGGGGACATCCCAGCCGAGGCCTTCGATGATTCGATACATAATGGCCTTTTGGCCCTCAAGCCGGAATGGATTCAGGGAGTTGAGCAGATACAGACCGAGCTTGGCACAGACCGCCTGTACCTGCCGCATACAGTCATCGAAGTCGCCGCGTATTTGGATTGTCTGTGCCCCGTAGTCCATTGCCTGGCTGAGCTTGCCGAAGGCAATTCTTCCCGAGCCGATAAAGACGGTGCACTTCAGCCCGCAACTGTGAGCGTACAGCGCAACCGAGGCCGATGTGTTGCCGGTAGAAGCACAGGCACAGGACTTTGCGCCAACCATTTTGGCGTGGCTGAACGCCGCAGTCATTCCGTTATCTTTGAAGGAGCCGGACGGGTTAAGCCCTTCATACTGCAGGAACAATCGCCCCGGCTGCATATCCACATACTTGCCCACGGCGTCGTTTTGCTGAAGAATCGTCTGGCCCTCGCCGATGCTAACCTTGAACCTGTCGTCACAAAAATCCAGAAGCTCACGAAACCGCCACACGCCCGAAAAATCAAGCGGGCCGCTTCTGTTCGCCCAGCGCCTTGCGAACTCACTAAGCTTCTTTGGAACTTCGATTTTGTCCCAATCATACCGGGCGTCCAGCAGCTCGCCGCACTTCGGGCACTTAAACAGGGCCTGGCCGCAATCAAACTCGGCAGCGCAGTCGGGATTCGTGCACTTTTGGAAAGCCGCATCATTATGTCGAGAGCTTGCCATTAAAGAGCTCCTTTTCACCTGTCCGGTGCGGGCGCTGCCGTTACCTTAATGCAGCCGGGCATCCGACAGCTCCTGCGGACTCACTGCAACTATTGATTTCGGCAATCAGCGCGGGCAGTTCGGAAATCCTGTCTATCTGCGGGATACCCTGAGGAGCTTTCTTGTCGGTGTTCGTATAGGCACGCTTCAGGACAACTCGCATTCCCGCTTTCATAGCCGGTATTATATCCTTATCAATCCTATCGCCGACAAACATGACATTTCGAGCCGCTTCGGCGATTCTGTCCGCAGCCGTATGAAAGATTTGGATGTTGGGCTTTCTAAAGGTGAACTGATACGAATAGAGCCGTACCCCAAAAAAATCCAGTATGCCCAACTGGCCAAGGTGCCTGTCAAGCGAGGTTCCCGAAATAAACGTGTTCGAGACTATGCCAAGCTTAAGTCCCGCGCTCTTAAGACGCCCCAGAGTGTCGGTCAAATCCGGTTCCACTTCCGCTAGTTTGCCCAGCGGCTCATACCAGAGCCAGCCAAGCTGACGCCACTGTCCATCCGTAAGGTCATAGCCGGCCCTTGTGCCGATTCTCTTTAGCAGTTCGAGGGCGTCAAAATCCTTAGCGGTGAGATTTGACAATAAGTGCCGCAAGCGTATAGCTGCGAGGTTCCGCCAATGATAGAGCCGGTAGCTGCCGACCCGCTGGCCGCAGCTCTTGAGAAACTCGTACGAGTTTCTCGCTCCCTGGCGGAACAGTTCTTTTGTACTGACTCTGCCGAAGTTGAGCAAAGTCTCACCGAGGTCGAAAAGCACAGCTTTGATCTTCTCTTGAGCCAATCTATCACCTCGCTGGCGGCAGGCCGCTAAAAACCTCTTTTACCCACTCATGCATCTCTTCATCAGACACTGCTGAGACCCTGTCTGCGGCGTACTCGGCGTTTATTCTTTCTCTTATCTTTGTCACGCGCGGGTCGTGCTTGGCAATTTCAATCTGAAATCTGGCCTCTATCCAGTGCTTGATGCCCGCTGCGCCGGTCTTGTCGGTGATGGCAACGTTGACCGGACGGTTGAGAAGTTGCTCTGTGTTGAAACAGTTGTATATCTCTTCGTTCTTGAGAAGCCCGTCTGCGTGGATACCGGCCCGGGTAACGTTGAAATCTCTGCCGACCAGCGGATAGTTGGCCGGAATCTCGAAGTTAAGCTCTTTTCTGACGTAGTCCGCAAGTTCGGTAATCGCAGCATAGTTGACATTTTTGGAGATGCCCTTGAGCTGAGCATGTTCGACCACCATCGCCTCAAGCGGAGGATTGCCGGTTCGTTCGCCGAAACCGAAGATAGAGCTGTTCGCGGCGCAGCAGCCGTAGAGCCAGGCCGTTGCGGCGTTAACCTGGACCTTATGGAGGTCGTTGTGGCCGTGCCACTCAAGCCGTTCGCCGGGGACACCAATTTGCCTGAGCCCGCGTATGAGCTTGGGAATACCCCTCGGCAAAGCGACATTCGGCCAGGGCAAACCGAAGCCGAGCGTGTCGCAAAGGCGTATCTTAACCGGCTTGTCGTACTGCTCAGCCAGCTCCGTCAACTCGGCGGCAAACGGCAGCACAAACCCGTTGTAATCGGCTCTCGTTATGTCTTCAAAGTGACATCTCGGTATAACATCGTTGTCAAGAGCCGCCTTTGCCACTTCCAGATAAGCATCCATCGCCTGCGCACGGGTCTTGCCGAGCTTGAGAAAGATGTGGTAATCACTGGCCGACGTAAGAATACCCGTCTCGTGCAGTCCCATCTGCTTAACTAACTTGAAATCGGCTGCCACTGCTCTTATCCACCCCGTTATCTCGGGGTACTTGTAGCCGCGATTCTTGCACAGCTCGACCGCCTTCCTGTCGCGGTCCGAGTATAGAAAGAATTCACATTGACGAATCAGTCCCGTGCCGCCGTCAATCTTGTGCAGAAGGTCGTATATCTTCAGGATTTGTTCCGGCGTGTAGGGCGGTCTGGCCTGCTGACCATCGCGAAACGTGGTGTCCGTTATCCATACATCATTCGGGATATCGCACTGCACTGTATCATCATCAAACACAACCTTGGGAAACTCGGTATATGGAAATACATCTCGATAAAGATTCGGCTCCCTGACATCAATAAGTTTGGGTTTTTTCTTGGCCATACATATCTCCTTCGGCTCGGTTCATCGATAGGGCTCTAATAAGCTCATAGGCCCGGCTTCACAGTTCGCAGGGCAGCGCCGCAAGGCCACCCCGGGTAGGTCCTGGCGATGTCCCTGGAGGGACTTATGGCGTAGTAGCCGAGGTGGGATTCGAACCCACACGCCCTAAGCGGGCAGGGGATTTTAAGTCCCCAGCGTCTGCCATTCCGCCACTCGGCCAACTACAACAGGATACCCTGTTTCCGCCCCCTTTGCAACTGCTTTTGCAACCGACAATTGTGCCCAGGAGGCCGAGTCGCAAAGTAAGAACAACGCCGAGTCTTTACTATAGCGGTGAGAGTAAATCCGCCACAGGAGTGGTTTGTCGCAGGGGCAGGACACTTGAATATAGATATGCGGCATCCCAATGGGCTGAGATGAAACTCGGAAATATCAATAGGCGCTGAAGTCAGGCAGGCGAGGCGGGCGTATTGCTCATTTCGGCAGGTTTTTGGCGATGCTTCCGGGCAGGATTCGGCCAACCAATACCGCGAACTTATCCCGGAACTCGGCCCGTCTGATTTGCCTCGCTGCGGACTCTATTCGCTGGTCCGAAACCGCAAAATCACGGGCCTTTTTGACTCGGCACCTGGCATCCTCGTAGCGATGCATAGCCAGATACACCAGGGCCGAATCGCGCAGGGCCGCTGAATGACGCGGATTGATGTCGAGCGCATGTGCGAAGAACTCGACCGCCTGCTCGATGCGGCCCTTGACGGCGCTGACCACACCTAGGTAATAGTGCGCTTCGCAGTGAGCCGGCTCGCTATCGACAGCCCTCAGCAGGCAATTCGCCGCATAATCCAAACCTGCCAGCCGAGCCGCCTCAGACTCACTCTGCTCGGCAACCTTCAGGAACATAGACGCCATCGAAACAAGAACGTCCGCATCATCAGGCGCCAGCTTCACCTCCGAAACCAGATACTGTCTTGCCCTGTCCGCATCGCCTTGTGACAAAGCGTGTTGAGCAAGTCGGTAGTTGGGGCCTTGCAGAGAGCTGTCTTTTTCCATCGCAGTATGGAACAGCTCAATACCTTTATTGCAGTTACCCTTGTCGAACGCAATCTCCCCCAGATAAAACAACGCCACAGGTGTATATGGCTTTAACTCGAGCGCTCGGTTGAATTTCTCCTTGGCGGCTTCGATATCGCCCCGCTCTAACAAAAACAGGCCGAAGTCGATGATGACGTCAATGTCGCCCGGATTTATGCGGAGCTCTTTTAGAAAATGCTCTCTGCTCCGCTCCATCTCCCCTTCCGCCCAGAGCGATTGTGCTATGCGGTAGTTTATCTGCGGATGCGTCGCCTCCAGCGAGGCGGTCTTCTGCCAGCAATGGATAGCTTTCTTGAACTGGCCTCGGCTGAATAAACTGTTGCCGATGTTGTAGTAGCAAAGTGCACAGTCCGGCTTTATCTGCTGCGCAAGATAGAACATCTGCTCCGCCAGCTCGTGCTGGCCCATCTCGGTATAGGTTATGATGCGATTGCAGTAGCACGGCTCAAACGCCGGGTCAATCTGCTGTATCTGCTCGAAGGTCTCAATGGCCAGGTCGTAGTGGCCGGTGCGGGTATAGTCAATCGCCAGCGAATTCAGTATCTCCAAATCCAGCGGATTGAGTGTGAGCGCAGCCTCATATTCATTTATCGCCTCATCAAACTTGCTCAGAGAATCCAGTGTAAGCGCCTTGTTGAAACGAAGTGAAGAACTGGCCGGGTTTATCTCTATCGCTTCATCAAGCTCGGCGATTGCCTGAGTCAGCTTGCCGTCCTCATACAACTCCAAGGCCTTTTGGGCCCTGTGTTCGCTGTTGTCATAAGCACCGAATGTCGTATCTTCAAAAGGCATACAGTCGCTCGCCTCTAAATTTCCATTTCGATTCTGCTCGGCACGCCCCCGATTGCATCGGGGGTCCACACAAGCGTTATCGCCAAGCAAATGTGGGCGGGTTAGCACTTTTTTTGCGACCGCATCTGTGTTTGGAGACGTGAGGAATTTGACGTGCTATGGGAGTTATAAGCTGTTATATCCAAGGAGGTTAGATTGTAGCAGACCAGGGATTTGACGCGAGGCAGGGCTGCACGTGGCGTGTTTTTCTGGAAAGGTCGGCTCAATAGTCTTATAATGTTGACCGCAGTACCGGCGAATAGAATTCCGCTGCGCCAATGCGGCGCAGAGGAGTAAGTGTCTGTTTCGGAGAGATTAGGAAATGGTCAAAGAGATAAAAGGGCAACTAACTGCGGGCAAGGGCAAATACGCCATTGTTGTAAGCAGGTTTAACGAGTTCATTACCGCCCGTCTGCTCGGCGGCGCCGTCGATTGTCTCCAGAGACACGGCGCAGGTGATGAGCAGATAACGGTCGTATGGGTGCCGGGGGCATGTGAAATCACTATCGCAGCAAAGAAGCTTGCCCGGAGCGGCCGGTTCGCTGCGGTCTTATGTCTTGGTGCGGTCATACGCGGACAAACACAGCATTATGATTATGTTTGCCAGCAGGTGGTCAGAGGCATAGGGCAGATAAACTATGATTCGGATGTTCCGGCTGTATTCGGCGTTTTGACGTGTGAGACGCTCGAAGATGCGGTCGACCGCGCAGGAACAAAGAGGGGCAACGCCGGTGCCGAAGCGGCTATGACGGCGATGGAAATGGCGAACGTCCTGGAGCAGATTTGATTCGGTCATTGATAACTTAAGAACAATCTTCGGCTGGACTATCCCGCAAGTCCCGCAAGGGACGCCTTCTGGCGGGATGGCAAGACCATTGAAAGGCCAATGTGTGGACAGCAGGACAAGGGCGCGCGAGCTCGCGATGCAGGCGCTCTATCAACTCGATGTTCAGGGCTCCGAACTGCTTAATACGCTTGATGAATTCTTTGCAGAGGATGCCCCGAGTGCCGCCGTCCAGGAGCTTGCCTACAAATGGGCCAAGGAAACCTGGGAAAATCTGAACGTATGCGACGAACTCATAAGCAACTCAATCATCAAGTGGAATTTGTCGCGGCTTTCGCTGGTCGATAAAAGTATTCTGCGATTAGGTGTTTATCAGTTGAAGTTCTGCAGCGAGATTCCGCCGAAGGTTGTGATAAACGAGGCGATCGAAATTGCCAAGAAGTTCAGCACGGATAGGTCACCGGCCTTTGTCAATGGGGTGCTCGATGCAGTCCTCAGGAAAATCGCCCCTGACACCGGGGGCAGGGGGCACTTGGAGAAAGAATTCAGGGACGACAAAGCAGAAGAATGAGGAAGATTGCAGTATTAAACCAAAAAGGGGGAGTGGGCAAGACGACCACGGTGGTTAATATTGCGGCGGCTCTGGCGAGAAAAGGGCTCAGAGTGCTGGTAATAGACTTGGACCCTCAGGGGCACCTGACAACGCATCTCGGTCTTGACCCTGAGCGTATCGAAGCCGGCTCATATAAGGTTCTCACGCAATCGTCAGAAGCCGGACAGGAGATGCTGCTTGTCCGTCCCAATCTTTGGGTCTTGCCCGCCAACATAGACCTTGTAGGAGCCGAGAGCGAGCTGGTAAGCGTCGTGGGAAGGGAGACGATATTGCGCGAAGCGCTGGCCGGACTCGAGGACAAGCTGGATTACATAATTATTGACTGCGCACCATCTCTGGGCTTGTTGACGCTCAACGCCCTCGCAGCCGTGAACGAGATACTGATTCCGCTACAGCCGCACTTCCTCGCACTGCAGGGGCTCGGCAAACTGCTGCAAACCGTCGAGCTTGTAAACAAAAGAATCAATCCGCAATTGAAGGTCAAAGGCGTACTGCTTTGTATATATGACAGCAGGGCGTCGCTGCCGAAAGAGGTCCGTGCGGATATTGAGCAGTTTCTTGATAACGCCAGGGGAACCAACTGTGCGTGGTCGCAGGCGCAGATTCTGCCGGTCTGCGTCCGACGCAATATCAAATTAGCCGAGGCGCCGAGCTACGGCAAGACCATCTTTGAGTACGAACCCAACTGCCACGGCGCCGAAGATTATGAACAGGTAGCTCAATTCATCCACAGCGAGCCACAACCGATGTCCGAACAGAGCCGGAGCGAACAGGAACTATCGGAAAAGGGACTCCGCCGAAGCGGCTTCGACCCTCTCGCGAAGGCGGATGACGACTCTGGCGTCCTCGAAATCCGTGAGGTGCCCCGGCACCACGTCGATGCGGCCTCGTCAGAATTGACGCAGATAACGCCCGGCGAAGAACATCCCCAGGTATAGTCTGTCGCCTCGACCGCGGGACGTTTTTCTAATCCGTGCCGACCACTTCAAAGTCTCGGACACTTTTCACGAAGTCGCCGTCCGGTGTTTGCAGTTCTGCGGTTGCTTGGCACTTGCCCGCCTTATCTGGAATAATAGCTGAAAATCTCACCCGCTGTCGGCCCAATGGCGAGACCCTCACGTTTTTCGACTGTTCGAACAGAACCTGCTCGTCTTTTGTAATCCTAAGGTGCACCGGCCCCTGCCAGTCTTCATAGAGGTCGTTAATCACCGTTACGGGAAATTCATGTTCGATGCCTGCAACCAACCGGTCGGACCAGAAATCTATCATCAAGCCAACCGGCGAAAATGCGTCACGCACATACTCCTCGAAGTTGGGTTCAAAGACCAGCTTTTCGACATCAACGAAGTTGTCACTTGTCTGGCCGCCCGGCCGGGAATAGCCCAGGCCGCAGAAGTGTAGGACACCGGCACAGGCGCGGCTGCACCGCCAGAACTCTGTAAGCGCGGCAAGGTTGCGGGCATACAAGTACCATCTCTGTTCAGCAGTGGCGCCGGAGCCGAGGACGCTTAAGTAATAGTTCTCCGTCAGGGTCGTTGGGGTACCGTCGCGGTTGAGCCAGAGCCAGCCGTATTCGTTAATGATCCAGGGCAACTTCCTGATTGCTTTATATGGTATAGACAGCTTGCCCTCGGCTCGGCGTCTGTACTTATCCAGCCAGCAATTGCGAGGCCCCACCTTGTAATCGGACAATTGACTTAGCGAAAAGGTGCCTCTGCCGTCTTTATAGACGCTAAACATATAGGGGTGCGTCTCGAAGACATCGTTGGGGCCCGCCGGAAGGCGTCCTGCGGACTGTGGCGGCGACCAGCCGTTCTCCCACGGCCGAGCCGAACGGTCCCACTTGCGGACCGTTCGTATCGCCTCGCCGGTTACCTCAGTGACGGTCTCATTCTGAGCATCCCAGATTACGACACACGGATGATTGCAGTGTTGCTCCATCCACGCCCGGTACTGCTTCTGAAGTTCCCCCGGCTTTAGGTCCTCGGCCTCGCCCCAGATTGGGAACTCGTCCTGTATGAGAAAGCCCTCCTCGTCGGCGACTCTGTACCAGATTTCGGGCGGAAAGCCAATGCAGTAGCGGATCGAGTTCCAATGCATGCTCTTGAATTTCCGGTGGAGCTGCCGGACCCATTGCTCGCGCCAGGGCAGATCGCCGCGGAGAGGGTCTTCAAAGAAGCGAAAGATGCAGACATTGGTTCCTCTCATCATATACGCTCTGCCGTTAAGGACTGCCCTGCCAGTCTTGCTGTCAAATTCAAACGAGCGCATCCCAAACCGTGTCTTGACGGTATCCGTACCGGTACTCACTTCAAGCTCGTAAAGGAACGGGTCTTCGGGAGACCACAGCCGAAAATTCTCAATAGGAATTTCAAAGGGAGGTGTCTTCTTTTTGTCGGCCGGCACTGTCGCCGTTGCGCTTTGTCCCGTGCCGACCACCTTGCCTGAAGAAACCTCACGCACGACACCACGGACGACAACGTCACGAGTTTTGCCGATGCTGGTGACCTGAGCATGGACGCGGACGGCGCTGGCGGGCAAATCTGGCACAGCTTCAACCCGCATGATGTGCGGCGAGCCGGTGAGGATAAGCTCAACCGAGTCGTAGATACCGGGAATGTAACGGACCTTTTCAAAATCGTGGCCTGAAGGGACGCTTTTGGGAATAAGCTCGCGGTGAGCGCCGACGCGGACAATGAGTTCGTTGTCTTCACCTTTGCCGTTGAGGTAACGGCTGACGTCGAAAATGCCTGGGGTAAAGCAGGGCACATGGTCGGCCACCAATCTGCCATTTAGGTAAACGCGCGTGCCGTACTTGGCCTTGTGTATCTTCAACAGTGCCACTTCCGGTATGTCACCATCGACGCGAAATGTGCGGCGATACCAAAAGCAATCGCGACGTTCATCGACCCCTTTGACACCGACCTGCTCGAAAGCGGGCTCTGCCATGTCGGCCAGTCCCGGAACAGGAACACGATGGCTGAATGTCGAGGGAATCTCTTCCAGGCCGCCTTCGGCAATATCCCACAGGCCGTCGAGACTGATGATGCGTCGCGGTCCAGGCTCAACGGCTGTCTTGTCCACCGGCAGATGTGATTCGACTCGCAGTGTGGAACCGGCTGTGAGGACGACCGGCTTCTCCGGGGTAATGTGCATTTCGCGTCCCTCCAGCTTAATGGCTGAATAAATCGGCGTGCTATCTACGAATGTCTCAACGCGTGCCGGCTCTTCGCTCTCGGGCAGCTCCAGTATAAGCTGAATGATTTGCAGCTTGCCGTATCGCAGCTCGACCCTGTTATATTGCGCCGTGCCCACGCGATTTTGTTCGAAAAGTCCCCAGCCCTGTGCCGTGGTAAAGAAGGAGATGTGATTATCCGGCTGCCAGACGGGTTTGAAGCCGAGCAGACCCGCCGGCCCGTCATATGCAAAGCCCTGACAGGCAAGCAGCACCGACCAGATGCTCATAGCCCTGCCGTAAAACTTGCCGCTTTCGTCATCGCTGAATGGATTACCTGAGCGCCCTTCGTACTGGATGTTTCGTCTTCGCCGGCCGTCATGGCGGTCGGCTACGGCTTTTACGACCTTGAGCCCTTCGTCAAGCAGCCCGTTCTGTATCATCGTTGCCGCGGCCGAGTATTCCGTCCCCGTCCACACCTCGTTACCATACCGTATTACCTTCTTCGGTGCATTTTCCCCAGGCCAGGTAATCATCAGCATCCCCGCGTCCGCCCGGTCAACGAACTTGCGCTCCGTGAACTCAAAATCCTCAAAGTCCGTGCGGAAGTTGTATGTGAAAAGTGCTTTCAATGCCTGCACTCTTCGCTGCTCAGGATAATAAGGACCAAGGCCCAACTGGCTCGCCCACCACTCGCCGAGAAGCTGGTCGATGTGGCAGCCGTTGCCGTAATCCTCACGCGGCTCGGCGTCTGGTATCTGAATGTAATACTCGCCGTTCCACAGCGTCTCGTTCTGCCTGTGCATCCCCTCCCGGCGTATCCTGCGATAGCGCGACGCAGTATTATCCTCCTCTTCAAGCATTGCCATCTTCTCACTTGCCTGCAGTGCGGCAAGATACATCGTGCCCAACCAGGACGTGCTTCCGCCCAAGTTGCCGTCGAGTGTATTGCCTTGTCGTCCCGACAGGGCGCCGTCCTCGTCGGGGTCCCATCGCAGGATGGCGTGCTCCATTGCCTTTTTGATGCCCGGCCAGTGCTCGTCGAGCCAGCTATTGTTGGTGCCGGTCAGGTGTTCGCGGTAGCAGCCGAGGATTTCACCCAACTGCCCGTCGATGGCATCGGAACCGTCGGGCTGGCGATTGGGAATGTTGCCATCATCCTTTTGATAGCTAAGCGCCTGCTCGCGCAAACGACGGCCAATCGAGGGATACAGCCGGGCGTGAAGCTGTGCGTACTGATAGACATGACCGCAATTGCCGTAGCAGCAGCCCGAATCCCAGTTCGTTCCCTCCCAGAGACCGAAATATCCGTCCTCAGCCCAAAAGCACGTCTTGCTGTGCAGTATCGAAAACTGCGAGCTGAGCCGGTCGAGCAGATAACGAGGCAGGTTTGAGGCATAGAGGGTGTCGTGGAAGAGTTTGGTCTGCGCCTTCAGAGACCCGAAGTTCTCTACAACGTAATCCACCACATCGAGCGCATCATCCCACCAGTTTGTGTACATATTGCCGTAGTGAATCCAGTCCGTCTCGGCAAAGCCGTGTGTTGCATTGGGGAAGTACCACGTCAGCACAAAGGGGACATCGCGACTTTGCCCGGGCTCGAGCGTAAACTCCACCGCCAGCGCGCCGTCGATAGTCTCACCGTCGGGAGAAGGCCCCTTCTCGAGCCGGGCGGCAATTCCGCCGTCGTCTGAGAAGTCCTGCTTTAGATTTTCGAGCGTTTCAATGTCTGCCGTTGCCCAGCAATCCTCGGCCAGCACCGCCAGCGCCATATCGCCCTTGCCCGGGTCGTCCTGCGGTTTATCCGAGAACATATAAAGCACGGTAGCCCCATCACGATTTATAAGGCCGTTGCGATTGGCACCGTAGGTTTCATATTTTCGGCCCTCGATCTTCCCTGTGCCTGTGAAGCCGACCGCGTTTTGCTGTGTGGCCAGCAAGCTCACCGTAACGGGCTTGCCTGACGTGTTTTTTGCCGTCAACGTAAATATCGCGCACGGGATGGCTGAGTCCTTCTCGTTCATTGGTATCATCGGATTGAATACTTCCATGCTCATCTTCACAGGCAGCGAATCGTCTTCAAAGTCGAACCAGCCAAACGAATATTCGCCGCGAAAGGTAAGACTACTCATTGCCTCAAATGGACCAACGGGGCTTGTCTGCAAGGCCCTCACAATCGGCTGGTCGCCGGCCGTCCTAGCCCGTACGGCAAAGAAGCTGTTCGGCACAAAAAGCTGATGAAAGCTGTTGAAGATGCGCCAGTATTCCCGCTCGGCCTTGCCGTTGATTTGGATGCAGCCGGCGCCTATACCCCCAATGGGCATACTGACATCGGTCAGAAACTCATCCTTGTATATGTGCGGTCCGTCAGTGGCTGTGGGAGTTGGCGTGCTGATTTTGTCATCAAGCGCCGGCGAAGAAACCGGCCTATCTGACTTGGAGCTTACGGCCTCCGGGTTGCACGCAAATGTCAGGCACAACGCCAATACAAGCATTCCAACTGCCGTCTTTGCGATAGTTACCTGACCGGCGGTATTAAAAAACAAAACTTGAGGACGCATCTTCAATCCTTTCAGAAATGAGACCATATTCGGGCTGCGTCAAATCAATTCCTGTGGATTTCCCAGCAGCTCGGCAAAGTGCCTGAGAAACTGGGCGGCGTACGGCTCTGTTATCACTGTGCCGTCGGCAGCAAGAGTGAAACTTGTCAGCTTTGCAGGCGTTATGTTGCCGGCGACGGGGACAGCCCTTCGCAGTGTATTGCCCGCGGCAAGGATGACGCTTGCCGGCGGAGGGACAATTCCGAAAAAAGAGTCGATGTCATACGCCCCCAGATTGCTCAGCGCGATCGTTTCACCCTCCATTTCCTCGAGGTTGAGCTTGTTGCTGCGTGCCTTGCTCGTTAGTGCCTTTTCAAGCCGGGCGATATCGGCCAGTGATTTTGTGTCGGCCTGTTTTATTACAGGCACCACAAGACCCTGCGGTGCGTTTACGGCAAATCCTACGTTAATCGAATCCGCTATGCGTATATTGTCACCCTCACGCACACCCACCACGAGCGGGAATTGCCTCACGGCCAGCGCGAGTGCACGGATATAGAAAGCATTTGTCGTAATCTTGACACCCAGCGATTTCTTCAAATCATGCCTTCGCGCCATCAGCTCAGTCGTGTCAGCCCTTCTCTCGATATAAAAGCAGGGCTTGGTCCGCTTAGAGTGCGCCATTCGTCGGGCAATAAGTTTCTGGATTCTGCTCAAAGGCACAGCCCGAGAGGAGCGATGCTTCTGTTGTGCAGCAGTAGTTTCAGTCATCTGCGAGTCCAAAAGGAATAGTCCTCTCTAAATACCAGCATAGCAAAGGTATTGCTTCGGCAGGATTATAATGCAAGCAGCGGTTTTTCCCAAGGGATTATCGAAGATGAAACTCGGTGCGGTTTGACACAGTACCGGCAATTCGCAGTCCCAGAGGGGACGCCTTCCGGCGGGGCAGGTTAGGGCAGCATCGCAAAAGACGCGGCCACCTGTGCCATCCTGTTCACCGAAGAGCAGTTCCACTCGACGGTCACGGGTCCGGCCGCCGAAGCAGTTGTCGTGCTGCCCGCGCCTACGCAACCATAGAGCGGCTCACCCGGAGACCCCTGCGCCTGATAGCGCTTCAGCCCGCCGGACGACTGCGTCGTGAAATTGCCGGTGTCGTCGCCGCATCCGACCGCGTCAATCACCCACGCACCAGCCGAGGCGGTGACCGTTGAGGAAATGGGATTATCTGTCGCTGTGCTGGTAGCCACGTCCTCGGGTGCGGCCTGGACGGCGCCGGCAATGGAAATGGCGCCGCCGGCTCTGGCGCGAACAATGCCGGAATACGTCACTTCAACCGTGTACGTCCCAGCCGCGGCGACAGATGCCTCGAGCAGGTACCAGAGTTCCGCGCCCAGTGAGTAGCTGCCGGTCGTAATCAGCTCGTCGCCTGCTTTGGTAAGGTCGATGCCGTTAAACCTGACGCTCTGAACAGTCAGATTCGCAACGTCAGCCGATGTGGTTTCCGCCTCCAGACCAACCGTAAGAAGCCGGTTGCTGCCCGACCCGATTGTATGCGACCAGCTAAGCGTCGCGCCTGCGGTGCTGCTGCCGGCTGAACTGACCGAATCAAATGCCGAGGGTGGGAGCTGCGGATGCGGCACGTTCGGGTTTGCCTGCTCCGGTGTTGGAGTGGCAAAGAAACCGTAATATTCTGAGCCGTCCGGCGAGCGGCCCTGCGAAACATCCGTGGTTTGAGGGCCGTAGATTACCTTGTCGATTTCGGTCAGGTCCGCGTCGAATAGGCCGATTATCTCACCCTCTGAGGACAGCTTGAAGTTGAGGTGGCTCGGGCCCGTCGTCTCGTCATCGTCGGCGATGAAAACGGCATAGCCGTTCGGCTCGACAAAACTCAAATCTGCAATGCGATGCTTGTCGGGACGCGTGACAAACTTATCGGTTATGTACAGACCGCCAAGCGAAGCCGGCAGCAAGCTCGGACTATAAAGCTCAACAAAATCATCCTGATACAGCATTTCGCCGTTTGCGAGCCATTCGTTTATCTTCAGCTTTCTTGGATTGGCGAGCGGCTGCTCGGTATTGGCAGAGCCCAGCGTCGGCTCAGCCAAGTGCCACCGGTCACCGGCAAAGCGGGCTATAGTGAAATCGTTTATCTGCTGGCCGAACTCAACCGAGTCGATAAGCACGCCGCCGTTTGCAATGCTGTCGTAGAGATACAACCCGTCGCCGAAGCTATTCAATGCAAAGCCCAGGTGGTCGGGACCTGTATTGGCATCGCCGTAGAGGACAATGTAGTCGCCCGGATTCATAGCGATACTGCCGAAGACAAACTTCCTCGGCTCGCATGGGTCATCGGTCATACTCTTATCGACAAGACTGATGGCCGACGGACCGTCGTAGAATAGCTCGATAAGGTCCGGAGCAGCCCCGTGCGTATGAGCGAGTATCTCGTTTACGCGGAGCCGGGAATAACCAGTGTCAACAACCCAGGTCTCGGAAGCGTTGCCGTTCGGCTCGCCGGGCCAGTTGCCCAGGGAGTTTTTCCCTTTGACATAGACAGTATAACAATGCCCGTTGCTCAGACCACTCAACTCAATCGGGACCGCTACATCAGTCTCACTGCTCCACCCGCCGTACGTATCATTGTCCTTCACACGGTACTCATACGCAACCACATCAGGCCCACCGACTGTAAGCGTTGCCGTCGTGCGGTATGTATTGCCGTCCGGCTCACCGGATACGGAAGCTCCCTGCTGGACATACACCCCCATATCCGAACCGTTCGGCCCGGCGCCAGTTGCGGGTGAGCCGGACCTCAAGTGCAAATCACTTTGCTCATCGACAAACATCGGGTCGGCGTCGATATTGCCGGTGCCGAGATAGTGTACATCATTGGGAGCCATACAATAGTTCATAACGATAGTCGGGCTTGCGCCGTAATCGTTCTGGAACATCTCGTTGACGTCCCAGAAGATATTGCCCTCAAGAAAAGCAGAATCGCCCGGGTCCACCATCTCATCTTCCTGAAAGTTAATCACCGCAACGCCGCACCCCACAAAGACGTTGTGCTCGGCACGGATTGACGCATAGCCCTTTAGCAGGACGGCGTGGTCGTTATTAACAAAAATGTTCCGCAGCACTGCAATCTCCGAGTTCAGGTCGGTGGCAATCGCGTTGCTTGTGCTGGTGGCGGTTCCGCCCACAAAATTCATAAAGATATTACCCTCGACGTAGGCATCGGCATTATCTAAATCGAGCCCGTCATCCTGACCACCAAGGAAAACATTGTCATAAACCTGCAGTATCGGGCCGGGCAGCGTGCAGTTGGAAAAATCAATTATGTCCCTGTAGCCGGTAGTCGTGCCGAAGGTGTTGCGCTCGAAGATAAGATATTCGCCGCCCGTAAGGTCGCCGCCGTGCACCGGCTCGATATCCACAACGTCCGGCAGGATGCAGTCGCGGGCTATCACCGAAGGATGTGACAGTTCAAGTATTGTGTTTGCGGCGCCGGCCCAGGTGACATTGTCCAACAGAAGCTGCGAGTTGCTGACAAGTATTGCCTGCCCCTGAGCATCGCCGTATTCCATATCCGCGTAGCGAAGGCGGCTGTCGTTGAGTGAATTGACAAAGGCAAGCCCGTCCCAGCTCGACGCGCCGCCCGGGACCTTCGTCAGACGGATACGCTCATACTTCGTCCCCTCTGCCACAAGCCGCCCACTGACCGTGATTCCGCAGCCGGCATCGAAGAACAGGGTCGTACCCGGCTCTATAAACAAAGTCACGCCGGCCGGAACCGTGACATCACCGGTGATATGCCAGGGCCCGGAGGCGGCATCGAGGACCATATTCGGCCCCGGTATCGAACCGGAAAGTGTGTTCATATCTCCGTCGTCGTACCATATATCTATGTGCGCACATTCGAGCTGGTTGCCGTCACCAGCCGGCCTGTCAAACGTCTCAACAATAATGCGATTGATTCCCGGATTTAGCGCGACGGTGCTGCCGGTCTGCCACTCATCGTCGTTATCCGACCACGTCGCCCCTTGCCCGTTGACCAAAACCGAGCGGGTGGTCAGCGGACTGGCTATTCCATAGACGCTGGTGACACTGCCTGTGGTACGATGATAGCCATTAACAACAGGCAAATCACTGTTCACCGTGAGCTGTCTTGGAATGGCTGCCAACTGGGCGAGGACCTGGGCGTTGCGAACGGCGACGTGGTCCCTTATCTGCGCAATTGTCTGAGCAGGAACGTAGTCACTCGCAGCATTCTGGAACAGAACTGCAATCTCGTTCGGGTCGAATACCGTCTCAATAAGCTCCTCGAATATCTTATAGTATCGCCAGGCAAAAACCGGGTGCCTCAGGAATCGGTCGATAGTGTTTCGCAGATACCACCCGTCCGCCGCCCGGAATATCGAGTAGTCCGTGGTCACCGGCTCGTCGCCGAGGCCGAGGACCGTATCGAGGTCGTGCGGGACCAGCAAGAAACGAGTATCGACATCGCCTCGGTACATATAGTAATCGTCGCCGTAACCGATACCGAGGTTCGTCTCGTTGTTGTCGATGAGTGAATGGACGGCAAACCATCGCAGCCACTGCTCGGCGTCGGCAACCCGCCGCATTTCACTTACGAAAGTAGCGTCCGGCTCGTTTTGGATTATATTGGTCAGCTCGAACAAATCGTTCCAGTCGTTGTCGGCCTCGTTGCTCTGTTTGAAGTAGCCGTCGTCGTTGTAGTCCAGCGGATTTGTACCTAAGTACTCAAGTGAGGCGCTGTAGCCGAGCGGTGCGCACTTATAGACATTTCCGTCTCCGTCGCCGCCGAAGTGGTTGTCTGCAAAGTCGTCGTTTATCACCTCAAGACGGGTATAGGTATGGTACATTCTCTCGCCGTCTATCGAGAGGTTTCGACCGTTGACACAGACCTGGATGGCGGCGGATGAAGCGGCTGGCAGGCCCGCCAGACGGAATATCTGGCTGCCAACCTGCTGTAGATACGTGTACTCCGTATTGAAGTTGATTTCCGTAATGTCCTTCCACGTCTCGTCGTGCCGGAAGTTGACGCGATAATTCATCGGCGGCGTGCGGCGCGTACCCTGGCCCCGGTTGCGAACGCCGACGTTGTATCGCAGCTTCGTATCGGTCCCGTCAACACTGATGAAAGTCGCGTTCATCTGCGCATCTGTCCTGTACTCCCTGATTTCGGGTGTGAAGTTGGTGTCGCCGATATCCTGCAGATGCTGGAATTCTGCGTCGGTCATAATAATGTAATAGACCGGCTGTCGCCCACCCTGCCAGTTGGGGTCAAACGAATCGTCCACAAGATAGAGAAGGTTCGTCACCTGCTCCGGTGTCCCGTCCACATCTGCCGGCGCAGGGCAGGTTCTGGTATTGGCTGCGGCGTCGGTGGTTTGAATATAAAACTCCATTATCGTACCGTTGGGTTCAGCAGCCAACTGCGCACCATAGACTCCGTCGCCTGCATGTCCGTCGCCGTGAGCGCCGTCGTCGAACATCGCCGTTGCGCTGAAAGACGGCTGACCATCCACACGATAACGCAAACTCACCGAAAGACCGCTTGTCAGCTCATCGACAATCGCAGCAGTAACAACCACCGTGTCACTTGACGTTGGTATGAAAAGCGACTGTTCTATATCGGCTATCAGTGGTGCAATGTCGGCGGCACCTGCCGAATTCACCGCGCCAGGCGTCGGCCCTGCCGCGCTCGCCGCCCAGTTCTGGCCGTGCTCGTTGGGCATAAGCGGATTAATCAGCTCAAGAGAATTGCCGTCACCGTCGTGGGCGTTTGACCACTCCCAGCCGCGCTCGTTGTGGTCGAGAGGACCCAGCATTCGCTCGGCCCAGTCGCCTTCGTCGTAGTAGTGAACTTCGTCAACCTGCTTACCGTTTGCGTCGGCAAGGACAATCTTTTCGCCGCTGTTTCGCAGCTTACCGACCCAACCCCCAATCACATTGGTAACGGACGCGTAAACCGCACTGAAGGCATTCACATCCGCGGCAACGACGAGATATCCCTGTGGGGCCAAATTCGTATCTGCCGGGAAATTAAAGTCGATTCCATCCGTGAATTGCCATCCGGTCATATCAACCGTCTCAGCCCCTGCGTTGTAAAGCTCGACAAACTCGCGCCCTACCGGCTCGGGCTCAAACTGGCCGTGCGTAGGATGATACATAATCTCATTGATGACGACTTCGGGCATCTGAATCTGGTTTGAACTGCCCGGAGTCGGTGGTGAGCCGGTTTCCGTTGAAAACACCCGCCAGTTAGGCGCGGCATCGGGAAATCTGCCCAGCGAGTCGTCACCGCCCTGAGGACCAAAGCTGATGCTGTCGATTTTACTAATACGGTCGATATCGAACAGACCGATGTCCTCGCCGGATGCGCTGAGTTTGAAGTCGGCGTGCAGCCCGGCCCCGCTGTCCTCATCGGCCCAGATAAGCAAAAAGCCACCCGGCTCTATTGTCGTAGCGCCGGGAACATCATTTGGAACCTCCCACCACGTTGCCGGGTCAGAGCTCAATTCATCGGTCAGATACATCCCGCCGATATCAATCGAATCAAGCCCGTAGTTGTGGATTTCCATCCAGTCGTCGTATTCCCCCTGCGGGTCCTGGATGAACTCGTCGTTGTCGGCCATGAATTCGTTGATGACTACGGTGGTCTTTCTGTTACCCGTCCCCCAATCCCCGGCCAACACGGCAAAATCAGCCAAATCAACTCCGCTCATCCCGTCGAAATCGGCGCTTCCCGAAGAATCCAGCCACTGCTCGGCAAAAAGAAACATATCAAAAACGTCAACCCTGCAATTGCCGGTCAAATCCCCCTCAGGACAACCCTGAGCCGAAACCGAACCTGCAAAGCATGTTGCCAGCAGAGATATAACTACTGATACCCGAAGAACTTTCAGTATCCTGCTCCTCCTACCTCATGGCCTGCAGGTGTGGCAGGAAAACCCTTGCTACTCACCAGCTCCGTGAAGACACGGCAATACACAAAACACGTATTATAGCACGTTTGAGCCCGATAGTCAATGGCCTGGGCATATAAACTGGTTCTGTCCCCGCATGCGTGACGTTGTTACTTTAGGGAAACCTACTCAGTGTCACTTACAGTGACAGCGATAATCCTCATTTGGACAGCCGGCGCTAAGGATTTTCAGGGAAATTCAGTGATGCGAACTCTTTGTGGTATTCTCTTGCTGCCTTGTCGTATGCGCGGGCGGCGGCGAGTTCGCTGTCGAAATATCCGATGCTTTTGCGTTTGCGGTTATGGCATATCTGTGCGTGCCATTTGTTTGTGTATTTGTGCCAGCCTACGCCTTTGTATTTTGACCGAGAACGTTTTCTCTTGAACTTGTATTCTCTGTTGAGCATGTTCTGAGCGTATGTAACCGGCCGAAGGTTGGCCTTTCGATTGTCGAGTCCGTTACGGTTGATATGGTCGATGAGCAGGCCCTGTGGCGGCTTGATTACCTGCCTGTGCATCTTAATGTAGAGTCTCTTTTTGCCCTTCCCGACGCGGGAGCATCGGCCGGCATAAAAGGTGTTTCCGTCCCTGGTGGCATACCATTTGTGCTGGTTGAATCGCTCATAGTCTTCCGCATCGACGATGGCGAACTTACCCTGCGTTAATCGTATTCGACGGAAAGCGTACCCGAAGCGGATGCGGCGGTAGAGCAGCACCAGCGCAATGCAGATTCGGTACAGCCGTGCAGGTATGTCAATCTTGATTGTCAGCTCGACTTTCACCCTCATCCCTATGCTGCTGGAAATCCGAAATCCGAAATCTAAATGCTCAAAACAATTGCCTGGTCCCTCGGTTCCCTGCTGAACGTTGGACGTTGGACGTTCGATGTTGGCTGTTGGATGTTACCTATACGCTATCCGCTGCCCGCTATACGCTCACCCGACACTCTGTCTTCTGTCCTCTGCCGTGCATCCCACGTGGTGCACGGCCCCCACCCCTGCACGAACTTGCGCGTTTGGTCCGAAATTCGGGGGATTTTGTGGAGGGGTGATTTGCGTAAGTTGTTATGGGCAAGGGAGTAAAAATTTTTTGCAAAAATGCGATTTCGCCTCTGCGCTATGTGCGCGAATGGCTCAAACAAACGTTTGAAACGCGCGTTTGAATCCCCCTCACCCTGCACCCCACGTGGTGCAGGTGCCTGCCGTGCACCCCACGTGGTGCAGGTGCCTGCCGTGCACCCCACGTGGTGCACGGGCCCCTTCCTTATCGGTTAGCCCTCAGCTCTGCTGGGGGTCAACGTGCTCCCACGGGCCACGAGGGCCGGGTCACGAGCCACGGCTCACAGCCCCGCCCCTGTTTAGCCGTCGAACGGCACGGCGACGTACCCCCTTACATAACGCCATCCCGAACGAACTCGAAGGCCTGCGGAATCCATATATTTAGCCCCACGTTTCACGTGGGGTTTGATTCACCCCCCGAACCCCGCGAGGCCTACCCCTGGCCCCCCGCGCCGCCGCGCTTTCTGACGGCACGGGGGCATTCCTCCGTTATTTAGCCCCACGTTTCACGTGGGGAAACCGGAAACCGGGGAAACCGGGGGGAAACCGGGGGAAACCGGGGACAGTCACCTATTTCCATATCGGGGGAAACCGGGGACGGGGAAACCGGGGGAAACCGGGGGGAAACCGGGGACAGTCACCTATTTC
>CAZEPI010000009.1:0-186605 GCA_964514115.1 uncultured Pirellulales bacterium | reverse complement strand
GTCCTATCTTCCATCGCTCTGTCGATACAGAAATAGGTGACTGTCCCCAGTTTCCTAATAGGTGACTGTCCCCAGTTTCCCCGATACAGAAATAGGTGACTGTCCCCAGTTTCCCCCCAGAAATAGGTGACTGTCCCCAGTTTCCCCCAGTTTCCCCCCAGTTTCCCCCAGTTTCCCCCCCAGTTTCCCCCAGTTTCCTCGTCCCCAGTTTCCTCCGATACAGAAATAGGTGACTGTCCCCAGTTTCTCCCAGTTTCTCCGTCCCCAGTTTCTCCCAGTTTCTCCCAGTTTCTCTGAAATAGGTGACTGTCCCCAGTTTCTCAGTTTCTCTCAGTTTCTCTGTTGGCTTATGGACCTCGAAGTACACCGCAAAAAAAGGTCGCCTACACCACAAAGAACGCGATAGACATCAGGCCACATCCTCGAAGTACACCGCAAAAAAAGGTCGCCTACACCGTCCCTTTGGACTCAACGTATCGTTTCCAGCCTCGAAGTACACCGCAAAAAAAGGTCGCCTACACCGCCGGAGGTTGCGCAGCCGTGCTTTGTACACCTCGAAGTACACCGCAAAAAAAGGTCGCCTACACCTGTAATGGATTCAAGCAAGGTTCGCCAATACCTCGAAGTACACCGCAAAAAAAGGTCGCCTACACCTATTGGGTGCTTGGGGGCTAACTAAGAGAACCTCGAAGTACACCGCAAAAAAAGGTCGCCTACACCACCTAATGAAGATAACATTGGAAACGGTGTCCTCGAAGTACACCGCAAAAAAAGGTCGCCTACACCACGGTCTTCATAATATCTTTGCAGGAAAGGCGTTAGCCCGATTCGACCACAAAAAAAATGCGTGTATTGGTGAGCGAACACAATGGGAAACACACTTTTTCCGCTTACATGTGACTTTAACCTCAACCTTCAGGCCGTTCGAGTCGGCCTAAACTGCCGCACGCAATTGCCCGTGGGCTATCGTTTTACCGGCAGCTATATCTTTATTTCAAAGAACGACCTTCTCTCAACTCTTCGGCAACTCTGTGTATTCTATTCCTTGCTCCTTACATTGCAATCGAATCTTTTCCTCGATATTCGCCGTTGCCAGATTCCTCGCGGCATTATAATCGGCATTTAACGCCTTGTACTCTTTTCCTTCTTCCTTCGCTTTTTTACTGCATTCGGGACATTCAAACATCACCGACATTCCGTTCTTTCTGTTGACCTGCCGATATTCAAAAGTGAAATCCTTATGAAGATAACCACAAACGCTACACCTGCGGGACGTGTAAAAAGGATTTACCGGTGGCACTACCTTTATCCCCGCTTCTTCGGCCTTGTATTTGATGAACTCCTGCAACTGATGGTATCTCCAGTTTTGACCAATAAAGGTGGCCCTCAATTCATCCGCCAACCCCCTAAGGTCCTCGATTTGTATTACTCCTGCTCCGTTATTCTTGGCAAACTCGATTATGCAATGAGAAAGCTGGTGATTCAGCGTCGTATAGGCGTCGTTGATTTTCCCCTCCAGTTTCTCTATCGCCTGCAAATTACGCCTTCTGCCGTGCCCCATCCGAGCGGTCGGCCCTGCTAAATCCGCTTGACCTCCCCGTTGCATCGACAACCTTCTGCCCTTCACCTGTTTCTGAAGGTGTCTTATCCGTTTCGCCAATGGCTCCAGCTTCTTCCAGCCGATTCTCGCATATCCTTTGTTTAATGCTGCGTATAACGGCACCGACCAGCCCAAATCCACACCTACAATTATGTCTTGATGAAGCTTCCCTGCCTCTGCCCTGGGAAAATCATAGCTCACCGAAAGAAACCATTTTCCTCTTTTCTCCTTTATCTCAAAAAAACGGTGCCTGTATCCCGGCAAAGAGTTCGTCTTATTGGAAACGAGCCGCTCAAGCACGGCTCTCTGCCCATCACTGATTTTTGCCGTTGACAATAAAACCCGAGGGTATCCGTTGGGCGCAAGTTCTTTGTCTTGCAGGCAGATTCTCAAATCAACTTGGTATTCCCCCGCTTCGGTTCTTTCAATCATCCTCGGCTGGCAGTCGCTGCAGTTTATCGGTATCGCCAAATCCCTCCTGAAAACCGGTAAAGACGCCCGCCCGTTGATGATATCTCTCCACTTTGATTTGCTCTTTATCGCGCTGAGTTTTGTTTTTTCAAAAGCTCCGCATATGTAACCTGATACTGCTCCTTTTCGCGAATATCGCGACAGCTCTTCTACTCTCACCCCCTCGTCTATGAGCGCTTGCCGTAACCGTTTGTCGAGCACACTCAGCTTGTGGGCGCCATCTGATTGCGCCTGCCCCATCCTGTATTTCTTGTGGAAAGTTAGATATGCTTCGCTAACGGCCATATTTCCAAGCCGCCACAATCTGTAACGAACATCTCGGAGCAGCTTCCTGAATTCCCGCCAGTCCATATTCACCGGCTTGACGATCTGGAACGTCGCCACCTTCTGCAGTCGCGCTTGTTCATCCGTCATCGGGTATCTCCGACATCCGCGGACGCCGCACCTTGCTCCCCAGCCTTTGACTGCGGTGCAAATCCCGCCATCCGATTTCCCTCCACCTGGGTGTTGGCTGTGTATCCATAATTAGCTCCTGTATTGCCTATTACAAAATAAACCCCCTCACCAAAAAAATCAAGAAAAAAACTCTACCCTGAGCGCACCTGTCGTGAGCTTGTCGAACGGGTGGCTAATCAAAATCCGTGCAAATTCGTGCTAATTCGTGGTTACAGAACAGCGTTAATCCGTGTCCATCCGTGGTTAAAAATCTCTGCGCCCGCACTTAGCTTCCGATAAGCATCCGGATTTGGTTTTTCATCGCGGATATTCGTGAAAAAACGGGGGCCGATTCACAGAGCCGTACTGCGGTTATGGGACCGGCTCTGCGGCTGCAAAATTCAAATCGCCTAATACCGCTTCGGCTGCTGTTGCGCTTTTAGTTTGCATAACGCCAAATCCGGCCTACACTTTAAGAAGGGGCGGGGTATCATGCGAACTAAGCGAATACATCATTTTCTCCCGAGGGGCATTCATAACTAACCCCATTGCCCTCAAAAGCCGAATTAAATACAAAAGATACTGCGCCTCCTCGATGCCGTCGGGCGCAGCAATAAGCCGATAGCAAGCCAGAAAAACAATTGGTCGATGGAGTCTGTGATATGAAAAAGGCCCGGAATGTAAAGTCCTCGAACAGACCCGGTATGACCCTCGTCCTCATGATGTTCGCCGTCGTGCTGCTGATGACAATGGGAGTGGGACTAATGATGCTTGATATGCATGTCCGCGGGACGGCAATTCGAACATCCAATGAAATCGCCAGCAGAATCGCCGCGGATGCGGGGCTTGAAAAGGGCGTCAACGCAATGAACATAAAACTCAATATCAAGCCCTGGAAGGACAAAGACCTGCCGTCTTCCATCGGCGAGTCGCTGCCGAACTGCAGCGCCGTCTTCAGTTACACGACGACCAAGGACGATGCCGGCAATTACGCCGTTACATCTGCCGGGGCTTCAGGGCAATCACTGAAGACAGTCAGGGGGACTCTGGGCCTGAGCGGCGTGTTTGAACATGCAATCCTGTCCCGAGGCAAGGTTAACCTCAAAAGCAACACTCTTATCGATGTCTATAACTCTCTGGACGCGAGCGATACGGACGGGAATCTGAAAGTCGCCACCATAAGCGCCGAGGACGACGAAATCGACCTCAAGCTCAATACCACCGTCAACGGCGAAGTCGTTGTGGGCGTAGGCGGCGACCCGAACACGGTGATAAAGGACCAGGGCGCCACGACCGGCAGGCGATATGCGATGTCGGTCCAGCCGCCTTTCCCTGCCGTAGTTGTGCCACCGCTTCCCGATAAGGCCAAAGGCCTCGTTGGAAAGAAAACCTCACTGACCATCGGTCCTGCCGACAGCGGAATATACAGGCAAATCGCTTTACAGGGAGACGACAGGAGCATGGCAGAGTCGGTGCAACTGGTGGTCACTGGCGGGGACGTCGTACTTCATATAACCGGTGACATCGAGCTTGGCCAGGGCTGTGAAATTATAGTCCGACCGGATGCTACGCTCAAACTCTTCGTCGATGGTGACATAATCAGCGGCAACAGCGGCGGCATTAACTTCGACGGCTCTCCGAAGCAGCCGAAGCACGTCCAGCTCTACGGCACAGGTAAGAGACCTCAGAAATTCGATATAAAAGCAAAGAACGACTGGTCGGGCGTGGTTTACGCCCCCGAAGCCGAGGTCCAGATAAATGCCAAGGGCGATATCTACGGCTCTTTCGTGTCGAACAACTTCGAATTCAAGTCAGGCGGCGATTTCTATTATGACGAGGCCCTGAATGAAGCGGCCATCAACGACGTGCTCGTTCGATTCGTCGTAAAGCGCTGGCACGAATGGTAAGCGGCGGCCTGCACTTGACCCCTTAGCGGGGGCCACCACAGGCCCCATACATCCATATCTCCGATACACTGCCTTTGTCGAAAAGGAACAAGGAACAAGGGCGTGTTTTACCCGCCTTCGCAGAAAGCCACGGGTTCTACCCGTGGATGAATGCGAGAAGGGTATCCGCCGAAGCTTTATCGCAGGCGGATGTGCTTCGGCGGGTTCCGCCGAAGATGGAGGTGCCACGGGCTATGCCCGTGGGGCTCCACTTTCCTATCTCTAAGGCACCGATTCATCAGGTATCCGGCAATCGGTGTTAAGCCCGGTTGGAAAAAATTTGCAAAAAACGGGAAAAGGTCTTGACAAGTTAGGAACGCCTAACTATATTAGACCAAGCGTACAATGAATGCGATGGAGAACTTATGAGCCAGGCAAATAGCCAGAGTTTAAGTGCTTCGTTAGAGGATTACCTTGAAGCTATTTTCAACGTAGCTGATAACTCCGGAATCGCTCGCAGCAAAGATATTGCCAAATCACTGAATGTGGCAAAATCCTCCGTAACCGGGGCATTGAGGCATTTAGCAGAGAAGGGGCTGGTTAATTATCAACCATATAACTTTATTACACTTACTGAAGACGGCAAGAAAGCAGCAGCAGCAGTCACCAGAAAGCACAATATCTTAAAGTCTTTTTTTGTCAATGTGTTGGGTATTGACGTAGACAAGGCTCAGTTGGCCGCCTGTAAGGCCGAGCATACACTCGGACCAGAGATTATTGCAAGACTCCTCTGTTTTATTGAATTTGCAACGCGCGAAAATAAGGATAGCGAAGACCTGGCGAAAAAGTTTGGGGAATTCTGCAAAAAACAAGGGGGTAAAGAGCTTTTTAGAAGCGGGAGCAAAAGGAATATGGAAAAGATAATCGGGCTGGATAGGGTCGAACCCGGCCAGAAAGGCAGGATTGTCAAGATACTTGGTCGAAGCGGCATAAACAGGCGTATCGCCGATATGGGCGTCGTCCCAGGTACGGTTGTCGAAGTGAAAAGAGTCGCACCGTTGGGTGACCCTATAGATATAAAACTGAAAGGCTACCATCTTTCTTTACGCAAAGAAGATGCTTCAAAAATTACAGTGGAACTAACCCAATAGAAGCCGCCTTTGACAGGCGGACCAACCTCTATAGCTAACTGAGAGGTCGTGGATTCATAAGTGTCGTAGAAAGATATCCAATACAACACATGAAAAACAAGCAATCGCTGCCTTTATTAATGATAAAAGCAGGCCAGAAAGTCAGACTCGTAAGAATAAACGCTGGTCAGGGCTTGAATAACCGGCTTGCTTCAATGGGATTGGTACCTAACGTGGAGATAACTGTTATAAATAACGCCCACCCCGGCCCCTTTGTCGTAAGTGTCAAGGGTTCCAAAATAATCTTAGGCAGAGGTATAGCTCATAAAATCATCGTTATTTAGCAGTTGTATCAATCAGAAAAAGAGGTAAATTTTTTTTGTTTGAAAAGTTCGCTTTAGCTAACTTTTTAAGGCAAATTAGGATATGGTCGGCAAAACCATGGAACAAGAGATTACAGTAGCCCTGGCGGGTAACCCCAACAGCGGCAAGACCACCATTTTTAATCTGCTAACCGGTGCTCGTCAGCATGTAGGCAATTATCCCGGGGTGACCGTGGAGAAAAAGGAGGGTTTGTGCAGGCATAAAGGGTATAAGATGACAGTGGTTGATTTGCCCGGGACGTATAGCTTGACGGCTTATTCAATTGAGGAAATCATTGCCCGCAATTTCATAATCGAAGAACGACCCGATGTTGTTGTGGATATTATTGACGCCTCAAATATTGAACGCAATCTCTATCTGGCAACCCAGCTGATGGAAATGAACGTCCCCTTAGTTTTAGCCTTCAATATGAGCGACATTGCAGAGCAAAAGGGACTGCTTTTTGACATTGAGCATCTTTCTGAGCTTCTGGAGGCCGTTATTGTACCAACAGTGGGCAATAAAGGTAAAGGCAAGTCGGAATTACTTGACGCCATAGTTGAAACGGCCCGACAGGGTAAAAGACACCGTCTGCATAAAGTAAAATACGGCGGGGAGATTGAAAAAGAGATTGCCCACCTTGAGACAAACTTAGCTGAGCAAGAACCCCTTTTAGTGGAAAAATACGGTTTGCGATGGTTTGCTCTAAAGCTGTTAGAGCAAGACAGGGAAGCCACGGAAAAAGTTGGCAGCCGGAAAGTGCTGGATACAGCCAAAGCCAGCGTAGAACATCTCAGGTCGGTTTTCGGTGATGAGCCGGAGATCATAATCGCCGACAAGAGGTACGGCTTCATATCCGGCGCCTGCGAAGAATGCATTAAGAGCACGGTGGAGCTGCGTCACAGCAGCAGTGATATAGCAGACAAAATTATTCTCAACCGTTTTTTGGGATTGCCGATTTTCCTGTTGTTGATGTATTTGGTATTCAAGCTTACGTTCTGGGTCGGCGACCCACTTATGGGCTGGACCGAGGCCTTCTTTGGATGGCTGGGCAGCACCGTAGCAGGTTTTTGGCCCGAGGGCGCCGAAAGCCCTTTTAAATCACTTCTGGTTGACGGTGTAATCGGCGGGGTGGGCGGTGTCCTTGTCTTTTTACCGAACATCCTGTTGTTGTTTACAGCAATTGCCGTTCTTGAAGATTCCGGCTATATGGCCAGAGCCGCCTTTATTATGGACAGGGTAATGCACAAGATTGGTCTGCATGGCAAGAGTTTCATACCAATGTTGATTGGTTTCGGATGTTCGGTTCCGGCAATCATGGCTGCTCGCGTATTAGAGAACCGGCGCAACCGGCTGACGACTATTATGGTAGTACCGCTAATGAGCTGTGGTGCGAGACTGTCGATTTATGCCCTTATTATACCAGCCTTCTTTGCGCCAAAATGGCACGGTCTTATGCTCTGGTTGATTTACCTGATTGGGATTGTCCTGGCGATTATCTGCGCCAAGCTGTTACGGATGACATTGTTTAAGGGTGAAACAACCCCTTTTGTAATGGAGCTGCCACCTTATCGAATTCCAACCATCAAGGGTGCTCTTATTCATACGTGGGAGCGGGCCTGGCTGTACCTGAGGAAAGCGGGCACTATCATTCTCGCGATATCGGTCATCCTCTGGGCGGCTACCAGTTACCCGAAGCCAAGCGAAGCATCTTTAACCGGCCTCAATGAACAGCAGGCACAGGAGGTCGCATTGACACACTCGGTTGCAGGTCGTGTAGGTGCGGCTATGGAACCTGTTATCCGGCCTTTGGGCTTTGACTGGAGGATTGGCACAGCACTTATTGGAGCGCTTGGCGCCAAGGAAGTGTTTGTTGCCCAGATGGCTATCGTGCACTCTTTGGGCGAGGTTGAGAAAGAATCGGAGGCACTAAGAGCCAAGCTCCAATCAGAGTATTCACCTTTGGTCGGTTTTTGCATAATGCTCTTTGCCTTGATAAGTGCGCCGTGTGTAGCAACTTTAGCCATTTGCAGAAGGGAAACCAACTCATGGGGATGGGCCCTGTTTCAGTTTTTTGGACTAACCGCCATAGCTTATCTGGTAACATTCGTTGTTTATCAGGTTGGCAGTTTATTTGTATAGCGGTTCCGGTCTGTAAATAAATGGGCGATTTTTTTCAAGCGGACAGACAGACGTTTTGTGTATAATATAATGATGGTGGTACCCGAGCATCGGCGATTAGACGCACGACACTCTGGAAAGGGGGAAAGAGATGGAGTGGGCAAAAAAGACTTTGGCGATGGGGGTGGTTTTGCTCATTGTCAGTTGCGGCGCGGCGGCAGAGCAGCAGGCCAAAGAGGCGAAGTTTGAGACGGTTGAGGATTATCTTCGATATGCAGCGCTTCACAATGCGGGCCTGAAGAGCAGCTTTGAGCAGTGGCAGTCGGCTCTGGCGGAAGCGGTGCAGGCGGGGACACTTGTGGACCCTAAGATAACCTACGGGTATTACATAGAGGAGGTGGAGACGCGTGTCGGGCCGCAGAGGCAGAAGTTCGGTATAAGCCAGACATTCCCGTGGTTCGGCAAGCTCGAGGCGAGGTCAAGTGCGGCGGCGGCAGCGGCTGAGGCGGCGAAGCAGAGATATGAAGCGGAGAAGCTCAAGCTTTTTCACAAGGTTAAACACGCGTTTTACGGGTATGCATATCTTGGCCGTGCCACAAGAATCGCCGGTGACAATCTTGAGCTGTTGAAGCACTTCGAGCGGGTAGCCCGGACAAAGTACACGGCGGCGGCGGCAGGTCATCCCGATATGATACGCGCTCAGTTGGAGCTTGCGCAGATAGAGGACGTGCTAAAGAGCCTGGAGGAGCTTAGGGCACCGACGGTAGCTGAGCTTAACGCAACACTTAACCGCCCGAGCAACGCGGAACTGCCGTGGCCCAAGGAGGCCGAGTTTAAGGTGATACAACTTAGCCGAGAGATGGTCACGGAAATACTGAGGAAGAGAAATCCTGAGCTTGCGGGCCTGGAGCTTGAGCTTGAGGCGGCGAGGTACAGGGTTGAGCTGGCGAAGAAGCAGTTCTTTCCGGATATTGGGGTAGGGGTGGACTGGATTCAAACGGAGCGAGATCTTACCTCGGGTGTGGATGACAGCGGCAAGGACCCGGTGATTTTGATGTTTTCGATGAATCTTCCTATCTGGCAGGAAAGCTACCGGGCCGGGGAGCAGCAGGCGAGGGCAGAGGCCAGGAGAATAGAGCAGCAACGGATAGAAACGGAGAACAGCATCGTGGCCAAGGCGGCAGCGGTACTGTACGACTATGAGGACAGCGCAAGGAAGATAAAGCTCTACAGGGACACACTGATACCGAAGGCAGATGAGCTTCTATCGGCGTCGGAGACGGCATACAAGGCGGGTAAGCTGGACTTTTTGAGCTTAGTGGACGCTCAGCGGATGCTGCTTGGGTATCAGCTTTCGTACGAGCGTTCGCTGGCGGAAAACCGACAGGCGTTTGCCGAGTTAGAGATGCTGGTAGGGGTAGAGCTTGACCGAGTCGAATAGGGCCGCCAGCGGCGGCTCGCGGGCTGCAAGCACCCTTGACAAGCCGTAACATACGTAAGCCGTTATCTGTAAAGAAATTGAGAAATTTCTTAATTCCTATGAACGTAATCCTATAGGATTAGTATAATATCAAAAAGGAGAGCAGATGAGCGATTTGCAGGCAAAAAGACGGATGGTTGTGCTGCTGCTGGTCGCCATAGTCACGGCATTTGCGGCTGGGTATGTGATTAAGGGTCTGACGACTGGGCGAGCAGGAGGTGCTGCCGAAGGCCAGGTGGCCGCCGCCTCAGCCGACAGCCAGCAGGCCGAACAGCAGTGGTGGACGTGCTCAATGCATCCGCAGATTCGCCAGCCAAAGCCGGGAAAGTGCCCTATCTGCTTTATGGACCTTGTTCCCGTTGCGTCAGATGCGGCAGGTACGGGGCCGCGGCAGATTGCGTTTTCGGCAGAGGCACTGAAGCTGATGGAAGTGCAGACCAGTGGCGTCGAGCGGCGGTTCGTCGAGGCCGAGATACGGATGGTGGGCAAGGTTGACTACGATGAGACGCGGGTAAGGCACATCACGGCGTGGGTACCGGGCAGGATTGACCGGCTTTACGTTGACTTTACAGGGACGCAGGTGCTGCAGGGTGACCATACGGTATATCTGTACAGTCCGGAGCTTTTGAGCACACAGGCCGAGCTCCTGGAGGCGGTTGAGGCGGTGAGGAACCTGTCGCCCGACAGCTCGGAGCTAATCAGGCGCTCAACAAGGGCGACGCTTGAGGCGGCGAGGGAAAAACTTCGGCTGTTGGGATTGCAGGAAGCACAGGTCGCAGAGATTGAAAAGACGGGTCAGCCCACCGACCATATTACGATAAATGCGCCTATGGGGGGAGTGGTAATAGAAAAGCACGTCAGCGAGGGGACATACGTCAATACGGGGACAAAGATTTATACCATTGCGGACCTTTCGCAGGTGTGGGTCCGGCTCGATGCGTACGAATCGGATTTGATGTGGATACGGTACGGGCAGGAGGTGGAGTTTACGGCTGAGGCGTATCCGGGAGAGAGATTTACAGGCAAGATAAGTTTCAAAGACCCGATACTGGATGCGAAGACAAGGACGGTCAAACTGCGGGTAAACGTGGCGAACACAGAGGGCAAGCTCAAGTGCGGTATGTTTGTAAGAGCGATTGTGCGCAGCAGGATTGCCGCGGCGGGAAAGGTGATGGAGCCGGAACTGGCGGGGAAATGGATTTGTCCGATGCACCCATCGGTGGTCAAAGAGCAGAAGGGTCAGTGTGATATTTGCGGTATGGACCTTGTGACGACCGAGTCGTTGGGATATGTCAAGGCGGATGAGCCGAAAGAAGCACCTTTGGTGATTCCCGCGTCGGCACCATTGATAACGGGCAAACGCGCGGTGGTCTATGTGCAGCTTACCGAGGGCGAAAAACCGGTCTTTGAGGGTCGAGAGGTGGTTTTGGGACCGAGGGCAGGTGATTATTACTTAGTAAAAGAAGGGCTATCCGAAGGGGATGTGGTGGTCACAAAGGGCAACTTCAAGATAGATTCGGCCTTGCAGATAGAGGCCAGGCCGAGCATGATGAGCGGCGAAGGCCAAACAGGTACGATGGATACGCACCATCATTGAGACGGCTGATAGTAGCGAACAAGGAGAACCGTAACTTTTTTGAAAGGAGCAGAAAATGAATGGCAGGACAATAGTATTGTTAATTGCAGTTGCCTTAATCGGCTTCGGGCTAACTGGCTGCAAGAAGAAAGAAGAGCCGGCTGCTCCGACAACAACGTCAATAGAAGGTATGGCCAAGCAGGCAACCACGGCGGCAGAGGATGTGAAAGAGGAAGCAACCGCGGCGGCAGAGGGGGCAAAAGAGACGGCTGAAACAATGGCCGCTTCGATGGAGCAGACGATGTGCCCCATAATGGACGGCAACAAAATCGACAAGAATGTCTTCGTCGAGTACAAGGGCAAGAAGGTGTACTTCTGTTGCGAGGCCTGCAAGGCGACGTTTGAGAAAGAGCCGGAGAAGTATATCGCCAAGCTGCCGCAGTTCAGCCAATAGCAGACCACGCGGATAAGCTCTGCGTTGACTCGAAGGTTCGTTTCGGTGTATGGCGATGGACGATACGAAGCAGCAAGCGTCTATGATTGACAGGGTGATTCGCTTTTGTCTTGAGAACAAGCTGGTGGTCGCTCTGGCAGTGATATTTGTGACCGGCTGGGGGATTGCTGTTGCGCCGTTTGACTGGGAGCTGAAGAGCCTGCCGAGAAGGCCTGTCGCGGTCGATGCGATACCGGATATCGGCGAGAACCAGCAGATAGTGTTCACGCAGTGGCCTGGCAGGTCGCCGCAGGACGTGGACGACCAGATTACATATCCGCTCACTGTTTCCCTCCTGGGTATTCCGGAAGTCAAAACCATCCGCAGCCAGTCAATGTTCGGCTTCTCGAGCATATACATCATCTTCAATGAAAAGGCGGAGTTTTACTGGTCGCGGAGCAGGGTCTTAGAAAAGCTCAATTCGCTGCCGGCCGGCACTCTGCCCGAAGGTGTTCAGCCGATGCTCGGTCCCGACGCCACCGCCTTGGGTCAAATCTTCTGGTATACGCTGGAGGGGCGTGACAAACAGGGCAATGCGGCGGGCGGCTGGGACCTCGACGAGCTTAGGACTATTCAGGACTGGCACGTTCGTTACGCGTTGATGGGCGCCGAAGGGATTAGCGAAGTTGCATCGGTCGGCGGCTTTGTCAGAGAATATCAGATTGACGTTGACCCGGATGCAATGCGGGCCTACGGGGTGGGGCTGGATGAGATATTCAGGGCGGTGCAGGCATCGAATATCGACGTCGGTGCGAGGACCATCGAGATAAACAAGGTCGAATACGTGATACGGGGGCTGGGCTTTATCAAGGGGCTGGGAGATATTGAGAAGACGGTGATAAAGGTCAGCGAAAATGTCCCGGTGTATATAAGGGACATTGGGCACGTTACGTATGGCCCTGCGCTTCGGCGAGGAGCGCTGGATAAAGCAGGGGCAGAGGCAGTCGGTGGGGTAGCAGTAGTTCGCTATGGGCACAACCCCTTAGAGGCGATAAAGAACGTCAAAGAAAAGATAGAAGAGATTGCACCCGGCCTGCCTGAAAAGACGCTGGCGGACGGGGCTATCTCGAAGGTAACGATTGTGCCGTTTTACGACAGGACGGGACTTATCTACGAGACCTTAGGGACGTTGGAGACGGCGCTTACGCTGGAGATTCTCGTAACAGTCATCGTCGTTATCGTTATGGTGGCCCACCTTAGAAGCTCGATGCTGATAAGCGCACTTCTGCCGCTGGCGGTCCTGATGTGCTTTATCGCGATGAAGATATTCGGGGTCGATGCGAACATCGTGGCACTATCGGGAATTGCGATAGCGATAGGGACGATGGTGGATATGGGAATAGTCATCTGCGAGAACATTTTGCGACACCTCGAGACAGCAAGCGAGGGTGAGAACAAGCTGGAGGTCGTTTATCGGGCGGCCAGTGAGGTGGGAAGTGCAGTTGTTACGGCGGTGGCAACGACGGTGGTGGGATTTCTGCCGGTCTTTACGATGACCGGGGCAGAGGGCAAGCTGTTCAAGCCACTGGCTTTTACAAAGACGTTCTGTCTGGCTGCATCTATAATCGTTGCTCTGACGGTTATCCCCCCCGCCGCTCATATTCTGTTTTCCTACAAGCTTCGCTCCAAGAAGGCAGCAAAATACATTGCGGCCCTGGTTTGCATCGGAGGCGGCATAGCGGCGGCGGTTATCCTGAAATGGTGGATAGGGGTGATTATCATCGGCATCGGACTGTACCACTTGCTTGGCGAGCGGCTGCGGGAACGGACAAAGGGGTGGAGGCCGCTGGCGGGCAGCATATTAGCACTTGCGATAGTCGGTGTGATTCTAACGAGTAACTGGCTGCCTTTGGGGCCGGATAAAGGTGCGGTTATCAACCTTGTCTTTGTCGCGGTGCTTATCGGTGGGCTGCTGTTGTTCTTCCGCATCTTCCAGAAATTCTATCCGAGCATTCTCGGCTGGTGCCTGCGCCATAAGCTGCTGTTTCTCTCGATACCCACCGTAATAGTCGTATTGGGCGGGGTTATCTGGTCGGGTTTAGGCAAGGAGTTTATGCCGTCTCTTGACGAGGGGTCGTTTCTGTATATGCCGACGACAATGCCGCACGCATCAATAGGTGAGGCGCTGGATGTTCTGCAGAAACAGGATATTGCGTTTCAGTCGATTCCCGAAATCGAATCGGTGGTGGGCAAAATCGGCAGGGCAGATACGGCCTTAGACCCGGCGCCGATATCGATGGTCGAGACGGTCATCAACTACAAGCCGCAGTACATTCTCGACAAGAACGGCAGGCGAGTCCGGTTCAGGTATGACAGGAGCAAAGACGAGTTTGTGCGGGACCCAGACGGGCAGTTGATACCCGATAAGCACGGCAGGCCTTACAGGCAGTGGCGAGAGCACATCAAAAGTCCCGATGATATCTGGGACGAGATAGTCAGGGCCGGGCAGATACCGGGCACGACGAGCGCGCCGAGATTGCAGCCGATAGCAGCACGACTCGTTATGCTGCAAAGCGGGATGCGAGCGCCGATGGGCATAAAGGTCAAGGGGCCGGACCTGGATACAATCGAAACGGTGGGGCTGGAACTCGAACGTCTGCTAAAACAGGTGCCCGGTGTCGAGCCATCGGCGGTGATAGCCGACAGGATTGTGGGCAAGCCGTATCTGGAGATTGATATAGACCGCGAGGCAATCGCACGATACGGAATCAGCATCGCCAAAGTCCAGGACGTTATTGAAGTAGCGATAGGCGGACGGCGTATCACAACAACGGTAGAGGGCAGGGAGCGTTATCCGGTGCGTGTGCGGTATATGCGCGAGCTTCGGGACCAGATAGAGACGCTTAGAGAGATTCTTGTCCCGGCTGCGGACGGTGCGCAGATACCGCTGATTCAGCTTGCGGAAATACGCTATGTTCGCGGGCCGCAGGCAATCAAGAGCGAGGACACATTCCTTACCGGCTACGTCCTTTTCGACAAAAAGGATGGCTACGCGGAGGTGGACGTCGTCGAGCAATGCCAGAAATTCCTCAAAGACAAAATCGCAGCCGGCGAGCTGGTGATACCACAGGGGGTAAGCTACAGCTTCGCCGGTAATTACCAGAACCAGATTCGCGCACAAAGGACGCTGATGCTGGTCGTGCCGCTGGCGTTATTCATCATTTTTCTGATTCTGTATTTTCAGTTCAAATCGGTTGTGACGAGCATTCTGGTATTTTCGGGGATAATCGTGGCGTGGGCGGGCGGCTTCTTGATGATATGGTGCTATGGCCAGTCGTGGTTTCTGGATTTCAGTATATTCGGCGTGAATATGCGCGAGCTTTTCCAGATGCACCCAATCAATCTGAGCGTGGCGATATGGGTCGGCTTTTTGGCGCTTTTTGGTATCGCGTCGGATGATGGGGTGGTGATTTGCACATATCTGGAACAACTGTTTCGGGGGAAAAAACCTGAAAGCATTGATGATGTGCGGGCAAGAGTGATACAGGGGGGAAGCAGGCGGGTACGTCCTGCGCTTATGACGACGGCGACGACGGTTCTGGCGCTAATTCCGGTGTTGACCTCGACGGGCAGGGGTTCTGATATTATGGTGCCGATGGCAATACCATCGTTCGGTGGGATGATGATAGCGGTATTGACGATGTTGGTCGTGCCGGTACTATATAGCGCGGTAAAAGAGATGCGTCTAAAGGTTGCCAAAAGAAGCTGAGAGCACAGACGAACGGACGGAGGGACATCACGTTTCAATAAAGGCGTCGTCCCAGTCCTTCCAGACGGGTTCGAGTTTTTTTTCTTTGAGCATTTGGGCAATCTGGGCGGGGGTTCGTGTATCGTCGATTTGGAATTGTTCGACGGCGTTTGTCTGCATCAAGTAGCCGCCGGGATTAGTTTTGCTGCCGGCACTCATTTTTGTTATGCCCAGGTCCACGAGATGGTCGCGGAGCCGAGCTGGCTCTCTTGTGGACAGGACAAGCCCGGCATCGGCGAAGCACAACCTAAGAGCAAGAATCATCTGGACCAGATTTTTGTCCGTGAGCAGGTGCTTGAACTGGGAGCCGTTGACGCCGGCTGCCGGTCTTAGGCGCGGGAAGGAAACCGAGACGCGAGACTGCCAGTATTTCTTTATAAGATAGTGTGCGTGCTCGGCCAGTGCGAGAGTTTCAACGCGCCAGTCGGCCAGGCCCAGCAGGGCGCCAAGTCCGATTTGCCGCATGCCGGCCGCGGCTACAGAGTCGGGGGTAGCGAGGCGATTATCATAATCGGCTTTCGGCCCGGCGCGATGGTAATGCTGGTATGTCTGTCTGTTGTACGTCTCCTGATACAGGGTGACACCCTCGATTCCCACAGCGAAGAGCTTCGCATACTCTTCGGCAGTCATCTGATAGACCTCTATTGAGACGCAGCAGAATTTATCCCGGAGCCGGGCGGCAAGGGCAGCAAGGTAGTCGATGGTGATGAATTCTTTATCTTCGCTGCTTACGAGCAGGATATCCCTGAAGCCCTCAGCGGCGATGATGTCTGCTTCGGCGAGGGCCTGTTCGACTGTGAGGCGTGTTCTTTCGGACTTGCTTTGCCTGTTGAAGCCGCAGTAACTGCAGGAGTTTATGCAGAAATTCGACAGATAGAGCGGGGCGTAGAGGCGAACCGTCCTGCCGAAGCGCTGGAGCGTAAGTTGCCTTGCCTGCTGCGCCATCTGCTCAAGGTAATCTTCAGCGGCGGGCGAGACGAAAGCGATGAGTCGCTGCAAGTCATAACGGCCGGGACTTTGCGCAAGGGCTTGCTCAACCACAGAAGGCGTGACACTATCAATTCGCTGCCGCCAGAGCTGCAAGTCGGTATCGAGGCGCTTATCGGCCAGGATGGTGTGAATATCGGGACCTGAGTTTTGCGGGAAGCTGAACATGTCACTGGTCTCTCAAGAAACCGGTAAGGGGACTCGAGGCGCTGGCTCGTTTACCTTCTGCGGCGGGGCCGGTGTTGAAGGCGATTCTTCCGGCGCGAACGGCGAGCCGGAAGGCCTCTGCCATTTTTACAGGGTCGGCGGCGGTTGCAATGGCGGTATTGACGAGCACTGCGTCGGCGCCCATTTCCATAGCGTCGGCGGCGTGCGAGGGCAGGCCCAGACCCGCATCGACGACCACGGGGACATTCGCCTGTTCGATAATTATTTCGAGGGCGGCGCCGGTTCTAAGGCCCTGGTTTGAGCCGATGGGACTCGCCAGGGGCATAACGGTGGCGGTGCCGACGTCTTCGAGCTTTTTGCTGAGGATGGGGTCTGCGTTGATATAGGGCAGGACGATGAAGCCGTCTTTTACAAGGACCTCGGCGGCCTTTAAGGTCTCGACGGGGTCGGGCAGCAGATAATAGGGGTCTGGAGTAACTTCGAGTTTTATCCAGTTGATGCCTGTAGCGGCGCGGGCAAGTCGGGAGAGGCGAATGGCTTCTTCGGCGGTGCGGGCACCTGAGGTATTGGGCAGCAGCAGATACTTGTCACGGTCGATTGCACCAAGCATATCGTCGTTCTTGTTTTCGATATCAACTCTTCGCAGGGCAACGGTGACGATTTCGGTGCCGGAGGCATCGAGGGCCTCGGCCATAACCTGGCTGGACGCAAACTTGCCCGTGCCCACGAGCAGCCGGGAGTCGAACTCTTTTTGGGCGATGACGAGTTTATCCATAGAATCAACCTCCTGGCACAAAGCGGATAAGCTCGATGGCTTGTCTGCCGCGGAGCTTTGTGTAACCGAATTGTTCGCGTTCGATGATTTGGCCGTCAAGCTCGGCGACGACGGTGGCGGCCTCAATATTCAACTGCTGCAGCAGTTCGGTTATATTTTCAGGCAGCTTCCCTCTGGGAAACTGTTTTTCCTGACCGTTTATTTTCAGGGTTTCGACGTTTTCCATTTTCAAGTGATTCAGGTTTTAGTCCGGTCGATAATTATTTCAAGTATTGCGTTTGCCTGGTGGGCGGCGGCGAGGGCAACTCGCGGGGCGGTGAGAGTATCTGAGCCACCTGAAGCGCTATGGCCGTCTCCGATGAGGATGAGGCGCTCAGATATTCGCCGGGTTATTATTTCATTGCTGTTGCCGTAGCCGGCCAGTCCGCTCACCGAGACTATCGGGGCCTTCATTTTAGATAGTACGGTTTCGACAATCATTTGTTTGGCCTCGGCGGTGTCGAAGCATTCAGCAATGACATCAGCAGAGGAAAAAATTTCCGGGATATTTGCGGGCGTCAGTTTCACTTTATGGTCTTCAACACGAAGCTCTGGATTTATGCGTCGCAGGTTCTCAAGCATACAGTCCACTTTGTGTTTGCCAAGCTGGTCGAGGAAGTAATGCTGTCTGTTGAGGTTGCTTGGCTCGACGCTATCGAGGTCGGCAATTATGAAAGTGCCGAGGCCGGCCCTTGCAAGGGCGACGGTGACGTTTGAACCGAGGCCGCCGAGTCCTGCGATTCCAACGACACTGCGTCTTAGCTTTTCCGCGATTGTTGCCATTTGGACAAATCAAAAAAGCACTCCCGCAAAAGGAGTGCTCTTAAAGCGATTTTCGCCTCCCTTCGCAGGTTTTAACCTGATCAGGTTCATAGGGTCATCCCGACGAGTCGGGATATCTCAGCCGTAAGACCGGTGGGGGTCAGTCGGCTCCCCTGGCTATTATCAACATACGAAACAGTTCAGCGGCGTGCGGCAAAACACAAGCTGCCGGAAACCAGACGCCGACAAACGATGCAACGAATAGTCAGGATAGCAGAAAGCTGCGGTAAAGTCAAACAGGTTAGTAAGCAGTTAGGGATATAACCATGGCGGCGGGCAGAATCGGACGTTGTCGAATCAGGGTGACTGCCGGGTGCAATACGGCCCAGCCAGGCCCCATTTTGGACAGCTTGAACGGACAAGACCCGTTTTCTGGGCAGAAATAGCGGTTTTGGGCTTTTTGTCGTAAAGTCGGGGCCTTTGCTGCTCGAAATTCTATTTGTATATTTTGAGAAAGGGTCTGAACAATGATAGCCACTTGTCCACATTGCCAAGGCGGTTTTTACATATCACCGGAACTGGCAGGCCAGGTAATAACCTGCTCAAAATGCAACAAGCAGGTCCGGGCACCTGACCGCAGAGGTACTCCGGAGCCACACACAGGCGACGACGGAATAGCGGTAGCAATGGCAGTGGAGACAAAAACCGAGGTTGAGGAACGTCTCAAAGATGCCGAGAGGACGGCGGCGGAGCTTGAGGAAAACCTACAGGCCCAGAGCGAGGCGCGGGAAAAGGCCGAGGAGAAGGCCCGCGCTGAGGCCGAGGCGCGGGCAGAGCTGCAGGACAAGCTGATAACCGAGGCCGAGGCCCGCCGTAAGGCCGAGGAGGCGCTTAAAGCCGGAGCCGCGGGAAATACAGCCAACTACGATGAGGCACTTGCCCAAGTCGAACAAGAACTCCAAAAGCAAATAGATGCAACCGAAAAAAGCAAACAAGAAACGAAGGATAAGCTCAAGGCGGCAACGGAGACCTTGGCCAAAACCGAAGAGCAACTGAAGGAGGAGGCAGAGGCGAGAGCCGAAGCCGAGGAGAGGTTGAAGTCGGAGACTGAGGCGAAGACCAGGGCCGAGGGACAGGCCGAGTCGGAAGCCAAGCTCAGGGTGGAAATCGAACAACGACTTCGCGAGTCGGCTGAGGCACGAGGGCAAGTGGAAGAAATGCTCCGCAAAGAGATTGAGGCAAGGTCAAAGGCAGAGTCCGAAGTCGAACGACAGACAGCAGCAAAGGCAAAGCTGGAAGAGGAACTGGATGCCGAGACTCAGGCGAAAGCAGATGCAGAAGAGAAACTAAAGGCCGAGATAAGAGCACGGTCCCGTGCGGAGGCACAAGCGGAAAGCGAAGCAAGGGCCAGAGCAGAGACAGAAGAAGACTACAAGAGACAGGCCGACTTAAGGGCAGAGACAGAGAAGAGGTTAGAGGCGGAGATAGAGGCGAGGGCCAAGGCCGAAGCGGAGGCAACAGCGGAGCGCAAGGCCAGAGCAGAGATTGAGAAAAGACTTCAAAAAGAAAGCGGTGAGAGAGCTGAGGCAGAGGAGAAGCTAAAAACGGAGATACAGGCCCGGGCGAAGGCGGAGACCTTGGCGAAGGCCGAGGCCGAGGCGCGGCTGCGAGCTCAGGCGCAGCTCGAGGCCGAAGTTGAAGCGAGGACCAAAGCGGAACAGGAGGCAGCAGCTGTGGAAAGCCGGGCGAGCGGCAGCCCCGTTGTCAGAAAGACAACCAGAAGGCCGATAAACCTGCGGCGGGGGTTCAAGCGGCTGACGCTCGTTCTATCCGTCGTTTGCGGAGTGTCAACGGCAGTTTTTGCGGGGTGGGACGGGTACATTCTCAGCAGCACCTTAGACAGGCCGGTGACTTTACCCCTTATGAATCGACCGGTGTACGTGCCGGTGACACTGATTTTGCTGGCTGGGATGGCGGCAGGTGCGGTCTGGGGCGCTTACTGGATAGCGGTATTTATAACGAAGGGTTTTGGTGAATCGACGGCAAAGAAGAAGGCAACAGGCCGACAAAAAAAAACAGGGCCGAAGATAGAGCAAGTCACCTCTGAGGAAGGGTGGAGGACATCGTGACACCGAGCAGGCCGGGGGCGCTGAGTGAGGAAGGCAACAGAGGATGAGAGGACTTAGGCATCAGAAGCGGCGGCTAAAACGCAACAGCCAACGAAGGGTCGCTTTATAGGACCAACAGGGGGGAACCAAAAAGAAAGCGGCAACGGCACAGGGCTGGGAATCAGTAGCCGGGCACAAATAATTATAGGGCTGTTCGCTGTAAGGAAGAGGTGAAGGGCAAAGCGGGCGGGCATAATGGTTTATCCAAATGGTGATGAAAAAGTAATGCGGCAAATGAGAAAAGGCCGAAAGATTAGAAGGACTCAAGATGCCCGCAGAGCAGAGGAACAATGATTTTGTTCCGGTTCAGAGTCAGAAGAAAAGTACAGGAGATAAACATGGCAGGTACAAGTGTAGCAGAAAAACCGATGACAATGCCACAGGTCAGAGCCAAGGCGAAAGATATGGGCATAACACCGGGCAAGATGAAAAAGGCAGAATTGATCTGCGCGATTCAGGTTGCGGAAGGCAACACACCGTGCTACGGCACTTCGAACGGCGAGTGCCCATACACAGATTGCTGTTTCAGGGTGGATTGTCTAAAGACAAAGTGGTAAGTCGGTAAAGAGGCCGTTTATACCAGGGATTCTTTGAACGGCTAAGGTTGCGGTGACGACACTACGGGGCCGGGCTTTTTGTGGTCAAGTCCGGCCTTTGCTTTTCTCAATTATCCCTTTTACATCGGCAACGTTAGGCACCTCGGGGACAAGGGCTTCATCGGGCAGACCCCTTAGCAACAGGAAGGCGGTGTTCTGAGTATGCTTTCCCGTGAACAGGGGTTTGGTTGTCAGCTTGTCGGCTTTTACGGATGCTTTGAGGTTGAAGCCCTCAGCGCCGACAAGAACCAAATCCGGGGCATTATCGAGATAAGGGCCGGAATAGATTTGTTCTTTGCGGTACATATCTCGGATAACTTTTCTGCCTTCTATTTCCAATGTGCCAAAGAGATTTTCGAGCTGGGAGAGTAACTGTTCCGCATCGTCCGGGTCAACACTTCCGGAGGGGTATTTGTCTTTGAAGTTGAGGTATATTCTTGCTGGGTCAAGCACGAAGGCCTTTGTACCGGGACTAATGTTTTCCAGAGCGGGGTCGGCATCCTGCCTGAACTGAAGAAAGCCGTTCTCGGCGAGCAGGTAATTCAGGAAGACATCGTAGTCGAGCCGCTCAAAGCCGTGGTCTGAAAGCATTACGAGCAGGTCATCATCGGAGAGCTTTTCGGCCATTTCGCCTATGACCTTGTCAATCTTTTTGAAATGGTCGCAAAACAGGTAGTGATACTTGTGGCTGCTGTCTTCGTAAGCATCCCAGAGGAAGTGCATCAGCCGGTCGGTTCCGGTAAAGGTGAACATAAATGTTTGCCAGTCGTCGGCGTCCCAGAGGTAGCGGGCGGCCCTGATTCTGGCAGCCAGTGTGTTATCGACGTCCTGAAGGAACAGGTCCATATTCCTGTGCGCCAGCTCGGAGTTGACATCCAAGCGATAATCCATCTCCTGTAGTTTCGGTATCAGGGACGGGGGATAGACACTTCTTTCGAGGTCTATGGATACGAAGCCGGAGATGTGGATGCCATTCATTTCGCGGACCGGATAGGTCGAAGGGACATTTACGATGACGGACCTACCCTGCCACTGCTGCCAGAACGGCGGGGACTTCAGGTCAGCGAAGTTCGGAAAACGCATGCGATACGAGTTCGGGTGCAAATCGGTGAATCCGTAGGTTCCGTGCTGTGCGGGATTGGCGCCTGTGATGATACAGGACCAGGCAACAGAAGAGATTTCCGGAATAGAGGAGGACGTCTGCTTAAGCAGCCCCTGTGAAATAAGCCGGGCGGTGTTCGGCATAACGCCGTCGGCGGCGAAGCTCTTAATCATACCGAAAGGGACACCATCGAGGCCGATGATTACAACCCTGCCGTCCTTAGCCATTTCCATCTCCTTATGCAGTGATAATTCCGCCCGCGCAGATGTTCTCGTCGCGAATCAGGACAAAACGTCCGAGCTCCTGGATGTCGTTAAAGTCCTTGATAGCTATGGGCTTTTTGGTCTTTATCACGACCTCAGCCACTTCGAGGTTTTCGAGGACATCGGCGTTTTCACCAATGACTTCGAGTGTAGAGGAGTTGATTCTTTTTTTGATGGTTTCCACTTTGCAGGTGGTCTCCTGAGTGGCAAGTCGAATGGAGAGTTTTTCTCCCCTGGCCAAGTTTCTCTTTGTCATCCAGAATATACTAGCGCCGACGGCGTCGGTAAGCTGAGGTTCTTTGCCAGGCAGACAAACGATATTTCCGCGGTCAAGGAAAACAGAGTCGGCGGTGGTGAAACCGATGCAGTCGCCGGCTTCGGCTCTGGTGGGTTTTTCGAGGAACTTTTCGATGGACTTGACGCAGGTAACCTGTCCTGTAGGGATAATTTTGACTTCCATACCCTCTTCGATGAGGCCGGCCTCGACTCTGCCAGCGTTGATTCTCTTGTCATCTATCTTGTAAACATCCTGAACGGGCAGCAGCAGTGATTTACCTTCGGCGGGGAGCTTGTTTTTGAGTGTATCAAGCATTTCGAGGAAGGACGGGCCTGTGTGCCAGTCCATATTTTCGGATTTACGAGCGACGTTGTCGCCGCGGATGGCGGATATTGGAATGTAAACATCGGCTTTGATGCCAATTGAGTCGAGCCATTTTCCCGCGTCGGCCTTTACGGCGTCGAAGCGCTCCTGCGCAAAACCGACCAAATCCATCTTGTTGAGGACGACGACGACCTGATGAAGCCCGAGAAGCGAGAGCATATAAGAATGTCGCTTGGTCTGCTCTTTCACGCCTTCGGCCACGTCGATGATGAGTACGGCGGCCTCGGCCTGGGAGGCGCCGGTAATCATATTCTTGACGAACTCAACGTGTCCGGGTGCATCGATTATGACGTATCGTCTCTTGTCGGACTTGAAAAAGACCTGCGTGGTGTCGATGGTAATGCCCTGTTTGCGTTCCTCTTCGAGGTGGTCGAGCAGGTAAGCAAATTCGGTTTCTCTGCCTCTTCCGGCGGAGGCCTTTTTCATCTCTTCGATTCTGTCGGGCGGCAGTGAATCGGTGTCGTAGAGCAGTCGTCCGATTAAGGTCGATTTTCCGTGGTCGATGTGTCCGACGATAACGAAACTAAGTACTTCCATCTTAATCCTCGCTGATATATCCCAACTCTTTCAGTTTCTTTTTTATTTCCTCCATATCCTTTTCTTCCAGGGGCCTGTTCACGGGAAGGGAAGAGAGAGGATGTTCTTTTTGTCCTATTTTTATGAAGGACCAGAGCCGCTCGTGAATATAGTAGCAGATTATTTTGGCAACGGCTTCAACGCAGGCAATTCCAAGCGAGATATCCCATCTCCGCGTAAAGACGTAAGCAATCGAGCCCGTCGCTACGGCGGCGAGCAGGCGATAACTGACCGCCTTCAAGATAGAGCGGAGATGCGCCTCTTTCATACGAGTTCCCCTCCTACATATATCCCAGAGAGCGTAGTTTTTGCATCATATAGTCGTCTTCCTTGTCCTGAGCACGTCCGCTTCTTTCTGAGACCTTGGATACCTTCAGCTCTTCGACCACCTTTTCGATGGTATCGGCATCGGAATCGACGGGCATACAACAGCTCTCACAGCCGATACTGCGAAAACGCTTTCCGTTCTTGGCGAAGTAAAGGTCAACAACCGGGATTTTTTCTCTCATAACATACTGCCAGACGTCGAGTTCGCGCCAGCCGAGCAGCGGGTGGACTCTGAGGTGCTCTTCCTCAGCGGCCTTCGTCTTGTACTGGTCCCACAACTCGGGCGGCTGGTTCTTGTAGTCCCACTCGAAATCTTCATCCCTCGGGCTGAAAACCCTTTCCTTGGCCCGAATCCCGTGTTCGTCACGCCGTATCCCCAGGTAAAGCGCCTTGAACTTGTGCTTAGCTATTGCCATCTTGAGCGCATTCGTCTTCAATGCATTGCAGCAAAGAAGTGCCCCCTTATCACAACTCATCCCTTTCTTCAGCGCCTCTTCATTCCTCGCGATAATCAGATCAAAATCCCACTCCTTGGCGTACTTGTCCCGAAACGCGTAAATCTCCTTGAATTTGTAAGACGTGTCTATATGCATTACAGGAAATGGAATCTTGCCGAAAAATGCCTTCCGAACAAGCCAAAGCAGAGTCGTCGAATCCTTCCCAATCGACCAGAGCATGGCAACGTTCCTGAACTGGCTGTAGGCCTCTCTAATGATGTAAATGCTTTGGTTCTCGAGCTTTCTTAGCTGACGAGCTTCAGCGTCCATCAGGGCATCTCCTTTTTTAACAGATTTGTCGGTATGAACCGACCGGCAATTTAGAATTCTTTACTGACAAAGAACCGCGAGTGTAACAAAATGGTCCGAGAAATCAATGGAAAATCGCTTCTCGACCGCAAGAGGTATAAGGACAGCACCTAAAGGACGGTCGTTTTGTTGCCTTCACGAGTGTTAGACTGCGGTTTTAGGACTCCCAAGCAACAGTGCGGCGCGAGAAAAATCTGAACTCCGTCGGCATTGGTCGTCACGGGTCGGACTTACTGTAGAGCTGCCACATACCATCGGGGCGGACCTGCAGGATTTCCACATCGCGATAGAACCGCAGCATCGCCACGGTGTAATTAACCAGCGCCTCAGTGGCGGCATCCTGGGCTCTGAGCAGGTCTTTCCTCGCATCGAGAACATCTCTGGTGTTTGCCCGGGCGTATCCCAGAAGGGCCATAGTACTGTCGGAGCGTTTTTTTGCGAGGACAAGCTGTTCAGACTGGACTTTGTATCGCTGCGCCGCTTCGGCCAAGTCACGATACGCTTCTCGGATGTCAAGCACAACAGAATCATATTTTTGCTCATAGAATCGCCGGAACTGGTCGAGGATTATCAGTGCAAAACGATAGTTGTTCTCCTGTGCGATGGTGTCAAGGTTTGGGTCAAATTGCAGTCCAACAAAGCCGGTGTCTTTTGTACGGCCGAGCGTAAGAGGGTCGCTGGTGACCCTGCTTCTCTGCTGGGTGGCGGCCACAAGGTCGAGTCCCGGCCTTTCGGCATCGAGGGCCACGATAACCTTCCGCTCAGCGTCTCCGACCATGTCAAAGGCGTTGGCCAAATCAAACCGGTTCACAAGCGCGGTCTCAATGGCCTCGGTCTCTGAAAACTCCGGCATGGGCATCGCCATATCGCGCAGTGCCGCAAGCTCGTTGTAGTCAAGTACACAATCCATTTCCGTGGGCAGGGCGAGGCCCAGTTTGAAATCGTCGAGGGCCTGCTTGTGAATTTTGTCGGCCTGAATGTAAGCATCCAGGGCGATGAGTTTATCCTGATATGCCTGTTCAAGCTCAAATTGCGGCAGGCGTCCAGCAGCAGCGAGTTTCTCGGCCCTGCTGGTCACATCGACGAGGGCATCATAATGGTCACGTGCATTTTGTGCGGCATCGCGTGCCTGCAGGACCTGGTAATACTGCGCTATGGTCGAGACCACGAACTCCTTGCGGAATCGATTGAATGAACGAACCTGATACAAGAGATTGCGTTCTGCCTGAGTCAGATTCTCGAGCACAATGTGGGGGTCACTGCCTCGAAGGAGCGGCTGCGTAAGGGTAACTGTCAATATATGGGCAAGGCCGCCCTGCGCGTTGCCTGTCAGAACATCTATCCAGGACCTGGCCAGATTAACACCTATCACTGTTCCAGTTGATAACAACTTTTCGACTCCGAGACCTGCCTCTGTCACAATCGCCTCATCAGCACCGTCCTTGACGTATCGGAGGGAGGCAGCCCCGAAGAGCATGGGCTCAAACCGGTGACGAGCAAGCCGCAGTTCCAATGCCATTACGTACAGATTTTCCTTTTCAAACTGGTAAATGTGGTTGTGGTCGGTGGCAATTGCCAATGTCTCCGGCAGTGCCAGTACCGTTCCCGCGGGCAGGAGCCGCTCTGTCGAGATATCGTTAGGCGAAGGTTCCGCGCTATCGACTCTGTAATTCGTTCTTGGCCCGAAGTCTTCTTGCCATTTTTCGTCGACCAAGCCGTACACCCTTTCGTCAATTCGGTCCTTCATACTGCGCGAATCCTGCCGGGCACAGCCGGTGAGCAGCACCGCTGTGCAGACAAGCAGAATGAACGGACTTGTTATCAGCAATTTTTGCATTGCAAATCGTCCTGCGGTTGTGAATGCGAAAAGCGAATTCGCGACTGTGCCCCCCTGCCGTCCGTGTCGGCGGGCAGGTATTCCAACTCAATCAGAGTCTCTTAATCCCCACAAGCTCACCCGGAGTTAGCTTCATTGCGGCAGGGACTTCAACGAGAAAAGGTCTTCCCCACTGCGGGAGGTTGGGATTCTGCCACAGGCGGGCGGGCATCTGCTCGACAACCGGGCCAACGAATGAGACCGTGGCCTCGGCAATCTGCGCCGGTTCGGTACTTTTTACAAGCTGGACCGCTAAGCCCACCTGAATTCGGCCAACCTCATCTTCGCGGGCGTAAGCAACAATGTGTTTAGGTTGTGTCTGGGCTATGGTCAGAATCGGCTGACCCGCCAAAACAACCTCGCCGGCTTTATACAAGAGCCCTTCGCCGGGTCTGCTCAGAGGCGCCTGGTTCGCGTTCTGCTGGATGGGTATAACCACACCATCGATTGGGGCCTTTACCGTCAGGTCCTTCAACTGAACGGTCAGCTCGTTTATCAATCTCTCCTGGACAGCAATTTGTTTTCGTATCGGTTCGAGAGCGCTTTCGACCGAGGGCTGCTGCGGCAGCTCGGCGAAGAACTCTTCGCGTCGCTGTTGAGCAAGCTGGAGGTGTTCCTGGGCCTGTTCGAGCGCGTATTGAGTTCCTTTGATTTTTTCAGCAAGCGCATCGTACAGAGCTTTGGCCTTTTGGTGTTCGTAAGGAGCGATAGCTTGCTCGGCGAGGAGTTTGCGGGTAATTTCGACTTCCACTTCAAGGTCTGCGAGCGTTACATGGTCGGCGGCGATTTGGGCCTTTAGGTTCAGTATTTCCAGCTGGGCGTTCTCGACGTCGACGGCGAATCTTCGCACTTGAGCGGCCCTGTCTCTGTCACGGTCGGTCTGCTCGGCGATAATCTGCTCTTGAAGCGGGACCAGTTGAGCCATGAGGTTTTCTATTTCGGCTGAGATGGTGGCAATCTGTGCCTTTATCAGCCGGTCGTCAAACGCGACCACGGTTTGGTCTTTCTCAACAGTGTCAAACAATTTGACGTAGAGAGCGTCTATTCTTCCATCAATTGGCGCGCATACCTGGGCGATTTCGCTTTGTGCGATGCCAACGACCTGAAAACGCTCAGAACGATGGCGGAACAGTCCGACGACAGCCGCGACAGCGAGCAGCCAAACGAACACGGGCAGAATGTGCGGACTCAACCGTCCGGCTCTGAAAGAATTTGGCATCGCAAGTCTCATCTGCGGTCTATACCTCCAGCAACTGCTCCTGCATCGTCAAAGCGACACTTTCAATGCCTTCAACCTTTTCGAGTTCGGCGAGCATCTGTTCGTTTTTGTCAGCGTTTTTAATCATCAGTTGATAGGCGTATTCGACTATCGGGCTTTCTAAGCCACTGTCCTGTGCCGATATGAGTATGAAGTTGCCGCAGAACCGTTTGAGTATCCGCGGTATGGGGTGGTCGGGGCCGATATGGCCTTTGAGCGCGAGTCTGAGAAAGCCGTTGTGTGGGCGATGCATTCCGAAATCCACCAGGCGCAGATATATCGCAATAAAGCAAAGCACACAGGTTCCAATAACGGCTGTCAGATAACGCTGCGAGCCGGTAGCCATACCGACAACGAGCGTGCAGAAGATAAAAGCTATGTCGCGGGTATCCTTGATGATATTACGGAAACGAATGATGGCAAGAGCACCCATAAGCCCGACGGCGGTGATTATGTTGTTTCCGATTACGGTCATAACCATTGCGACGACGACGGTTATGAGGATGAGCGACTGGACAAACGACTTTGAATAGGACAGACCGCTGTGGGTGAGGTAATACACCCAGGCCAGTACATGACCGAGTACGAAGGCCAGCAACAGGGACAAGAGGATGTCCTCCGGGCTGAAGGCCCGGCCGGTCAATGAAGTCTGCTCTAAGATTTGCCAAACTCTGTCCATCGTCTTTCAGAGAACCAATCCGGCTCGCTTAGGCGCACAGAAGCCCAGCGAACACGAACCTTTCACGGAGTTAACGTATTTAGAGAACGATTGCTGCCGAAGGTTAAAGCACTTGACCATTCGGTTCAACCATGCAGGGAACCGCCCGGTGAACTTTATCTCAAGGATAACGCCATTCGGGCAGTACAAATGCCAGCCGCTGCCGTCGAGTGATATGTCCGGCTCATCGGTCACCTTATATGAAAGCCGATGGTCGAAGGTGACTCTTACTCTGTTGTCCGAATCATCTTCGTACGCCCTTCGCAGGTAGCGGACTCGTATTGTCGGCCCAGCGTTAATGGTGTCCTTATAGAGAAGGAACTGCTTGAGTATATCCTGCTCGGTACTGTAGTACTGAGCAGGCAAGATGCCACGTTCAAGGATGCCAGGAATGTCCCGCTGCATAACCCTCTCTCTGTCTTTTATGATGATGGTGTTCATTCGGCGTTTAATCTCGAAGAACTTAGGATAGTTAGGGTCGTCGGTGTAGCTGCGGATTCTGAGCTTGAAGCGGTTTTTCTTGCCGACCATACTCTCCTGACAGAGGCGGAGGTTGTCAGAATCGAGATAGAGACTGACTATTGGGTAAGTTCCGGTCGGCTGGAGCTTGCAGTATCTGTCAAGGTGCAGGTACGGCTGGACGAAGTGCTCAACGGCAGCGGCCTGGGATTCTGTGATGTGATACTTCATCTCGAAGCGACACCTTAGTGTCCGGTCAGCAAACTGCATCGAAGGGCGCAGGGACTCGAGCCTGGTCCTTTTCGCGGCCGTATCGGATTTGGGTGTGGAAACTTCCTGAAGCGGTCGCTGCGTCATCTCACCCCCTCGTCAACAAAAAATGTACCGCGCGATGCCAACATCCAGACCTCCCCAACATTCATCCGCGCATTGATGCTGGTTTCCAGCATTCTGCACGAAAACAGCGGTTTCGAAGTCCTTAATATTACCCAGTTTAACATTATTTTAACATACGAGCATACCCAAGTCAACGGCTAAAGGCCCTGCACGGGTCAGGCGCAAGGCACACTGGTCCGGTCCCCCACAATCAGCGCCACCACAGCCAGCTCAGGTCCTATAACTATGCCCTGCCCTGGCTTTCTGTCCACTATGCGCCGGGAGAGGGGTTGTCTGCCTGCCAGTTGGCAACGTCGTTGCCGTAGCTGGAAGTCGAGATTCTCTCAAGAGATTTTCCGCCTGCATCCGGGCTGGTCGGCCAGGGGTCGGTCTCCCACGGGTTGTCCGGATGAGAACCATCGCTGTAAGCGACCCTGTCCACTCTTATGTAGTGCTGCACGCCCTGCTCGTCCTTGTCACCCGGCTTGCTCAACTCAAGCTTTTCGCCGCCATTGCTCAAGAAGCCATCATAAAGCCCTACCACCTGTACACCGCCGGGCACCGAGTAAAGCGTCTTGAAGTAAGACGGGCTGGTCTTGACAACCAGCATACGACCGTAGCCCGGTATGTTCGCATCGGTATCGAACGTGTACTTTATGCCGTCTGTAAACTTCCAGGGAACGTCATTGCCGTCCACGTTCTCATAGAGATATACCGTGCTGCCGGTCGTGTTGTACAGTTCTATGTATTCGGCGTTCTGGCCGCCCGATTCAGGATTGTACATAATCTCGGTTATCACTATCGGGCCTACCTTCGGAGAGGCGTTGCTGCTGCCGGGTGTATTGGAGCTCATAGCAACGAAGTTGTATGTGCCGGTGCTCTTTTGATGTCTGCCGAAGGCAACTCCATTTTCAGATGAATCAAAGTCCTCCTGCTCACGATAGCCGGTAAGCTGGCTGCCCTTAGCAGATGTCAGATAGACCGTCTCGCCATGCTCACTCAAGGCGAAGTTGACGTCCTTGGCCGGATCTACGCTGTTTGGCCCGAAGTTGGCATCTTCGGTAAGAAGCAGATAGGCATCGGCATTGAGGATGGTGCCGGACTTGATACGGTACTTGAGCAGATTCGCATCATCGTCACTTATATACCAGCCGCCTATGTTCATAGAGCCGCCGGTGGTGTTCTTTAGCTCAATCCAGTCACCCGGTGCAGTATCCTGATGGGCCAATACCTCATTGATTACTATAGAGTGCTCTGCCAGCAGACCACCGTCGTCGGCATCCGGTGTGCCACCCTTGTATTTGCTGGCGGCCCAGTTGGCCTTGTCGTCCCAGAGGTTGGGGTCTGCATCTTCATCAACGATATTGAGCGAGAAGCCCTCGCCGTCGGTATTCCTTCGCCAGCCGTCTCCATAGCTAAAGTCAAGGATAACCCTGCCTATCGCATCTTCTAATCTTATACGCTCTCCCGCATTGGAGAGAATTCCACCGCGAGGACCGGTCCACTGGCCCGCTATGTTCTTGCCGCCACCGTATTTGGCCTCGAAGGCCGAGACGTTCTTGACCACCAGGACGTGGTCGCCCGCCGCCAACGTCATATTGCCGAAGGTAAAGTCTATCCCCTCGGTGAATCTGACTAAATTAAGATTAAGCGTGCCCGAGCCGATGTTCTTTAGCTCGATAAACTCGTGGTTCGGGTCGTTATAATCAACCCCCTCGATGCTCGGCGGGTGATACATAATCTCCGTAATTCGCAAATCATCCACCACAGAGCCAACCGCAAACGTCGCCTCATTAAGGGCGCTCCAACTGGTGCCCCCATAGTATGAGCGGGCCTTTAACGTAAGCGAGTGATTGATTGTTACAGATGAGCCGCTCGAGATAGTGCTGCCGTAGTCCATCGGCTCAGAACCATCCGTCGTGTAATAGATAGTCCCGCCGCCCGTTATCGTCACAGACGAGCCGCCGCTTATCTCGCCCCCGTGCTGACTAAAAGAAGGCGCTGAATAAGAAGCGGACGGATACGAACCATCACCGCGGAAGTGGCTGATGGCCGCACTGGTCAGATTCGGCAAATATGGGTCAGAAGGCCAGCCCGCGCCGTAATATCCCGGAGTCGTCATACGCGAACGCTCATCTTCCCAGTCAGCGGGCGTGTAAACTGCAGCGCCACCATTTTTAAAGTCCTGGATAAAATCGCCCCACCGCGCGGATTCGCCGAGAACAGCTTCTTCAATCTGCTCGGCTCGGGCATCATACCGGACTATGTTTTTCTGCTCGGTAAGGACACCGTTGTTAAACAGAAGCTTATGTATTCGGTCACCGAGAAGCCGCCTGTAACCGGTATTGGCATGAAAACGATTGTGCATGTATCCCGGCCCCCAACTGTAATACGTGCCGAATGGAACAGAATGATAGAAGTTGTGCCACGTCGCTGAAATCTCCGCGTCCCAGTTATAGAATACCCACTTTCCTATCGGCGGACCGTTTATAGCAGCCGGGTCGCGCAGGCACCCGGCATACCAGTTCTTCGCGCACCAGTCCCAGTTGGAAACCATAGCGTTGTAAATGATGTAGTCACAGAACTGCGGTAAATCGAGATACCCGCCAAGCTCATCGAAATCAGCCGAGCTTATCGGGTTGCCGAATGTGTTGTCCGCGAAGATGCCCCACATATAGTCCCAGTGATGGTGCTTACCTGCCTTTAGCTCCACACCGCCTATCGCGTTACTGTCATCGGGATTTGGCCCCACCTCTCTTCCTATGATAACGCCTTCTATGACATCATATTCCTCCCGCTCACCGCCCATGTGTTCGGCCAAGAACGCATCATCAGGTCGCTCACTGGCTTGATAGATGCCCCAGTAAAGCCCGTTGATATAAACATGCACAAACCGCGAATCCGGCGAGAGGTATCCAATATCGCGGAAGGTGTCCTGAGCAAACTGGTCTCGCAGATACTGGGCCTTATTTGTGCCGAAAATGGTATCGTCGAGCCAGCTCCAGTGATAGTTGGCCCTGAGCGACAGGTTATTGAGTCGGTCGGCCCCCGTGTTCTGATAAAGTGGAAACTCCAGTTCGCTGGGGCCGTATTCACCCTTGAAGAATACGCGAAGCGAGTGCTTCGAGTTGTACAACGGTCCACGACTCTGATTGCCTACCACGCGCAAAGCTGCATTTATCTGGAAGTCTTCGCCTGTACACGGGTCAAAGTATTCAACAGAGACAGGCCGCTCCCAATTCTCTCCATTCTCGGGCTGGTGATACTCCATCGGATTGGAATAGATACCCGTCTGCTGGTCGAACAGGTTGCAGACATCCGTTACCAAGGAGACTGTGGGTATCTGCTTCATTGCGCCCTCGAAGGCCGCGCTGTAGCCAGAATCATTAAGCACATCATCGTTGTCCATCTCGTAGTCGGGAAACGCGTTGGCGTCGCCCCACCTGTCCTCCCATTCAACGGGAAAGCCCTTCGCATAGGCCCCGGCATCGCTCTGCGTCTTGACATCGTCAAGGAAGATATAGGTTGTAGTGTTGACGACGCTGCCCTTCCAGCCGGGGCTGAATGCCGCGGCGCGGAGAGCCGTTGTGGTGGTTACGGTAATCGGCGTGCCGCCGTAGAGTGTGCCGACGTTCAGGGAAGGATTGTTGTAGTCAGCGAACGGTGTGTTTGTGTCTGTGGTGTACCAGATATCCGCATCCTCATCCTCGCAGAAGAGCTCAACATCGATAGAGCTGTCATAGAAACCACGAACGTGGCTTATATCAACCTCTTCCACAACACCGGCATAGCCGTCGTTATTGTCGGCCTGCGGTGTCGGCTGTCCCATATAGAGCCAGCCGCCGGTGGCGTTCGGGTATCGCCCGTAGGAAACATCGGCGTACTGCTGTGAGTAGCTTTTGCCGTCAATCATACTGACGCCGCTGTCGAAGAGGCCGACGTCCTCGCCGCCTTTTGAAAGGTTGAACGATAAGTGAAGCGGTCCCTGCTCCGTTTCGCCGTCTGCCCACAACAGCACGTAGCCGTATGGCAAGATGGTAGTCTGGCCTGATACGTCCGTCGGAATTTGATATTTGTCCGGGTTGTTCAAATCATCGGTGACGTACATCCCGGCGATGTCCATCGGCGAGCCGGTTCCATTGTACAGTTCAATCCAGTCGTCAAACTGGCCCTGCTCATCGGCGATGGTGGCGCCGTTCGAGGCCATAAACTCATTTATAACCAGACCAGTCTGGGCCTTGATGATACCGGTCCAATCACCGGTCAGAATCGCAAAATCGCCAAAGTTTATCCCGGCAACCCCATCCAGCTCGGGGCAATACTGACCTGAACACTGCGGATAGAGCCATTGCTGCGCCAGAATCATCAGGTCTCTCCAGTCCACCGCACCGTCGCCGTTAATGTCACTCGTTCCCGGCGTCGCTTGATATGGTGCCGGGGCGAAGGCAGCAACGGAATGAGCCAGCCGGCTGGGATAATAGAGGTCATATGCCTGCACCCAGCCCATCGCTGTTTCCATCGCAATATCGACGCCCTTGGTAGCACCGGCGCCCGAAGCACTATAGGTCCCGTCGGTGTCTGAATCCCAGCGCTCAGCCATACCTCCAGCCGCGGCATAATATCGACCCCAGTTGCCGCATCCTACGACATCGACTAACCACGCACCGTCGGTAACCGTCGTTATCCGCGTCCAGATATCCCTCTTGCCTGTATTCGAATTCGACTCAGCCGCCTCCGGGGTCTGCTGAGCAACACCGGTCAGCGAAATCGCGCCGGCAGCCCTGTTGCTGACGTTACCGACATATCTGACCTCCACCGTATCTGTGCCGACCGGCGGGGCCAGCAGATAATACAACTCCGTCCGCTGCAGCGTACCTGTTCCCGCCGTCGCGGTAGAGCCGCCAACCAGCGTCAAGCCGGCAGAACCATACTTGACACTACTGATAGTCAGGTCGCCGGAGCTCGTATCCTCGCCGGCTATACCAACTACCAGGACCCGATTCTCGCCGCTCCCGACCGTATGCGACCAGCTCAATACCTTGCCCGAGGCATTCGATTTGGCATCGCTTACGTTATCATAGGCAATGTCGGCGACCGCCGGGTCAGACGCGAAACAGACAGTTAATGCAGAAAACACAACCGAAAGAATTTTGGACCTGAGAGATTCCATTAACACGCTCCTCTTTCATTATGGGCTGCAAATGGCAACCGCCTCCAATAACATAAACAAAAAGCAGATTGTCTCGGCGTAGACATCCTCCTCTTGCTCAATATCCGCAGGGTGTGACTGAACAATTCCTTCCCCAATTATCGGTAAGGATACGTAACAACACAAAACCCATTTTAGCATAAGTTCTCGCCAAAGTCAACCGTCCCAAGCAGTCCGACAGCGTTACGGGCCAGAAAGTCTGCGGCCCACACTGATTACCAGCCCTGCGCACACCGAGCGTGCGAATCGCGAATGAGTACCCCTACTCGGCACATTAAGAGCCGGGGGAGGGGTTGTCTGCCTGCCAGTTGGCAACGTCGTTGCCGTAGCCGGAAGTCGAGATTCTCTCAAGAGATTTTCCGCCTGCATCAGGGCTGGTCGGCCAAGGGTCGCTCTCCCACGGGTTGTCCGGATGATAACCGTCGCTGTAAACGACCCGGTCCATTCTTACGTAGTGCTGCACGCCCTGCTCATCCTTCTCACCCGTCTTGCCAAGTTCGAGCTTCTCGCCGCTGTTGCTCAAGAAGCCATAATAAGGCCCTACCACCTGCACACCGCCCGGCACCGAGTAGAGCGTCGTCTTGAAGTAAGACGGGCTGGTCTTGACCACCAGCATACGACCGTAGCCCGGTATGTTCGCATCGGCATCGAACGTGTACTTTATGCCGTCTGTGAACTTCCACGGGACATCATTGCCGTCCACGTTCTCATACAGATACACCGTGCTGCTCGTCGTGTTGTATAGCTCTACGTATTCGGCGTTCTGGCCGCCCGATTCAGGGTTGTACATAATCTCGGTTATCACTATCGGCCCTACCTTCGGGGAAGCATTGGCGCTGCCCGGTGTATTGGAACTCATAGCAACGAAGTTGAACGTGCCGGTGCTCTTTTGATGTCTGCCGAAGGCAACTCCATTCTCAGAGGCATCAAAATCCTCCTGCTCGCGATAACCGGTAAGCTGGCTTCCTTCGGCAGAGGTCAGATATACCGTCTCGCCATGCTCACTCAAGGCGAAGTTGACATCCTTAGCCGGGTCTACGCTGTTTGGTCCGAAGTTGGCATCTTCGGTAAGAAGCAGATAAGCATCGGCATTAAGAACCGTGCCCAACTTGATGCGGTACTTCAACAGGTTCGCATCATCGTCGCTTACATACCAGCCGCCTATGTCAATAGAGCCGCCGGTCGTGTTCTTCAGCTCTATCCAGTCACCGGGAGCGGTATCCTGATGAGCCAATATCTCGTTGATGGCTATGGAGTGCTCCGCCAGCAGAGCGCTGTCATCGGCATCGGGTGTGCCGCCTTTGTATTTGCTGGCCGCCCAGTTGGCCTTATCGTTCCAGAGGTCGGCATCTGCATCTTCATCAACGATATTGAGCGAGAAGCCCTCGCCGTCGGTATTCTTTCGCCAGCCGTCTGCGTAGCTAAAGTCAAGGATAACCCTGCCTATGGCATCTTCGAGGCGTATGCGCTCGCCGGCATTGGAGAGGATTCCGCCGCGAGGACCTGTCCACTCGCCGGCTATGTTCTTGCCGCCGCCGTATTTGGTCTCAAAGGCCGAGATGTTCTTGACAACCAGGACGTGGTCGCCGGCTGCCAAGGTCATATTGCCGAAGGTAAAGTCTATCCCCTCGGTGAATTTGACTAAATTAAGGTTAAGCGTTCCCGAGCCGATGTTCTTTAGCTCTATAAACTCGTGGTTCGGGTCGTTATAATCAACACCCTCAACGCTCGGCGGGTGGTACATCATCTCGGTGATACGCAAATCATCCACGATAGAACCCACCGCAAACGTCGCCTCGTTCAAAGCGCTCCAGTCGGTGCCGCCGTAGTATGAGCGGGCCTTTAATGTAAGAGAGTGATTGATTGTTACTGATGAGCCGCTCGAGATTGTGCTGCCGTAGTCCATCGGCTCAGTACCGTCGGTGGTGTAATAGATAGTACCGCCGCCGGTTATGGTTACAGAACCGCCCCCGCTTATCTCGCCGCCCTGCTGACTGAACGACGGCGCAGCAACGCTCGGATACAGCCCCTCGTCCTCATAGTGACCTACGATCCAACCGGCCTTGCCCGGGAAGAAGGTATTTACCAGCCAATCCCTTTGGGGTGTCCAGTGCCCGTTTTTGGTGTACAGCGGGTCGCCGGGACGGATTTCATCCCGGGCGTAGTCGCCCCACCTGGCCGACTCTGCGATTACAGCTATCTCAATCTGCTCAGCCCGATCTTGGTAACGGTCGATACTATTATCCTGGGTCATCACTCCGTCGTGGAAAAGGAGCTTGTGGATTCGGTCGCCAAAGAGGCGGTTATATTTTGAATTCTTGTGCATCGAGTTATGCATTTTACCGGGCCCGGCTCCCTGGTAGCCGCTAAACGGAATATCTTGCATCTGATAATGGTACTGCAGGGTGATTTCACTATCCCACGGATAGAACATCCACTTGCCCGCAGGAGGACCACTGCCTATACCACGAAAACTAGCGGCATACCAGTTCTTCGCATTCCAGTCCCAGTTTACGGCGTACGTCATATAGATGATATAGTCCACCATCTGCGTCATATCTATGTACTGCTCGATAACCTCGTACTCACCGCTGCTTACAGGATTGTCATAGTCGTTGCCGGCGGTGATGTAATTCCAGATGTAGCTCCAGGTCTGGTCGCCCGGCCCCTTCCATTCGAATGTAGGATATCCGGGATAGACACCTTCGACGACCTCGTAATCCTCGGGCTCACCGCCCATGTACTGGGCCATAAAGGCATTATCAGGCCGCTCGCTCGCCTGATAAAGCCCCCAGTACAAGCCGTTGATATAGAGATGCACAAATCTCGAATCCGGTGTCAGATAGCCCATATCACGAATTGAATCCGCCGCAAACATGTCTCGCGTGAACTGGGCATTGCTGGCGCCCTGCACCCAACCGATGTGATACTGAGAACGAATCGCTATCGTATTGTGGGTCTGAACGTCGGTGTTCTCGAAAAGCAGAAAATCGAGCTTCGTCGGCCCATATTCAGGAGTAAATGTCAATCGGAAGGAGTGCTTGGGATTCTTGGTATTTCTGCTGTCATTGCCGACAAGCCGAATACCTGCATTTATCTGGAAATCCTGTCCGGTACACGGGTCAAAGTACTCAACGGAGACAGGGCGCTCCCAGTCCTCACCTCCCTCGGGATCGTGGAATTCCCACGTGTTGACATAAATACCGGTATCTTTGTCGAACAGGTGCTCCATATCGATTACAAGCGATATCGTCGGTACGGCCTTCATAGCGCTCCCATACAGCGGCTCATACGCACCGTCGTACACCACATCCGGGTCCATTGCATAGTCGCCATTGTTGACCTCGCTCGGACCCTCCCAAAGCACGGGAAACCCTCTGGCGTAGGCATCACCGTCACTCTGGTCCTTGACGTCAGCCAGGAAGATATAGGTGGCTGCGTTGGAGGTGCTGGGTATGTAACCCGTCCTGAAGGCCCGTGCTCTGAGGCAGGTCGTTGTGGTGATGGGAATCAGCGTACCGCTATAGATCGTGCCGATACCGGCGTCCGCGTCCGGTGTGTTGCCGTCTGTGGTGTACCAGATGTCCGCTTCCCCGTCCTCGCAGAACAGCTCAACATCAAAAGAGCTGTCATAGAAACCGTGGACGTGGCTTATTTCGACTTCGTCAACCAGGCCGGCATAGCCGTCAACATTGACGGCATTGGGCGTAGGAACGCCCATGTACTTGAAATCGCCCGAACCATTGGGGTATCTGCCGTAAGATATATCACCTACCTGCTCGCCAAAACTCATACCGTCAACCATCGTCAGGTCGCTCTCGAACAGGCCGGCGTCCTCGCCACTCTTGCCGAGCTGGAAATCAAGGTGCAAAGGCCCTTCGTCCGGCTCACCGTCTGCCCAGAGAATCAGGAAGCCATACCCGTCGATAGTCGTCTGAGAAGAATAGCCCGTCGGCATCTGATACTTGTCCGGATTGTTCAAATCATCGGTGATGTACATCCCGGCGATGTCGATAGGCGAACCAGAACCATTGTACAGTTCAATCCAGTCGTCGAACTCGTTCTGGTCGTCGGCTACAGTGGTTCTGTTCGAGGCCATTACTTCGTTTATCACAATCGTAAAGGCCTGGGCAGTGCCGGTGTAGTCCTGATTTGTCTGATTGGACGTTACATTCGAGTAATCTTTGTAAAGCGGGCTAAAATCATAACCGGCTCTTGTGGGCGTTACCCTACCGGACCAGCCGGAAGGCACCGCCACGCTGTAATAGCCGGCAGAATCGGTGGTATCAGAGCCGCCGCCATTGTCGGCAGAGACATCCACCCCTGAGATACCTTCATCACCGGAAGTCTTTATATGACCGGAGATGTCGAAAGAGTCGTAAGTGCCGATATAGTTTTGGTTCGTTTGACTGGACGTTAGATTGAAGTACTCAATGTAGGGTGGGCTGAAAGTGTAATAGTCTTTTGTCGGCGTGACCCTTCCTGTCCAGCCGTAGGGAACGGTCACGCTGTAGTAGCCGGAAGAATCCGTGCTATCCGAGCTGCCGCCGCTGTCGGCAGAGACAGTAACTCCGGAGATACCTGAGCCGCCGGAGGTCTTCACATAGCCGGAAATCGTGAGCGTCTGCAGAGCCCCGGTGTAGTCTTCGTTGGTCCGGTCGGAGGTCACATTCGAATAGTCTCTGTAAGTCGGGGTGAAATCGTAACCGGCCTTTGATGGCGTTACCCTGCCGGACCAGCCGCTGGATACCGCGACGCTGTAATAGCCAGAAGAATCCGTGCTATCCGAGCCGCCGCCGTTGTCGGCAGAGACAGTAACGTCGGGAATCCCTGAAGCACCGGAAGTCTTTACGTAACCGGAGATGGTCGGTGAAGGCAAAGGCCCTGTCCAGTTGCCGAGAAGTATTGCCAGGTCCGCAAAATCAACGCCGCTGGTGCCGTCGAGGTCGGCGCAGCCGGGCCCCGAACAGCCGGCATCGAGCCATTGAGCACAGAACAGGCCAAGGTCATTTGTGTCAACGGCGCCATTCAGGTCGAGGTCGCCCTCGAGTCCATCCGAAGCAGGGGCAAAGGCGGCGACGGAATGTGCAAGTCGGAGGCCACTACTACTGTGCTGCCAGGCCATAGTGGCAAGTCCCGCTGAAGCGACGGGCTTTGTGGCACCGGCTGTCGAGGAACTGCTCGCTTCAACATCCCAGCGTTCGGTCATACCGGCGGCATCGGTTGAAAATGACCCGGGGTTTCCACAGCCGACAACATCAACCAGCCACGCGCCGTCGGTAAGCGTCGTTATATCGGTGGAGATTGTGCTGCTGCTCGAGTTTGAGTTGGTAGCGACGGCCTCGCGCGCCGCCTGTGCGACGCCGGTGAGCGATATGGCGCCGCCGCTTCTGTCGTTCACAGTTCCTGCGTGAGTAACGATGACCGTGTAGGTGCCCGCTGAGGGCAAATCGTCATCGAGCATATAATACATGTCGGTCTTCTGATAATAGCTGCTGCCGACCGACACGCTCGAACCGGCAACGAAGTCCATCGCAACGCCGTTATATGTAACGCTGCTGACGCCCATGTCGCCGGGAGTCTGGTCCTCACAGCCGACGCCGACTATGAGGATTCTGTTTTCGCCCGAGCCGATCGTATGCGACCAGCTCAAGGTAGTTCCCTCGCTTGTTGACGCTTCAGAGCTTACGTTGTCATAGGCGATATCAGCTCTGGCAACATTCAGGGCAAAAGAAAAAAATGATGCCAACAAAAGAACACTTAGCTTGGCGGGCAGAGTTTTCATTCAGACGCTCCTAAAATGGGCAAAGACAATGATTAGCCGACTTTTTAAGAATAAGGACGGATTTCCGTATCTATGCAAGTATCCTGCGTACTCCTCCTCTCGGGGGCTGCGGGTGCGGACAGCCGTTTTTCATGGGAGCCCACGGACATCCACAGAGACTCATCAACCCGTATCTTACTTATTTTAACACAGATACAGCCACTCAGTCAAGGGTTTTGCCGCTATCGTCGGCGCCGCAACAAGAGAGCATCCGATAAATGAAGTGTGTGCGTGGTGACATTGGCGCATTGCTATGGGCGAACAGAGGGCTTTAGTTGTGTCCAGACAGTAACTTAGCGGTCGGTGCTTTGGGTGATTTGTTTTGTGAGTTCGTTGAGGGTGGCGTGCATCTTGGGGTCTTTTTTTCGCAGCTCATTGATTTTATCGCAGGCGTATATAGCGGTGGTGTGGTCCCGGCCGCCGAGATGCCCGCCGATTTCCTCAAAACTATGCCTTGTGAGCTGCCTGGCGAGGTACATACAAATCTGACGCGGCTCGGCGATGCTCTGGCTGCGTTTTTTGCTCTGGAGGTCAACTACCCTGACATTGAAGTGTCTGGTAACGATATCGACGATGTCGGTGATGCTGATACGTCTTGCGGCCGGCTCAATCTGTCCTTCGATGGCGCTGCGAGCAAGGTCGAGAGTGATATCCTTTCCTGAGGTCATAGCAACGGCGTATATGTTCGTCAGTGCACCTTCGAGTTCTCTGATGTTTGCGTGGACCTTGCGAGCAATATACTCGGCTATGTCTTCGCCGACGGTGAGGCCGCGAAGGTGGGCTTTTTTCTGGACGATGGCGATGCGTGTTTCGTAGCTGGGCGGGTCGATTCTTGCCACCAGACCCCAGTTGAACCTGCTGATAAGGCGCTCTTCGAGGGAGGGTATTTCGCTCGGGGGGCTGTCGGCACTCAGGATAATCTGTTTTCCATTGCTGTAGAGGGCATTAAAGGTATGGAAAAATTCCTCCTGGCTTTGTTCGCGCTCCCTGAGGAACTGGACATCATCGATGACGAGCACGTCAACACTGCGAAGCTGAGTCTGGAAACCGAGCAGATTACCTTTCTCGATTGCGTGGATGAATCTGTTTATGAAGTTTTCACAACTGAGCAGTTGAATGACTGCGTTGGGGAACTTAGCCCTCGTTTCGCAGCAGACGGCTTGCAGGAGATGGGTTTTTCCGAGGCCGGAATTGCCATAGACAAAAAACGGGTTGTAGGTATCGCCGGGAGACTTGCTGACGGCAACACAGCTTGCATGCGCAAGTCGATTGCTCGGACCGACGACGAAGTTATCAAAGGTGTAATCCGGGTGGAGAGTAAGCTCAATGGTTTGCGTTGGCGCGTGGTCGTCGGAACCGGTAGTACCGTCAACAGAGAACTGGACGCTGATAAGATGCCCGGTAATCTGCTGTGCAGCGCGGGTGAAGCCGATTTTGCAGTTTTTTCGGAGGAACTGCAGACAGGGTTCGTCGGGACAGCCAACGATGAGCAGGCCGCCGTCGAGGCGAAGAACACGAAGGTTGTCAAACCACGTGCGTGTGTTGACCGGGTCGAGCGCTTTGGTGCGGTCAAGGATGTCAGCGAAAATGTGTTCTGCCTCACCAGCCGCCAAGCCATACTCCTTTGCAAATCGGTGCTGTTATCAAACAGAGGTTATCCCGCACAAAAAAGCTTCCGTGATTTTTCGCATGAGCGAATCACATCACCCTCTGCAGTATGAGGAAACCTTCCCTGAGAGCAACGTGGAAACTGTAACGGTGCGGCGCAGGTTTGTCAAAGAAAATCGTGTGCGGTGCGAGTAAAAAAGAAGAAGTTTTTGAATCCGACAACCCGGGGGCAGCGTGCACAGAATAGGAGTTGAATTTTGCGCGGTATTCTGCCAAACTAAGTTGCCCTGTTTTCAGAACCAGAGAGGTAATTTGACAGATTAAGGTGCTATGGGGATATTTACGAAGACAGTCGGCTATCTGAAGGAGCGGCTGGGCAAGACGCGTGACAAGATAAGCGGCTCGCTGTCATCGGTGCTGAGCTTGGGCCGAACGGTAGATGATACGCTCCTGGATGAACTGGAGGAGACGCTGATAAGGGATGATATCGGCGTGGAGACGACGAATAAGCTAATTTCTGATTTGCGCGGGGCTTATCGCAACCGGCAGATTGCGAAGACCGAAGACATCATCCCGTTTCTCAAGGAGCATATCAAGGGCTACTGGCCCCATCGGGACAGGCAGTTGCAGATGGCGCAGGCGGGCCCGACGGTAATCCTTGTTGGGGGTGTGAACGGATCGGGCAAAACTACCAGTATTGCCAAGCTTGCCTATATTCTCAGCAGAGACAACAAGAAGGTGATTGTGGCGGCCTGTGATACGTTTCGAGCAGCAGCAGTAGAGCAGCTATCTATCTGGGCCGAGCGAATAGGCGTGCAGATAGTGAAGCACAAGATGGGCAGCGACCCGGCGGCGGTTGCCTTCGATGCGTGTGAGGCAGCGTCGGCAAGGAGCGTGGATTTCTTGATTCTGGATACAGCCGGCCGACTGCACACCCAGAAAGATTTGATGAAGCAGCTTACAAAGATTCGAGATGTGACGAGGCGCAGGATTGCCGACGGGCCTCACGAGGTGCTGCTTGTGCTCGACGCCACCACCGGACAAAACGCAATCGCGCAGGCGAAGATGTTCACAGAAGCAATCGATGTAACTGGGATATTCCTCGCCAAGTTAGACGGGACCGCCCGCGGCGGTATCGTGGTGGCCATCAAAGACCAGCTCGATATTCCCGTAAAATTCGTCGGCCTCGGCGAAAAGTGCGAAGATATCGCCGAATTCGACCCCGACACCTTTACCGAAGCCCTGTTCAATCAATCCTGATTTGCAAGTCCTAAGCCCACAGCAGTAGTGGCACAGAATCTTGGCTCTGGCGATAATTGAACGCCGTACGTGAATAGAAGAGCCTAGCCCGACAAGTTGGTGCAGGCCTTATCCCCCCGGAGAACACTCATCTTAGACTCTCGGGCAGCCGCCGAGATATTCGGTCCGGGGCAATTTGCCCACGAGCGGCATTGCGTATTCGACAAAGGCGTCTGTTATGTTGTTGCCGTCTGTGTTGATGAACTCATCGGGCATTGACTTGGTTTTCTCGGCGACGTTCTTCAGTTCCGTTCTGAACAACTCAACTTTGTAGTCGGGTCCGTTTGCGAGACGTTTGATGGCGACAGAGCCGCTTGTGTGCTTCATTGCGTACTGGACGGCGTGTCTGCCGCACCAGCGGGCCTCGCGGACATCGACTTCGCTCTGCAGCCCGGCAAAGCTTCTTTGGAGATAGCCGAATGTGTCCGCGCGGACGCGATTAATCTTGAGATTACTCTTGACCTGACCGGCCAGGAAGTCTGCCAGAGAACCGGTTCCCGAAAGCTGGATATTGCCGTGGGCGTCTTTTTCACCCGTGTCAGCTATCTTCTTTGTCCACACGACACCGTCGGTATCGCACATACCTTCGCTGACGGCGACAACGCATCGGTTGTACTTTTTGTAAACCGCATCGACGTCGGCGATGAACTTGTCCATCGAGACGCCTCGCTCGGGTACATAGACCAGATGCGGGCCGTCGTCATCTCTCGTTCTGCCGAGGATGGTTGCCGCGGTGAGGAAACCGGCGTGCCTTCCCATAATCACGTCGATTTTTACGCCGGGCAGTGCGCGATTGTCAAGGTCGTCGCCGATGAGGGCACAGGCCTCGAATCTTGCGGCCGTGCCGTAGCCCGGACAATGGTCGGTGACAAGTAGGTCGTTATCGACGGTCTTGGGGATATGGATGGCGCGCAGCTCGTAGCCGGCTTTTTCGGCAATGGTGTTTATGACGTAGCAGGTGTTGGCCGAGTCGTTGCCGCCGATGTAGAAGAAATAATGTATGTTTCGCTTTTTGAGCACTTCAAGGATTTCCTCGCAGTATTCTTCGTCGGGTTTGTCCCTGCTGGTGCCTATGGCCGAGGAGGGCGAGGCAGCGACCGTTTCGAGCACATCTGACGACAGTTTGGTCAGGTCGATAAAATCATCCTTCTTCATACCCGCCACGGCGTGCATCGCGCCGTAGAGGGTCTGAATCTCGGGGTGCTTTTGGGCCTCTTCGATTACGCCGACGAGCGAGGCGTTGATAACGCCAGTAGGCCCGCCCGATTGTGCCACTACTGCATTGGCTTTCGGTGCATCCGCCATTTTGAAACATCTCCAAAGAACAATAGAAACAGTCTTCAAACAGAAGCGGCGATTATACAAACACTATCACAGCAGGCAAGGACAATCCCGCAACCTGGCGGGCAAAACGCGGCGTCCGGATTGATTCAGACTTTGTAGAGCGAGGCGGGCGCAAGAAAATAGAGCCAGTTGCTCAGTATTTTGCGGTCGAGGATTGCCGCGGCAGCCTCGGCGTAGAGCCAAAGCTGCTGCTCATAAAGCTTGGCGCGGTCGGCAATCTGCTCCGCGCCAACCATGTCCGTCTTGAAATCAACGACTATAAGACCGTCGGGCCTTTCGATAAGCATATCGATGATGCCCTGAATGATGATAGTCTCATCTTCTCGGACATCGACCGTTAGCTTCTCGTCGGCGAGCTTCCACTGTGAGGCGGGGACGGCGAAAGTGAAGGGCCATTCGCAAAGCGTTTTGTTTTTCTTATCAACGGCGGTGTGACCGATATCGGTTTCAAAGAAGCTGACTATCGCATTGCGGTTTATTCGGGAGGCGATATTCTGCGTTATCGCATCTGCGGCCACGAGGTCGGCAATAACTTGCTCGACCGCGGTTTGGGTAACGGGCACGTCAAGGTCGAGCTTTGACATAACCAGATGGGTCGCTATGCCGATGAGCCGGGCATCCGGGCGAGAGGGAAGCTCATCGGACAAGACGGCGGCCGGTCTTCGCTCCAAGGCACGCGAGAAATCCAGCTCTGTAAACTCGTCGTTTCGATGCGTCCACTGGGTGACCGAGCGCTTGGCAGGGAGAATCGGGGCATCACCAAAGCCATACCGCCAGGACAGCGAATTCTTTACCTGCTGCAGAAGCTGTGACTTTTGTTTCGAGACGGTTTTTCTCTCTGGCTTGTAGACCAGCTTCGACTTTCCGGCTCTCAGGGCGCGGATATAAGCTGAGAGCCGTTCAAGCTCGGATTGGTCATATAGCTTTGCATCGAAGAGGTTGTCTTCTTTCGACTGCGCCTCAAGCTCGCTGCCGAAGAGCTTGTGGAGCTGCCGGCGGTCGGCAAGCGCATACAAAATCCACTGCAGATGGCTTTTGGCAGAGCGGAGCATCCAGTCGGGTATGGGCTCGTCGCATAGAGGCAAAGTGCTGGTGACAAGCTTGCGGCAGATGTTTTGGCTCTCGGAGCCGACGAGCACAAGCCGCTGGGCGGCACGGGTCATCGCAACATAAAGAATTCGCATCTCTTCGGCCAACGAATCCATCTTCGTCTCTTCTGCAATGACCTGATACGCCAGCGAGTCGAGCTTGGCGTTTGCCCATTCGTCTATGGTCCTGAGCCCAAGGCCGAACCGCTCATCGAATAGCACATCGGCCCGTGTGCCTTTTGTGCTGAATCGGCTGTTCAAATCGGCAATAAAGACAACAGGAAATTCAAGCCCTTTACTCTTGTGAACGCTGAGCACGCGGACGGCGTTGCCCGCTGAGGCGGGTGTCTCTGCGGGCGACCAGTCCCGGCCAAGCTCAACTATTTTCTCGACGAACATTGTGAAACGTGCGAGCGAAGCGACTGGTGCGCTGCTGGCGAAGCCCTCGAACTGTATAGCTCTTTCGTGGAGTTTGAGCAGATTCGCTTTTCTGGCCCGGCCATTCGGCAATGCAGAGACAAATGACAAAAAGCCGGTCTGTCTATAGACAGCCCAGATTAAATCGGCAAGGTTGCCTCTGCGGGCGAAGGTGCGCCAGCCGTCGATTTGAGCAAGTATCTCAGCCAACCGCCCGGCAAGTGAGTTGTCGGGGTCGGCGTCGCGGTAACTGCAGAGGCAATCGTAAAAGTCCTTGTTGTGATTGGCCCCGGCGTGAAGGCATATCGCTGCAAGCTCGGTGTCGGTGACATTGAACATCGGGCTTCGCAGGACGGCGGCAAGGGCGATGTCTTGCTGAGGATTGTCGAGGACCTTGAGCAGAGAGAGCATATCGACGATTTCGGTCGCCTCGAAATAGCCTGCGATGGCCTGGCAGCTTACGGGGATTTGGGCAAGCCGAAGCACCTCAACAAAGTCGGTCTTGTTGGCCAGCGACCGCATCAGGATTACGATGTCAGCGTACCGGACGTCTCTGTAGTCATCTGCTGTCTTGTCAAAGACCTTAAACTCCGGCCTACCCGTCTCGGCTCCGACCATTCGTTTGATGCGCTGCGCGACCAACGCTGCTTCTCGCCGGCGCGAGCTGAACAAGTCGGCCGTGTTCTCAACATCCGACTCGTCTTCTTCGCTGCTCCGACGGCGGGATCCAGCGGCTTCATCGAGTATGTGCATCTCGACGCAGGGCTCGGCCCGGCCGGCGCCGGGCTGAGGGCCCTGCCTGGGAGCCGGTGCGAGCCGTACTGCCTGGTCATAGTCGAGCCCGGCAAGCGAAGCGGTCATTATCCTCCCGAAGACGGCGTTGACAAAATCCAGTATGGCCGGCCGGGAGCGGAAATTGGCGTTCAGGTCAACCCGCAGACCCACTGCGTCGTCCTTCGGCTCAGCCGAGGCGCCCCTTAGCTGGTCGAGGAAAATCTCGGGCCTTGCCCCGCGCCAGGCATATATGCTCTGCTTAACATCACCGACGGCAAAGACGTTCCCCCCGCCGCTTAGCATATCGAGTATCGCCTTCTGGACCGCGTTGATGTCCTGGTACTCATCGACGAAGATGAACCGGTATCTCTGCCGCAGCTCCAGGGCGGTCTCAGACGGGCAGAGGTTATCCGAATCGGCCGCACCGTCGCTAAGAAGTCTAATCGCGTAATGTTCAAGGTCGGCAAAATCGAGGCAGTTAATATCGCGCTTGGCCCGGCTGTAAAAATCATCGAACCGCTCCACAAGCCGAATAAGCAAACGGCTCTGCCCACTCACCGCACCCGAAAGACGCTCTAAGTAGTCGGGATTGAGCACCGCCAGCCGTTGAAGGCCCTCAACGGAGTCGAGCGCAGCTTTGATTGTGCCGTGGATAAGGTTCTTCAGCCACTCAGCTAACTCGGGCTTGCTTATCCGCGGCTTGTTGAATTGCAGTATCGCCCTGCTGCACCGCTGCCAATTGCCCGAATTAAGTGGCTCAAGACATTCAAGCACCGGCCTGATATAGCGCTGCTCATACCCCTCGTCCCAGTCACCGTCGGGCTCAACGGCCCTGTAGATGGCTCGCGCATAACGCAGCCGCGCTACTGCGTCGCCAAGACGACGAGCGATTATTTCTTTCTGCGCTGCGCCGAGGTCGGTCGCAAACGGATTGACCGCCTCTGCTAACCTCGCCGCCCGCTCGCGCCAGCCGCCCCGGCTGACCACGCCATCAAGAAAATCACTTATCTCGATTACCGCAGACAAAAAACCATCCCCCGTCCGCAGGTCGCGCCCGCCGAGAAGCTGCTGCATCGCCTCAGCCAAATCCGCCTGCTCCCGCTCCCACGCCCAATCGATTGTTCTCTCCAGTGCCTCGGCCTTTAGCAGCCGGCTCTCGTCCGCATCGACTATGCCGAAGCCAGGGTCAAGCTCCAGTTTGTGAAAATACTCGGTTATCAGCCGTTTGCAAAAAGAGTGGATGGTGCTCACGTCAGCACCGGCCAACAAAATAAGCTGCTGTTTTAGGTGGTCCCTTACGGCTGAATCTCGCGCTTGCCTCCACGCCTCGTGCAATTGAGCGGCGATGCGGGACTGCATCTGCTCAGCCGCCATATCCGTAAACGTCAGAACCAGAACCCCCGATACATCCGAGCAGATATCCCTGTTGGATACAACATTCACGCAGCTCCCCGACAAAACCGCCGTCTTGCCAGTTCCGGCAGAAGCCGTCACAAGCACGTCCCGGCGGTGCTCGCCAATCGCCCGCTCTTGCTGCTCAGTCCATTTTATCTTCTTCTCAGGCATCGCGCGCACCTATCTCTTTGAGGACCTCGCCTTTAGGCAGGGAGCTTAACGAGTTGTAATCGTTGATTTGCCAGTCGAAGCGACAGACAGGTTTGTAGTCGCAGAAGCTGCACGGAGAGGCGGTTCCAAGCTGATAGGGTCTGACCTCTATATCACCCGAGAGAATCCTCTCGGCCAATTCGATTATCTTCCCTTGCGCATAGTCCAACACCGTATCGAAATGCTCCGGCCGTAACGCCCCGGACGAACCGTAATGGCCAAATGGGCTTCCGTCCTTTTTGAGAACAGAAAAATTGTAGTAGCCGCTTCTCCCTGATGCACCGCCGTCAAGCTGTGCGGCAAATAGACCGTTGAATACGCCGTTCGCCTTGTGCGTGAACTTACCGGCCGCTCGCTCAAGCTCACCCGCTTCGACAGTTCTCGGCCTCGCTTCGATGGGAACAAAAAACGCACCGGCAACGTCGTCGGCCATCCCTTTCGCATCCTTCGCGTCTCTGACCGCTAACAGATACACCGGCAGTTGAATATCCAGCCCGTAATAAAACTTGGACCAGTTGAACGCCTGCCCGCTCCGCTTATAGTCGAAAACAAGGGCGATTCTTTTGCCGTCAATCTCTGCGACATCGAGCCGGTCTATCTTGCCGTCCAGCAGAAGTGCCCTGCCGTCGGAAATCCCGAGCCGCAACTGTCCGAGCAGGCCCGGCTGAGAGTCGATTCGGCCGAATGCTATCTCCGAATATGCCGGCCGAAAGCTGCCCGCGCCGACCATCTCCACAACAGCCAAAACACACCGCTGAAGGTACTCCGCCGCGCAGCGCACTATAAAACTATTGTGCGCCCGGTGCGCCACAAAACTCGATATGAACGGCTCTGACTCAATCGTCGCCTGAATCTGTTCATCTAAAATGGCAGGTAAGCGACTCCGTTCGCTCAGCAAATCGACGCCCTCTCTCTTGAGGCGCTTGAACACTGAGTCCAAAACCTTATGATAGAAATCGCCCAAGTTCAGCGGCTCCAATCTAAACTCGGCGCGTCTTTCCAGCGACAGAACATAGTGGGCGAAATACCGATAAGGACACTGCGCAAAGGTGCTAAGGCGGGTTGCGGAACTGCGTATCCGACTACCGAAGATTTGCTTCACTATCTCTGTATCGAGCTTTGCGCTGTTGTCATAGCTTAGCGCCGAAGTCACCCTCGCCCCCAACTCAGTCAACTGGTCATCGCTGCAAACGGCATCGAGCAAGTCCGCGATTTCGGTTTTATCAGGTTGGGGTGATTGCGAGTCCTTTTCGCCACGGCTGCACAGGATATCCTCAAGCTCGCAGCTTGTATAAACGCTGTCCGGGGCAAGGGCACCATCAGTGATTGAATGCTCCTGCAAATCCTCAAAAAGCGACTGAAGGTTATCGACGAACTGTGAGCGGGCAACGGCACTTGCTTTGTCGTCGATTGCGGGGTACGTGACATAGAGCAAATCCGAGGCACGTGTAAAGGCGATGTAGGCAAGATACTGTCGTTTGGCAAGCTCGGCGGTTCGGCCCGGGGCGAGGTTGAAACCGGCGGCCAGTGCCGCACGGCGGTCGGAGTCGGTAAGCAGGCCGTCTGCGGCAAGGGGGGCGGGGAACTGCTTTTGCGTTGCTCCTGTCAGGAAGACGGCCTTTAGGTCCGGATGGCGGCTTCGCTCGATGGAACCGACAAGGACCTGGTCGAGCGTGGGCGGGATAAAGGCCAGGGTCGTCTGCGAGAAGGCGCACGTGAGGACGGCAAGATAGTCGGCGCAGGAGAGTTTCTGCCCTTCAAAAGCGCAGCAGAGCTCGTCAAAGAGGTCAACAATCTTTTCATAGAGCTGTCGGTGTTCTTCGGCAAAGCTGTAGCCCTTTTGCTCGTTGGCCCGGTTAATCCATTCGGCGAGAGTACGGCGGACGCCTATGGTCTCGAAGAAGTTAAAGACAGCGAGTACGAACTGCTCCGGGAATATTCCGTCGCCGGCTGAGTCGCGCCCGAGGAGCTCGTCTCTAAGCTTCAGCAAGGGCGCGGCGACGGCAAGACGCGTCTTGTTGATGCGCTGTTCGTCAAATTTGCCGTTAGGCCCTGCGTAATCCCAGGGCTTTTCGCGCATCCAGTCGTCTCCGGTAATGCCGAACGCCAGACAATAATTTTCGAGAGCATCAACTTCGCAGCGGCTGACAGGGACAAGGTCAGTCTTGAGGTACGCAAAGACATCGCTGCTGTTAAAGCGGCCGATTACCACTTGCAGAGCAGAACAGACAAGCTCGATGAGGGGATGCCGGCTGAGGGCTCGGCGCCTGTCGATGAACACGGGGATACCGTAGTCGGCAAAGTATGCCTCTATGAACCGGTCATACTGCTCGATACTCGGTGCCACCACTGCGATGTCACGGTATCGAAGATTGCAACGGCGGACGAGTTTAAGAATCTCTCTTGCGACAAACTGTACTTCGGCCCGCGCATCGGCTGCGGAGACGATTTTGACTGCGCCCGCTGATTTGGCTTTATGCACATCGGAATCGAGGACATGTTTTTCGACGTGCGCGAGCTCTTCGGCCCGGTTGAATCGGGCGGCGTGTTTGAGAATAACGGGCTTTCCCAGCTTCAGGCGGGATTTGCGGATTTGCTCTATCAGCTCAGCATAGGTCTGCTGCGTGGGGCTAAACAAGTCCGCGGGATTGACGGCTGAGGGGTCGGGGCCGGACAAGTCGAAGCGCGACGGGTCAAGACACAGGGCTATGTGTGCCCGGTCTGCGGTCTTGAGCAGCTCGAGCAGCATGGCAATTTCAGCGGCGGTGAAATCCGAAAAACCATCGACCCAAAGCTTTGTGTGCTTTAGCCAGTCGGCTGCGGCGACCCGGCGGCAGGCGGCGGCCAACTGAATATCGGGGTCAAGGCGGCGGTCTTTGATGAATGCGAGATACTGTTCGTGAATAAGTTTTATGTCACGAAATTTCTCAGTGGTGAGGTTGCCGGGACCGGCATGGGGGAGGTCTTTCAGGAGCGAATCTATGTCTTCGGGACCGTTGTTATAGCGGTGCAGTTCGGCAAGCAGCTCAGCGACCTCGCAGCCGAGTCCGGGCAGGTCGGCTGACGCGTTCAGGACCGTCAGCTTGTCTTTGTTCTTTCGCAGAAGGGCCTGGACAACCATGGTACGGCCTATGCGGGAAAGAGTGGGCCGGGCCGTATTGCCGCCGAGAAGCAGGAACTGGAGACGGTCAAAGGACAGGACACAAAGCCGGCTGTAGCCGGCGATGCGGCCGTCGGCAAGAACGGCTCGCTGGGCCTGGTACGTGGCCTGCTCGGGCACAAGCAAAATCAGCGTACTGCTGTCTGTGGTATCCAAAAGGGCATTGACAATACCGTCCACGCAATAGCGTGTCTTGCCCGTGCCGCTTCTGCCAAGAATGAACCGGATTGCCATATCAACCCATCCTGATTTGAACCCGCTTCGAAACCATTTTGCCTTCTTTTACCACAACGGCAGGCTCATTTCAATTCGCTTGCGACGCGCAGCAGCAAGCACAGAGACCCAGGTTGGTGAAACGGTTGCACATTTGGGTTGCTTTTTGTGCCTTGTGAGAATAGGTTTTCAGGTCAGCAACTGCGCCAACACCGGGACCGCATAACGGACAGCAAGGCGGACAGAGGGCCAGAGAAAATGAAGGTTCTTGGCATATCAACAAGTCCGAGGCAAAGAAGTAACAGCGACCTGCTGCTGCGTGAGGCGCTGGCGGGGGCGGAATCCGCACGTGCTCAGGTGGAGTATCTGCGGCTCGGCGATTTTGATATCCGGCCCTGTACAGAATGCAATGATTGCTACACCACCGGGCTGTGTTCTCTCGACGATGACTACGCCCAGGTGCTGGCAAAGATGCTCGATGCGGACCGTTTGATTTTTGCAACGCCGATATTCTTTATGGCCGTCTGCGCCCAGGCGAAGATTTTGATAGACCGCTGCCAGTGCCTGTGGGCCCACAAATACGTACTGGGCAGGCCGATTGAATGGACGCAGGGCAGGGACCGACGTGCTATGGTCATTGCGGTCGGCGGGACAAAGAGCAAAAAGATGTTCGAGAGCGTTCGGCTGACAATGAAGTATTTTCTTAACGCACTTGATATGCAGTATGCCGCGAACCTTTTTGTAAATAACGTTGACGAAGCCGGCGCTGTGGAAAGCAATGCCGAGGCAATGCAGCAGGCATACCGGCTCGGAGGCCAGCTCGCCGCCGTTGATACCCCCCTGCCGGAAAAGACGGTTGATATCGAACTGACGAATTAAAACAGCAAGTAAGGAGAGAAGGATGAAGGCGCTAAAATCAAAAACCGGAATCAGCATCGTGACGTCTGTATTCTTTGTGCTTGCAGGGATTGTTGTACTGAATACGGTGGTCTATTCGGGGCAGGAACAAAGAGCAGACGATACAGCGAGTAAGATTGAAGAGCTTCGAGCGGGCAGGAATTTCATTGCGACAAAGGTTTATAGTGCGGAGCAGGACGAGGAGATACTGAAGCTTTTCGAGGGTCTTCGGGTCGCGGATGTCTCGGACGGGATGGATAAGGCAGGGCTTAAAGACATAGGGCTGATGTCACCGGAGATTCACGCCCTGTGGAAAGATGCGCAGCACTTCACCCATCGAGTGGTGGGTATCGCAGTTACGGCCCGGTATGTACCGACAAACAAGGCGCCGGCGGCCAAGATGGAAACGGAGAAGTTTAATGAGTGGGTAAGCCACTGGTACAACAACTATTCGCCCGAGCCGTTTGTGCCGCTGATTCGCAAAGGGACGGTGCTGGTGCTGGACGACGCCCCCGAAACCGACGTCGGCTCAATCGGCTCAAACAATATTATGGGGTGGAAGCTGGCCGGCTGCGTGGGCGTGGTGACAAACGGCACAGCACGTGACACCGACGAAATCATCACGGAAAAAGTCCCCTTGTATTTCAGGAAGGTGGGCAGAGGGATTCGCCCGGGCAGAAACGAGATCGAATCGGTCAACCGCCCTATCGTCTGCGGCGGCGTGCTGGTCGAGCCGGGCGATGTGATTGTGGCCGACGGCGATGGTGTGATAGTCGTACCGAGAGCACGGGCGAGAGAAGTTGCCGAATACGCAAAGGCAATCCTCGAGGCCGACAAGGCGGGCAGACGAAACCTGTACAAACAACTCGGTCTGCCTGAAGACGATTCAGTCAAATAGCAAAACGCCAATACCAATCCTGCAGGACGCTTCGGCTATAGGCCGCCGTCATCGGCTGTCGGGGGTTTTCTCTGTTGCTTTAGCCGGCTGCGGCGTTTTTTCTGGTCGAGGCGATGTTGCTTGGCCCGGAGGGGGATAGAGGTTTTCCTGCGTTTGGGTTTTGTTTTAAGGGCATTGCTCAGAAGCTCAGCCAGCTTTTCGAGGGCGGCTTTGCGGTTGGCTTTTTGGGTTCTGAATTTCTGAGAGGCAACGCGAACGACTCCCTCTTTGGTTACACGGCCTGCGAGGCGCTTGAGGATGCGTTTCTTTTGCTGGTCGGTCAGCGAGTCGGAATTGGTGACATCGAAGTGGACAGTGACGCGGGTGCTTGTCTTATTAACCTTCTGGCCGCCCGGGCCGCTACTGCGGGAGAAGGTCAAGACAACATCCTCCTCGCGGATAGATATGTCATCCGTGACCTTAATCATCTTGACCAACCGATGGCACAGCCAACTGAAAAAGCTTTATTCAGACCTACAGGCCGCCGACCTCTTCCTGTTCAATCTCTTCTTCCAATTTGTCGAGCTCATCGGCCATATTCTCCTCGGTGATTTCCTCTTCGGCCTCGGCCTGATATTCGGCGGCTGATTTCACTTGCTCCTCAGCGGGTTCGGCCGGACCCGGCTCTGAGCTTTTCTTGCAGCCGAACACACAAAACACCAACACCAACACTGCGATTAAGAGTAGTGCCTTTCGCAACATAGCTTGTCCCTTCAAAACAGAAACTGTTCCCGATAGGGTTCAAAGATAAACGCTGAGCTTTTACTCTTCGCCCTCGGCCTGGGCCTGCTCGTCGGCATCTTCCTGTGGTTCTTGTTCTGCCTGCTCAGCTTCGTCCTCATCCTGTTCGGCCTGGGTCTGCTGTTGTGTCCGTTCTCTGGACCCGCCCTGACCGAACTGCTCAACACGCTGCTGTCGTCTTTGCATTCGCTGCATTTTGGTCTCGTATCTCGTCTGCTCTTTGGCGATGAGTTTGTCAACGCGCGCGAGCATTTCCGAATTGCCCTTCTCCCGGGCAAGCTGGCGAATACGATTGAGCCGAGCAACACGTCTTTCGTGCTTGGCCTGCTCGTGCGTAATATGCTCATCAAGCGAGAGTTTTTGCTGCTGGTGTCCCTTGCCGGCTGCTTTGGCTGCTTCGGCGGCGGCTTGTGCCTTGCCCTTACCGACGGCCCTTGCGGGCTGGTTTGCATCCTGAGCACCCTTCGCCTTTTCTTTGCGCCGGCTTTTTGCCTGCTCGGCGAGCTGCTCGTGGCGGCCGGCACGTCTCTCTTCTGCGCTTTGACGGATTTGGTCTCGGCCTCGCTTGCGAATCTGCTCTCGCTGTTGTTCGGCTTGCTGTTCTTTTTCCTCCTGCTCCTCGGATTTTTCCCCCTGGCCTTTTGGCTCGACGTACTTTCGCTGTGTCTCAGAGCCATCTTTGGCCTTACCCGGGTCTTTGGCCTTACCTGCACCTTTGCCCGCGGCGAGTACATCACTGAGGCCTGCCACAAGCAAAAGAACCACTGCCAACATTAAAATCTTTTTCATAGCGTTGCCTCCCGGCATTATCTGTGAACCGTTCAACTCCAATCCGACCAATTTTGTACGAATTCTGTAAGGTCACTGTTCAATATTATACCTTCTAATCGGCCAAGTCGAAATGCAATCTGAAAAAGAGAAATCTTTAATCAAGCCCGGAAAAATCAAAGGTCAGGCCCTTGTACCAGCGCAAGAGGGCAAAAAGGGGGGATAATACCGCACCTATTTAACAACTGCGCCTACGGGAACCCCCAAATCCTTGACTGCTGTGGGTTTATGCCATGCATAGGCCGCAAAAGCAAAATAGGTGCGGCATGGCCCTATAACCGGTAAAGTTGAGGGCTGTTGCGCCGATAATAGATATGGAAGGGGATATTCGCAGGCGGAGTGACAATTATGTTCTGTAGAGAATGTGGAATCCGAATTCCGGAGGATTCGAATTTCTGTGCGCAGTGCGGCACCGCCGTACAAGACCAGGGGCAGAGCCCGCAGGCAAGCGAACGGCAGGACAACAAGCCGGTGCTGACTCTCAAGCCGGTATTCATTTCGTGGGTGACCATACTGTCGGTGGCACCATTTGCCCTGTTCGTTGCGGCCTGGGTAGGGATATTTACGACGGGTCTCGGGCTGTCGGTGCTGAAGGGTTCGGGTATCGGCTGGCCGGTGTGGTATGTGGTGGGTTTTGCAGAGGTGTTGCTTTGCGTGGGTGTTCCAACCCTGATATACGTCGCGCGTAAACGAACGTATGCCCAGACCGAGTACAAGTTCTATCCGGACCGGTTTGAGTACGCGGAGGGTTTCTGGACGGCGGAAAACAAGACCATCAACTACAAGAACATCACCGAGGCCAATCTAAAGCGGGGCGTCATTCAGCGCAAGTACGGGCTGGGGACAATATACCTGGCTACACCGGCCACGGGATTGCAGCAGGGACGTGCCGCGAGCGGGATTCGCATTGCCGATATCCCCAACTCAGACGAGGTTTACGATACTATCCGCGAACTGATCAACTCACGACAATAGTCAGCCGACAGACCAAGCCGGCGCAGCGACAAAGTTAGTCGGGCCACCCACGTGGCCGGAATAGCAAGACGGCATACGGTGAGGTTGTATCAAGCCAGAATCTTTACTGCATCTTTCATCAGCTTTTCTATCTTCAGGTGCCGGGGGCAGCGTGCTTCGGCTGCGCGGTAATCGGCGGTCAGCAGCCGCGTTCTGATATCTCGTGGAATCTCCGAAAATGCGCGTCTGGCCTTATCTTTCTGGTTGTAGCTGTGGTAATACATCAGGCATCGCATCACATCACTGACACACGGCACGCCGTGCATCGGCGACTCACAGACAGCGCCACAGCCGGCACAATAACCGCTGCAGGTCGCTTCGTCATAGGCGTTCAAAACATCTTTATCCGCGGCGCTTAGTTTGGTTTCGCCGAGAGCCACTGCGACATTGGCCTTTAGGGTGGCAATGCTGTCTATTCCGACACAGACCGAGCTGAGTCGCTCATCGTCCATCACGACTTTAATCTTTGCCTGCTGTTCGGTGAAGCCGCGCTGCCTGAAGTGGTCGATGAGCTTTTTCTGTTCTTCGGGCCTGTCGGCGGTGGGTTTTCCAATCCAGGCCTGGTCGGCCATAAGCGCCTGGGTCTTCATTGCGAGCAGTCCGAGGCCGGCTTTGTGAGCTTTTTCGATTGCGGCGTTCATCAAGTCGTCCTGGAGGAAGCGGAAATTGTAGAGCGTCATGACGACATCGACCCAGCCGACGTCGGCAGCCGCTGAAAGGCAGGATGCCATATTCTTGTGGGTGCTGAAGCCAAAAAACTTTATCACCCTTCGCTGCTTGGCACCTTCTGCCCACTTCCTGAGCTCGTCGTTTAGCTCAGACGGTCCTTCAACCGAGTGGACGCAATACAGGTCAATATAATCGGTGTTAAGCCGTTTTAGTGACTCTTGGAGGTATTTCTCGACGTCGGCCAAACTGTTGGCGCCCTGGGCCTTGCTCACGAGAAAGACGTCCTTGCGCATCTCGGGGTTTTTCTCGAAAAATTTGCCTATGCCCAACTCACTGTTGCCGCCTGCATAACCGTATGAGCTGTCCCAGTAGTTGACGCCGTAATCGAGACATTTGCGCAGGACGATTTGCTTATCAATGAAATTGAAATCCGCCCCGAGGGCAAGAGCGGGGACATCGATACCCGTTTTGCCCAACTTTCGCCTGGGCACTTTGGGGGATTCCGCCGGTCGGACATCTTCGGCCTTGTCGGGCTGGTTGGGGTCGTCCGCTGCGAACAAGTTTCGCTCGCGGGCCAGGCCGACAAATACCGAGCCCACACCGGCCGCCCCTATGCGTCTTAGGAACTGCCGTCTTCGCATTCTTGCTTCTCCGAATTTCGAAAACCGCTCAGCCGAACGAACGAATTCAACCGTGAAACAGCAACTTTAGCTTAGCTTAGTTACGGCTTCTGCCATCAACTTTGCTATGGGCATGCGCTGAGGACAACGGGCCTCTGCGGCGCTGTAATCAGCAGAGAGGATTCTGTTTCTCATGTCGCGCGGAATCGCGGCAAACAACTGCCTGGCTCTTTCTCTGTCACCATAGCTGTTGTAGTACATCAGATAACGCATAACGTCACTTACGCAGGGCACACCGGGGACGGCCTGCTCGCAGATTTCGGCACAGCCGGCACAATAGCCGCTGCAGCCGGCGAGAGCATACCGGGCAAAAACTTCCATATCCGCCCTGCTCAGTTCGGTTTTGTCAAGGACGGCCGCAATGTTGGTCATCAGCATAGCGCTGCTGCCCATAGCAGAACAGGCCGAGCTTATCTGCTCATTGGAGAGGACGGCCTTTATCTTGGCCTGGCCTTCGGTAAAGCCCCGCTGCAGGAAGTGCGCGACAAGCTCTTTATCGGCATCGCTTTCCATCTGCTGTCTCATTCCCTGGGTCTTCATCGCAATGATACCTATCCCCGCCTTGTGACAGACATCGATGGCCTTGTTCAGTTCCAAATCCTGCATCAGACGGAAGTTGTAAGCGGTCTGGATTGCGTCTATCCAGTCAAGCTTTGCCGCCGCGGACAGACAGTTAGCTATATTCTTGTGCGTGCTGAAACCGAACAGTTTAATCAGCCCCCGGTCCTTTGCGCTCTTTGCCCAGCTCTTAACTTCGTCGGTCAACTGCTCAGGGGCATACATTCTATAAACGCCGAAGTACAGGTCCACGTAATCGGTGTTCAGGCGCTTCAATGATGTTTGCAGGCAGTTTTCCAAGTCGTCGGCGGTCTTTGAGTCGGACTCTTTGGTGACAATAAACAGCTTCTCTCGCAGCTCCGGGTTCTTGGCAATGAACTCGCCGATGCTTTTCTCACTGTTTCCGCCGGCAGCCACCAGAGACGTATCCCAGTGGAACACACCCCAATCAATCGCCTGTCTTAATACGACCGGCTCTCCTGCCCCGCCAAAGCCGAGAGACAGAATGGGCACGTCAACACCGGTCTTGCCGAGCTTTCTGGTGGGGACCTTTTGAATCTGCGGCTGTTGCTCTTTTTGCTCGGCCGGTTTCTGCTCCTGTTCGGACTTTTCATCAGCCCCGAATGCAGCAGTGAATGCCGCAGCGGAGCCAAGCCCGGCTGAGCCCGCCATTTTCAGAAATTCTCGTCGTTCCATTTTTTTTTAATCCTCCAAAAAAGGCGTACCAGACTAAAGTTCTCTTTTCTCCAATAACTGCCGGATAGCCGTAAGCTCATGCACTATCCGGTCCAGTTTATCAGGTTCACTGATTTCGGTCGTGCTTCCAGCCGCTGGTTCGGTGGCCGCCGGCTTGCGGCCTCGCAGCCGGTCCATAATCGTCTCTTTCAGACCTTCGAGGTCACGCACGCCGACCAACCGCAACTCGGCCTGAGCACCCTGCGCGCCGCCCGCACCTGCGGTCTGAACGTGAATAATACCTACGTCAAAGGCCCGCTGCAAAGGTCCCTGCGTGACATCGACATTTGTAATCTTGGCAAAAGGGACCGTCACGTTCCTCTTCCAGAACACCCCCTTTTTCATTCTGACGCCGTCGCTGTCAATAACGTATTGCAAACTCCTGTAAAAGACGGGAATCCAAAGGGCAATAAGACCCATCAGCACAACCCAGCCGAGCATACCAAACGTCCAGGCCCACTTCGGGACTTCTCTGGGGGGAACAAGCAGGTACAGAATGACAAGTGGAACCATGACGATGATAAACACGATAAGCCAGCCGATGAACCACAGCGTCTTCTGTTCCTTCTCAGGACCGAATTCTATCCGCTCCATCGCCATTACCTCCCTAAGGTCATCACAACCACCGTCATACTCACTCGCAGCCCGCACCGGCAGGACTACAAGACAACGCTTAGCCGACCTGACAGCCAATTATCTCAAATACCACTCCCAATGCAAGCATAGAAATAACCTGGGCGTTTTACTCTGAAGCCAGTTTTCTGCCAAGCTCACGTGCCTCTTCCAGATACTCGCTCTTCTCTAAGACATCTCCTTTGCCACTGACGCCGGGGACGATTACCTTGCCCAGCAGCTTCATCTCAAGATAGGCAAAGCTTTTGTCGAAAAACTCGGTCACCCCGCGAGCAGTCTCGAGGTCCTGTTCCTCAAACGGCACTGCGATTACGACGGGTTTGGCCCGCACTTTTGCTCGGTTTTCGGGGCAGTTGAAATAAACGAATCGGTCGATGAAGAGCTTCATCAGGCCGGTGGGGCCATACCAGTAAACCGGCGTGCCAAAGATAAATGCGTCCGCCTGGGCAATCCTGGCGTACAGTGCGGGCATGTCATCGTCCTTGCTGCACCCGCCCCCATGCCAGCACCGGTGACAGCCGTCACATTCGGCTATTGTCATCTCACCGAGATATATCTTCTCAACGTCGCCGCCCGCCTCCCTCGCCCCCTCAGCCATTCTCTCCACGAGGATATCGGTATTACCCCCCTTCCGCGGGCTACTGACTATTGCCAGCACCTTAGCCACATCGAATCTCCTGTAATGACTAACTGCTATATGCGAGTCTCATGCGTCAATGCGCAACGGCCAGGACAATGACACCGAGGAGAAAGATGGTGTTCAAGACGAAGCCGGCCACGGCGTAGAATTTCTTGCGGTCGGTCTGGACCATGCCCACAAGCCCCAGAAGTGCACCCACGAAAGTAGCACCCCAGGCACCAAGAATTAGGACGACAAATACACTCTTCTCGAGGTCTTGCGCCGAAGGTTCTGCATCGGAGATCACGGCAGATGCGACTGCAGCAATGAAGCCGAAGAATGACAGGGCGATCGCGCCCCAGAACACTACAAAAGATGTGATGCCATATCCGGAGTGCTTTCCAGCCCTTGTGTCCTCACACAATGCCGCCCTGCGGTCAAAAACGGGGGATTCCGACTCGGCGACATTCGGCAATTCAACCGCCATCGGCAAAGCAGCGTCGAAACGGGTCTGCAGTTGTTGTATGAAGGTATCGTAGTTCCCGCTCAGTACGCGAGCTTGGGGCAAGACTATTGCTGACATAGGCCCGGTGAATACAAACATGTAATCGGGCGTTGAAGCGATGCGGTTAATTGCCCCCCAATCCATCCGCGAATGGGAGAATCGCGTTTTGACTTCAATGCCAGCCTCCGTAATATCCATCTCGTATCGGATTGGGTAGCCGGGGCCGGGGTGCTCCCTGAGCAGCTTCCTGGCAGCTTTTGCAACGCGGGCCTTCGAGCCACCCAACAGCCAGAATACTACGGCTCCGAAAATGACCAGTGCGGGTACAACGTCCGCGATGTGCTCGCCCTGCAGCACAGTGGGAACCACAGCCAATACACAGAACACGGCCATAATCAGTACGACGACCAGCTTCTGCGCCTTTATATGGCGAGAGTGGCGTGAGAAGAAGACGCTCAAGGCCACGGCGTCGTCTTCAGTGTTTTCGAATGTGATTCGCATAATGCCTCCCGTTAATGAGCGAGTCTCTCCACAAGAATATCGGTATTACCCCCCTTCCGCGGACTGCCCACAACAGCAAGTATCTTCTTCATCTCGGCCCCTTCTCAAAGTCACCGCACGCATTCTATACCAGCCGCTTGCCAAAAGCCAACCCAATTGCACCTTCCGCCAGCTCAAATAAAAAAGGCCCCGCGATGCAGGGCCTTTCTTTGGTTTCAACAACAAGCCATTTATTGGGGTGTTACGTTGACGGCACACGGGCCTTTTTTGCCCTGGCCTATCTCGAACTCGACCTTCTGGCCTTCGTCCAGATTCGCGTAACCGCTCGTCTTGATTTCGGAGTGGTGGACAAACAAATCCTCGCCTCCGTCGTCAGGAACGATGAACCCAAAACCTTTTGTGCCATTGAACCACTTTACTGTACCTGTACTCACTACAATTCTCCTTGGCCTCTTACCTGGCCGTAAATCTACTATGTCTCTCACATTTGTTTTAGAGGATATCCCTGAGAGACGAAAAGATATGCTCAACTAAAGTGGGTATTATACCACACAGCCGCCCCGCCGCAACAAAAATAATGAAAAATATTCAAAAATTCTAAAAAACTCTCTGGGCCTACCTCATCCCCTACGGCGAGGCCCACGACTACAACATCCGAGGACAGGCAAGCTAATCGCGATTTTGTCGCCTTGTCAAGGGACGCTAATATCAGTCTATGTCGATTATTGGACTACTGCCTATTCCATATTATGAATACAATCACAATGGCGACACCAGCACCTACAAGGTTTGCAATCTTCTGTCTCTTGTTAAGAATCTCTGCTTCGTCCGTTGCAAAAGTGAAGGGTTTAGCAGCATAGGTAAGAGCTGACAAGACGATAACTGCCACGAGTAAGGCCTGCAAAACCAGCACAGTTTTGCAGGCCTTACTCGAGTGGAGACGAAGGGAATCGAACCCTCATTTTCGCGATGCGACCGCGACGTGCTCCCGTTACACCACGTCCCCGGGAATCAGAAGCGCCACTTGTCGTAGCAGACTATTTGTTCTATCGGCTCGCGGGTAGTTGCGCGTTTACCATTTGCAGGATAGCCGAGAGCCATCAATTCGATTATAGCAATATTTTTCGGGATTTGAAGGATTTGCCTTACCTTTTCGGTATCGAATGAGCCAATCCAGCAGGTTGCAAGGCCGAGTTCAGTGGCGGCCAAGGCAATATGTTCGAGAGCGATTGAGACGTCGATAGGACCGACCGGCTGGCCGCAGCGCATAACCTCATCGCTGTTGCTGCAGGCGGCAGTTATCACCGGCGCCTCGGCGAAGACCTCAGGCCGATTCGTGCAGCCGGCGACCTGCTGCCTTATTTCTTTGTCCCTGACGACCACGAATCGCCAGTCCTGCAAGTTCTTTGCCGAGGGGGCCAGGCGGGCCGCTTCCAATATCTTATCAAGCTTTTCCGGCTCGACGGATTTATCCTGATAGGCCCTGCAGGAATATCGTTTTTTTATCAGCTCCATCAGATCCATAATGCACCTCGTTGTCCATATCGGTTGCCTGAACGAATTAGTTTCCTCGCATCGGCCGGTTTATATCGGCTGGTGCGGATTTTACATATCGCAGATGCCAAAGACAAGCTTTAAAAGGCAGAGACGCTTGTGTATAATAATGGTTTTTGCCATACCCGTAACATTACAGAGAGGCAGCAATACAATGACCAGCTCAAAGAGAAGGCATTCAGCACAAAGGACGAAGATTTCCCGGCGAGAGTTCTTGGCTTCGACGGCAGCGACGGCGGGCTTTACGATTCTGCCGCGTTACGTGCTCGGCGGCACAGGGTACACGGCGCCATCGGAGAAGCTGAATGTCGCTGTGATTGGCGCAGGCAACCAGGGGACATTCAATATGAAGGAGCTTTTGAATCAACCGGATGTTCAGGTGATGGCTGTCTGCGATGTTGCAGAGAGGACTGCGTCGAGGTGGAGCGAGCATGGCGACGACGGCAGGGGACCGGCAATCGAGACCGTTACGAAATACTACGCGAGCTACGAGAAAACGAAGGACTACAAGCCGCCTGTGGAATACGTGGATTTTCGTCGGATGTTCGAGAAAGAGAAGGGGATTGACGGGGTGATGATTGCAACGCCCGACCACATTCACGCCATTACAACGATGTGGGCCGTAAAGCACGGAAAGCACGTCTATTGTGAGAAGCCACTGACATACAGCATCCGGGAGGCGAGAACGATTTGTGAAGCGGCCCGCGAGGCGGGTGTTGTCACGCAGATGGGCAACCAGGGGCATTCAGGAGAAGGGATTCGTTTGACCGTTGAGTGGCTCCGTGCCGGCGTGATAGGGGATGTGCGAGAGGTTCATTCGTGGAGTCACAACTCAGGTCGCTATCCGGGCACACCGCAGACAAGGCCGGAGGAGACACCACCAGTGCCGGAAGGGCTGGACTGGGACCTGTGGTTAGGGCCAAGACCGAAGCGTCCTTATCATCGGGCTTATCATCCGGGCCGATGGCGCGCGTGGTGGGACTTCGGCAACAGCACCTTAGGCGATATGGCTTGTCATAATATGGACCCGGCTTTCTGGGCGCTGGAGTTAGGGCATCCGGAGACGGTTGAAGCAAGCTCGACACGGTTTAGCGATGAAGTTGCACCGTTGGCGGCTATGTACACGTATAAGTTTGCGGCTCGCGGGAAGCTTCCGGCGGTGAAGGTGACGTGGTACAGCGGCGGGATACTGCCGCCGAGGCCGGATGAGCTTGAGGAAGGACGCGAGCTGACGGGCGGCGGCAACGGTATATTATTCATCGGCGACAAAGGCAAGATTATGTGCGACGGCTGGGCAGGAACGCCGCAGTTGATGCCGGCGTCGAGGATGAAGGAGTTAGAGCGTCCGCGGCGGACGCTGCCGAGAGCAGGAGGTAACCATATCAGGGACTGGGTAAGCGCCTGCAAGAAGGGCGAGAAGGCGTGCTCGGACTTTTCATACAGCGGGCCTATGACGGAGGTTGTATTGCTCGGCAATGTTGCCCTTCGTGTGGGGAAGAAGCTGCAGTGGGACGGTGAGAATATGAAGGCGACGAATGCACCCGAGGCCGATGCCTTGATACATCCCGAATATCACAACGGCTGGACGCTGTGAACGGTATTTGCAAAAAAGCCCCTGCGCAGCTATAATGTCGGCAGTCGCGGGCGGTTAGCTCAGTTGGCCAGAGCACCTGCTTTACACGCAGGGGGTCACAGGTTCAAGTCCTGTACCGCCCATTGGAAACGGCGAAAGCCATCTTGTCCTCGCTCAAAAGCGAAGGCCCGCACAACGTGTTCATGCACGCCCAAATCACCACCAAAGCCGACGTTTCAGTTGTCCGACCTGAAAGAAGCGCCCATATTGTTAAGGATGTTGAAGTAAATCCTGTTCTTCTTCTGGATGTTTTCCTGCGTGTCGTCGCTGGTGTAGTCCAGTTGGTTCAGGACGATGCCGCCGGCGCCGATGGGGTATTTGACTAAGCCGCCGGGCCGGGTCAAAAGGACAACACGCTCGCCAAAGTCACTCGGCAGCTCCCGGATAAGCTCTATCTCGTCGATACCCGCGATGTTCTGACTGCTCCTGCCCGGATAGACACTCTTGACAAAGATCGCAATGTGCGATGCCTCCCTGGCGCCAAGGTCGAGCGTCTGCATCTGGTCGGTCTTATCAAGCGTCCACGCGATCACCTCATCCTTCCTGCCATCCAGCACAATCTCAATATCTTTAATGTAGTAGTAAGACGGGTTCACCCACAGATTCATCTTGCGCAACTTCTCTTTTCTGCCCAGTGGCAGACTGATCTTGGCCGTCGTCGGATTGTGCAGATACTGAATGTACTGCCAGAAGTTATTGGTCGTCAGGCCGTTGGCAAGCTGCAGATTGACACCCTCGGCGAACGAGGCGATATTCGCACCGTCGACCACATTGGTAAAGACCACATCCGAGACTTTCTTGAGGCCCATCCACGGTGCCATCATCTCGTCACTGTACATGGCGACATCCTTTGTCCCCACCCCTAACAGCAGCGGTTCGTAAAGTGCCTGAAGTTTCGTTGCCTCGACACCGAAGGCCCTGATTCGATGCTGAAAGCCAACCAGCCCATTGAATGAATCCAGGCCGCTCTCATCAAGGCCCACTAACATCAACCAGCCGCCCTTTTCACAATACTGGCGCACGACATCGCGATTGCGATTCAGCAGGGCAACGGCGGCAGGGGCAGCCTTGACAATCTTTATGTCGGCCTCACTGGAAAGCAGGGCCTCGGGCTGGTCCACAATGGTGCAATTGAGGCCGGTGGATGAGAGAAACTCGCCGAGTTTCTCATTGCCAGCAGGGTAAGCAAGCGTCTTTTTCTTGACGGGGCTTTGCTGTGCCGCAGCCCAGCAGAGCATATTGAAGAGCAGCCGGTCGGCAACGGGTTCTGTGCCAAGCCGCCCGGCTATCAGCATCTGTGACAATATGTACTTACCCTTTCCCGACGACAAGTGCAGGACCGGAGCCAGCGCCAGCTCCCCCCCCGCCACCGCCAACGGCAACGCCCCGGAAGCAGGTGCTGCATAGCTCTTGCGGAATACTTCTTCGCTGTCGCCCGCCCAGGTGAAGAAATCGCCCATCGCAAGGCCGTCAAAGATCGCATGCTGACCTATAACCGGAAAACATATCGACCCATCCTGTCCCGCGGCCCTTCGAAACTCCATCCAGCCGGGGTCCTCTCTGCGTGGCGGAGGGGTCGCAATTATCCCTTTGACGGGCAAGTCATCGCCCTCAAGCGGCTCATCCTGCTCGAGAACCAGCGCAATGCCTCCTGCGGAAACAAATCTCTCAATGACACCAGCCGCCGTTTGTTTGTCCTCTTTACCCAGCGCACCGCCCCCGACCACAAGGACACGCGTCTCAGGAGGTATAGCCGAAAGGTCATCCAACTGCTGATACCGCAGTTGCCTTGCATCAAGCCAAGATGTGACAGCACCGGCAGGGTCGTAGACAGCAAGTGCGGCCGAGCCAAGGCCCTCGGCTTTGCCGGCCATCGGCAAGACCGCCACATCTTTACTATCTTCAAAGACCATCTCGCCGTCGGCATACAATTTCAATTCAAGGACGCCATCCTTTCTGTTCTCAGCCAGCGGTAGCTTGGCGACTATCAAATCTTCGACGTGATGGCCCGGCTTGACGTCGTATGTCTTCTCACCGGCAGCGGCAACGTCGTTATAAAAGCGAAGCTTCCATTTCAAGGTCAAAGGGTCCGTGACTCTACCGTCGTTAAAGACGGCTATCGTGCGGCTCAACTGCGAGTCCGGGTAGAAGCAGGTGTTATGCTCGCGCACAAAGACGGCCCTGGGCTCAAAGGACCTGTTCGCGGCCGGCCTTACCGTCCATGGGCATATCGCCGTAGCATCCTGCCAGCGCGCACCCTCGATGCACACCCGCAGATAATCAGCTTCTGCCTGCAGACAGTATTGCCTGCCGAGATACACCTTCGGGCCGCCGGACCACGCTATAGCCGAGTCTTTGGCCGTCAAATACGCGACCTCACCCAGCACCAGCGGGCGCTTCGCATCCCACTTATAGACCTCCTGAAAATCACTCACCGGCCGTGGAAACGGCGCAGGACCAATCGGGTAATTGTACGCACCTTGAGGAAAACCCACCCCGCGCGGCCACGTGTAGTGTTGACAGTTAATCGCTCCGAGATTACCGCAGTCACCAGCGCCGTCATCATAGCTGTCACGAGTAGGGTCGAGCTGTTTGGCAATCTCAAACAGATGGGCCATTCGCTTCTCATCTTCACGATAAGTGTCACGGTAGTAAAGCCGGCTCGTGATGAGTATCATCTCGTTTGCCAAGCTCCACTGCATTATTGACGGATGGTTTCGATAGGTCTTGACCACCTGTCGCACATGCCTCTCGAAATTCTGCCAGACCAGGGGGTTGGGCGTATGGTGCGTGATGAACATACCGTCGATGCACGTGGACTTTCGCCCCGCTATCCCGCGACGGTCAAGCCATTCCAGCGCCTCTTCCTGCGGCCCGAACATCCGCGAATGGTCATCACTGATGCGATGAAAGCGGTTGTTGTTCTCCCTGAACTTGACCAGCCAGTCGTCTGGACTCTCCGGGTCTTTAACATCCACCCAGTTCCAGAAATGCCAGCGTATCCCGTTCAAAAGAAAATGCTTACCATCAATCGATACCTCCCTGAACCCGAACGTATCTTCCCGGCGATCAATCGGCTCATCATTTGCCAGCAGGGTGGTGCGCATCACATAGACCTCCGCGGGGTTCTCAGGCCACCACAACTTCGGATTCTCCCATCCGTCCGCCAGCGTCGCCGTCGCTGTCCCCACAGCCGGCACCTCAACACCCACCGGCCCGAGCAATTTCTCGACTTCGCCCGTCCGCTCGTGAACCGCCTCGCACTTGACCTGCAACGACTTGGCCTTATCCGTTGGGTTCATCACCTCAACGTCCGTCTTAATTCGCTTGTCCGCAACGCTCGTCCGCACGTACACATCGGACGTATAAGCCGACCCCATCACGACCAGCTTCGCTGGATACACAACGCCTACCCGGTGCCCGGTTCCCTCACCTTTGCTCGATGGATAGATTGCATCGACGAACATCGTGTTCCGCAAATGACTCAAAGGGATATTGCGAACCTCATGAAGAGATTTTCTGTTCACCTTCCGCGCCGTAAGGTCAATCGCATACCAACCACTCTTGACACCGAGCATAATCGTATTAACCTGCCCGAACCTCACGTAATCCGTGATATCGACATCCCACGGCACGAGGACGCTCGTATGTCCCCCGACATACCGGCCGTTTACAAACACACCCACTATCCAGCTCGTCCCTGCAAAGTGCAGCTTAACGCTCCTGCCTTCATATTCCTTCGGAAGCTCGACCCGCGTCTGATACATAATCCGATGCCCAAAGAACAACTCCTTCCTTGCAGCGAACGCATCGCCCGGCACCTCCACCCCCATCCATCTCAATTCATACTCATCGGGCTCAGGAATGCTACTAACCGGCTCATAAGTATCCTTGTCCATATCCATATCGTCGTAGCGGGCAACCTGCCAGAGACCATTGAGCGACAGCTCAACTCTTTCGGCATCGCCAGCACGGGGGTCCGGCGATAACCGGTACACGTGGTTCGCGGCGGCCCTATCAATGTCCCCATCATAGCGCTGGCCCGGCGGCAACTTCCCCTCAGGAGTGAAATTCCCCTCGCCCTTGACAAACACCACACAGTCCAGCCCAACCATTACCCGCTCGTTCCCCTCCGAACCCGACCCCTCATATCGAAGCGTCAGTCTGTGAGCGCCTTGCGAGAGCTCGACCGTCCCGGCCCTGACCCACGCGACTTCATTCCACCCATCCCAAACCTCATTCAGATTTGTCGTGGGGACATCGCTTGCCAGCACATTGTCCGCCCCGCCGTCGACCTGCCAGTGCATCGGCGCACGCAAACGCTCATAACCGACCCGCGCCCAGAACTCATACTGGCCGGCCTCGCCGGCGCCGAAGTCATACTCGAGCTGCCAGCCCTGTGGGAAATCCTTCGTGAATTCCCCCACATTCACCACCCTGTGCAGCCATTTGCCCGACGAAAGTATCTCGGGCTGAGATCCGCCCTGAACCTCGAACTCAAAGTTGCTCACCGAAGGTGCCTCGGCCTCGATCCAAAGATAAGCGGGCGCATCGGCCACAGCGATACCCATAAAGACACAAACCGCAAACAAAGAAAACCCAACCCATCTCGACATAGGTCCCATGATTCATCTCCTCAGATTACGAAAATATGCATACGCAACTGCTCCCGCTCAGCCTTGCAATCCCCGCTCGGCATAAGCACGTTTAACCTCTTGCGCTATGATCTTCAATCCCGCCTCAACCACAACCGTGTCCTGCGCATAGCTGATCCTGATACACTTGCTCTTATGTTCCCACTGCTCCGTCAACCCCGGAAAGAAGTAATGCCCCGGCACGACAATTACCCCACTCTTCTTCAACCGCTCATAAAGCTCCGCGTCGCCTATCGGCATACCCTCAAGCCACAACCACAAGAAGAACGCGCCTTCGGGTTTGTGAATATGAAAATTCAGGCCGTCAAGCTCGATGCAAAGCTGCTGTACGGCTGTGTCGGCCTTTTTCTTATAGAACGGTTTGATGACATCTCGGCTGAGGCGAATGATTTCGCCGCTGCGGACAAGGTCGGTGGCAATGGCTGCACCTATGCTTCCCGTGCCGAGACTCATTACGGCGTTGGTCTCGGCAATCATAGAGACGATCTCCTCATTAGCGATAACAATGCCTGTGCGAGTTGCGGGCAGGCCGAGCTTCGACAAGCTCATACAGACAATCGTATGCTCGTTCCAGACGGGCCTTGCTTCTGTGAATATGATGTTGGGAAAGGGCGTGCCGTAAGCGTTGTCGATAATGAGCGGGATGTCCCTGTCACGGGCAAGGGCGCTTAGCTTTTCCACCTCAGCATCGGTAAGGACGTTGGCTGTCGGGTTTGTGGGCCTTGAGACGCAAATAGCTCCGATATCGTCGCCCGCTTCCACGCGGTCGAAATCTATGTGGTACTTGAAGATGTGCTCGTTTATGTGCTCTATATCAGGCCTGTTCGCTGCGAACAAGTCCGGTTCGAGGGCTACGTCGCAATAGCCGATGTATTCAGGAGCAAGGGGAAAGAGGATTTTCCTGCGGGTTCCGTCTTCGTAGAGCCCGGCGAAGATATTAAAGAGGATGAAGAAAGCGGACTGGCTGCCGTTGGTCAGGGCGATGTTGCGTGGGGAGATGTCCCAGCAGCACTGACTGCGAAGGAGTTGGCACACGGCTTCGACAAACTCCTTGTTGCCCTGCGGCGGGTCGTAGTCACCGACAGTCCGCTCAAATCGTCCGCCATTTTCGAGAAGGCGTTGCATACTCGCACGAAAAGTTTTCTCCACCTCAGGAATGTGAGCGGGATTACCGCCGCCGAGCATCAACACGTCACCGCCGGCGGCAAGTCCATCACCGAGGTCTATCAGAAGCCGGCTGATGCCGGAGGTGCTTTTGACCTTCTTGCCGAACCTGGATACCTGCATAACGGATTCTCTTGAGCGTCAGGAACAAAGCGGTGATTATAAGGCATCGTCGGTTTTTTTCCAATGCCAAACGGCGCGAAAGGGCTTTTCAACCACTGCGAGAGCGGCACTCGGAAGGATGTCAGTCGATTCGCGGGGATGGGCAGCTTCTGCTTTACAGGAAGAAGGCCGGGGATTAATATTACAGGGCCGAAGACAAAACTGAAAAGAGAGCACATCTGTCAGGAGCAGACAATGAAATCACGGAATCTCAGCCGCCGAACAGCCGTCGCAACAATCGTCCTGGCTCTGCTGCTACAGGCAGGCAGCTTTGCAAAGACCGTCGAGGGAGTAAGCTCGCACAGCTTTACGGGGGCGGTGACCCATGGCCCGGTGCGGTACGACATCTATCTTCCCGCGGGTTACAACAGCGGCGAGCTGCGATACCCGGTCGTGTATTTTCTGCACGGTTTGGGAGGCAACGAGACGTCGGACAGCGGGGTCGTTTCCGATAGCATGGCTGATGCAATTGAAAAGGGTTTGATTCGGCCTGCAATTGCGGTATTCGCCAACGGCTACGAGAACTCGCGATGGGCCGACAGCAAGGACGGCAAGAAGCCCGCTGAGACGAACGTCATAAGGGAGTTGATTCCGCACATCGACGCGACTTACAGAACAATCGCAGACAGAGAACACAGGGTCGTTACGGGCTTTTCGATGGGAGGGCTCGGGGCGGTGATGTATGGGACGAAGTCTCCGGAGGTGTTTAGCATTTGTGTGGCATACGATGCGGCCTTGTGGGGGTGGAATCCCAATAATGACAGCGCAGATGAAATCTTCGGAGGGGACGTGGAGTATTTCAAGCAGTACGACCCGTGGACGCATATCAAGAATGACGCGGATTCGGTGCGCGGCAAGGTGGCCTTTCGGCTGGTGGTCGCTGAATTCAAAGACATCAACCGTCGCTTCAAGGACTTTACGGGCAAGTACAACATTGAGTTAGACCATTTCGAGACGACATGTCCGCATAATCCCGGGTGTTTGCTGGAACAGGCGGGGGCTGAAAGCTGGGCATTTATCGAGAAGCATCTACCCGCGCCGGCCGAGGGCGAGAGCAGAAGGCGTCCACGTCGTCGGGTGGAGGAGCAAGTCGTCTCGTGCGAGGTGCATCCTGACCGGACGGTGACATTTCAGCTAAAGGCCCCGGCAGCACAAAAGGTTCTTCTCGACGTTCAGTTTGAAAAAGAGCCGCAGGAGATGATGAAGAATGAGGAAGGTGTGTGGAGTGTTACGGTCAGGCCGGCCGAGCCGGACATATACGAGTACAATTTCGACGTTGATGGTATGAAGATTGCCGACCCGCTCAATCCAAGAGTGAAGGTGTGGCGGAAGACCTCACGTTCGCTCGTCGAGATACCTGCTGAGCCGCCCGCACTTTTCCAGGAGCAGGACGTGCCGCACGGGACTATCCACAGGCACCGATATCAATCGAAGTCACTCGGAGTAACACGCGGGCTTTATGTTTATACGCCGCCCGGCTACGAAACCAGCGACAACAAGCAATACCCCGTCCTCTACCTGCTGCACGGCAGCGGCGACACCGAAGATGCCTGGACGCAGGTCGGGATGGCGAATGTAATCGTCGATAATCTTCTCGCGGCGGGCAAAGCAAAGCCCTTGATAATTGTGATGCCATACGGCCATCCACCCGTCGAAGAAGGCCAAAGCAATATCGAAGCATACGAAAAGGATATGATTGGTGACATCATCCCGCTTGTCGATAAAAACTACCGCACCCGGTCCGACCACAAGTATCGCTACATTGTCGGTCTGAGCATGGGAGGCGGCCAGTCGCTCACTATCGGCCTGCGACATCCCGAATTGTTCAGCAAAGTCGGTGGCTACAGCTCATCGGCCAGGCGGGCTATACCGCTGGTTGAGGCCATCGACGACCCTGACAAATACAACAGCCAGCTCGACCTGCTCTGGATAGGCTGTGGAAAAGACGACTTCCTCATCGAACAGAATGTCAAATTCATCAATTTGCTGAGAGAAAAGGGGATACACTGCACCATCCGTATCACCGAAGGCGCACATGAATGGCCGGTCTGGCGAAGGTATCTGTCTGAATTCATACCACTGTTGTCCAAGGCGAAAGTTACCCCCAGTGACAACAGAATCCCTGTCATACTCGACACAGACATTTGTGACGACATCGATGACACGTGGGCGCTGGCGCTGCTGCTGCGGTCGCCGGAATTTGACATCAAGCTCATAACAACCGCAGTCGGTGACACCGACGCCAAAACAAAAGTGGTTGCGAAGATGCTGGAGGTCGCAGGCAGGACGGATATTCCCATCGGGACAGGGGTAAAGGCCGGCGATATGAACAAAGGGCACAACCAGGATGGGTGGGTGAAGGACTATGACATCGAATCGTATCCGGGCAGGATATACGACAACGGTGTGCAGGCGCTTATCGATACCATTATGAAATCCAAAGAGCAGATAACGCTGATTGCCATAGGCCCGGTGCCGAACATCGCGGCTGCTATCGAGCATGAGCCGAGAATCGTCGAGAAAGCAAGGTTCGTCGGTATGCACGGGAGTATCCGTCGTGGTTACGGCGGCAAGGAGCAGCCCGACGCAGAGTATAATGTCGTTGCGTTTGTGGATGCGGCGAAGAAGGTTTTCAGTCAAGAATGGGATATGACAATTACGCCGTTGGATACATGCGGAATCGTCATGCTAAGGAGAGGCAAATACGCAAGGGTGCTCAAGAGTGAGAACGCAATCGCCAAAGCGGTGATAGAGAACTACCGCGCATGGGCAAGGGCAACAAAGATGAATCCTGCCGACGTCGAAAAGGCAAGCACTACACTATTCGATACCGTTGCGATTTATCTGGCAATGTCAGAGGAGCTCTGCGAGATGGAGGACTTGGGGATACGTGTTACCGACGACGGCTACACTGTAATCGACGAAGATGCCAAGACAGTGAGGTGCGCGACAGGATGGAAGAATCTGGAGGCCTTCGAGAATTTTCTGGTCGAGCGGTTAGTGAAATAAGCGGAGGTGTGAGAAATGCAAACAAGGCCTGTTACAGTCGCGGTCATTACCGTGTTGCTGCCGGTGGTTGTCTGGTCGCTGCCGCCCGGGCGGCAGTCGCGTCAGGGTCCAAGCGTGGATTTGAGCCACGGTGACCTCAAAGTGTCCGAGAACAAGCGATTCCTGGTTCACGCTGACGGGACGCCATTTTTCTACCTCGGCGATACAGCATGGGAATTGTTTCATCGGCTGAGTCGGGAGGAGGCGGACAGATATCTTTCGGACCGTGCGGAGAAACGTTTTACTGTGGTTCAGGCGGTGGTGCTGGCTCAATCGGAGGGTCTGGAGAGCCCGAATGCTTATGGGGAGGTGCCGCTTATCGGGAAGGATCCGACGAATCCGAATGGGGGGTATTTCGAGCACGTGGATTACATTGTGAATAAGGCGAATGAGGTCGGGCTGTTTGTCGGGATGCTGCCGACGTGGGGTAATCTCTGGAAGTACAGAGACGGTAAGGTGACTTTGTTTACGCCGGACAATGCCAGGGCGTATGGGGGATTTCTCGGGCGGCGGTATCGTGACAAGGCAATCATCTGGATACTGGGGGGCGATGAGAATATCGAGAACGAGCAGGAGCGCGCGGTAATCACTGCGATGGCCGAAGGCTTGCGAGAGGGCGACGGTGGGAGGCATTTGACTACATTTCATCCACGTGGGCCCGGGCTTTCGAGCGATTATTTTCACAAAGCGAAGTGGCTCGATTTCAATATGTATCAGTCGTCGCACGCGGCGCACGACCATGATAACGGGCTGTTTGCGGAACACGATTACCTACTGGAGCCGGCGAAGCCGACGATGGATGGGGAGCCGCGGTACGAGCATCTTGTGGTGTCGTTCTATTTCGATAAGTATAACAGGTACGACCGGTTTGATGCGTATGATGTGCGGCAGGCGGCGTACTGGTCGCTGCTTGCGGGGGCGTGCGGGCATACTTACGGCAATAGCGCAGTCTGGCAGATGTGGGAGCCGGGGAGGGAGCCGATGATATTTGCGCGGGTGCCGTGGTATGAGGCGCTGGACCATCCGGGTGCGTTTCAGATGGGGTTTGTGCGGAGGTTATTCGAGTCGCGAGCGTTCGAGAAACTGGTGCCGGACCAGTCGATGATTCTGGACGGCAGCAGGAGCGGCGGCGGAAAGATTCGCGCAGCGTCGGCATCGGACGGGTCGTTCGCGTTTGTCTATTCACCGCGGGGAGAGAAGTTCACGGTGGACAAGAGCAGGGTGAGAGCACAGCGGATCAAGGAGATATGGTACGATCCACGTTATGGGTGCGGGTATCATATTCATACCGGCAATACGCAGGCAATTCAAACTTATACGCCACCTACGAGCGGGAGAGGGAATGACTGGGTACTGATACTTGAGGATGCGGATGCGAATTTCCCTCTGCCGGGCTTGCCAGCAAAGTGATTGGCGAAAAGAGGTCCGAGCCGGTCTTGGACGGTCTTAAATAGAAAATGCTAGTTCATATTTGATCGAGGGCTATTGCTATGAACACAAGGTTCATTCGTCTTCTCACAATAACATTTACCGTTCTGCTGGTGAGTCAGCACGCATATGCAAGCCGGAAGGACCGTATCAACCCAAGCGTTGATTTTTCGCACGGGCCGCTGAAGGTATCTGAGAACAGGCGGTTTCTGGTGCACGAGGACGGGACGCCGTTTTTCTATTTAGGTGACACGGCGTGGGAGCTGTTTGCCCGGCTGAATCGTGAAGAAGCCGAAATGTATCTTGAGAACAGAAGTCAGAAGGGCTTTACAGTCGTCCAGGCGGTGGCACTGGCGGAGCTGGATGGGCTGCGAGTACCAAATGCATACGGGCACAGGCCGCTTCTCGAAACAGACGGCAAATTCGACCCCGCAAAACCAGACGTGAAGGAAGGACCGGACAATGACTACTGGGACCATGTCGACTTCATCGTCAAGACTGCAAATGAAAAGGGAATCTACATCGGCCTGTTGCCGACCTGGGGTGATAAGTGGAACAGCAAATGGGGCAAAGGTCCCGAAGTATTCACGCCGGAAAATGCCCGCGTGTATGGCGAGTGGCTGGGGCACAGGTACAAAGATGCTCAGGTTATCTGGATTCTCGGGGGCGACCGAAATCCCGAGGGTGATGAGCATGTCGCCATCACGGATGCGATGGCTAAAGGCATTGTCGAGGGCGACGGTGGTTCGCATCTTATTACGTTCCATCCTCAGGGAGGCAGCAGCTGCTCGAAATGGTTCGGCAAAAAGGGCTGGCTGAATTTCAATATGCTCCAATCGGGCCACGGCCAGTTTGACATAGCGAACTATAAGATGATTGAGCAGGATTATGAGCTTGAGCCGACCAAGCCGTGCCTCGACGGCGAGCCGCGATATGAGGACCACCCGGTCAACTGGAAGCCCGAAGAGGGTTGGTTCGACGACCGCGATATCCGTCAGGCGTGTTACTGGTCCGTCTTTGCCGGCGGCTGTGGCGTTACTTACGGCTGTCACGACATCTGGCAGATGTGGCAGCCGGGACGAGAGCCGATATCGTCGGCACGCACACCGTGGTACCTTACGCTTGACTTACCGGGTGCGTGGGATATGACGCACTTGCGGGACCTGATGGAATCACGTCCGATGTTGTCGCGAGTGCCGGACCAATCGCTGGTTGCCGGCGGACAGAGCAGCGGACCCGACCACATCCAAGCAACAAGAGGCGATGATTATGCGTTCGTGTACGTGCCATACGGCCAGAAATTCGAAATTGCGATGGATAAGATTTCAGGCAGCAAGGTAAAGGCCTGGTGGTTCTGCCCCCGTGACGGCAGGGCGACTATCATCGGCGAATTCGACAATTCCGGCACAAAGGAATTTGACCCATTCGGCGAGAAAGTAAAAGGAAACGATTGGGTGCTGGTACTTGATGACGCATCAAAAGACTATCCGGCTCCCGGCACCAGGACAAATCAACGCTAATCAATCGCCATATCGAAATACGCCGCGGCGTTATTGAAGCAGATATCCTGAATCATCCTGCCGAGCAGTTCCGTATCGTTCGGCAGCAGTCCCGCCTCGACATTTGCCCCCAGGATGTTGCAGAGCACTCTTCGGAAATACTCGTGTCTGGGGAACGAAAGAAAGCTGCGAGAGTCGGTGAGCATGCCGACAAAGCGGCTGAGCAGACCCATATTAGAAAGCGTCTCAATCTGTCTTTCTATGCCGTCCTTCTGGTCGAGAAACCACCACGCCGACCCGTACTGCATCTTCCCCGGACACGACCCATCCTGAAAACTGCCGACCACCGTTGCCGCCACAGCATTGTCTCGCGGGTTGAGGTTGTAGATTATCGTCTTCGGCAGTTTGCAGCAGCTATCGAGCCGGTCGAGGAACTTCGCCAGCGGCCGCGCCTGCTCCAGGTCCCCTATCGAATCGAACCCCGTATCAGGCCCAAGTATCTGCATCATTCGCGAATTGGTATTGCGAAGCGCCCCAAGATGAAGCTGCATCACCCACCCGGCCTCGGCGTCCATCTTTGCAAGCTCAAACAGCACAGCGGACTTAAAGCTGACCGCCTCCGGAGCGTTTAGCTGCTTTCCAGTCACTATTTTGTCGAATGTTTTGCGGATGTCGGCCTCGGTGTAATTTTCGGCATAGGGCATTTGAAGGCCGTAATCAGAGAGGCGACAGCCGTTGTCGTGGAAGTAGCAGTGGCGATGCCACAGGGCCTCGATAAAACCGCCGAAGCTCCTGATTTCCATATCACAGAGTTCTTCGAGCCGGTCAATAAAGGCATTCAAGGCAGGCAGGTCTTCGACGGCCAGTGCCTTGTCCGGCCTGAACGCGGCGTGCACCCTTATCTCAAATCCGTCGCTGCGAATCTTCTTGTGGTGATCGAGGGTATCAAGTGGACCTTCCGTTGTGCAAACGAGCCTGACGTTCATCCTACGAAGCAGATTATGGACGCTGTACTGCGGCGATCTTAGCTTCTCGCTGCACAGTTCGTAAATGTCCTTGGCGTTACGGGCGTCCAGGAGTTTGTCGTTGATTCCGAAATACCGTTTGAGCTCGAGATGTGTCCAGTGGTAGAGGGGGTTGCGAAGAGTATAGGGAACTGTTTCAGCCCATTTCTCGAACTTTTCGTAATCCTCTGCCTGTCCTGTTATGAATCGCTCGTCAACGCCGTTGGCGCGCATCGCCCGCCATTTGTAGTGGTCACCATAAAGCCAGGCCTGCGTTATGTTGGTGAACCGGCGGTCGTGGGCAATTTGCTCCGCGGGCAGATGACAGTGGTAATCATAGATGGGCATTTGCTCGGCAAAGTCATGATAGAGCGTCCTGGCGGTCTGCGTCTGCAGCAGGAAGTCTTCTGTGAGGAATTGTTCAGGCATCTGTGCTGTTTTTCTCCTGCTCGCCGTTTTGGGCCTGGTCGTCGTCGCGCTTGTAGGTGGGTTTCTTGAATTCGGCTAATTTCTTTGCGTACTCGGCCACGGAGCTCGTGGCCTGCTGATAGCGCTCGGACCTTTGTTTCGGCCTTTGTTTCTCGAGCTTGCGCTCCCTATAGCACCAGATACCGTATGCAATCCAGCAAACGGCCAAAACTACGGCTGCAACTGCGATTACTTTCCAGAACATAGTCTCGCGACCCCTAAGTCTCACATACCGGTTATTGTTGGAAGAATCGGGCACAATATACGCAAACCAACTCTGCCGGTCAACCACAGTCCCAGCAGAATGAGGTAAACACGCGGTTTTTTGACTTTGACGCAAGAGCTGTTTTTTGGTATTCTCGTTGCAGAAGACAAGGAGACGGCAGAGGTGTATTTGCGATGACCAGGCCCATAACAAAAAGCAACTTTAGGGAGGAGAACGTTGATAATACCGTGGCGGGTTGACGTTCCACGCGACCGCACTCCATATATGAACTGGCTGATAGCAAGCGGCATCATAGCTGCGTTCGGCCTCGAGATTGCAGCAGCCTTCGAACTTACAGGTAATATAGCCACCCAAAGGGAGCCGTCGGATGAGCCGCTGAAGTGGATGAACCAGTTTGTCCTCGACGGCTGGGGGTTAAAGGGGCTTTTCGGGCATATGTGGCTGCACGGAGGGCTGATTCACCTTCTGGGCAATCTGTTGTTCCTGTGGGTATTCGGCAACGCCGTTTGTGCGAAAATCGGGAACCTGCGATATCTGCCCATCTACATCGGGCTGGGTCTTGCCGCTGCCATCAGTCACCTGGTCTTCTCCGGGGGCCAAGCAATCGGTGCAAGCGGAGCGATAAACGGCATGGTCGGAATGTTTCTCGTCTTTTTCCCGGAAAACGACATAACCTGCTACTGGGTGTGGTGGTTTTATTTGTACCCGAAGGTGGTGGAATTCACCCTTAGCAGTTACTGGATGATTCTGTTTTGGTTTGCGTTTGATTTACTCGGCGCGTTTTTTTCGAGCGGACAGATGGGGGGCGTGGCCTACTTTGCCCACGTTGGGGGATTCGTTGCTGGAGCAGCGATAGCTGTGGCCTTGCTTAAGACAAATCTCGTTGTGATGGAGCCGAGGTATGAAAAGTCGCTGCTGCGGCTTATTGCCGAGAAGAGGAATCCGCCTGAACCGGAGCCGGACCCACGTTATCGTGCCTTCGAGAGAGAGATAGAATCTACAAGAGAACTGGAAAAGGAGAAGGCACAATGGGCCGAGCCACCGCCGGCCGCACCGGCACCGGTACAAGAGAGACATCCCACAGAGCGAAGGATTGCTATGGATGAGAAGCCCAAAGATGATTTCATCCGTTTCAGATGTTCGTGCGGCAGGAAGGTGAAGATATCGAGCAAGTACGCGGGCAGGAGCGGCAAGTGCCCGCACTGCAGCAGGCGGCTTAGAATCCCGGAAAGCTGAAAGCTGTGCCTCGCGAGAGGTGCGGCATTTACCATGCGATTTTTAGGGAGAGACAAAATGAGAAGCCATGACCGGCCTAAGGCCCCTGGAGCCAGACTTGCGCTTGCATCGCCGGCTCTTGGCATAGTAGCAATTATCCCATTCTATATGTCAGTCCGACGAATCGAAGAAGTTCAGCAGCTTTCGCTGCGGAGATATCTGATAGAGGAGACCCCTGTTTACAGGGCCGTAAATGCCCTTTGCGGGATTTCTGCCCACGGCGGCGTTGGTCTGCGGAGTGCTGGCCCTGATGCGGTCTTTCGGCAAAACCGGCGGTTTAGCAGCCAAAATCGCGGTCATTGCCGCAATAGCCTTTCCAGCGGTCGCAACAGCCATTTATTTCGCTAAACTGCTCGAACTGGCATCGGCACATCCACATTGAGCAACTCGCAAACAAAAAACCTGCCCAGCCCCTCCAAGAAAATCAACAAAATCTCTTGCAAAGGCGATAAAGTAGGTTAAAATGTAGCAAAGAGGGCAAGGAACAGCGTTCTGCAAGCGGTACATCGCAAGGGGTTTGCAGGCATTTTTTATGATGACATGACGGTTATCTTATTCAGGTGAACGCAGAACAAGAAAAACAAATCAAGAAGCTGATGCAGGAGACCGAGTGCGACAACGACTTTCGATGCTACAAGCTGGGTTTCAAGAATCTCTGTGAGGCACGACTTGTCAGCGAAGGCCAGCTTGTCGATTGCTCAAAGGCAACAGCCGATTGTTGTCTGCGAGAGGACCCCGAGCAATGCAGCCATAGAGTAGCTTTCGGCTTCGGACACTTCTGCAATTGTCCGCTGCGCGTCTATGCAGCGGAGCATCTCGGCAGTTAAAATCACACCGAGTTTTCACAACACAGAGCAACCCGGCACTTCAGACGGTGTATGTTGAGGCGCTTGTATCTCCGCCTCTGCCGGTCCAGTTTGTATGGTAGAATTCACCTCTGGGTTTGTCCACTCGCTCGTATGTATGAGCGCCGAAGTAATCCCGCTGGGCCTGAAGCAGGTTGGCGGGCAGGCGCCGACTGCGAAATCCATCGTAGAATGCAAGCGCCGAGCTCATCGCAGGCATAGGTATTCCGAGCCGAACCGTCGTGGTCACTACGCGACGCCAGGCGCCTTGGGCCTTGGTGACAGCACGCCGGAAGAAGGGGTCCAGCAGCAGGTTCTCCAGGCCGGGCTTTTTATCGAAGGCCTCTTTAATCTTGCCAAGGAAGACCGAGCGGATGATACAACCGCCCCGCCACATCAGGGCGATGCCGCCGTAGTTCAGGTTCCAGTTGTGCTCGACTGCCGCTGCCCGCATGAGCTGGTAGCCCTGTGCATAGCTTACAATCTTGGCTGCATACAGGGCCTTTCGTAAATCATCGAGAAGTTTGGCCTTATCGCCCCGAAATTTCGCCTTAGGCCCCTTGAGTACTTTCGACGCCTTTACCCGCTCTTCTTTCAGAGCAGACAGACACCTTGCAAAGACGGCTTCGCCGATGAGCGTAAGCGGCTGACCTGCATCAAGAGCCGCAATCGCCGTCCACTTGCCTGTACCTTTCTGGCCCGCGGTGTCGAGTATCAGGTCAATGACGTAATTTCCCTGCTCATCCCGACATGCAAGAATGTCTCTGGTAATCTCGATTAAATAAGAATTGAGCTCGCCCTCATTCCATTCGGCAAAGACCTCGTGCATCTCGGCATTGGTCATACCGAGGCCGTCTTTCATCAACTGGTAGGTCTCGCATATCATCTGCATATCGCCGTATTCGATACCGTTGTGGACCATTTTGACGAAATGTCCTGCGCCGTTCTCGCCGACCCAGTCGCAGCACGGCTCGCCGTCGGGTGTCTTTGCGCAAATCGATTGAAAGATGTCCTTGACGTACTCCCAGGCAGCAGGCGAGCCGCCGGGCATAATAGAAGGGCCTTTAAGCGCACCTTCCTCGCCGCCGGATACGCCCGTACCGATGTATAGTTTTCCTTTGCTCTCGACGTATTCAGTCCTGCGAATCGTATCGGGAAAGTGCGAGTTTCCACCGTCGATGATTATGTCGCCGTCATCGAGGTGAGGCAGCAGCTTATCGATGAAGGCATCAACAGGCGGGCCTGCCTTTACCATAAGCATAATCTTGCGGGGCTTCTTGAGACTGGCTGCAAGCTCTTCGACAGAATGACAGCCGATGATGTTCTTGCCCGCGGCCCGTCCGTTGACAAAATCATCGACCTTAGATACCGTCCGGTTAAAGCAGGCGCAGGTTATGCCCTTGCTTTCCATATTCAAAATCAGATTCTCACCCATCACCGCCAGACCTATCAAACCAATATCCGCATTTGCCATTTTTACTTCACCTCATCTGAATCCAGTAATCGCTATTTGTTTCCCACCGTTGGAATTGAGCCGTCCGCCAGCCGGTATAACATCTCGCCGGCGTGGTCCACAACCAAAATGCCTTTGTCTTCTTTACTTCTGTAATTCGCCGTCTCAATGTGCTCGGGGTCCATATACCCAAGGTTCACCTTCCGACACCGTTCTCTGCTTATCCCCGTCGCCAGAGCGACGTTAATCCGGTGCCTCTCCACACCGTCAACGTACGTACCTATACCTTTGACATTCGTCGAATGAGCTAATGCGCTGTGCGGAAAGTCCTTAAACTTATCCCACTGTTTCAGGAAGTAATCCCGCGTGTGATATCCGATTTCGTCTATGACCTTGCCGTGCGTATATGAGATTTCAGTAATGTGCGGCGCGTAGATGATGAGCAATCCGCCATCGGCAACAATCGGCTCAAGCTTGTACATCACCTTACCTGCCGTCCATATATCGTCGTACATCTTGGGTGCGATGCCGAGGACGGTCTTGAAGGGCCTTTCCTTTCGGACAATATGCACCTCTGCCGAGACATCAGCGGCCCGCTCCCAGGTCTCAAGGCAATCACCGATGAACAGCGATTTGAGCCGGCCCTCGACGGCCACGAGCGCAAAGAGCTTGCGAGGTATCTTGACAAACGATGCCGCTCTTTCGATTACCTTGCGTGTAGGGGTCCATTTGTTTCCGCAGATAACGGGATTGGTGACCACCGCAGCAAGCCAGTGAAAGAAACCAATGATTTCGGCACCGGCGATACCGGGGAAAATATACTTGTGCCCACCGGAAAATCCCACCGCCTCGTGAGGAAAGACGGGGCCGAGAATCAGCAGCTCATCATAATCGAGAATGCACTTGTTGATTACAACATCCACTTCCTCGCCGAATAGGCCACCGCTGAGCTGTTCGATTTCAGAGGCCGGAATAGTCCCCACCGAGACAAGCGATTCGAGCTTATCCCACTGGTGATTGAAGAATCGCACGGCCTTATATGTGCTGTCGCGCTCGTCGGCTGAGATACCCAGACGCCGGCAAATCTGCTCCTGGCTCATCGGCTTATGCGTTCCGAGGGCAACCAGCACGTCCACTGCCTTGGCCCTGCTGTCAAGAAACTCGAAGATTATCCGGAATACGTCGCCGATGGGGCCGGAGCGCGTTTGGTCGGGCACAAGCAGCAGCACCCGCTTGCCCGAGTAGTCATTCTCGGCGAAGAACTTGCCGATGCCGTCGCGAAGCAGCGATTCATTAGGTGAGCTAATACCTTGTATGGGAATAAACAGCATCGCTAAATCGATATGTACGAACCACAGTTCAATTATTTCTGCCACGGCGGCGTTTCGGGCAGGTAACTGTCGAACTCGGCGATGAGCTTGCGCTCATAGTCACCCGCATATTCGCCTTTGATAAACTTATCGAACGCCTCATCGTGGAACCGTTTCCACGACCGGACTTCATTGCCCGGATTGATTGGATAAAACAGTGCATCGTTCGCCCTGGCCGCCTTCATATCACCCGGAGCATCGCCAATCATCAGGACATGGTCCTTTTCGTACCTGTCCTTCGTCGCATATTCGAGATGTTGTGCCTTCTTGCCCATCTCCTGGCCGGCTATCACCTCGACGAATTTGGCAATGTCGTGCTCCTGCCATTCTCTGGTCAGCGCCTCGCACGGTGTTGCCGAGACGACAATGACATCGGCGAGCGGCGCCATCTTTTCCAGACTCTCACGCACGTATGGGAAAGGCGGCAAATCCTTTACAATCTCAGCTATCACTTCATTAACCTTCTCACTCCACGCCAGCGCGTTTGCCAGCTCGGCCTTGACCTCCGGGTCGGTCGCCTCATCGACTGCCTTTTTCAGTCCGGCGTTGCTCAGCAAGCTGTTCGGGTCATCCACCCACGCAAAATAATGCGGGTACTGAGGGACCTTGAAACCTCTGGCTCTGACCATCGGATGCTCGGGGAGCAATTCGGCGATGATACGTTTGCTAGTCCTATGCCTGTTCGCGCCGCGGGTCTTGCTGAACAAATCCGCAAACTCTTTGCACTCCCGCGCCGCCTGCGCCACCGGCTGAAGACCAAAATATGCAATCAGCCACGGGCAAAAACACTCCCGCTGCTTTATGCCCATCGTATCGAACGCACAGCCATCCGAATCAATACCCACAAAAAACTCACGCTTCAGTTGAAATTCCTTCAATGCCTTTGCCGGGTCCGTCATCACGTTCTCCCAAGATATCTGAATCACTGATTACGCCGATTTCACCGATTATCTGTCATTCCCGCGACCTGTCCTGAGCGAAGCCGAAGGAAAGGCCACCTGGGGACGGCCCACAAGCTGTGGCCGGGGTCGGTGAAACTCATGCGACCACTGTGCATCCTGTTCATTCAAGCACAGGGCTGTAGCTAATTGGCACCTTTGTACTTCTGCCAGTACTCTGGAAACAGCTCTTTGGACTTGGCTTCGAGCTCTTCGTCACTGATGGCGGTGATCCTTCCGTTTTGCTCATACTGGTCGATTACCCATCGAGCAAGTTTGTGGACTTTTATCTTGCTGAGTCTGTCTTCTCCTTTAAGCCCGAAGAACTCGTTGAGCCAGTGGGTAACCCCGTCGGTGCCGCTCTTGTCGGTGATGGAGACACGAGGCGGCCGCCCCAGAAGCTTTTCGGTGTCGAAGATATTGTATATTTGCTCATTTCTCCGAAGGCCGTCAGCGTGAATTCCCGCACGGGTCGTGTTGAAGTACTTGCCGACGAACGGATAGTTGCCTGGGATAGGCAGGCCGATCGAGCGCATATAGTCGGCCAATTCGGTGATTGCCAGGGTGTCGATTCCACAGGGGTCGCCCTTTAGGGCAATGTATTCGAAAACGGCGCCTTCGAGAGGGGGATTTCCCGTCCGTTCCCCAAAGCCGAACAGCGTCGTGTTCAGGAAATCGCACCCGTACAGCCACGCAGTCGCACCATTGACGTGAACCTTATGGAAGTCGTTGTGCCCGTGCCACTCTAAGCACTCACTCGGCACGCCGCATTCGCGATTCAGCTTATAGATCAGTTTTGGGATGCTTCTGGGCAGCTCAGCCCCCGGATAACTGACCCCAAATCCCATGGTATCGCACAGACGAATCTTTACAGATAGCTCCGGCGGCACCTGGCTGCTCATCTCCATCAGCCGGTCGACAAACGGCAGCACAAACCCGTCTATATCAGCTCTGGTCACATCTTCGAGATGGCAGCGAGGGCGGACACCGGCCTCAAAGGCGGCTTCCACAACCTCGCAGTAGCTGTTCAGGCACTCAGCCCGGTCGCGAAACCGCAGTTTCTGGAAAATATGATAATCCGAACAGCTTGTCAGCATCCCTGTCTCTTTCAAACCTGCTTCCCTGACTAATCGGAAATCCCCGGTATTTGCACGTATCCAGCCGGTGCATTCCGGGTACTCGTGGCCGAGCTGGCGGCAGCGGTCAAGTGTTTCGCGGTCGTTCTTTGTGTAGAGGAAGAATTCCGTTTGCCTTATTACCCCGTTGGGACCACCGAGCTTCGACATCAAATCATAGATGTGGACCATCTGCTCCACCGTATAAGGCGGACGGGCCTGCTGGCCGTCGCGGAACGTCGTGTCGCTAATCACAATATTTCTGTCCCTGACGGCGCTGAAATCGAACTCCACCGGTTTACCGTCAATGTACTCAACAGCCGGCTGGTCAAATAAAATCCGCGGCGGCAGACTGTAGGGGAACGTCTGCTCAAGCAGATTCGGCTCTTTGGCATTGACCAAATGATGCTTCTTCCTGGTTTTGCCCATTAAAAAGTCCTTTCTAATCTTACCTGTCCGGCCGTCTGTCACGACCGCCGGCCGGTTGCTGGCACGGCGAAGCAATATTTAGCCCCCAGTTTTACTGGGGGTCTAATCCAGGGCTGGCTAAACACATACGCCCAATCACAAAAACCCCATTTTAGCGAACCCCCGCCAAAAATCAACCCCATCTGCCCCGCCGCCGACACGCTCCGAGCCATTTCTCGCCGGCAATGCGACGTTTGAAGCTTCACCGCCATAGCCCTCACCTATTCCGGAACAAAGGCGGATGGCCTTATCGGGCGGCAGCTTGTTCAAGTACCCCTCCTTTCCCGTCGATATAACCATCGAATACAGTCCCGATTTTCATTGGCGAGATAGCTCACCACCACCCGACACGCACCACTTCGCCAAAAGGAAAAGATTATGAAAATTAAATCTATGCTGTTTCCCTTTGCAGTAGTTATGTTTGTCGCTTTCATCAGTTACTATGTTGGTAGTTCGATGCGAGGAACAAATCCCGATCAACAATCAATTCCCAAATCTATTGTAGAAACGGAACATTCTGTTTCTCCACAAAGCATTGATGACGGAACGATAAATCGGGGAAAAATAGCGGTATCTAATTCATCGACGATGGATGTGAAAAAGATAGAGGCGATAGAGGCCGAGTTTGGACGTAAGAAACAAGAAATAGAAAATTATTACGCGGATCAGTTTCGTCAACTTCAGCAAAAAGTAGAAACCGCACTAAGGGAATATGATGTCAAGGATAGAGCCGCCTATGCATGGTTCACCGAGCAACTTAAGAACACAATTTCTACAAGCTCCGGTTATGCGAATATGTCTGGCTATGTATCACCGTCCGGTTATGTATCAGCACATGGGTATTACGATGAAACTACTCACACACAAGTTGCGGGCGCGCCTTCAGTGGCTTATGGGCGCCACGTACAAAGAATGAATAAGGCCGTAAATAATCTGATGGATGAATATGAACTGGATTTCGAACACCTCCAGAGACGAAGGGCTTGCGCTCTCGATGATTTAGAGAAACAAAAGGCATTGGCACTTGCAGCAGTTCATTCCCAAGGTGTAGGCCAGTCGATACCCCCGACTTCTACTATCGCTCAGGGCACTGTGACCGGCATAATTTACAGTGAAGAGAATCCTCTCACTATTATAGATGGAAACATCCTTCATGAAGGACAAAGCATACGTGGGGTAAAAATCATCAAAATAAATCAGAGCTCCGTCGAAGTCGAATATGCCGGAAATCGCTGGAGCCAAAGAGTGAATGAATTAGCGGCAACCGATTGGCCCCAAAAAGAATAGAATTGTATGAAGAACAAATTGGAATACGAGAACTTTTGCAGACAGTGTTGGCGAAAGTATGCCAAGGATCCTGATGCTTGGTTTTGCTCCGCTGAGGCACTGAAATCTGCGGCTGATATTCTGCGAAACAACGGTTGGCCAAGAAATAGGTCATATCACAACCTCAATGCAGCCGGCAGCGATGCCTGCTATGGGCCTGTTTATATGCTTATCAGCGGTTTGGCTATAGAAACTCTCATTAAGGGAATAATGATAGCTGAGAATGAGAATGACGACGATAATAATCTTGTTGAACAACAAAGACTGGCGAAGGAAATAACTAAGCATCACCTTGTAGAATTATTCCAGAAAACACATATTAGGAAACACAAGAGCGATAACGATTTATTGTTACGAGTACAGAATTACATAGAGACTTTTGGACGTTATCCCGTTACGAAATATAAACATGATATGGCCAAAAGAGCTCATACGCATTTCTGCAATATCGACTTCGGAAAAGTTGACCGATTCTGGAACCGACTACTAGCGCACTATAGACAAACAATGCCGAGAAAGAGTTAAAAAAATTAATACGATTACACGAAACGTTGGATTTGGGATTGGTGTTGCAATTGCATTCGCATGCGGGTGTTTTGTGATTTATGCCCTCTTTTGCGGAATAGCCGATGTATATCCCGAAAGCTGGTTTGTGTTTGCTGTTGGCTTTGGCGTAGGCGGTGTTCTTCTTTTCGTCTGTTGCCCTCCCAGAATTGCAGCTTACATTGCAGATGCCTTGCACTTGGGCGGCAAGCAAATGCTATGCGACATCATCAAATGGACAATAATAATTATCATTGCTGCTGTTGTGTTTGTCATCGCATATAAAATCGCTGTTTATGAAGGGCACCCCATCACAGGAGAATATTCACCATGAAGAAAGACCTAACTATGTGTATAAAGTCGCCATTTATGAGGGGTATCACGGCCGCTTTTAATGGGCATTTAGTTATGCAAAAACTGACAAGGAAGCGAATATGCAAGAATATATTTCTTTAATAAGCGCTACCACGGCTCTCGTGGCTCGTTTCTCCTCAATTTGAAAGGCCCGTGCATCTGCCTTGATGGCTCTCATCAGGCAAAGATAAAACGGTGCGGGTGGCCACACCCAAACCGACCCGCACCAAATTTTGCCGCATTGCGCGGCTTTCGATATCCAATTATCATTTTGCCCGAGGTATGTCAAGACCATCGCCGCCCGCAGAGGGTGTCTGCGCGGGCGGCGACCATGGATAACCCGGCCGGTCTATACACCGCCAAAGGCAGAATACCCACCATCAACGGGAACAACAATCCCACTGACAAATTTCGAGGCATCGCTGACAAGCCACAGGACCGTCCCCAGAAGGTCCTCGGGCGCACCGAACCTGCCCATCGGTGTCTGGCTGATGATAGTGCTGCCTCGCTCGGTCAGCGTACCATCTTCGTTCATCAGCAGGTAGCGATTCTGCTCACCTAAGAAGAAACCGGGCGCAACTGCATTTACGCGGATGTCTCTGGAGTAGTTGGCAAGCATGTGCGTCGAGAGCCACTGCGTAAAATTCGTGACCGCGGCCTTTGCCGAGCCGTAAGCAACGACGTTGGTCAGGGGAGACAACGCGGTCATACTCGATATATTGAGGATGACCCCCATGTCGTTCTCGGCCATATCTTTGCCGAAGACCTGACAAGGCAAAAACGTCCCCAAGAAATTTAAGTCCATCACAAAGCGAATCACGTCTTCCGGCAAATCGAAAAACGACTGCTCTTTCGACGTGCCGGCCTCTTTGCGATTGCCGCCTGCGCCGTTTATCAGGATATCGACCCTGCCTAACTCGGCGACGACCTTGTCGCGAGCGGCCTTTATGCTGTCTTTTTGCAGGACATTGCACTTAACGGCTACCGCTTTTCCTCCATCGGCGGCAATTGCAGCAACTACTTTTTTTGCGGCGGCCTCGTCCAAATCCAGAACAGCAACGTTCGCGCCGGCTTTTGCAAGGGCCTTTGCCATTGCGCTGCAAAGCACACCGCCGCCGCCCGTTACAACTGCGACCCTGCCCGTCAAATCGAATAGCTTTTTCATCCTGCTTTTCCCCATCAATCCAGAAATATCGGCTTGATATGACGTTCGTAAATATTCTCGGTCACGCACCTGCCGACAATCGATTCGTACTTGTCAACCGCATCGGTAAACTCCGCTCCCATCTCAGCGGCTACCTTGTATGCGACGTGCAGGAGCTGGCGGAAATGCAGATTGTACTTCTCGCACGACTGGTCATGCCTAAGCACAGCCGCAAACTCCTCGCCGCTGTAGCTATCGACATGGTCAACCGTCGGCAGCATATCCATGTTGATATCAATAACCGTCGCGTAAGGCGCACAGAGCTCATCGCAGCGTGACAGTGCCCGACGATAAACCCGCTTTGCAATCACCAGTCCTTCATCACTTGCCATTGCCAAACCAATCAGTTCCTCAAGCCACGTGGTCCCAGCGGTTTTTACGTGCAGGCCGGTATCGAATCTCTTGATGGCCCTGTTCATCGGGCCGTATATCGCGAACTTGTCGCTCCCTGAGTGGATGCTCAGCTTCAGGTTCTCCGCCAAGCCGAATTCCTTCACGGCAAAGGTGATAACCGCAAGGTCCTGCTCGAACTCTCTTGAAAACTGGGCCACATCACCTACGTAGTCCACGCCCTTGTTGAACCTGCCGGTGAACTTGGGGGCAATCGTCTGAATCGGTATCTGCTCATCGGCAATCGCAGCCATGATAAAGAGCAGCTCAATCGGGCTTTGCGGCTGGTCCGTTTCATCCATCGACACCTCGGTAATGAAGTTGTCTTTACCCTTGGCCGAGGCGATGTGGCGATAAATCCTGCCCGCCTCTTTGATTGCCAGGAGATACTTAGCTGCGATATGCCGGAGCGCTTCCTTGGTCACATCAAATCCGTCGTCAATTCCCTCTATCGAAATCGACCCGACGTACTTGCCGCATCTGTCAACGAATGCCGTGATATCCTCAGCGCTCGCCGCCTGACCGATGAAGTCCGCCACATCGAGGGTGAAGAAATCGCTCGGCTCGATATATTCATCGACAATACCAAGCCCTATGTGGTCAGCGTCGACGAAATAAGGGCCTTTCCACCCAAGCGCTGCAACAGCGGCATCAGCTTCTGCCCGCACACCGGCGGGCCTTGTGCCCACTATGCCGTGCTCACGATTCGACTTGTTCCAGACAGGCGTGATTTCCCCGCCGCTGCTGTTTGCATCAATCACCGCCTGCAGTTGTGCTTTACCCTGATGAGCAAATCTGTCACCGAGACCAAATGAGAACTTACCTAAAATCATAGATACTCCGCTAATTTCTTATCCAGTGGTTTTCGTTCGAACCTCATATACACGGGCAGGCCGTCATCGCCGATGGTAATGGGTGCTTCGCCTCTGATTAAAGGCCCAATATAGTTCTTACACGCCTCGGTAATACCATTACCCGCCTCATTGATATACTCCGCCGGCACCTTCTTCTCCCCGTTGGCAACATCGCTAAGCTCAGCTAAGCCTGTCGTGCACTTATACTCACCACCGTCTTCGCGAACCAATGTCACCATCTTGCCATTCACACCCGCCATTGCCGCCTGTACCGCCGCCTTGCCGCACATATATGCCTCGTTCACGTCCGTCAAAGATGCAAAGTGCATAGCATTTCGCTGGTTCGTCCCTAACTTGTTCCAGCGTGCCTTGATACCCACTTCCTTTTCGATAACCACCTTAAGCATGTCGGCTACACCGCCAAGCTGAACGTGCCCGAAGCTGTCTTTGCTGAACGCTCCCGAATCAGCCGTTACGTAATTACCCTTCTCATCTTTTAGTCCTTCGCCAACAACAATAAAGACACCACCAAGCTCTTTGTGCACCTGCCTGACATCTGCGACGAGCTTATCAAATGAAAAAACCGCTTCCGGCATATACACAAGGTGCGGTGCATCTTTCGGCTCTCTTGCGGCCAAGCCGGTCGCCGCCGCTATCCAGCCGGCGTTTCTGCCCATCACCTCAAGGATAGTGCACGTGTCATGAGTATAAAGCGCCTCGGTATCCTTACCCGCCTCCATCGCACACGTCGCAACGTATTTGGCGACGCTGCCATAACCCGGGCAATGGTCGGTAAAGGCAAGGTCGTTGTCGATGGTCTTTGGAACGCCAATGCAAACCAGCTCGTAGCCGCTGTCAGCCGCGAGCTTATTGACCTTGTCAGCCGTATCCATCGAATCGTTGCCGCCCGCGTAGAAAAAGTATCGTATATTATGCGCCTTAAAAACTTCTACGATCCTCTCGAAATCCGCCTTTGATTCTTCTAACGACTTGAGCTTATGGCGACACGACCCAATCGCCGCAGCAGGCGTACGCCTCAGGGCATCGATGGTCTCCGGCTTTTCTGCCGTTATATCGAACAAATCCTCCTTCAGCACGCCGAGTATCCCGTTGGTCGCACCGAACACCCGACCGACCTTGTCGGACTTCATCGCCTTCTGAATAACACCGCACGCACTTGCGTTAATTACCGCCGTCGGGCCGCCCGACTGGGCAATTATCGCGTTAGCTTCCGGCTTGCTCATAAGTGCTCCTTTCAGAACCAGCTATACTATCGCGGGTCAGCCGCGGCAAAGCTCGGCCTGCGGGGCCCTTTGAAACACCCCGCTTCGTGAGCACGTGTCTGCCAGGCGACTTCGCGGCAGAACGCCTATCTATGCGCATTGAACTGCTAAAATCAAGGAAAAATGAAGTGCTCCTGGCAATTACGGAATCGAAAAGCCGCTCCTATGAACTCTGACGCCGGGCCGGATGCTCGACCACCCGGCCTTTAAGAGAGTTGAGCCACTTAGTCCAGGCGTTTCTGTAAATCTCGTTTGAGACTAAGAATCCGTCGTTGTGTCCGCCGAAGATTTCGACAAACTCCTTTGGCTCATCAGCGGTTTCATACAGCTCCAGGCCGAACTCGAACGGCACGACTTCGTCGGACCTGCTGTGAATCACGAGAACCGGACAGCGAACTTTTTTTATGTAGTCGATGGTTCTGTAGCTGAATCTCGCGAACCAGCGGACAGGCATATAGGGATAGAATTTTCGGCCGATATCCACATAGGATGTGAACGTGCTTTCAATAACCAGGGCCCGCACCTTTACCTTGCTCGCCAGGTAAGCGGCAATACTGCCGCCCAGAGACCTGCCGAAAACGATAACCTTGTCGCGTGGTATTCCTTTCTTCTTTGTCAGCCATCTGCAGGCGGCGCGCACATCGATGTATGTGCCCTGCTCGGTTGGTTTGCCGTCGCTGTTGCCATATCCACGGTAGTCAAAGATAAAGCAGTTCACGCCGAGATTATAGAAGATGTTTATGCTGTCCAGGCGGTGCATCATATTTCCGCCGTTGCCGTGACAGAAAAGGACGGTGAATTCGGCGCCGGGAGCAGGGATGAACCAGCCGCTAAGATGAAGGCGGTCGCTGGTCCTGAAAGTGACCTGCTCGAAATCCAGGCCAAGCTCATCGGGGCTGTAGGGGACATCGCGGACCGGGGTGTACATAAAGGCCGGCTGCATATAATACAGTATCACGCCCAGCAGCCAGTAGGCCACGAAAAGCATTATCGGTATAGTGATAAGCGTCGAAGTCATCCGAACAACCTTCGCAACTGGTTTTACAGTAAGATTAGTTCCCCAATCGCCGTATTATTCTATTGAAGCCGACCTATAGATGCAACAGTCAACTGTCAGTGGCAGCGAGCTTATCAACGAATTTGCTCGCCGCTACTTTCAAAAGCCGGCTGCTATTGTTCATCGCATATTCAAGGGACATACCGTCCTGCCGGCAGGTGAATACTTCGGTAATACCGAGTTGTCGATACTGCTGCGGGGAAACTTTTGTCTGTCCTGCAATCACCGCTATTCTGACGCCCGATTTTCGGGCCGAGCGGCAAACACCCGAAACGACCTTGCCCCGCAGTGACTGGTCGTCGAACGAGCCCTCGCCGGTAATGACCCAGTCGGCTTTTTCCAGCGCCTGTACAAGCGAGCTTCTCTCCATAACCTTATCAATGCCGGAGACAATATCTGCGTTCATAAACGCCATTGCGCCGGCAGCCAGCCCCCCTGCCGCACCGGCACCGGGGACATCGGCAATCTCAACGCCGAGCTGCTCTTTGACAAGCTTGGCAAGATGGCAGAGACCTGCTTCGAGTTGTTCGGCCATCTCCCCGGTCGCGCCCTTTTGAGGCCCGTAGGTCCTTGCCGCACCGTGTTCGCCGCATAGAGGGTTGTCCACATCGCATAGCACTTGAACAGAGGCAATATCATGGGCTTGAGGCGGGACAATCCGTCTGATTTCAAGCAGACCTGCTCCGCCGAGCGGGACGGGGCTTCCGTGCTCGCCGAGGAACTTCCAGCCCAGCGCAGCAGCGGCGCCGGTGCCGCCATCGACGGTGGCGCTTCCGCCAACGGCCAGGAGGATACTGGCGGCACCATATCCCATCGCCGCTCTGATGAGCTGGCCGGTACCGTAGGTCGTGGTCTTCATCGGATTAAGCTGGTCAGCAGAAAGCAGTTGCAGGCCGCTGGCAACAGCCATCTCAACAAGGGCGCTGGTGTCGTGGTCGAACCAGGCAAAGCCGGCCTCGACGCGCATATCCTCCAGAGGCCCGGTGACGGTGAGCGGTATCCACCTGCCGTCATTGGCGGCCATCATCGCATCGGCTGTACCCTCGCCTCCATCTGCCATCGGCTTAATCACGACCTCTGAGGCCGGCAGCAACTTTGATATCGTTTGGCCAACGACGTGGCAGGCATCGGCGGCACTGATACTGCCTTTGAACGAATCCATCGCGACGACGATCTTCATAATAGATGAACCTGGCCGACAGAACCGACGCTGTGCCCTGTCAAAGAACGAACAGAGCAACGACCCACAATGCCGCCACGGCGACAAGACCCTGAACGAGACTACCCAATGTCTGGAGGCGGCAGCCCTGCTTAACAGTCATTCCGCTAAGGCCGGTGACGACCCAGAAGTAACTGTCGTTTGCGTGACTAACGACCATTGAGCCGGCGCCTATGGCCACGACCACCAGTGCCCGGGCGGAAGGCCCGTCAAGGCCGAGCGGCTCTAAGAGCGAGGCCATGATACCTGCGGTGGTTATAATGGCCACGGTGGAGGAGCCCTGAGCGGTTTTCAGGGCGGCAGCGAGCAGAAAAGGCAGCAGGAGACTCAGGCCGGCCAGGCGGCCGAGCCGGTCGCCAATGACGTCGGAGATACCGGAGTTCTGAAGGACCTTGCCAAACGCACCACCGCAACCGGTGATGACAATAATCGTCGCAGCGGCAATGACTGCCTGGCCCACCCAGCCGGAGGCCGAGACCATTTCGCGCGTAATCCTGCGCGGCAACAGGAAGGCAAAGAAAACACCTATCAAAAGCGCCACGGCCGGCTGACCAAGAAAGCCGACAATTGCTGCAATGCCGTCTTGACCGAAGGGGTGCGCGGGAAAGTCCGCGATGGATTTCAGCACAATCAAAATAATAGGGACCAATATCGGAACGATGGACTTAGCAGCGGAAGGACCCTCAGCCAGCGCATCGATAGGCGCAGCATCTGGTTGAGCGGCCTCGGTCTCGGAGTTGAGCTGCACCTTTGCGGCAACCTTAACGGCAAAGAGCCAGCCGGCAGCCAGTGCAACCAGACTCACAAGTCCACCCCAAATGATAACCAGGCCCAAGTCGGCCTTTAGGACACCTGCCGCGGCAACCGGACCGGGCGTAGGCGGAACCATCGTGTGCGTTGCGTACAGCCCCAAGCTAAGGGCAATTGCACTTGCAGCCAATGAAACACCGGCCTTTCGCGAAAGTGCTTTGCACAAGGGCGAGAGAATCACAAAACCCGAATCGCAGAATACCGGAACGCTGACGATATAACCGATTATGCTCATCGCCAGAGGGACATTCTTCTTGCCGACGAACTTTAGAGCGCTTCGGGCAAGATTCATCGCTCCGCCGCTCTTTTCCAGAAACGTCCCTATGACCGAGCCGGCGAGGATTACGATGCCGATGGATTCGATTGTCCCGCCGAAACCTTCGCTGACGCTCGAGACAACCTGCTGCAGTGACATTCTGCCGCAGAGTATGCCGTAAGCGAACGCCGCGATTAAGAGCGCCAGGAAGGGATGGAGCTTTAGCTTGGTCGTCGCAGCGACGATGAAAATCACACACACTACAAGGAGAACCGTCAGCCACATTACATACCTACCCTATGTCGAAGTGTTTACCAGCCCGGCGGTAGAGCAAGTCCTGCGTAATCGGACATCGCAGGTCGGGCTGAGCTCACCGGTCCGTGCCGCGTGCATTTTAGTTTGATTGGCTCAATTGGACAAGCTACAATTCGTCTATGCTCAGAAGGCGCAAGACAACAACCGTCACCGTCGGCTCCGTCAAAATCGGTTCATCCGCCCCGATAGTCATTCAGTCTATGACAAAGGTGCCGACAACGGATGTCAACCGATGTGTGAGACAGATAAACCGGCTCCGCCGCGTCGGCTGCCGGCTTGTAAGAGTCGCCGTCCCCACGCGGGCGGATACGGCTGCCCTTGCAAAGATAGTCGAGAAGGTCAAGGTTCCGCTGATCGCGGACGTTCACTTCAGCCCGCAGCGAGCAATTGAGGCCATCGAAGCCGGCGCTGCAAAAGTGCGTCTTAATCCCGGGAACATAAAGAACAGAAAGGATATTCTGCGAATAATCGACACAGCCAGGATGCACGGCGTCGCGATGCGCATCGGCGTCAACGAGGCAAGCATAAGAGACCTGAAGAAGGATGTTGCCGCCGACAAGCGCGTCGAGCTGATGCTCAAAGAGATGAGAAGATACGTTCGGCTTTTCGAGACGCGCGGGTATCGGCAGATTGTGCTGAGCGCAAAATCAAGCGATGTCTATAGAACCATCGAAATCAATCGCAGAATAGCCGAGAGCTTTGACTATCCGATTCACCTTGGCCTGACCCATGCGGGTCTGCCGGAAGACGCACGTGTCCCGTCGGCTGTCACGATAGGGACACTGCTGGCCGAGGGTATCGGCGACACCATAAGGATAAGTGCCGCTGCAAATCCGGTGGTCGAAACAGAAATGGCAAAACAGATACTCAAGTCGCTGGGTCTGTACGAAGGCAGACAGCGCAGACAGTTCGAACTGGTTGTCTGCCCTACCTGTGCGAGGGCACAGGTGGATATAACCAAACTGGCCCGTAAGGTGAGAAAGGCCACGGCAGGCATCGACAAGCCGTTGCGCATCGCCGTGATGGGCTGCATCGTCAACGGGCCGGGGGAAGCTGCCGATGCGGATATCGCCGTCTGCGCCGGAAAAAACAAGGGCTTCATTTATCGTAAAGGCAGGAAGATTGCAGCGGTGCCGGAAAGCAGAATTATCCCGGCCATGCTTGAACAGATAGCTCGTCTTTGATTTAGCCGCACACAGGACGAACTTCTTCAAGACAAGAACCGGTGAGTCATATCTAGCAAGTGGTGATGAGCGAAATAGCTGACAGAATCAACGGCATACGAGCGGGAACGAGAGATGAATTGCACAAGCGGCTGGCCGTGGTAGTGGTTTTCGGCATCGCCCTTGGGTACTTTGAGTCGGCCTTGGTTGTATATCTTCGCGAGATTTTCTATCCGGACGGTTTTTCTTTTCCTCTGCCCTATTTCGGTTTTGAAACGAGCGCGCTGTGGCGGCGTCTGTTGTTGACGGAGGTGGGCAGAGAGGCAGCGAGCTTAGTTCTCATATTCGCCGCGGCGTGGCTGTTCGGCCGGAATCGCCGTCAGAGATTTGCATACTTTATAACTGTCTTTGCCGTGTGGGATATATTCTATTACGTCTGGCTCAAAGTTCTTTTGGACTGGCCGGCAAGCATTCTTGACTGGGACATACTGTTTTTGATACCGACTGCCTGGGCTTCGCCGGTCCTAGCTCCTGTGCTCATCTCGGCAGCGCTTCTGGGATTTGCGTATATCATCCTCTATCGAGACTGTGTTGGCAGGCCGGTCAAGGCGACACTGCTTGACTGGCTCGGCTTCTGCGCAGGTGCCGTTATAATCATCGCCCTGTTCTGTATCGCAGGCCAGCACATAACAGAAGCCGACTACAACTCGCATTTTTCCTGGTCGTTGTTTGGCCTGCTGCTGGCCGCTGCTGTGGCGCTATTCACAAAATGCGTGCTTAAGTCAAGATGACCCCCCTGTCGCACGCTCGAGTCGGCGGTGCGTTTTGAGCGGCGAGGCGACAACCTGCTATTGACCCGCGAAACTCCCGAACTTGCCGAAAATCATCTTTCCCGCCGACGTCTGCAGCGAGCTCGTTATGCTAATGACCACTTCGCGGCCAATCTTGTTGCGGGCATCCTCGACAACAACCATCGTCCCGTCATCGAGGTAGCCGACGCCCTGCTGAGCTTCTTCGCCCGGCTTAATAATCCGGACCTTCATCGTCTCGCCAGGCAGCGCAATTGTCTTGAGTGAATTGGCCAGGTCATTGATGTTCAGAACATCCACCTCGCGGACGGCAGCGACCTTGCTTAGGTTATAATCGGTAGTGACTATCCTGCCGCTGCAGTTCTTTGTGAAAGTTATCAATTTCTGGTCGACGCCTTCGACCTCCTCAACTTCGGGGATAACCACGTCATCAATGGTTATGTCAATCGTGGGATTTGTCTGCATCTCTTTAAGTATATCCAGGCCGCGTCTGCCGCGGTTGCGTTTGAGCTTGTCGGCCGAATCGGATATCAACTGCATCTCACTCAGGACAAACCGGGGGACAATCAAAGGCGCATCAAAGAGCTTGCTTTTGTAGAGGTCGGCAATCCTGCCGTCGATTATGGCCGAGGTATCCAGGACCAGCGGTCTTGCACCTTTGGTCTGCTTGGCAAACTCGACGTATGGTATGACGAATCGCACATCGTCTTTCGTTCGTATCACAATGTTGATTATCAGAAAGCAGATACAGATTCCCATTATCCACTTCAGGGCCGTAACGGCCGTTTCGCTGAGCCCTATCCGATATATGTCGATAATCATATCGAGGACCTGGGCAAGCGCCCAACTGATGACGATTCCGACGAGAAGGCCGAAAAAAACTCCCGCCAGAGCGGCAAGGGATTTCTTCGGCGTGATAACGTCCACAAAAATAGTTATACCGGCGAGAATCAGCGTCGACCACAGAAGGGCATAGAAGTTGCCGCGGTCAACTTCGCCGGAAATCTCAGGCACAGTCAGGTTAACAAGCAGTACAGCTACAATTATGACGATAAAAAGCGCCCTCAAGAACCATAGAAACATAGTTGTGAACCTCCAATAAATATGAAAGACAGTTTCTTACAGAAACGTTTGTGAACTGTGGAATTATACCAGACCGCTGCAAATTCATCAACGGCAGAATTCGGTATCGCCGGCCAATCACGACATCCCTGCCGGGACAGCCCGCCCCTGCTCCTCTCACGGTGTCTTTTGTCACATCGGGCAGGGACCGGCTCTACGCTTTTAGTGCTTTCTCGGCCCGGTCGGCATCTGCCGCATCGACCACTATCACAAGCTGGTATCGCCCGTCATAAACCATCGCACCACCGGCTATGCCGTTGATGCTATCTTCGGCAAGGCCTTTCAGGGCCTCTGCCGCAGCGCCTTTTTTGTCCTCACCATCGATAATGAAGCCGGCAGCAGCCTCGGTCCTAAGCTCGGCCTCTTTCGCAAAGGACTCGAAGGCCGACTGGTCCTCGGCGCTGAGACAAACACGTCCGCGATTGCCCCCAAGAGTATATGCCACAAAACACAAGAAATCGACACCCGACAAGCTCGCCTGAGCAAGAAACTTCTGAAGACTGCCTGGCTTGTTCTCAATATCCACACAATGAACAGTAATTCGCTTGACAGCCATTTTACTCCCTTTCAATATCCGCCGGTCAACAGGTTGGCAACTAATTTATCGCCCGGCTTTTTGGTGTCAACACAAAAAAACTCTGTAGAAAATATGGAACGACCGGTCCTGCGATTATAGATTGTAGGTTCGGTTCGGCGGGGCAGCCTACTCCGCCAAAGTCCCTTAGGGACGAAGGCCGGAAGCCCCGCCCTACGACTTTTGCCCGAATCACGGGCAGAATAACTCGAACCACAGCCGTTGTCAAATGCCGATTTGGTATCTGAATGTGCTTTCGTTATCGCAATTGGTTCATTAAAATCAGTTTATGCTTTACTTCTGGATAGTGCTGCTGATTTTGCTCAATACGTGCTGGCTCGGGCTTGTCCCCTTTGCATTACCCGGCAACTGGTTAATGGTCATAAGCGCGTGTGCTTTCGCCTGGTGGCGCGCCGAAGACGAGGTGTTTTCCATTTACACGCTCATAGTCATAGCAGTTCTGGCGCTCATTGGCGAGCTTGCAGAATTCTTCGCGGGCGCCGGCGGAGCGCGAAAGGCAGGGGCGGGCCTGCTCGGCTCCGCGGCGGCTGTCGCCGGTGCGATCATCGGGGCGGTCAGCGGGACATTTCTGCTGCCTGTCCCCTTATTCGGAACGGTGCTGGGCGCCTGTCTTGGGGCGGGGCTTGCGACCTGGGTGGTAGAGACAGCCACCGGGAAAAAGGGCAAGGAGTCGCTGCGGTCCAGCGTGGGTGCCGGTTTAGGCCAGTTCGTCGGCTCTACGGCGAAACTGGTCATAGCTCTTACCATCTGGCTGATAATCGCTGTTGCGGCGTTCTGGCCCTGATATTTCCGGCTCAGCACAGGCTCGCTTGCCAATGGAATACCGGAATTCCGCTCGTCAGAGGTGCTTTCTTATCTGGTTGTAGATAAGCTGCGATTTGGTCTCGCTGCCGAACATACCGACCCTGATGCTTATCTTGGTCGAACCTTCGGCGGTGGACACAAGCTTTATCGTGATTTTCTTATCTTGCGCATCACGGGCCACAATCGTGGCTGAAAGGGCATCCCTGCTCTTCTGGGTGACGTTAAGCTCAAGGTCCTCGGCAGCAGCAAGCCCCGCATCGTAAACCTTGTCAATATCAGCAGACTCGAATGCCTCGAGGTCGCCCATCACATAGGCAACCGTCCCCGCCCCCGCACCGATAGCCGCCACAACACAGCCCTGCAAAACAAACGCAGCAAGAACAAGCAAACCTGTCAGAATACACTTGGCACTTTTCATTTCTCGACTCCTTTCAAAATCTATTCCGCTTCCAGTAAAAGAGTTTTGCGTTTTTAAGCTATTGTTTTTCACAAGGTTATGTGCAAATGGCATTGTCCAAACCAAATGCCGAAACTGCCGGAATCCTGAATCCATTGGGGAAATAGCCTATGGGCACAATATACACCCATTCTGGTGTAGATCTGTTATTGCAGGTTGGAAGCAAGAAAAGCATTATCTATTGTAAGCGCTTTCTTTCTCGGATCTTACAACGCGAAACTAACTAACTGGAAACGACACTAATGCGTTTCAATTAGTCATCATAGGTTAACAGCGGGACGGAAATCTGTCAATGGGGCGACCCTGCCCAAGCAAGCTTCTGTGTCTTGGGGTGACGCTTGCATCCTCAAATCACTAATTTCTTCTTGATAAGGCCGCCGAGGCTAAGTACTATGACCAGAGAGATACCTTGTTTCTAAGAGGTTTGATGATGGCGAAGAGAACATCCCATAAGAAAAAGCAAGAGACAGTGACCCGCGTCATAGACGGTGATACGTTCCTGACTAAGTCGAGGAAGCATCCCATACGTTTAGCCAACGTGGACGCGCCTGAGAAACAACAAAAGGGAGGCGCAGCGGCTACGAAACGACTGAGGAATTTGATTCAGGGTAAGCGCGTCGAGGTTGAGACCGTGGCCCGGGACAAATACGGAAGAGCCGTGGCAAAAGTCAAAGTCCGCGGGAAATCTGTAAACGCGGTCATGAGCCAGGTCCGCAAGTGAGTCCTCAGGACGGGTGTTTCTCCTATACGCACGATGGCGAGAACAAGGATTAAGTCAGTATTTGACGATTTCTTCCTCCGCATAAGCCGGTATACGGATTTACTGTTAAAAATCTCTGTCGCCAAGCGTGTCGAGATTCCGAAAGAATATGAAGGGGATATTCTGAAGGAAGTCCTGGAATCAGAGAAAAAGAGGATTCACGAAGCATTTGTCCTTAACATCTATGTTACGTGGGAGTTGCTCGCCGAAAGCGTCCTAATAGATTGTCTATCCCGGGACTCCTCACAATACGCTCGGCACAAAGACATCACCCTCCCAAAGACCCCCTCACGAACCTTGTGCAGGGGCTTGATATCCGGCGTTGGGTACTTTGACTTCAGAGACACCGGCGAGCTTAAAGGGATAGCAAAGAAGATCTTAGTGCCGAAATTCAACCCGTTTTCCACTATACCGGCGGACGCCGGAAAGAAGATTGATGAATTCTGTCTGATAAGGAACTACTTAGCCCACCGGAGTGAGGATTCAAAAAGGGCTCTCCGTGGAATGTACGAGAAGCGATATAACACGGGGTTTTGCGAACCGGGGGACTTTTTCTTTGAGTATGACGCCGGTGAAAAACAGATTCGCTTTGCCAGTTACACGAATGCCTTCATATACGCTGCCAAGCAGATGGCTGAATTCCTAGGCGTCTGATCGCACAGCTGATATCCGCAGCACTTCCTCGGCAACTCGTAGCGCCGCATTTTTCTTTCCAATCAATCCACATCCTGCCCGCATCTCAGCAAGTTTCGCATCGGCCGCCATAAGCGGCTCAAGCTCCTCCCAGAGCCACTGGGCCCGGTCGGCCTCGTCGGAGACATCATCGACAATAACAGCGGCGCCCGCCTCGACGAGCTTGCCGGCGTTCAGGTATTGGTGCATATCCTTATGATACGGATACGGCATACAAATGCTCGGCACACCCATAGCGGCGTACTCGGCGACACTGACCGCACCGCTTCTGCCGATGAGCAGGTCGGCGGCGGCGAGCAGGTCGGCCATATCATCATAGTAATCAGTAACCTTATGGGCTATTCGAGCTTCAGCGTAGCCGGCTTTGACCTCGTCGAAGTTTGCCCTGCCAGTCAGGTGGACTATCTGCCAGGAATCCGCAAACGAATTTAGCTTCGGCAGCAGTGAACAAATCGCGCGGTTGATATTCTGCGAGCCGCTTGATGCACCGGTGATAAGCAGAATCTTTTTTCCGGCGTCAAGGCCGAGTTCGGCTTTGGCCTTTTCGGCATTCGGAGCATCAAAGCCGCTTCTAAGCGGACAGCCGACGGCAGTGAACTTTACACCGGCTTTTGGAAAGTATTTAGCGGTGTCATCGAACTGTGCAAAAATCCTATCAGCCCATCTGGCGATAAGCTTATTGGCTCTGCCGGGTATAATATCTACGTTCAGAAGGGCAATCGGGACATGGAGCTTATGGGCGGTCCAGCAGGCCGGGGCCGCCACAAAACCACCTACTCCAACAACAACGGGATTGGCCGCCGCTGTAAGCAAATCGCGAGCGAGACGGCAGCTTCCGAAGAATCCTCTGCAAAAGCCGAGCAAATCGGCCGGCCGAACCGAAAAGCCGGCAGCGGGCAGCACTGTGTACTCAAACAAAGTGCTATCCAGGATGAGCTTGTCTATATCGCGGCTGCTGATGAAAAAATGAATCGCAGAGCCGGGCTTAAGTGCGGCGATTTTCTCGGCCACCGCGATAGCGGGATAAATATGTCCCCCCGTTCCTCCGCCGGCAAAGAAGAAGCTCCTGCCGGCCATCACTGCCGGCCCTCACAACCTTGGCGGTCACATTTGCTCGCGATATTCAACAGTACCCCGACGGCGGCTGCTGATAGCAGCATACTCGTGCCGCCCGCACTTACGAAAGGAAGCGGCAGCCCCTTGGTAGGCAAGACGACCGTTACCACGCCGATATTCAGAGCGGCCTGGACGGCTATTGCCAGGACAATTCCCGCAGCGAGCAACTGGCCGAAACGGTCTCTGCAGCGAATCACTACCAGAAGCCCAAGCCACACGAAGATGATAAACAAACTGATGACCACAATCGCCCCCACAAAGCCCATCTCCTCGCCGATAATCGCAAAGATAAAATCCGTCGTATCTTCGGGAAGATGGCCGTACTTGCACACGCCCATTCCCAGCCCCTTGCCGAGGAGACCACCTGAGCCGAGGGCAATAAGGGACTGATTGGCCTGGTAGTTGGCCGAGCCGGTCCACTTATCCGGGTGCAGAAACGCCAATATCCGCATCTTTCGCTCAGGTGAGCTAAGCACCGCCAGCACAAAGCCAACAGTGACAGCGGGCAGAGGCACAAGGAGGTGCCACAAGCTCGCCCCGCCTATAAGCAGCATAAAGAATGCGAGTAATGCCACTAAGGCCGCCGTGCCGAAATCCTCTATGATTATCAAACCCACCACCAATCCAATAATCAAACAGACGGGCAAGAAGCCCTTCCAGAACCGCCTCAGTATATCACCGAACTTACAGCACAAAGCCGCCAGAAAAAACACCAGCGTCCATTTGGCAAGCTCCGAGGGCTGGAAGCTCATCGTTGTGGGGCCTAACGGAATTCGCAGCCACCGCCGAGCGCGGTTTACTTCGGTGCCTATCTCGGGCAGCAGAACGACCACAAGCAAAATAACGCTGACAACAAACAGATACAAGGTCGGCGAGCGCAGGTAGTCCTTGTCGAAACTATAGCGGCGGTAATTTAACCGCGACACCAGATGCATAATCAGCACGGCAAGCGGGAAAAACAAAACCTGCCGCAACGCAGGCGATGCGTAAAAACGCCTGAGCTCAAAACTTTGAGCAATATCCGCCCCGGCTGAGAAGACAAAGACCGTACCTATGGCCATCAGCATTATGACGACCGCAGCAATCTGCTCAGCCAATCGGTTGTTTTCATGTTTTTCAAGCACGGCAAAACAGCCGACCAATGCGTTGTTGCTCATTGGAAAACGGGCCAAATCACCCCTTGCGTCGCTCCATGACCAAGCAGGTAATCAGGGAGCGGCCCTTGTGAGTATCTTCGGCTCATCAAGCCGTATCACAGCAGAAAATGCTGGAGCAATCCAGCTTGTAAAGCCCCACTCTCAAGTGACCGGACAACCCCGGCGTGCCGGGGCCGAGGATGCACAGGTGCGGGCGAGGGAGATACCGATGTGGCCTGAACTGCGATGGAAATCTGACCTATGCGAGGCGTTTCGCCATCCGGGCGAGTTGGTCGAGCTCGCTTGTCGAAATCGAGCCATTTTTCTGTTCGGTCCAGGCGGCTGTTTCGGCCTTTGAGGTGCTTTGCGAGCGTTTGACAGAGGGCCTCTGAGCGCGGTTTGGCTGCGTGTTCGCTACCACCCGCCGCAGCTTATCATCGTCGGCTTGCTGGGCGCGAACTGCAGAGCCGGCGGCCCTGGCAATAAGCATAACGCCCTCCGGAGTCCCCCACTGGTCTCGAAGCAGGACAACCTTGTTATGCGTGGAGAAAGTGGTGCCGTCAAGGTGAGTATTCTCAAGCCGGGCTGTGCAAAAGCCCTTTTTCTTTGCGCGTCCAACAAGCCCGCTTAACAAGTCTGCCACCTGGTCGGCGTGGAAGGTGCGGATGTTCCTGCCGAGAAGCTGTCCGCTCTTCTTATAACCGTGCATAACCGACCACGGGGTGTTGACAAAGCGAATCATTCCGTCGAAATCCACAATCGCGACGCCCTGATCCATCTGCTCGGCGACAATACCGAGGTGGCGAAGTATCTGCTCGATTTGTCCCCCATCACCCGGCAGGACTTTGGATTTGGCTGGTCTTGCGAACATCACGTCAACTCCACAAAAAGGCACGGAACATTACATTGCGGTTCTAAAAAGCCACGGGCGTGTGTAAAGCTGCTTCGTAATCCGTTTGCCGTCCTTTTCAAGCTCGACCTTGTCTTCATTTATCTTCAGGACCGCGTAGCCCTCGACCGCATCGCCTTCATGGACAAGTTTGCCCAGGACAACGGCAAACGGCCCCTGGCTGTCCTCGCCTATCGCGGTCACCATCGCAGCACCGGGCGTAACTGTCTGCCAAAGCTGCTCGGCCTTGTTCGGAGCCAGAAAGACAAACAGGCACAGCAAAATAAACAGGACACTGAGCCGCAACAGCCAACGCTTAGCTGCGACCCACAGCTTCGATGTCACCTTCGGCCGGCTTTTGGTTTGCGACTCGGCCAAATCTACTCTGATATCCCTCAGGTCGCTGTCGCAGAGCATATATCGTAAGGCCATTTTGCGATTCCTCCCACCGTCAGACAGAAATAAACAACAACTTCCCACGGCTTATTAGTTGTGATAACCGAACATTCGCCCCCGCTTGCAATCTCACTTTCCTTATCCAGGCAAGTTAACGGCATTATACCAGAACACTAATGCTTATGCAAGCGTCTGATTGAGACAAGTGACGGTGCAGCAACCAGAGGCCGCACAGATGGTCGCCGCGCGGGATTTTATAGGGCCAAGCCCGAGATTTTTTTGTCTCCTCGACCTTAAGTTCGGCGCAGCAAGTCAAACTGAAATGCCGTTAAAAAAGAAACGCTACGAAGTCGGTGGCAAGAACCCACACACAGACAGCATCGACTGAGGACCGATTCTTAAACAAAGCTCAACGGCCGCGGCGCCGCGTATTGCCGACATTGCGTCTGGCATTTCTGGGTGGTCGCTCGTGCGAAATCTCCCTAATCTGAAATCTTTGCTTCCTGCGTCGCCGCTTCTTTGGGGACTTCTTTTGTTGCCCGGACTTGAGCAGCTCAAGAGACTTTTGACAAACGCCTCGAATCTCTTTGTCGGCGTGCTTTGCCCCACGCTCCAGCGCTTCTCGTGCGGGGTTTTTCATTCTGCCTCGCATCTTCCTAAGCCCGTATGCCGCAGCGGTCCTTGTTCGCCTGTCACAGACACCAAATAGCGCCTCGGACAGAATCTCAAGCCCATCCTCCTGCATCCACGACAGATTGAAGGCCGAATGCCGAGCTGTAGATGTGTTGTCCGAGTACAGCTTGGTTCTCAGCCGCTCAAGAAGCTCTATCGCCTCCTCGTCCTTTTCCCGTCCCGTACTTTTTCTTTTCGGTAGTCTCATAACCCACCATATCTCATCGGCAAGCGTAACTACTTTTCTTGAACGGTGTTTATGGCCACAGGGCAGGTTCCCCCGCCAGTGCCGCCTCCCGCAAGCTTTGCCTTTGCAACCCTATGTGAAGTAATAGTATACTCAGCAGCATAACAAATGTCAATAGTTAAAAAACAGGATATTTTACGGCTGCCACCGTCGGGCGGGCTTTGGACAGGTACTTATGGACGAGCTTGATCTGCGGATACTTGAAATACTTGAGAATGGTCTTGCGTTGGTGCAGAAGCCCTATGAGGAACTGGGCCGACAGCTCGGTCTTGATGCTGGGCTCATCTTCGACCGCGTCAGGCGGCTGGCACAGGCCGGGGTAATCAGGAGAATCGGCCCAGCCCTCGAGTCCCGCAGGATGGGATTTTGCAGCACTCTCGCAGCCATCCGCGTACCCGACCAGCAGGTCGAGCAGGCAGCCGAATTGGTCGCAAATTTCGCCGAGGTGACCCATTGTTATCTAAGACGAGACGACTTCAACATCTGGTTTACTGTAATCGCCCCAGATGCTGCAACAATCGAAAGAATTATTGACGGTATCCGCCGGGGTCTGTCGATTGACCCGGCGGATGTGTTGAATCTGCCTGCCAAGCGCATCTTCAAGCTAAAGGTACGCTTCGCAGAACAGTGTTGCACGAACTGCACAGACAAGTGAACACGTGCGGAAAAATCGACGGGCAACGACGACCGGACACCCCAGAACATCTCACGCAGGCGCACCTTCACCACCGGTTCTAACCTGGGGTCATCTCCGGGTGTGCGGCGGGTTCGGGCGCGGTAAGTAATCGAGCCGGTCAGCCGGTAATCGCCTTCCAGCCCTGATTCAACTCCTCCAACAGGGTGATCACTTCCCGAATCATCTGCGGGTCCTTTTTGGTGTTGGCCTCCGACAGGTGCGTGCTCATAAAGCAGTACAACCGTCGCAGGTTCGCAGCAACATCTCCACCCGAGGCGGGATCAAGCACGGCGTTTAGCTCTGTGATTACATCCTGGGCTCTGGCGATGTATTTGCCCTTGGCTTCGTAGTTGCCTGCTTCCAGCTCTCTGACAGCCAGCTTAAGAAACTTTATAGCGCCGTCGTACAACATAACAATCAATCGACCTTTGCTCTGGGTCGTAACGGCGGCATCTTTGTATGTATCGACTCCCTTCATCGGACACGCTCCATAACAGCATACAGCTCATTTGAACAGCCCAGAAAGCTGTTCGACTCAAAAATCCCGTTTTTGGCAACGCCATTTCAGCAGAGGGGAGGTGACCGCCGATTGCTTCCTGCGGTCACCTCCCCCCATGCATCATCAAAATCCTCTGCTACTCTGCGAAGCACGCGAACTCGGAACCGGTTCTTATCTGAGCAGAGTAAGCGCCATCTGCGGCATCATGTTGGCCTGGGCCAACATAGCCACACCGGCCTGAGACAGCACCTGGTTCCTCGTCATAGCAGCCATTTCGGTGGCAACATCGACGTCACTGACACGGGACTCTGCTGCCATAAGGTTCTCGGCCTGGACGTTAATCACTTCGACGGTGTTTTCCAGACGGTTCATCTTTGCTCCGAAGTCTGCTCGGGCTGTCGTTGCCGTGCCGATTGCAGTGTCCAGAGTGGTCAGGGCCGCCTGGGCACTTTCGGCGGTGCCGATGTTCAGAGTACTGATGCCCAGGCCACTCTTTGTCATATCCTTCATATCGACGGTAATCGAGTCAGTTGAAGCACCGAAGACGACTGATATGCTACCGGTGGCACTGTTGAGCATACTGGTGCCGTTAAACTTGGCTGAGCCAGCGATACGCTCGATCTCATCGGCGAGTTCGTCGAACTCGTTGTCCATAATGGTCCGCTGCGCGGAAGAATAAGTACCCGTGCCCGCCTGCTCGGCCAACTGGCTCATACGCACGAGCAGGTTGTCAATAGTCTGCATACCACCTTCTGCTGTTTGTATCAGACTGATGCCATCCTGAGCGTTGCGGGCACCCTGCTGCAGAACAGCGATGTCAGCACGCATCAACTCACGAACGGCCAGACCGGCTGCGTCGTCCCCTGCGTCGATGATGCGCAGGCCGGACGACAGCCTTTCGACAGATGTGGCCAGAGCATCATAGCTCGTGCCCAGGTGCCGAGCAGCGTTTGCCGCCATAATATTGTTCTTGATAGCTAACATATTCCTAACTCCTAAAAAAAGCGTTCAACCAAATCCTATTCCGACTTCTGGCGTGTCTGTCCCTAAACACTATGCCGTGCAACGAGCACGCGATAACCTCTCATTGCCCATTATCGATGAAGAAAAGGCCGACTTAAGTGCTTTTGGAAGCCGGCAAAGCGGTGAAAGTCTGGACCTGTAATATCAGCCGCTGCGATAGTGATAAGCCCCGCACAGGGTCCAATAAAAATGCCGCCCGACGGGAAAGTTCAAAAATTTTGTTCGAGGACACAAAAAGGCAAACGTAAGGTCGGCTTACGGTCCGGAGACACACACAGAACACAACGTCTCTTGAGCCGATCCGTACCGGCCGGACTATTGCCCCCGTCAGCACTAAGCGGTATATTTACTGTCGGCTGACACCCGAAAACAAAGAATGGAGTCGATGGATGTTGGAGACTCAAGACAGCAACGGCAGCAGGATTCAAAAAACGCTGCTTGTGTTCAATTGCCATGAGGCGTGGGTCTATCAGCTTGGCATACTCGGCTTCAGACTGGACATAATCGTCGGCTTAAAGGGCAGGTACAAGGCCGGATGGGACGAACAGATGAGGCCCCTGCCGCCAAACTCACGTCTTGTCAGCTTAAAACAGGCGCTCGAATCACAGACTGAATATCACTGCATAATAGCCCACAACCTGACAGACCTTCTCGACGTCAAGTCGCGGCCTGAGCCCCGTCTGCTGGTGCTCCATTCGACGCTTGAAGGCCGGGCTGTGGAAGAGAAGTCCAATATCGACATAGAGCAACTGAGGCGGATGGTCGGCGATTATCTCGAGCTTGTCGGCGGTCACGCGGTAGCCACGTCGATGTTCAAGGGCGAGTCATGGGGATTTACCGAGGATATAGTGTTCCTGGGCATCGACGCCGAGCAGTACCTGCCTTATTCCGGCAATGAGGCGTGTGGACTTCGGATATGCAACTTCGTCAGCAGTCGGCGAAAAATCCTGCTTTGGGACCTGCACGAAGAAGCATTCGCCGAGGTGCCTGTTCGCATTGTAGGCCACAACCCCGATATGCCGGGCGTCTCTGCGCCTGCGAACTGGGCCCAGCTCAAGGGTATGCTGCAATCGCACCGGTTCTACATTCACACAGCCGACCCACGCTATGAGGCGGGCTTCAATATGGCCAGCGTCGAGGCGATGGCGGCGGGAATGCCCGTTATCGGTAATCAACACCCAACTTCCCCGGTAAAACACGGAGTCAGTGGATTTCTGAGCGACGACGCAAAGGAACTGCGCAAGTATGCACAGATGCTCATAGAAGACAGGCAACTGGCAAAGCTGATGGGCCAGCGGGCAAGAGAAACCGCCATTAAGCAGTTCTCTCCCCTAAGGTTCAAGCAGGCGCTGCTGCGCTCGATTGAGACGGCCCGACAAAAGTGGCAGGCCAAGAACAGCAGCCGTCAACATCAGCAGCAGCGCTAAGCAGATGCTACCTGCTCGCCAGCGTCAACAGCCCGCACATTCGGCACCAACAGGCATTAGAGCTAAATGAGCAAATCTATGCCGGCATGAGACAAGGACAGAGGCCCTGCCTGCGGCGTGCCATCATAAAAGGGCTGTGAATACTCAGTCTGCCACTGCCAATCCGCCGCTGCATACGGCTCCTGCGGATATCGCCCCTGGTCGGCTGAGCTGTGTTGTTGGGAGTTGGTCCATCCTTCCTGCAGCCAGTGGTCTTTGAGCGACTGCTGAGACTGCTGCTGGGAATCGGAAAGCATCACGTCAATTCGCTTTATCTGTATCCCCGACTGCTGAAGAGAGCGCAGAATTTGCGGAAGGGCATTTTGGATTTCAACTCTTGTTTGCTGCCTGTCGGCCTCAAGCAGGCCGGTAAGCTGGCGGTTTTGTTCTTCAAACCTAATCGCCACCTTTCCGAGCTCAGGAGGATGAAGCTTGACGACGACCTGCTGGCGGCCCTGCTCGAGGGAGTTCTGGATGGACTCGCGAATCTGCTCTCTCAAGCCGACGAGACCGGCCCCTGGGGCCAAGCCCGCGTCGCCCTGTAGTTGGCTGTGTTGAGTGTTAGCGGGAGCTGAGGGAAACCGACCTTGCTGAATCAACACGTTGCCGTCGGCGCCCTCATCGCTGGTCTGACCGACTTGCCCGGCGGGCTGACCGGTGCCAGGCTGGGCGGCCTGTGGGCCGTTCTGCACTTGCTTTGCCTGCTGAGCGCCAGACTCCTGAGCGGTGTCCTTCTGCCCTTCTCGGCCGAGAAACTCCGAACTGCTGTTAGCAGACTGATTTTTATTTTGTTTTGTCCTGCCAGCGGCCGCGATTTCTTCGCTCAGCACCTTGATGTCAAGCTTCGTATCCTCCAGAGCCACATTGGGCCTTGCCTCGGTCTCGGCCTGGGCGGGCCTGTTTTCCGCTTGGATTTGAACCCCCTCTGCCTTGCCGGTGCCGGCCGAGATTTCTTCGATTTGCTGTGCCGGCCTCGATTCGCTTACTACGGGGTCACTGTGCAAGGCCATCGGCTGGCGAACTGAGTATGCACTCACCTTCCGAGCATCCCCTTCGCCATCAAGCAGCACAGGTTCCAAGAGGAGCTTAGCATTCCCATCGTCGCGAGGGGAAGCATTGGCTTTTGGTACACCGCCATCAGCAGGTATGAATGAAGGTTTGCCCTGAGAATCTGCTGTCTCAGGCATAGCTGGCTTTTCCGGCAAAACGGTGAGACTGAGCCCGTGAGAGTGTCCGAGTTGTGGCGGGACAGGGTGTGAAAGTCCCGGATTCGTGACCAAGCCCGGCGGAAGCCCGTTTTGGGGCGGCGCGTTGACGAGATGGCCCAGATGCTTTCCGGGATGAGCGCCGAGCGGTGCCTCGGGTGGGCCTATTGTGGCCGGTATGTGTGACCTGGGCCCCAAGAATTCCGACTGAAGAACACTAAGAGCAGCAGAGCCAACCCGGTGGCCGCCGTCAGATTTGGTATTGCCAAGCCCAACGGCCTTGCCGGTCGCCTCGCCCGCGACCTGGACCCGCTGCCCCTTGGCGGCTGCGGGTTGTTCTTCGTGCGTTTGGGCCGAAGCTGGAGCAGATTCAACGCCGGCGCTACCCTTTTGACCGGCACTGCGACCTGCCAGTTCGCCCTTTGGACCAGCCAAAGGCCTTTGCGTATCATCAGGGCTATTATTATCGGGCTGATAATCCTGATATGGCGGCCCAGCCTGCGGTGGTGGCGGCGGTACAGGGTCAAAATCGACACCGCTGTGTTGCTCTGTTGGATTCAGCGTGAAGCCCTTTTCCTGCTGCCTTTGCGCAGAATCCGGCCGCCGGTTCGGGTCTGAACCAGCCAGCATCGCAGGGTCAAACATCAATTGCGCAATATCCATACCACGAGCCCTTAGAAAAGCTACCTGAACAGAGCAACCACTGTGCCAATTCGTCTCTATGCCAGACTGCGTGCCACAAACCCTTGCAAAAAAAAGGGTTACGCAATGGTAATTTCAAAAAAAAGCCGGCGTTTGGTCAAATCCCCACCCGCACGGCAATATCTTCCAACCAGAGCGGGCAGAAACTTCCTGCCCCGCACCAATTTCGGCTTGTGACGGCTCCAGCCACGTGCAAGCCCCAAGCAACACGGGTGATGCATCCGGTGCAGCCACCAGCGAACCGAAATTGGTGCGGGGTGACGCATTCGCGGCAGCTTCTGTCTTGCGCAGGGACAGCAGGTGTATAGAATCCTGACGCCTCGGCCAGGCAACAGGAAGGCCAAGTCGCAGACATTGCCTGATTTTCGCACCAAGAACGCTGTTTGTCGGTTGCCAAACGACTTGGCAGCAGTTCTGGCACGACCCTTGCTGCATAGCACCACCGAAAAGATTTACGCGCGTGTTGTGGAGCCAGTGATGCCCAAGACAAACGGCATAGTCGATTTTCTCGAAGCGGCGCTGCGGGCCGAGGGCCTGCGCCAAAAGCTTATCTCCAACAACATAGCCAATGCTCAAAGCCCCGGCTACCGACGCCTTGACGTCAAGTTCGAGCAGCTATTGGCCAAGGCCCTCGAATCGGAAGGTCAAATCGACCCCAGCCGGCTCGAACCGCAGGTGCATCAGCCAAATCAGACACCGGTGAAATCGAACGGCAACGACGTTGAGCTCGAGACCGAGATTGGCGAGATGGTCAAAAATACACTGCGCTACAAGACATACATTCGTCTTATCAACAAGAAATACGACCAGATTGAACAGGCAATAACGATTCGATAGCGTCCGCCGCAGAGTCGTCCCTGAGCTTTGGCCAAGAGCGAAATGGGACGCAGAGGTCTGACTAATGGCAATGGAAAGAGTATTCGGTCCAATAGACATAGCGGTCTCCGGCCTGCGGGCACAAGGCAGGCAGATGGAGGTAATCTCGTCTAATATAGCCAACGCGCGGACCACCGACGCCGGCAACGGCCAGCCGTACCGCCGACTCGATGCAATGCTCAAGAGCCAGGACGAAGAAATCAGTGGAGTTGCCGTTGAGAAAATCGCCAAGGATATGAGCGACTTTGCGAAGATTCTGGACCCGGGCCATCCCAGGGCCGACGAGAACGGCTATGTCCTTATGCCAAATGTGAGCCTGCCGATTGAAATGATGAACCTCACGGTTGCGACACGGGCCTACCAGGCCAACGCCGCGATACTAAAACGTTACCAGCAAATGATTGATACCACACTCGAGCTACTCCGTTAGGTTGGGGTAAGAATAAGATGATAAAGATAGATCCGAACATAAGCTCCATACTCACCAACACCGCCCAGGGCCCGGGAAAGTCGCCGCAGGCGTCAGGCAAACCCGCCGAGTTCAACCAGGCAGTCAAAGCGCTGGAGAACTATGCAGCGAAGGTGGACGACCTTCAGCACAGCTCCGACGCATCCATCAAGGATTTGCTGAGCGGCAAGAATGAGGACATCATGTCGGTGGTCTCAGCCGTCGCCAAGGCAGACATCAGCTTCAAGGTCCTGGTCGGCGTCAGAAACAAACTCGTCGAGGCGTACAAGCAGACTATGAACATGCAGGTTTGACCGGGGATGGGTCGGGCTTATCCGTAAAAGGGTGCTATGGGTTTCGTAGAGAAGATAACCTCAGTTTGGCAGAAGGTCAGCGTGATACAAAGGGCCCTGCTCGTGGCGGTGGTTCTGACCGTTGTTATGGTCGTTGCGCTACTTGCCTATTGGGCGCGCCTGCCGGATATGAGAATGCTCTACGCAGAGCTTGCCCCGGAGGAAGCGGCCAAAATTACCGACAAAATAGCCGAAAAGAATATCCCGTACGAGTTGCGAAACGGCGGCACAAGCATCTACGTGCCAAAGCAAAACATCTACCAACTCCGGCTTGATATGGCAAAGGACGGGCTGCCTGCAGGTCAGCACGGCGGATACAGCATATTCGACAAAGAGAAAATAGGCATAAGTCCCTTTGTTCAGAATGTGAACCTCCAGCGAGCCCTGCAGGACGAGCTTGCCAAAAGCATTCAAATGATAGAGGGAGTCGTCCACGCCCGGGTCCACATAGTCAGCACCGAGCAGACGCTGTTCAACAGCTCCCAAGGCCAAACCAGTGCCTCGGCGGTTCTGCAGTTGAAGCCGGGTTATCAACTCGGCGGCCAGACGGTAGCGGCTATTGCCTATCTGGTAGCCGGCAGTATCGAGGGCCTAAAGTCGGAAAACGTGACCATTGTTGACAGCGACGGCCGTCTTCTTCGCGGCGAAGGTGGCGAGGAACTCGCTGGCGGTGCGAGCACAGTGCAGGACTACAAGGAGCGAGTGGAGCAGAACTTAGCGGAAAAAGTCGAGCGTATGCTCACCGCGGTATTAGGGCCGGGCCGGGCCACGGTCAGAGTAAGCGCCGAAGTCGATATGACCAGCACAAACCTTGTCACTGAGAAGTATGACCCAGTCGGCAAGGTTGCCTCCAAGGAGGAGATTACAAGCAATTCGGAAATTGAACAGAGCACGGCCACAGCCGAAGGAGCACCGACGGCGCCGGGCAACACAAAGCGGGACGAGACGATTGTCACCGAATACCTTGTCGGCAAAAGCGTTGAGCAGAGGGTTGACCTGCCTGGAGAGATAAAATCACTTTCCGTAGCCGCCGTGGTTGACCTTTCGCCCGCGGACGTCAACGAGGCCGAGCAGACCCAGGCGGCAAAAATAATGGAGCTGGCGGATGTCGAGCGGCTCATCGAAAATGCACTGGGCCTCGACCCGGAGGGAAGCGATTCGCTCAAGGTGGTGGAGGCGAGATTCTACAGACCGACCGAATCGCTTGCAGAAGAGGATGAGTCGGGCGGCTTAAATTACATAGCAATTGCGAAAAACGGTTCGCTGGGATTGATGGCGATTTGCGCGCTTCTGGTGCTCAAGATACTCAAAGGCGCAAAGAAGAAAGCGACAGCAGCAGTCTCAGAGGGGACACCGCAATTAGCCGGCCTCGGCGAGACAGCCGGTCTGTTACCAGGCTCAGAGGCCGGTTCGCAGACCGTTCTGGTCCGCAGGCAGTTGGCCGAAGTATTGCGTCATAACCCCGACCAGGCGAAACGTCTGTTCCTTAGCTGGCTGCAGGAAAAAAACAAATAGACACCCAAATCGGCTCAACAGCAGGATAAAGAGGTAGAGTAAATGGTGCTCACCGGTAAGCAGAAAGCAGCGATGCTCTTGATGAGTCTTGATGCAGGGACCGCCGCCGAGCTGCTCAAAGGCGTGGATTCGGACATGGTTCAGGAGCTGGCACTGGAGCTGGCCTATCTCGACGCTTCGGGTTACCGCAACAACAAAACCAGCGCGGACTTCGCGAGGGACTTCTGCAACTCGCTGCGGTCGGGCGAAAGCTTCCACCTCAAGAGCTTTCTCGACGAGATGCTGCGAAACACTGTAGGCAATGAAAAAGCCCAGCGCATCCAAAAAGAAATTACCGACCTGCTCCAGAAGCGAGACCCGTTTATTCGCATCCGCGCGGCTGACGCCCGCCAACTGGCAATGGTGCTCGAGAGCGAACATCCCCAGGCGGTCGGCGTTGTTCTTGGCGAACTTGATGCAAAAAAGAGCTCAGAGGTCCTGGGCACGTTGAACGAGGGGGTCCGCCTTAGCGTGATCAACCGAATGACAAGCCGAGAGCAGGTCAGCCCCGAGGCAAAAGGGCGGATAGCAGAGATGGTGAACGAACGCTTGCGTTCTGCCAGCGGGGCCGGCACAACCACTGAAGGCCAAGGGCAGCAGTCACTGCGAAAAGTAGCGGTTATCCTGCGAAACCTCGGCAAGGAACTCCGCGACGGACTCATCGGGGCCATAAAGGAAAAGGATAGTGAGGCGGCAGAAAAGGTCGCCGAGCTGATGATAGTATGGCAGGATGTACCTCAGGTGACCGATCGCTCGCTCCAGCAAGCCCTTCGCGGCATCGAAGCACAACGGCTTGCTCTGGCCCTGCATAACGCAGAAGACCTCATCAAAGAAAAAATAAGGTCGAACATCTCCGAGCGTGCCGCGGCAATGATGGACGAAGAGGCCTCGCTAATGTCCGCACTAAAGAAAGAAGACATCGCCGGCGCACAGGATGAAATCGTAAAGATACTGCGCGAAATGAACCAAAAAGGCGAACTTGCCTTTGTAGAATAAAAGAGTAATCCAATGACTGCCACGGTTAAAGTCACACTGGACAAATACATAAAGACAGTTCGCGTGGCGCAACCTGCCAACCGAAGCAGCAGTCGCAGCAGAGACGGCGTCCGGGAAACGACGGCGGTGGGGCAGCAAGCTCCGGCTAACGACATGGAAATGCAAAACACCGAACTCCAGCAAACATTAAAAACGCTGAAGAATGTCACGGCAAACTTGAACGTCTACTCCGAACAGATGATAGCGCAGCACAGAGAAGCTATCGCAAAATTGTCGGTCGAAATCGCAAGAAAGATACTTATGCAAAAGGTCAGCGAAAAGGACTACCAGATAGAATCGATTGTCAAGGAGGCACTAAAGAGTACACCGACCCGACAGGATATCGTTGTTCATCTCAACCCAGAAGACTTTTCGCATCTTGAGCAACTCCAACAAAACGAGCCGGACAGCGCACTTTCCGGCGTCAAGTTTCTCTCTGATTCGAACATAGGCCCGGCAGAGTGTCTGGTTGAAACCCCAAAAGGGATAGTGCGCTCGATGATAGACCAGCATCTCGAACAGATAAACAGGGCCCTCAGCAATGCGGTGTAAGTCATGACCAACAACGAACAAAACGACTGCGTGATTGATTTTGACAAGTTTTACTCGGCGCTTGAGACGGTGAAGCTGCTGGACCATCAGGGCTACGTAGTTCGAGTCTCCGGCCTGACGGTAGAGTCGAACGGCCCGTTGATTGGTCTGGGCGAGCTTTGCGGAATTCACCTGAGAGACAGCAGGCGAGTTCTTGCCGAGGTGGTCGGGTTTCACGACGACCACCTGATTCTCCTGCCTTTGGAACACATAGAGGGGATAACACCCGGTGACTGTGTAACGGCAAGGACCACGCCGCGATACATAACACTCAGTGACCGGATTCTGGGCAGGGTAGTTAACGGGCTCGGCCAGCCGATTGATAACAAAGGCCCCTTGTTGGGGACCGAGAAGAAGGCATTAGACGCGAGCAGTCCGCCTCCGCTGAGCCGGCAGAAAATCGCCGAGCCACTGGCCCTGGGTATCAGGTCGATAGACGGACTGCTGACCTGTGGAAAAGGACAGCGCATCGGAATCTTCTCCGGCAGCGGCATAGGCAAAAGCGTCTTACTGGGCAACATCGCCAACTGCAGCGAGGCCGACGTAAACGTCGTCGCGCTGATAGGTGAACGGGGACGTGAAGTGCGGGAGTTTCTCGAAGGCGACCTCGGCTCGGCGGGTCTTGTCCGCAGTGCAGTAGTGGTGGCGACGGCGGATTCGCCTCCCATCCAGCGAGTAAAGGCGGCCTTTGTCGCAGTGACAATCGCCGAATACTTTCGCGACAAAGGCAAAAGCGTGCTGTTTATGATGGACTCACTAACTCGCTTTGCACAGGCGCAGCGAGAGATAGGTCTTGCAGCAGGCGAGCCGCCGGCGAGCAAAGGTTACTGCCCAAGCGTCTTTTCGCTTATGCCTCGGCTGATAGAGCGGCTCGGGCAGGCCCAGCTCGGCAGTATTACCGGGATTCTGACCGTTTTGGTGGAAAATGACGACTTGACTGACCCGGTCGCAGACAGCGCCCGCAGCTTACTTGACGGGCACATAATCCTGTCCAGAAAGCTTGCAGAGAGGGGACATTATCCGGCGATAGACATCCTCGCCAGTATCAGCCGGCTGATGCCCGTTGTGACAAGCAGCCAACATCAGGCAGCAGCACAGAAACTGCGCGAAATATACGCGATCTATAGCGACGCCGAAGACTTAATCAACATCGGCGCATTTTCACCCGGGAGTAACCGACGCATCGATGGAGCAATAGCGCTAATCGACAGAATCCACCAGTTTCTTGCCCAGCCGGTCCGTCAGCATCGCGCCGGCTTTGAAGAAACCGTCAGCCAGCTCTCTGCAATAACCCACTCCTGGGATGAATTGTTGAAATCTGAGAGCTAAGAACTTCTAACATAATGAAAAAGACACGGATTAACACGGATTTTTTTCAGACACTGTTTATAGTTATATTTCTCTGTGTTCTCTGTGCTCTCTGTGGCTAAAGTTCTTTTTAAGATTCCGTGAACAGATGAAAAGGTTTGTATGGCGGCTTCAGCGCATCCTCGAATTAAAGACCGGACAAGAGCAGCAGAAAACCACAGAACTGCTCCGTCTGAGCGAACATCTTGCACAGACAAGGGGCGAACTTTTAGTGCAGCAGAGAATTCTGAAGCGAATCATCAGCAAAATCGCCGCCGAGGCCCCGCAAAAAAGATTACTCAAACAAGAGTTTTTTCTCAGACACTCGGCCGCAACAGACGAGCGGATTAAGAAGCTCAAAACAAAAATAACAGAACTGGAAAAGCAACAGCGCGAAAAAATCAACGAACTGCTGAAAGTCAGACGTTTCAGGGAAGCCCTGGAACGATTGCGCCAGCAGGCAAAACGCAGATTCATAACGGCGCAGGAAAAGCTCGAGCAAAAGGAATCGGATGAGGCAACCACGGCAAGATTTGCTCGAGAACAACAGTTACTCAGCACGCAAACGAGATGCTGAGCATAGCCCGAAACGGCATTGTCGGAATTGATATACGCTGTTGAGCCAGGAGAAATGATTATGAACAAAAAACGAATCATACTCACAGCAGCTGTCGGGCTGTTAAGTTTTGCCGCTGCATTTGCCATCGCCTGGCTGACCAGGCCCGCACCTGTCGAGACCACTGAACCGGCGGCGACGCAACCACAGAACGGCCTGCAATTCGCACAACAGCAGACAGAAATGGACCTTTTCGTTCAAAGCGCGTCTCAGAAAAGCGGTCAAGCAGCCGGCAGTCAAAGCATTTCCGAAAAACAACTGAAAAGCCTGGTCTTCGAGGTGCGGGAAAGAATCCGCCAGTACAACAACAAGCTGGAAGAGCTCGAACTGCGAGAGAAAAGACTGCAGATTGCACAGGACACCATCAAACAGGACATCGAGGAGCTGAACTCCCTCAAAGTGGAGCTTGCGTCAACCGTGGCAAAGCTAAAAGAGCATCGCGACCAACTGCTCACCACCAGAGCAAGCATCGCAGCCAGCGAAAGGGCAAACCTGGTTTCGCTCGCAGCCACCTACGACAAGATGGATTCAGGCAGTGCAAGCAAAATCATCGCAAATCTGTGTGCCGAACAAATGAAAACCGGAATACTGCGGGGAGGCAGTTTCGACGATGCGACAAAAATCCTCCACTATATGACCGAAAGAACAAAGGCAAAGCTGCTGGCAGAGCTCGTTACGTCAGAGCCAAAACTTACGGCGGCACTTTCACGCAGACTCAAAGAGATAGTCGAGCAAGAGTAAAATATGGATATTGCGACCATAGTAGGAATACTCTTCGGTTTTGCGGTGATAACCACAGCCATCGTTGCCGGCGGGGGCTGGCAGATGTTTGTCCACATCCCCTCGCTTGCAATAACGATAGGCGGAATGCTCTGCGCGACAATGATTCATTTCTCACTGCCGCAGTTCCTGAGTATATTCTCAATAATCAAAAAGACCATAGTTGCCAAGATACCCGGACAATCCGAACTCATTCAAAGTATGGTCAATTACGCGGCAATCAACCGCAGAGACGGCACTTTGGCGCTGGAGGGCGAGATAAGCAAGCTCAGTAACTTGTATTTCGTAAAAGGAATGCAGATGCTTGTGGACGGACAGGAATCGGATGTCATTCGCGACCTTCTTTCGCCGGAGATAGAGCACCTGCAGGACCGTCACTCCAGGGGAAAGAAGATTCTCGAGTTCATGGGTTCTGCGGCACCTGCGTTCGGAATGATAGGGACGCTGATAGGTCTGATACAGATGTTGCGGAGCTTAGATTCGCCCGAATCCATCGGCCAGGGAATGGCTGTGGCTCTGCTGACGACATTCTACGGGGCACTGTCGGCAAATCTCGTTTTCCTGCCGCTTGCAGGCAAGCTCGGCATCTACTCCAAAGAAGAAACTACGGCAATGGAGATGATTCTTGAAGGTCTCTGCGCAATTGCTCAGGGGGATAATCCAACCATAGTGCGGGAAAAGATGCAGACATTCCTTTCGCAGGGCAGGCGCCAGGAAGTTAAGGCGACGGTCTAATGGCCGGCAGAAACAAACACGCAGAAAGCGACGAAGCCCCAGGCGCACCCGAATGGATGGTCACCTTCAGCGACTGTATGACTTTGCTTTTGACATTCTTTGTGCTTCTGTTAAGCTTCTCTTCTTTCGACGACAAGGTGTTTCGCAAGCTCGACAAAACCTTCGGCGACGCCCTGCCGTTTGTCAGCCCTCTGGTCAAAAGAGACAAAGACTCATTCTTCGAAGCGGTGAAGTTTGTCTATGCCGAAGAGCCTGATATCGGCAGCGAAAAACCAACACTTCAGGAAGGACGCGGTAACAATGCCAAACGCCAAACCGAGCCAAGAAATTTCTACGACCGCAAAGTCTTTCTCGTACCATCCAGCCAGGTTTTCTGGAGTCGGGGCAGCACCATCTCGCTAAGCGGGCGGCGTGCGCTGTCAAATCTGGCGGATTTCCTGAAACAGGTGGACAACCGCATAGTCGTAAGTGAAACTTCAGCCGACACGCCAACACTCGGCGATGAGCTGGGGCTCGCCAGGGCGCTGGCGATAATGGATTATCTCACGACCAAACGCGGGCTTGACGAGAACCACTTCAATATCTCAGCGGCCGCGAACCTCTCAGAAGACAACCGCAAGGCCGTACTTTCACAAATGCCCGAAGACAACAGCCGAATTCTGCAAATCACACTCCTTGAACAGAAGGTGTACAATTGAGCGCTAGCCGCAAACCAGTAGAAGAAGGCAGCCCCAAGGTTCCGGGATACATTGTAACGTTCTCGGATATGGTGACGCTGCTTCTTACCTTCTTCGTGCTCCTGCTCAGCCTGGCCGACGTCCAGGACCCCGAGCTGTTCAACAAGGGACGTGATTCGTTCGTGCAATCCATCAGACAGCAGGGCCTCGGAATCCTCTTCGGCTCTATGGGCAACCCGCGTTTCGGACGGTCCAAGACAAAGTACTATACAGAGCCACCCGACAGCTCGTACGACGGCAGAACCATAGATGCAAGAGAGGAAGACACTCGCAGACTCTTCAAAAAAGCCAGCCGTACCATGGCGGTGCTGCCTTCGCAGATAGTCGCAAGCAAGACGAATTTTTCCGTCACCGATATTCATTTTGCCGGGCAGGATTGGAAGCTCAGCGACGAGGCAATAGATTCTCTGGCCGAGTTGTGCCAGGGCCTGACCGAGGGCGGCGTCGGCAAGCTCTACGTCGTTGGATTGTGCAGAGACCCCGTGCCGCAAGCTACGCAGTGGATAATCTCAGCCAGACGCGCACGGGCCGTCGCATCCTATATCGACGCATCCCTCCTGGCAGAATCCCGGCCCTATGCAGGAGGCTCCCCAAACGCGAAAAGATTGCGTTCGGGGGCCCCGGGGGCCGGTTGCAGCGTCCACTGGTGGGGTGCCGGCAGCGGCGGGCAGTGGACAGACCCACAGAGCCCTATGTACAAGGACTCCCAGATACTAATCGCGGTGCTCAGGGCAGACACAGCGGATGCGCCTTAGCGCGGTGTCAAGAATCTCGACAGCTTGTCGGCATTTCGATTGAGCAACCGGCCAAAAACGCCCAAAAACAGGCCCCAAGGCCCCATCCGCCGTCAGGCACGACATTTGCACACATCAAAACAGCAACATTAGGAAAGGTGCGTAACGTGACAGAGATGAAGACAAAATCACTGCTGCTGTTGGCATTGTTGATGCTGGCCGGTACAGCCGGTGCGGCAAACGTCCAGATGTTAGAAGCCGACGATTCGCCCGGCAGAGCAGCACCGACCCGACAGGCAGAATCGCAAGGCCATGAAGCACCCTATGCCAACTACCACAGTGAACCGAATTTCGCCTTAGGTGGCCCGTCGAGCGCGGAACTTAGCAACCAGGAGCTGTTTTTCAAAATGATGTTATCGGTGCTGCTCGTAGTGGTGTTAGGCATAGCGGCAATCTACATCTCCAGGAAGTTGTTGCCTAAGATAACCACGCTGCCGGGCAAGAAGATTCGCATCATTGAGAGCGCAGCACTGGGACAGCGGCAAAGGGTGCACCTGATAGAAGTGCAAAACCACCGGCTGTTGATAGGAAGTGCAAACGACAGCATCACAATGCTGACAGAAATAGGGACACCAGCCGGTGATTTCGCCGATGAGCTGGAAAAGGTTGAGGTGCAGAAGCAATGACCACAGCTAACGATCACAAGTCGATGATTTTGCTGGTGGCGCTGCTTTCGGTGACCTCGGCACTGGGCCAGTCGAGCAGCAATATCGAGGCCCCATTTAACACACCGCAATCCCCTGCCGTCACTGCCCCGGCAGCAAATCCCGGCGCGCCGGGATCCGTGCCGAGTATCGGCGATTTGATGACCATGATTGACAAGGCAACAGCCGACGAAAGCAAAACAAGAGACTGGTCAACGCCTGTCAAACTCGTGCTGATTTTCACCGGCCTGGCAATTCTGCCAAGCGTGCTGGTGATGATGACCTCCTTCACGCGGATAGTGATTGTCCTGGCTTTTGTCCGCCGGGCACTTACAACTCAGACAATCCCACCGACGATAGCAATCGTCGGGCTGGCCTTGTTTCTGACGCTATATACGATGGCGCCCACCCTCGGCCAGGTAAACAACGCAGCAATTCAACCGTATCTGGACGACCAAATCAACTTTCAGACCGCAGCAGCCAACGCCGGGATGTGCTTCAAGGAATTTATGCTCAGGCAGTGCAGACAGGCGGACCTTGCGTTGTTTGTCCAGATGGCAAAGATTGAACGCCCCGCCAGCGCAATGGATATAGGAATGCACATCGTCATACCTGCGTTTATCATCAGTGAATTTCGAACGGCCTTCGAGATCGGCTGTCTGCTGTTCATTCCGTTCTTGCTGATTGATATGGTAATAGCCAGTGTGCTGCTAAGCGCCGGTATGATGATGCTGCCGCCGGTGATGATATCGCTGCCGTTCAAGCTGATACTTTTCATACTGGTTGACGGCTGGGGTCTGCTGGCAAAAAGTCTTAGTTTGAGTTTCCACTGACTGTGCGGCCTTGTGTCGGTCTTTCCGCGCTGCAGCCGGCAAAGGCACCTTTGTGCAATTGATAAGGACATAAGATATGGACGGTAGTTTCATGCTTTACCTCGGCCGCCATACGCTCGAGACGGCTCTGCTCATCGCGGCACCCATCCTGTTGACTTGCATAGTCGTCGGTGTGGTTGTGACGCTGCTTCAGGCGGTCACATCGATACGCGACATGACTCTGACCATAGTGCCGAAACTACTGGGTGTGGTTGTGGTTATGCTTCTATTTGGGGGCTGGATGCTGCAGGTGACGGTCAAATTCACGCACGAGATTTTCGCCCTGATTCAGAACGTCGGGCGCTGAGCGATGGACCTAATCACAGGCAAGCTGCTGTTTTTTGTGATGGTCATTACGAGGATTTCGGCGTTCTTCCTCGTCGTGCCTGTTTTCAGTTGGCAAAGCATCCCTCTGAGGGTAAAGGTATCGGCGATTATTCTGCTGGCGCTGTTTTTTGCGATGATAAACCCAATGGGTATCGAAGCAGAGGATGCTTCAGCGGTCAGAACAGTCCTGCTGCTTGCAAACGAGGCAACCTATGGACTGGCGCTGGGCCTTATAGTCAATGTCCTTTTCTCTGCTGTCAAACTCAGCGGCAGAATCGTGGAAAGGCAGATGGGCCTGGCTATGGCGCAGGTAATCGACCCGCTGACGGGAGAGCGTTCTCAGCCGCTTGGTAGTCTGATTGAGATGATATTCGTAATCCTTTTTCTTGCAGCTAACGGCCACCACCTGCTGCTGCTGATAATCCAGCGCAGCTACGAGGCGTTTCCAGCCGGAAACATCCCGACCATCGCCGCCCTCGCACAGGGCACGCTGCAGGCAACGTCGGCTATGTTTACCGCAGCACTGAGACTGGCAGCACCGATGCTGGCCGTCTTCCTTATCCTGCTGGTGACACTTGCGATACTTGCCCGGATAGTCCCGGAGATGAACATACTGTTTATCAGCTTCCCCGTGCGGATATTTCTGGGGCTTCTGATGATTGGCGCTTTTATGCCGCTCATCGGAGGATTCGTACGCGAAATGACTGATTGGATGGGCAAGCTGCTTCCTTTGTGAGACAACCGACAAAGCTCGGCGCAACCAAAAAACCCCTAAGAAAGCTTAGACAATTATGCCCGAAAAGCCGGCAGCAGAAAAGACCGAACACCCCACACCAAAGCGCCTGGAGAAAGCCAGAGAGCAGGGCAGGCTGCCGCAGAGCCAGGAACTCGGCTCGGTCGCCACGCTCTTTGTGTTGGTGGGAATGACGGCGCTGCTCGCGCCGCAACTGTTGAGCTGGGTGACGCAAACAATGGAAGAAGGGATGTCGGCACAAACAGCCGTCTTTGCCGACCAGCAGACATTTCTCACATTCGCCAACGGCAAGATTGTCGATTCGGTAGCCGTAATCATCCCGATTCTCGCCGTGCTGACAGTCGCAGCGATACTGGCGGGAGTCGTTATGAGCGGCCTCAACTTCGCGCCCCAGGCGGTCAGACTCAAATTCGATTCCATAAATCCCGTCTTCGGCTTTCAAAACCTCATCAACGGCAAATCGATGGTCAAGCTCCTTGCCTCAATACTGAAGCTGTTCTTCGTAGGTCTGATTGTCTGGATGTACCTCAGCAGCAAGACCGAGATGCTGGCCGAGCTTCGCTGGGCGTGGTCGTATAAGATACTGGCCACTATCGGAGAGGTGATATTCGGCCTGTGTATCCGAGTGTGTGTTGCGCTGCTGGTGATAGCAATTGCAGATGCGCTCTACCAGAAATGGAAATACATCCAGGACCTGAAGATGACCCGACAGGAGGTCAAGCAGGAGCGCAAGGACACGGAAGGTTCACCTGAGGTCAAAACACGCATCAGGCGAATGCAGCTTGAAAGAAGTATGAAGCGGATGCTTCAGGAAGTGCCCAAAGCGACCGTCGTGCTCGTAAACCCGACGCACGTAGCCGTTGCTTTACGATATGAGGCCAAGACAATGGACGCACCTGTGATGCTGGCGAAAGGAGCGGACCTGCTGGCCGAAAAGATAATGGAAATCGCCAGGGCTTATGGCGTCCCTGTAATCCGAAGACCCGAGCTTGCAAGGACAATATATTCCAGCGTCGAGCCGGGTGAGCAAATCCCACAGAGCTTGTATGTGGCGGTGGCCGAAGTGCTTGCTATGCTCTACCGACTGCGACGCAGCAGAAGATAATCTTACGGCCGGGTTAAATCAGAGGTGGCGATTTTCAAATCAGCAACAGTCAATACCCGATACCCAGTGCCATCATCTGGCTCTGCAACAGCGCCAAAGTCCTTTCCAGTCGGGCGAATCGGGCCACGAGCCGAGCTTCGCGCTTCTCAAGGCGGTACTCCTCATTATCAATCTTGTCCTCGAGATTTTCTATGATGTCGTCAACATGCTCCTGGTCAATTTGAATCGAGCCGGTTGTCGCCTTTAGCATTCTGTCGAGCACATCTTCTATTGCACCTGCAAAGCCCTGCTTGACACTGACCGTTCCGGTGAAAACACCATCCTGGCTCAAATCAACGCTCATCTGCAGGCCGTTCTCAGCATAGTTCGGGTTGCCGTTATCGTCAAAAGTGCTGTTGCCTGTGACGATGTTGCCACTAAAGTCAGCGTCGCGCCAGGTCGATTCGGTTGAAAGCTTTATCTGCGCACCGGTAATCGCACCGCCGCTTACCGTCACCTGGACATCGTACTGACCGGCGGCAGTGTAATCGCTGCTGGCCCCGTAGAACTCAATGGTATTGCTGTCGGAGCTTCCGCTTTTATCCGCTCCTATCAAGGCCAGCACACCCGTATAACCCTCGGCTATCGCCTCATCAAAGACCGTCTCATCCAAACTCAGGACACCGTCACGGTCAACCTCCAGACCTATCAGGGCCGGATTGAGAAAACTGTCCACGTCCTCGATAAAGCCGCTGGTCTGAGCAAACAAAGGCAAACGGAGCTGGCTTTGTATCGTTGATACTACGTAATCGCCCTTAAGCACGCCGGCTGTCTGCAGAATTTCGTTATAGCCGGTTTTCCCCTTTATGAACGTAACCGCCGAATTATACGCATCAATCATCGAGTGCAGCTTCTCTCTTACCGACTCGATATCACGGGTCAGCGTAATCTTCTCGCCGTCGGCATCGGTGGTGTCGTGCAGGTGAAGAGTAACGCCGTGGATGACATCATCTATCGTGTTGGAGCTTCGTGTAATCCAGTCTCCACTCGGATAGCCGTCCACCCTGATTTCAGAATCCTGCGCCGACTGAGTCTCGGTAAAGTCAGCGGGCGCAAAGCCGGTGAGATCTGCGGTGGTGCTGCCGCCTTCGGTCGACACAGCCATCGTGGGGACATCAAGCGTCGCGGCAGAGCCGTTTGCATTATAAGTAAGGGTAACGGATAGCTGGCTGGCGCCGGAAAAACTGTCGGCAACAACAATCTTGCCGTTCTCTAAAGTCGCCTTAACATTACCGTCGAAGGCATCGTTGATTTCCGCGATAACGTGACTTAGTTTTGTGTTTTCGGTGATGTTGAGTGTTACCGGGGAGGTAGCGGCGCCGCTGTGATCTGTGCCGGTTATCTGGATTGTCTCGGTTCCTTCGAGTGGGTTTTCACCGAACTGGTCAAGCTGTGTGATTCGGGTGCTCAGGGTAGCGTTGTCTGTGTCCACCGTAAAAGCCGAGTCCGCCTGCCAGAGTTCGGTGCTGCTCGAGCTGACGCTTATGCGATAATCCGAGCCGGCGTCATTGCCGTTCAGGACCAGATGATAAGCGCCGTTGTAGTACAACAGCGATGCGGTAATACCGGGATTATTGGCATCGTTGTTAATCAGCCCTGCCAGCTCTTCCAGAGTCGTAGTGGCAGTGGTGGTGATAACGGTCTCTTTATGGTTGTAAGAGTAGATAAAGGTTCCAGCCCCAACGTAGTCTTCGATATATTCGAGTCCTGTGCTGTGGACCCAGCGTTCAGCGGTGGCCAACTGGTTAACTACAACATTGTGATTGCCCTCGAAGGCGTTGGAAGTTGCCTCGGCTGTCAGCACGTCGCTGTCGCCCGAAGAGATGCTAAAGGCCCTAAGCGCCCGCGCATCAGAAAGCGCTGCCACCGTGGTTCTCAGTGTGCTGAGTTTGCTCTCGAGCGTGCCAAGCGCATCTTTTCTGTCTTCCCAGAGTGTCTTGCGCTGCTCGTAAACATTAAGCGATCGTCGCTCGACAGCCATCAACTGGGCTATGAGCTTAGCAGTATCGATACCTGTCAGCAAGCCTGGAAGCTGTAGTGTCGACATATCAATAGGCCTTTCTTCTTAATTCGCGGCTTTTTTATCGCACCTCCTGCAGGCGCATACCAACCGTCACCCTCTCACTAAACTATTATCGAGCGTAAAGCGGTTTTGTTTAGCCGGCTGGATGCACAAAGGCCCACTTTTCCGAGTCGCCTGCGAGGTCGCCGCAATACCCGCTGCGAAATGACCGGCCCGTATCGACTCGCACTTTTGCAGCAACTGCCGTACCTGCGGATTTTCCGGCTCAATCTCAAGACACCGGCGAAGCTGTTCGCACGCAAGGTCAAAAGCCATCCTGCCGTAATCTGCAGTACCGGTCTTGATATACTCATTGCCTATCCCAAGGTAAACAACGGCGACTCGGCACTTTGCGAGCAACTGCCTCTGTTCGACCGGCGTGGCATCCCAGTCAACATCCGGGAACAGCTCATCAAACGTGAATGTCTCGGTGAAACGCTGGATGACCTTGAAATGTGATGCTGCTTTTTCGCCACTGAACTGTCTCGAGAGAGAATTATCCGTCATACGACGCCAATGCAAGGCCTCGCTTATATGGCGCATTTTCAGGCCTTGTTTGACGAATCGCCGCATCATGTCATAATCCTCGGCAACCAGCAGAGTTTCATCGTAAAATCCTATCTTGTCAAAGACATCTCTTCTTATGCCGAGTCTGAAGGGCACAATCGGATGACCGCAACTGAACAGGTCTCTGACGAGCAAATTCCTGTCATTATATTCCGGCTTTCGCATCACCTTGATTGGTCTTGATTTTGCATCAATCAACAGCACGTCCGAATACACAAGGTCAACATCAGGATTCTGCTCAAATACCTTTAGGTGCTCTGCAACGGCATTTGGGACCATCATGTCGTCCGCATCCAGCGGAACAATAAACTTTCCTTTCGCCTTTCGTATAGCCAGATTACGCGCAGACGATGCGCCTTTGTTTTCCTGACGGAAATATCTAATCTTCTCATCCCTAAAGCCTGCGATAATGTCGGCGGTATTATCAATAGAACCGTCATCAACAATAACGAGCTCGAAGTTCCTGTAGTTCTGAATCAGCACACTCTCGATTGCCTCAGTGATATACTGCCGGGCATTGTGGGCGGGCATAACCACTGAGACTAAGGGATTGTCCTTAGTCGTATATACGGGGATTATCGATATGTAGGGATTACCGTATCGTTTGCCGACGACGTATCGTTCGTAAAGCGAATGTATTTTTCGGCCATGCTCGAGGCCCTGCGCGTTATGGAAGTAAATGCCAAGGAATTCGGGGACGCGATTAAAGGGATATTTTTCAGAAACTCGCAGCCAGAACTCCCAATCGGCGGCGGAATCGAGGGCATCATCGAAGTAGCCAAGCTCATCGTGTAGTTTCTTCCGCCACATCGGCTGGGAACCGACGCAACATCCGAACAGAAGGCGGTTGTGACTGTATTCGGGTCTTTTTGCCACTTCAACGGCATGATGGTTCTCGAACGTCGGGTTCAGTGTGTCAGTTATGATCTGGTCCGAATATACAAGGGCGACGTCGGGATTTTCAAGCAGCATATTGGCGAGGATTTCGAGGGCATCGTGCCGGTGGCGATCATCCGTGTTTGCGTTGGTGAGGAATTGTCCTCTGGCGACCTTGACTGCGCGGTTCCACGCGGTGTAAAGGTTCTCACGCCGGTCGGTTTTAATATAGACGATGTTGTCGTACCTTTGCTGAAACTCTTTTACAATCTGTTCTTCATTCTGCTGTGAATTGCTGTTGACGACTATGATTTCCAGCTTGTCGGCGATGGTCTGGTTTTCAAGGTCCTCGAGACAGCCGCGAATGAAGCGTTCGGCGTTGTAAGTAGATACAATGGCCGTGACCAGATAGCCAGAACAACCGCAGTCGGTTGCAACCGACGACTCAGGAGCGGGCTTGGCGGAAGTATTTCGGGGCAACACTTGCGGACGAGTTTGCCCGGCAGAAACATCCGAAGCCGGCGTCAAGGCAGATTCGACGTTTCCTATTTTTGTGAGTACGGCCTGTATCTGGGCCCTGTACTGTTCTGAGAGAGCAAGATGCGGATGGTTGAGCATGTGGTTGTAGATTTCTTTGAGCTTGCCGAATTCTCTGCGTTTGATGTAACAATCGGCAAGCTTCGTACAGCAACTCGCATAGAATCTTATGTAAGTGACAACATTTCCACTGGGCTTGCCACTGCTGCCGGCCAGCTCAAGGTCGATCCCGGTCCTGAGATACAAGAGGGCATCTTCCAGAGCGAGCTGAGCTTCATCGAGTCTGCCGAGTCTGAACAGGGCAGCTCCGGCAACATAACTGGCAACCGGCTCAGATGGTTTGACATTCAGCACCCTTTGTGCCCACATCAGAGCAATCTCAGGATACTTTTCTTCGAGCGCAAGACCTACGGCTGTCATCCATTCACAATCGCTTTTTGACTTCTCCTCATCGGCCGGGCCGCAGTCACGCACAAAATTCACAAAGTGACTCAACTCGGGGCTGGGCCACTTGTTGGCCAGCGTAAGCTGCGCAACCTGGTCATCGATAGAGTGCTGCAGCGATTGACGCAGCGTGGTTGACAGGTCGCGGCGAACAACAACATCGGAAAAATAGAGGATACCGTCAATGTTTCTGTCCTGCGATATGAAGGCCCTGTAAGCAAGCTCCTGAAACTCCCGCAGGAAGAGGTCTTCGTCGAAGCCGCCGGCCTCTGTAAGGACGTCTTTTCTAAATGCGCAGTTGTTTCGGGGCAGGCGGGTCGTTCGGATGACCCCATCGCCAAGGTCGTAGCCGTCCGGAATAAAGGCAGCCGAGCCGATTTCAGAAGGTAAAATCCTGCCTCGCAAGGCATACATCCCGGGATATTGCTGAAAGTGGCGACAGATATTTCGGGCGAAATCTCTTTCCGGGATATCGCCTTCGCCGAGAAAGGCGAGATACTCACCACGAGCATACTTCAGGGCGACATTCTTTGCAAAGGACGGACCGAGGTCCTTGCTCAGGTCCACCCAGAGCAGGTCGTAACGGAGCTTCTTCGCAATTCGGGCCGGCTTTATACGAACACCGCCGCTGCTTACGACAACAACTTCGAAATCCTTTTCAGTCTGTTCGTTAAGGGCGTACAAGGTCCGGAGTAGGGAGGAATTCTCAGAGCATGCGGCGATTACTATCGAGAGCTTGGCCGAGTCGTTGGCAACAAACGCGTGTGTTTCAGCAACATAATCAGCCGGGTCAATGGTTCTATCTTCAAATTTCGCCCTGGTTTTCTCGAGCAACAATTGTGTCTCGGGCCATCTGGAGAATACAGGGTTCTGTGATATGCCGCGAGCATCAATGAAAATGCCTGTCTGGGCGGCATAATGATACGCCTTACAGATGAGGGCAATATCAAGATGAGCAATGCCTGTTCTCGACTCGAAGTTTGCGCGTGAATAACAGTCGGGAGCAAAACAACGAATGCCGAATTTTTCCTTTATGCGCATATAGTCGTGTTTCTGAGAGACGCGCAGCCAGAACTCCCAGTCGCCGGAGACACAGAATACATCCTCTTCAAAATATCCGAACTCATCGTGGAGATGCTTTCGCCAGACGGGGTTGGAGCTCATATAACAATCGCCGGCCAAAAGTCTGAGACGCGAGAACTCCGGGGTTAGATATTCCTTGACGACGGCTCCGTTGACATCATCAACCCAGTCCTGGTCACAATACACCAGTGCAACATCTGGATTTTGCTCAAGGGCCTTGACCATATACTCGAGGGCGTCTTTTTTCAGGCGGTCGTCTGTGTTGGCGTTTGCAATGTATTTGCCGGAGGCGACTCTTATGGCCCTGTTCCAGGCCTTGTAAATCGGCTCTCTTTTTTCCGTCCGTATGTACCTGATGTTTTTGTATCGCTGCTGGAAGCGCTTTACAATGTCACCCTCTTTCTGCGGCGAGTTGCTGTCAACAACGATTATCTCGAGACGGTCGGCGATTGTCTGGTCTTCGAGATTCTGCAGGCAGCCCTCGATATGCCTTTCGGCATTATATGTGGAGACAACGGCAGTAATCAGATATTTTTCCGGTTCTATTTCATTGAGGTCAACGTCGGCAATTTCATCTATCTGTATCTCGAGCGGCTGTGATGAACGGAAGTCTCTGTTGACAGGTTCGGCTATAAGGACGGGCTCGACGCATTTGCTCTTTGGGCGTTTCAGTGCGCTCTTGACGGCCATATCGACCGTTTCAACACGTATCTGGGTGATGCAATAGCTCTGCCTGAATTTGCGAGGGCAGAGCCAGTTGCAGTTGAAGCATTTGGCAGGCAGATATACGAGTGTGGTAAGTGGACTATAGGGCGCAAACCTGCCGAAGTGCCCGCCGCCGACAATAATAACGTGGGGACACTCAACGGCAGCGGCTATGTGAGCGGCGGCGGATTCGACGCCGACACACAGCCGCGCCCGTGTAAGAAGGGCCGCTAATTGTCTAAGCGTAGTCTTGCCGCACAGATTATACATTCTGCGATGGCCACTGAGCTTTATTATCCTCTCTGCCTCGGTGTGATTACTCCGCGCACCGCAAATAAGAACGGGATGGTCTTTGTAACCCGATAAGAGCTTGGCCCAGTTGTACTCAGGCCAATGCCTTATTTCGTACTGGCCGAACGGGCTGACAATAATCGGATGTTTGACGTTCAGCTCGTCGAGCAGCTTATCCGCTGCGGCGAAGTCCTCGGACTCAAGCCATATTTTGGGCATACATGGCTCGCTCGGCTCCACATCGAAAGAACGAATAAGCTCTTCGTTTCGTTGTGTCTCCAGCATCGGCACAGATTCGGTGGGGATAAGTCTCGTATACTTTGCATCGTTTTTGAGCTTCAACAGCTCAGGAAGATTTGAACAGTCACCATTCAGGGCAATCTTCTTTTCAGCGCCACTTTCAAGTGTCAGGTAATCACCTATCTGGTCTCTTGAATAGACCGGATAGATGGCAACGTCATATTCCTGTTTTTTCAAATCTGCAACTAAAGCGTCGGAATACGACTTGTCGTCTGTGAGTTTCTTTCTTTCAAACTTTATGACACGGTCGATGTAGGGACAGCTTTCGGCCAGCTCGGCAATATGCTGCTGGATAAGAATGTGAATCTCAGCGTCCCTGTAGAGTTCTGCGAAGTATTTGAGCGTACCGGCAAACAGTACAAAGTCGCCGATGGAGTCCGGACGCACAATCAAGACCTTCCTATAACTATCTATTCTTCTCACCGTAATGCCGTTACCCAACCTGGCACTTTGCCTGGCAGGATTAAATCGCGCGATGCAGTAGCCAAACTTTTCATCCGAGTGGACAACTATCTCGAAGCGGTCGTCCTGCTGCATTTTTCTGAAGTCTCGATGGTGTTTTATATGATATATGTCATCAAGGGCGATGTAGCATTGTCCTTCGAGGTTATCGACAAGGTAATCAAACTCAACGCTGCCCATATGCCCGGCGCTGTCGAGCAGGACAAAATCGGGTTTGAAGTCGAATACCTCAAGCGACTTATAGAGCTGGTTGTCGGGGACATTGGGGAAATCGGTCTCGCTGTAATACAAATCGACCCTGTTCTGTTCTCTGTGGTCAACGAAGATGTCATTGTATTGGACATCCTTTACCGTCATGCGGGTTATATCCTGGCGGCTGGGCAGCATAGACCTCGGCACCGACAAGCCGTTAATCGCATAAACCTCGATTTTGTTTTCAAGGAAATACTTCCTGGCCTTAGCGTGGTAATCGGGATTGACCTCAATCGTGCAGAAAACCGCGTCGTTGATACCAAGCTCCTTAAGCGCATTGGCAATAATGGTCGTCGTTCCCGTGCCAAGATACGTCCCGGTCTCGATTATCTTGTGCGGAGTTATCTGAGCGAAAACTTTTTTTATCTGTCGGCCAAACGATGATTCGGTATCGACCTTTACTCCATTTTGGACGTAGTCCTCAGCCACCTTCAGGCCCCTGTGACTTACAGCCGAACGCCTGACAGGTGTGCTTGACGAATTAACCGAGCATCCCCGGCCGCTGAGCGAATTGCGTCGCGCAGTGCAGGATTTACATGGCCCGGGGCTCAGCAATTCAGCGATGCTGATATTCCTTAGAAAGATGGCACAACCGACATCCTGTTTGCTGTTCATCAGGACGTCGAAATCCGGGTATTGGCGACGAAATCTGTCAACCAGCACAGCAAGGTACAAATGCATGGGATGGAGAATGTCATCGAAGACAATCGCGCCCTTCTCGGCGAGCAGCCCAGCGGCATCCTGAAGGTCAAGCCAGGCCCCCTTTTCCGTATGGTCCCCGTCAACTGTAATAAGCTCAAACCTCCGGCCGCAATCATTCAGCCGTTTAAGCTCCTTGTGGCTGTTGCCTTTGGTCAGCTCTATTTCGATCTCTCTACGCGACCTGTCCACGTAATCCTGCACTTGCTGCACGGCAAACTCAAGTGTGTTGGGCAACTCCGCATAACTGCCGTCCCACAGATCCAGCGCCACCACTTCTTTTGCATCCGCGTGATGAAGAACCTGCACAAGAGAGCCACAGGTGCGCACGCCAACCTCCAGATAGCTCTGCGGATTCAGTTTCTCAGCCAAAAAAGCCAGCGCAACGTGTATGTTCCAGAAAGGTCTTTTCCTGGCGACGTTTTCAAGCAGCGCATCTTCACAGGCGCGTATATGCTCGTCGGTCTTTATAGACCTCAAGGCCTCAATAACCTTATACTGATAATAGACATCTCCTATCACCAATACTGTCTTCTTCTCAGACCACATCTGCTTGTCCCTATTTGATGTTGCTGCGATAGGCGCCTACGGCCTTTCTGCCTTTGCGAACGTTGCTCAGTGCTTCAGCCGTTTCCTTCCTCTGGACGGCAAGCACGAGCGCCAGCTCGTTATACAACTTCCACAGCCGGTCACGCCGGTCGGCAAATTCGGGCATCCGGAGAATGTCGGAATCGCCAATCTGCTTCACAAGCGTTTCGGCCTGCTCGGCCAGGTCCTCTACGGCTGTTACGCTGCCCTGGCGGACAAACTCGCACTGTCTGACCAGCAGCTCGGCCAACTCGTCGAGCAGTTTTGTCCCGTCGGCAGCACTCATTGCACACCCTGCCGGCTGTCTTGCTCTGTTATGCTGCGCTGAACTTCTTCCAGGAGACCAGCCGCCTCTTTATGCTCCGGGTCCAGTGCGAGAACGTCCTGCAGAACATCCTTTGCCTGGGCCGTCCGCCCGTCCTTCATATACAATGCCGCTAACGAGAACATCACGGAACTATCGCCCGGATGCATCTGCAGATAAACCTGAAGGTAGTGGATAATCTTCTCGAACGAGCCCATCTGACACGACGTCTGGAACAGGCCTAGAAGAGCCGTCAGATTCTCACTGTCGAGCTCGAGACATTTGAGGTACATCGCAAACGCCTGTTTGTAATCGCTCCGCTGCTGGGCGGTCATGGCCAGACCCGTATACGCCCTGGAGCAATTCGCATCCAGCCGGCAAGCCACCCTAAAAGCAATCTCCGCATCATCGAGCCGGCCTTTCTGCAATGCGACCACTCCAAGCCCCACATACGGCTGCGCTTCATCGGGCGCCAAAGACGCCGCCTTTTCATAGTGCTGCTGCGCCTCGTCATATTTGCCAACGTGCGTCAGGCAGTCACCAAGCTGCTGAAGAACCTCATAGTGCTGCGTCGAGTCACCGGGCTCAAGTATCCGGCTGTTTGCTGTATCCATCGATATAGTTTTGTCTCTGGACATTGGAAACCTTCCTAAAGTTTCTGTGAGAATTCATTTGCCGCGGCCCGGGCCTCCGTATCCACCGGAAGGTGTCCCGCCGTGAGGCGTCCTGCGGACTTGCGGGACTGCCACACCGGCCCAACCAGTATTTGTTCGGCCTGCTTAAGCAACCTGATTGCTGCATAGGGGTCGTGGTTTTCGCGCTTGATTTTTGCCTCAAGCAGAAGCGTGCCAACGGTCGGTCTGGCCCTGTTTATAGCCAACAACAAATCCGCCGCTTTGGCGCGGTCTTCCAGATGAAACAGTGCGTTTGCCGCCAGCGACCTCATCCACAACTGATTTTCGTAATTATCGGCTATGTGCTCATAGATAGCTGCCGCCCGCTTACAATCGCCGTTGCGTCCGGCCTGCTCGGCTCGGCCAAGCAGCGTATCGAATTGAAAAGGAATCTCATCGGGCAGTATCCGCCTTATCTGCACGCCAGCAAGGGCATCACGTATTGTCCCTGCCGACGATTTTCTGACGGCACGCCTCAATACATCTGTTTTCAACACGACCGCCCACAGACGCTCGTCCGAACCCTCAAGCTCAAACGCCTGGACGTCATCGGCTGAGTTCGTCAGGGCGTAAAGCGAATCCTCCACCCACAAATCCCCGACCGCAAAGCCAACGGGCACAACGGCAACGTATTCGGCATCGACCTGCAGAAGGATTCTGCTCACACGCTTAACGTCGGTCGCGGTCATGTCGGTTGGAATCGGCACAATGTTGGGCATATCCGTTTCAAGCCGTGCCCCGCCCCAATTTCGGTTTCCAGCGGCTGCGCTGGGCGCACCACCCGTGCTGCTCAGGTCTTGCGCCCGGCCGGAAGACTCACAGGCCAAAATTGGGGCGGGGTCGGCCAGCGGCAGATAGAGCTTATAAGGATAGAAGGTGTGCTGCCAGATAAGACCGATTGTCTCGCCGGCCTGGCGATTGAGGCGGTGGGCCGTAAGCACTATCGCCAGGTCCGCAACCTTCGGCCAGGGCTTCGGCGGCCTTGTCGCTCGTATCGTCAGAACATTTCTTATGTACTCTCGCTTGTCCTGCCGCCTCCTGACCGATATTCGCTCACTGTCATCGACCGGATAGTAGAACTCGCCGGTAATCTCGGGAATATGGATAAAATCCGTATAAAAGGCCAGCCGGCGCGTCATATCCCAGTCAATAAGCACATTGAGCTCTTCGTTGTATAGCCCTGTCCTGTCGAGCAAATCCCGCCGGTGCATCAAGCTTACGTGCAGAACGTGGTTGAAATACAGCATCAACATACGGTCGAAATCCCTGCTCACATCGACCACCTTGCTCAGGGCGGTCCGGCTGCCGTCCGGCTCGATTCTGCAAAACACCTTATACAGGTCACTGTACGCAGCGCCGTACTCGGCTCGACCTTCGAGCGCGCTAACCAGCGTCTCAACATGCCGCGGATAGAACACGTCGTCGTCATCAATGTAGGCGATATATTCGCCTCTGGCCCGAGCCAGGCCCTCGTTGAGCGAATGGGCCTTGCCGCGATTTTCCCCCCTGTCGATGAACTCGATTCTTGGGTCGTTGAACGAATTGACGATATCGGCAACATCTTCGCCGCCGTCTCTGACCACGATTACCTGCAGATTGTCATAGCTCTGGCGCAGGACGCTCTGGAGCGCATACGCCAGGTATCGCGGCCTGTTGAAAGTCGGTAAAACCACACTGACCAACGGGCCGATAGTACTTTGCTCATTACAGGTCATCTCATCGCTGCCAACTAACCCGCCATTGACATCTGCTCAGGGTTCCCAGCCGCTGGGGCCAGGCCCGCCGTTTTTCGCGGCTGGGGTCCCTGCGCTTCCACCTGCCCCTCAAGCTTACCTAAGATTTTGTTAATCTCCGCCAACTGCTTATCGAGCGGGTAATTCTCTTCCACAAATTCTCGGTACCGCCACGGCTCGTAGGGATCGGAGCAAATTTGTTTGCAGAACTCCTCCGAGATGTTGAAAAGAAACTCCTTGTCGAAGATTTGTTCGGCGCCGGGGAAGTTGTGTATTACCGGCTTAAGCCCGCAGGCCATACCCTCAAGCACCCCCATCCCCTGGCTCTCGCCGATGCTGCCCGAGACAATATAGTGCTTGTCTTCCAGCCACGCATTGACGTCATCCAGCCAGCCGTCAAAAAACACCACGTCGGCCAGGTCCAGCGCCTTTACTATATGACGCACATACTGCTCGAGCATTGTGTCCTGAAAGACCCCGGCGAAATACAGCTTGTACTCTGGGTCGATGTAGTGCAGCTTCTGCATACACTGCAAAAGAAACATCGGGTTCTTTCTCATATTCAGGTAACCGATGCACCCGATGTTTTTGCCGCGATGCCTTTCAAGAAACTTGAATCTGTCGAAATCCACACCATTCGGAATGGTAACGACCGACGTCTGCCGGGCTATCTGAGGGACCTGTTTCAGCAAAGCATCTCTTACAAAACTGTTGCCCACGGTAATAAACGTATCGACATTCTCCCAGTTGACCAGTCCGGGCCATTCACCGTAGGCCTCAAAGCGATGCAAACGAACAATCATCTTGCAGACCTTCGGCAGCTTCGATGCCTCAATAGCCATATTCGTGCACCACTCGAACCACGATATATCGCTCCATTTCATCAGCTCGTACATCTGCTCAACACTCTGGCCTTCAAAAAACCGCACACCGAAGCGGTGCTCGGCAAACGTGTAAATACTCTCGAGGAACTTGACGTCGTTTTTCAGTCCGCAGAAAAATGCGACTTTAGCCCTCTTGCTCCGGATGATGTCAATCATCGGCCTGAGCACCTTCTGGTCCGGGGCGAGCTGCAGCGATTGAAGCAGCATATCAAGAGCAGCCCCCTTGTTGTTTTGGTTCAAAAATATGTTCGCTGTTCTGTTCAGCACATCCGGATTCAAGATGCCCATCCGTTCCATATCCGCGAACAGTGCCGCGGCATCGGCAGCTCTGCCCGAAGCTATATACGCCTCAGCCAGGTTCCACAGTATCTCCGCCGAATCCGGCATAAGTTCTCTTGCCTTGACAAGATGCTCAATGGCCTCGGCCGACCGGCCAAGACAGTGCAGAATCGCCCCCGCATCATTCATTGCCTGCGCATCATTAGGCGATGAGGCCAGATACTTCTCAATACATTCCAGCGCCCGCCTGTGGTCGCCCGCCTCGGCCAGCTCCAATGCCTTCTTGTAGTACTGAGAATCCGTCTGTTCGGTCATAGAACCAACTCCCAAATTAACAACAGCCCTGTCTTGCGACGGACGCAGAGCGTATCCCGTTGTGACAGGTGCAAATCCCGTGCCGAGGCCAACCACCGCCCCTGGAAAGCCCCCAGCAGCGCTTCGGCCGCGCCGGCCTTAAAACGTGTATAAATATCAGACATTTCAAGCCCTTATGTCGTGACACCAACACCCCCGAAAAACCAACCTCGAGCGCAAAAACAAAACCTACTGTATGAAATCAAGAAGCGACAAAGACATTAGTCTTGCCGCCACCGACAGCGACATCTGGTAAAGCACCTCCCGGCGGGACAGGTCTATTGCAATCTGAGCAATATCCGCTTCGGTCAGACGGGTCGTCTCGTCCTCCGTGTCGAACTTCATCTTCTCCAGACTGCCCTCCAGATCGCTTAGAAACTCAATCCTCGACCCTATCGACACCTGCGCCTGAACCACGAGATTCATTATCTCCTCCAACGAGCCCAGCGCGCTGTTACGCACCTCCTGGAGCTGTGCATCCGAAAGATTCCTGTCGTTCTCCAGAATATCGCGAATACTAATCAGCGTATTGAACACGTCGTAGGTCCCCGGCACCTTCACAAGGTCCACGCCCGTTGCCGACAGCTCGGTTGTGTCGACGTAAAGCACCTTGCCGGTTCCCGAATCGGTCACTGCCTGATTCGTATCCCCCCCTGCGGGCACCGTGACAAAACTCGCGCCATCATCAATAGATATCTGGTAGTTGCTGCCGTCGTGTGTGACGGTAAGCCATACGTCACCGGTGACACTCGAGGTTCCTGTCCCGGCCTTGGCGCCCGTCTGGCCTATGAAAACCGGCTCAGACCTGCTGCTCGAACAAAATATCTCCTCGCCAACATACAAGGCACTGGATTGCACGCCGGGCGCCACCGCAATGTCTCTGTTCTGATAGCTGCCCTGGTATGTAACACTCGTGATTTTACCATTGGTTCGCTCCACCACATACGGAGCCGAAGCGGTATTGCCGCCCCCGAAGACATACTGGCCAATGTGCCTGGTGTTGGCAAGCTGCACCAACTGCTCAAGTGCGCTGTCAACGGCCTCTGCCGTCCTCTCCATCGCTTCCTGGTCGTATATGCCGTTGACTATCTGCGTCAGGTCCACCCGCACCTCGCCAATAATCGCAACCATATCATCAAGTGCCGAAGAGGAAATCTCGAGTGTGCTCATTGCTCCAGCGAGAGTGTCCATGTAGTTCTGCAAAGAGCTGTACTGCGAATTGAGACCCAGAACACGGTACGCAGCATCCGGGTCGTCGGACGGGCGATTTATCCTCGAGCCGGTCGAGGCTTGCTCCTGAAGGCGAGCAAGGGCCTGGGAATGAACGGCCAGAGCAAAACTTAGATTGTTATATACGTTGTTTAGTATCCCGCTCATTCTGTTCGCTCAAAAAACAACAAACCCCTACACCAAGTCCATAAGCGTGCTTATCGACGTCTGCACCGTGGACATATACTTAGCCATCGCCTGAAACATCTGCTCAAAAATCAGCATCTTTGCCGCTTCCTCATTGATATCCACCCCGCTAATCTCGCTCTGCTGATTCGTCAGGTTCTGCACCACGACCTCGATATTATCCTGCTGCATCTGTCTGACCGCGACCTGCTGACCAATGTCGGTGACAAGACGCCGGTAAAATTCACCGGCGGTAAGTGAGTCAAGTGCAGCTATGGCCTGGTCCTGTATCCCGGCAAGCCGTATCGCGTTTGCGTTGTCGGTCATATCCGGTCCAAGGGATGCGGCCACGCACGCCGGCGATTCGGCAATCCGCGAACAAACCGCTATATCCGACGCATCCGTCCCCGAAAAGAACGTGTTAATCCCGGCTGCAGCAAGAAGCCCCGACGTATCACTGCCGGCAAAAGCGTCAACCTCAAAGCTGTCACCGGCGACAAGGTCCCCCGTCCCAAGCGATATCCTGATGCCGTTGTCCAGCTCGAACACGTCACCGGCTGCGTAGCCGCTGCCCACATTCAGCGTCGTTACCGGTTGCCCGCTACCGTCCGTCACCTGAAGCTGCAGTGTTCCATTCCCGACCGAGCCGCTGCCGAGGACCGTAAACGTGAAGGTCTGATTTTCAGCTCCCGAGTAAATCCCTGAGACCGAAACCGAAGGAGGCGAGCCGCCGTTGAAATCGGTGGCTGTTGGCGTCGGCAGAACCGCGGGAAGAAAGTCGAATGTGTAATTTGTCTCCGCGTCAATCATCAACCTGTTGGACGAGTCCACCGAGGCGGTCACCCCGGTGACATTGCTGGTGATATAGGCTGCTATTTCGCTCAACTGGTCGTAAGAGCTGTTCGAAGGGTCGACCGATATTGCCGTCCGCGACACCGCACCGGTGCTCGTATCCGTGACCCTTATGTAAATCGTCCCTGCGGTCACAGAGCTGATGTCATCCAGGTCGTCGCTTGCCATTCCCCAGCCGGCAAGCTGCGTAAACGAGCCCGCCGAGCCGACGCCCTGCACGTGATATTCATTAATCTCCTGGATAATTGCCTGCGCCAGCAAATCAAGGTCGCTTTGTATATTCGCTACCGTGGTATTCGCAAGGACCAGAAGCCCGTTAATCCGTCCGCCCTGAATGCTCGTGTAGTAGTTATATGCACCTGCGGGCGTAACACCGAGAAGTCCGTTATCATTCAGCCCTACCCCCAGCTCAATAGTCGAGTTTCCCATCACCACAGGGATACCGCCGGCCACGACATCAACCACTCCGAAATCCCTCTCCTGAGTCTGAACGCTCACCAGTTCGCTCAGTTGCTTTATAAGCTGGTCTCTCTGGTCGCGCAGATTATTGGCCTTTGGACCGCCCACCTCGACCCTCTGTATGTTGTCGTTCAGCTCGGCAATCTGTGCAGTCAGCGTATTGACCGTCTCAACTGCATTTTCCACCTCCATCCTTATCTGGGTCTGAATATCGCTTAGTGATTGGCCAAGATTCCTGAAGCGGCTCGCCATACTCTCGCCTGCCATCACCACCTGGTCCTGCCATATAATTTCTCCGGGATGAGCGCCGAGCTCACTTAGCGCACCGAAGAACTCATCAATAGCGGCGTTCAGGCCTGTGCCGCCTGACAGATCTCCGAACTGCGCCTCGATACTGCGCAGGGCCGTCCACTCCTCAGAAACCTGCGACAGGTAAGACTGCTGCCGGAGAATCTCCTGCTCCAGCAGCGTGTCGATTATTCTGATAACACCTTCAACCTGGACCCCTCCGCCGAAAATAAGCTCGCCCTCCTGCCATCCGTAAGCCGGCGCAAGGTCGAGCCGCTGGCGATGATAGCCCTCGGTCGCAGCATTGGCTATGTTGTTGCCAATTACATCGAACCCTCTGCGAGCGGCGTCAAGGCCGCTCAGGCCTATAGCAAAATCCCACATCTGCAAACCTCGTTAGATCCCGACCCGTCAAAAGCACATATTAACAAAGGCCGTCTCAACCTGCCTGGCCGCTGAACCGCTCGAGTCGTAGCAGACCAAATGTTCATTCCCCCTGCCAAAAACAGCCCTCAAAAGCACACCGTTGATACGCGCGCAGTCTGACAAAAGCATCGCGGTGGCCATATACTGTCTCTTCAACTGCTCCACTGAGGCCCTAAGTTTTTCCTGCCTTGCAGCAACCTGCGCCCGTAGCGGTGAGTCAAGCTCTTCCTGCAGCCGAGACAGTGTCAACTGCTCGGGCCTGCAACCCACAGCAACGGCAAGGGCTCTTTGCAACTCGCCGCGCTTGGCCTCGTTGGCATTGCCGCTTTGCGATTCAGCCCTTATAGTCTCAAGAAGCCGCCCCATCCCCGCGTCGTCCCTCTTTATCACCAAACCTCGCAGCTCATCAAGCCGGTGCAAGCTCCGCTCGGTTTGCTCAATGTCACTGTCAAGCACCGACAAAAGCTCGTCAACCTTAGTTTCTATTTCAATCGCCGTTTCTCTCATACCGCCTCGTCCAGTGAATCTGCTGCCGCATTGCCCATGTCCACATCCTTAAGGAACTGGTAGATATCCTCCCAGAGCCCGAACCCTCCCTTGTCGGCTATGTCGCGGGCAAGATACAGCCAAAACAGTCCCTGCACCTGCTCGGAAGCACCGTCTTTCTCCAGACCCCAATCACCAACCGTGTTTTTCATCTGGTCAAAAAGTCGCTCGAGCAGAACCGACTCGAAGTCCCTGGCAAGCTGCACCTTCCGCTGGTCGCTCACCTCCTGCGGCTCAGCGGCATTTGACCCCTTGGCCGCCTGCAAACGCCTCGCAGCACTTAGCTGCTCGAGCGAGCTGGGCGGCAGAACCGGTTTGGTCAATATCAATTCGCTCGGGTCCATAACCGCACTCCTACATTATTTCAAGCCGGGCCTGCAAAGCACCCGCCCTCTTCAGGGCGTTGAATATCGCTATCAGGTCCCTTGGCGTAGCCCCAATCGCGTTCAGCGTCCTCGCAAGCTCGGAAACCGTAACCGACCGATTGACAGGGATAAGATGTGCCTCTGTTTCTTCAACACCTACCATTGTCTCGGGAACTCTTTCGGTGGTGCCGGCATCCGAGAAAGGTGCTATTGGCTGAGAGACAATCTCGGTCTCTTTGATTTTTACAACCAGACTACCCTGTGAGATGGCAACTGCCGAAATGCCCACGTTCCGCCCGACAACAATCGTCCCGGTGCGCTCGTTTATCACTACCACCGCAGGCGCATCGACACTGACGTCCAGTTTGGTGATTACGTCGATAAAGCCGGCTAAGCCGCTCGGCTGTATCTGTTCGGGCACTCTGACCTTTATTGTCCCGGCATCAACAACAATACCACTGTCAGGGCAAATCCGGTTAATCGCCAGGCCGATTTGCTGCGCCGTCGAGAAATCACTGTTTCTTAAGCTCAGTGTGATGAACCTCTGGCCGGCAATCTGCTCCACAAATGTGGCAATCTCGGCCTTTTCAACAATGGCACCTGAGGGGATATTTGCTACGGTCTGATGATTCTTTGTTATAGACGCCTGGTCTCCCGAAGCCGCCCAGCCGCCCAGCGACAATCCGCCCTGAGCAACCGCGTAAACCTGGTCGTCCAGACCCTTCAGCGGCGTCGGCAGCAGCATCCCGCCCTGCAAGCTCTTGGCATCGCCGATGGCCGAGACCTCAACATCAATTCGCGTCCCTTCCCTCGCGAACGGACCAAGCTCGGCTGTGACCATGACCACGGCGATATTGCCTCCAGTCATATCCTGCGGCGACAGGACAAGACCTGCGTCTCTGAATATATTGGTCAGCATCTGTCGCGACGGCTGTGTGCTGTCACCGGTGCCGGCCAGTCCAATAACCAGCCCCACGCCGGCAAGTGGATTGCCCCTGATACCCTGAATATCGACGATATCCTTGATGCGCTCACACCTGCCGACATTCGCAAGGCCGAGCACGACAATAACCAGGATTGTCAGCCAACGTTTCATTACAAACCACCTTCAAAAACCGCGGTCAATTCTCAGCCGCAAAGCTTGCCCGCCGAGGCGGGTCAGAACGGCCAGATAACGTCAAATATCCTCCCGAGCCAGCCCGGCCTGGTATATGGCTCGGCAACACCTGCATTGCTGCTGACAATGCGGAAGTCCGCAACCTGCTCGCTCTTGACAGTGTTGTCGAATTCTATGTCACTCGGCCGGACTATCCCGCTTACCTCAATGACCTGAATATCACCGCCGATGTCGCGATTTCTTGTCCCCATAACCACAAGATTACCGTTCGGCTGCACGTCCACCACCGTTACCGTGATTCGGTCGACGTAGCTTCTTTCATCCTTGTAGTCCGCCTTGCTCTTCAGCTCGTTGGTCGATTCCGCACTCATCCCGAACTCGCCTATATCGGCAAAGCCGCCCACTTCGCCGTTGAAGGTATTTGACTTGTCCGTCTCCTTCTTCAGGTCTCTCTTGGCCTTGTTGTCCACCTTGCTGCCTTCGGAGATTACGACCGTCAATATGTCACCGATGATTCTTGCCGTATCGTCGGCGTACGGCGTTGTCATATTCTTCTCTCTTTTGGCCCAGATAGAGCCCGCCTGCGAACAGGCCGTCACCGACAACACCACAACAATCAACACAAACACAAAGCTCCCCCCGCCCTTTACCACGCTACACTTTTGCTTCCCTGTTTTTTTGTCACAGCCCATTGTCACTCCTTCTACAAAACCGGTTCTACACTGCCGTCGTCTTTGATTCTTGCTATGACTACTCTTTGTGAGTCGCAATTGCGGACCTTGATATGCTCGCCTGCCGCCCCTTTCTCTAAGGCCGTGCCCAGTGCGGTAACAACAAGCCCGGGACTCTCGACGCGTATGACAACGCTCTGATTGCGTTCGATTACCACGTCCGGCTCGGGCAATCTGAGCATACTCGCGGACAGCACCTTCTCTGCAAGCACACTGCGTCTGAGCACAGAGCCGTATGGCGGCCGCCAGCTCGCCTGCTCGGGATTATTGGATGTGTGCTGCTCAATCCTGACATTGTCAGGCGTGATGACCTCACCGGCAGTCAGGTCAGTAACTGTCACGACCCGGTGACAGCTATAGCTTGTGCGAAATCTCACGTCTCTGCTTCCCACCCGTTTGCCGTCGGCCAGCACAATTGCCTCCACGATGGGCCTGCTGCGCGTCGAAGACCGTGTAAGATTACGAACGACTTTCATATCTTCAACATCCCGCGGCAAGGCCATATCCTCAGCGGTCGTAACCGGCTGCCAGCCGCAAACCGATGGCTCCGCACAGCTATCCTTAAGAAACGACAATGCAAGCCCAACAAACTCATCACCGGTAATAATCTTGCGCCGGTCCTTTACGACCACCTCCTCGGCGCCCGTCAGACTTACCATCGAGGCAGGCATCCCGCTGCTCGCAAGACGGCTCAGGATAGTCGCCCGCTCAATTACAATCCGCTGACCAGGTAAGCTGATTTTGCCGAGGCCAACCTGACCGCACCTTTCCACAAGCTCCTCGGCACCGCGAATCACGGATATCTGCCCAAGAGTAAAGCAGTCGTTCTTCACTTCCACCTCTCTGGGAAGATGTATTCGCAACGGCGAAACATTCGTCCCGTCACTTTCCACCCCTAAGGCCAAGCCCGCCGCCGCCGCCAGGCAGAATGAAAACGCGACCACAAAAACCGGTGCGAAAACAATACGTAATGGTTTAGTTCTCATAATTCGCCTACCTGACTATGTTGTTGGCGGTCTGCAGCATATCGTCACCGGCCTTTATAGCCCGTGCGTTTATCTCGTACGCCCGCTGCGCCGTTATAAGATTAACAAGCTCGGTTACCATCTGGACGTTCGACTTTTCGAGCATACCCGACTGAATCGTCCCGAAACCATTCTCGCCGGGCGTGCCCGTCACTGGCGTACCGCTCGCCTCCGTCTCAGCCAACAGGTTGTCACCCTCACTGTTCAGCCCCGACGGGTTCGGAAAACGGACCAATTGAAGAGTCCCGACTACCGACTGCGTCCCCGACGCATCCATGACATTGACGCTGCCGTCCTTGCCGATATCAACCCCAAGCGCATCAGTCGGAATAGTAATAGCCGGCTCTATCGAATAGCCGGTCACCGTCACCAATTCGCCGTTGGCGTTCACCTGCAGCGCACCGTCACGAGTATATCTTATGTCGCCGCTCGGCATCGTTACCTGCAGGAAGCCGTCTCCGTATATCGCGATATCCAGCGCTCTTCCGGTGTTCTGCAGCTCACCTTCAGTAAAAACCTTTGTGGTCGCCGCCGGCCGCACACCACTGCCTATCTCCAGTCCCGTCGGCGTGTTGATACCGGAAGCCACCTCCGCACCGGCGGCCCGCAGCTTGACGTAAAGCAAATCCTGAAAATCAATCTGACTCCGCTTAAAACCCGTCGTGTTGATATTCGCCAGATTATTCGCGATGACATCAACCATCATCTGCTGGCTTGCCATCCCTGTGGCCGCAGTTGAGAACGCTCTTAACATCTCAATTGTCTCCTTACTTAAGTTTCTTTGCACCTTGTAAAGACGCTGCCGCAGGACCGCATCAACCTGCAGCGACGCTCATAAGACTGTCCGAGGCCTGCCGCGCGGCCGAGACCACCTTCATATTTGCCTCATACAGGCGCGTAACCATTATCATATCCACCAGTTCGTCGATTATCTTGACGTTCGACGACTCCTGATATCCCTGCTTTACCACCACGTTCTCCGCCGGTGTCGGCTGAACATCCGCATCCGGCATCACAAAGCAGCTATCCCCTGCCGGAACGAGCGTGCTTTCATTATCCTGAAAATCGACGATTCGCAGTGTCCCTATGGCGACATCACCGGAACTTAATGTCCCGTCAGAGGAGACATATATCTGGGAAAGAGCCACGCCGGCGGGAATGGTTATGGGCCCGGCATCACCAGCCACCGTCCTGCCGTTCGAGTCAACAATTTGGCCGTTCTGGTTTGCGCTAAATACGCCGTTTCTCGTATATCGAGGCCCCTCCGGAGTCTCTATCACAAAAAAGCCCTTCCCGAACAACGCCAGGTCAAGAGATCGGCCGGTCTCTGTCAGATTGCCCTGCGAAAAATCAAACGCCGATTCCAAATCGACTTCACCGGGTGAATAAGACTCGGGGTCGCTGCTTGCCGACTCCAAAGCCCTTGCAAAGGCGTTGCACCTTCGCTTAAAGCCCGCCGTGCTGACATTCGCAAGGTTGTGCGTGATTAGCTCGAACTCACGCGTCAGCGCTTCGATACTTGTGCTGATTTGAGCGTTTATTTCTGCCATCTTACACTCCCTGGGCCACCACTGCTTTTTCCGCCGACTCCTCTGCTTGCTCGACCGCAGAATCCTTTTGCGCGGTATGGCCCGCCGAGCCGGCAACACCCAGCAGCTCCCCCGGATTGCAGCCGTTCAACCCCGTCAACTTGACGGCAACAGACCACCGCGGCTGCTTGTCGTCACTTGCTTTGAGCTTACTGCTTTCCTGGACGACACCTATGTCCTGCAGAATCCGGTGGCTTCTCGCAACGGCTGTCTTTTTCTTCCGCCGCACAGCCCCCTCCGGACCGACAACCACAAGCACCCTCTGACCCACACCTACATCCAGCTCTGTCTCCATACGCAACATCGACCCAACCATTTCCTTGACGGTTGCAGATGCCCAGTCAAGTACCGGCCAGTCATACGCCACGCCTTTGCCCTTCTTGCCGCCCGTTCCCTGCCCAGAGACAGCCGACTGTTTCGCCTCGACTTCGTCCGTCAGCTCAAACCTCGCGATAAGCGCCGGTCTTTGTAGGGACAGCCACTCAACAACCTCATCCACTCCAGCAGCCAAACGGCCCGACTCAGCGTCCTCAGACGGCACATCATCGCGAAACCCAAGCTTGTAACTGAGACGATACAGCTCATCACGCAAGACATTCGCCGACGAACCGCCCGCCCGGCTTTCCCGCATCAACTCAGCCGCACCGATGTCAAAGGCGTCTGATTTCTTGAAAATCACTTCACTGCGCTTAAGACCAGCCCTGTTTGCAACAGCCATCAGCAACCGCCGCTCCGTCTCACTGAGGCCAGCCTTGTGAGCATATCGCAAAAAGCTCCGGTCGGCTGTCCTTTGCTGGCGAGCCGTACGGTACAAACTGACAGCCAAAAGAAGACCGGCACACACAACTATCACCACGATAAGTGTCATCATAAACCAGCGTTCCGTAACAAAGCTCCCGCGAAACCCCCTCGCCGCACTCCATCGCTCCAGGGGCGTAAGCCCAAAAACTGGCGCGTTCAGAATCCACGTTATAAGAGGCGAAGCTGCCATTTTAGTTCCAGGTCCTTACCGTATCAGACTCGACAGCTCCCGAAGAATCTCGTTGGCCACTCGAATGGTCCTCGCATTTGCCTGAAAACCATTCTGCGCCTGAATAAGGTTGATAAACTCGATTGCCACATCGGCGTTTGATTTCTCAAGCGACCCGCCGTGGACCGAACCGGCACCACCGGTCAGGGCCTGAGTGGCAACCGCCTCACCTGAGTTTGCAGATGGGATGAGATAGCCGCTGCCGATGTTCTCCAGACCCGCTGTATTCTGGAATAGAGCTATCTGCAGGGTCGCTATGTTCTTTTTGATACCGTTTGAAAAAGAACCAATCAGAATGCCTTCGCTGTTGACGGAAACGGTTGAAAGTCGCCCAGCTCCGTAGCCGTCCTGCTCCCGCGCAACCGCCGTCGAGTTACCTGCAAACTGCGTCAGACCGTCGAGCTGCCCCCCAGTGCCCATCGAAATCTCAATCGTCTGAGGATTCACGGTATCGTGTGCAAAAGTCACAGCAAACTCCGCCGAGTCGCCGATCGTGCCGTTGAGCCCGGTATAAGAACCGTCGGCCGCATCAAACTCTATGCCCCTTATCCGCCGGTTGTCCACCGTCAACCCAGAGACCTCTCCGGTTATCGACGTCAGTATCATATCCCACGTGTTAGTTGTGCCGGTTCGCACGAAAGCTCCCGAAAGGACGTGCTTGCCCCCCTGCGAATCGTACACGGTTGTATTTATATTCTTGACTTCTTCGCCGCCTACGGTGGTAACCTCAAAATAGGAAGGCAGCTCCAGATCTGCAGTTCCGCTGTTCGCAAAGCTAAGGCGTACATCAGAAAGACTGTAGCCGCTCGTCGCATCGGTCACCCTTATCTTGCCGTTAACCACACTGGCCGTCCCGCTCGTCCCCAGAACGGTGTTGATGTGTGCAACTAAGTCGTCAATGGTAGTAGTATCCGTTATGGACAGACCGGCCGCATCGACCAGGGCGTTGCCGTCGTAGTCATATCCGGTGACCGTGATGGTCGCCGAGCTAAGCGTTCCGCTGGTGAACTGGTCAAGCTGGTCAAGCTCCACGGTACCCGTCGCCGCGGTCCCGCCGCCGGTGGTAAACGCGATGCTGGAAGTCAAAACGTTGGTCTGCGTGGTGGGCAACGTCGCATCCGCGCTCAGATTCCCTGCAACTTTTACAGCGCTTGTGGCGTTAGCCGACATCGCTACGTCATAAGGCACGTGCACATTGCTGTCACCCGGAATCTGAAAACCGTCGGCCTCTCCCTCAGAGCCGATACGCTGCACACGATAGCCGGTCGCAGGATCGACCAGAATCGAATCCTGGTCAACCGCAAAAGCACCGGCGCGAGTATAGACATACTGCTGACCGTCACTCAATACAAACAATCCTTCACCTTCTATGGCCAAATCCAGCGGGTTGCCCGTATTGACAATATTGCCCTGTAACATATTCGGCACGATACCCGATACACCCACACCACTACCCATTTGTTGTGGGTTCGTGCCTCCTGTATTGGTCGTGGGCTGCGATGCCTTCTTTATCGTCTCGTTCAGCAGCTCGGCAAATATGATTCTGCTCGCTTTGAACGCAGTCGTGTTCACGTTTGCCAGGTTGTTGCCGGCCACGTCGAGCATCTTCTGGTGCGCCTGCAGACCTGTCACTCCGGACGACAATGCAAAACTCATTTCTACTTCTCCTTATATCCTGCGTTCTTAATTCGGGTTCATCCCTCGACCAGCACAACGGCATCAAGGCCGAGTGTATATTCCTGCGCTTCCTCACCTTCACCGACTACCACGCCCAGAAGACTCTCTCGCGTCTGCGGGTCGTGAAAAACACAATCCACCTTCCCTACAAGCTTCTCCAGTTCGCCGCTCTCCTCGTTCGTCGCATAGAAGGTGACATCCCTGCCTATAAGCGAGTTGGCATAACTGGACCTCGTGGTGGCAAGGACCTCTGCAAAACTGCTTGACATCGTTTCAATCTCTGCAAGCTGAGCAAGCTGTGCCAACTGACTCGCCATCTCATTGTTATCCAGCGGCTCAAGGGGATTTTGATTCTGAAGCTGTGCAATCAGAATCTTCATATAGTCCGCTTGAATGTCACTGGCCATCAATGTTGAACCTGTTATGTTCATATGCGTCTCACCTTTTATCGCCGCCGATTTTTAGAACCAATTCTCTCTGCATGGCCACCTCTCTTCGCAATCGGCGTGCCAAACTCAAAGACCCGCTTTCCCACAATGTCGCTAACCCGTTATCACAACCGGCCTTAAGGGCAATAAGAATGTGCCGCCTCGCCGGGCGTTTAGCCCTCGTGAGCAGACAACCAGGACGATTTTTCCGCAGTCCGGAAGTTTCTGCCTCTTCACTGGAACAAGTTGAGAAGATTATCTCTCTCGGCCTCACTCGGCCTTATAGGACTCAGTAAAGTCCTATAAGCGCATCGCGGCGACCAAGTCCCATAAAAACTCAATTCAGTCCGCCGACGGCTCGGCCTGGCGCCACAATAAAGTGTCCGATAAACTATAGACTTACTTCCTCCACATTTTTAGTTTTATCACAACGCAGTTATTATTGGCCCGTCCTATAAAAAATTAAAGATGTCACCGTGTGCGTGTCGATTTACCGGACATCTAAGGGACCCCAGCCGCCATTTTTCGCGGCTGGGAACCCTTAAATCCGCAGTGAAGTGAACCGTGGGGGACAACTTCTATGACTCTTGAACGCACATGCTTCTACGGAGAATCATTGCAGTAACCAGACAATATGAGATTCAGCAGCTTGCCCGGCGGGTTGGACAGCAGGTATATGTAGCGGACGACCCGGCCGAAGCCATCGATATTGCCAAGACGGTCAATCCCGACCTGATTCTTTTCGACCACCTCTTCACGCCGTCTCAGATTCAGCAGTTCGCTGAAGCGGCTGATACAAACACAATCGCCGCACCTATCGTTGTGGTTGCTGACGCAACGCAAACCAACCATAGTGCCGAAGATTTCAAACGCGCCGGAGCATACGAATACATAGCCGACCACTCCGACGACAAGATGCTCGAACAAATCATCAGACAGATTAAACTCAAAGCCGACAAAAATAACCAAGGCCGATCCAACAAATTCTTTGCAGACGAGTTTGCGGCTTCGGTTTCAATGGTCGGCCAAAGCAAGGCCATCCGTCACACGCTGAACATGATAAGGATTGTCGCCGCCAGCAACTGCAACCCGGTCCTCATCGTGGGTGAAACCGGCACAGGTAAGGAACTGGCCACCAAAGCAGTCCACCATCTAAGACACCCTGCAGGCCAATTCGTCGCCGTCAACTGCGCCGCTCTGACAGCAAACCTGCTCGAGAGCGAACTGTTCGGACATGTCAAGGGCTCCTTCACCAGCGCTGAACGCGATAAGACCGGACTGCTCGAATTGGCCGGCGACGGCACCATCCTGCTCGACGAAATCACTGAAATGCCCCTCGAACTTCAGGCAAAGCTGCTCCGCGTCCTCCAGGAAAGAACCTTCCGAAAAGTAGGCGGCATAAAAGACATCCCGTGCAAGGCCACCATAATCGCCTCAAGTAATCGCCAACTGCGAGCAGAGGTTCGAGACAACCGTTTCAGACGCGACCTCTACTACCGCCTCAACACGTGTCCAATCACGCTCGCACCACTGCGCAGCCCTGAGCGAAAATCCGACATCCCGCTGCTGGCAGAGTTCTTCCTGAAGACCTCTGCCATATGCCCCGACAAGGCCGCCAAGATAACTTCCTTCACAGAAATCGCCCTCGAAGCACTCAACAAACACGACTGGCCCGGCAACGTGCGTGAGCTGAAGAACGTCATCGACAGAGCCATACTACTCGAGAAAACCGACCGCATAGGGCTAAGCAGCATCGTGATCGACTCCGTTGAATCCCCCGAGACGGGTTCCCAGCCGCCATTCTTCGCGGGCTTGGCCCCAGGGGCTGGGGTCCCGACACACTTGGGCGAGACAGAGCTCAGAATCAAGGACTTCTCACTCGCCAAGGCAGAACGCGAACTGATTGCCCGCGCACTGCAGGAGACCGGCTGGCAAAAAACCAGAGCCGCCTCCCTTCTTGGCATCACGCGGGCCACCCTTTACGCAAAGGTAAAACAGCACAACATCTCCCCCGGAGTCTGCGACCAGAAAACCACCCATCCGTGGCGCGGGCATCCTGCCCGTGTGGAGCACGCCTGTCCGTAAGAATCCCGTCTGACAAGCCGCCACCGGCACATCCATCTCATCAAAGCCGACTCTACACGCGCCGCCAGAGAGACACCGCTCTGTCAAGAATTCGCGCACCATAGCCAAGATTGTCATCGCCCCGGCACGCAGAAAGCATCGTTTTCGCCCTCCAAACCGCAATAAAACCGCACCAGCAACACGCCGCCTTCGACTGGCACAGCTATTGCTGCTCCCAAATCATCGTAGGACTCTCGGCCCCGCACCTACTTTGACGCTGCAGTCCAACGACCAGCTTTCAGCGATGCTTTCAAGCCCAAGTAGGCGCGGGGCAGTTAAAGGGGGTAACCTAAAAGCCATGGCAAAGAGACAACGAAAAAGTCCTGCCGAACGCAAGAGCCGCGCGGCTTCTGCCGAAAACCGCGCGCCCACACAACAAGGGACCCCAGCCCTCGAACCACCCGAACAGTTCGCCACTCACAAAACCGACGGCAATTACACCGACCCGTCGCCAAAAACACCCTTCACAGTGACACAGGCAACTGCCAGGAAGCTCTCGAGCACACAGAAAATCCTTATTATGGGACTTGCCATTACCTCGGTGCTGCTTGTCTATTCATTAATACAGTCCTCGAACCGCCCACCAAGGCCGACCGCCCCCCGAAGAGCCCCCTCACCACAACCGATGGCCACCTCGCTTCGCCGAAGCGCTGCGCGAAGGCAAGTCAGCCGACCGGAACTCGATATCATTGAACAATCGACCGAAGAACAGCAACCCGTCCTCAAATCTGCACCGGCAGAGCCACTGTCCCTGAAAACAACCGAAGAGCTCTACCTCAGCAGGCAATACAACGATGCCTACAATGCCTACAACCGCCTGCGACAGGACTTGCTTTCCCCGGACGACGGCGTGTTGCGAGCCGCCCTCCAGCTCAAAATGGCCCTGTGCCTGGCCAAAGGCGGCGACCTTGACGCGGCACGCGATTTACTCAGACCTCTGTGCCGGAGCGAATCTCCGGTCATTCGCGCCGTCGCAAACTACTACACATGCCTGCTCGATATCGAAAACGGAAGATTCCTCACGGCCCGCACGGCTGCTTACAGAACGCTCGCCCTGAGCGGCGCCTTTACCTTTGACTGGAATTGGGCCCTTGCTCTGCAGCGACAATGCGAATTTCTTGTCGCCGAAACGCTAACAAGACAAGTCCTCTCACTGACCAGCGCCGAAGGAGATATGCCGACCGACATCTGGTCGCCTCGGCTCGACGCCGACCCGCTCATCGGATTGGACCAAACCGAACTGCGCACCGTGCTGCAATGTGGACTCGAGGAACTAAGCAAAGGCGTGCTTGGCCCGCAGATAAGCCCACTCGGCGATGCGCACCCCGCCCCAATTTCGGTTAGTGATGGCTCCGGCCAAGCGCAAGACCCGTCCGGCACGGGTAGCGCGCCCGGCGCAGGGCCTCGGAGCCGAAATTGGGGCGGGGCCAGGCGATTCTCCGTAGCCGCTCGCGGCGCACCTGTCGAAGAACTGCTTAGCAAACTCGCAGACAACGTCGGCCGCAACATGGTCTGGTCGGCTCGCTCCGACGGTGATATTAGCAATCCCGGACAAACACAGCAGCTCCGCAGAAGACCCGTAACCATCTATATGCCCGCAGCAACAACACAGCAGGCAGTAGTCACGGCGGCAGGAAGTGCCGGTCTGCTCGCAGTGTTCAACCAAGACAACATAGCCGTCCTGAATCCGGTCGAGTACGCATCCCTGACAAAGCACACATCAATACTGACCGACCAGGCAATCCGGCTTTGGCAGAAGCTGCTTCTGACCTACTACGACGACCCGCAGGTCCCGACCATCCACTTTGCGCTCGGCGTGCTCCAGGGACAAAAGGGCCGTGTAACCGAGGCCCTCGCCGAATATAAACTCGTGGCCAACCGCTTCGCCCACACCCCTCTGGCCCCCTTCGCACTGTTTCGCTCCAGCAAGTTGAAGGCGGCCTTGCGCGACTATCCGGGGGCACGCACAGACCTCGAGCTGCTTATCGAACAATACCCCGATACTGAATTGCTCGGTGAGGCGTATCTGCACTTAGCCGAGACCACAAGACAGGCCGCTCTCTATCCCGACGCCGCCAAACTCTACACCAAGGTCTATAACCTCGCCCTGTCAAAGAAATCCCAGCAAACCGCCGCCCTCGGCGCTGGCAAATGCTTGCACCAAACAAACGACTTTGAAGCCGCCGCAAAATGGCTCATCCGATACATCCGAATAACGGAAGAACTGAATCAGGCATTGCCGCCAAACCAGGCAAACGCCAACTCCAAAACAGACCTCAGCACCGCTTATTTCCTCCTCGGCGAATCCTGCCTGGCCCTAGGCAATCTCGAGTCGGCCTGCCGGGCCTTCGAGCATACCCTCGCCGCGGAGCTCTCACGCAACAGGTACATCCAGACCATCTCCGCCCTTGTGGAGACCCAAATCAGGCAAGATAACTTCGTAGATGCACTGCGAACCATTGAAAATATGCGGCACTGGCCTCTTTCCCAGGACGAATCAACACGCATAACGCTGCTCAGGAGCAGAGTCCTGCGGTCTATGGGCCTCATCGACGAAGCAGTGACTATACTTGGCGACAAGGCCCAGTTTCTCACCAACTCGCAGCTCAGGACCGAATTATCTTTAGAACTGGCCAAATGCCACATCGACCAAGGCAAGCTCGAGCTCGCCCACAGCAAACTCGCCGACACACTGACCTATGCAGAGCCCGGCCCGCTCGCAAATGAAATCGCACTTACATTAGCCAAACTCTGCCTGCGGCTCGGACGCAGCACGCAGACCATCTCAATCTGTTCGCAATTGCTGGACTCACACTGCCCGGCGGCGGTCGAACAGCAGGCCCGCCTGCTCATCGCGGATGCCTACACAAAGAACAACAGCTACGACAAAGCCCTTTTAGCACTCCTCGGAAAAATTGACGATGACACGATAACAAGAGCAGACACTCGAGACTCCATCCCAGGCCAGGCACAGTAAATACAAATGACCTCGATAAGATTAAAAAACAAAAGACCTTTTGAGGATAGCTGCGAAGTTCGCTCATCGAAGGACATTCGGCTGAGCTCAGTCGAAGCCCTCGCTTCGGACTCGATGCCGAAGGTCAACTTCATACCGGCAATTCTTTGCGCACTGGCTGTCCTGGCGGTGCACACATCAGTCACCACAAAGGCTCAGGACGTGAACCAGCCGCTCGACCCGCTGACATTGCTTGCCGCAGATTCTTTCGCAACGGCTGACGAAGTCAACGAGCCCAATGCCCCCCAGGTCACAGGCAGCACCCCTGCCGATAAACATTCAAGCGAGCAGCTAAAGCACCGCCTCCGGCAAAGCCACATCGGCGCACCTGCCGGCAAGACCGACCACACCGCCAAAAACGACCTGGCCGAGATGATCCGGCAGGTCCGCTCAATCACATTCAACCAGACCAACGACCGGCTCAGACACACAACCGATGAAAGGGACCCCAGCCGCGAAAAACGGCGGCTGGGAATCCAAGAACAGGCCCCAATCCAGCAGGTCGAACCGGTAGCACTCAACAACGAGATGTCCGACAAGTCGAAAAAATCCCCCGAACAGCCTCCCTCCCATGGGCCTGTCGCAGACCGGACGCTGGCGGCAATTGAAAAACTTGCCGAGGACTCCAATCAATTGTCCGAGCCCTTTGAATTAGCCGAGATACTCTTCAAAAGCAAACACTTCAAACAGGCCGCCAAATGTTACCAATACGCACTTGAGAGAACCGACCCGAATCAACCGGACCCTGCTCTGCGCAGATGCTGGATACTTCTTCAGATAGGTAACTGCCTCAGAGAAGACAATCCCTCACAGGCCAAAGAAGCTTATGGACGGTTAATTACGGAGTACCCGAACTCGCCCTGGACCGACTTGGCCCAGGCACAGGTCGACCTGATAGACTGGTATGAACAAAACAAGCCCGAAACGCTGATAGCAGAGTCCAGACTATAACTTGTCGGAAATGGAGCAAGCCAAAGGCAATGCAGACTTATACAACAGAGCAAGATAACAACTCGGGTTCCCAGCCGCCATTTTTCGCGGGCTTGGCCCCAGGGGCTGGGGTCCCCTCCCACGGCGACAGTACCGCAAACGTCCTCATCGCCGGAGCCGACGCATCTCTGGCAAGGAGCATACTCGAAATTCTGGCTCGCAGGGCCCTGCGAGGAGTCATAGCCGGCGATGCACGCTCAGCCGCTGACTTCGCCGAGAAAAACGACTGCGACCTTGTCTTCATCAACATCGATATAAGTAGCCAACCCAACACCGCCCCGCGACAAAATCACGGCCTCGAACTACTGAAAAAACTCAGAACAGCATCGCCGGAGCTAAGCGTTGTAATGATAGCCGGGCCGGACAAAACAAACGCCCAGCCCCGGCAGGTCGCCGAAGCAGCGGTCAGAGCAATGCAGACCGGCTGCCGCGACTTCCTGCTCCAGCCGGTCGATGCAAAGAAAATTGAGAACCTGCTCGATACGTTTGCCCCCAACCACAAGGTCGCAACAATCGCCTGGTCCGAGCAGGACACACACACCCTCTACAAAATCGTGGGCAGAAGTTCCAAACTCATCCAGACGGTCAACCTCGCAAAGAAAGTCGCGCCCACCTCTGCCCCTGTCCTGATAACCGGAGAAAGCGGAACAGGGAAAGAACTCATCTCCCATCTTATCCACCACAACAGCCGACGAACACAGCAGCCGTACGTTAAAGTGAACTGCGCGGCTTTGAGCGAGACACTGCTCGAAAGCGAGCTGTTCGGCCACGAAAAAGGTGCATTTACCGGTGCATATATGCAGCGCAAGGGACGATTCGAGATGGCCAACGGCGGCACTCTGCTCCTCGACGAAATCACCGAAACGCCCTCAAGGTTCCAGGCCAAGCTGCTGCGCGTACTTGAGCAACAGGATTTCGAGAGAGTCGGCGGCAACAACAATATCAAAGTCGATGTTCGAATCATAAGCACCAGCAACAAAGACCTTCAACACGAGGTATCGCAGGGCCGCTTCCGCCAAGACCTCTATTACCGGCTCAATGGTGTCCGTCTCGTCGTCGCGCCGCTGCGAGAACGCCCCGAAGACCTGCCCGACTTGGTGTGGCACTTCGTGAACATCTACGCCCACCAGGGCCAGCGTCAGATTTCCCGGCTCGACCCTGCAATGACGGAGATATTCACCAATTACCACTGGCCCGGCAACGTCAGGCAGTTGCGAAACGTCGTCCTGACATCTCTGCTGCTCGGAGTGGGCCAGACGCTTTCGCTGGCCGACGTCTCCTGGCTATCCGACGAGCTCCAGCCGAGAGAACAAATCGCTCAACAGTGTGACCTGCCGGAGAGTAAACCGTCGAATTTAGATGAGGGTCTGGGCGACCTGGCCCTGGTGGATGTTGAACGACGGGCAATACTCGATACCCTCCGGAAGACCGAGGGCAACCGCACAAGGGCGGCAAAGGTACTGGGCATAAGCGATAGAACACTTCGAGACAAAATACGCCGTTACCGCAGGCAGGGTTGTCTCGAACCGGTTTTGTAGCGGCGATTGGAGCTGATTAAGGGTAAATCTATGGCCAAAAAGAAAAAGGAAGAACCGAAAGAGCAGGAGCAGCAGACTTCGACGAGCTCAGCCGAGTCGCAGGACCAGCCCCTGGGGCCAAGCCCGCAGGAGAAGAAAAGCGGCAAAGGCGGCTCTATCCTGCCCTGGATAATTACGGGCGCAGTGGTTTTGCTCTGCGCAGGCGCAGGACTTGGCCTTGGCCGCCTCTTCGCCAAAGGCAATGCGCCGGCAGAGCAAACTACCGAAGAGGGACAAACACCTCTCGCCCAGCAGCCCCAGACAAGCCAACGGACCGCCGAAGGCGAAAACGTATGGTACTTCGACCTCGAGCCCCTTGTGGCCAACCTCGACGAACCCAGCGTCACCCGCTATGTGCGGGCAACATTAACGCTTGAAATAAGCACCGAGCTGGATGCCAAACAGGGAATGGCCTTGCTCGAACAGAAAAGACCGCTGCTGATAAACTGGCTCACTATCTATCTGTCCAGCTTGAGTCTGGAAGAAGCAAGAGGCGACAGAAACCTAAAACGAATTCAGACGGATGTACGTGATGCGTTCAATGAGAAGCTCTTCGGCGAGTTGAAGCCGCCGATTAAAAGGATTCTGTTCAAGGAATTTGCGATACAATGACCCAGCCGGCCAACAACCTGACCAGAGAAAAGATTCACCAGTTGCTTGCCGCCGTCGGCTCCAAAGCCACCGAGCAAACCAGGCAAATCGAGGCAGCCGAGTACGACTGGCACCAGCCGCACTACTTCAGCAACAACCAGATAAAAAAACTCGAAACCTTCACCGCAAGAATGGCCACCGCAATCGCTAAGAAATTCGCAGCGCTCTGCCAGGGCCAATTCGAGGTTGCCGTCGATTCCGCCAGCCAGCACTACGCCAGCCACTTCCTCGATACATCTGCGGATAAAAAGACCGAGACCACGGGCAACTATTATCTTGCGTTTAAGGACGATCAGGAGCGCCCCTGTGGATTCATCAGCATTCCGCCTGATACCGCCGCCGCCTGGACAACGCAACTGCTTGGTGAAACCGAAGTCAAAGACGGCGACCAGCGAACCCTGACAAAACTCGAAGAGTCCCTCCTGCTCGATGTCGCCTTTCTTATCGTCGAAACGCTTCACCAGGCCGACAAACGCTGCGAAGTGAGCCCCGCTGCGAGTGCCCTCGCGAACCGTCTGCCTCTGGAGCTTAAAGGGACCGAGGAGTTTTGCAAAATTACCTTCAAAGTCAAAAAGACCGGCACAGAACAGAGCTGCCAAGCCCATGTTCTTATATTCTGTGAGCAGCTTGCACCGGTGGTTGGCCAAGCCGCTTGTTCGGCTAAGCAGGCCTCGGCTGGCGAGATTTCAAAGTCAATGCTCGACCACATCCACCAGATGCCTGTCTCGGTCACCGCCCGGCTCGCATCGGTTCCGCTTACCCTCGAGCAGATAATCGGCCTCACAGAAGACGATATACTGCTCCTCGATAAAAAGGCCGCCGAACCAATAGAGTTGCTCGTCGAAGGCAAAGCCCTTTTCCACGGCAAACCTGCCAAGTCAGACGGCAACTACGCTGTCGTCGTCGAAAAAACGGTCTTCGCCGCGTGCCGGGACACAGGCCCCTCGGCTGCGCTTGGGACAGGCCCTAATGTAAATTCACAGTAGTCAAACTCTATATAAGGAATTCAAGCCATGGCAGAGTCAGCACAGGCGGTCGAAGAAAAAGAAAAACAAAACGACGCTGAGCAGTCCGACGCAAAAACTCAGGCGCAGGAAGCACAGTTCCCCGAAGCAGGTGACACACAATCCACCGGCACCGGCGGCAGCATCGACATACTGCTCGATATGGCCGTTGCGGTCACCGTGACAATCGGCCAGACCCAAATGCCCATACGCCACCTTCTTCAGCTCGGTCCCGGCTCCGTCGTCAAACTCAACAAGCCAATCGACGCCCCGGCGGACCTCTACCTCAAAGACACTAAGTTCGCCACGGGAAACATCGTCGTCGTGGACGGTCAGTTCGCGGTGAGAATAAGACAATTAATGGGCCTTGGTAACGCCGGTCCTGAACAAAACGAGGAATAGACAACAAAACCAAACTCCTGTGAAAAACACAATCGGATAGCCCTTACGAAAAATGGCAGCAGGTAAACCGAAAAACCAGAATCCGTCGATGCCCGATGACGGGCCTTTGCTCGCACACAGCAACATCATCCTGGCCGTTGGAATGGTCACAATCCTCGGCACGCTCATAATCCCGCTGCCGACAGTGGCGCTCGACATGCTTTTGGCCTGCAGCATTTCCCTTGCTGTAGCCGTCCTGATAATCACCCTCTCGTCCAGAGAAGCCCTCGAGCTATCCACTTTTCCTTCACTGCTGCTGTTCGTAACACTCTTTCGTCTTTGCCTTAACGTCGCCTCAACCCGGCTTATTCTCCTAGAGGGAAACGCCGGAAAAATCATTCAAACCTTTGGCGCCTTTGTGGCCGGCGGCAGCTTCGTGGTCGGTCTGGTCATATTCCTTATCCTTGTCGTCATCCAGTTCATCGTAATCACCAAAGGCGCAGAACGAATAAGCGAAGTCGCCGCCCGCTTCACACTCGACGCCATGCCCGGAAAGCAAATGGCAATCGACGCCGACCTGAACGCCGGCCTCCTCACCGAAAAGCAGGCAAACCAACGCAGGTCGAAAATCGTCAAAGAAAGCGAGTTTTACGGGGCGATGGACGGTGCAAGTAAATTCATTCGCGGCGATGCCAAGGCCGGGCTGATAATAACCGCCGTCAACATCATCGGCGGAATCGCCATGGGCTACTCCCGTGGAATGACAATCGCCACAGCCGTAAAGACCTACTCAATACTGTCCATCGGTGACGGCCTGGTCAGCCAGATACCCTCGGTGATTATCTCAATAAGCTCCGGCTTCCTCGTGACTAAAATCTCATCCCATCACAGCGTCGGCCAAGACCTCGGCAGACAATTTCTAAAGACCAGTGAGCCGCTGAACATAGCGGCAATAATCATCGGTGCAATGGCACTTGTGCCCGGCCTACCAAAGGTGCCGTTCCTGCTCCTTGCCGCTGCTGCCGCTCTGTTCGCCCGTTTAGCCAGCAAAACCGAATCCGCCGAAAAGAAAGGGAAACAGGCAACCGGCGACACGAAGAGAGAACAGGAAACACCCGTCGAGGAATTGCTCGACATGGACAGAATCTCGGTCCAGGTGGGCGTGCGCCTCATTTCTATGGTTGACCCGCGAAAAGGAAGCAGCATCTTCGAGCGCATCGGTGCGCTGCGACGAAAATTCGCGCAGCAGCTCGGCATCATCGTACCGCTCGTCCGCCTGCGGGATAACATCAACCTCGACCCCAACGCCTATGAAATCCGTCTTTCGGACCTGTCGGTAGCAAAGGGCCGTATTGAGCCGGATATGCTGCTCGCAATGGATTCCGGAACCGTCGAGAGCAAAGTTGAGGGAATCGATACTCGCGAACCGGTTTACGGTCTGCCGGCCTTGTGGATAAAAAGCGAACAAAAGCAAGAGGCCGAACTCAAGGGCTACACGGTCATCGACCCGGAGTCCGTCTTCATCACACATCTGTCCGAAACACTCAAGAAATACGCCGACGAACTTCTTAGCCGCGAAGACGTCCAGCTCCTGGTTGACCGCCTGCGGAAAAACCAGCCGTCGCTCGTGGGAGAGGTGCTTGCAGCCGACGGTGCAGTCTCCATCGGCCTGCTGCAACGTGTCCTGCGAAATCTGCTCAAAGACCAGATACCAATCCGCGAGCTGACCACCATACTCGAGGCCCTGTCCGAGCACGCAGCCAAGACCAAGAACCCCACCGTTCTCACGGAGATGGTGCGCAAATCCCTCAGCAGAACGATAACCGACCAGTCAGCCGACCAGGACGGCAAGGTCCTCGCAATAACACTCGAGCCCGGACTCGAACATCAAATCCTTTCAACAACTAAGCAGGAAGCCGATACCATCACGCTGACACTGCCTGCCGAGATGACTATGGAGATATGCAGAAAAATCGCCCAGGGATGGAAGGCCGTGATGGATACGGGCAGAGAAAAAGTCTCCTTGCTCTGCGACTCGAGGATACGAGCGCCGCTTGCCGAGATGCTTTCACGAACGGTGCCCACGCTGCCCGTAGTGGCATACGACGAAATTGTCCTCGGCACCGAAGTCGAACCCGCAGAGACGATATCGCTGCAACCGACAGAGGCAAATCATCCGGCCGAACCGCAGGTAGCTGCCGCACTGCAGCCGAGTGGAGCACTATGAAACGAGTGAAGAAAAACAGGAAAGAAGGATGACTATGCCCCTACACGTTCGCTCAATAGCAATGAATACAAGCGTGATCTGCTTTTTCGTATGCGCCTTTGGAGGCCTGCTCAGCGGACTTGCCCCCTTTACCTGCTGCAAGCGCGCCCTGTTAGGCGCCGCAGCATCATATATAGTCACGGCTCTGGCAGTAAGAGCCACCAACGCCGTTATCACAAGCGCAATCATCGCAAGGCAAATAAACAAACACAAGGAAAACAGCAGTGCCGCTCGAAACCGAACAAATAGCTGAAACAGCACAGAACCCCGCCAAGAGCAGTGCAAAACATCTCAAGGCCGCTGCCGAGCGCGCATACTCCGGACAGAAAAAGAAAGGCCTGGACGACGAGCAAATAGCACAATACCTGCCTATGGTCCACAAAATAGCCCAGCGAGTCACCACGTACCTTAAACCGCCGCTCTCGTACGATGACCTAATCTCGGCCGGCACTGTTGGACTCGTCAAAGCAGGACGCGACTTCGACCCCTCGCATCGAGCCGAATTCAAAACCTACGCCTACATCAGAATAAAAGGTGCCATCCTCGATGAGCTGCGGCGCTGGTCTTTCACCCCCCCGAACGTCACCAAACAAATCCGAAACGCGGTACAACTCAGCTCCGAAATCGCCAGACAAACAGGCAGCACACCCACCAACAAACAGCTTGCCGAAAAACTCGGCATAACCACCGAAGAACTCTACCAGACATTCGAGAATGCACGATCCCAGCATTTCGTGTCTCTCGACGGCGCCGGTGAAAACACCCCTCCCCTCAGCAACATCCTCGAAGCACCGAATTCAACCAGACCCGACGAACACCTCGAAAAGGCCGAGCTTATAGAACGCCTTGCCAAAGCCATCGAACAACTGGAAAAAAGACAACGGCAGATTATACTGCTCTATTACCAGCAGCAGTTGACCATGAAACAGATAGCAGAAGTATTCGAAATTACAGAACCGCGAGTCAGCCAATTGCACGCAAGCGCCCTGTTCAACCTTTCCATTAAACTGAGGCAGCAAGATGGCAGCCAAAAATGATCACACGACAATAAAGCCGGTCGACGGGCTTGGGACAATCGGCGGACTAAAACCCGTCAAACGCCGTGACGAAAGGAAAAGACGCCATAGCGAGCTTGACCAGCAGAGCATCGAAGCCGAACAACAGCCGGACGAAGACCTCGACCAGGACGACCACGCTGCACACCGGCACTCCATCGATTACCGCGCCTGACAGGAGCAAGAGAGAAAAAAGGGAAGAAAATGGCCATAACAGCAGGACGAATTCTAAAAAGCGGCGAAGTGAACTTCGAAGGACAGTACCGTCTAAACCACGGACAGTCCGACCCACGTGCCTCGTCATGCTCGACCGGCACCACAGAGTCTCACGCCCGCATTGTCGAAACTCAAAACGATTTTACCCTCATAGAAGTAACCTGCATCTGTGGCAACAAGACACTCCTGCGATGCGAGTATGCACAGCCGCAAGCTAATCCCCGGCCCGACTCACAAGCCAAACCGCCTCAGTCGGCCGGTTCGGAAGAAAACAAACGACCCACAAACTGATTGGAGAAAACAAAATGCGATACAAAAGTATCCTGCTAATCTGTCTCATATTTTTTCCGATGATTTGTTTGTCGGGCTGCCCGTCAGCCGAGCAGGGGTTTGCATTGCCCTTCACCTCCGGCGCCGACGACAAACCGAACAGCGGCTCAACCGCCGAACGGTTCGAACAATCACCTCCGCAAGGCCCTACTGCCGTCGAATCAGCCATTGAACTGTCTGAAAAATACGCACGAGCGTCCGAACAGCTCGCAGCCCTGAAGGAAGAAAAACAGCAGCTCGTCAGCCAGAACCTCAAACTCAACAACCAGATCAAGGCCTGCCAGCAGGAACTAAAACAAACACAGAAAGAGTTGGATGAGGCAAATGCTCTGCTGCTTGAAATGCGTGTTGAGTTGAATAACTGGAAGAACGACGTTATCGGCTTCCGCGACGAAATGCGAGATGCCGACAAAGCCCAGCTCGAGGCCCTGCTTAAGGTTCTAAAACTTCTCGGCGGTGAGGTCCCCCAACAGCCGGACGTAACACAATCCTCCTCGCTCACAGAAGACCAGTTTAATTAGGATTGCCGGTTTTACAGGTGAAGAAATGAACCGCTTAACAAATCAACGACAACACGGGAAAATGCAGGAACATGTCCTCTCACTCAGCCGCCACTCCTGGCCTAAGCGCCTCATGCTCACGGCACTGCTGCCAGTCCTGTTTGTCGGCTGCGGACGCTGCGTCCTCTGCCGCCCCGCACAGTCACAGCACTACTACCTCAGTCCACAGAAGCAATTGTGCTCCATCGGGACGGTGGCTCTGGTCGAGCTGCAGAACGAATCTGCTTACCCTCAAATCTCGACCGACGTGAGCGAGGCCCTCTACCAGGCCCTGCAGAAAAAGCACCTTTTTGGCCTGAGCGTCATCCGCAGCAACGACAGTCGGTGGAAGAATCTTCAGATTCGGCCCGGCTCGCCATACACGCTTGACCAGCTCCTGGCCACCCGTAAAATACTCGATGCCGACACCGTTCTGATTGGCACCGTCACCGGCTATCAGCCGTACCCACACATGAGCATCGCACTGCGCCTGAAACTCATAGACCTCAACGACGGAGAACTGGTCTGGGCTATTGAACAGGTCTGGGATACGGCCGACAGGACCACACAGGCAAGAATGAAGACCTATTTCGACCGTCAAAAACACAAGGAATTCGCCCCCGTGGCCGAAAAACTGGCAAGGATAAGCCCAATCAATTTCGTTCAATTCGTCGCCTGGGAGGTCGCTGAGACACTCGGAAAGGATAATTAGAAGATGCCGGCAATGCCAAAATCGCTTATTCGTCCGAAAAGGATGGCCCACTTTAGAAAAAAATGAACTTCTCAGCAAAATTTTTAAAGTTTTCGCAAAATGAGTCGAAAACAATGGTGAATCCAAAAACGTTAGTGTAACCGGGAATCTTATGATAAATAAAATTAACGCCAACCAAATCCAGGACCTTGCCGAACAACAGTCGGCAGACAAGGCCAATGCCGTAAAACCTTCGTCAAAGCCCCAGGCCGACGCCTCACTGCAAACCGAGTATGCCTCCCTGCTTGAGAAAGCACTAACTACACCCACGGACGACGCCGACGCGGTCCAACGAGCATGCGACCTGCTGAAATCAGGTCAACTCGATTGTCCCGATAACACCAGAGAAGCTGCAGAGAACATCATAGAATACGGAGTATAGTCCCAAAAAAACAGCCGTGTCTCCGAGTCGACCAGGGAGGGTCGAAGCAGTTAGCGGAACGGATTTTGTGAAATCGGCGAGGAAACGTAAGCCGGGCTTCCCCAACCCAGTTACTTAACCTCGCCGCTTTTTTTAATTTCCAATCGGCTCGCTGCCCACTACAATCACACTGGAAGCTTCGCCTATGGAACAGCAGGCCTCAAAACTCGCCAAGTTCAGCAAGCTCTGGATATACTATCTGCTCCAAAGCTGCCTCGCTGTTGCAGTTCTGCTCACGCTGTTTCTGTTTCTTGGCGAAGACAGAATGGTGTTGATAAGTGCAATGGGCGCAACGGCCTTCATCGTCTTTGCCATGCCAAGCACCGCTTCGGCCCAGCCAAAGGTCGTTATCTACAGTCATTTTGTGGGTCTGCTCGCGGGAGCGATATTCGCCTTTACAGCCCTGCCGTACTACGTTGAATGCCCGCTCGCTGCTGGAATCGCCATATTCATTATGGTGGCGGTGGACGTCGAACATCCCCCGGCTGCCGGTACAGCCATCGCTGCCGTAATAAATGATGGTTCAATAGACGTGTTCGTTGCCGTTATGGCCTCTGCGGTGGCGATGTCCCTATGCCGCCATTTCCTGAAAAATCATCTCAGAAACCTTATATAACTCTCAAATTCACACCCTGCTTTTACGCATAGCAGTCGAGAAAGCACCCCACACGAAAACATTCGAACGGCCCCACTGTATAACCATAAGTCGTGCCCCGTACAGATGAATCCGATGCGCTCGTGTCTTGCGCCCAAAGCCAGCCGTGCGCCGCCCTTTTGCCCCAACGGTCCGAACTGAATTCATCACGAACCGATGACCTGTCCTGAGCGAAGTCGAAGGAAAGCGGAATCGTTCGAACAACTTTGCAGGTAACCCTCTTGATCAAGTCATCACACCCCCTGTCGACTCTTAGTATACCGAATCTGCCGGCTCGAATCAAGAAAAATTACATCCATTACAGCGATGTGGCTGGTCTTTGAGATTGTGCACCGGGCCGGTGCAGAATAGCCGCGACATTATGGGACAAGGTGATACTTTGGGCTGGAGAAACAGTGACCGGAGAGCTAAAATACGCCGACGATTTAATCCGGTTCGGGAAAACGAACTCACACACGTCGATGGTTGGCCGCATCCAAACCAGCCGCTGACTGTTGAGGTTTGAAATGCAGATTATTGCTCAGTGTCCGCAATGTGGAAACTGCTGGCTGCTTGAAGGTCAAATGGCCGACCGTCGTGTCAGGTGTCAAAAATGTCACACGCTATTCAGAATCCCGCAGCTAAATGAAGTCCCGAAGGCAGCGAAGATAATAGAAACGGCAAAAGGCACCGTCTATGTTGACGAAGCCGGCAGAACTTACGGATGAAGCCCGTTGAGATTGAACACCAACAGAACTGCCCCCACACTAAAACAACACCACCCTCCCCCGCAATGAACACGCTGGCCGCATCCCCGGCGTGCCGGGGCTCAGCGCCCTGACACCCGGTTTGGGTCTTCGCCGTCGGACTCGAACTGCCCGCTACCAGCGCCATCTATACCCAGGGCTCGTTCAATTCCGGCGATTCGCTCAGACAACTCACTCAATTTAGTGTCGATGCGCATCAGCTTTTCTACGACAACACGACTACTACCGTCACGCCATGACAAATGTTTCTCCGTCAGGTCCATATATCGCTCCATCAGCCGCTCATATGCATCGATGGCCCGTGCGGCATCTGTTCTGTATTCGGGAACGGATATCTGCGGCCGAACCTCATACGTTGTCTCCCTGCCCCGTATGCTTGTGCTGAACCAGACCAACACAACACTCGCAATCAACACAATAGCCAGTGCCACAAATCTCTTAGAGAGCATTGTTTCTACTCCTTGCCTTTGGTCTTCTCAATCCGGCACGAATCTCTCGGTCGGCGATGCCCGGCCCACCGGAACAAAACCAGCGCGCCACGACCCCTGCATACAGGGACTCAGCCGACGGCACCCACAGTCGCCAACGTCTTTCCGGCCATTTTATCTTGCTTGGGCATGGTGAAGAAAAACGTACTGCCCACACCCGGACGGGACTTGACCCATATCCTGCCACCCCAGGACTGTACAACCTTCTTCGCTATCGCCAGGCCAACACCGGTGCTCTCGACCCTATCCCGCGGGGCAAGCGTCTGAAATATCTTGAATATCCTGTCAAAATACCTTTCCTCAATACCCGGACCGTTGTCCCATACGCTGAACTTCCAGAAATCCCTTTCTTCACTCCACCCGACGGTCACCCTGCCATCCGGCTTGTCCATATAAGACACGGCGTTGCTCAACAAATGATAGAACACCTGATTGATACCACTCTCACAACATATAATCACAGGCAGCTTCTTTTCCACGTTGACAACAATATTATCAGGAGGCGCAAGCCGAACCACAACCTCGTCGACAACTTCATTCAAATCCACCTGGACCTTATTCTCCTTGAGCCGCGCCACCAGCGAATACTGAAGTATCCCGTCAATAAGGTTGTACATCCGCGTCACGCGCACCATGAGCAACTCTATCTGTTTCCTTCCCTCTTCGCCGAGCTTGTCGGCATAATCGGTCGATATCCAGCCGGCCAACGCGCTGATGCCTCTAAGCGGCGCCTTGAGGTCATGCGACGCTACGTGTGCAAAGTCCCTCAGTTCCTGCGTGGCCTCGGTAAGCTCCCCAAGCAACTGCATCTGCGCCAGCTCGGCCAACTTCAGCTCGGTTATATCCTTCCACGACCCGTCATAAGACAGCAGCGTCCCGTCCGAATCAAAGTTCGGAATAAGCGTCCTCTTGACCCAGCGAACCGTCCCGTCCTTGCGCACAATTCGATGCTCCAGCGGTTTGACCTCCTGGCCCGATATGCACTGTTCGAGCTGCTCTCGAACGGACTCCCAATCATCGGGATGCACCATATTGAACCATAGCTTTCGGTCAGCCCTGAGCTCGTGCGGTGTGTAGCCCGTAACCGCCACACTCGTTTCGCTGTGTATCGTTTCAGTCGCTCGGCCATCCTCAAAACAAACCGTGAAAACATAGTCCGTAACCGACTCGGTTATCCGACGATATCGCTCCTCACTTGCCCGAAGCGCCCTCTCCGTCTCCTTCAACGTCACAAGCTCTTTCTTGTCCGTTATGTCATACAAAACCCCCTGACTGCCGTTAATCTTCCCGTGAATGTTCTTGGTGAAACTCGAGAACACGGTGACGTCGATTCTCTTCCCGGTGGCTGTCTTCAGTGTAAGGTCTTTGATTTCTACGGCTCCCTGCTTCAGTTGCTGCAGAAAATTGCGCCTGTCCTGCGAGTTGAACCAGAACCGCTCCGGCAAAAACGACTTGCCGACAAGCTCGGCCCGGTCGCCAATGCCCAGCAACCGCATAAAGGCCGGATTGGCATACGTAGTCCCGCCTTCCAGGTCCAATGTATATACACAGCTTTCGGACTCTTCGAGCAACTGGAAGTTTTTCTCCTCGTCCCGGCGAAAACGGTCCTCAACGGCCCTGAAAATGTCGGTCTGTGTAACCACCCCACACAGCCGTCCATTGTCCTCAACGACCAGACGACGTACGTGCGTCTTTTCCATAATTCGGCTTGAGCTGAATACCGAGTAGTAAGGCGGTACGCTCATAACCGGACTCGACATCACCTCTTCGACCTTTACCTTTGCCGGGTCTTTGCACTGAGCCATCACTCTTCGAAGCAGGTCTCTCTCGGTGAGCACTCCAACAACCTGTTTGGCATCCATCACCACTATGCCGGAGATGCTGTGGGCCGACATCATCTCCGCTACCTTAGCCACCGAATCACCCCGCTGTACCGTGGCAACATCCCTGGTCATTATCTCGACCACATCCCTCCACATACCGTAGGATGTCAGAACGCGAATCAGGTCCGTCTGAGTTACAATGCCGACCAGCTTTCCACCGTCGAGGACAGGTAGCCGTTTGACACGCCTATCCTCCACAATCTCGCCGGCCTCAAACACCGAAACATCGGGAGAGACGCTCACCACCGGCTGAGACATCACCTCCCTTACCTTGACACTGTCGGCATCTTTGCCCTGTGCAACAACCCCCTTGAGAAAATCCGTCTCGGTGATAATTCCAGCCACCCTCCCGTCGTCAAGCACAACCAGCGACGAGATACTGTCCTCAGCCATAATCCTGGCCGCCTCGACAATAGTATGCTCCGGGCCGACAACCGCTACTTCCCTGCTCATCAGGTCCCCGACCTCCAGCCATACTCGCGAAGAGGTTATCAGGCGGCTCGACGAAACATCTTCTGCTCTGTTCGTAATCAAGTCCCTCAGCTTCTCTTCACTCACCATCTCTTCCACTCTGATATTGTTGATTGCTTAATATACAATGGTCCGGTGTGTCTCTGTTTACCTTCGTCGTCAAATGACAACCAGCAATAGACTTCGGAAACTACCTGATTTGCAGCGAAGGCCCGTTCCGCAAAAGGGTTTTGTCACAGGTAGAATTCCCCCTCGCGCGCAGGCCGGTGTCATACTAAAGACATCGAAATGGCTTTTTTGACCAACTCGGCAGAGTTGTGCGCCCCGATTTTGCGCATCAGACGATTGCGATGGTATTCAACGGTTCGCTCGCTGCGGCAGAGCTGCCGGGCTATCTGCTTATTGGTCTTGCCGGCCACTATCATCTCAAGAATCTCCTCCTCGCGCCTGGTTAGCGGCTCGGCCGGCTCAAGGCCGCACAGAAACACGTTCTCGATAAGCGCATCGTTCTCGGCGCCAGACACACATTCACCCAGCCCGCCTTGAGCATCGTCGAAGGGCCCGCCTTGATTACCCACCGCTAAACCGCACTGCCCCCGGCCGAAGCTCTCTAGACTCTCCTCTTCCAGTACCGCTGCTTGTTCGTCCATAACCAAACACCTTCCTGCACGATTGGGTGCAAAGCACCTTAACAACAACCCAAGTCGCACCATCTCTGTGGTCTAATTATCGAATCTGAAAAGGCCGCCTTAAGTATTTTCCACAGTAACAACCCCCTTGTTCCGCCGAGCCCGGACCAACAATGCCGCTCTGAGGACCGGTCTTCCACCCAAGCGTCTGATAAAAAAGCAATGGGCCGCCCTCCCAAGCCAACATCAGCCCAACTCCACTATTCAATCGGGGCCGTCAACGGTTGCCAAGGAAACCCCGCCGCTGTATCCTGTCTAAAAAGGCAAGGACGTTCGGCTGTCCTGGGGACCCCTTCCGGGGAGCTCATTCGAAGCCCTCGCATGCGGGTTAAGAGCAACAGAGTATGCACGTGGACTCATACCAATTCGGTAAGATTGTTATCGACGGGGTAGAATATACAAACGACGTGCTGGTCATTGCGAACACCGTACAGCCGGACTGGTGGAGAAAGAAAGGCCACATGCTCAGTCCCGAAGACCTCCGGCCCATAGTCGATGCCGCACCCTCCATCCTCGTCGTCGGCTGCGGCGCCTACGGAGTAATGAACGTACCCGAGCAGACACGACAATTCCTGGCAGACCACAACATCCAAATCGAAGCACTCAACACACACAAGGCAGTTGAGAAGTTTAACGAGCTTGCCCGGGCAGGGAAAAACATCGCGGCAGCACTGCACCTGACCTGCTAACGAGGGTGCCCAGCGACTCGACTGAGCTCGTCGAAGTCCGCTATTCTTTGCGGGCTTGGCCCCAGGGGCTGGGGTCCCGACACACATACCTGCAGAGCAGCGCCGCAAAGAGATAACAGCCCAAAGCCGCGACAGCCAGCACCGTAAACCCCACCGAAATCGCCAACAAAGTCCCCAGAACCGCACCCGTAACCGATGCAAAACCGTTCACCCCCCACGCCCACGGCACAAGCGCTTTGCTTTGAATGCTGATTTGCTTGATTGCGGACGGAAAAGGAACTCCCATAAACAACGCCAGAGGCGCGGTTAGAAGCACACCCAGAACTATCCGGCCCGCAAGTGAAAAACCAAACAGCCGGGCAAGACCGAACCTCAAGACTATTATCTCTGCCGACCCAAGCAATACTACCGCCACAATCGCCCACACTATCCGACGAACAGGCGAAGAAACAAGAAGCCGCCCCGACGCCAGCGAACCGATACCGGAAAAAACAAGAAAACTGCTCAGTGTCACCGCTACACCAAACACAGGATGCCCTATCAAAAGCGTCAGCCGCTGGATGAATCCCATCTCCAGAAACATATACGCAAGACCGAGCAAAAGAAAATAACAGACCACAGCCGGCTTGCCCGTGCGAACCGCCCTGATTTGCTTGGCCACAAAAAGCGGAATCAGAATAAAGACACCGCTGGCAATAACCGCCTGGGCTAATGTCGCTGCCAATACGAGATAGCCCCACTCCGAAAAAACAAGCCAGCGCCCACCCACAGCCCTGATCAAACCGGGCAGCGCCCTTAGCTTGAAAAAGTCAAAAAAGTAAGGCCGGTCGTCCGTCGCCGGCTTAATGCTATACGGGTAGTCACAATAGAACTGCCGGTAGTTATCCGAGAGAATGTGCCTGGCTGCCTCATAGTACACCGGCCTTTCCAGCACGTAAAACCGATTCGCCTCCCGCTCTTTAAGCCCCGGTAAATGAACAAGGTCAAAGCGATGTTGCTCGGCAAAGCGTCGCGCCGCCTCTAATTGTGATTCCTCAAAGGGCTGCGGCGAAGCGACAATTGTAGCCGTAGCCCAGCTTCGTATCGCTGCGACGTGGGACGCCGGCTCAACTACGCCTCTGCGGCGAAGCGCCTCAGCCACCGTCGCTAACATCTTCAGCACATCTCGCGCGGGAGTCTTCAAAACACGAGTGATACTCAACACTCCACCCGGCCCCAATCGCGACAGAGCACACTCAACCGCCTCAACGGTGTATAGATGGCTCTCGTTCAGCGCATAAACTCCGGCGCTTGAAGCAGTAAACGAATCGAGAAGCGATATAGTTATAACGTCAAATCTTCTCGCCGTCGTCTCGAGAAAACTTCGCCCTTCGGCAATTGCAACCTCAACGTCGCCGCGTTCGTAGAGTCCGCAGGCAAAATCGCGAAGCTCGCCACGCATCAACTCAACGACCTGCTGGTTCATCTCCACCGCAGTTACATTCTTTGCCCCGCAAACTAGGGCCTGACCAACATCAAAACCACCCCCCGCTCCAATAACACAAACATTCGGCTCCGGGATAAGATGATACGGCAGAGCGGAGGTCGTATGCCCAAGACAATCCAGCTCGCCGAGCCGCTCAAAATGATTGACGGCAGAAACGCCATCGCCGTCCCTGATTATCAACATCTGACTCGGCAGATTCCCGCGATAGCCCAGCTCCAGGCCTGGAAAGTATCGAATCGTCGGCGCTCGGACACAATCTAATCGGCCAAGAGGACTGTACCGCGAGGCAACAACCTCGACATCAGGCAAGGCCCGGTAATATACTAACGACTTGTTCTCGGAAATGCGGATAGAGAGCGGAAACGGACCGTTGCTGCTGAAGACCAAAAGACAAACAACCGCGCAGACTAAGGTTATGCCCACTCGCCGCAGCGACAGCCCGACTGCAAGCACTAAGGCCGCCGCAAACCCAGCCGCACTTACCACAAGAAGCAGCGACTCGGGTGAGCTGCCGCACATAAGCCACACAACCGCCGCAACAGCCAGACCCGAACCGGACATATTGTAGAAATACAGCCGATGTGCCTGTCCGGCCTGAATAGTAAAGGCCAGAGCAACAAAACAACCGGCGAAAAAAAACGGCACGAAAAACAGCAGGTAGTACGCAAAAAGATAAAACACCTGCCGCAAATCCCATATCAATTGAAGCTCATCAAGCGGAACCTGTTGAGCAAGCAGAAAAACAACGGGCTCAGCCACCGCCATCGCCAAGGCGCAGCCCCACAACAACCTTACCGGCCTGCCGCTCACAAGCCGACCCGCAACCGCCACAAACGTCCCCCCTGCTCCAAAGCCCAATAGTGCCGTGCTGATTACAAGATACGAGAAGTGATGCCAGTGCCCGATGCTCAGAGCACGAACAAGGACAAGCTCGAGCCCAAGCGTCGCCGCCGAGACAAGGAATACTGCTATCGATACAGCCATAACCAAAAGCGTAAACCCTACGGTCCCCTCAGGTCAACTGCCCGATATATCAATCAGGGCTTCTCTTCCATCACCCGCCCGGTCATAGGGACAAACATAACAGGCAACAAACGTCTGCTGCTCAACTCACCTTTCTTGTCCTTATTAACCAGCACAAGCGTCTGCACACCGTATGGACTGCCCAGAGGCAAAATCAGCCGTCCGCCCGGCTTCAACTGCTCAATCAGTGGCGGCGGCACCAGCCCGGCAGCAGCGGTCACTATAATCACGTCGAACGGCCCGTTTGCCCCCCAGCCGAAATACCCGTCGCCCGACTTGACAAACACGTTGCAGTAACCCAGCTCCTTCAGCCGTTCGCCTGCCGATTTGGCAAGGCCGTCAAGAATCTCAACCGTGTACACCGCCCTGGCAATCTCCGCGCAAACCGCCGCCTGATAACCCGAACCGGTCCCGACCTCAAGAACTTTAGAATCGGCTTTGAGCCCCAGCGCCTCGGTCATATATCCCACAATATACGGCTGGCTGATAGTCTGCCCAAGCCCTATGGCAAGCGGCTGGTCACTGTAAGCGCGTCTCAGGTCACTGCTGCGGACAAACGCATGACGCGGAACCGTCTTCATTGCCGCCAGCACATTAGCGTCCCTCACATCTCGCTGTCTTATCTGCCTTTCAACCATCTCCTTGCGCTCTTCGCGCCGCTCATCGAATGCCGGATGGGAATGGTCAGGCCTTTGAACCTCGCCCTCTTCGGCTGCGCCCTCACTCTCGCCAGCCGGCTCGTTCACCTCCGCCCCCCCGGATTGCCGCCCGTCACTCTTCTCAGAGGCAAGAATCACACCCTTATCCTGCTGCCGGCCAATCCAGAAAACGCCCCAGAGCACTCCCACCACAACAACCAGGAGCAAAATAACACCAATCCTAATCTTCATCGCCGATTCCGATGTCATCTCAGCGCCAAAAACAACATAACAGCAACTTTTAAGAAATTCCCCGAAATATCTGAAGCACGAAAAGCGTCTAATTTTTGGTAAACCGCGAGTTATCGCAATCCTGGCTCTGCTATGATTATAGCAGAAACGCTCGGCCACGGGGCTTCTATATTGCTCTGCTACAGAACGCACAGACAATACAATTCATACCGCGATTGACTATGGCGGATGCCCTGAGGGCATTTTTGCTTTTGCCTTATAAGCCGTTATTGTATAATAAGATACAAGACGCTAACACACGACCAAAACCTCGGTTGCTGGTACTTGTCTGACGACAGTCAAGATTGGAGCAGGGTGGGATGTCTGGTATATCTCAGCCAACGACTAATTTCTGCGCAGTGCTTATCCTTGTCCTGCTGGGCATAGGAGCCGGATGCAGTCCGGACCTTCACAAAACCGACGCCGACAAAGAGGTATATGAAATCATCGACACCAAATGGAACAACGCGTTTGGCCAAAGGGTCAACTACATGGTCAGTGATACCAACCTGCCCACTTCACCCAACGATATAACCATCGAGCACATCCCTACATCACCAAACACACTGGCCCTCGCCCAGGCCGTGGCCATCGCCACAGCCAACAATCGCGGATACCAAAGCCAAAAAGAAAGCTTGTATCTCTCGGCGCTTTCCTTAACCGGCATCCGCCATGACTACGAACGCCGATGGTTCGCAACTATCGACGGCGCATACACCGACGACAGCATCACCGACGACGAATTCTCTCTTCACTCGGCACTTGAAACCGACCGGGACTACCTGCTCGAAGATGGAATCGAGATTGGTACAACCCTCGCCATCGACTGGGCCCGCTTCCTGACAGGTAGTGGCCGAACTACGCTCGGTTCTGTCATGAGCGCAGGTGCAACCGTACCTGTCCTCGGTTCCGGCGGTGGAAAACAAAAAAGAGAAACGCTCGTCCAGGCAGAACGCCGGGTCCTCTACGACGTACGCTCCTTCAATCGCTTTCGCCAGAACTTTGTTGTCGAAACCATAAATGCCTATTACGGTGTCCTCCAGCAGAAAGACGCCGTCACCAACGCCGAAAACAACTACAAAAGGGTCCTCGAATCCAGAGACCGACTACAAATGGAAGCCGAGGCCGGGCGACATACCCGTATCGACGTCGATGAGGCACAGCAGAGAGTCCTCACCGCAGAGGATAACGTCGTAGCAGCACACCAAAGGTATGAGCGAACGCTCGATGACCTCAAAATCCGCCTCGGCCTGCCCACAGATATCGATATAGCCCTCGACCAGAACGAGCTTAAGGCGCTCGAAGATATGGGCCTGGCCGAAGCTGAATTCACCATCGACGAGGCAATCGAGACCGCCCTGCTGCACCGGCTCGACCTGGCCAATACCAAAGATGCCATCGACGACGCACTGCGCAAGGTGCACCTCGCCGTCGACGGCCTCGGTCCCCGGCTCGACATACTCGCAAACATCGACCTCGACTCACCCCCTGGAACGAATTTTCAAGAACTTCAGTTCAACAAAGGAGTATATAACTTCGGATTTGACGCCGACCTGCCGCTGGACAGAAAAATCCAGCGAAACAGTTACCGCCAGGCGCTAATCAACCTGCAGAGGCAGCAGCGACAGCACGAAGGCGAAATCGACAACATCAAGCTCCAGGTCCGCGACGCGTACCGCCTTTTGCAGGAAACGGCAGACAGATACAAAATTCAAAAGAATAGTCTTGAACTCGCTCGCCAGAGAGTCGAAAGTAATAAGTTGTTATTAGACGCCGGAAGAGTAACGGTCCGAATACTGCTGGAGTCGCAGGACGCCCTCGTCGGTGCCGAAAACGCAGTTACTTCAGCCCTTGTCAGCCATCTGGACGCCCGGCTGAGCTTTTACAGAGACGTCGGAATCCTCCAGGTCAGACCCGATGGAATGTGGTCGCAATCCGGCATGTCAAAGAACACAAAAAATGAATCCAAACAACAACAAGAACAACAAAACCACTCCTGAGTCCGGAGCGAAGAAACGCCGATGGCTAATAGCGATAGTGGCCCTTGCAGTGATAGCAGGCCTGGCCCTCGTGCTGGCACTTGAACGCCCGACAAAAGCCACCAGCAAAACCACCAGTTCCACTACATTCGCCGTCCGCACGGACGACCTTACCATCACCGTCACTGAAAGCGGGAGCATCAAGGCACGAAACTCAATTGACCTAAAATCCGAGGTTGAAGGAAGGGCCACGATTATCAATATTGTTCCCGAAGGCACTTACGTCACTCAGGAAGACGTCGAAAACGAAAAAGTCCTATGTGAGCTTGACTCAGGCGACCTCGAAGAGCGCCTCGTGCAGAGAGAAATCGAGTTCGCCAGCAGCGAGGCCTCTCTGGCAGAAGCCAACGAGGCCTACCACATCCGCGTAAAACAAAACGAAAGCGATATCAGCCAGGCCCTGCTGGACGTGAGGTTTGCACTGATGGACCTACAAAAGTCGCTGGGCGCCACACTTGCAGAAACGCTCATAGAGACCGCCAACAAAGCACACGACCCAAACGTCGATTTAGCCACGCTCATTAATATCAACGCCCTTCTTGACGACCCGAATGCCCTCGGAGGCGGCGCTTCTCAGCAGCTTGGAAGACTCCAGGACGATATTCTCCTCGCCGAAGAAGAGCTCAAGCGAGCACGCAACACCCTTATGTGGACCGAAAAGCTGCGAGAAAAGGAGTATGTATCTGAAACCGACCTCGAGAGCGATCGACTAAGGGTCCAGCGGCTCGAAATCGACCTCGAACGCTCGAAGACGGAACTCAACCTCTTCAGGACATACGACTTCTCAAAGGAAACCCAACGGCTGCTCAGCAACTACCTCGAAGCAAACCGTGAACTCGAACGCAAGTACGCCCGTGCACGCTCACAATTAGCTCAGGAAAAGGCGCGCCTCGAAAACGCCAAAGCTCGTTTCAATCTGCAGAAAGACCGACTTAACAAAACAAAAAAACAACTCGACGCCTGCACTATAAAAGCACCCGCGCCGGGCCTGGTGGTTTACGGCTCAAGCGAAAATAACTTCAGAAGGTATCGTGGAGAGGTCATCGCAGCCGGAGAAACCGTTTACCAGCGACAGACAATTATTTCCCTGCCCGATATCGCGGAAATGATGGCCGAGATTGCCGTCCACGAATCCAGCGTTGACAAAGTCCGACCGGGTCAGAAAGCAACCATCATTATGGATGCCTTCCCCGACCGGACGTTCCTCGGCGAGGTGCTCAAAGTCGCACCACTGCCGGACCAGCAGCGAGGATGGCTCAGCCCAGACATCAAAGTCTACACCACACAGGTCGGCATCGAAGGAACTCACGACTTTCTGAAACCCGGTATGAGCGCGAAAGTCGAAATCCTCGTCGACCACCTCAATGACGTCCTCATCGTCCCCGTCCAGGTCGTCGCCAACCGAGGAGGTAAGAAGGTCTGTTACGTTACCACATCACAGGGAATCCGAGAGAGAGAAGTTGTAACAGGCGCTTTCAATGACACTTACGTTCAGATTCTCGAAGGTCTGCAGCAAGGCGAACAGGCACTGCTTAATCCACCGCGAATAACGGAGACAAGAACCAAAGACCAGAGACAAGCTGATGAACCCACACCAGGGCAGCAGGGCCAGTCACCCGCTGCTGATACGGAGGTTGAGGATAGCAGCGAAAAGAGAACCGGCCAGTTCAAAGCCGTAATGCAGGATGGTGAGCCAAATGAAGCGGTAAGGCAGAAGATGGAACAGTTCAGACAAATGATGAAAGATGGTGAGCCGAACGAAGAAATGAGAAAGAGAATGGAACAGTTCAGAAGTAATATGCAAGACGAACAGCGCCAGAGACCAGGCGGGGGTGGCAGGCAAGGAGGAGCCAGACCGCAGCGGCAACAAAGGCCTCGCGATCAGTAAACCGACAAAAGGCAAGCCGTTCCCAATATGTGAAGACCAATGGCCGAACTCCACAAAAATCTGGATTTCGACGGTGACGCTCCAATCCTCATGTTCGAGCGGCTCTGCAAGAACTACCAGCTCGGCGAAGTTCTGTTGAGGGTTCTGCGTGAAATCGACCTGACCATCAACAAGGGTGAGTACGTCGCAATCATGGGCCCGAGCGGCTCAGGCAAATCGACGCTCCTGAATATGATAGGGTGCCTGGACCGACCAACAAGCGGGCAATACTTTTTGGGAGGCAACAACGTCTCACTTCTCGACGACGACCAGTTGTCTCTGATAAGGGGACACCACATCGGCTTCATATTTCAGTCTTTCAATCTGATATCACAGCTTAACGTCATTGAAAACATCGAGGTGCCAATGTACTACCAGGGCGTATCCGAACACGAAAGCGAGGCCCGTGCAAGACAGCTCACCGAAATGGTCGGCCTCAGCGACCGCACAAAACACAGGCCCACAGAACTAAGCGGCGGCCAGCAGCAACGCGTCGCAATTGCCCGCGCGATGGCAAACAACCCGCTGATAATCCTTGCCGATGAGCCAACAGGAAACCTCGATTCCGAAAGTGGCGCCGAAATCCTCACCATTCTCGACCGCCTCCACGAGCAGGGCAAGACCCTGATGGTCATCACCCACGACGAAAACATCGCTGCTCACGCAAGAAGAGAAATACGCCTGCTCGACGGCCGAATCCAGGGACAAATATACAAGGACTAACAAAAATGATAAATCAAAGATTAAAGATTAAAAATAAAAATTGTGGAATCCCTGAGGGATGACTTCATTGATTTTGATTTTTGCATTTTGACTTTTGAGATCGCAATGGTCCTCTTCCGTCTAAAACGTACGCTCAAACTGGGCATAAAGAGTCTCTGGATTCATCGTCTGCGCTCCACATTAACCACCTTAGGCATCATCTTCGGCGTCTCGTCGGTAATTGCGATGTTAGCCATCGGAGAAGGCGCAAGTCGACACGCCCAGGAACAAATCTCGCGGCTCGGAAGTCTCAACATCTTGGTCAGAACGGTTCAGCCACCCGAACAGCAAAGCGCCACCGGTATGGAGCAAAGTCTCAATGAGTACGGCCTGACGTACACCGACGCAGAACGCTTTCGCAACAGCATACCAAACGTCCAGGTCATCGTCCCCGTCCGCCGATTATCCCAGCAGGCCTGGTACCGTAACCGAAAAGTCGCTGTCGAAGTCGTCGGCACCGTCCCCTGGCATCTCGAGATTTCGCCCGTCCACCTCAGACTGGGCCGATTCCTCTCCTCGGTCGATATGGATTACAGGCAGGACATCTGTGTCATTGATGAACGTGTCGCAGACGAGCTCTTCGCCTTCGACGACCCGCTCGACCAGCACGTCAAAATTGCCCGTGATTACTATCGCGTCGTCGGCCTTGTCAGCCCACAGCCCTTAGCCGAATCCCAAGGCCCCGAAACCGAAACGAACAAGACGACAAGCGAAGGCGGCGCAAACGTCGGAAAAATCTATATCCCCCTGGCCACCGTCAAAGACCGATTCGGAGAAACAACCGTACAGCTTAGCGGCGAAAGCGGCGTAAACGCCGAAAAGGTCGAGCTACAGGAAATCATTATTAAAGTCCAGGCGCTCAACGAGGTCCTTCCAACACGCGATACACTCCAGACTCTCCTTGAACGTTTCCACAAGAAGAACGACTATCAGCTTATTGTCCCGCTGGAGCTGCTGCGACAGGCACGGCGCACACAGCGCATCTTCAGCATCGTTCTCGGCTCAATTGCTGCAATCTCACTGCTCGTCGGCGGTATAGGTATTATGAACATAATGCTCGCAACCGTCAGCGAACGCACACGCGAAATCGGCATACGCCGCGCGCTCGGTGCAAAGAAAAGGGACATCATCTTTCAGTTCCTCTCCGAAACACTCATCCTGACCTTTGCTGGTGGAATACTCGGGATCGCTTTGGGCTCAAGTATTCCCTCCCTCGTTACTCACTTCGGAAATATGCCCACGGTAATAACGCTGCAATCGCTGTTGCTGTCCTTCGGTATCTCCGGCCTGATAGGAATCACCTTCGGCCTGTATCCTGCGTACCGCGCGGCAAATATGGACCCCATAGAATCGCTCCGCCACGAGTAGCTCTCTGCCAATACCAAAAACAAACGAAAAACAAAAGGACCCGCGTCAAACGAATCGACGCGGGCCCTTGTTAGGCACTAACCTGCTGTATCGGCAACTATGGGGATGTCCCCAATGGCCACAGATCGCCCTTCATCCAGTCATCAGCAAGCAACGCAAGGTCTTTGAAGTTGACCCACTTCGAGCCACGCGACTCCTCGTCATAGATGTTGGCCTGCGAGACAAGCGGATAATACAGCTCTGAGTAGCCGGCCAGATGCGCCACCTCTCCATGCGAGAGAATACGGCCGTACATACGGAAGTCGTCAATCTTGCCCTTCCAGTGCTGATCACTGGAGTAAGTCGTCACACCTGCAGCTATCAGGAAGTTGTTGGCGTCACCGACTGGATACGGCTTATGGCTGCTGTCAGATTCCGCTTCAAGGTCGCCGTCGTGATAAATACGCATGTAGTTAGCATCGGAGTCTTTGACAAATGCATAGTGATTCCACCCGATGAAGTCGTCCGGACCCGAGTTGCCCCAGGTTATGGTACAGTTGAACGTATCCGGGTCTGCTTCGCCACAGATAAAGTGCACATCGTCCGGGAAGTCGAACGTCGGCGGGCTGGGCGTCGGGCACCAAGCAGTCAGTGTGCCTGTATCATTCGTGAACAGCGGTGCCCAAACAGTCGCCATCAGATAGTTTTCCGGAGCATTTATCCACAGGGCAACGGATATCTGCTGGTCTATCACGTCGTATATGTCATTGGGCACTGTAACCGCATAATTGACTTCGTTTGCACCCTCAAAGGCACCGGCCAGGTCGATACAGCCACCGTTAATACCGCATGGATCCCAGCCATCCGCCACATACACCGTATGCACGTTGGGCTCATTCGGATAATTTGGATCGCAGTACGGGTTGCCCTCGACGTATTCCGGATGACCAGGGCAGCAGATGTTGTTCACCTCATCATAGTTCGGATCGCACGGACAGCACGGATTGTTCGGATCGCAGTTCGGATTGCACGGGTCTGGACAAGTTGCAACGTCACAGGGATCCAGCGTACGGAACCCCTCCGGTACAAAGTTCGCATCGTAGTACGTATACAGGGCTGTTCCATTCAAGCCGTTGGACGAAGAATCCGTTGCAGTGGAACCTGAAACCTCGTCAAAGTTGTAGTGCACTATAAGGCCATCGGTCGACGGCGCAGCCCCCGTAACCAGAAGGTCGCTAAGCTGCCAGCCAGTAAACATCTGGCCGAGGTCTTCTGAATCAACAAAGCAGTTACCGCTCAAATCGCCCGGCTGCCTGTAGCCCGGCGTGCCAATGCACCTCGCAACATACAAACGCAAATCGTCGTACCAAACAGTACCTAATCCACCCGGCGTCCCCGCGAAGGGGTTGCACCGCACACCAAGGCCAAGGTAGAAGTACCTTACCGCGTTAAGGTCCACAGCGTTACTGAACTCCCTCAGGTCTATGTCCCACTGCTGCCAGGCCGTATACGTCTGGGCGTTCGGATCTTCGTGCAGCAGTATTGCCACTTCCCCGGCCGTGTCCTCAATAGCCACATACATCCGGTCATAATTCGGGTCGGTGTTGTTGTCCGCAAGACCCATAAACAACAAACCCAATGCCTTGGCGGTCTGTGACGAGTCACCCTGTGTCCAGTCGGCACCATCCGGATAATTCACCTCGTCATACACGTAGCGGGTTTCGCTGAAGAAATCATAGCCCCAATAACCACCGTTGCTTTCATAGACGAATTGCAGCATACCTCTGTCGGCGTAAATGTCGCCGCCGGTCCCGCTGATACCACAGTCAGCCGGATAATAGTGTTCGTCCCAGTTGCCTATCCCGCCGTCGAAGTCATCAATGATTCGGTATGGCCCTACCGTAAAGCTCCAGACATTGCCCTTCCAAATCTGGTCCGGATGTGCCAGATTGACCTCGTCAATGCGCCAAGAGTATGTGGTGCCCAGTTTCAGGTCGGTCAATGGATAAAGCTGGTCCGTTTGACGACCCATATACGTCCCCCAATGGGTATCGGTGTTCGCGTCATTCACGTCATCCCAATTGGTTCCAAAATAGACGTCATGACCATTCATATCAGCCGCGAAGTATCCACGACTCCACATCAGATTTACGTCGATATCTTCATACAGGTAATACTCCAGCGTAACGCCGTCGCCGGGAACGGGATTCCCCGCAGAACCACCTACCGTCCCAAGTGCCCACGTAGCACTCTTCCACTTCGTGGCATCGTTTACCTCAATAACACACCAATAGTACACCGTATCCAGCGCAAGCAGCCCGCCCAGGAAATATTGTGCCGGCGAAATGCTGTTCGGGCCCTGTGCACCAACGAGATGGCCGAAGTTTGTCCCTATGCCATAGTTAATAACAGCATTGTCGATATAGCTCTTCTTGGTGTGGAAAAAGACGTGGTGGCCGTCTCCCGTCTTGGCTGCCTGACAGGGGTCGTACGGTGCCACGTAATCGCCCGGCGTCCAGCTCAAGGTAGGCGTCAGCCCAATCGCCGCCCCCTGCTCCCCATAGAGCGGCTTCGGGTTATACGCCTCGCCGTTTCCGGGAAGATACGCCGACAAAGTCGTCTCGTCGTCATTCCTCATGTCGTAGTCGATAAACAATGTCGCTTTCTTCGGCATCCAGAAGTTATTGATGTCGTTCCCCGGTTGATACCAAGTCTCCGGATCAACCGGATTGTTGGGGTCATTCGGCCTGCCAAATGCGGTTATCCAGCCGTCCGCAACGTACTGACCAAGCTGATCCCTAGCGTCGCCGGCGATTCTGAGGATGCCGTCGTTGACATCCATATGACCTTTCGACTGAGGCCAGGAAACCGCACCTGCCCCCCCGCAGTCCGGATAACCCATCCGCATCGTGAAAAACTCGTCGACGACAATCTCTCCACCATCGAGGTAAGCGTACGCCTCACCCGGAATCGCCGGATTCTGGCCTTCATAGTACGGACAGTCATCGCCGCGGGCAAGCTCAAGCTGATTGACTAAGAAGGTGCCGCCGTTCTCAGCATCACCCTCCATAAACAGCTCACCCCTGTTTTTATAGCCAACCCAGATCCTGCCAGGGTTGCCCGTATGATTGACAACACCGCCGGGCTTTATGACAAGTGTACCCTGGGCCGTCCTGAACCAGCTGCCTATGAACATGTTTTCATTACAGGTAAGCGAACCCTCAACCGTCAGGCGCGTAGGATGAGACTGGTAGATGCCGCTGCTGACAGTCAAGGAGCCGACTTTTCCACCCTGTGCGGAAGGAATAACGGGCATATTCGCCTCCCCTAAGTCCGCCGCGACTTCCGCTGTGTCAGCAAAAGTGCTCGGCACACCGTTGGGCTCCCAGTTGTTCGGCGAACTCCAGTACGTATCGCCCGGCTCTCCGTTGTCCCAGTTGTAAGCCGCTGCCCGTGCATTGCTGGCAACCAACAAGACCCCAACCATACAAAGGAAGAAAATATTTTTCCTGCACATAGTACTCCTCCTTAAAAAACAAGAATACCGAATAAAAGTCGCACAAGCCCCCACTTGCCGAGGGCCCACATTCATCGCCTTTGAATGCATCCGCCCAAAACCTCCGGGAATTCCGGCTGCTTTCTACGGGTGTGAAATGCGATTTGCGAAGAAAGACCCTGCTCATCTCTTCTTAGAGCACCGGATACCGTCCTCATTATCAACGGTTATGATAAGCGATTCAACGCCGACTGTCAAGCGAATTCAGGGACGTTTTTGCAATATGTGCGCCCCAAGACCCGCACTCGTGCTGTCTATCCGGGAAAACACGTTTTTCAGGGCGTAAGCGGCCTTTCGACCTGCCGCTATCACCTGACTCTCCAATTCATTACTGCAAAAGGCGCCAACCGCCTGTGTCCACCATTGACCGCCCGCCCCGACCTTTCTACAATCTCTGCACGCCCAAGCTGCACATTCGAAACAAGATCAGAAATTTTGCATTTTGCATTTTGATTTTTGCATTCTCAAACTGGCCATCGGTCAGTTTGAGAAATACAACCTATGGCACCTACTCGACAGCCAAAACGGATAACCAGACGCCAGGCCCTGAAAATCGGCCTGTCGCAGACCATCCCCGCCGGCCTGCTGACCTCCCTGTGGCTCAGCGGATGCCGTGAACAGCCGGCGCAAAAAAGACCCAACATAATCCTGATTGTCATCGACACGCTGCGAACCGACCATGTCGGCTGCTGCGGATGTCAGCGAAATACCACACCAAATATCGATAAGCTCGCGTCACAGGGGCTCCTGTTCAAAAACGCCCTCGTCGCCTCGCCCTGGACGGTGCCCTCAGTTGCAAGCATACTCACCAGCCAGTATCCATCCGTATTGGGAATCACCGACAGGATAACCGTAGTCGATGACAGCTTCCCCACCCTGCCGGAAATGCTCAAACGGCACGGCTACGCAACGCACGGAATCATCTCAACTGTCATGCTGTCAGAGAATCTCGGTTTTAACAAGGGATTTGACGGCTACGACGAGAGCCCATCAGCCGGCCACTCGCAGATCTCTTCCCCCCACGTCACACAAAGAGCCCTCTCCTTTCTGCGACAAAGCCCTGAGCAACCCTTCTTCCTCCTGCTGTACTATTTCGACCCCCACTACAACTACGTCCTCCATAACAGCTACGACTACTTCCCCGGCTACAAAGGCCCTCTCAAGAGCAACCAGACGATTACCGAGCTGTGGCAGATGCGCCAAAGACTATCCGAAAATGACATCCGCTATCTCCTCTCGCTTTACGACTCCGAGATTACCTTCACCGATTACCACGTAGGAAAGCTCCTGCTCCGGCTCAAACAGATGGGCCTGTACGACAACAGCATCATCATCCTCACCGCAGACCACGGCGAAGAGTTTATGGAGAGGGGCTGGATTGGCCATACGATAACGCTCTATCAGGAGCTGATTCGCGTCCCGCTGATTATGAAACTTCCCGGATTCAAACCGCGAACCATCACTCAGCCGGTCGGCCTTATCGATATCGTCCCGACAATCTGCAAATACCTCGCCCTCGACGCAGGCGCTTCGCTCGAAGGCACCGCCTTGATAGACCGCAGCGAATCGCAACTGCGAGCCAGGCCGCTCTTCAGCGAGACATTCAATCCGCAGTCGCGAAGGGCCGAGGCGCCCGACAAACTGGCCCTGCGGTCCGTGGTCCAGGCCAATCGCAAACTGGTATGCGACTATGTAAACGGCTCAGCCGAGCTCTTTGACCTTTCAAAAGACGCCCGTGAGACAAACGATTTGTCGGCCGCCCAGCCGGACCAAAAGGCCCGCCTGAATGCCCTGCTCGATAATTACATCCGGCACATCGAAGAGAAACGAAGCGAGCGCAGCGACCAGCCCGGCACCGAGGTCCTCACACCCCAGCAGCGAAAAGAACTCGAGTCCCTCGGATACATCTAACCAGCGAACCCGATGCTCTTAGGCTCGATTTTGACCGAAAACTGAAGGTCGAATTTCATGGAACCAAAGTAACCAGTTAGATGAAGTCCTCGGATTGACGACAATGATAGATTCAGATAGAAACGTAACCACAAGGGCAATACTGATTGAGAAACAGGCTCGGCCCCGATGTATCGGAATAGCTGAGCAATGTTATCTGTGCGTTTTTGATTGGAGAGAAAAGTGAGTTACTCTTTTTCACGACGGCGTTTTTTGCAGGCGGTTTGGGCGGGCACGGTGTATTCAGTTCTTTCCGGCCGTGCCACGGGTGCTGATGAGAAGGTGAATATGCGACCGGCTTACCATATCACCTCTGACGGCGAGGTGGCCTGGCCCTTTGATCCCAACGCAGCTATCTACCGGAAGGGCCGATATCACCTGATGTATATCAGGAAAAGCCCCGGGGGCTGGGGGCATATTTCCAGTGCGGATCTGATCCACTGGAAAAGACATCCCAACGCCACCATCTTTGACCTCAGCGGCAACGCATTTATCAACAAGCAGGGGACTCCCACGATCATCTCGGGCCATGGGGGTGTTTCGGTGGCCGTTGCCCAGGATGACGAGCTGAATGCATGGAAGTTCATATCGA